>DATGMF010000025.1:0-160504 GCA_035293765.1 Ktedonosporobacter sp.
GAGCCCCTCGCGCAGCAGGTTGATGCCCACCACCACGTCGTAGACGCCCAGGCGCAGGTCGCGCAGGATGTCGACGCGCTCCAGCACATCCATCTCGCTGTGCAGGTAATGGACCTTGATGCCCATCTCCGACATGTAGTCGGCCAGGTCTTCGGCCATCTTCTTGGTCAGGGTCGTGACCAGGACGCGCTGTCCCTTCTCGACTCGATTGCGGATCTCGGCCAGGAGATCATCGATCTGCCCGCGCGTTGGGCGCACGCTGATCTCGGGATCGATCAGTCCGGTTGGGCGGATAAGCTGTTCGACGATGGCCTGGCTGTGCTCGTACTCGTAGGGGCCGGGCGTGGCGGAGACGAAGAGGGCCTGGTTGATCTGACGCTCGAACTCGGTGAAGGTCAATGGACGGTTATCCATCGCCGAGGGGAGACGGAAGCCATAATCGACCAGCACCTGTTTGCGCGAACGGTCGCCCGCGAACATGCCACGCACCTGGGGCAGGGCAACGTGCGATTCGTCCACCACCAGCAGATAATCATCGGGCATATAGTCGAGCAGGGTCCAGGGTTGTTCACCCGCGGCTCGTCCTGCGAGGTGACGCGAATAGTTCTCAACGCCTGAGCAGAAGCCCGTTTCGCGCAACATCTCGATATCGAAGTTGGTGCGCTGTTTCAAACGAGCGGCCTCCAGCAGATTTCCTTCGGCCTCCAGCTCGGCCAGGCGTTCTTCCAGCTCATTCTCGATCAACTGGATCGCTCGATTGAGGCGATCTTGCGTCGTGACCCAGTGTTTGGCGGGATAGATGTCGAGCCGTTGTCGCTTGCCCAGCACCTCGCCCGTCAAGGGATCGATATCGGTCATGCGCTCGATCTCGTCGCCAAAGAATTCGACACGCACCGCTACATCCTCGTAGGCCGGGAAGATTTCCAGCACATCGCCGCGCACACGGAAGCGACCGCGAATAAAGTTGGCATCGTTACGCTCGTACTGGATCTCGGTCAGGTGGCGCAGAATCTTATCGCGGCGTCGTTCCTCACCCATTTTGAGTGTGAGCACCACCTCACCATACTCTTCCGGGCTGCCCAGACCATAAATGCAGGAGACGGAGGCCACGATCAGGACATCTCTACGTTCGAAGAGGCTACGCGTCGTCGAGAGCCGCAGCTTCTCAATCTCTTCGTTGAGCATGCTCTCTTTCTCAACGTAGGTATCCGTGCGCGCAATATATGCTTCTGGCTGGTAGTAGTCGTAATAGGAGACAAAATACTCTACTGCATTATTGGGGAAAAACTCTTTGAACTCGCTGTAAAGCTGTGCTGCCAAAGTTTTATTGGGGGCGAGCACCAGGGTTGGCTTCTGCACCTGTTCGACGATTTTCGCGACGGTATACGTCTTGCCGCTGCCGGTGACGCCGAGCAGTGTCTGTTTTTTATAATTATCGCGGATGCCCTGGGCAAGCTGGGCGATGGCTTCCGGCTGATCGCCGGTCGGCTCAAAGGGGGCTTCAACTTTGAATTCTGGCATGGTGCAACTTTCCTGTTATTTCCGAACCGTAGGGGCTGTGCCTTGCGCCTGCCCTCTAACCGCTAAAAGGGTTGACAGGGCAGGCGCAAGGCACAGCCCCTACGATTGGATTGGTTGTAGAATATTTTTTCCAATTTATCTCCCACATTATACCACGTTTAGCGGTTTTCGCCTACTATAGTTTCTCCCTCTGACAGGGCTTTTCAGTTGTCCTCTCCTCTGACTCCTGCTGCGGGGTGAAGCCCTACGAGCATGACGAAAACTGAAAAGCCCTGCTCCCTCTGAGAGAAACACGTTCAAAGGAGAGAAAAGGCCAGCAGGGCCTTCGTACCGACCAGCTTGAGCGCGTCCAATTTATTGTCTGGACTCTACGTCACAAAAATGTTCTGTGAGACATCTCTATAGCAGGGCATCCACTTGAGATCAAGAAAGGAAAACCAGCCATGCGTTATCTGCGGTTTTCACCTTTGACGTTTGTAATAGCCTTTGTTCTTGTAGTTGGAATTCTGGAACTCGTCCTTTTCCGGCTGGTGCTGTGATGACTGGACACACAATCAAAGTTATAAGTGTCACGCTGATGACGCGTCAACAGGCTATTGATCAAGGGGCTGAACTACAGTCATATTCGTCAACTGGCATGGTGTACAAAGTGATTTTAGAAGGACCATTCGCTACCACAAATATTCTCGCCCCTGTGTCCGTTTCATCGACGGTCTCCAGAGGGTATGAGATTTTTGATGCACATACCGGAGATCTTCTCGAATGGGGAACGCTCTAATGCAGACTGCTAATTAGAACTGAAGCTCATTAACGTGCTAAGTGTGCTTCTGGCCGCTTTGTAAGGGCCAGAAGCACACTTGTGTTAGATGCGCCTATTTAATTTAGCAGTTATATTACAGAAAATTGTTTTAACATATCAAATAAGTGGATGATCTGGTGCTGTAACCATACGCCTGGGCTATGCGTGAGAGTTGTATCGAAGCTTTGCCGTTTGATAGATATGTTTTGCGAGGGACGAGGAAGGCGCTATGTCTAATATTATCACCACCGTACGCGAATACGAGCGTTTTACGCCCTCGGCGCAGGAAGCTTTCCGCGCGGCCCAGCGGCTGGCCCTCTCGATGGGTGCTCGTGCTATAGATCCAGAACATCTGCTCATCGCCATTGTCTTGCAGCATGATGAGCGGGTAGCGCAGTTATTGGATAGTCTGGGCATGGATGTAAAAACGATCAGGGACAGAGTGGCTGATCTGGCTCGCAATGGTGAAGCCGCCGCTCAGGAGGGTGACGAGCTTCCCTTATCTAAAGAGGCGCAGGAAAGCGTCAACTGGGCGCTCGCTTTTATTGCCTACATGCATGCGACCGCTGTCCTGCCCGACCACCTGCTACTGGGAGTATTACGCCATCCCCGTACGCAGCCCTTGCTGGCCTTCTTGCTGCCATCATTAGCAACGTTGGAAAGTCCACTGATGCAAGAAACCGGTATGGCCTATACCGATTATATTGATCAGCTTATCAGTACCAGAGTGCGCGACCAGAGCATCGTTAGCTATGGCAGAGGCACGGGGCGGCGCATCTTACGCAAATTTGAACGTCCTGCGGTAACGTTTATTGACGTGATGGGGCTGGATAAGGCGAAGCGCGAAGCGCAGGATATCATCGAGTATTTGAAAGCATCCCCGGCTTTTCAGCAAACAGGCGGCAGGTTTCCTCATGGAGTCTTGCTGACCGGCTCAACCGGCAACGAGCGACGCTTGCTGGTCCAGGCTGTGGCGGGCGAGGCCGTTGTGCCTCTGGTGATGCTCTCAATGGCGACTCTGGTCGAACTGCTGATCGATCTCCATCGTGGTGAGTTGCTCCTGGAAGATCTGGAGTTGCCCGCCCGCGAATGTTCGTTTTTCCGGCGTGGCAGCATAGCCGAAAAGGGGCAGCGTTATATCCAGTACCTTTTTCAACAGGCGAAAGCTGTTTCCCCAGGCGTGCTCTTCATTGAAGATATTGACGCGCTTTCCAGGTTGGAGAAGAATGAAGGGCGCGAGCAATTATTGTACCGGCTCCTCAGCGAAATGGACGCGCTGGATAAGCACTATCGGATGGTTGTGATGGCGAGCGCGGGCCGATTCGGAGATGTGGATGACTCGTTACTAAGGCCGGGTCGTTTTGCCCAGCGTATCGTTTTAGAGAGCATGCCGGCTGCCGAGCAGATGGGGCCAGGCGAGTTTTGCTCGACCTGCAAACGCGAAGTGCAGCCGGAGTGGCTTTACTGCGTCTACTGTGGCTCGTCTCTCACGCAGGTCTGTGCGCAATGCGGTGCGCTACGGCCAGCAATCGCGGGCGCACGTTTCTGTTCATCCTGCGGGACCGTTTTCCAATAAATAGCCATTACTTCGATTCCGCTCTCCTTAGGGGCAATCCCTTGCGGTTACCTTGTGGCTCCTGACAATGATGGCGATGATTGAACTGTTTTGTCTCGATAAACCGTAATACACGCGTGGGCATGTTACGTCAAACCGGGTGTTCCTGGTTATTGTTCCGCTATTCTATTAAACATGCCCACAATCTGTCATCGCTGCTATTGTTTTGGAGGTTTTCTGTATGTCATTATGCAGTAAAATACGTTGTTCTATGCTAAATCGGGCATTTGCCTGTATGCTTGGTTCGTTGCTGATGCTTGTGCCCCTGGCGAGCTGCGGAACTCCAGCGCCGTTGCAATTTACCTCGCTTGATCTGGGGATACCTGCGCAGGCACTCAATTCGCCCGTGACCGGTCCTCTGCCGGATAATACAGTATTGCATGTGCGGGTCACATTTAAGATCGATCCCAATCTCTTAAAGCAGGCCCAACAACAGAAAGTTCAACCTGGACAGCGTTCGGACCTGCAAGGATTTGCCAATAAGCTTGGTATCGATGATGCAACCTATCAGAAAATCAAGGATTTCTTTTCTCCACAAGGAATTTCACTCAATCTAAGCAAATTGCGCACGCACCTGGCGATTGATGGCAAGGCGAGCACATTTGCCAAAGTATTGCAAACAAAATTTGTGCAGCACAATTATAATGGGCGTACGTTCTTCGCCCCCGCCACTCCGCCTAAGGTGCCGACGTTCCTTGCGAATTCCATTGATGCCATTAATGGGCTCGACAATTATAGCGCACCTCCGGTCCATGCTCTGGCGTTGCCTGCAAGTATGCTAGCTGCGGATCAGCGTCCTGTGCAGGACTGTTCGCCCATCGATCAGACCTTGCTGCCGCGCGACGTTGCTGGAGCGTACGGCTATGACCAGTTATGGAATCGCGGCCTGAATGGCGAGAATATGACGGTCAACCTGCTTGAAATCGATGGCTCTTACCAGAGTGATATCCAGAACTACTTTGACTGTATCAATTTCAAGGGCAAGCTCTCTGTAGTGAATGTTGATGGTTCGCCACGACAGGCGCTGGGCGAATCGACGCTGGATATCCAGATGGTCGCGGGCCTGGCGCGCTCGGTGAACATTATGCTATACCAGACGGATGGCGATGCCAATGACGACCCCTGGACGCACGTCAACGACATGCTACAGCGCGTCCTTGATGACAACGTTAATAACGCCAATGCTGGCAGCGTCGTCAGTATCAGCCTCGGCGCCGCTGAGGCTGATATGACGGCGGATGATGTCAGGGCGATTGATAGCAGCATTCAGCAACTGACGCGGGTAGAGCATATGACCGTCTTTATCGCGAGCGGAGATTGTGGCGCATTCGCCAGCCGCAGCTTCGGCGATCTCTCGGTAAGCTTCCCGGCCAGCGACCCCTGGGCCGTCTCGGTTGGCGGGACGATGGTGATCGTCGATGGCAATCATGCACGCGTCAATGAGGTTGTGTGGGCGGATGGCTCTAATCGCTTTAGCTGTAAGAACCGCTGGGGCAGTGGCGGAGGGAATAGCGCCATGTTCCAGCATCCTGGCTGGCAGGCCGCTCCAGGAGTAAATAATCAATTCTCGCACGGAGCGCGCCAGGTGCCCGACGTGGCAGCCGCAGCCTTCGCGCTGGCCGTTTTTTTCAATGGGCAGTGGGGCTCTGTGGGAGGTACCAGTGCGGCAGCGCCGATCTGGGCGGCAGGCATGGCGCTGGTCAACGAAGGCTTAATCAAGCAAAAGCACAGCTTTGGATTTTCGCCACAGGTATTCTATACCGTTGATAATCAAAATGGCGGCTCGTATTATGATATAACGCGGGGAAACAACCTGTACTATCCGGCGACCCCCGGCTGGGATTTCTCCTCTGGCCTGGGCACCCCCAACCTGCCGATGTTCTACCAGACCCTTGCCGATGCGCTCCCTAACTCGTGATAGATGGAGACGTATGATGAATGGCACCCTACATGAACCCGGGGTGCCATTCATTATCAGAAGGATGAACGCAATGGCGTCGCCGCGAGGATTTCGGCCATGCGCTGATGAACCTGTTGCTGCACTTTGTAGAGAATGCCTGTCAGCCTGATCACATCATCGCTGCGAATTGACTCATCGGCAATAATCGAATTAATGGTGGTGTTGAGGGCTGCCAGGCACATATCGCCAATCTCAATGGTCGTGGACTGGGAAACTTTCTCCACCACCTCTACAATATAAGGTGTGAGCTGCTGGCTGTGTCGATGCGAGAGGAGAAGCCGGATCAGGTGGCGAGCTTCGTCCTGTTCCAGTGCGATGGTCGAGAGGACGACTTTAGGGATTGGCATGATCTTCTCCTGCTAGAAAGAGCACGCACTGATAGGCGTCATTAGGAAGTTTTTTCCTGTGAAACAGCTTTCTGACGTAAAACTTGCCGTCTCTGGGAAGCTTGACGGCGTAATCCGGCAGCGTATTGTTTCCAACAAATTCCTCTTGCGTGCCTTCTGGACAGGTGATCTTCAAATAAGGAATATCATCAAATGTGACGGGTTCTACACTTGCGCCAATTTTGTTCAGATAATTGATCGCCTGAACGAATTCTCCTTGAGATCCTGGTTTATGGCAATAATACTCCACTGCGACCCTCCACGGCGTTGATGTCCGGTATTGAAACGAACTATCAGTGATAGCGCTAGAGCGTTTTCTAGCGTTCTACGCATTTTTGTGACTTGTTAGAAAGTGTAGTTGAGAAGAGGCAGGAGAATCATCAGACCTTTTTCAGGTTTTTCTCTAATTCTGTATGATAAAAGCACTACTACCCTGTAATTTTTCCAACCCCCTTAGCTCCCTAGTCTATTTTGTCTAGGAGCCATTCTTGTGAGCTATTGAATGAAGCGCAGCAAGAATCTCTTCCTGTGGAACCATTAATGGTGATGGGTAACGCTCCGGGTTGTGGAGGATAGATACTCCATATTCGCGCAATAAAGCGATACTTTTGGAAAAAGTCGGATGCCGAACGAGATCCATTTTAAGGCAAGGCACTAGCACGATAGGAGGCGTTCCACGTCCCAAACATTCACAGAGCAAGCTTGAAGCAAGGGTATCTCCAATCCCTTGCGCCCATTTATTGATCGTGTTAAATGTCGCGGGCATTATCAGAATGGCATTGGCTTTTGGCAAAGGGTCCGCTTCACCAGGGAGTTTATAGTCAGTTCGCACTACATGCCCGGTCAAAACTGCCAAATCCGCCGTGTTGATCCAACGAGTAGCTTGTGGGGTCGCAATCACGCACACGTCCCACCCTGCGGATTGTAATACCGGCACAAACTCATGCATCCGTTGGGCTGGCGGAGCAGCACAGATGATGAGATAGAGCACCTGCTTGCTTGAAGGATCATCCATAGAATCTCCCTGATCTTGCAATCACTATGTGAGCCTCTTCAATTCGTTGGTCTAGCTCTTTTGTATAGGAAGCATTTCCCTTTGTGGAAAAGGTGTCTCTTAATTTTCGCACATGACTTAAAATATCAAGGGACTGTGTTTGGCACGTTAATTCCAATGCCTGATAAGCATACTCATAGGCTCGTTGCTCATGTCCAAGAAGAATATGAGTCTTTCCCAGATACGTAAGCAACCGAGACAAGCGTCGGATAGCCGCAGGATCGATAAGTTTAAGTGCATGTTCAAGCACTTGTAATGCATCTTCTGGTTGGTTAAGACGGAGATAACAGGAACCTTCGTAGCTGGCTAATCTGGCTTTGGTAAAGCCTGTAGCATAGACATCTGTTTCTAAAAAAGTTGCTTCTGAAGTATCTTTTGCGCGCGCAAGAGCTTTCCGGCAGGAGGAAGTATCGCCTAAGTAAGAATGTGCCTCAGCTTCTATAGCTGCGTGCCACGAATATATTTTTGGGCTTTGTATGGGAAAACATCGTGCTTCCTCAAGAAGCGTAAGAGCTTGTTGAGGCTGGTTATTGGATAACAACAATAGGCCCATTCTTCCTAAAGAGACTGCCCAGAGGTCGTAATTGTGGCCTTCGAGGGCCGCTTTAAGTGCGAAGCCGTAGTAAGATAAAGCGAGAGGATAGTCACGAAGATCAAACAGGGTTTTTCCAAGAAGTTGTGCAACTTCGCTAGAAAGCAAATAAAGTTTTTCAGAAACAGCAGGCGTTTGTGAGGCACCCAGGAACTGAGTGATGTCTTGAAAAAGTCCGAAAAGTCCATATAGAAGCTGAAGAGAAGCGTTTGCCGAAAGTCTCCAGTATCTTTTCGTGATTTCCGAAAAGTCGTCTAGAACAGCCTCATCAAGATATGAGGGACTATGTATTGATGCAAGCAATCGCTCTCTTTTCTCCGGCTGAAGAAACTTGTAAGGTGAAAGCGTAAGCATTGTGCAAGCAGCAGCCAAAGCATTTTGCAGCATTTGACGACGTGAGTAGTTCATGTTCTGCTCTTCTAAATCTTGTTTTTTTAAGAGCAGTATACTATCAGTTGGCTGAATGGGCGAAATCGAGAACAAATTTGGTTGTTTGCTAAGGGCAGCAACCTGTTGCTCTAGTACGTTGGAAAGCGTAAACCCGCGCACTTCCCACGCCTCTTTCGTATCCTGATAGCACTTCAGGGCCTCCTGCCGTTTGCCATGCCGCACAAGCATTTCTAGCCAGTGCTGCAAGGCTTCTTCGTCCGGCGGTTCTTTCAGGACCATTGCGCGGTACTGCTCGCCCGCCTGCCAGAGCTTGCCCTGCTCCTCGTAGGCTTGCGCTAGCCACAGGCGGCATTGTCGCAGCCGGTCTTCGCTGTGCTTGCGTAAGCTATAGACCCACGTTCCGCTTTCCCCTTCCAACAACTCGCCTCGTTGCAGATACTCCAGCGCTCGTTCTAACAGGGGAAGAGCCTGGAGCGAGCTACGCCCCTGATTCTCTGCCTCTTTGAGCAGGGCTTCACAGGCGTCGCGATCCGTCCAGATCAGCGATTGATCCGCCAGTTCGTAGGCGGCTTCAATCGTTCTGAGCGCAATTTTGCCGATCACGCGGCGAATCTGGTTAACGGCATTGTACACGGTTTTATCGGCAAGTTCAAAATTGTCGCTGTCGGGCCAGAGATCATCTTGCATGGTCCCGCGCGCAAGTCGTCGCCCCGGGGCGGTCAGCAACCGCTTGAAGACGCTGCGGGCGGCGCGTCCCTTGCCCCAGGCGTCTTTGGCTACGAGTTTCCAGGTGCCAGCCGCGTCTCGCTGCCACACATCTAACGGGCCATGTAAACAGACCCGGAGCTGGCACGAAGGGGGGATATCCTCCTCGAACTGCATCACTTTCTCCCTCTCGGTAAATACATGGCTGCATCAAATATTGCTGCTTTTACGCTTACACCTATCTTTAAGATGATTGATGGTCTGAGCGAATGTCTCTGCTGATGCAGGTTTATGGTAATAATACTGACTTACGATCCTCCACAGCATTCATGGGTAGTATACCTTGAAAGCTCTTAATTTAACATCCCTCAATTTCGATTCCGTGGTCACTTTTTGAGGTGTAGAGGATGAACAGGTTCAGGTGGGTGCGTTGGCTTATTGACGTTCAGGTAGAATTTAGTTATATATAGAGAGGTATATAGTGGTATATAACGCTCTCATTTTTTATTCATATCGAGATATAGGGTAGTAGAAAAATTGGCGGAGCATTTAGGGAGTGGAGCGCCGGCGGTTATCTAGCATTAAAATAATGTGAAAGCTTTTTTGGCGGGTCCAGGTGGCGTAAAGAGCATTGACAGATGAGGCGATTATCTCTACAATCGGTCGTGTGTTGATGGCAGAGCTAACATTATGGCAGTTTCGTAGTGAGTGGTGCAGTAAACTAGCTGGGAGGAGAACAGGCGCTATGGCAAATCAGCAGCAATATGCAATTCTCAAACAAGGGGGGGCGGTCTGGAATCAGTGGAGAAAGGCGTATCCAGATATTTTGCCAGACCTCAGCGGCGTGAGTCTTATCAAGGCAACCCTTATCAGTGTGGACCTGAGCAGGACGGATCTCAGCCAGGCGAGCCTTTCTAGAATAGACTTGAGCGGGTCCGATCTGAGCGAGGCCAACCTCAATGGCACCATCCTTTACCGGGCTAACCTCAGCCAGACTGATCTACGCAAGGCCAACCTCAGCCTCACATTTCTCGTCAGGGGCGAACTTATTCGCGCCAATCTGAACGGTGCTAATTTGAATGGAGCCAACCTGAACAATGTCGATCTCTATCGAGCTGACCTGATGTTTGCCAACCTGAATGGGGCCAATCTGAGCGAGGCCAATCTGAGCGGAGCGCACTTGAATGGCGCTTTCCTCTACAGAGCGAATCTCAGCCAGGCCGATCTGAGCGAGGCCGATCTCAATGGAGCCGTTCTCGACGAGGCCAATCTGCGAGGTGCCATCTATACCGAAGAACAACTCTTGCAAGCTAAATCGTATCGTAATGTGCTGCGGTGATAGCCACGGTGATGCGAGCGGAAAAAATATCTGACCTTCTCATGATAGCGGGCCGTGTTCTGCCCGGCCTGGGCGACGTTTACCGCTCTGAGAAGGTCGTGATTGTCATCGTCTGATTGTGCAGTTTGCAGGCCGCTCCCGGCGTAAAGGGGGAGATCTCTCCATACGAATAGAATCCCGTCAGCACAGCCCGATCTCCTAGAACGGCACGTACCCCTTTCACTTCCTCATCGATGCGCTGCTTGAGTACCAGCTTCCGCCCCACACAACTGATCAGCAGCGCAAGGTCAGGAGAGGAGCGAATCGGTTCATAGCTCGTCATCGCCGCTCCCACAGCCCCATCCACCAGACGGTCGAAATTGGCGCGCATGAAGCGTGCATACATTCCCTCGGGCACGTCTCCCGCAAAAGTAATGCTCTGTTGAGCTTCGTTGACGGATAAAATCGTGCGCACCACGGGTTCGGCGCTATCGGGGGTGAGCAGCGATAATGGGAAGAGTAGCCCTGTCGCAGGTAGGCCCAGAGCGTGCTCGCCGAGATAAGCTTTATACATTGGCAAGGCCAGTTTGCCGTCCAACTCGTAAAGCACATTGCCTGCTGAACGGGTGATCAGGCGCTTGGGACCGAAGGTCTCCCAGCCTCCCAGCGACCCGTAGCTTACGAGCAGCCGCTTGCTGTAGAAGCCAAGCACGATGATACTTTCTGTCTCCGGTCTACCCTCCCAGACGACAATCGTCTCCTGGAAGCGCGTGCCATCGCCAGAAAGCCCGCCGGTGATGGTCACTTGAGGAGGGAGATGGCGCGTGAGGCCGGCCACGAGATCGCTGCCATTGACGTTCACTCCACGAGAGAGAACCAGAACGTGAACCAGTCCTTTCTTGTCGAGCTCCTTTGCCAGGAGTTCGCCCGCGTGAAAGTCGCTGATGCCTTGTTTGAGCTTGATCCGTACGCCGTGCAGGGTGGTCTGTTCGAACTGGACCGCGGTGACGACCAGCGACTCGTCGAGTACTTGCGTATCCGAGATTTCGCCCGCAGTTGAACAACCGACCAGGTGGGCGCTGGGATAGGCTCGTTGAATGTCTTGCAGGAGGGCTTGCTCTTTAAGAAGGGATGGACAGCCGAACAGCAGCACAAGCTGAGCTGCGTGGAGCTTGCCAGGAGTAGTTGGCTCCCACCGGCTATTTTGCCATCGTATATGTTCTATCTTCATTCCAACCTCGCCATCGTGGAAAAGGAGTAGTTATGACATTGCTCCTCAGAACTACATTATATGCCGCTGTCAGTACAAAACAATAAAATTTGTGTTAAAAACGGATCAAGTTTATGCGGTTCACATCCAATGGCATCTGGTTGTTACAAAAAAACGTTCTTAGTATATCATATATGCACATTAGTTTGTCTGTCTTACAAGACTATACCCCAGGGCTATTTAATTTTCCTTTTTTTCCCGCCTTCGGCGGGGGGATGGAAGAGGGGGCGAGGGCACCTCGCGCTCCGGTGAGGGGCTACCGCCCCTAACAACCCCGCTTTTTCCGAAAATTAAATAGCCCTGACTATACCCACTTTTCTTGAGCAGCGCCGCACAATCGAGCAAGCGAAGAGTTTTCTTTCCTTGTAATCTCTGTTATTATCGCTATGTGAGAAAGTAACATGCTTGATAGTGAGCTGGCTCATAATCTCTTTCCGCGATTCCATGTTACATTGAAGGTAGTTCGATGTCGCGTTCCGTAGGGGCAGGGCTAGCCCCTGCCCTGCTAGCGGCTCCCCGATTCATCGTGGGCGCGTTGGAACGCGGAACATTTCAAGGTAGGTTGTAATGGGCGTGTGCCCAATCGTATAGAAGGAGTTTGCATAGTTATGGCGCAGGCATTGCCGCATTTTTGCCCGCGTTGTGGAGCGCCTATAGCCGTGGATCAGCAGCCGCGCTTCTGTCCCCGGTGTCAACTGGATCTCCAGACATATCTGGTTGGCAGTAGCTCTCCGCAGGTCTCAAATCCAGGCTTCCCGCCAGCCGGACCGATCTCAAATCCAGGCTTTGCACCCGCCTTGCAAAGCCCATCATCCCCTTTTCCGGCTCCGCAGCCCTCATGGGGGCAGCCGCAAAGCCCGATAGAGCCGCCGCAGAAACCTCGTAAGTCTGGTATGGGGAAAGGCGCTCTTGTGCTGATATTGCTGGCCGTGCTGGTGGTATTGGGGGCTGCTGGCTACTTAGGCTGGCAGTTCTTGGGGCCGGGCGCAAGTCAGCCTACGATTACTAACGCGCCTATTAATGCCACAGTGACGTATGCGGGCGTGGCCTTAACTGTGCAGCAAGTTCAGCGGTCGCAACGCTTTATTGACGATCCAAATGCGGATACGGCTGGAATGGTGCGTCTAAGCCTCCAGGGCAAAAATACCAGCACTGCGCCCGTTAATCTGCTGTATACCAATATCGCCCGGCTGGTTTTGCCAGGAGGAAAGGTTATAGCGCCAACCTATGTCAGATCAGATGTTAGCCTTGCTCCTGGCGCAACACAGACGAGCATCGTAGATTTTGCTGTTCCCTCGAATATCAAAGTCGAGCAACTGGTATTGCGCGTAGGTGCGGCGACAGAAGCGCAGATGGATATTCCATTGACGGGACATGCTGATCTGGCGGCATATGCGCCAAAGACGAGCACTATTAATAAGCAACTGGAGTACCAGGGGCTCAACTGGACGCTGATTAACGCGACTTCGCAGTTGAACCTTGATACGCAGCAGGCAAGCAAGGGAATGCGTTACATAACAGTCGCATTTACGATAGACAACACGTTAGCACAGACGGCCATCCCTGGTTCGCCCTATGATTACATGCGCTTGCAGGCTGATAATACCAGCTTTGCGCCGGTCGCATCGACTCTACCAACATCTTTTGAGGCGGGGGCGAAGGGCAAAACGGGAGCTGTGACGTTCCTTGCTCCCCAGAATGCTGCAACCCTCACCCTCGTTTTGTTAGCCCAAAATGGGTTCAATCAGCGAACGGTGAATATACAATTTTGATCTGCAATTCATTTCAGACGACCTGAGCGGAGCTAGCGCGTCAGCGGCGTTGGTCGTCTGCAATAATAAGCCATTAACATTTCAAGGAGAGAGATTATGGCACAACAATCCGCATCCTGCCCCAAGTGTGGCACAGTAGCTACCCCTGGACAACGTTTTTGTTCCAACTGCGGAGCAAGCCTGGACATCGGCGCCAACAAGCAGACGGAATATGTGACAGAGGATGAGACGCTGCAATCGGCTCAACCCGCTGAAGGTTCTTATGCTCCCGCCGCCCTCCCTGTCCAGGGATATCAGACGCCCCCTCCCCCGCCGGTATATTCGGCTCCCCCCTATGCAAAGCCGCAGAAGGATTCATCGAAAGGCGTATTGGGCCAGATTGGCTGTGGGGTCGGCGTCGTGATTTTACTGGTACTGGCCCTGTGTGGTCTTGCAAGCTACTTTGCGTACAATGCTGTGCGAGGTATAGTTAACAATGCCCCGGGAACTATCTCGACGAGCGGGAATACCGGGGGAAGTGGCGGCCTCACTAACACGGACGTGACGCCAACCCCCAAGCCGCCAACCGTTGTTGCCATCAATGGAACGATACTCTATGCAGGCGTTAATATCACCATCGTAGATACCAGGCAATCCAACTTTTTCACCGATGATACCAGAACGGGCAATCAGGCCGGGGTTGTACGGGTGAGCTTCAAAGAAGAGAACCAGATGAATCGCTCGGGTTCCTATCTTTATGGAGATATTATGCGCATGCTGCTACCCGATGGGACCACTGTTGCACCTGATATTGAGCAATACGCCATTGGGCCAGATGCCGCGACCACGCGTACCAACTGGGCCGACTTTCCGATACCCCTCTCAATTAAAGCGGATCAATTGGTCCTGCGCATTGGTACCCCCGATCAGGCGCAAATGGATATTCCGCTCAAGCCGAATGCCGACATTAGCAAGTACCAGCCTAAGACGGTGACGCCAAATAAGCAAACCCAGTATTCAGGGACAAACTGGACGATGACGAGCGCAACAGCGCAACTGGGCTATAACGGCAGGCAGGCAGATAAGGGCATGACGTACGTCATCGTGGCTCTGAAGATCGATAATCCCTCCACGAATGATTTCAACGGTTATTGGGGCGATTACGTTCGGCTCAGCGCCGGTGGCACTGTAGCATCACCCGATTCGTCGTGCAATCTGCCTCTAGGCGTCAAGGCCGGTCAAACCAACGTGACCGGAACCTGCGCGTTCCAGGTGCCTCAAGGCAATACCGATTACACGCTCCAGCTTTTGCCCGGTAGCTCTACCGGCGCCACAACGGAAGCCACCATCTCATTTCAGATCTAATAGCCGGCCTGAGATGATGCCAATCGGATCATGAATCAGGTTCCTTTACCTGGAAACAAAGGAACCTGGTTCATTCTTTGAACTGCGCGGCATCAGTGCCAGCCTCGGCAACCTGTTTCAGGTACCTGTTTCTGGTGAGCAAAAGTCCTTTCATGTAACGTGTAAGGACCAGCATCTCAGCTATCCTGCCGAGGATGCCCAGGGGGGCACGAAACGTAAATAGATCGATCATGAGCGTCCCAGGCGGCTGAGCAACAAACTCATGAACGTGTGTTATTTCCTGGAATGCTCCCTGGATCATTTCATCAGTAAAACGATAGGGTCGTTCGTAGGTGGTAATCTTGGAGGTCAGATGTTGCTTGATGCCGAAATGCACAGCCTCCCAGGTCACAGTATCGCCCAGTTTCATCACCCCTGATGTCACGCCAGCAACCGGGCGCTCGTGAGTATGGGCAACCGAGTGGTGATGCAGGTCAACGCTGAGCGAGAGATCGAAACAGCGCTCCGGCGGCGCATCGATATACATTTCTAGCCGAATAGTAGGCATGAATTATTTTTCTCTCCTTCTTTTAAAGTAATTATAGCAAGTAGAGCTTTTTGGGAAAAGGGTAAAGAATTTTACCAATGTAATCAGGAATGCGCGTCAGTGATTGTGGGATAGGTTTGTAAAGCTCTACCCTTGCTCTATGAAGGACAGGCAAGCGGGGAGCAACGTGGGGAATGTTTTGTATAGACGAATATGACAGGAGAGAATGAAAGCATGAATGTGAAACATTTTTTGGTAAAGATTGTGCTCCGTGGTTCGTTAATGTTTTGTGTACTGGCTCTTCTAGCGTGTTTTGTAGCTTTCTCTTCTAGCTCCGCCAGCGCAGCTCCTCCGGTCGGCTTTGCGCGCATTATCCATGCAGCTCCTTCCTTAGGCAATGCGGATGTGTTTATGGATGGGATGAAGCTGCCGGCCAGCATTGCTTTTGGCACGATCACTGCTTACGCGCCCATTCCGGCGGGGGCGCATCGTATTCAGGTCGCTCCTGCTGATAGGGGCGTTGGGGCTGCCGTGGTTGATAGCACAGTGACGATTGCCCCGCAGACCCCCTATACCCTGGCGGCGCTTGGTACAACGGCGACTGGTTACTCGCTCAAAACGTTTGTTGATAACAATCTTCTTACAACCGGCAAAAATATGGCGAAAGTGCGTGTGTATCACCTGTCACCTAACGCCGGCCCGGTCAACGTGGCGGCGCGTGGAAGAATGCTCATTGGTGGCTTAGTCTATCCCAACGCCAGTGACTACCTGACTGTTCCGGCAGGTTCGTATACCTTTAGTGTGAGGGCGACCCGTTTCGGCGCCACCATCCCTGCTCAGGCGATGCTCAGAGCGGATACCGTGACCAGTGTTTTCGCTATAGGCATGCTCAGAGGGATGCCAGAGTTCAGATTCGTCACCACGACTATCCCGGCGGTTCCCTCTGGCGCTATGGTGGGATAGATGCCTCAGGCGTACCTCACCTGGCCCCTGAGGAGACTTGCATGACGGTTTCGACATTTTGTGGCTGAATAGACAGGCTGGCGATGGGAGGTAATAAGCCCCTCCATCGCCAGCCTTTCCCTGGTTTATGGCCTGTGATTCCCGCAGACCATCTATTATTCTAGCAGGAAGCTACCCGCCAGTTCCTGGCGCAGCACTGCCTGGCGCTCTTCTGTGGGAAGCTCAGCTCTCCGGGCCGACCTGGCTCGTGCGCCCAGAGGAGCTGCTTTCGCAGGCAGGAGTTCCTCCTGTATAGCTTTTTCAACTGAGGGTGGGAGGCTCGCTCCACTGTCTTCTTCGTCGTGAGGGATGGCATCCTGGACATCTTGCCTGGATATCCTTGTGATCGCAGCAGTCGGCGCATCCGCTATCATCCTGTTCGAATGGAGCGCCCTATGCGGCTCTGATGGCGTCAAGGGGTGCGACGGAGCAGAACCTTTCTCAGGCTTATTGCTCAGATCAGGCTGAGCGGCTTGCAAGACCTGAGGGGAAGCCTGTTCTTCACCCACCTGGAGTGGGAAACGGTTGCCACAGATTTCGACGAAGACGCCCCGTGCTTCACGCAGATCGGCCAACTGGCGACGTAATTCTCTATTTTCGGCCTCCAGCGCTTCCATCAGGCGTTTCTGCTGAAGGATTTCCTGCGCGATATTCTCGAAATTGTTATTACCCATAATGCTCTTCTCCTTTTTAGGGGACAGTTTGAGAGTATTCCAGATTTTTTAATCGTAAAAATGCTATTCCTTCCCACCTTTGTATAAAAACGTGTCAATGCAAATGATGTAACAATAGCTGCGCTTTTGCTATGCATCTGTTCAGGAAAAACGAGCTTAACATTTTCTCGCTCAAAAGTGCTGCTTTTGTATTGTTTCGCTTTTTTTATTATGCCTGCTTCATGGTATTATAGCGCCTGGAACCGGTAGATGAGCAAGATCACCTTGCCATGTGCTACACTATAACGGGTTTTTCATGGAGGGTGGCGAAGGTGAAAAGCAGTGTGTTTTGCTAGTGGCCTGTTCCTTCTCGACAAACTTTACCGTGTAGTAAGTTAGGTGGGATATGTACACGATTTGCCTCGTGGTACAATACTGGTAAGCCTGCCACATGGCCTGTGGTGAGCCTCACGCAATGAGGAGTGAAAGAAGGATAAAAAGATGAACGAACGTATTCGAGAAATTTTGAGCTGGTACGCGAGCGAGAATCCTGGGGTTCGCACGAACCTGGCTCGTATGCTTAATCATGGCCGCCTGGCCGGTACCGGAAAAATGGTGATTCTGCCCGTAGATCAGGGCTTTGAACATGGGCCGGCCCGCAGCTTTGCGCCAAATCCGGCTGGCTACGATCCGCGCTATCACTTCCAGTTGGCGATTGAAGCTGGCTGTAATGCCTACGCGGCCCCACTGGGCTTTCTGGAAGCGGGCGCTGCCGAGTTCGCCGGAGAGATCCCGCTGATCTTGAAGTGCAACAATCACGATCTTTTGAACGATGAGCGCGATCCTATTTCAGCCGTGACCTCCGGCGTGGAGGATGCGCTGCGTCTGGGGTGCGTGGCGGTCGGGTTCACGATCTACCCCGGCTCGGCTGAGCGCACGACGATGTATGAGCAGTTGCGCGAGTTGACGCTGGAAGCCAAATCAGCCGGTCTGGCCGTGGTTGTCTGGTCCTACCCGCGTGGCAGCGGCCTGAGCAAAGAGGGTGAGACTGCTGTGGATGTGGTCGCCTACGCAGCTCAAATTGCGGCCCAATTGGGGGCAGATATCATCAAGGTGAAGATGCCCGGCGCGAAGGTGGAACTGGCGGAGGCGCAGAAGGTCTACCAGAAATACGAAATTCCTATTGCGACCCCTGCCGAGCGCGTTCATCATGTGATCCAGAGCGCCTTCGATGGGCGGCGCATCGTCATTTTCTCCGGCGGTGCGACAACGAGCGACGACGCATTCTTCGCCGAGGCGCGCGCTATTCGCGATGGCGGCGGCTTTGGCTCGATCATCGGGCGCAACTCGTTCCAGCGCAAAAAGCCCGACGCGCTGAAATTCCTTGAGACCGTGATGGGCATTTACGAGGGCTCGATCCGCTAAACCGCGAGAATTTCGTAGAACCCATTGATAACACATATAATCATGGGTTGCTGGAATGTCCGTGGCGACGGAGTATTCCCGGCAAAATTTATTCATGTGCATTATCACATTCAAAGCGATGGCGTCTCCACAATGGCCTCCTGCGGAGACGCCATCGCCATATCTGTTATATAATCTGGTATACCCTACTCTTGTGTTTTGCCACCCATAATCATCCTGGTTATTTAAGAGAGGAATGTGTTCATGACCGCGCTGCGCAAACTTACTAATGACGACCTCTGGTCCTTTGATGTGATGGGCAATGTCGCGCTCTCCGCCGATGGCAGGCGCGCTGCTTTCGTCATGCAAAGCAAAGACAAAGAGAAAAATGAAGTTCGTAGTAATATTTTACTTTTACATCTTGATGCACAGGGCCATGCCATTGGCGCCCCCAAAAGGTTGACCAGCGGCGGTAAAAACAATACCAACCCCGTATGGGCGCCCGATAATCGCCGCCTGCTCTTCCTCTCCGACCGCGAAGGGGAGAAAAATCAGCTCTGGCTGATTGATACCGATGGCGGCGAGGCACGCAAGCTGACTTCGATGCTGCATGGCGTCAGCGATGCCGCCTGGTCCCCTGATGGTCGCTGGATCGCCTTTACGGCTGCCGTGGCTCTGCATGACGATGATGAGGCGCTGATGGGACGCAAGCCACTGGATGAAGCTGCTAAGAAAAAGTATGACGAGAACGAGCGCATACGCCTGCGCACCATCACGTCCATCCGCTACCGGCTCGATGGACGCGGCCTCTTTGATCGCTTCTCCCACCTCTTCGTCATGCCCGCTCCCACCCCCGATTCCAACGATGCCTGCGATCCCGCGACGATTCGCCGCCTGACCTCCGGCGATATCGATCATGTGCAGCCGGCATGGACGCCGGATAGCAAAGAAATTGGTATTCTGTGCAATCGCAACGAGAGCCGCTACCATACTCTCATGAATGATTTATGGGCAATTGATCCGGCAACGGGGGAGGCGCGCTGTTTGACCGAGGGCACATTGGATATTATGAGCTATTCCTGGTCGCCGGATGGCCGCTCGGCGGTGGCAGTAGGCTCACAGAAAAATGAATTGGATGGCTATCGTTCCCCACGCCTCCAACTTGTGACGCGTCACGGGAATGAGGGGGACAGGGTGCTGACGCTCTCGCCCGACTTCGATCAGGAAACGTTCCCCGTGGTCGGCTCCTTCTTTGGCCTGTTTGCCCCTTATCGCCCACAGTGGAGCCTGGATGGGCAGCGCCTCTATTTTCTGGCGACAAAGCGTGGCTGCGTCCATGTCTATCGCATGGATGTGGTGTGGAGAACCATCACTCAATTGACCACCGAGGATTCTGTGACGAGTTTCCTGGCGCTCCTGCCGGGCGAGCAGGGGTTGTTGCTGGCGCAAGAAAAGCCGGATTGTGGGTATGAGCTGTATCGCCTGTCTTTACCTGCCGAGGGGACCGGAGAACTGGAACGTCTTACCCATCACCATGCGCGCTTAATGGCCGAGTTTGCCTGGGGCAAGACCGAGCGTATTGTTTACGAGGGGATGAATGGCGACGAGATTGACGGCTGGCTGATCCATCCCGTCGGGGCGCGTGAGGGCGTGCGCTACCCGCTGATAGTGCGTATCCACGGTGGTCCTCACTCCGCCTTTAGCATTGGTCGCGATCCCGTCAGCCACTACTACGCGACGCGAGGCTATGCCGTTTTCTATTGCAACCCACACGGCAGCACCGGCGAAGGGGAGGCATTTACGCGCCAGGTGCTTGGCGATTGGGGCGGGTGGGATTTCCAGGATATTATGCGCGGCGTCGATGAATGCATTGCCCGTGGCGTAGCCGACCCTGAGCGCATGGCCGTGACCGGCTATAGCTACGGTGGTTTTATGTCCATGTTTGTGATCGGGCATACGGATCGCTTTAAAGCCGCCGTTCCGATGGCGGGCGTCTCCAATTTAAGCAGCTTCGTCGGCACGTCCGATATCGGCTTCTGGATGGTCTCGGAGTCGAAAGGCTATCCCTGGGACCCCGAACGCGCCGACTATTACCGCGAGCGTTCGCCATTAAGCAGCGCCGCGCAGGTGACAACGCCCACGCTTTTCTTGCATCCTGAGAATGACCTGCGCTGCCCCATCGAGCAATCGGAACAGTTCTATATGGCACTAAAGATGATGGGCAAGGTTCCGGTCGAGTTCGTGCGCGTTCCCGGCTCATGGCATGTCGGCACCGCCAAACCAGGACAGCGGTTTGCATACTGGGATATAGTGGTGGAGTGGTTTGGCAAATATATCGAGATCCGGCCCGAAGAGTACGCATAGAGAGGAGCAGCCTGTGGCAGCGCCGCGTAAGCTAACCCTGGAGGACCTCTGGGACTTCAAAGAGATGGGCATGGTTGCCCTCTCCCCCGATGCTCAGCGCGTGGCTTTTGTCATGAACAGCATCGACAGAGAAAAGGATGAGGAACACTCCACGATCTACTTACTGCGCCTCAGCGAAGATGGCTATGCGCTTGCTGAGCCGCGCCCGCTAACCAGCGGCATCAAGCGTGACACGTATCCGGTGTGGGCCCCCGATAGCAGACGGTTGTTGTTTCTCTCGGACCGCGAGGACAAGAACCAGCTCTGGCTGATCGATACCGATGGCGGAGAGGCTCATAAGCTCACCAATATGTTTCATGGCGTGGATGAAGCGGCCTGGTCGCCTGATGGACAGTGGATCGCCTTCACCGCTTCGATGCTTCCCACGGACGAGGACGATGTGGTGATGGGGCGCAAAACGCTTGATGAGGCCGCCAAAAAGCAATATGAGGAGAGGGAGCGTTTCCGTTTCCGTTCGGTCAAAACCATCAATTATCGCCTGGATGGACGTGGCCTCTATGAAAAGTTCAGCCAGCTTTTCATCATGCCTGCTCCCACAGGCGATGATGCGATAGAGCCCGCGACCATCCGCAGATTGACCTCCGGCGAGTACGATCATGAGCAGCCCGTATGGACGCCCGATAGCCAGGAGATCAGTGTGCTGTGCAATCGCGCTGACGATAGGGATTACTCGTATGTCAGCGATTTGTGGATGATCAATCCGCAAACCGGGGAGGAGCGTTGCGTTACCGATGGCACGCTGCAAACGCACTGCTATGCCTGGTCGCCTGATGGGAGTGCGGCAGTCCTCGTCGCGGCGCACGATTTTCGCGTGGCGGGCCATTGCAATCCGCACCTCTATCTTGTAGCGCGCGAGGGGGGTCCGGTCGAGCTTTTGACGGATGATGAAGATCATTTCGCGGCTCCCGCTTCTAGCGGCGATTTTGGGCGTCCCGGTCCTTATCGCCCGCAGTGGAGCCCCGATGGACGGCGTATATACTTCCTGGCGGGGGAGCGAGGCCGGGTCAACGTCCAGCGTCTGGATCTCGGCGAAAAAGTTCCCGTGGTGATCACAAACCAGGAAGTTATCACCTCCTATCTCGCGCTGCTGCCAGAGGAAAAGGGTCTGTTGCTATTGCGGGAGTACGATCAGCATCCCTGGGAGTTCTACCTGCTGACGCTGGCCGCTACGGGTCCTGGTATCATGGAGCGTTTAACGCATATCTATGACCGGGAGGTGGCAGGATTTATCTGGAGCTGGCCCAAACGTATCCAGTATCGCGGAGCCAACGATGAGGAGATTGATGGCTGGCTGATGCCTCCGGTGGGAGCGCGTCATGGGGTGAAGTATCCGCTGGTGGTGAGCATTCATGGTGGGCCGCAATGGGCGTATGGCGTGGGCTGTGGCCTGACGCGCCTCTTCCAGTACTTCGCCGCTCTAGGATTCGCCGTCTTCTACTGCAATCCGCACGGCAGCACCGGCTACGGGCAGGCATTCATGCGCGAAGTTGAGGACGATAATTGCGGGTGGGACTATGAGGACGTTATGAAAGGCGTTGATGCCTGCATCGAACTTGGCGTGGTCGATCCGAATCGACTGGTAGTGACGGGGTACAGCTATGGCGGCCAGATGTCCATGTTCATCGTCACGCAGACGGATCGCTTTAAAGCTGCGGTACCACGGGCGGGAATTTCGAATCTCGTCACCTTTATCGGTACTTCTGACGTCGGCTTTCTCACCACGGTCGAATCGAAGGGCTACCCCTGGGATCCCGAACGGGCGGATTATTATCGTGAGCACTCAGCAATTACCCATGTTGCCAATGTCACGACGCCCACCCTGATTATCCATCCCGAAAACGACCTGCGCTGCCCCATCGAGCAATCGGAGCAGTTCTATACTGCCTTGAAGATGATCGGCAAGGCCCCGGTCGAATTTGTGCGCATTCCCGGCTCGTGGCATGGGGGCACCGCTAAAGTCAGCCAGCGCATGCAGCACTGGGTAAAAATCGCGGAATGGTTCCGCAAATACGTGCCGATCCAGCCAGGAGAGTATCAATAGTATATAGCATTGTTGCTGCGGGGTCGTAAAGCCTTGCAGCAACAATTATTCATCGCTCCTATCGCTACTTTCCCTTCCAGATAGCGAAATTCTGTCCTGCCACCATCACATACTTGCAAACTATAATAAAATCAAATCTCTTTTCTTGAGCCAGAAGTCTGCTAGCAGCGTCAGCCCCACAATATAGCCCACTTCCAGTATTATCATGACGAGCCCGTAACCGTCTATGACGCCCGTCGCACCAAAGCTATGGCAGGCGGCAAAGGGCGCTAAGGGCAGGCGTGTTACCGCGAGATACTGCGCTATGAGCGCCGGGCTGCCATTGGAGTAAAGTACAACCGCCAGCCACGCAAGAAAGACGATCTGGATTCTGCGGGTGGCGATAGGGATCGATAGCACAACCGTCAGTGTCGAAAGCACGATACAATTGAGCAGCAGCCCCAGCACGCCCGGCAGCATATTGCTCACTGTCGCGCCCTGTATCCCCAGTATAGGAATATGGGTGTGATAACCTGCTGCCAGCAGGAGCATAAGCAGGAAGGTTGGTATACGCAGCAGTCCGGCTGCCAGGATGATGCCCTGGACATAGGCCGAGCGTGAGGAGAGCCGGGCCAGTGGCAGGTAGACGCGGGCCTGCATAGCGCGCTGCGTCATCACAATCGTGCTCAAGATGGCGAGTGCGTAAAGCCCTTGACCCGCCGTATCATAGAAATATTTGACATTGCCGCCAAATTCCAGAAAGAAGGCGGCATATAATAACCATATCACGACGATATCGCCGAGTATCCAGCCGCTACGGATATAGCTCCTCAACGTAAAGCGGGCCACGGTCAACGTCGGTGTGCGCCAAAAATTGATCAACGCCTGCGATAGCGATGCTGGTCGTAGTGAAGGAGTAGCACTGCTCACCGCTTCCCTCCTTCCCTCATGCCGGCGACAACCTTTGCGGGCTGTTCTGGCTTCTGCACAGCATTGATATAGACCTCTTCAAGCGTGTGGCTGACGGGATTGAGCGATGTAATGGGAATATTGGCTCTGACGAGTGCCGAGAGAACCTGTGATTGCGCGGAACTGGCTATATTGAGCTGATTGGCCCGCGCCTTGATAACTAGCTCCGCAAGGTTGAGCTGCTCGACCACATCCGTGGCGGAACGCTGTCCCGCGAGCACAATCTCCACCGTGTTTTGTGTGTGGATGAGATCGGTCACTTTGCCGGTCAGGAGCAGGCTGCCACGGCGCATAATGCCTACCGCGTCACAAAGCTCTTCAATCTCGGTCAGGTAGTGCGAGCAGATAAGGATGGTCTTGCCCTGTTTGCGCAGCGCGCTGATAATCTGACGTATCTCCCACTGACTATGGGGATCAAGGCCGCTTGTAGGCTCATCCAGGATCAGCAATTCGGGCTCGGTGAGCAGCGATTGCGCGATGGCGAGCCGCTGGAGCATCCCTTTCGAGTATGTGCCGATGGCGCGATCCGCTGCCTGATGCAGATTAACCTGTTCGAGTAGGGAATCGACCCGTGTCTTGTTCGCCTGGTCCCACAGCCCGGAGAGTTGCCCCAGATAGGTGAGGTAGGCGCGACCTGTGAAGCGATTCTCAAAGATCGGTCGCTCATGGACGTAGCCGATGCGCGCGTGGGCGCGTGCAATCTCTTTCTCGCCGAAGACGCGCACGCTGCCGGAAGAGGGGAAGATAAAGCCCATAATAATACGCACCAGCGTAGATTTGCCCGCCCCATTCTCTCCCAACAGACCAAAAGACGTGCCCTCGTCAACGATAAGTGTGAGATTGTTAAGCGCCGTAACGCGCCTGCTATATGTCTTACTAAGTTCTACGCATTCGATAACTGCCATGTAAAGTTCCTTGTTGCTTATCGCGCTCCTTTTACCTGATAAATGACGAGTGTCCCCAGCCCGAAATAGACAATAGTGACCGCGAACAGGGTGGTGTAGCCGAAGTGGTTGGGCAGGCCCTGCAAGATTTGCAGCAAGATGCCGCCGATGGTGATGCCAATCACCTGAGGCAGGATGCCCATCGCGGACCAGATGCCCAGGAATTTCCCTGCTTCGTCGGTTGGGGGCAGCACGTCAGTGGTCAGAGCCCAATCGACGCTGGTATAGGCTCCGTAGCCCACGCCGAAACAGACCGCGCCGACCAATGCACCCACTGGCGTCTGGAAGAAAATGAAAATCAGGCACACCAGCGTCATCATAACGCCCGAAACGTAGACCAGCCCTTTGCGTCCCCAGTGATCGGAGGCCCAGCCTGCCGCGATAGAGGTTGGCAGCGCCGCCACCAGCAGGATGGGCAGGAATTGTCCGCCGATAAATTGCTCACCCGAGACATGCAGCACGTCGTCCGCATAGTACTGCAAGAAGTAGAAGACGCCCCAGATCCCCATCATCACCAGCAGGCGCGCCAGCAGCACCCAGGAGAGATCGGGATAGCGGGATGGCTTGAAAAAGAATTTGCGCAAGAACGGACCCACGCTGAAACGTACATGTAATTCGGGCGGAAGGGGCACTTCCTTAATCGTAATGACTGTATAAGCCACAAAAATGATCTGGACCAGCGCGATGAGCAAGAAGATCTGTACGATCTCGCTTTTATAGAGGGGGAGAGCGTCCTGCTTATTGATGATCTGACCGGCCACCACCGAGCCGATAGCTGTACCCAGCAGAGTGAAGAGTCCATACAGGCCGGAGGTGACGCCGCGCTGGTAAGACGGCACCTGGTCCGCGATAATTGCGCTCCAGGGAGCGTTCGCCAGGTTATTGCTAAATTGCAGCAGGAGGAAGAGAAGCGCGAAAGTTACCAACAGTAGGCTGCGGTCAAGGGAGGGCGCGAAGGCGAAGGCGACGAGTACAATCACATTGAGGATCGTGCCAATAATCAAAAAGGGGCGGCGACGCCCCATGCGAAACGTCGCGTAATCGGAGATCGCGCCCGTGAGCGGATTAACAACCACCGCAACAATCGTGCCCCAGCTTACAACGAGTGGAAGGTTGATAGATTTAAACGCGGGATCAAGCAGCTTCGCGACCATACTGGGAATAACGACGGCAAGAAGAGCATTCCAATGGAAGTTATTAGCAATCCAGAAAGCATTAATGTTGATCTGCTTAAAAAAAGAGACGGGACGTGGCTGCGCGCCAGTAGAAGCTTCAGTAGCAATGCCAACGGGCTTATCAGTAATCTCCATGTTGCTAACCCCCCTCAGTAAGGAAGATGGGAGACGTTTAATATAACACCTGATAAAGGCTTAGCTTATTATACTGGTACGGGGGTATGGTGGCAAGTGGCATGTTTATCAGGCGGTAAATGCGATTCCATTCCAAATTATAAAAATCTCTGCCATTTAGGCAGAGATTTTTATAATTTGGAATGAATATAAGTTAATTCCAGTTTTCAACCCCCACATCTTCGCCCTGGCTCTCCAGCCAGCGTTCGACGTCGATGGCGGCTCGACAGCCATCGCCAGCGGCTGTGACGGCCTGGCGGTAGCGGTGATCGGTGACATCGCCAGCGGCGAAAACGCCGGGAATGTTGGTCATGGTGTGCTCAACCGGGACGATGTAGCCAGCCTGGTCCATGTCAATAATGCCCTTGAAGAGAGCGGTGTTGGGCTGGTGGCCGATTGCCAGGAAGACGCCCTGCGTCTCCAGTACAGTCTCTTCGTTCGTTTTCAAGTTGCGTACACGCACCCCCGTTACGACGTCTTCGCCCAGGATTTCAGTTACCTCGCTATCCATCAAAAAGCTGATCTTGGGGTTCTTGCGCGCGCGGTCCTGCATGATTTTGCTGGCGCGGAAGGTATCGCGGCGATGGATTAACGTCACATGGTTGACATAGCGGGTCAGGAACGTGGCCTCCTCCATCGCGGTATCGCCGCCGCCAATGACCACGACATCTTTATTTTTGAAGAAAAAGCCATCGCAGGTGGCACAGGCGCTGACGCCGCGTCCTTGCAACAGTTTCTCGCTGGGTAGGCCAAGCCACTTGGCGCTTGCTCCGGTCGCAATGATAATCGTTTCAGCTCTATAATCGCCCGAATCGGTAGTGACCACAAATGGACGTCGGCTAAAATCGACCGCGATCACGTCTTCGGGGATCAGCTCAGCGCCAAAGCGACGCGCCTGATGCTCGAACTTCTCCATCATCTCCGGTCCTAGAATGCCCTCTTCAAACCCTGGATAGTTCTCAACCTCGCTCGTTAAAGTGAGTTGGCCGCCTGGCTGATATCCCTGGAACATCAAAACAGAGAGGTTGGAGCGGGCCGCGTAGATAGCAGCAGTATAACCGGCTGGCCCGGAGCCGATAATAATAACGCCATAGATTGTATTCATCGGGATGGTCCTCGCTTATCCACAAAAGAAATGTGTGTACTCATAATAACACGCGCGAGGGCCTCTTTATGCCACGCTGATGATGTTGAGCCGGCGCCATGTCATAGACGCCGGCTCAATTGGCTATCCTTGCTTGAACGTTCAACTGTTTTCTTCTTCTTCTAACCAGGATGGCTTATCCTTCTCGAATGTGTCACCTGGTCGGCTGCTTTCCGGCGGGATATTGTCGCGTGGAGGAACGTGGCCTCTGGCGGGAGGTCTGTTTCCCGGCAAGGTGCCGTCGCGTGGAGGAACATTGCCTCTTGTCGGCACATTATCCTGCGTTGGCATGGTACCTCTTTGGGATGCAGTACCTCCCGGAGGAGTAGTATCCCGCCTCGGGGCAGGTTCTCCGGTTGACAGGTCTCCCTGCACGGTAGGATTTCTTCCAGGTGGCATGGTAGTTGGTGGTGTCCCCTGGGTAGTAGGATTGCGCCCAGGCGGCATGCTAGTGGGCGTGGTTCCTGGTGTGCCGGGAGTTCGTCCAGGCGGCATGCTGGTCGGTGTAGTTTCCTGAATGCTGGGATTTCTGCCTGGAGGCATGCCAGTAGGCGTGGTTCCTGGCCCGCCAGGAGTCCTCCCCTGCGGCGTGTTATCCGTTCCGGGGACGTTGCTTCTCGTGCTCTGAGTTGGATAGTCGTCATAGGTCTGGAAGCTGCTTCTCGCGCCCTGATCAGGACGATCATACTCGCCAAAGGTGCCACCTCTTGCACCCTGATCGGCGTAACCATATTCGCCGGAACTGCCTCTAGCAGCATGCTCAGGCGCACCCCTGTCTTGTAGTGATTTGAACTGGAAGGAGCGTACAAACAGTAACACCCCGTAGATCACCGCAGCCAGTCCTAATACCCACAGCAGCGATAGGATGCTTACCACAGGATGGGCGGCCATGACCAGGCCCAGGACGATGAGCACGACGCCGCCCAGGATCAGCGGCCAATCAATCCCGGGAAGTGTGAAGCGTGAGAACGCTGAGACTATCGCCATAATGCCTACCACGAATGCCCAGGCGGCAACCATGTAGAACAGGATCAGCGATGTAATACCCGGCCAGCTAAAGACGAGGATACCGACAATGGTGCCCGCGATCCCCGCGAGCAAGAGCACCCACCAGTTTTTGTAGATCTGGCGCTCTTGAATAGCTGTGGCAGCAGCTATGATTCCTTCAACTATGGCGAATATGCCAAACAAATAGATGAAGAAAGCCAGCGTCGGGCCGGGCCAGAGCAGTGCGGCAATACCAAACAATATGAAAACAAGGCTTCTGATGAGCGTCCACCACCAGTAGTTACGGGTTGACTGCATTCCTCCTACAGCTAAACTCATGGGACATCTCCTCTCCGTATCTCCAATCTCCATATCTTAGTGGGGACCCGCTTTAGCGCATCCTGCGCGATTGAGCGCGTTCCCCAATCGAGCGCGTTCAATACGGGGCAACCGCGAGGGATTGCCCCTACAGCATCGTTCGTGACGTGGTGTGTATAGCTCATAGCCAGTATAGCTAGCCCGGACCTGAAAACGTATCGTTAGAATGCTCTATTTTTATACTCTACAGGAAGTGCGGGTACTAGTTAATTTGCTCTATGTCCTCTCCACCTCTCGTACCTGGCGTACAGGCGAGAAAAGTAGAGCAAGCCCCGCGCTAATGACTCCCAGCACACCGATCAAAAGCGTCAATCGCACGCCTCCCAGTTCTGCGATCACGCCCGCGAGCAAGGCGCCAAACGGAGCGATTCCCAGCGTCAGGAACTGGAAGCTGGCGTTAACCCGTCCCAGCAAGTGATGCGGCACGAGCATTTGACGCAGGCTCAATTCGGCGATCAGATGGATCGAGATGGCGCTATCGCCCACAAGCTGGCTGATAAAGAGCAGCGTTATCACAACGATGACGGGGCCGCTCGCCAGTGGCAGCAAGAGCCCCATCAGTCCATAGATGGCTAATGCTGCCCCTGCCGTCAGGCCCAGGCCCACGCGCCGGATGACGCGCTCTGCCAGCGCCGCGCCAACCAGCGCGCTCAGACCGCCCGCTGCCGTGAGCAGCCCTAGAATGATCGGAGCTGCGCCCAGCTCACGCACAACGTAGAAGGCATAGAGTGTGCCGATGAACATGCCGAAAAAGTTGAAGAGGCCCGCGCTGATGGCAAGGGCTCGTAACTGAGGACTTTTCAAGACGAAATGCAGCCCCTCAATGCCTTCAACCCAGGCGTTACGGCGCTGTTTGACGGCAATCGAAGGCTCCTCTGTACGAATGCGTGCGAAGCAGAGCGCCGACCAGAGAAACGTCAGGGTATCAATCACAATGGCAAGAGGCGCGCTGAATGCCTGCACCAGCAAACCTCCCAGCGCAGGCCCGATAATCTCGGCCAGAGAGTCGCTGATACCTAGCTTGCTATTTCCTTCCACCAGCTCCTGTGATTGCACCAGGGTGGGAAGAAACGAGGCATCGGCGGCACTGAAAAATACCGTCAATACGCCCACCAGTGCAGTAACAATGTAGAGCTGCTCTATATGTAGCACTCCCAGCAGCGCGGCAGCGGGAATAGAGCTGATGAGCAGGGCTCGACCAAGATCAGTGGCAATCAGGATGGGGCGACGGCGCAGGCGATCTACCCATACTCCTGCGACCAGCCCGAAAAACAGGACCGCGATGCCGTTGAGTGCGCTTAAAATGCTCATTTGGGCCGGAGTCGCGGAAAGTACCAGCACGGCGGTAAGGGGGAGCGCAATTCCTGTGATACAGTTCCCCAGGTTTGAGACGATTCGGCCCATCCATAATTGCCTGAAATGCGGGTTTTTCCATAACCCACGTAGTTGCCAGCGCATACGAAATCTCTCCCTGGTTGCGCCCGGTGATGGGGCACAAAGATAGTGTGGCTCTTCTCAAGGAAAGTGGTTGTCTGCGGTTGGCCGGCAGCAAAGCGGAGACGACGAAATCACGCAGCACCTGCGCTGCGTTACGCCTGGAAAGGAGGTGATTGCTCTTAATCGAGCTTATACGTGCTTAGATCAGCGCAACCGCATCATCTAAGCGAAAGATGCTGGTACCCATCGGGGCACCCCCTTTGTTGATGATTTCCCGCTAAGTATAGCATATGGGAGATTGAGAAGGAAGCTTTATGATGAGATTTTTAAGCCGCGAGAACCAGGTTTAGGCTGAGTGGCGGCGATGATAACCCTGGTGCGGTTCTGTACGTGGAACTTGGCAATGATATGGCGAACGTGCGTTTTGATCGTGTTCTCGGCGAGATTCAAAGCCAGCGCTATCTCTTTATTGGAGCGCCCCTGGATCAGCAGATGTAACACGTCAGTTTCGCGTTCCGTCAGGGGCTCCGGTCCTTCTGGCTCCTGAAGCTCACGCATCAGGTAGGAGGAGGCAAGGGGAGAAAAGTATGCCTGGCCGCTGGCTGTAGCTTTGACTGCCGCCTGTAATTCGTCGATCTGGTCATCCTTCAATAGATAGCTGGTGGCTCCCGCACGGATAGCCCCGGCAACAGAAGCCCCGTCAAGCGCGCTGGTCAGAATGATAATCCTGGTCTCCGGCACTTCTCGATGAATAATGGCGGTCGCGGCAATACCGTCAATGTCGGGCAGCAATAGGTCCATCAGGGTGATGTCTGGGCGCAAGGCGAGCGCCTTCTCTATGGCCTCAGTCCCATTGCTAGCTTCGGCCACAATCTCTATCTCCTCTGAGCGTCCGAGGTACAGGCGCAAACCCGCTCGTACAATGGGATAATCGTCCACGATCAGCACCCGAATCGTCATTAACTCATCTCCCTTTTCTCCAAGACATCGAAGTTCCTGCTCCAAGACTACCCTCTGAACAGGAGGAGCACATCTTAACTAAGTATTTCAATTGTACGGTTGTCATCAAAAAAAGGCATCGTCCGAACACTCTATTTTTAACTGGTTCGTTGTGAAGGCTGCCTCACCCAAAAGGAGGAGAGATTTTTCCTACAAAAGTGTGAATACACATCATCTTCTTGATTAGGAAACCTAAAAAATGTTACGCTTATAACTATGATCGAGATCGCCTCGATTGCTGTGATAAGCGAATCTATCAATTACTAATAGTTGTGGCTAAATTCATTACTACCAGGATAGTGGCGTCTCAGGTATGATGTGAGCAATAGAGCGAGTGCGTTGCCATAATACAATCTCTTAATACGAAACCTCTTACGCTGTGCTATTCGTTTCAGACGGCCTGAGCTGTAGCTCCCCAATTGATCGTGGGAGCGCGCCAGCAGCGTTGGCCGTCTGCATAGCAAGCTCTATCCTGGGTGAGTGGTAATGAATAAGAATAAAAGCTATCAATGTTCTGTCGAACCAAAATATGCCTCTTATTTTCAGTATCAGAGCGCATATTGTGTGTCAACTGCTATCACTTCTCTCATTGGGCGTGACTATGAGCTTCAAGCGGCGAGGGTGCTGCTGCAAAACTCTGCTGTGCGCCTGTTGACGTTGGCTGGTCCGGGCGGTATTGGTAAGACGCGCCTGGCATTACAGCTTGCCGCAGAGTTGCGGGCATCCTTTGCGGATGGCGTTTGTATCGTGTATCTGGCATCTGTCAGCGAACCTGGCGCGGTGCCGCTGGCAATGCTGCACGCTCTTGGCCTGCGCGACACAGATACTGAGCTTGCTTTTGAACGCCTGGTTGCTTTCCTACATGACAGGCATATGCTGCTGGTGCTTGATAACTTCGAGCAGGTGATCGCGGCAGGTTCCCTGCTGGTGGATCTACTGGCGTGCTGCCCCGGGATCAGGATGCTGGTGACCAGCCGGGCCATCTTGCGCGTTCGGGGCGAGCATGAGTTTCCTCTATCGCCGCTGGCTCTGCCCGATCTACGTCACCTGCCGGACTATGAAAATTTGCTCTATGTGCCATCGATCAGCCTTTTTGTGCAGCGCGGGCAGGCCGTCAAACCTGATTTTCGCCTGACCGATAGTAATGCGCGCTGTATCGCCGAGATTTGCGCGTGGCTGGACGGCGTACCTCTGGCGCTTGAACTGGCGGCGGCTCGCATCAAGCATCTTTCTCCCCAGGCGCTGCTACATCGTTTGGAGCGCAGGCTGGATGTGCTGACGTTAGGACGCGCTGATATGCCCAGTCGCCAGCAGACGTTGCGCGCGACCCTCACATGGAGCTATGACCTGCTCACAGCCGATGAGCGCACGCTTTTCCGCCGCATGGCGCTATTTGCCGGTGGTTGTACCCTGGAGCAGTTGGAAACATTTTGCACATCTCTCACGAGTTTAGGGGCATCTGTGCTGGATGTGGTGGCTTCACTTATAGATAAAAGCTTGCTGCAATGGAGCGAGCAGCCTGATAATGAGTCGCGGCTGCTCATGTTAGAGATGGTGCGCGAATACGCCCTGGAATGCCTGGAGGCATCGGGGGAGCTGGAAGTTTGTCGCCAGGCCCATGCCCGTTGTTACATTGCTGTAATAAAAGCAGCCGGAAAGAGCGAGCATGGGCCGCAGCATCTGGAGCGAGATTACGAGAATATTCATGCGGCGCTCCAATGGTTGCTGGAGTGCAAAAATCTAGAGGAGCTTTTGCCGCTGATCGACGCGCTGGACGAGTTCTGGTTTATGCATGGCTCTATTAGCGAAAGGAGACATCTTTTAGAACAGGTGCTGGCCGTGGAGAGCTTTGGAGGAGCTCCTGCGCAACTCCAGGCGAAGGCGCTCTATGTTGCCGGACGACTGGCCCTCTCTCAAAATGATCGGGAGCTGGCAAGATCTTTCTTGGAAGAGTGTGAGCGCCTGTGCCGGGCGCAGGGATGCGAGATGCTCCTTGAAGCCGTCGCCCTCTTAAAGTCATTGCAGCCAGGACAGCCCATTCCCACCTCAGCTACCGTCACGAAACCTTCTTCGCCTGTGCATGGCGGGCTAACCGCTCGTGAAACTGAGGTGCTGCGTCTCCTGGCGAGCGGGCTGACGAATAATCAGATTGCCAGTAGCCTGGTCCTGAGTCCTCGTACAGTCAATGTGCATGTCCAGGCCATCTATCGCAAGCTTGACGTCATCTCGCGCAGCGCCGCGACCCGTTACGCGGTTGAACACAAAATTGTGTGAGCAATGTTCCTGCTAAAAAACGAACCAGACGACCAACCTCACTCCATCATCCCCATAAGTGGTTGCCAGCTTTTGCATTGCATCAAAAACGCCGTGCCAATCGCTACACGCCTCTTTACGCTTGAGCTTTTCAGCTTTATAGACGACATTGCCCTTTTCCCATTGCTGCCCCTCCGGTCTGGTAGGCATGACGAACAGCGCTTCCATTATACTCAGCATGGTGCCCGCTTCGGTTTCTAGCTGCTGGCTATTGACCAGTTCCATAAATTCCCGGCTCCAGGCTGCCTTGCCTTTATAGACCAGTTCACCCTGTTCGTTGCGTTCGTAGCGATGAATGCGACTGTCTGCCTGCTCCGATTCCTCCTCCCAATCAATGGCTTTGATCTCTGACCAGCTAATCCAGGTTGTTCCCGCGGCATACTCTTCGGCCTCTGCATACGCGTTCCTGATCTCGGGCGAGACATCGGGTGGCAGGCCACGCCCTCTCGCAATAGGGCGGAAATGCGCGAAATTCTTCCAACCGAACAGGCAGCCAAAAGAATCATAGTTGCGCCCGCGATACAGTGGATAAAGATTCTCGATCATTGCCCAACTCGCATCAGGTTCCTGCGTATTTTGCTGACGGCACTCGATAAAGCCTGTGATATCCCACCCCATTTCACTTTACTCCTTTTAATTTATTGAATATTATGTTGATGAATATCATACGCATAATAACATATTTACTTCTCCTCTGGAAGGATTGTTTTTTGGGCGTGAATTGGGTATGCTACCAAGCTGCGGGTGTTTTTCCGTTGTAAGTTGCAGCGGGAAATTCAGAGACGGAGGAAGGAAGCTATGGAACAGAAGAAAACCACGAGGGTGCCGCCGCGCTTGGGGAGGAGACGTGCAACCCGCGCCGCAACATGCCGCTGGCTATGCTCGCTGCTGTGATCGGCACTGGTATCTTTTATGTGGCCGTGACGTATGCTCAGACGGTTGGCTTCGGTACTAATGATACCGGTATCAAGACGTTTGCCAACTCGACCACTCCGCTGGGCGATCTGGGCCAGCGTTACGTCGGTAACGTTATGGCGACCGTCATCGACTTCGGAGCTACGATCAGCGCCTTCGCCAGCGCGCTTGGTACGGCTAATGCTGGCGCTCGCGTCCTGTTCTCGATGGGGCGAGATGGTTTTATCAGCAATCGCCTGGGCAGGACCGGTCCGCGTACAGGCTCTCCAGCACTTACCGTGGCTATCGTGATGATCATTGCCCTGATCATTGTGCTTGTCTGGGGCCGTTTTCCTGGGATTAACGGCGCTTCCCTCTTCGGATTTTGATTCTATAATAGGAGAGCAGGAAACGTAGCAAAAAAGAAAAGAGGGATACATCATGACCGAGACATCACGCAGAGGACGCACGATTCACGTTCATCGCGACCAGTGGCATCTGGCCTGGGACCATAGCATTCCACCGATTGCCAGAATTCAATCGGGCGAAGAAGTAAGCTTCGACATGCTGGAGGCTTCCAACGGGCAGATTGGACCGGAGAGCACTGTTGAGGCTATTCGCACGCTCGATTTCGCCCGTGTTGACCAGGTAAATGGCCCTATTTATGTAGAAGGAGCTGCCCCGGGCGATACGCTGGAGGTAGAGTTCCTTGATTTGCAGCCGGCGGAGTGGGGGTGGACCGCCATTATCCCCGGCTTTGGCTTGCTGGCTGACGAATTTCCCGAGCCTGCGATCAAAGTATGGCATCTTGAAGGTGGAGCGGATGGCTACGGCGAGTTCGCGCCGGGTATTCGCATTCCCCTGTCCCCGTTCTGCGGCGAGGTTGGCCTGGCTCCCGGTGTCGCTGGCGCCTTCTCAACCATCCCGCCTTACCGGCACGGGGGCAACATGGATACCAAACATCTGACGAAGGGTGCGCGGCTGTTCTTACCGGTGGAGGTCGAGGGGGCGCTCTTCTCAATGGGCGATGGGCATGCGGCTCAAGGCGATGGTGAGGTCTGTGGCACCGCTATCGAGACGCCGATGCGCGCTACCGTTCGTCTCACCGTCCATAAAGACAGGCCCGTGCCGGAGCCGCAGTTCTTCACGGCAGGCCCGCTGGCCCAGCGCACCAACACGTCCCCCTATTACTGTACCGACGGCATCGGTCCCGATCTGATGGAGGCCACGCGCAAAGCCGTACGCCACATGATCGATTATTTGCAGCGCACCTATGGTCTCTCGCGCGCCGACGCCTACATGCTCTGTAGCGTCGCCGTCGATCTCAAGCTCTGCGAAGTAGTCGATGCGCCGCACTGGCTGGTAGGCGCCTTCCTGCCCCAAAGCATCTTTACCGGACGCCCATAACGACTTGTACAACGCGTTCCACCTCATATACACCTGTAATTTGGTAGGGGCAACCCATCGCGGTTGCTCTGTTCCCCCTCAGAGGCACCGTTGGTAGGGGGTTACGGTTGCCCTGTTCCAGATCATCAACGCACCTGTATGTTTGGTAGGGGCAACCCATTGCGGTTGCCCTGTTCCACTGGCAGTTCCCTCCATTTTTGCGTACAATATAAATAAATATACCTGAAGCTAAAGATGCATAATAGGTAAATAAAACATATGACGGTAGAACGTTACTGCGCAAACTGTGGAGCCTTCAATCTGCAGGAGGACGAGCATTGCTTTGCTTGCGGCATTGTGTTGTCCGCTAAGACCCATCCGTTAGCCCTGCAAGTATATAAGCCACAGGTGCTCCTCAATCGCTATCGTCTCCGATCACAGGTAGGCTCAGGCGGCTTTAGCGCGGTATATAAAGCCGAAGATACAACCACCGGCAAAATCGTCGCCATCAAAGCCATCAGTTTGCGTGGCCTGACTACTCAGGAAAAAATTGAAGCTACAGACACATTTAATCGCGAAATAAGCCTTCTCAGCCCTCTTCGCCATCGTAGCTTGCCACGCATCCTTGACCACTTTAGTGACGCGGAATGCTGGTATATGGTGATGGATTTTGTCGATGGCACTTCGCTGGAACAGCTTCTGGAAGGGCCGCATCATGCCCGCTTGCCTCTTACCGAAGTGATTGATATCGGTCTCGTGCTCTGCGATGTGTTGGAATATCTGCATGCGCAACACCCTCCGGTTATCTATCGAGACCTCAAACCGGCCAATGTCATACTCACCTCGCATGGACATCTCTTCCTGATCGACTTTGGTATAGCTCGCATCTTTAAGCCCGGTAAGGCCAGGGATACAATCCCCTTTGGCTCTCCTGGCTACGCGGCCCCTGAGCAATATGGCAAAGCTCAGACAACGCCGCGCGCCGATATTTATAGTCTGGGAGCCCTTCTTCACCAACTCCTCACCGGCACAGACCCGGCGCAACATCCCTTCGCATTCGCCCCCGTGAGTCAGCGGCGGCCTGAGCTTGCAGCCCTGGAGCCGCTCATCACGCGTATGGTGGCGCTCAAGAGCAGTGATCGTCCTGAGAATATTCAGGCGGTCAAAAAAGAACTGCAACGCTTCTCGGCACAACAGCGCGTGCAGGGACAGCCAGCCCAGCGCAAACAGCCTCCTCGCAGCTTCCAATCTCCTTCCTATGTACGCCCCTACCAGCCACCCCGGCAAGTATTAGCAACAGGCAGCGCAAGGCAGGTGCAGCTGCAGCAAGTCATGGTGGGGCGGGGCAAAAAACAACGATCTGTCCCCTTACAAAACCATAATGCAGTGTGGAGTCTCGTTCTTGCCTTACTTGGAGGAGTCGCTCCAATGGTTGTCATGCCTCTTACCTCCTCACTGATTACGGATCAATCGTTTCAAAGCACCTGGTATCTCAGCCTGTCCAATCTAACCCCTTTTGCGCTGGGAATGTTCCTTGTGCATACAGCGATTATGCTATCCTGTCTCATCCCTTCCGTGCTTGGTATCTTCCTGGGGCATAGATCAATTCGCCCTGGCACTCCGAAATGGCCCTCGGGTTATGCGGTTATAACGAACTTTGGGCTGATTTGCAGCTACATATTTGCAATTATGTGGGGAGCTCTTTTCCTGTTCATATTAACTGTATCGATAAAACCGTAATGACTCGGGTTTCCTCTATATCAGGCATAATTGCCCTATCAAGCCTCATTTTTCCGTATCTCTCCCCATCCCATTGACTAACCCCCTACTAAAATGTACTCTTAGTAATAGGTAAGAGGTTTATTTTTATAATGGATGAGGTAGCTACCTACGGTCACAACTTCTTATAGAGAAGAGGTTTGGCTGTTTGAAACGGTACTAGAGTATATTACGTAGTACACGCAGGTACTTATAATCCCCCTCATCATTTTTTTAACAAAAGGAAGTTAAGGAGGACACCTCATGATCCCCGAACAACGCGAGGCGTTAGACGAAATTATTGTCAAAATCCGTGCAGGCCGTATGACCCGTCGTACTTTTCTTGAGCGAGCTGCTGCCATTGGCCTGAGCAGCACCGTCGCTGGCTCGTTGCTCGAAGCCTGCGGTGGCGGTGGCGGTGGAAGCAATGGCGGTGTGACCAACATTGTCTGGCAAAGCGAGCAGGATTCCACTAATACATACGGTGATCTGGCGAATACCTTCAATCAGACCATTGGCAAGCAGAAGGGCATTCACGTTACCTGGCAGCAAGGGCCGTCAAGTACCAATGACATGCTGACCAGATATAATAATATGCTACGTGCTCGCAACAGCAGCATCGATGTGATGTCTATCGACGTTGTCTATCCGGCACAGTTCGCCGCCAGCCAGTGGACAAAGCCAATCACCGATAGCCAGTGGCCTGCCAGCGAGCGCGACAAATATCTTCAGGGACCAATCAAGGCATGTACGTACCAGGGCAAGATCTGGGCCGCGCCATATCGCACGGATATCGGACTGCTCTATTATCGCAAAGATCTGATCCAGACTCCACCTGCGACCTGGAATGATCTGACCAATATGGCGAAGAGCGTGTCGCCGAGCAAAGTCAAGTATGGCTATGTCTGGCAGGGAGCGCAGTATGAGGGACTGGTGTGCGACTTTGTCGAGGTGCTGCACGGCTTTGGTGGCGCGGTCCTCGATCCAAACGATCCCACCAAAGTCACCGTCAATAGCCCCGAGGCCCAACAGGCTCTTGCCATGATGGTGAGCTGGGTAGGGACTATCTCGCCAGATGCCGTGACCACGTACATGGAAGATCCTTCCCGTACAACCTGGCAGAATGGCGACTCCGCCTTTATGCGCAACTGGCCCTACGCTTATGCTCTTGGCAATGATCCCGCTCAGTCCAAAATTGCTAACAAGTTTGATATCACTTCTCTGCCCTATGGCGGGACCAGCACAACCGGCCATTCCGCTATCGGCGGCTGGAATCTCGCGATTAACGCCTTCACCCCGCGCGCAGACCAGGCATGGGAGTTTATCAAGTACATGCTGCAGCCCGATGCCCAGAAAAAAGGTGCGATCAGCGCGACGTGGACTACCACTTTGCAGAGCGTCTATGACGACCCGCAGGTATTGTCCAAACAGGCTCTCTTCGGTAAACTCAAACCCATCCTGCAGAATGCGTTGCCGCGCCCGGTCTCTCCCAAGTACACATCCCTCTCGGATGCGATCCAGCGTCATGTGTACCAGGCGCTCAAGAAGCAGGTTAGCCCGAATGATGCTCTGAGCGCGCTCCAAACCGAACTGCAGCAGCTCGTAACGTCTTAGTAGGAAGCAGAAGGGGTAAGCTTTCTTACCCCTTCTTTTGAAATTCTCCCGCTATTTCTTTCCTATTATGCGGATTTTCGATGCATTACTCTAAATAGAGGCGAGTACTCACGATTGGGATCTTCCATCCCTACCACCTACCCTCCCTGCTCGCGGGTATCATCGCCTCCAGTATAAATATAGAGAGGGAATAAGCGTTATGGCGACGCGAACTGCGACTGCTGAACGCCCTGTCGAGCGGTTAACTCTGGGGGAACGCGTGCGCATGGCCGGCGGGCTGATGCCTTACTGGCTGGTATTGCCTGCCATCTTGCTCATCCTGGTCATAGCAGTGTACCCCATGATCGATTCTATCCGTATCAGTCTGCTAGACAACCCGTTGTTGCCCGCGGCCAACTTCGTTGGTTTGAGTAATTATATCCATGTGCTGAGCGATCCGGTCTTCCAGGGAGCCACAGCGACGACCTTGATTTTCACCGTGATCAGCGTCGCGCTGGAAACGATCTTCGGCCTGGGCGTTGCGCTGCTGATCAATAAAACTTTTCCCGGGCGCGGCCTGGTACGCGCGGCTATCCTGGTTCCCTGGGCCTTTCCAACCGTGGTCTCTGCTCAGATGTGGCTGCTGATGTATAACGATCAGACAGGCGTCATCACCTATTTCCTGCAATCGCTGCATATGCTGGCCCCCGGCGATACCATGATTGGCAGCACAAACGGAGTGATAGCCGCGGCCCTCATCACCGATGTCTGGAAAACAACCCCCTTTATGGCTTTGCTATTGCTGGCTGGCTTGCAGGTGATTCCTGCCGAACTATACGAGGCCGCCAGCGTTGATGGTTGCACGCGTTGGCAACGCTTCTGGAATATCACTATGCCTATGCTCAAAAATCCCTTGCTGATCGCGCTGCTCTTCCGTACGCTGGACGCCGTTCGCGTCTTTGACCTGTTTTATGTCTTTGGGCAACGCTCGGTGCCCTCGATGGCGTCGTACGCCGATTTCCATATGTTCGCGGGCACCCCTGAGGATTTCGCGCCGGGGGTGGCATCAGCCGTGATTGTCTTTATCCTGGGGATCATTATTAGCCTCATCTTCGTCTCCATGATGCGTGATGTGGTACGAGAGGCCGCTTAAACGTTGACTGCCGTTGAAGAATAGATAGGATGGTGAAGTATGGCTATACAGGAACAGGCCATGAGTCCTGCCGCTGAGAGGGCGCGTGAGCGCGATCTCGAACCGAAACGCAAGTGGACCATCGGCGAGGTTGGACGGTATATCGCCGTCGCGCTCGTTGTCTTTATCGCGCTGGCTCCCCTTTACTGGACATTCATCACATCGATCAAAAACGGAGTTGAGATCAACGCCTCGCCGCCGACTCTTTTCCCTCAGTCGTTCGATCTCAGCAACTATACCAAAGCGTTGACCAATTCGACCTTCTTTTTGCCGACGCTCAGAAATAGCGTGATTATCGCTGTTGTGACGACCGTGCTGGCTCTGCTGTTCGGCATTCTTTGCGCCTACGCCATTGCGCGCCTCAAGTTCTTTGGGAAACCGGCGGTCTTGATGACGATTCTCTCCGTCAATATGTTCCCATTCATTGCGATGGTGGGGCCGCTCTTTGTGCTCTTCACCGGACCCATTTACGTCTATAATACCTATGCCGCGCTGGTGATCCCCGATCTGGTGCTGACTCTGCCTTTGACGGTCTGGTTCCTGACTTCGTTCTTCCGCGACCTGCCCCCCGATCTTGAGGAAGCTGCACGCGTCGATGGGGCTTCCAGGCTCCAGGCGCTCTGGCATGTGATCGTGCCGCTGACCGCGCCCGGCGTGTTTGCCGCCGCTATCCTCTCGTTTATCGCGGTCTGGAACGACTTCCTCTTCGGCCTGACCCTGACAACTGACGAGAGCGCCCAGCCTGTTACGGTCGGCATCACGCGTTTCAATTCCGAGCACGTTATCGCCTACGGCCAGCTTGCCGCCGCCGCGATTATCGTGACCGTGCCCCTGGTGATCATGGTGCTTTTCCTCCAACGCCGCATCGTCGCGGGTCTGACCGCGGGCGCCGTCAAAGGATAATAGTATTCAAACTTTTCTCATGCTACCAGATAGCATGAGAAAAGTTTGAAACGCTACATTTGCGCCTATGGCACCAGCGCGATAGGTTTGGAAACGCGTGCAGCCAGCGCACCCCGGTGCAGCAACATTACCTTCTTATAGACATGGGTGTAATTCTCGGCCATGACGCGGGCCGAGAAGTTGCGCTCGGCATGCAGGCGTACCTGTCTGCGGTCGATTTCGGCAATGCGGGGAATATGCTCGATCATCTCTTCAACTGTGCGCACCAGGAAGCCGCTGCAACCGTGCGCGACGATCTCCGGCGCTGCTCCTCGCTGGAAGGAAATGACCGGACAGCCGTGCGCCATTGCCTCGATGATCACCATGCCGAAAGGCTCTTCCCACTCGATGGGATTGAGAAAGCCACGAGCCCGACTGAACAGGTCCGCTTTCTGCTCCTTATCGACCGGCCCGAGGTAACAGATCTGCCTATCGTCGATCAGCGGTTTGATCACGTCCTGGAAGTAGCGTACCGATGCGTCAACGTGGCGATCAATCGTGCCTGCTAACAGGAGCCGGTTGCTGGTGCGTCTGGCAGCTTCGATAGCCAGATGCGCCCCCTTCTCCGGCACAAAGCGCCCGATCCACATAAAAAAATCATCCGTCTGCCGATGAACGCTGGCGCGATACGGCTCCATCGGAACACCGTGATGTACCACGCCCACGAATTTCACTGGCAGCGTCTCCAGCTTACGAGCGCATTCGCTGATGGCAACCAGGGGAACAGAAGGAGCCCACTCCATAAAATATTGATCGGCATCGCCGGTCCAGCTGTTGGTATTGTTGTCAAAAGGGAAATGACTATGAAGCGTTGTCACATGAGGAATATGCAGGGAGGTCAGCAGCGGCAAAAGATACATATCGGTCGTTGATGAGAGATGAGCATGAACGATATCAAAGCTATGTTGCTTCACATACTGCACCGCCTTGAACAGATGGTAATAGGCTTTCAGATGGGCTTGCCAGGGGATGCCATCTTCAATCAGCGATCTGGGGAAGAAGGAGACTTGCCTGGCCGATGTTTTCGCATCGCCTGGCGCCAGGAGGGTAACCTGATGCCCCTGCGCGACTTGTTCTTCAACAAGATGATGAAGAACATTCTCCGTCCCACCGTAATTCCTGGGCGGAATAGAGATCCAGGGGGGCGCGATTTGTGCTATCCTCATATTCCATTCCTCTATCTATCTGCGCATCACAGGAAAAGTGCCTGTGCCGTCAGATATTTTTTCCAAGATGTGGAAATATTCGCCAACATCCATCATAGTACTACTATTAAATTCAGTAACGACCTCGTCACAGCTTCTTAATAAGTAGTATAAGACTAGTTCCAGTATACCATTACTTGCTTAATATCAAGTAAATTTCTGAGTAGGGCCTGATACGTAAAAATGGCTAACAAAGGCAAAGCTACCATCTACTGTACTTAGCAACGCCTGCTTGCTGCTGGCCGGATACAGAAAAGAGAGCTTTTCTAATCTTCTTTTTTGCCACGCGGTTCGTGAAATAAATAAGAGGAAGCTCTCCATTGGGAGATGTTGTGTGAACTGAAAGAAAAGGGGGCGTATTATGGCGCAAAATGACCCGCAATCCCGTGCCTCGGAGTCTGTGCAAGAGGATGGACAGGATGGAAGGGAGATGCAGACGCTGACGAAGCAACTTGAGGAAGAGGAGCGCAAGGCGGAGGAATATCTGGACCTGCTGCGCCGCACCCAGGCTGATTTCATGAATTACAAGCGGCGTGCTGCTCAGGAGCAGGCCCAGGAACGGATAGTGGCCCAAAGTGATCTGATAGAGCAGCTCTTACCTCTGCTCGACGACCTCGGGCGGGCCTTAGTATCGATACCGCCTGAGCTAGCCAATCATCCCTGGGTGCAAGGCATTCTCTTGATTGCGCGGCGGCTCATCGGGATGCTTGAGCAACTGGGGGTACGTCAGATTGGGCAGCCTGGAGAGCGTTTCGATCCACACTGGCACGAAGCGGTGATGACGGTGCCCCATCCCGATACAGAGGCGGGCGTCGTCGTCAACGTGATCCGTCCCGGCTATATCATCGGGGAGCGGATCATCCGTCCTGCTCAGGTGGTTGTTGCCTCATAGCGCATACGCAGTAGTGTTTTCGGGATAAGCGTAAGATAGAAGTGAGACAAGAAAGAGAGAAGCTATCATGGCAAAAGTACTCGGCATTGATCTTGGGACCACAAACTCGGTTATGGCGATCATCGAAGCCGGTGAACCGACCGTGCTGGAGAATAGGGAAGGGTCGCGGATCACCCCCTCGATTGTGGCGGTAACGAAAAGCGGTGAACGGCTGGTCGGTCAGGTAGCCAAACGGCAAGCAGTCACCAACCCGGAGAATACCGTCTTTTCAATCAAGCGCCTGATGGGGCGTAAGTTTGACGATCCCGAAGTGCAGCGCACCATAAAAATGGTCCCTTACAAGATTGCGCGCGCCGCCAATGGCGATGTGCGCGTCGTCATTGAGGGTCGCGAATACAGCCCGCCCGAAATCTCAGCGATGATTTTGCAGAAGATGAAGCTCGACGCCGAGGCCAAGCTGGGAGAGAGGATCACCCAGGCGGTCATTACCGTCCCCGCCTACTTTAACGACGCCCAGCGTCAGGCCACGAAAGACGCGGGTCGCATCGCCGGACTGGAGGTGTTGCGCATCATCAACGAGCCGACTGCGGCTTCCCTGGCCTATGGTCTGGAGAAGAACAAAGACCAGACCATTGCCGTCTACGACCTGGGCGGCGGCACCTTTGATATCTCGATCCTGCAACTGGGTGAAGGGGTCTTCGAGGTCAAGGCCACCAACGGCGATACCCACCTGGGCGGCGATGATTTTGACCAGCGCATCGTCGATTGGATCGCCGATGAGTTTCGCAAGGAGCAGGGCATTGACCTGCGCCAGGACCGCATGGCCCTCCAGCGTCTCAAAGAGGCGGCAGAGCGAGCCAAGATAGAGCTATCTTCAACCATGCAGACGGAGATCAATCTGCCCTTTATTACCGCAGATGCCAGCGGGCCAAAGCACCTCGTCATGACGCTCACCCGCGCAAAGCTGGAGCAACTGGTCGGCGACCTGATTGAGCGCACACGCGGTCCGGTGATGAAGGCGCTGGAAGATGCGGATATCAAAGCTTCGGATGTGAATGAGGTTGTGCTGGTGGGCGGCCAGACGCGCATGCCTGCCGTAGTCGAGCTGGTGCGCAAGATTTTCAACAAGGAGCCACACAAGGGCGTCAATCCTGACGAAGTGGTAGCCATCGGCGCAGCTATCCAGGCCGGTGTGCTCAAGGGTGAAGTCAAGGATGTGCTGCTGCTCGACGTGACCCCGCTTTCGTTGGGAGTCGAGACGCTCGGTGGCGTCATGACCAGGTTGATTGAGCGCAACACGACTATCCCGACGCGCAAAAGCGAAACCTTTAGCACCGCAGTCGATAACCAGCCAGCCGTCGAGATCCACGTATTGCAGGGCGAGCGCGAGCTGGCTCGTGACAATAAGAGCCTGGGCCACTTCACCTTGCAGGGCATCGCGCCCGCGCCGCGTGGCATACCGCAGATCGACGTCACCTTCGATATCGATGCGAACGGCATCCTCAACGTCTCCGCCCGCGATAAAGCCACTGGCAAGGAGCAGGCTATCACTATCACCGCCTCTAGCGGTCTCTCTCAGGCGGATGTTGATCGCATGGTGCGCGAGGCCGAGACGCATGCTCAGGAAGATCGCAGGCGCAAAGAGGAGATCGAGCTGCGTAACCGCGCGGATAACGTCGCCTATCAGTCCGAGCGCACGCTGAACGATCTGGACGGCAAGGTTTCGCCCAGCCTGCGTGAAGAGGCGCAAGGGAAGCTCCAGACATTGCGTGACGCGCTCTCAAGCAACGATACCGACCGCATGCGCAGCACGATGAGCGACCTGGAACAGACGATGCAGCGGATCGGCCAGGAGGTCTACAGCCAGGCAGGCGCAACAGCCGGTCCCGGCGGCCCCGGCCCCAATATGCCACCTCGTCCGGGTGAAGCGCCAGGCCGTGAGCCAGGATCAGACTCCGGCACCATCGAAGGTGAGTATCGCGAGATCTAAGCTTGACTCTGCAAACGGAGGCGGCGGATTCATGGACTTCTTTTCCGCGCTCGGTAGGGGCAGGGCTTGCCCCTGCCCTGCTGCGCGGAACATTTCAATGTACAGGGGATATCCGCCGCCTCTTCTTTCGCCTTAAACCTATTTATGCCCTTTGACGTAATAACTGTAGGGGCAGGTCTCGCACCTGCCCTGCAACTGATCCATTCCCAACATGGGCGGGCGCGAAACCTGTCCCTACGAAGATATAGCGCAATATTGTGGAGAGATTGAGCTGATGGCAGTCGATTTTAAGGACTATTATAAAATATTGGGGGTAAACAGAGACGCCGATCAGAAGGCGATCAGGCAAGCCTATCGTAAGCTGGCGCGCCAGTATCATCCCGATGTTAATCCCAATGACAAGACGGCGGAAGAAAAATTTAAGGAGATTAACGAGGCCAACGAGGTGCTCTCTGATCCCGAAAAGCGCCAGAAATACGACGAGATGCTGAACTATTACCAGCAGTATGGACGCTGGCCCGGCGAAGGAGCGCAGGCTGGCGCCGGTCGAGGAGCGGGGACAGGCGGTTTTGGGAGGGGAAACTACCAGTATTATACCGTCAATGAGGAGGATCTGGAGGATCTCTTTGGCGGGCAATCGCCTTTCTCCGACTTTTTCGAGACCTACTTCCATTCTGGCTTTGCCCCTGGAGGCGCAACACGTACCAGAGCGGGGCGACGAGCGCAGCCCAGGCGTGGCGAAGATGTCGAATCGCCTATCGAGGTTACATTGGCAGAAGCGTACCAGGGCGTCACCCGCACGTTTGAACTCACTGAGCCCGATGGCACGACGCGCCGTTTAGAGGTAAAGATCCCCGCAGGCGTGGATGATGGCGCGCGTATTCGCATCGCCGGACAGGGGGTGCAGGGAGCTGCTGGCCGTGGCGACCTCTATTTGCGCGTTCACATCCGTCCCGACCCGCGCTATACCCGCGAGGGCACAACCTTGCGTACAACGGTGGATGTCCCCCTGGCAACTGCCATGCTCGGCGGCGAAGTGCCGGTGCCAACGCCAGATGGTCGCCGCCTGCTGCTACGCATCCCGGCTGGTACCGCCAACGGCAGAGCGTTTCGCCTGCGAGGAAAGGGCATGCCTCATGTCGGACAGCCGGAGCAGCGCGGCGATTTGTATGCCGAAACCTCGGTCGTGCTGCCGACCCATCTCACCGATGAGCAGCGACGCCTCTTCGAGGCTTTCGCCCGTTCTATCGGTTATACCGGTCAATCCACCACAGGAGCAGGGGAGCAATCATGAACGAGCAATGCTATACACGCATCATTCTTGGGAGCAGCCAGACGACCTCTTATTACAGCGAAGAGGAAACCGCGCAATACTGCCGCATGGAAGTGCAGTTTATTCGCCAACTCTATGACGCGGGCATCATCGAAGGCATCGACGTCCCAGGCGAGGAGCGGCGTTTCAGCGAAGAAGATATGACACTGTTGCGCCGCATTCGCCGCCTTCATCAGGACCTCGGCGTCAACCTCGAAGGGATCGGCATCATCATGCGCCTCCAGGCCCGCCTCGAAGCCCTGCAACGCGAACTTGAACAATACAAGCAATGAGTTGAATAAAGCCAGAAAGGATTCAGCGCATGGCCGACCAATCCCCTATTTCAGCGGGTCAATGGGAAGAGAGCGATTCGCAGCATTTTCTAGAGACCAACGAGATCTTCGTGCCCGGACGTGCGGAACAGACGAGCACGCTTTTGGGACTGATCCCGGCGCGCAAGGATGAAGATTTCTCGCTGGTAGAACTGGCAGCGGGCGGCGGCGAACTGGCGGCGGCGATCCTGGAGCAATTTCCCAACTGCCGCTATCTCGCGCTCGACGGCTCGACAGTGATGCTTGAGCAATTGAGCCAGCGGCTGGCCCGTTTTGGTGACCACGTAGAAGTGAGCTGGTTTGATATCGCGGCCCAGGACTGGCGCGCGCAGCTACCCACCGATCTGCGCTGCGTCCTTTCTTCGCTCTGTATCCATCACCTCTCGGGCGAAGGCAAGCAGCAACTTTTCAAAGACATAGCGGCGATTCTTGAGCCTGGGGGAGCGTTGTTGCTGGCCGATATCATCGAGCCCGCCAACCGCCAGATCGCCGATCTCTTCGCGCGTCAATATGACGAGATTGTGCGCGAGCAGAGCCTCGCAATCAGAGGCGACCTGAGCGGCTATGAGCGTTACAAAGAGCTCCAATGGAACTATTTTCTCCATGACTACGGCACCCCCGACACATTCGACCAGCCCTCGCCCCTCAGCGACCAGTTGCGCTGGCTCAGCGAAGCAGGCTTTAGCAGCGTCGATTGCTATTGGATGCGAGCGGGACATGCGGTTTACGGAGGATATAAGTAATATAAGCTTCTTTCCTCTCTTATTGTAAGGCATCCGTCAATGGTTCCGCTTCGTCCAATTGGCGGATGTTTTTTCACGTTCGTTCATGTATGCTTCTTATAGCCAATATAACGCGAAATCGCCTTGTAATAGAGAAGGTTTCAAAGAACTTCGATACCACGCTCCGTAGGGGCGGGGCTTGCCCTTGCCCTTGCCCTTGCCCTGCCAATGTGTCAATGGCGTTAGAGCGCGGAAGCTATCAAAGGAGAACGAAGCATGCAGGAGCAGTCGGATATTGCCCAAAAACTCTCACATGTCCTGTGGATTGCGGGCTCCCCGTGTTCGGGGAAGTCCACCATCAGCCACACTATTACCCGCATCTACGTCTTTCTCGATTACCATGTTGACGCTCTTGCACGCCATCATTTTGCACGGCGGATCGCTGCGGGAGATGCTGAGGCAGAGGCGTTTCTGAAGATGAGTATGGACCAGCGCTGGGTACAGCGGTCCGTCGAAGAGATGTTTCAAGAGACCATTGTGTCCTGGACCAGAGATTTTGCTCTGGTGATTGAGGATCTGCTGGCCCTGCCAAAAGAAAATTTTATCGTGGCTGAGGGCAACTTCTTCCCAGAATGCGTTGCTCCATATCTTTCCAGCCCGCATCAAGCGATCTGGCTGGTGCCGACGGATAGCTTCTGCGAACAGGCCAGGCGGCGCAAACACGCGGAACTGATCAGGCGGCAGCAGCGCCATGGCGTTTATAATGAGGGCAGCGATCCCGGAAAACGCCTGCGCAACCTCATCGAGCGAGATTGCCTGCTTGCACACTATGTCAAGCAGAAGGCCGAAGCCCATCATCTTCCCCTGTATGAGGTCGATGGCAGTCATTCGTTGGAAGAAATGACGGAACTGGTCGAAAGACATTTCGATCCATATTTGATTGAGTGGTTTAGCCGCAAAAAAGGAAATCATTGATGCAGCGTAAGATTGATAGTAAGCAGTTCTCTCTCTTTTAAAAAAACGGGAGAGAACTGCTTAACGTGCTATCTCAACAAAATCGCTAAACGCAGCTATTAGCGTTATTCGACCACTCCATCTGAACGGTGTAGTCACCGATTTGCTTGACCTGCCAGGCGCAAATGTCGCCGATCTCCCCATTATTTTGATCGTACCATCCTTGCCCTGGGACGGGATCAGTTATGGCCTCGCACAGCTCATGGGAGCTGGTCGCGGTCAGTGCGTCGAATACGGAAAGGTTGTTTGCGCAGCCTGCACAATCGGGATAAGGCATCACGGCGTAGAAAATTTGCCCGATGATGGTATCGTGATAGCCGCAGAATGTCTGGCAAGAGTTCGTACCTCCCTGGCTGACTGTGGTCCCGCTTGGTGGGAAAAGACCCAGAAATATAACCATGTACGGCTCTTTACGTCTCTTGCTTCAACTTCTGGCCGCAATTGAAGCAGTAATTGTGGCTAGCAGGCGAGGCGACGCCGCACGAACGGCAGGCGGTGATCATTTTCCTGTTAGCGTGAAGTGTTTCACCCCTTTGCTGAGCTGCTTGCCACTCTCTTTCAATGGCCTCCCGGTGGAGATCAATGCACTCATCGCAGATACACACTCCCGCCGGCCCTGCTATGAGTTGCTGTACTTTATCTCGCTCCTTGCCACAGAAGGAGCAACGATCTGTTGTGCTGCTATTTTGAAACATCTGCCATCTTCCTTCCCTGTTATGATTATGTTATATGTTACAGTAACAACCGGTAAAACAAAAGGTTGGTGCTTATTCTAACCGCAATATGGAGATTTGCATAGTCTTTCTTTTTGAGTAGGGGGCGATCAGGTTGTCTTTTGCTGCATCTACAAATCCGACGCCATATGACGAAGTGAATGCACTTCTTCTCTTATTGCTTACAAGGGTGCAAGCTATCCTGCGTGAAAAGCTGGTCGGCTGTTACCTCTATGGTTCGCTCTCATTAGGGGATTTTGACCCGGAGTCCAGCGATATCGATTTCCTGATTGTGACTACGGAAAATCTCACCGGAAACGTGCTGGAAGAGCTGCGATCCATGCATGCCGATATTGCCGCTAGTGGACTACCTTATGCCAGGCGGTTAGAGGGTTCCTACATTCCGCGTGTGGCCCTTCGACGGTACGATCCTCGTAATGCCAGCCATCCAACGCTTGGAATAGATTGGGATTTTCACGTCGGGCAACATGGGAGCAATTGGATTATTGAACGTTATATCGTGCGCGAGCATGGCGTTATCGTATGGGGTCCCTCGCCCAAAACATTGATCGATCCCGTCCCTATGCAAGCAATTAAAGCAGCCGTATGTGAAACGATCAGAACCTTCTGGACGGCTCAACTTGCGGGGTCAGAGTGGTTACGCCCGCGTGAGTATCAGGCATTTGCCATTTTGACCATGTGTCGCGCATTATACACTTTGCAACAGGGTGTTGTGGCTTCCAAACCAGCAGCAGCAGCCTGGGCCTGCCAGGCCATTGATGCTAAATGGCGACCAACCGTCGAAAGAGCATTGATCTGGCGCACCCAGCATATAAAAGACGATTTGAGCGAAACGCTTGATTTTCTGCGTTTCGCAATCGCATATAGCGAAGAACTGTGTGGGTAATCAGGAGGCGCATGAGAAGTGGGATGAAAGGGAAGACGAGCGATAAATCGGACGTGATCAATCGCGTCGCCACGAAGAATTCGAGCGTTTCAAACGGAGAAGGTTAAGGCCGAATCTCCATCTCAAATCCATAACGCAAAAACAAATGACTCTCCGCTCGTTTGATACCGACCAGCGTTCCCCATAGCGGATGCTCCGGCGCAAAGAGTTTGCCAGCGATCAGGCCGGGGCGGTCGCTGGAACTTTCGCGACCCGCGAGCTGGGGAGCCAGCGTGAGGAATAGCTCGTCCAGGTAGCGTTCGGCGAAGAAATCCCCGATGAGATGAGGACCGCCTTCGACCAGAATCACGTCGCAGGAGCGGATACGACATATGGTCTGTACGACATCTTGAACAGTAAGACGCCCGGTTGCGGGAACAACCTCCATTTGCGTGTTGGCTGAAAGCGGTTGCTGCGCCTCGATCTGTTGCGCTCCCTGACGCGTGGTTACAATCAACACGGGAACTTCGGGTGAACGGAAGAGTACGTGGTTGAGGTGAATCTTGCCTTGAGCGGACACAATCACGTTAAGCGGCGGTCGCGTTTTTCCCAGCGCGGCACGTAATTCACGGTATGCGTGGGCGAGGGGGCGATAGACGTGTTCGGCGGTCCAGCGGTGACCGGGCGAGGCGTTGAGCGTGCCCGCGCCAACGATGACCGCGTCGGCGGTAGCTCTCAGCAGCCCCATCACCATCCGGTCATGCTGGTTGAAGCCGCTGATATCGCCCCCGCCCTTATGACCCGGCACGTCCAGTTCGACCACGCCATCCAGCGTCGTCACGAAGTTTCCAATGATATAGGGCCGGTCGGGATGAGCCGGAAAGCCGAGCGACCCGTAGAGATTGGCGAGTTCAGCCGGTAAAGGCAGTAGCTGCTGTTCATATTGCCGATCATATAGGGTTTCGAGTGGCGTCAGGGTGTTCATACTATGCGCTCCGCTAAAGTAAAGAATGCGTGTGCAGGGCAAGCGCGAGGCATTGCCCCTACGATTGGTTATGCCGTTCTGATCTTTGCCAGTTCTTCCAGGCCAAGCTCCTTGATAAGCTGCGACCGTAGCTCGAACTTCTTGATTTTGCCGCTGGCGGTGAGGGGATAGGCCGTCACGAAGGTATAGTACTTGGGAACCTTGTGCCTGCTGATATTGGCTTTGCAGTAGCTGCGAATCTCTTCCTCGGTCGCACTCTCGCCAGCTTTCAGGCGCAGGACGGCCACCGATTCCTCTCCCATCACGGCATCGGGCACACCAATCACCTGAGCATCTTCTATCTTGGGATGACGCATCAGGAACTGCTCGACCTCAGCCGGATAGACATTTTCGCCACCCCGGATGATCATTTCCTTGACCCTACCAACAATATTAACATATCCCTCCGCCGTCATCGTTGCCAGGTCGCCTGTATGCAGCCAGCCCTCTTTATCGATGGCTTCATCGGTCTTCTCAGGCATATTGTAGTAGCCCTTCATCACAGGGAAGCCGCGCATCAGCAATTCGCCGCGCTCCCCAATGCCGACCGCTTCGCCCGTCGCGGGATTGGCGATCTTGACCTCTAGATGGGGATACGGTTTTCCCACCGTTGCCGACTTGAGCTCAAACGTATCATCGTCAAGCGTCATCGTGCCTGCCCCGGTAGACTCGGTCATGCCGAAGAAAATTTTGCAATCGGCTCCCATCGCTTGCCGGACCTGCTCCATCAGCACAACGGGGATAGATGTACCTCCGGTATACACCTGACGCAACAGCGCGAGATCGAACTCGCCGGCCGAGAAGCGGGGGTGGTTGAGCATGGCAATCAACATGGTCGGGACGCAGAAGGAGGTTGTGCCCTTCTCCTTATGCAGCAGCTCCAGCTCTTTGGCCGGGTCGAAGGCGATCAGCGGGATCATCGTTAGCCCGTTCATCAAAGAGAAAATAACGAAGTTCGAGCCAGCGATATGGAAAAGCGGCATGGGGCTGATGTAGCGATCTGCGGAGTAATCCTGGTCATGGGTGATGACATGCACGGTATTGGTAATGTTGTAATGGGTCAGCATAGCGCCTTTGGGGAAGCCGGTTGTGCCGCTGGTATACATGATCATCGCCACATCCTGCGGCGTCACGCTGGCTTTGCGCACCTGTAATTCCACGTTAGTGGTGTGCTCACCCGCAGCCAGGACCTGTGAGAAGAGTAGACAGCCGGGCCGGGGAGTATTGCCGATCAGGACGACGCGTCGCAAACGAGGAAGCGCCTCGCTCTGCAATGGCTCCTGGAGTGGATCGGCAAGGCTTTTCAATTCGGGAACGATCTGGTAGACCGAATCAAGGTATGAATTGCCGCGATGCTCCTCTACCATGAACAGGGTAGTAATATCGCCCTGGCGCAGGACGTACTCGATCTCCCCTTTCTTATAGGCAGTGTTCACCGTCACCATCACCGCCCCGATGCGGGCGAGCGCGATCTGGAGCAAGATCCACTCCGGCAGGTTAGGTGCCCACACAGCAACGTGTTCCCCCTTTTGAATGCCCAGCGCCAGCAGCCCCTTTGCCAGTCGATCCACCTCGTCGCGGTACTGGCGGAAACTGAGACGCAGATCAAGCCCTATTTCGGGATAATTGTAGACCAGCGCCTCCTTGTCTGGTCTGAGAGCTGCTTGTCGGTCAAGCATCTCGCCAATCGTGCTGTTGATCAACTCCAGGCCAGCATCTTCGGCCTGCCAGATCGCGCGATCTCCCTGAACTGCCATTAGTGTTGCTCCTTTCCCATCAAACAAGCCATTTCATATTAACGTGCTTGTTCGTTTCTGCAAAATAGAGATAATGTATTGCTCCATTGTAAACTTTTAGGGAAGGAAATGCCATTTTTGAGGTCTTCCGCTTGTGTTGGTGGAGAAATCGGGGTAAGCTTATCACTCAGCCGAGCATCTTCAGAGGATAGCTTGAGCCGTATGGGTCTATTTACACGATTTTCACTTCTCCAACTTGAACCCGAAGTGTGGCAGTAGACGTGACCGCAGTACTAACAAAGGTCTGCCACAGCAAGACACCATCCCTGGCCCGAAGAGCATATACATATCCACTGTTGTCACCGACGTAAACTATTTCGCTCGTTGCTGTGGGTGATGACAAAAGCGTTGCGTTTGTCTGGTAGCGCCAGCGAACAGTGCCGTCATCAGATCGGCACGCAAAGAGATCACCGTCTTGTGTGCCAACGTAAAGCATATCGCCTTGAATAGACAATCCTGTTGGACGATTCGCTGATGTGGCTTCCCCCAAGGATTGTTGCCAGAGCAACGAGCCATCACTTGCCTGCAAAGCGCAGATGGAGGAATGCTGCCACTGCCTTACCTCATCACCGGATGCTAAAGAGGAGAACTCGCCCTCTGTTTCAGAAAGGCTCAAGTACACACGTCCTTCTAGGACGAGAGGAGAAGAACACATCAAAGTCGTTTCTCCCAACTCCCTCTGCCAGAGAAGAGAGCCATCGTTGGCACGTAGAGCCGAGCAACCATGGGAGGTGCTGAGGTAGAGGACGCTCCCCACGACAGCGAAAGGGAAAGCACTCGCCTCTGGAAGCTGAACGCGCCAGAGAAATGTTCCATCTTTTGCTCGGAATGCAGAAAGGAAAGGCTTCAAGGGTGGGTTGACTTGAGGTGCGATATACACAATTTCATGAGAAACGGTAGGACTAGTACAAATGTGTAGGCTAGGATAGGGAAGTGTATCCAGATCACCATCGATGGCAGATTGCCAGAGCAAAGCACCATCACGAGCCTGAAGGGCGTAAATGCTTCCTTCTACACTACTGATATAGACAGTTTCATCAACGATGACAGGAGCATGAGAAGAATGACGACCTTCTAGCTGATAGCTCCAAAAAGGAACTCCATCGCTTCTACTCAGGGCTTGAACGAAGTAGTCAGGGTGGTGAGAGATATTCACATACAGAACATCATTTGCTAGAGTGGGATAGGTCACTCCTGGAAGAGAATACCTCTGAATGATGGCGCCACTGCTGCTCTCCAAGACATAGATATCTTCCTGGCTCACGTAGAGCGTTGAGTCAGAAAGCAGAAGCCGTGGAGGAAGAATTATGCTCGCAGTTTGCATCATATTACTCCTTAATTGCAACCGATAGACATATAACATTGTCTTTCTAAGAATACCATATTTGGCAGTCAACTGCTTGTTCCTTGATGCTTCCGAAGCCCCTATCAGCTCTTCTAGAAGGCAATATTAAGCTACCCCTGTCTGTGCTGTATAGCTTCGCCGCATATCTCTCTCCCTATTTTATAGTGAGCAGGCATAGTGAAGAAGGAAGAAGTTAATTCAGCAGCAGCAAGCCTCTGGCAGGAGACGCCAGAGGCTTCCACTTCAAAGAAACGAGCTTTAAGCCCTTCCCGGATATGGATTTTTATGGGCAAGGTGGTACAAACGGATGAGGATTATTAGATAGCCTTACGTCAGGACTAATCGTAAAATTGTTAGAAGAAGCTTGAAATGTACCAATAGGAGTGGATACAGTGCCAAATGCGAAAACAGTTATGTGTATATGAAAGGCTGGAAATGCAGTAGGCACACCGTCTGTACAGATCACACAACCACCTTGGAAACCTAGCGCGAATGCCGCTGTCTGCTGATCTTTCAGTTGGGCGGAAACAGGGGTACTCTGATTAGGAAAAGGAGCGCAGTCTGTATAGTTTGTATTCACGCGTGTTGTGACATTAAATGTAAAACCACAAGTATTGCTCGTCTGAACTACGATATCAAATGTTTGCGAGCCGACATTTGTGGCCTGTGCAGCTACTATAAGGCACTGCTGAGGCGGCAAACTTTTAGGCGGAGATAAGGCAGGCCCATGTACATTAGATATTGATGCGGCAAACGCAGGAACCGCAGCAAACATAAAGGCGGCGACAGTGATCACTAACGCAAAAACTACTCTTATTGATTTCCAATACAACACGGCTCACTCCTTCTTGAACTCTGTAAACGTAGAAGCTACTGTGCGACTTGCGGTCTTCGCTCTTGGTCAATCCAAGCCGAACTTTCCTTTTCTAGCAAGATAGAGAAATGATGCTCTGTCTCGCGTCGCTAAACTCTCGCTGAACGCTCTTCATAAGCATATCAACAGAAGATGAATAGCGAAAAGTTGGTGGAAAGACGCAAAGAAAGCTAAACTTATCCAAGATTAAGCTGGAAATAGCTTTTTTTGACTCTAGAGCTATTCTCGGCTGAGAGATTAAAAAGAGCTTAGCATGAAAAAAGTGGAAAAACAAGTGAAAAACTACGACAATTTTTGTACGTATATCTACAATGAAAAAGAGTTTTGTATATTATTCCGAGCTTTATGATATACTATTGTTATCGTTTGGAATAGAGGCAATATAAATGTGAGAGATGGAAAATAGAGATATGTGCATCGAACGGAGAGAGACTGTTGGATATCCTGTCTTATGTTTCCAATAATTGAGAATCTTGCCAAACTAGCTCCAAAGGTTAACGAAATATCACAGTTCATATGAACAGCTTCTTGAGCGTGCCTATCATTCTCAGCATGTCGCCAAACGAACACTGGAGAAACATATTAAGCAGATTCGTAGCAAGTTGCGTCCCTATGGACTTGGCGTGTCTCGTGTGCGAAAGCTGGGCTATCTGCTCAACGAAATTACTTCCTCTGTAGGGCGCACGGAAATCAACGAGACTTTTGGTCGTAAGGGTGCTGATCCCGAGAAGAGGCTCTCAGTCAAGGAAAAACCTATGTAGTTGCAAACTGGGTGCAGGATAGACCTGACCGAGAACGCCTAAAGCTAAGTCCGGTTTTACATTTCGCCACCAACATCAATCAGCAGAAGGCGCATTTTTGGAAGCAACTGCTAAAACGAGGAAGATTTGAGTGCCTGGGGCGACGGGGCGACCAGTTCGATCAGCGGCTCTACCGCCTCGCGTCCGATGCGGCGCCAGCGTTCGTTCCAGTCTTTGCCCCAGCGATCCTGGGGCGGCAGGCAAAGCGTGACGGCTACACCTTCGCGCGCGAGCAGGTCGGCGATGCGATTGCTTGCCATCTTGCCCCCCTCGTCCCCGTCCAGGGCCAGGATTACCTCTTTTACCTGCGAGGGAAGCCAGTCAGGCTGCATGGAGGTGCCGGTCAGCGCCACAACTTCGTTTCTCGTGAAGCCGACAGAGAGCAGGGTCAGGCGATCAAATGCGCCTTCAACCACGATGACCGAACGCGCCAGTTGATCAAAGTCAGAGCTAAACCAGCCCGCCGGATTGGTCTTGATCCAGCGCCTGGCTCTATCACGCTCATCAAGCAGCGCCTTATGATAGTTTTCGTCCATCCCCGAGCGCCATCCCCAGAGGGTGCGCCCGATATAGCCGTGGCTCATGGGGGAAACAAGGGGAAAGATGATGCGCCCGCTCCAGCGCCGCAACTCGCTCCGAATTTGCGCTTTGGCAGGCAGGAAGCAGACGCCAGCCGCGAGCGCAACGTCAACGGAAAGTTTGCGCTCACGCAGGTACATACGAGCGAGCCGGGAACGTGCCAGCGCAGGATTCATCCGCCTTTCCAACGCAGTAAGTGTCCCAAGTTCCTGCTGTTGCCATATAGGGGTCTCCGGCTGCTCGCGGAATAAGGGAAGCTGATGTGCAGGCGGCAGCCGCTTCTGCACGCGAGGAACTGTTGACGGGCGGAATGGATAAGAGGGCTGGCTATTATCAGGTTGGATATCGTAATGGAGAAGGTGGGCCGCCGCTTCGGGATTCCATTCAGCGACCAGCACAACAGCCTGACAGGTGGCATTAAAGCAATGACCCCAGCCGGTTACGCGGTTGATCGAGAGTGAACGCTGATGATCGCTCCCGTGAATGTGACAGTAAGCCCGTACGCGCTCGCCAGAAGCAAAAGGACGCCATAGATCAGCTTGAGAAATCACCTCGATTTTCTTGCCCTGCTGCGTAATCACTGTTGTCACTTATCAATGCCTGCACAATTACTTGCTGCCGCCACCTCTAAGGAAGAGCCGCAATCCTCTATAGAAGCGATATTTTCACTAAAAACCACAGTGAGGATGATTTATATAGAACTTATGTTCTATGAGATATATTACCCTAAAAATGGGTAAATTGCAATAGGCCGGGCCGCGTTTGCAAAGGGGACGCCATAGTTTTTGCGCAAGTCCATGCTATTAAGTCCGCAAGATGGGAGAAGTTTTTCCTATTTTTCTGCTATAGACTATATCTATAAAAGTGAGAGACAATATTCTGTAGACGAAAGAAGGAGACACATTATGGCAGGCACCAACATCGGAACACACCAGAAGATCACCCCGTTTTTGTGGTTTGAGGATAACGCTGAAGAGGCTGTCAACTTCTATACCTCCATTTTCAAAAATTCGCGGATCAACAACATAACGCGTTATGGGGACGCGGGTCCAGGACCAAAAGGCTCAGTTATGACCGTAGAGTTCCAGCTTGAGGGTCAGGCATTTGTGGCTTTGAATGGCGGCCCGGAATACAAATTCACACCGGCCATTTCGTTTTTCGTAGACTGTGAAACGCAGCAGGAAGTTGATGAGTTATGGGAGAAACTCACGGCGGGCGGAGAAGAACTCGCGTGCGGCTGGCTCACAGACCGGTATAGCGTGTCGTGGCAGATCACTCCCAGGGTTTTAATTGAAATGTTGCAGGACAAAAACCCTGAGAAGGCGCGCAGAGTGACGGAGGCCATGCTCCAGATGAAAAAGATTGACATCAGAACTTTGCAAGAAGCTTATGCGCAAAGGTAGCCGTGGAGGGTGTTCGAGTCCCCGACGCGAACCGATCTCTGGTTTCGCGTGGTTAAGTAGAAGCAGTACTGAAGCTAAAGGAGTCGTTGTTAATGACAAACAATTCGACAGGAAAGTACGCCGCCATCAACGGCATCAATCTGTATTACGAGATTCATGGCACAGGTAAGCCTTTAGTCATGCTGCACGGAGGCTTCGGAACATTTGATATGCTTGCTGCGCTCTCCCCCATGCTTGCGCTCAATCATCAGGTCATTGGCGTCGATCTTTATGGGCATGGGCGTACGGCTCTCACTGATCGCCCCTTCAGTTTTGACCAGATGGCTCGCGATATCGCCGGACTTATCCGCCATCTGGGGCTGGAGAAAGCCGACCTGCTTGGCTACTCGCTCGGTGGGATGGTGGCTTTGCAGACCGCTATTCTCCATCCAGAATGCGTCGATAAGCTTGTAGTAATCTCCGCGCCCTTCAAACGTACTGCCTGGTATCCTGAAGTTCGCACAGGCATGGCTTCGATTGCCGCCGAGCCCTTTATTGGCACCCCTATGCATGAAGCCTATATGAGAGTCGCGCCAAAGCCAGAGGACTTTCCTCACTTTGTCGCCAGGATGAGGGAGGCTATGAGCCAGGACTACGATTGGACGGAGTCCGTTTCCGCTATGAAAACTCCCACGCTGATGATCGCGGGCGATTCCGATTCTTTCCCGCCCTCACATGTTGCCGAGTTCTTCAGCCTGCTGGGTGGGGGTATGAGGGACGCTGGCTGGAATGGTGAAAATCTCATCCCGTCGCAACTTGCCATCTTGCCCGGCGCTACTCATTACGACATCATAGACCGCCTTGATCTTCTGCTCCCGGTGTTTTCCCCTTTCCTTGATGGGGGAGCGCTACAGCAATGATCACCACCCGAAACCTTCGTAGAGACGAGATTGATCGCGTCTCCCACGATGAATCGGGGAGCTACAGCGCCTGTTTGCGCCATCGTCAGACGGGCACACCAGGCGTTGAGCCGCTCATAGCTTTTTCAGGATGATTGGCGAGTCGTTCACGTCCATCTTCAGGTGGGCGCTGGGAGCGGTTCCCACGTCCGCGTGAACTCCATCGTTCTGGATCAGTAGATCAGGGAAATCGCTGGTGATGGAACTGAGAATGCCGGTAACATCGATGTGGAATGAGGCTGCCGCGGGAAGAGCAAGATCAATTGAGCCTCCATTGACGTCAAACGTGCAGGATGCTTGAGGTGCAACCGCGCCACTGAAGCGAACCGGACCACCGTTGTTTTGCAGGCTGGATTGTCCCTCCAGCGTAGCCTGCGCCAGGGTGATCGTGCCGCCGTTGGTCTCTAGCTGCATCTGTCCGCTTACCCCGATTACATCAATGGTGTCGGCATTGATCTTCAAGTCGGTCTGTGCTGGCACGATAATGGTGCGGTTGCAGTCACTAAGCGTCACGGTATTGCTGCTTTGATCTAGCTGATAGGGAGGGAAAGGGAACCCTTCGATAGTAATCTGATCCGCGGCTTTGCCTGCCTGAATATGGATTGAGCCGGTACAACTGGTAACGACCAGCGTTGGATGTGGTTTCGTCGAGATTCTGGTGCCGGTCTGATATGCATAGATGAAGAAGGCGAGGCCCGCGATCAGAACGACCATGAAAATCAGGCACCCCAGAGGGTTACGCTGTCCCGGCCTTAATTGCTGTACCCGCTGCGGTGAATAATACTGCATTTTTTATGTTCCTTTCGCCACATGCAGGTGGATATCTGCGTTGGTGCTCGTCAGCGTTACCTGAGCGTGGGGAGAGGCTCCCACATCGCTATGAATGGTAGATCGCTGAACCTCGACGCCAGGAAAGTCGGCAGTGATTGAGCCGTTAGTAACGTCGGCGTCGATATGAAATGAAGCCGTGCGAGGTAGCGTAACATCGATAGGCCCTTGATTAGACAAGAATTGATAATTTCCCTGAGCCGCAATCGAGCCATCGAAGGTAATCGTTCCCTGATTATTGCTGAGCGTGACCGGCCCGCTCAATGTGCTCTGCAATACTTTGATGGCGCTCGTATTCGCGTTGATCAACGAAGCATTGGTCAGGGTGCTGTTGGTCACAACAATCGAGCCGCCATTAGTCAAAAGCACCATCTGCCCGCTTATGCCATCGACCTCAATGTTGCCTGAGTTGGTCGAGATCTTCAAACTGGTCGTCGCCGGTACGGTAATATCGAGTAGCCTGCTTTCGACCGTGTTAGCATCCACAATAACAGTGTTGCCGTCGGAGGTCTGATCGTAGGGGATGGTGAAATGAACAAGAGCGTCCGCCGGTTGTAGCGTGATTCGATTTCTTATAGCCGAAGAGTGGATATGAATGATTGGCGCATTGTTATACGTGTCGTTGTTGAGTATCAGGGTTGGGTGGGAGCTCACTGTGATTGTTGTCGGGCCGATGGCTAAGACGGTACTGCCGAAGAGGACCGCGGCTGTTCCGAAAGTAATCAGCAGTAATAAGGGGATGAGGCATCCCCATGTTCTGGGGCCACATCCTCTGATAAGCAAGATCCCAAGCAGCCCGAAATTATCTACAGGTGAGGATTGTGGATGTTGATAAGGTGCCAGTGGGGGATATTCTTGCGCGCCTGAGTAATTCCAATCGGAGTAGGGGACGTCAGATTGTGGTCTATTATCCATCAACTATACCCTTGTCCTGCGTTTCAAAGCCCATAGAAACCCGTGCTCTGCTATAGTAACTTGCTTGCCAGTGTGTATTGTATCGCATTTTTTTTAGCCCGACAATGGGAGTGGAACTTTCCATATGACCGCTTCTGCTCGCTATGCGGCATTTGTCGCGATCCGCTAGTGTTGTTGGGTTATTTCGTTATATCGATGGGTGATTTCTGTTTGTACCTTATGGAGGAGGTGTTGTAGCTCCATCACGTCATTGCCATTCGTGCTGCTATCGGCGATGATATCGTTCAGCACAGCATTTAAGGTCACAAGCGGCATGCCACCAAGTTCAAGCGTGTTGGTAGTGGCAAGCTGCTGGAGGATGGTGGAGATGTGGGAGGCGATGGCCGGAGTGTACGTTCGCTCGACGAGCTTCCTCCTCAATACTGCTGCTTCCCCGATATCAACCATGACAAAAGAGCTATTAATGGGCTTGAGGTGCATCTGAAGTCCCTTCCATCCGCTTCATATCTGATTCGTACACATACAACAAGCACTGGCTGTTCCCGTTGGGCAGCCTGGGCCTGAGCAAATAACGAATGTAAAAGATCCCCCGTGATGGCGTCACGATGCGGTACATGGTTTCCTGTGTGACGATATCGGCGTATTCCTCCTGTGTCCCTTCTGGGCAGTCGAGCCGTAGATACATCTCTCCGTTGATCTCCTCTGGCACAATCGAGACGCCGATGCGGTTCAGATAGTTGACCACGTCAGCCGGTAGTTTGATTTTCAGACAATAGTACTTCATCCCGAGCCTCCTTTTACCAGGGCTTTTTGCTCATGCAGCCCCTTTTTTCGCTCGTAGGTAACTTCTTTCCAGTACAAGCAGTATCGAAACAAGTCGTCCAAATATAACGAGATAGAGCGTTTTCTAGCGTACTGCGCGGGTTTTCAGGACCCATGAGGAAGGATAACCAAAAAAGGTGGATGGATTTTCAGAGGTTTTTCCTGATGTTTCTCTGATCGTAAAGAGGCAATCCCGTTTTCGACTTATAAGAGCTTTTGCCTCTGACGAGGATGCTATCTCTGAGGTTTTGTACATGATCCAAAGAACTGAGATAGTTCCAACTTCCTTCAATAACCTGGGATAGTGTACACTTATCTCCGAGGAAAAAACTTGTGAAGAAGGTAAACCCATATGGATTTTGGACTCGCAGGAAAAGTTGCGTTAGTGACGGCAGCAAGTAAAGGGCTAGGGCGAGCGAGTGCAGCCGCTTTAGCAGCAGAAGGGGCGGCGGTCGTGATTGCTTCTCGCAATCGAGAAACACTCGAACAGACGGCACAAGAGATTCGGCAATCAGGCAGGAGCACTGTTCTGGCTGTACCCGCCGATCTTCGCCAATCCGAAGAGATCACCTCTCTCGTTGCCAAAACAGTCAACGAGTTTGGAGGAATTGATATTCTCGTGAACAACACAGGTGCCCCGCCAGCGGGGATATTTGAGACGATTTCTGATGAACGGTGGCAAGCGACATTTGACCTGATCTTCCTAAGTGCTGTGCGACTGATTCGCGCAGTTCTCCCATCTATGCAAAAGCGACCAGAAGGCCGCATTATTCAGATTGTCAGTTCTTCAGTCAAACAGCCAATCGCAGGCTTGCTTCTCTCGAATGCTCTGCGACCCGGAGTTGTCGGGTTGGCAAAAACGCTTTCGGTCGAACTCGCTCCATACCAAATAACGGTCAACAATGTCTGTCCGGGACGCATGCTCACTGACCGTCTTCGCCAGGGTTCAAGCGTCCAGAAGCGTCTAGCCCAGGGGTTGACCGAAGAAGAGGCTATCAGCGAACTTGCAAAGGACATTCCTCTTGGAAGAATTGGCAACCCTGAAGAACTCGGTGCTCTTGTTGCCTTTCTGGCTTCTCAACAGGCAGGATATATCACTGGTACCACGATTCAAGTAGATGGTGGCCTGATACAAAGCCTTTTTTAATGTGGCTCATTTCCCTGCGAGGAGAGAAATGCCAGATGAGCATCCAATATCTTTACGGAAGCTAGTTCTTTCCAGGGGCTGAGAGGCTTTCGTAGAGCACCAAGACGCTGTGTCACTTTGTGCAAATGCAGTTGTGTTGCAAGTGTTGCAGCCTGGCTTATCAGTGTACATGCTTCTTCAATGTTTTGCTGATAAATGCTCACAACGGCAAGATCTGCGAGAAGCGTCGGTTTGCGCTGAAGGAAAAGAGAATCAAGAGAGACAAGAGCCTCCTCTAGAGCGTTTTGCGCCTTTTGCAAGAAAAAGGAGGCTTGGTTATGCTCTGGGTGGGAGAGGACGCGAAAGCAGACCCCCTGATATCCCCCTAACAGCGAGCGATCAAAGCGCACTAGATAGCTTTCTAGAGGAGATACTGGTTGATTATCGAAACATTCCGCGTCTTCAAGTGCTTGTAGACAAAGGTTTGCTTGGGAGAGATTGGCTTGAATCTCGGCTTCGATTGCAGCTAACCATCCCTGGATCATAGGCGTGGAATGTTTCTCTGCTAGTGATCGCGCTGTTTGAATGGAGGTCAGAGCGTCAGAAAAAGATTTACCATAGATACAAGCCAGGCTAATCCTCCCCCAAGAAACCACCGTTAAAAAATGGTCCTCAGCCTCCTGTGCCGCCGCCAGAGCAGCTTGATGAAATGCTTTTCCTTGCCCATAATGTCCCATATCAAGTGATAGCTCCCCAAGAAGCTGTGCCGTTTGACTCAGAAGACTGCAAAGGCGTGTACGCTCGGTTGGAAGCAATGATCCTTCGAGCAGGGCAATCATTTTCTGCAAATGAGCGTAGACGGGACGGTAAAGGTCACGAGAAGAAAACACCGCACTTTGCCGGTTGTACCAAAACTGTCTGGTACATATTTCTAGATATTGAAACGTTGTCTCGTCTAAACGCAATGGTTGCATGAGAGCTTGAGAGAGACGTTCTAGAATATCACTATCAAAAAAGTCAACCAAAGGAAGCAGAGGCGCGATCTCTGCTGCGTGAACGCTTGTCTCAAGAAGTTGGCGACGAATGATATCCGTGTCCTTTGTTGGACTGTTATCTATTCTCCTCTGTACGATCTGAGAGAGCTCTATTCGTGCTCTCTGCAGATGTCTATTCAGAGATAGAATAGCCTGCTCTACCTCTGGCGAAAGAGGAAATCCTTGTGCCTCCACAAACTCCTTCATATCTCGGTAACATTTCAGAGCATCCTGCCGTTTGCCATGCCGAACCAGCATCTCTAGCCACTGCTGTAAAGCATCTTCATAGGATGGATCGCTCAGGATCATAGCCCGGTACTGTTCCCCCGCTTGCCATAACCTGTCCTCGGCCTCATAGCTTTCTGCCAGCCAGAGGCGAGCCTGCCTGAACAGGTCTTCTGCTCGCTTGCGGAACGCATAGCACCACTTACCGGACTCGCCCTCTAACAACTCGCCCCGTTCAAGCAAGGCAACGGCTTGTTCCAGGAAAGGAACCGCTTGGCTCGATCCCTGCCCTCGGTTCTCCGCCTCTTTGAGTAATACCGCACAGGCGTCGAGATCCGTCCAGACCAGCGTTTGAGCAGCAATTTCGTAGGCCGCTTCCCAACAGGTCACGAGCGGCTTGCCAATGATGCCACGGATCAAGGAGATGGCGTTGTACACGTTCTTGGTGCTCAGTTCGAAATTGTCTGATTCCGAGCAGACATCGTCCTCAATGGTGCTCCGGGAGAGCCGTCGCCCTGGTTGTACGAGCAACCGCTTGAAGACGGCACGGGCGGGTTTGCTGTTCTTCCATTTGTCTTTCGGAACCAGTTTCCAGGCTCCAGAGGGGTCTTTTTTCCAGATTTCTAAAGGCCCAAATAAGTAGATGCGCACAACCACTGAGGCGGGGAGATCCTGTTCCACTTGCATCACTTGCTTCCTTTACTCTCTATGCAGGCCGCACGTTCAGTGGGTATTGTAACTCGTCTGCGGAGGAGTGACAATACCCACAAGCCCTGGAAATATGGCAGTTGTCTATTGCGACGATGGGAGGCGCTGTGTATAATGACAAACAGGGAGAGTTAGAGGGTAACAGATTCTTTGAAAGGCAGTATGTCATATGTCAACTTCTGCTCAGCGCGTGGCGACCTTTGGCACAACCATTTTCACTGAGATTAATAACCTGGCGCAGCAGTATAATGCGCTGAATTTGGGGCAGGGAAAGCCAGATTTTGATGCTCCACAGGACGTGGTGAGCCAGATGATAGAGGCGTTACAGTCCGGCAAATACAATCAATATGCCCCCGGCCCCGGCAGTCTCGCGCTGCGTAATGCCGTCGTTAAACATTCCGCACGCTTCTATAATATGCATATCGACGCGGCGAGAGGCGTGATTGTCACTGCCGGCGCGACGGAGGGTATCTTTGCCGCCGTTCTGGGGCTGGTGGACCCTGGCGATGAAGTGATCCTGATCGAGCCGTGTTACGATTCATATATGCCCAATGTCATCATGGCGAATGCCACCCCCGTTTTTGTGCCGCTGCGTCCTCCCACCTGGACCATCGATCCTGATGAACTGCGAGCGGCTTTTAGCAAGAAGACGCGGGCGCTGATCCTCAACAGTCCGCAAAATCCCACCGGGCGCGTTTTCACATTGCAGGAACTGACCATGATCGCCGAGCTATGTATAGAGCATGATGTGACGGTAATCTCTGATGAAGTGTACGAGCACCTCACTTTTGGCAATGCACAACATATCCCCATTGCCACCTTACCCGGCATGTTTGAGCGCACCGTCACTATCAGTAGCGGCGGCAAGTCCTTCAACTCGACCGGCTGGAAGATTGGCTGGGTTTATGGTCCTCCTGACCTGATAGACGGCGTGGGGCGGGCGCACCAGTTTATCACTTTTGCCGTGAACTATCCTGCCCAGGAGGCCATCGCTTACGCCCTCAACCTCCCCGATAGCTATTTTAAAGAGTTCAAGGCCATGTACGAAGGAAAGCGTCAATTGCTCTTATCTGCGCTGGATGCCAGCGGGCTGCAATATTTTGCCCCGGAGGGTACCTATTTCGTGCTGGTAAATTTCTCAAGCATATTTAAGGGCACATCGCTAGAATTTACGCATCGCCTGATCAAAGAGTACGGCGTGGCTTGTATTCCGCCCGAGTCATTCTACAGTCGTGAACATGCCCATATTGGCAGCGAGTATATCCGGCTCGCATTTTGCAAAAGCGACGAGATGCTACAAGAGGTGGGGGAGCGACTGGCAAGGCTCAATACTGCCTCTGTGGGCTTGAGGAATGAAGGGTGAGCTTATCACTATTCCTCAGCGTAATTATTTTGTGAGATCGCTGCATTACCCTTTAGCGCGTGAGTGGCTATCTATAGGGTTGTAACCATATATTTTCTCCACTACACACTTTCTAACGTTGCACATTGAGAGAGTGAGGGCAATCAGTGGACAATACGGTGCTGGTGATCGGCATTGGTAACGAAGATCGAGGCGACGATGGAGTCGGGTTGGTAGCCATCAGAGCACTTGAAGAGCAGGGATTGCAAGAGGTAATTTGTAAGCAGAGTACTGGCGACGGCATGGCCCTGATGGATCTATGGGAGGGCTTCAATAACGTGATCCTGATCGATGCCATGTTGTCCGGTGGCACTCCTGGCGCAATATGCCGCTTCGATGCAAACAAAGAAGCGATACCGGCCAGGCTATCCTCGCACTCCACGCATGCATTTGGTGTCGCAGATGCCATTGAACTCGCGAAAACGTTATATGAGCTTCCGACAAGCCTGATAGTCTATGCCATCGAAGGCAAGGACTTTCCCGCCGGTGTCGGCCTCACCCCCGAAGTTGAGCATGCTGCGTCCGTGGTTGTAAGATTGGTGACGCGCGAGGTGCAGAGGAGCAGGTAGCATATACTTGTGCCGTGTGTAGGAGCGAGGTTGAGCAAAAGGACACGTTCAATTGAGGAGCTTTTGGAATGGATTCTTACAAAAACATCCTGCTGGAGCGCGAGAACGAGATTGCCATCATCACCATCAACAATCCTCAACGCGCCAATGTTCTTAGCCGAGCCACAATGGATGAAATCGCCGGGGCAGTTGAGGTAATAGCAGCCGATGACACTTTGCGCTCCGCCATCATCACGGGCGCGGGAGAGCGCGTGTTTATCGGGGGAGCTGACATCCGGGAGCTGCGCCAGCTCACAGCAGTCACAGCCCGAACGTTTATTCGTAGACTGCACGTATTAATCGAGCAAATACGGCGCATGGAAAAGCCAGTGGTTGCGGCAGTCAACGGCGCTTGCCTGGGGGCAGGATTGGAACTGGTGGTTGGCTGTGATATCGTCATCGCGGCAGAGAGCGCGATCTTCGGCATGCCGGAAATCGAGGTCGGCATTCCTTCGGTGATCGAAGCTGCCCTGATGGTCAACCTGATCGGCGCTTTGCGTACAAAGGAATTCCTCCTCACCGGAGATCGCTGGGATGCCGCCAGGGCTGAGCGTTATGGCTTGATCAACTACGCTGTACCTCTTCCCGAGTTGTTGCCGCAAGCGAAGGCCGTATGTCGCCGTATCACTCAACATAGCCCCACGACTGTCGCGCTCCAGAAAGATCTGATACATCGCTGGATGACCACCGACCTTGATACCGCCATCGAGTACGGGGTCAACGCGCTTGGCATCGCCTTTACCACCGGCGATCCACAAGAGGCCATGCAGGCTTTTCTGGAGAAGCGCACGCCTCGTTTGAGTTGGCGGCAGCAGTAACGGAGCATGATCCGCCTGAAGGAGTTGCACATGGTTCGCCGTCACAACACATTGTACGCTGTCCTGGCCCTGGTAAATTTTATCATCGCGCTCGCCTTGATCTTCGCCAGTTTTGCTCTTGAGGTCTCATGGTTCTATGCCATGTTGATCATAAGCGTATTCTTCCTCGTGCTGGCGTTTTCGTACTTCCAGCTCAGCAGTGCTGGGTAGAGGTGCCGGAGTCTTGGCACCTGCAAACCATCTCCCTGCCACGCAGAATTCTAACATTCCTCTAATATTGCTCTTACGCCGTTCTAACAGCCAGTATGGTATGAATTATTACGTAAGCTATGTAACAGCCTGACTGCTGAGAGGTGGTATGCGTCCTCTCGCATTTGATCAAGTTTACCATTGTGGAGGTTCCTGAAGAGAACAACGTGCAATCAGGGCCTCCCCACAATTCATGTTGTTAAGGAGTAAGGAGTATTTGAGTATGTCTAAAATCCGTCCTGTTGGCGACCGCGTGGTGGTCAAGCCCGCCGCAAAAGAAGAAGTTACCAGGAGTGGTATTGTTATTCCTGACACAGCCAAAGAGAAGCCCCAGGAGGGGACAGTGATAGCAGTTGGCAGTGGTCGTTTGCTCGAAAATGGCGACCGGGCCGCGATTGAACTGCGGGAAGGTGATCGTGTCCTCTTCGCCAAATATGGTGGTACCGAATTTAAACTGGATGGCGAGGAATACCTGGTATTGAAAGAAAATGATATCCTGGCTGTGGTTCAGAGTTAAGGAAGGAGTAAGGTATTTATGGCAAAACAGCTTGTATTTGACGAACAGGCCCGCCGTTCCCTCAAGAAAGGGATTGATATTCTGGCGGAGGCAGTCAAAGTTACGCTTGGCCCTAAGGGTCGTAACGTTGCTCTGGATAAGAAGTTTGGCGCTCCCAGTGTGACGCATGATGGCGTGACCGTCGCCAAAGAGATTCAGCTTGAAGAGCCATTTGAGAATATGGGTGCGCAGTTGCTCAAAGAGGCTGCCACCAAGACCAATGATGTCGCGGGCGACGGCACTACCACCGCCACCGTCCTGGCCCAGTCCATCGTCAACGAAGGCTTGAAGAACCTGGCCGCCGGGGCCAATCCCATGCAGCTCAAGCTTGGTATCGATCATGGGACGCGCGCCATTGTAGAGTATATTCGCTCAGAATCCATTCCGGTCGAGGGCAAGAAAGAGATTGCCCAGATCGCCTCAATTTCGGCTGCCGATGAGCAGATTGGTGAACTGATCGCCGAGGTAATGGAGAAAGTCGGCAAAGACGGCGTCATCACCGTTGAGGAGTCGCGCGGCATCAACTTCGAGACCGAGTATGTCGAAGGTATGCAGATCGACAAAGGCTACATCTCCGCCTACTTCGTCACCAACGCCGAGAAGATGGAAGCCTCCATCGACGATCCCTACATTCTGATTACCGATAAGAAGATCAGCGCCGTTCAAGATATCCTCCCCGTGCTGGAGGCAATGACGCAGCAAGGGCGGCGCGATATTGTGATTATCGCGGAAGACGTGGACGGCGAGGCGCTGCCAACCCTGGTCGTCAACAAAATGCGCGGCATCCTCAACGTGCTGGCTATCAAAGCGCCCGGCTTCGGAGATCGCCGCAAAGAGATGCTACGTGACATTGCCGTCCTGACCGGCGGACAGGTGATCAGCGAAGAGATGGGTCGCCGCCTGGATAGCGTCACTCTGGCTGATCTTGGTTCCGCTCGCCGTGTGGTTGCCCACAAAGATGACACCACCATCATTGAGGGTCGCGGCAGCGCCGAGGATATCCATGCGCGCGTGCGCCAGATCAAAGCCCAGATCGAGGAAACCACCAGCGACTATGATCGCGAGAAGCTCCAGGAGCGCATGGCGAAGCTCTCCGGCGGAGTCGCGATTATCCGCGTCGGCGCTGGCTCCGAGGTTGAGATGAAGTACCGCAAGACCCGCGTAGAAGATGCCCTCTCCGCCACTCGCGCAGCAGTTGAGGAAGGTCTGGTTCCGGGCGGTGGCGTAGCCCTGCTCAATGCGGTCCAGAGCCTGGATAACCTGCAACTTCAGGGCGACGCTGCAACCGGTGTCAGCATCCTGCGCCGCGCTCTGGAAGAGCCTCTGCGCCAACTGGCGACCAACGGTGGCCGTGATGGGTCCGTGATCGTTGAAGGCGTGCGCCGCGCTCAGAAAGAGCACAACAACAGTCACTTTGGCTACAACGTGCTTGCCGACCGCTACGAGGACATGGTCGAGGCCGGTATCATCGACCCTGCCAAAGTGACCCGCTCTGCTTTGCAGAACGCGACCAGCATCGCTGCCATGATCCTGACGACCGAGGCCCTGATAACCGACCTGCCCGAAAAAGAAAAGGCCGCGGCTCCCGCCATGCCTGATTACTAAACCAGGTCTCTGACCTTGAGATAGATGATTCCTGTAGGGGCGGGTCTTGCACCCGCCCACGTCCCACACTCGCAGCGCCAGATGAAGGGGCTGCGCGTTTTGTCTATTTTATATAGTGCGATTATGGTTGATTGCTGCGGAGGATTTGCAAAGCATGACAGTAGATACCCATAAGGAAACGATGGGCTTTCAGGCAGAGGTGAAACAACTGCTTGACCTGATGATCCACTCGCTTTACAGTAACAAAGAGATTTTTTTGCGCGAATTAATCTCAAATTCGTCGGATGCCATTGATCGGCTACGGTTTGACGCACTTTCTGACCCCTCCCTTTATGAAAATGATTCAGAGTTCAAGATTCGTATCGATTATGATAAAGACGCTCGCACGGTAACCGTTTCTGATAATGGCATTGGCATGAGCCGGAGCGACGTGATAGAGCATATTGGCACTATTGCAAAATCCGGCACGAGCGAATTTTTCCAATCGCTGACCGGTGATCAGCGCAAGGATGCTAACCTCATCGGGCAATTTGGCGTGGGTTTCTACTCGTCCTTTGTGGTTGCAGATAGAGTGACGTTGATAACGCGCAGAGCCAGTCTGCCTCCCGAAGAAGGCGTGCGCTGGGAGTCGAATGGGCAGGGTGAATACACGATTGAGAATGTGGAAAAGCCCACTCGCGGCACGGAAGTGGTGCTGCACCTGCGCGAAGGTGAAGACGATTTCCTCACGGGCTATCGCTTGCGCGCCATTATTCGTAAATATTCCGATCATATCCTGTTTCCCATCGTGATGAAAGCTGAAGGAGAGCCCAAAGAAGGGGAAGAGAAGCAGGAAGAGGTTGTTAACCGTGCTTCCGCTCTCTGGACGCGCTCTAAAAATGAGATCAGTGAGCAGGAGTACAACGAGTTCTATAAGCACATTGCTCACGATTTTAGCGATCCGCTGGCCTATGTCCATAGCCGCATGGAGGGCACGCACGAGTACACGCTGCTGCTCTATATTCCTGGCCGCGCTCCGTTTGATCTGTGGACCCGCGAGCAGCAGCATGGCGTGAAGCTCTATGTGCGCCGCGTCTTTATCATGGACGACGCCGAGAAGCTGATGCCCCGGTACCTGCGTTTTGTGCGCGGCATCATCGACTCCAGCGACCTGCCGCTCAACGTATCGCGCGAGATTTTGCAGCATAACCGCTTGATCGATACCATTCGTTCGACCGCGACTAAAAAGGTGCTTGGTATGTTCTCTGATCTGGCTGCTAACGATAAAGAGAAGTATGCCACTGCCTGGAAAGAGTTCGGTCGTGTCCTTAAAGAGGGCCTCTTAGAGGATCATCCGAACCGCGAGCAGATCGCCAAACTGCTGCGCTTTGCGACAACGATGTCGGGCGGCGAGGAGCAGACGGTTTCCCTGGAAGATTATGTGGCGCGTATGAAGCCCGGCCAGGAGAAGATTTTCTATATCGTGGCCGATAGCCACGCCGCTGCCAAAGATAGTCCGCTCCTGGAAATTTTTAAGAAGAAAGATATCGAGGTCCTGTTACTGTCCGATCCGGTTGATCATCTGGCAATACCGGAACTCAGAGAGTTCGAGGGCCATCACTTGCAATCTGTCTCTAAGGGAGAGGTGGATCTCAGCGGGATGGAGGATGCGGAGGAGAAGGAGGAGCAGCAGAAGAGCGCCGATGAGGCTAAAGACCTGATCGAGCGCATCAAAACCGCCCTGGGTGAGAAGGTCAAGGATGTGCGCACCACTGCGCGCCTGACGTCGTCTCCCGCCTGCCTGGTGGTGGATGAATATGGCATCGATCCCAGCCTCAAACGCCTGCTGCAATCGGCGGGTCAGATGGTGCCCAATGACAAGCCCATCCTGGAGATCAACCCCCAGCATCCCATTATCGCGCGCATGAAGCGAGAAGAGGATGAGAAGCAGTTTACCGATTGGGCCAACGTGCTCTTCGACCAGTCAGTGCTGAGTGGCGGTGAAACGCTCAACGATCCGATTAGCTTTGTCAACCGGTTGAACAATTTGCTGGCACAACTGTAAAAACTCCTGCTGATTGATGGGTCATGTCTGAGAAGGGATAGAGGCAGATTTACCGCTATCCCTTCTTTGGTGCATTAAAGCGTGGCGTTGTAAGCTCGTTTCTCAATGATCGACTACTTATTTAACTGGTGTAATCCCACTATCAACATAAATAGTATACATATCCCCAGGAAGAGTATGGTCAGGAAGCTCGTGCCATCAAGATGGTCAAGAATGTGGGAAACTATACATCCTACGCTACACACGATAATAAGAGTTATAGCTGCGAATATACTTGCATAGGCGTTAGCTTTCCGTGCTTTTCTTTCTTGCTCCTCCTTTGCGTACTCTTCCTGCCGCCGTTGGGATTCCAGTTTCTGGAGACGGGACTCCAGCTGACGTAAAGTCTCTTCGTTATCTTTATTGACGCTCACGCCTTCCTCCTTTGTGAGCTAGAGGGAACGCTACGGCATCAAGAAAAGTATAGTGCCTGTATGTTAAGAGGTTGTTATCTCCGCTTCAATGGCTCCTAGCATCAGCAAATTTGTTTTTTGGGCTGGAGTGAGACCTTTGGCCCCTGTGATATTCATGCGTTCATAGGGCCGGTCGCTTCTCAATGTTTGCTGGCAAACGCCGGTCTGAAGGTTCCAGAGTTTGATCGTGCCGTCGTGGCTGCCGCTGACAAGCATGGTGCCATCGGGATTGAAGGCGACGGAACGAATGCGGCTGCTATGCCCTTCCAATATCTTGAGACACTGACGGCTATCAACATCCCAGATGTGTATGGTCTGATCTTCGCTCCCGCTTGCCATACTGGTGCCATCGGGGCTAAAGACGATGGAATAGATCCTGCCGGTATGCCCTTCGAGCGCACTAAAGTGCCGACCAGATTGGGTATCCCACAAATGAACGCGCTGGTCATCGCCTCCGCTGGCAAGAAGACCGTTGCGAGGGCTGAAGGCAACCGACCATATTCTGCCCACATGTCCTTCAAACGTGCGTAAACACCGACCGGTGCTGGTTTGCCATAGTCGTATGCTTTGATCTTCCCCCCCGCTGGCAAGCAACGCTCCATCGCTGCTCAGGGCGACCGTGCGTATGCGATCAGTATGCCCCTGGAGAACGCGCAAGCACTGACCTGTAGTCGTTTCCCAGCAGCGGACCGTCTGGTCGTCGCCGCCGCTCATCAGGATATGTTCGCCGGGATGAAAGGCGATGGCGCGTATACGTCCAGTGTGGCCGCGCAGGGTTTTGAGCCCCTGACCGGAGAATGCATCCCACAGGCGAATCGTTCGGTCATCGCTGCCACTGGCAAGCATCTGACCATCGGGGCTCCAGGCTACTGTATAGATCCAGCCATTGTGTCCCCGCAATGTTTTAAGCGCCTTTCCTGTGTGAGCGTCCCATAGATGAATATTCCGGTCGTCACTACCGCTGACGATTGTAGAACCGTCGGGGCTGAAAGCGGCGGAATAGATCCAGTAGCTATGGCCCTGGAGCGTTTTGAGCTGCTGGGCCGTTCTGGCATCCCATAGTCGTACCGTCTGATCGTCGCTGCCACTGGCAATCGTCTGCCCATCGTGACCTGAGGCGACGGAGCGTATGCGACTATTGTGCCCCTGGAGTGTGTTGAGACAGTGGCCTGTGGCAGTATCCCAGAGGCGCACCGTTTGATCGTCGCTGCCACTGATGAGGCTATTGACGGAGCTGAACGCGATGGATTGTATATTGCCCCTGTGTCCCTGAAGCGTGTTGCGGCAGTGGCCTGTGGCAATCTCCCAGAGGCGTATCTGCTGATCGCTGCTCCCCGTTGCCAGTATGCAGCCATCGGCGCTGAAGGCAATGCTGTAGACCTGCCCGCAACGATTTTGTAACGTATTGAGATGTTCTCCCGTATGCGCATCCCAAAGATTGACCTGCTGGTCATCACTGCTGCTGGCTATGAGCTTGCCATCAGGGCTAAAGGCAATAGAGCGGATGCGGTTATGGTGATGGCGTAGCACTCTGAGACGGTGGCCGGAGGCAACCTCCCATAGAGAAATGGCCTGGTCGTCCCCTCCGGTGGCGATAGTGCGGCCATCGGGGCTGAAGGTAACAGCGTAAATGCGCCCCTTTTTTCCGGCAAAGGTCTTGAGATAGTGGCCCGTGGCAATCTCCCAGAGGCGCACCGTCTGGTCGTCGCTGCCACTGGCAATCATTTGCCCATCAGGGCTAAATACGACACTGCGCACCCAATCGGTATGTCCTTGTAAGGTCTGTAGAGGGGTACCATCGGGCAATTGCCAGAGCTCAACCTCGCCGTTGGCGGTTCCTGCTGCGAGCAACTGCATATCGGGGCTGAATGCTACCGAGAGAATATTACCGAACGTTTCGGTAAAAATGCATTTGGCAAATTCGGCATAGGAGAAGTTGACATCGGGGAGCGTGACGCCCTGCAAGCTGGCCTGTTGGATCATGAGGTGAGAGAAGTCATAGCCCTGTAAGTTACTCTCAAGCTGGATCAGCAAATTCAAGATGTTGCCTGCTGCGTAACTCGCCTGCATGCCTGTTTTGGGAAGCCGTGTCAGCAGTGACTGCAATTGCTGCTCGCTCTTTTGCTTTCCCTGCCGTGAGAGCAGGGCAGCAGCGAGCGGTGCGAGGAGAAACTGCTGCTGGCTGTGCCTGACATAGTCTCTTGCCTGGGCCTTCAAAAGTGCGTGACTATGCAAGAGAATGGGCGCTCCTTGATCAATTTCCTCTGCCATTCCTTTGACAAGGCGAGCAGTAACGTATTCCATGATCAGCGGCTGCAAAGCAAAGCTTGCTGCGCTGCTGGTCTCAACCATTGATCTGCGGCGCAGCGATTTAAGCGCCTCTAGCAGGTCTCCCTTTGCGATGGGATGGACAATATTTTCGTGTAACTCGCTCAGAGAAATCGCCTCGCGCTCAATCGCCAGCCAGTACATGATTTCCTGCTCTAACGCTGGCAGGCGCTGGAATTGCCGGTCGAGCAACTCTCGAATGTCACCGGTCAAAGCCTCCCCCTCGGCGAGAAAGGCCGCGATGTCGCCACGGAATAGCTCGCGAATAGGCTCAGAAACCAGCTTGAGCGCGAGAGGATTGCCCGAGTAGAGCGAGATGAAGTTGTTCCAGATGTCAGGCGTTGCAAAGAGCTCCTCATCCTGAAGAATCCTTTGTGCCTCTTCCTGGGCCAGTCCGGTAAGAAATATGGAGCGAACCTGTCCAGCCTTCCCTTCGAGACGGGCAAGCTCACGGGGCTTCTCGCGGCTGGTAAGCAACAGGCAGCTTCTGTGGCGAGCGGTCCCAAGCTGCTCGATGATGCGACCAAACCCCTCATAGCCGTCCAGATAATATCCCGCCTGTTTCTCGCTTTGCAGCACAGATTCCAGATTATCCAGCACCAGTAAGCAGCGATGCTTTCTCAGGCAATCGATCAGCAGGGCTATCTGTCGATCTATCTCATCAGGGATATTCTGCTGTTGCTGGTCAGATAAGAAAAGGATGCTCCTGGTGAGAATACTTTCCGGTGATGGGGCGTTTTGTAGTGAGCGCCAGAATACATACTTAAAGTCCGTACTGATCTGCTGGGCGAGCGTGCTGGCAAGCGTCGTTTTGCCCACTCCGCTCATGCCCAGAATCGCGACAACCTGGCAATGGTCCTGCTCAATCCACCCTTTTAGCTCCTCCAATTCCTGCGCTCGCCCGTAAAATTGCTCTATATTAGGGGCTTCACCCCAATCTATCCGTAGCTGGTCTGTGTCGTTTGCCAGGTCGGGAAGGACGGCTGTAATCACAGCCGTCGTATCCTCTGCAAAAACTAGCGCGGGTGTAAGCGGCTGTGAACTGATATTGGGAGCGGGAATTACTGGTATATGAGGCTCGGGAAGGGCTGGGTGATGGGGTCTATCCAATGATGCGTGCCACTGGAAGAAGTTGAGCATGAGAGTCAACATACCCAGGACTATGCCGAGAACGATAGAGAGAATTGTCAACGTGTTGAGACCTTGAGCGACGCCTTGAACTCTTACAATAAAGACAGCGATGCCGACAATGACAACGGTTGCCAGGATAATGAGGCTTGCAACCACCACTTGCAGGCTAGAAAATCGCCTCTGCCTCTGCATATGTTTTGTGCTCCACTAGTATTGGAGTGTACTGGGCGCGATCATTTCAGGCCACCCTGTCGGATAACGTGCAAGGTAAACCGGGCAGCGTTATCGGCAGCCTGTTTCTGGCGCTTGCTCTTATTCTGATGCTTGTTCCCATCCGCCCAATCGCAGATGGCTTTGACCAGCAGCCAATCAATCTTGAAACGTTGCGCGGCGGCATATAATCCCGCTCCCTCCATCTCTCCGCCAATCGCTTCCGGCTCAAAGGCGCGCAGTTGCTCGCGATAATCCAGATTATCAACAAGTTTCGCTCCTGAAAGGATCAGACCGAAGCGGACCCTGGGCGATCTGGGCCAGCCCCTGCGACCACTTCTAAATCTATCCAGTAGCCTTATTGACGCCGTGCTACGATCTCCTCGTACAAGAACAGTTTGTGTGCCATCGGCAGCGGTGCCGACCCGTTGCAGATCATATTGCACGATCTGTTGGGAAACCAGGATGTCGCCTATGCGTTGCTTTGTCGGATCGCACCCGAAGGCGATCCCGACCATGATTATGGCTGATGGCGCTAGCGCCCGAATGCCCTCTGCCACCGTCAGAAGAGAGCCGCCCGGACCGCCATATCCCATCTCCGATTGTACCATAAAAGTCCTTGCCCCACCAACTGTTCCAAGCTCGTAATACGTCTTATCCCTGATAAAGCATAATTTGTTATCTGGTATAAGACTCAGAACCGCTTCCGCTTCAACTTCGGTCGCCGTAATGATCAGCACATCGGCGGCCAGCTTTTCAGCGCTTGCCAGGCTCAAAGATGCTGGTTGCTTGTCTTGTTCAGCTTTTCTTGCAGGCCCACCGCTCAATGAGCCTGGCTGTGTGGTGGAAGCTGTGGCAACGACAAAGGGATCAGAGCTGGCAATAGATGAAGTGAACTGTTTTTTGTCGTTGCCCGGCTGCTCTTTGCGGAGATGCCAATGTAACGCTTTGATGAAATGCCCGTAGTTGCCGTCTTCGCCGGTGATGAGTCTCACTGCTCCACCTTGCCACGTTCGTTGCAGGAGGTGATCGGGCTCTTGCTCGTTGACATACCAGTAGCTGGTGGCATGGGAGCGCGGCGGAAAGGCCACCAGGAGCTCCTCGTCCCAGATAGGGTCGAGCCCAACAACCAGAATATCCCGGGCGAGTGTCCTTTCCAGGAGAGCTCTTAGCATCTCTGTCTCTCCTAGACGGGTGGTGGTGATCTGTTTGCGGCGCTCAACGATGTTATAGACCCTTGAGGAGAGATCGCCAAAAACCTTGATGATCCTGTAAGGGAACGGCTTCTCGGTATAATCAATGTAGATCGTGGCTTTATGACCAGGAATAATGATATCGAAGTCTTTGTGATATTTTAAATCGACCCGCTCTAATGCCCGCTCTAAAAGGTCGTCGATATTGGTGGAAATGATCGTGTCAAAAAAATTCTCTTTGATCAGCTCGGCAAGGCAAAGATCGGCTTCTGAAATAAAGACCTCGTTGAGCGCCTGCCGTAAAATGCCGTCGAGATCGCTTTCGCTAAATTGCCCCCGACGGTTGAGTACCTGGTAACATTCGGCGAATTGCTCTAAAGGCGTCAGGTGCGTGAAATCGTGCGAGCTAAAGCGCCTGAGGATGTCAAGCAGTTCTTTGCTGCGGAAAAAGCCACCCGCCCTCGCTCCAAGCACCAGCGTTGTGCGCTTATTCGTTTTTCGCCTTACCTCTAGCATGTTGGCAACTTCTGCAATAGTTGTCTTTGTTGGATCAGTGGGCATACATATAATCCTTTATACTGTTACTCACTATGAGCGGATTGGGCGCGCAAGCATCTCATAATGCTCCTGGCGTTTTAATGTACCGGTTCAATCTTCATAGAGCCATGTTAAGCTGCTTTCCTCTCTTTTTGCTGTCTGTGGGCGATCTGGCGACCTGCGTAATTACAATGTAATACAGATTACAACGTAATGCATATTACACTGTAATAGGCGATCCGTATTGCAGCAGGCGTAGCGCCTCAAGGTGTAGCGCAGCGGGAAATAGTGCCTGGTAGATGTTGCAATTAGGAGATTTAATATCGTAGCGGCCCGTTGTCCGGTAAGTCAGAAGGGGGCAGCCCCCCGCGCACCAGTAGCGCCACTGGCAGCTCCGGCAGCCCTCTTTATCCTCGACCGAAAATCCCTGCACTCCTCTGCGGTCATTTCGAACGATCTGTAAGGGATCGTCCGCGTCTATAGTGGTGACGGTGCGTTGAATATCGGCCTGGCATTTCGCCACTCCTCCATGCTGATCGATGACGAGATAATTATTGCCCACCCCACAGGTATAGCGGTGGGGGCTGTTGAGATTGGCTTTGTCAATTAACGAGCCCAGCAGCGAGCGTCTGGGGAGGCGCTGCTCAATCACCTGGAAAACAGCGCGCATGGCTGCGATCATCTGAGCTTCGCCAAACTGGAGGTCCTGTAAATGCTCTGAACACGCGTTATCGCGATAGTAGTTGAATGTGAAGGGTAGATCGCGCTCCAGGATGTACGTGATCAAATCAGTCAGCCCGTCCAGGTTGCGCTGAGAGACCGTAGCCGAAATAGAGGGGATCAGGCCGCTGTTGAGCAAACGGCTGATAGTGCAATCAACGTATTTGAAGGAACCTCGCCCGCTGATAAATGGACGCTGGCGATCATGATAGGTTCCGACGCCATCTAAAGATATCATTACGCCGATCCGGCGCGCTTGAAGGCCATTGATAGCCTCTTGCGAGAGAAAAACGCCATTGCTCAGCAGCGTCGCGCTAATGACGATGCCTTGCTCCTTAGCCACCCGCGTGGCATAGTCATGCATCGCCATCACATGGTTCATCTGGAGGCTGGCTTCCCCACCTGCATATTTAAGTTTCACCCGCTTGAATTGTTGCTTAGCGGCGGAACGAAAAATAGCATCAATTGCCCGATAAGCAGTATCATCGGTCATGCGTTCTGAATTTTTGTGCAGGTAGCAATAATCACAGCGCAGGTTACAGGCATTGGTAACGTGCAACCACGCCGTCAATGTTGGATTGCTCTGTTTTTCTGGAAGGGGCTGAGGCGAATGAACGTCATTGAGAAACCCTAACTGGTAGAGTGCCATCGTTGCCTGTTCGACGCCTGGTAGCAAATATTGGGATTGTTCCTCTATGAGGTTGAGCAGCGTAGCGGGGGTGCGAAACCGCTCTAGCAAGGATGTTATCTGCCCGTCTACCACAGCTATGTGCCCTGCTCCAGTCGGGTTACAAACAAGCCAGTGCTCAGACGTGCATGGCTGAACGTGAAGGGGCTGCGCCTGTTCGAATGTAAGGGTGCGGAGGGATTCATACCCCTCCGCAGTTAATATAGGGTGGATTCGAGGGCGGAAACTCTCGTAGCGTGTGCAATCGCAATCAGGCTCGCAATCGGGGTCACAGTCCTGGCTGGCGGTATCGCTGTACCATTGGCTATCACTTTCGTTCGTACCATTCCTATTGAGGGACTGGCGCTGCGGTGCGTCGATCCAGAGCTTCATGGTAATGTCCTTCAAAATAAGTGCAATGCTTCCTTCCCAAAATACGATGGACAAGCGACGATTCTATTGTGGGAATTACTTATAGAGACGTCATAGAGACCCCCTCCTCAAAAATTTGTTTCGTCTTGTTGAAGATTATCTGGTCAAGCCAGATTTGCTGATTGCCTGACACTCACTGATGAGCTCAGGGTGGGTTTGCTCCATCTTTTCTGCGGACCAGTAGGCGATGAGCGAATTGGTAAGATCTGAAATTTCATGGCGTGGCGTATCAAGCAACAGATCAATAATCTTACGAAAGGCTTTGCCGTACTGGACTTTGTTGTAAAGAGCCATATAGTGAACATAGCGAGCATAGTGCTCGAAGGCCATTTGATGGTTTCCGGCCCGATAATGGTGATCGCCCTGGAACTCTTCTGATATTCCCAGGAGATAATAATACCTGTACTGGGTAGCGATCTTCTGGGCGGTTTGTAAAATGCGCTGGGAGTCTTCATGTTTGCCAAAACGTTCAAGGGTGTCTGCGAGATCGACCAGTGACTCGGCCTCCTGATAGTAGTCGTTCACCTGCTGAGCAAGCTCTATCGCTTGAGTAAAGTATGGAATAGCTTTATCGTACTGGTTTTGTAGTACCAGGACCCACCCTTGCTTGTTCAGGCTATTGATCTGTGACTCTATATCGACTCCCAGAGAAGCCTGGTAGGCTTTTGCAAACCACTGCTGCGCCTCGACTAACTTCCCGTCCGCCAGTTGAATCTGCCCAAAGCGATTATAGGTGGACGCCACACCTTTTTTGTACCTGTTGCGGCTAAAAATCTCAAAAGCTTCGTTGAAGAGATTTTGCGCCCGAACGAGGTCACCGGTGTTCAGATAGATGATGCCCATCGTGCTCAGGCTAGTACCGACAGCGGTCTCGCTTCCATCGCCTTTTTGGAACAATTCATGGCGAATGCGCCAGCTAATTTTGCAGGCTCGGATGGCTTCATCGATTTTGCCCTGCAAGCGGAAGATATTCCCCAGATTATTCAGCACGGTGGCATAGTCTCGCTGATTGCCCATCTGGCTGTACATTTCCAGGCTGTCCTCCATATAGCGGAGTGCAATGTCAAGCTGGCCCTGTCTCCGGTAAATATATCCTAGCTGACTGAGTGTGGCAGCAATGCGATTAGTATGGCCTTGCTGTTGATCAATTTCCAGCCCGGCGGAGAAACACTCCATTGCCTGAGGTAAGTTGCTCTGCAGGAGGTAGCAGCGCCCCTTCTCATAGAGGATGGTGCCGAAGTGCTGGTCAAACCAGCTCCTATCGGCTTCCCGCTCGAGTTTCTCGTAAAGTGCGATGGCAGCCCCGGGCTCCTCCTCCAGACGTAAAAGCCTTGCTTCTGCCGTGGTCAGGCTATAATTTTGTTCCGCTGACATACTGGTCGAGAACTTCTTTGCCTCCTGTAGCAGCGAGTTCGCGAAGGAAGTCTGCCATAACCGTATTGCCCGGTTAAAGCTATGTTCAAAGTAATGAAAACCTGCTTCTCGATCTACGTAGAGTCGATGATAGAGCAGCTCAACGCTGTACGCCTGGCGCAGTGGCGTGCTCTGGATGTGTTCCAGTTCATTTTCGTAATAGCTGATCGCGCAGCGGCTCAGCTCACGACGGAATTCCTGCTCTGTATCGTTGACATCCCACCAGTGGACGCGGACCAGGCGGCGCATTTCGTCATGGAGCACAAAATCTTCGCCAGTTCCGGCCCGGCGGACAAACGACAATGTAGGGAGCGTCCTGATCAGCTTCTGCTGCCCCGCTCCCGGTACCGCATCGATTAGCGTGGACCGGGCAAGAATCCAGTCCAGCAGGGAAATATTGAAACGGTGATAGATGTGGGCCATGAACAGAATGACCCAGTTGATGGGATTATCAAGGTTGTTGACCTGTCGAACAAGATGCGCTTCAAAGCTGTTGACCGGTAGTGCAACAAGATCGTTTAAGCTCATAATGTGATGATTAAGCAGGTCGGCCATCAGCCCGACCAGGATGGGACGGCCCTCTGTACGCTGATATAAGGCCGGGGCGTACTCTCCAATTTGTTGCGGGTCAAGCCCGGTTTGCTTGTTGATGTAGAGCACCATCTCTTGCAGGCTGAAAGGCGCAACTGCCACCGGGAGGATCTCCTGTTCCCTTCCCTTCCAGTTCGGGTGCTGCCAATCAAGGGCGTTGCGCCCGGCAATTACTGCGCCGATATGCGCGAATTGGTAGTTGTCCGGGAAGGTGTGAGAGGGGTTTAAGACGGCGATAAGGGGATTTTGTTCAACGAGCTCAAAGGTGTCAAAAAATACGACAAGGTGCTTTTTTCCCTGCTGAAGCTGCCCATCAAGCGTATGTAAATCGGCGAGCAGCGCCGTAGATAATTTGCTGCGTACATCCTCTATATCCAGCGTGCCCGTCTCGATAGAGTGATGATAGTCGTCAAGCGCCTCGTTGAAAATGGCTGGCGACCAGCTCGGGAATACTGCCTGTAGTGCATTCACAATCTCGCGGGCTATGGTGATAGCGTCGCGATGCTCGATGTTAAAAAAATCGATGGCGACAACGGCAATATCGCGCTGTCTCTGCCGCACGATTTCTTTGCACTTATGTAGCAGCCACGTTTTGCCCACTCCGCCCTTTTTGTCTGCCTCTTCCAATTGATCGTAGAAATATACTATCCAGGGAGCATGAGGATCAGTCAGCCAGCGCGTGAAAATCTCTAATTCTTTTTCTCTGCCGATAAAATCATGTTCTATCATGATATCTCTCCCTTCCAACTAAGAATCGTCCCGCATCAGGGAAAATATGCTCTCTACATGCTCTCCAAGTATTTCTTTAAGACGGTGATCCTGTTCCAGTTCATGATGGAGCTGGCGAATGGTTTCACGCGACTCTGCGGTTTTTATTTCCTGAATTGCCTGCTGAAAGACGAGAGGGATGCTGCCGGCAACGGGGTCCTGTGAAACAACATTGAGATACTCATGGAGATTGCGCACGCGGTCACGCCCGCTAGACTCTTTAGCCAGTTGCCGGGCCATTGCCAGTTGATGAGCGTGGATAAGCGTGGTAACGGTGGCGGCCTGTTCTCCGAGCGCTTCTTTCAGCTCTTCGTCCTGGGAGAACTCCTCTGAGAATTGGGAGAATGTCTCTGGCGATTCGTTGATGATCTGTTGCACTGTTTGTTTGAGCAATTGCCGTAATGCTTCTCCTGCGATGATGTGCGCGTTATGATAAAGGAATTCCTGTAAATAGCGCACGCGGTCCGTCCCTGTGACGGCTTCTGCGAATTGCTGGTTGATCTGGGCTAGAGTGCGATGGAGGGCTAAATAGAGCTCCGGGTGCTCGATCTGAAGCTGTAAAAGAAAAATGCAGCGGACGGGGGTGTCAACGGCGAATCCCGCTCTGGGCATGTTCCAGTTGAGTACGTTGGTTGTACGGTTGATCCGTTTGAATAATCCCATGTAGGCCAGACTATTTTGGGGCGCGAACTGAGGCGCGTATTGCTTGATCAGCATCTGCATCATGACGAGGTTGAAGCGCCGTGGGACCGAGAGCAACCTGAGCATTGTCTGATACCACTTATGCTCGGATGAATCGATCCCGGCCAGGATGCCTTGATCAACGACGCGCTCTGTAATGGCCTTGATCAATTTCCTCCGGTCCGCCTCTTGGCGTGGATCAAGATGCTCTTTGTCCATAGCGCGGGCCATCGCGTCCATCGCCAGCGGATACCCTCTGGTCCATTCAAAAATATAGTTGTGCATTTCTGGCTTGATCTGGATGGTGTCCAGATATTGTCCGCTACTGGTCCTATCAAAAGGGTTTAGCTGCAATGGCGTAAGCTTGCGGGCAACGGAGCGTTCGTTTTCAAACTGCAAGCTCTTGCGACTGGCGATGACGACGAAGAGGCGATTATTCTCCAGCAGGTCGCGGAGCATGATTTCGAGCCAGCGCAGCAGTTCGTCGTTCTCTGTATCTAGCGAGTCCAGCACCAGCACGGCTGCGTGCTGCTCCAGCAACTGTCGGATGGCGCTAACTACCTGATTGAGAGGGTCTTCTTCGTTGAAAGGTGCGATCTGCGGCAGATAGTATGTTTTGATTTGCTCAATAATCTCATAGGCAATCGCCGGTATACTCCCGCTGGCATCGACCCGGATGTACGGGAGATGATGATCCTTGCATTTATGCGTCACATGTTGCAAAATGGTTGTTTTTCCAATACCCTCGATGCCGTGTACGTCGATAATGGGTGTGCGCAAAAGGCTTGTTGAATCAAGCAATGCATCGAATGCCTCATCTATGATACCCAGTTCATAAGTCCGGTTAATAATACTTGCCATATATCTCACTCCACTTAAATATGATGAGTCAAGCCGACCGGTTTTCAAGGCTGCTGATCAGGTGATTAATAAGCTTACTAAGTTCGCTATACTGCGCTCGTAGCCTCATCAGTTCACTGCTGATCGTTGAAAGCTGGCTGGTTATCTGCCATGACGATTTGTAGCTGCCTGGTTGCTCTTTGCAGAGATGCCAATGTAACGCTTTGATGAAATGCTCGTAGTTGCCGTCTTCGCCCGTGATAAGTCTCGCCGCTCCCCCCTGCCACGTTCGTTGCAGGTGGTGATCGGGCTCTTGCTCGTTGACATACCAGTAGCTGGTAGCCTGAGAGCGCGGTGGGAAGGCAGCGAGTATTTCTTCGTCCCAGACGGGGTCCAGTCCGATGACCAGGATATCCCGAGCGAGCGACCTTTCGAGCAAAGTTCTCAGGGTCTCGGTGTCCAATGGTAGGATGAGTTGCTTGCGGCGCTCCACGATGTTGTAGACCTTTGACGAAAGGTCGCCGAACGCTTTGATAATCCTGCAAGGGAACGATTTCTCAGTATAATCAATGTAGATCGTGGCTTTATGACCAGGAATGATGACATCGAAGTCTTTGCGGTCTTTTAAATCGACCTGCTCTAATGCTCGCTCTAAGAGGTCGTCGATGTTGGTGGAAATGATCATGTCGAAAATATTGTCTTTGATCAGTTCGGCAAGGCAAAGATCTGCTCCCGAAATAAAGACCTCGTTGAGCGCCTGCCGTAAAATGCCGTCGAGATCATTTTCGCTAAATTGCCCTCGGCGATTGAGCACCTGGTAACATTCGGCGAATTGCTCTAAAGGCGTTAGATGCGTGAAATCGCGCAGGCTAAAGCTCCGCAGGATGTCAAGCAGTTCTTTGCTGCGGAAAAAGCCACCCGCTCTCGCCCCAAGCACCAGCGTTGTGCGCTTATTCGTTTTTCGTCTCGTCTCTAGCATGTTGGCGACTTCTAAAACGTTTGTCCTGGTCGGATCAGTGAGCATACATATAGTCCTTTATACTGTCACTCACCACATGTTGATGAAATACATGCGTATACCACTACGCTTCTTGCGCTTTAGCATACCTGTTCAATGAGTGCTTTCTCATCCTACTTTTAATGTGAATAAAGCGCTCTTTTCTTTCTTCGGCATTCCATTCCCCTTTTGTAAATTATAACCTTACCGTCTCGCATTGGCAAGCTAAACCTGAGAGCAATTTTCATCGCGTGAATGACTCTCTATATAAAGATACACCTTAATATGAGATATAACATGCTGAAATATCTATTTGTGATTTTTTAGCAGAAAGTAGAATGCGAATCTAGCCGTGATGGCATAAAGCATAGCCATTTCTTCGACCGCAAAGGGAGTAGAAAAAAGAATATAGGTATAGCCGGAAGTGAGAGCGATGTTGATAGTCTGAATAGTAAATTTAGGGGGATAACCCGCATGGATGTCCGGGGCTGGGAGCAAGCGATCAAGGTTGGGGCAAGCCAGCAGGGAGGCGATCAGGGCGGGGGCAAGCCCCGCCCCTACATCTATACCGCCTCTTGCTGGAGGGCTGTGCCGGTGAACTGGCTGTTATAGAGGTCGGCGTAGAAGCCGTTTTTCGCCAGCAGTTCCTCGTGCGTGCCCTGTTCTACGATGCTGCCGTGATTCATTACCAGGATCAGGTCGGCATCCCGAATGGTGGAGAGCCTGTGGGCGATGACAAAGCTGGTCCGGCCTTTCATCAGCTCGCCCATTGCCTTCTGGATGTAGATCTCGGTTCTGGTATCGACGCTGCTGGTTGCCTCGTCGAGGATCAGGATCGCCGGATCGGCCAGCACCGCGCGGGCAATCGTCAGCAACTGCTTCTGGCCCTGTGAGAGATTGCTCGCTTCCTGATTGAGCACCGTATCATAGCTCTCGGGGAGCGTTCTGATAAAGTGGTCAGCGTGCGCCGCTTTCGCCGCCCGGATAATTTCCTCCTCCGTCGCACCTTCACGACCATAGGCGATATTATCGCGGATCGTGCCATTGAAAAGCCAGGTATCCTGCAACACCATGCCGAACAGGCGGCGCAGATTGCCGCGCTTGAGCTGCGTAATGTTCACACCATCGATGGTGATTTTGCCTGCATTGATATCGTAGAAGCGCATCAGCAGGTTGACCAGCGTCGTTTTGCCTGCGCCGGTTGGGCCAACAATCGCGATGGTCTGGCCCGATTTGACATCAATATTCAGATCATCGATCAGCGGCACATCTTCTTTATAGCGGAATTTGACATGCTCTAATTGAACGACGCCCTGCGGAGCCTCGATAACTTTGGCATGCGCTTCCTCCGGTACCTCTTCCTCTTCATCCAGCAGCTCGAAAACGCGTTCAGCCGAGGCAATTGTCGATTGAATCACGTTGGCAATCGTAGCGAGCTGCATGATAGGTTGAGTGAACTGACGCGCGTACTGAATGAATGCCTGTACGTCGCCGATAGAAATCGAGCCTTGCGTGACCAGAATACCGCCAACGACGCTGACAAAGACATAGCCGATGTTGCCGATAAACATCATCAGCGGCATAATGATGCCGGAGATGAATTGTGCCTTCCAGCCAGCATCATAAAGTTTTTCGTTCAACTGCTCGAAGTCGCTGATCGACTGGCCCTCGCGCCCGAACGCTTTGACGATTTTATGGCCGGTGTACATCTCCTCAACGTGTCCATTGAGCCTGCCCAGCCTCCTTTGCTGCTGCCCGAAGTACCTTTGCGAGCGTTTGGCGACGATGGTGGTCACAAACAAGCTCAGCGGGAAGGTCAGAGCGATCACCAGAGACAACAGTGGGCTAATGGTCAGCATCATCACAACCACACCTACGAGCGTGACGGCGGAGGTGATCAACTGCGTCATGCTCTGCTGCAACGTGGTGCTGATGTTATCCATGTCATTGACGGCGCGGCTGAGGATTTCTCCATGTGTGCGCGCGTCAAAGAACTTCAAGGGCAGGCGCGTCAGCTTATCGTCTACCTGCTGGCGCAAGATGTAGACCGTTTTTTGCGCCACACCTGCCATAATATATTGTTGGACATAGTTGAACAGGGCGCTGATAAGGTACAAGCCGAGCAGGATCAGCAGGATTTGCCCGATATAGGTAAAATCGACATGCGCGCCCGGCACGCCCCTGTACTTCATCACAATGCCTTCAAAGAGCTTGGTAGTTGCCATACCCAGGATCTTCGGGCCAACGATGGCGAATACCGTGCTGATGACCGCCGCGATAAAGACGATCAGCAGGAGGTATTTCTGCGGCTTGAAATAGCCAAACAGCCGGAAGAGCGTGCCCTTAAAATCCTTTGCTTTTTGCACCGGCATGCCCATGCCAGCTCCGCCCATCCAGCCCATCGGTCCTCCACCTGGTCGAGGACCACCAGGCCCCATCGGGCCAGCAGGTCGTGTCTCTCTACGCTCTTCGCTCATGACGCTATTTCCTCCAATGCAAGCTGTGACGAGACAATTTCGTAATAGACGGCGCAGGTCTTCATCAGTTCATGATGAGTGCCGATGCCCGCGACGCGCCCATCGTCTAAGACGATGATCTGGTCCGCATCCATGACGGTGCTTACGCGCTGGGCGACGATGAACACTGTGGCGTCTGCAATCTCCCTTTTCAGAGCCATGCGTAACCTGGCGTCAGTTTTAAAATCAAGGGCCGAGAAGCTATCGTCGAAGATGTAAATTTCCGGCTTTCTCACCAGGGCGCGCGCGATGGACAGGCGCTGCTTCTGCCCGCCAGAAACATTGGTGCCTCCCTGGGCAATGATCGACTGGAAGCCTTCCTGCATATGCGAGATGAATTCGGTGGCCTGAGCCACGTCGGCGGCGTGCTCTATCTCTGTCTCGGAGGCATCGGCTTTGCCATAACGAATGTTCTCCTCGATGGAGCCCGAGAAAAGCACGGCTTTTTGCGGCACAAAGCCAATTTTCGCTCGCAGATGCTGTTGCGACATTTCGCGCACATCGACGCCGTCAACGAGCACACGCCCGCTATCAACATCATAGAAGCGCGGGATCAGACTTATCAGCGTCGATTTGCCCGAGCCGGTACCGCCGATGATCGCCGTAACCTTGCCCGGGGTTGCCCTGAACGAAATGTTGGAGATGGCAGGCTCTTCAGCGCCGGGATAGCTGAAGGTGACATCCTGGAACTCAACGTAGCCGCGTTGCGCATCGGCGCGCTTCACCTGCTCGGCATCGTTGATTTCTGGTTCTATCGCCAGCACTTCGTTGATGCGGGTGGCGGAGGCTGCCGCGCGCGGCAGCATAATAAACATCATCGAAAGCATCAGGAATGAGAAGAGAATCTGCATGGCGTACTGGAGGAACGCGATGAGCGATCCAACCTGCATATCGCCGTTATCGATGCGAATACTGCCGAACCAGAGGATAGCGACAGATGAGACGTTCAGCACCAGCATCATCATCGGCATCATAATTGCCACGATGCGGTTGACCTGGATCGAGACATCGGTCAAATTGAGATTGGCCTCGTCAAAGCGTCTTTTCTCATGCTCGGTGCGGTCAAACGCGCGGATAACGCGTACGCCGGTAAGAGCTTCATCGAGGATCAGGTTTAATTGGTCCAGCTTGATCTGCACAATCTGAAAAAGCGGTATAGCTTTGCTCATGATCAGCAAGATTGACAGCAGCAGGATCGGAATGACGGCGACCAGCACCCAGGAGAGGGTCGCATCCTGCGAAACCGCCATAATGATGCCGCCAACGCACATCAATGGCGCGTAGATCATCATCCTCAACATAATCACCAGCACCTGCTGAACCTGCGTCGTGTCGTTGGTCGTGCGCGTAATCAGCGAGGCCGTGCCGACCTTATCAAATTCGTGCAGCGAAAAATTTTCGACGTGGGTGAAGAGCTTGCTGCGAATGATCCTGCCGAAGCCGACCGAGATGCGGGAAGAGAAGAAGCTGGCGATGATGGAGCAGGAAGCGCCGCCAATCGCGACCAGCAACATAAAGCCGCCCACGCGCAGAATATAGGGAGTATCGCCCTTCACAATTCCGGTATCCACAATATCCGCCATCAGTGTGGGGAGATAGAGGTCGGAAAGAGCCTGTAAAAAAACAAGCACAAAAACAAAAATCAGAGGAATCTTGTACGGCTTTAAAAAGCGCAATAGTTTTATCATAGATTCTCGTCTCCGCTCCAGGGTGAGGGCGACCGCGAGAGGTTGCCCCGGCTGGCTGCTTGCTCATCAGATGTAGAGGGCGACCGCGAGGGATTGCCCCTACTGGCTGCCTGCTCGTCATAATAGCGAGTGACCTGTAATAGAAGTTCGGCGAGCTGATTGCTTTGTTCCTCGCCAAGATACTCAATCAGGCCGTTGAGGGAGGTGGCGAAGACCTCTGCCGCCTGCTGAGTGACCATCTCGCCTTTTTCAGTCAGCTTAATGCCAACGGCGCGGCGGTCGTGAGGATCGATATTGCGTTCAATGAGCCCGTCTGTCTCCAATCCCTTAATCAACTGGGTAATAGTTGGAGAGGTGACGTGGAGCAGCTTGCTAATCTCGGACACCTTCATTTCGGGGATATCCGGGCTCCGGCCTTTTTTGACGCAGAACAGCACCCTGACCTCGCTCGGTTTACAACCCGCCACCGTCTGTTGATGTTGATGCCATCCCGCCCTACCGAATTGCATAAAAGCATTGAAAAGCTTCCGCGCGGTTGGGTTAGTGATAAGATGCTCCATCTGCCTCCCTCAGTGATAAGATAGACCACAAATAGTTAGGTACCTAATTTATTAGGTTGCCTAACTATTATACATTTAGGGATGTGGTTGTGTCAATGGGAATATTGCTGGATTGCTGATAGTGTTTTGCAACGTTTGCTAAACCCACTGTAGATGAGTATAATATCGACAAACGTCATTCTATGTCTCTAAAAAAAAATATGTTGGTCCGATCATTTTAAGGCACAAGGGAAAGGTTTTATGTCTATGACGTTCTGGTTTGTTTATTTTGGCATAGTTTTTGCGATATTGCCGCTGATCCTCCTTTTTCGCTTTTTGCTCTTACTATTTTATGTATATATCCTGCGAAGGAAAGATCGCAATCAGGCGTTTAAGACGTATCGGCGCGGAGGCGTCTATTGTAGCTCGCTGGCGCTCGGGTTTATGATCGGGACCGCTGTTGCGTTGATGATGGTTGTGGTGGTGCAGCCGGGAGGGCTGGACTCTATTGCGTTCGGGCTGCATATGCTGCTGCTGGCATGGATTCCCTATCTGGCGGGCCTGTTATATAAGCTTGCGGATAGAGTATACCTGGTTAACCTGGCAGAGGCGCGGTTGCTGGGGAAGAAGAAGCCCATTACTCCGCACCTGATTCATATGGTGAAAGCGTGGGTACTCACCGCCACGCCTCCGCTGCTCTTCTTTAGCGCGCTGGGGCTGCTCTACATGTTGAACGCGCTGGCGTGGCGACCGGTATTGCTGCTGGCTATCGTTGTCTGGGCGACGATCCGGGGATTTAGCAGTTCGCTGCTGCATCGCTGGGCCTTACGGAGCGTGCCGATAGCGCAGACTGAATGGGCCGATCTGGAGCCACGCATCCAACAGTGGGCGGCACTGGCCGGGGTGCGCGTCGATGAAACCCTGGTGCTCTACCTGGGAGAAGAGGATGTTGCGACGGCTGCGGCGACAGGGCTTGGTCGCAAAACGCTCTTGCTGGGTTCGGCGCTATTACGTAAAGCTGATTGGCGCCAGATTGATGCGATTATTGCGCACGAGTTGGGGCATATCCGTAAACATCACCTGCTGCTGTACTCCGCCTTATCCCTCGGTCAGGCTTTGCTGTTTGCGAGCTGGTTTGTGCTTTATGATCTGCGCCCGCTCGCTTTCTGGCTCTTTCAGCAAGATGCCCCCTTTGTCATTCAGCAGCAGGCGCAGAGCTCACTGACGGGAGCGTGGTACATGCTGCTGACTTTCGCGTTTCTTTACCTGTTCAGCATGGACACGCATCACCGGGCAGAGTTCGCCTGCGACCGCTTCAGCGTTGAGCTGGCGGGCGATCCGATGGCAATGGCTTTTGGCTTAACGACGCTGGTGGCGTTGAACGGCACGACGATGAAGATGTCAGGACCGACCCATCCATCGGCGGAACGGCGCATGAAGCGGCTTTTGACTGAGCCTGGACGCTTTGCGCCGTGGGGCAAAGATCCCGTGCCCGTGTTTGTCGGCAAAGAAGTGCTGGCGAAAGGCGGCCATCATTACCGTTACATTGTACCGCTTGATCAGGCCACGCCCCGCCAGCCTGTGCCGCCACAACCCTGGTCTCGCATGCCCCTCGCTGCTCGTTCAGCAGCTCCACAAGGGCCAGTCGAGCAGGCCACGTCTGTAGCACCTCCACAGGAGCCGGTCGAACAAAGCGAGCCTACAGCAGTTTTACAGGAGCCAGCCGAACGAGGAGCGATTGCAGCAGCCTCGCATGAGCGGGTCGAGCAGGGCGAGCCTACAAAAGAATATCCACAAGCTGAAACCCGGTCATAGTTTTCTTGTTGCCCAGGCGAACGGGGAGCGGGTGAGCGAAAAGCGGACCCGCGCTAACGAAGGTGTGATATTCGCCGCGCTCGCCGCATGGATCGATCCCGCCTTGCTCAAACTCGTCAACCAGCTGCTCGGTAAGCGTTGCTCCGAGCCATGCAGCTTTCGCGCGTGCGACCTCTATGCAGGTGAGCGTGGCGCGGTAGCCGCGGGCTATGCATTCTCGCACCAGCTTTGCCGGATCTTCGTTCCATAACGGTTCCAGATGGGTCAGCCTTGCCTCGGTTGTGCGTTCTTCATACCATGTCCGCACATCGGCGAGATGGATATTGCCAAAGGCGATCCCCGTCACATTGAGCTGGCGTAGATCCTGAAGGGACTGGAGAAAAACGCTTTCAAAATTTTCTGGCGTTGTTGGATAGCGCAGCAGCGGGATGCCGAGTGCATCGGCCTGAGCCTGGATATGCGTAATGGGGACGCCATGAAAGCGTACGCGCTCCGTGGCTGCGTCGTACATCGTGATCAGATAGTTGATCTGCTTTCCCGCTCGCGTGAGCCGGTCGAGCGCGAGGATCGAATCTTTACCGCCGCTGAAGCTCAGTGCTGATTGTTCTGCTACCATATGTTATTCCTTTCCGGCGAAAAGCTTGCGCCGGAAGAGCAGCACCGGGATCAGCCAGAGCGGATAGAGCAGGTAGGGCAGATTCGAAGCCCAGTAGGAAACGTCGTTGGTGACGCTGGGCAGATTGGCGAAGATGTCGCCCAGAAAGAAGCCAACGATTGCATAGAAGATCATCGCCCCCGTCATGAGTCCTACAGGAATGACCCAGGATCGTCTCAGCCATAGCCCTATGCCGGTTGCAAAGTAGAGCGGGCCAAGTAAAAATGCATCCTCGATTGCGCCTGCAAACACGCCGGGGTCCACTTTCAAATAGCGGTTGTCTCCATGCAAAATATAGCTGTACCAGACCTGACCGAGCAGATTGCTGTTGGGTCCGATGGTGACGAGATGCAACCCGAAAAGCACGTAATAAAACTGAGGAATAGCGGTAATAATGCCGAGCAAGAGCGAGAAGCCGGCGAGGATGGAGAGCCAGAGCGGACGTCCGGTGGTGTGCTGCACGCGCGCAGGCTGATCGATGCTTGCAGTCATAGAATATTTCCTCCCTGCAGTAGCTGTTGGCTCTTCTTTGGGCCATTTTACCTCAGCATACAGCACATTTGCTCTCTTGACAAGGGATCAGCTTTGCCATGCTAAAGAACCGCTTTTCATCTCATTTTTGAGCATTGGAAAGCTCTGACTGTTGATACTGGCGGAAAAACTGCATGACATATCTACCGATAATATCGGTCTCAAGATTGAGCAGGGCGCCAACCTGCAACTGTCCCAGATTGGTATGTTCGCGCGTGTAAGGGATCAGCGCGATAGAGAAGCGGTCAGACAGGCTCTCGACAACGGTGAGGCTTACGCCGTTGACAGCGATAAAGCCCTTTGCAATCACGAAGGGGCGGAGAGCTTCCGGCAGCTCGATTTCGACATTCAGGCCAATGCCGTCTTCTTGCAGACTGAGAACGGCGGCGGATGCTTCAACGTGTCCCTGCACCATGTGGCCGCCGACGCGACCATTGGCTGCCAGCGACCGCTCCAGATTGACTTTGTCGCCCGGTTGTAAGCTCGCGAGGCGGGTGCGTCGCTGCGTCTCGGGCATGGTATCAACGCGAAACCAATCTTCCCCCCGCTCCGTGATGGTCAGGCAGATGCCATCGACCGCGATGCTATCCTTGATTGCCGCATCTTGCAGCACGGATCGCGCCTTGATCACCAGCCCTGTTGGCTCGATCTGCTGGAGGGTTCCTACCTCTTCGACTATTCCAGTGAACATCTTGGACTCCTTTGCTTATCTGGCGTTCTTAATCGTTCTAATTGTGCGCGCCATCTCTACGGCTGCTTGAGCGCATTCTTTGCCGCGTGTAATGCGTGCCTGAGCTTGGTGCAGGTTCTCGACGGTCATCACGCCGAAAATAATGGGGGTATGCAGCTCAAGCGCGACCCGCTGGATACCCTGCGCCGCTGCATCGCCGACGACAATATCGTGGCGCGTCTCTCCGCGCATCACGCAGCCAAAGCAAATCAGGGCGTCGTAGCGACCATTCAGCAACATGGCCTGAGCAACCGTCGCCAGTTCAAAGGCACCGGGCGTATAAACGATGCGCATATCCTCTGTCGCGACTCCCAGACGCTTTAGCTCTTCCTGAGCGCAATGAAACATCGCGCCCGTGATATGCCAGTTATAGCGGGCAACGACGATGCCAATCGCGAGTCCGCTCCCATCCAGCGGCGGAGAGGGTGGGGGTATGTCTGCTTGAGCCATGCTGGTGTGCTCCTCTAACTTCTATGATGATACCAGGTTGTTGGTAGATGCCAGCGAAGTGAGCAGATGTCCAAGCCTCTGCTGCTTCGTTTGCAGGTAGCGCACATTGCTCTTCGTGGGCGATATTTCGAGCGGCACGCGCTCCACCGCAATGCCTGCCTCCTTGAGCGCCCGAATTTTCTCAGGGCTGTTGGTCATGAGGCGAACGGCGGTGATGTTGAGATCGCGCAATACCTCGATGGCGTGGGTATAGGTACGGGCGTCAACGGGATAGCCGAGCAATTGATTGGCTTCGATGGTATCGCATCCCTGCTCTTGCAGCAGATACGCCTGGAGCTTGCCTGCAAGCCCGATGCCACGTCCTTCCTGCGGCAGGTAGATGAGGAGGCCGCGTCCTTCTTGCGCGATGGCGCGTAGGGAAGTGTGCATCTGGGCCTGGCAGTCGCAGCGTTGCGAGCCGAAGATGTCTCCGGTGGTGCAGGCCGAATGGAGGCGTAAAAGGGGCGGCTCTTGCTCGTCAAGATCGCCCAGCAGGAGCACGAGATAATCCTCGCCCTTCTCAAGGCCGCGATAGTGGCGCAGGCGGAATGTGGCTTCCGGCGTGGGGAGTTGCGTCTCACTGATAAAGCTCACGGCGTGACTTTTGCGGTAGCGCGCGATAGCATCGACCGTAATGATGCCGAGCCCCCATTGTTGTGCCAGATCAAGCAAGACCTGGCCCCGAGCTGCTTCTCCGTTGCTGTCTAGCACTTCGCAGATTACCGCGCCCGGCTCCAGTCCTGCGATGCGCATCAGATCGACCGAAGCTTCAGTATGCCCACGGCGTTCCAATGTGCCACCAGCTCTGGCGCGCAAAGGGAAGACGTGGCCGGGCCGCACCAGGTCTTCCGGCGGCGTTGTTGGATTGACCAGAGCGCGAATGGTCACGGCGCGGTCCTGAACGGAGATGCCGGTGGTTGTGCCGTGGAGCGCGTCCACCGATGCCGTGAAGGCTGTTCCTTGCAAGGGCGTGCCACCCGTTTCCGCGAGCGGGATGCGCAGCCTGTCAAGTCGTTCACCCGATAGCGCGACGCAGAGCAGGCCGCAGGCATGATGCACCATAAAGTTAAGCGATTCGGGAGTGACAAATTGCGCAGCCAGGCAGAGATCGGCCTCATTCTCGCGGCCATAGTCATCACAAATCAACACCATCCGTCCGGCCCGTACCTCGTCAACAGCTTCGGCAACGGTCAGAGCGCGTCCGGCGACAGGAACGGTCTTCTTCATCTTTCTTTTGCCCTTTACCAGTTTTTTAGTCATACTTTGAAATTCCGCCAGTAAGGCGATAAATCGCGCAGGACGCGATAAATCGGGTCCCTACGAAACGTGAGGAACGTCGCCCTCAACCAGAATATCTTCACCAAATATGTGAGTCTGGATATTATTCAGGCATTGCGCCTGTAGCATCGTTGCCAGCCCCTCGCCGGCAATGGGGGAGGGAGCATTACGGCCTCCCAACAGTTTGGGCGCGATAAAGGCTGCCACATGATCGATGCAGTGTTGATCGAATGCGCTGCCCAGCACGCTTGCTCCGCCTTCGACCAGCACATGCATGATGCCTTTATGAGCCAGAGCCTGTAAGGTTGCCGGAAAATCGATCTGCCCCTTCTCGTTTGCCACGACGGGAATAACCTCGATGCCGCGATCCGCGAGCTGCTGGTGCGATTCAATGGAGCTGGCTGCGCTGACGAGAACGCAGGTCCTTGCGGCAAGCTCTGGCTGGAGCAGTGAGAGCGTATCGGGAAGGGCTCCCTGCGTGCTAAGCACTACGCGCAGGGGAGCATGCTCGCGTTCGGTGCGCTGCCAGATTCTTTTGTCAGGCGGAATGCGAACAGTGAGCTGCGGATTGTCGATGCGAGCGGTATTTGCACCGACCAGGATGGCGTCCACGCGGTCGCGCAGATCATGCACCCACAGGCGCGCTTCGGGTCCGCTGATCCAGTGAGAATCGCCCAAACGTGTTGCCAGCTTGCCATCAAGCGTCATGGCCCATTTTGCCGTCACATAAGGTCGTCCGTGGAAGATGTATTGCTCAAAAGGGCGCACAATTTGCGCGCATGCGGGCGCGAACTGCTCGTCTTCCAGCACCATCACCTCGATCCCAGCCGAACGGAGCCGCTCAATGCCTTGTAATTGAACCCGCGGGTTGGGGTCCAACGTGCCGATAATGACGCGGCGGATACCTGCGGCGATGATGGCATCGGTGCAGGGAGGCGTGTGGACGAAGATGCAGCAGGGTTCGAGCGTGACATACAGGTCCGCACCGTCCGCTGCCGCTCCCGCCGCGGTGAGGGCGACGACCTCGGCATGCGGGCCGTAGGGAGGGGCCGTTGCTCCTTGCGCGATAATGCTGCCGTCGCGCACGACAACGGCTCCGACGGGGGGGCGCGGGCTTGTACGTCCTTCGACGCTGCGAGCACAGGCGATGGCTAAACGTATCGCCTCTTCAGCTACATGCATAGTTGCTCCATCAGTAGGGGCGTTCATTTGCCCTCTGTTAAATGGTTGGCTGCATGCTTTCGGGGCGGATTGAGGGAGTACAAGGGGTAACAAGAAGGAGGAGATGCCCTGTACCGCTGTGGCACTTCTTCTTCATTACAGCCATAGGATAAGCGATGCGTCATGTAATACGCGCTATGCACGCAGATTTTGCTGCGTGCAGCCGATCCTATGCTCTTGTCTTCTCCCATCCGGACTGTACCGTCGGCTCTGGAACTTCTCCAGATCCTGCCAACTCAACTAATTGAGCATGGCTCGCGGGCTATACCGCCGATCAGGAATTGGAAACGCGGCCTGTTGAGCGACCAGCTTTTCCTCACCTTGCCCCGAAGACATGACGTTATTCAATATATGCATATCATAGCACAGGCGCAATGTGGGAGGCAAGGTGTATGGGCGCAGTTCTTAGCTAATCTGCCATACAAGTTGTGCTGATTATGCAGTTGCTTTTTTGATTAAGTCCGTCGGCCATTTCACGATTCTCACTTGCCTCCCTTTTGCTGAATCCATCACAAAGATCCTGATACCTCTGCGGCGGCTCATGATCCAGAGTGAGTGATGAATATCGCTGGCAACATCCGATGTCTCTAGTTGTTCGACAAGGCTCTCTATTTCCTCTAAAGTGATGGTATGCGCGAAATGTTGCAGCGATTGCGCTATTTTACTGCGCACAAGCTTATCTGTTTGTGGGCTAGAGAGCAAACTGAGCAGGTCGGGAAGCGTGTCGCGTTCACCGAATGTACCCAGTGTTTGCACGATACAGCTTTGCACGTACGCATCCAGATGTGTTGTTTGCAGCAGTTCCAGCAAGCCAGGAAGCACAGCTCGGTCGTGCAGTTGTTCTAGCGTTTGAATAATGGTACTGGCTATATCTTTATCGAAAATAGACTGTCTAAGCAGGCTGAGTAGCTCAGGCACATCTGCGGTATGTACTCCCAGAAGCGCCAGAGCATAAACAATGCTGCTACGGGTTGAGATATCGATCTGCTGATTGTCGAGAAGAGCCTGTAACTTGAGGGCAACCGAGGGGTCATGTGCGCCCAGGATGCCTAGTGTCCGCGCTATATGCTTCTGCACGGTGGTATTAGCAGGGAGTTGTTGTAGCAAGTCTAGTAGATCAGGGATGACGGAAGGATCGCCCAGATCTCCTAACGCCTGAGCTATATTGATAAGGACGCTATTCTCTTCGGTTGAAAATCTGGCGTTCTCCAGGTTGTCGGAGAGCAGGCGTAGCAGGCTACCGCTTACGGAACGGTCACCCAGCAGCCCCAATGTTTGAGCGATGCGACTTCTGATATAGAATTCAAGCTGCCCGTTTTGCAGCAGGTCCAACAGTCTGCGGGAAATTGCGTCTCCGCCAAGGATGCCCAGGCTTTGAACAATCCCTTCGCGTACATGCCAGTCCAGATGTCCGTCCCGGAGCATTTCGAGCAGGAGGTCGGTCATCGAATGTTCTCCCAGGATGCCCAGGGCTTGAATGGCGCTGCCGCGGATATGGGAATCGGTTTGAGCATTATTGAAAAGCTGTTTTAGCCTGCGGATAACATTGGGTTTTCTTTGTGTGCTCAATGCTTGAGCTATATTGATACGCAGCTCTCGGTTAAGGCGCTCGTTGGAGAGCATGTCAAGCAGTCGCTCGATGACTTTATCTTCGCCAATGGCTACCAATGTCTGGACGATGCGGTATTGTGTAAGCGCGTAGGGAGTTTGTTGTAAAGCCTGTTCCAGTTGGGAGATGACCTTTTCCCACAGGGAAATTTTCTCAATCCTGGGGTGCGCCACTAAGCATCCTCCTGCCAGGATGAGATTGGTGTGGAAGATATCTTCTCGTAAGTAGATAGTCTTGTCTTGTCCCAACAGGACATCTAGGAGCTTGCTGGCATCAGACATCTGCCCGGCATAGAGGAAACACACCTCTTCCCACCAGGGGTCGCCACGATGCCGGAGGAGTTCTTTGAGATCCTCGTTGTCGGGCAAATGTTGAGCGACGAGATACTCGGCAACGAAGTACTCCTGGAACGTTAAGTGGAAGAAGCTGTAAAAGCCTGGCGCCTGCTCTTTTAATAAGCCGTATTCGCTCATAATCGACGCAAGTACGCCGCCATTGCGTTCCGCCGATAGTTGAACGGTTGGCAAGAATTCTGCGATCTTCTCCAGCAGTTCTTTTTCAAGAAAGTAGCGTAGCCCTTTTTGATGAAAATCCCAGGCCACTTGCTCAAGGAGCTGTCGCAGGTGCTTTTGTTCAAGATCATGATAGCGCTTGATATTGCGTTGAACGTCCCATTTGCTGATCAGCAAATCGACGCACTCTTTATATAATTCAGCGCGACGTTCAGGCAGTGCGAATCGCGATTCGTATACACGTACAATCAACGAGAGCAGCAGAGGATTAGTTGCCAGTGTTTGCAGATGAGGGATGCGCTCTAATTTGGCGATCAGATCTGAAGCGTTGGCCTGTCTTTCGGCATCGCTGAAGTAGTTGAACCACCGGCTAATAAATTGTTTGATATCTTCTGGGCGAAATGCCTGTAGTTCAAATTCCGTGAAACCGGTCAGCGATTCGCGTTGGCGGTAGCCGAGCTTACGAGCCGTCACAACGATGGGCGATTGCTGATAGCGAGTTGCGACCTGCTTGATTCTCTCGGCAACGCGATAATACGAAGCTTCCGCCTCTTCATCGGTGTTGCCAATAACGGCTTCGTCGAGCGCATCCAGAAGCAGGAGAGCCTGGCCTTTCTGTAGCATTTCCTCCATATAGCCGCGTGCGACATTTGTGCTAAAACCGTAGTAGGTATCCCATTGAACTGCTGCAAAGTCAAGCAAATCCTGATATCCCGACTTGGCAAAGACGTTAAGTTCGATAAAAATAGGAAGATCCGGCAAGCCAGCGAGCTTCCCGAGAGCAGATTTCAGCGCTAGATATTTGAGCAAGGTGGTTTTTCCAGCTCCCGGGTCGCCAACAAAAACACAACGTTTGTGGAAACGAACTGCGTTAGCCGGGGCAATCGCGCTTCTGGCACGCTGCTCAAGAAATGTTATTTCTCTACGGATGAGCGCGTACGAATCGCGTAGAGGTTCAAATTGCGTGGCATCGGGTTTATAACTTCTTTGGAGCAGACGCATCGGAATGTGAAAATGGATGATATCCAGAGGCCGGGGCATATCTAATATTTGCAGTTGGGAGAGGCGCGGATCGTGTTGGATGAGTTGCCGATAGATCTCTGCTTTTTTATCGATGTCAGGCTGATCGAGTGCATTACGACGAAGTTGTTCTAATATCGCGGTTTCGGTTCTTGTTTCTGTCACCGCCCGTCGTAATTTCTTCTCTCTTTCCAGCTCAATTTGCGCCTGTTGATATTGGTCAAGTAAGTCGTGCACATAGCTCTTTAATTTCTCGATTACTTCAAGTTGTTCTTGCTGCTGTTTTTCTTGCTGTGCCTGCTGGCGTTGCGCCTGATAGTAGGCAATCAAGAAGCCTGCGATACCTGAGATGATGGCTACCAACACACCCCCTAACAAACCGATAATGGCTGGATCAAATAGCGTTGTTGGGGTCCCCGTAAGAGCAGGGGTTGGCGTTGCTCGTGGCACGATGGTTGGCGTTAGCCTTACGATCAAGGAGGAGGCGGCGGAAGATCCGGTGGCAGATACTACAGCTTTTCCAGAGAAGAGCGAGCTCAAGCTTAAAAGCAGGAATGCAAAAATAGCCGCTAATAGCATGTTGGACCGCCAACGCATGTATACCTCCCATCACTTGTGCTGGTAATTTTTTTAACGAATTATAACTTTGTCCATACAAAAAATTGTTGCATTCAGTATACAACAATATTACTTTGAATACAATATATTGCCGTTCTTGAACTTCCCCAAAAAAGATACATAAAAGGTGTGGCCTATATATAAGGCCACACCTGTGAATAGATGTTATGCTCAGCATCTAAGCTGTTTTCTGTGTTTATCCTATTGCATACTACCGGACGCCTGCCGGAACAACCCTTCGTAGCTCCTCGATCTGTTTGGCGTAGTCAAGAGCGTAAATGGCGTGGACATCGAAATCCATCAGATCCATGTAAGGTTGGAGAAAGGCCGTCAGCTCTTGAGGGTTATCGGTATCAATAATCAAGAAACCGGCTCCGCCACCCGCCAGATTGTACCAGCCCTTAATGCGTTCGGGATGATTGCTGCCTGCGTCGTGCATCTGGACGATGCGGCGCGCCACCTGTTCGCGGGTCGTATGCGGGTGCCATTTAAAGCGACAATACCAGAGCATATGTTACCTCCCTTATTTTCTCTACAGGGCAATCCTTCACAGTTGCCCTCTCGCAGAGGCAACACGTTTCTGCTACGTGATTGGTTTCAGGTAGGGGCACTCTTTGGAGGTTGCCCTGCCGCTTTTTATGGTTGCTCTGTTCCCTCCAGCGGCTGCCCAGTCCCCCTAGCGGCTGCCCAGTTCCCCCTTGTGGCTTGCGATTTGCCCCTACCCTATCCCTAGCGGTTGCTCCGCCATTCCTTGCCGGTTGCCCAACCTCCTTGCGCTTGATTAGCGACGACGGGTGTGGTGTCGCTCGACGCGAAGCATTAGCAAGCCGCCGAGAAAAACCAGGCCCGAGATGACTGCGAGTAGCCAGCTATCAGTTGTGCTCCCCGACAGGTAAAGGTCAAGCGCGACCGTCAACAGCCAGAGCTGGATGCCCATCAGGATAAGACCAATTACCAGGGCGGTCAGCTCAATCGCGGCCTGGCCCGCGGGCGGCGTACGCTCGACGCGGGTGATTGTCTCGTGAAGCGTGCCGTCGTTGCTGGCGGAACGATCATCGATCATAGCGCCTCCTCTACTGCATAAAGCATGGTACCATCCTGCCGAATCGTGATTTTAGGCAATGCGCGCTGGGGAGGACCGGCCACCGGCACGCCCGTTTGCGGATCAAAAACTCCTTCGTGACAGGGGCAGAGGAGCTTGTCACGACTTTTATCGTAGTAGACAGCGCATGAGAGGTGGGTGCATTTTCCACTATAGGCGGCAAAGCGTCCGTTCGGCAGGTGGAGCAATACGGCCTGATCTTCCGCGGTGGGATACTGAAAATAGTGGACGCCACCGGGAGGGAGCTCGCTGACCGGGATAATGGCCTGCCTGGATACGGTCGTCGTTGGTCTCAGATAGTCCAGGCCCACGATTGCGGCGGTCGCGGCAAAAAGGGCGCCCGATGCCGCTACAGCCAGGCGCAGCAGCTCGCGGCGGGATACAAAATCATCTGCATCCCAGCGATAGGGAAACTCGGCCTGCCAGCGAGTAATGGCTTTGCGTCTCTGTGCTCGTTCGGCGCTGGCCTGGAGCATTCTATCTCGGATCGTCATAACACCCATGCCTCCTGCTGCTGATCGGTTACTCCTATTTCCGCTCGCGCCTCTTCCAGGAGCGTCGTCACGTCCAGTTGTTGCGTTTGTTGTGGCAGCACCCAGTAGATTTTTGTGCGTACAGATTGTTTCCCGAAAGCAGTTAGATTGACGGGATGTCCCTCGCGTTGATTCATAAACTCCTCGTAATCGCCGTACCATAGCGCCTGGGTAGGGCAAGCCTGGGCGCACCACGGCTTGAGATCCTGGCTGGCGCGGTCATAGCACAGGTTGCATTTTTTCATCAAGCGAGCCTGGACATCGAATTTAGGTACGCCAAAGGGGCAAGCGTAAACGCAGTTGCGGCAGCCGATGCAGCGCGACGGCTCGGCCATCTGCACCACGCCATCCGGCGTTATCAGAATCGCCATCACCGGACAGACCTGGGCGCAGGGAGCCAGGGGGTCCTGGCAATGCATACAGATAGTAGGTTGGGTGGCAACGCTTTTGCCGCGATCTATAAAATCGACCATCACCATACTCTCGCCCTTGTGCGAATCGCATTCGCGGCAGGCCGCCTCGCACGCGCGACAGCCGATGCAGCGTGATGGGTCAACGAACATGGTTTTAACTGCCAAGATTTCCTCTCCTCTCTATCCGTGGGGTGGGCAGGGGCGAGCCCACCCCCTACGCAGTCCGATGCCAGGGCTAATATGTTTTAGCCTTACGTTCCGCGGGGCCTTTTGTTTCTCCCACTGCATAGGGAAACATTTTCGGCGTGTCTTCCGGCGTAAAGTTGACGGTATAGCCATCGGTGATGGATGGCTCGGGCTGATCCAGCTTTTCGACGGTGGCGGCGCAGACCTTGTACTCGGGTATTTTCACCACCTGATCAACTGCCGGATTGGTAAGCTGATTGACCGCGTGCTCATGTCCATAATGATAGGGTACAAAGAGCGTATCCGGCCTCACTGTCGGCACGACCAGGGCTTTGATCTTCATCGAGCTGCGAGGGGTGCGCAATCGCACAATCTCTTGATCTTTGATGCCCAGACGTTGCGCAGCCTGTGGATGGATCTCGACCCACGGCTCGGGCGCCTGCGAGTTGAGGAAGCCTAGCCGCCGCGTCTGATTGCCGGTCAGGTAGTGGTAGACGACGCGGCCCGTGGTCAGGCGGAATGGATATGCCGGGCCAGGCTCTTCCGCCGGCGGTCGATAGGCCACGGGGAACATTCTGGCCTTGCCATCCGGGAAGGCAAAACGCTCGGTGAACAAGCGCGGCGTGCCGGGATGGTCCGGCGCGGGACAGGGCCAGAATACTCCCTCTTCTTCCTCGATCCGTTCCCAGCTAATGCCGTAATAATCGGCGACCCCGCCTTTTGACGCTATCCGTAGCTCTTCCCAGATATCGAGCGCCGATTGATAGGGGAAGAACTTGCCTTTGCCCAGCCTCCTGGCGAGTTCGCAGAGGATCTGCCAGTCGCAGCGAGCCTCGCCGGGTGGCTCTGCCGCCTGATTGATCTTGATAACGCGTCCCTCCAGATTTGTCGTCGTGCCTTCATCCTCGCACCAGACGCTGCCGGGCAGGACCACATCGGCAAGCTCGGCGGTTTCCGAGAGAAAGAAATCGACCACGACAAGCGGATCAAGCCTGCTGAGCGCCTGCTGGACAACGTGATTATCAGGCAATGAGACCATCAGATTAGAGCAAGCGATCATGCAGCTTTTAATCTCGCCATCAGCCATTAGATGCACCATCTCCGTGGCAGCCGCGCCCTCCCAGGGCAGCTCATCGACGGGGATGCCCCAGACAGCGGCGATGTACTGGCGTTCAGCGGGCACGTCGATGTGGCGATAGCCGGGGAGCTGGTTGGCTTTCTGCCCGACTTCACGTCCGCCCTGACCGTTGCCCTGTCCTGTAATCATCATGGTGCCGCTGCCCGGTTTGCCGACCTGGCCGCGAGCAAGGGCGAGGTTGATACAGGAGAGGCAGGTATCGACGCCGTGGCTGCTGTGCTCGATCCCTTTGCCGTGCATAATCAGTGAGTGGTTGGCCCGGCCATAGAGGCGAGCGGCAGCCAGGATGCGCTCAGCGGGGACGCCACAGATGTTTTGCGCATACTCGGGCGTAAATGGTTCCACCTCAGCCCGTGCCTGCTCCCAACCGTTCGTGCGGGCGCGCAGGTAATCTTCGTCGATCATGCCGTCAACGATGAGTTGGCGCAGGATGGCATTGAGCAGGGCCACGTCTGTGCCGGGGCGAACGGGCAGCCAGAGATCGGCGGTACGAGCAATGGGCGTCTCGCGCGGGTCTGCGACAATCAGACTGGCCCCCTTATCGCGAGCGCGCCAGACCCACTGCATCATGATGGGGAAGCATTCGGCGATGTTGACGCCAACGACCAGCATGCAATCAGTGAGTGGGATATCGGTCATCGGCAGCGGCGCGCGGTCCAGGCCGAAGGCTTTGGCGTATGCGCCCGCCGAAGATGACATGCACAGACGCCCGTTGTAGTCGATGTGGCGCGTCCCCAGCGCGACGCGGGCAAATTTTCCCATCAGATAGCACTTCTCATTGGTCATGGAGGAGCCGCTATAGATAGCAACGGCATCCTTCCCGTGCTCTGCCTGGATCTGCTGCCAGCGGTTCACGATATAGGTAAGCGCCTCGTCCCAGGTGGCGCGCTCAAGCTTGCCGCCTTTGCCGCCACGCCGGATCATCGGATAGGTCAGGCGGTCGGGATGTCCCACCTGCTGATAGGCCACCACGCCTTTGGGACAGAGCGAGCCGCGATTATGGCGGTAGTTGCGCGGCTCGACCCCAATTACCTTGCCCTCATACACTTTTAAATACATGCCGCACTGCACGCCGCAGAAGCTGCAATGGGTCGGGACCAGCGTTTCGGCGATCCGCGTAGCCTCCTGCCATCCTGCTTCGGGCCTGCCGCTGGATTGGAAATCGTAGTTGAAGTCGCGCTTTTGAAAAAAGTCCTTGTTAATGGACATGAGTGTGCTCCTTGAGAAGTTAGAGGAAATGTTTGCCCATAAGGTGATAGTATGCTTCACCACGCAGGAGACGCTTGCATGTCGGACAGTAATCCTGGAGCGCTCCCAGATTATCCCCCAGGCTATAATCCTGCTCCAAGTCGTTAAGAACCCCTTTCAGATCATAAATGAACTGTTGTGATGGGAACTCCTCCCCGCAACGCTTGCACTGCTTCTGCTCTACGCTGCCATCCTGTTGGGCTGGCGTCTCATAATGTTCGACGTGCTGATTGACCTCCTGATACAGCGTCACGCCCACGCTGGCCGGGCGCTGGATAATATGGAAGAATTTGCCGAAGGGAATCGCCAGCAGCCAGATAACGACCGTTGCCTGGTGGGTAAGCGAGATGAACCAGTAAAATTTGCCTCCCCACCACATCGATGAGGCGGTGAGGGCCAGGCCAGTGACTGCAATGGCGACCAGCAAGATTAACGGCACCAGATCGAAGCCGAAGCGCTGGATGGCTAGCAGCCCGGCATTAGTTACGCGTCGCCAGAGCGCGATTGCCACGCCGATGATCAGCAGGGCCGCTGTGAAATCCAGCGCATGGTAGATAGCAAAACCTGTTCCTGCCGCGATAGGGAAGGTGAACATAGGAAAGCCAAAAAACCACGCCTGATAGCCGTCTGGTGGGATCAACGTGAAGCGCAGCCAGCCAAAAGTCAGCGGTATGGTAATCAGGAGCGAAAGGATCACGCCCCAGAAAATAGACATATGCATAATCCAGCGCTGGCGTCCCCTTTTCAGGATGAAGGTCTGTGCCAGTAAGTCGGTCCACCAGGCTTTAGGAATGAGAAAAGTGTAGCGCCGGAAGTTGCGCCATGAAAGAAAGTTGGCCCAGCCTGCTCGGAAGTAGCGCCAGGTTGGCGGGCGCGCAATCCAGAGGGTGTACCGATAGGCCAGCGCGCCTGCTGCAAAGACGGTAGCCACGGCATAGCCGATCAGCGCCGAATCGAAGTTGCGCAGCTCCTGCGAGCCAATCACAATTAAAATAATTAACACTGCTACCACCAGGATAGCGATAGAGGCGGCTGACGCTACACGATAATTCCTCTGCTGTTGCGTATTGCTTGCCACTTCTTCTTCTCCTTTTCGCCTGCTGGAGGGCAACCGGTAGCTCCGTGGCTCCGTGGCTCCGTGGCTCCCCGATTCATCGTGGGAGATCGTGGGAGTTGCCCTACAATTTGCAGCAAGATTCCTCTATGTTAGATACGAATGGTACCGGCTGATATATACACGTTTTAAAGTGCTTTCGGGGTCCTGATAAAATCTGTGACATCAATGTGATGGGAAAGTGCCTGGCTGTGACACGGGTGCAACATTTTTCGCGTGTAATGCTAAGGGTGAAGGAATATATGGCATGAAGCTTGCCCATAGTTCGATAGATGCATGTTGGGGCAGAGAGGCCAAGCTATCAACAGGATTTTTTTATTGGAGGATGCATATTTATGATGAATAGTCGGAAAGCATATCTTGCGCTGGGCATGGCGACGCTGGCTTTTATCGTCTCGTTTGCCGCCTGGTCACTACTATCGTCGCTGGCTCCTCAGCTTCAGCAGCAGTATCGGATCGATGATTTCTGGATTAGCGTGATCATCGCGGTTCCGGTGATCCTGGGATCGCTGGCGCGCATCCCTATGGGCATATTGACAGATCGTTTTGGCGGGCGCAGGATGATGACCGGGTTGCTGCTCTTCTCGGTTATTCCTTTGCTGGGGATGACGACAGCGGCAAATATGGCGGGCTTTCTTATCTGGGGCTTTTTCCTGGGAGTGGTTGGCAGTAGCTTCGCTATTGGAGTGCCGTATGTCAATCGCTGGTTTACGCCGGAGCGGCAAGGGCTGGTGGTGGGGATCTTTGGGATGGGCAATATCGGCACCGCGATCAGCGCGCGTTTTGCCCCGCAAATTGCTCGGACCACAGGTAACTGGCAGTCGGTATTTTTCATCTCTGCTGCTATTGTCTTAGTAATGGCGATTGCTTTTTATCTGCTAGCCGGAGAGGAGTCCCGACCAACCGGTCCTGTGAAGACTATAGGCCAGCAACTGGCGCTGCTGAGACGAGAGCGCCTGGCGTGGCTGTTCAGCCTGTTCTACTTTGTAACCTTTGGCGGTTTTGTCGCCTTTAGCCTCTATCTACCTAAATTGCTGGTTGATAACTTTGGCCTGGATAAACTGGATGCCGGCAATCGGGCCGCCGGATTTGTGGTTCTGGCGACGCTGGCGCGACCTGTGGGAGGCTGGCTTGCTGATAGGATCGGGGGAGCGAACGTCCTCTACGCAGTCTTCGCCATCACGCCGGTGATGGCGCTCATTCTGGCCTTTCAGCCCGGCATAATTCTTTTAACCTTCTGTTTCCTGGTGCTTGCGGCGTTCCTGGGCCTGGGCAATGGAGCTGTCTTCAAGCTGGTGCCGCAGCATTTTGCCAAAGAGGCCGGGACGGTCACCGGCCTGGTTGGGGCTGCCGGGGGGCTGGGAGGGTTTTTCCCGCCGATTGTCATGGGCGTTGTCAAGACGACGATGGGCAGTTATGCGCTGGGCTACATTCTGCTAGCTGCCGTGGCGGCGGGTTGCCTGGTCGTGGCATTCCTGGTGCTGAGGCCAGCGCGCAGCAGCGCAGAATCGGTTTTGCGCCGGCGGCAAGTGTAGCCTGGTTATACAGGCCAAATAGGGGTGTTTGTTACCTTTTCAGGTGCCAAACGTCCCTCAAATCAAGATCAATGTGACACATATCAGTATAGTGCGTGCCCAGATGATGGGATCGTTACTTTTTTAAGCTTTCCAATAATCACGCAAAAGCTATAGCTGGAAGCCCTGACCTGATGAGGTATCTCAGCTTTAGATGCACTCATCCAGGCTCTCGTTTGTCAATCTATGCTGCCTGTAACATCTGCAATGACTATGGCGTGTAGTAGGCGTTATAATGATCGATGATATAGAGTGCGATGAATGCTGAAGGGGTTCCTGGTACATCTCATATCGTTGTTAAACGGGCGAAGAATTATAGCTGCCATGTGATCGAGAAAAGCACATTTTTCTATGCAGATAAGGAATGTTAGACGTGAGATGGTACAAAATCTTCAACGGCCATAATACCTATCAGGAACGAATGGGATATGACAGATCAAACGGGCTTTTAAAATATTTCCCTTTTGTGCCTCTATTTATGGTGTTATGCTCTGTGATCCTGGTTGGAGTGATCATGCCCTTACGGGGGTTCCTTTTTTTTCAAGTCTTTCCGGGAACATTGCTTGGCGCCCGGTTGCTGGGACTGACGCGCAGACTTTTTCCTAAAATTGCTATGGTTCCGCCAGTTCATAATCATCTGCCGGTGCCGATGGATACATTCTGGGCTGCTCGCAAAGAAGTCATCCTGCTCTTTGCCGCGTTTGTGATGCTCTGTGTATTTTATGTACTGGCCGTGCGTATACTGCCAAAGTATATTACCGCGCGCTACATTTTCCTCTCAACGCTCCTGTTAGGGGTGGTCTATGTGTTTCTCCCCATCGTCACATCCCAGGACATTTTCTCCTATGTTGGTTACGCCAGGTTGGGATTGATTTACCATCTGAATCCATTGACGGCAGTGCCTGCGGCTATCCCCGATGATCCCATCTATCCCTATATTTTCTGGGTTCATCAGCCCTCGGCCTACGGACCCGTCTGGGCAATTATCACGGAATTTTTGCAGTGGATAACTCTAACTCTGGGCCTGAAGAGCATTATAGGCATGGTCTTGCCTCTGCGCCTGTTTGGACTATTGACGCATCTTGGTTCCACCTGGCTGATCTGGTCCATTAGCGGGCGTTTGCAAGCCTATAATGAAGCGATCTCGTGGCGCAGGCGGCTGATGGGTACGCTGGCTTTCGGCTGGAATCCGCTCTTGCTCTATGAGGCGTGTTCTAATGCGCATAATGATGGCGTTGTGCTTTTTTTCATCTTGCTTGCCATCTGGTCGCTATTGCCAGGAAGGCGCGGGGGAACGTACAATTATCTGCTGGCCGCGACATTTCTTGTGCTGGCAGCCTGCATTAAGATAACGTTTGTGCTCCTCTTTCCCGGTCTGTTGCTCTATATATGGGCGCAGCAGCCACGGCGCTGGCATAGTATTGCCCTCTCTGCTCTGGTGTACATTGGTGCATTTATTGCTCTCTATGCTCCCTTCTGGCAGGGCGGTGCAGTGCTTCATGTGCTGAGCATTAATCCTGGCGTCACGCGCGCCATCAACAGCCTGTATGATACCCTGGTGCATCTTGATGTCAGTTTGAAGGGCAAACAGTTTCTTGTGACCTCATCCGATGTTGGCACGCATACGGAGATCGTGTCGCATCAGATAAGCATGGTGCTTTTTATCATCGTCTATGCGATAGTATGTCTCGGTGCGCTCACTGTGCGCTGGAGGTTGCGCTCACTGCCGTCGCTCATCCGCTGGATGGCGCTGGCCTGGCTGCTCTACTGCCTGGTCGGTTCTCCCTGGTTCTGGTCCTGGTACCTGGTTGCTTTCCTGGGACTGGCCGCGCTTATCATTACAATAAGTACGGAGGAACAGCCGATACTGGGCGTTATTCGGGTGCCCTTAGCGTTGTCGTTGCTCACGTTCAGTATGCTAACCCTCTACTGCTTCGCGACCTGGGCCGGGCGTAGTTATATCCCGTTCCCACGATTGGCATTCTTCCAATGGGCCTATTTGCGGGGCGTCTGGGCCTGGTTCTTCCTCATACCTGCGATCCATAGAGAATCGCTGCTGAAACTTTTCCGCTGGAGAAACAGAGTATTCTCGCTCAATGAAAGATGGGTGCCAGGGATAGTGTCCGCAGGGGAAGCTCGCGAAATAGTGAGCTCTACCAGATCTGTTAGTTCAAAAGGCGGCTAACGAAGCGCAAGGCAAGGGGACCGGGATGTATGGTAGATACCGGTCCTCTTGTTATTTATAGCTATCAGGAATTCTTACTGGCGCATCGCTCCAATCAGTATTTGAGCCACCTCGGGTCGCGAGAACTCGCGCGGCGGCATGATGCCTGATTGCAACATCTGGCGCACTTTTGTTCCGCTTAACGTGACGTGCTGATCGTCTTTATGGGGGCAAGTTTTAGATGAAGCCATAGACTCGCAGGTGCGACAGAAGAAGGTATGGTCAAAGAACATAGGGGTGATACCCAGTTTGACGGGATCGAATTCGGAGAAGATCGTGTGCGCGTCATATGTACCATAGTAGTTGCCAACGCCAGCATGGTCACGACCAACGATAAAATGGGAGCAGCCGTAGTTTTTGCGCATCAGCGCGTGAAAGATCGCTTCGCGCGGCCCTGCGTAGCGCATGGCGGCTGGCAAGACGCCGAGCAGCACTCTCTCGACCGGATAGTAGTGTTCCAGGAGGACTTCGTAGCAGCGCATACGCACGTCGGCAGGAATATCATCGCTCTTGGTATCGCCGACCAGAGGATGAAGATACAGGCCATCGACCGTCTCCAGCGCGCACTTCTGGATATACTCGTGAGCGCGGTGGACGGGGTTGCGCGTCTGAAAACCAACTACCCGTCTCCAGCCCCGTTCCGCGAAACGCTGGCGCGATTGCTCTGGAGTATAGCGATATTGCGCAAAGATTTGTTGTTGCAAAGCAAGTACGCGCACCGGGCCGCCCAGGAGCACCTCGCCCTGTTGGTACAGCACCCGTACCCCCGGATGAGCCTCTTCGAGCGTGCGGTATACGTTGCTGGCCTCTAGCTGCTTATCATAGCCATACTTTTCTTGCAGCGTCATTACCGCCTGTACTGTGCCTTTGTCATCGACCAGGGCAATTTGCGCCCCCTCTTTAAGCGTCCTGGCCTGCTCCGTGGTCGTTGCCAGGGTGATGGGGATCGACCAGGGGAGGCCATTGCTCAGGTGCATGGTCTTGACAACGCTCAGGTAGTCGGCCTGTGTCATAAAGCCGTTGAGGGGGCTGTAGGCGCCGTTTGCCAGCATTTCCAGATCGGCTAACTGGCGAGAGCCAACGGTAAGCTGTGGCAGGCTGGAGGCTCGCTCTGTTAACTCTGCCCGCTCTTGCTCGCCTGCCAGATTGACAACAAGTGTTCCCCCATGAGGTGCAATCAAACGTTCTACCATGTTCTTTCTTTCTATGATGGTTAAAATAAAAAGTCCGGCGTGGTGGCGTTATCCCAGGATACTCGTTGCATCATGAGCTTTTTCGAAATCGTGTAGAATTTCTGGTTCAAGGTAGCCGAGCTCAACCAGGCGAGCAAGGATATGTCCTACGCTCTCATCCTGCGTCTCTTTGTCGGTCTCGATGACTAACTCGGGATTTTCGGGTTCCTCATAGGGGTCGTCAACGCCAGTGAAACCCGTAATTTTGCCCTCATCAACCAGTTTATAGAGGCCCTTGACATCGCGTTTGCGGCAGACTTCGATGGGGCACTTCACATAGACTTCAACAAAGTTCCCGATTTCTTTACGCGCCCATTCTCTTGCTTCTCTGTAAGGAGAAATGGCGGCAGAGATACAGGCAACGCCATTACGGGTCAGCAAGCTGCACACGAAGGCGATGCGCTTAATATTGGTATCGCGATCCTCGCGGCTAAAGCCGAGCCCTTTGCTTAAATGGGTGCGCACGATATCACCATCCAGGATCTCTACTTTGTATCCATGTTGTTTTAACCGACGCGCAATGGCCTCCGAGAGCGTGCTTTTGCCCGCCCCGGAAAGGCCGGTAAACCAGATAGTAAACCCGATATGCGCCATGTTTGTTATCTCCTCTTTTGGTGTTTTTATCGTAAAGTGGGGCCTTTTATGATTATACGACATTGGCTTCGTAGAGACGCCATTCTGGATCGATGTCGAAGCGAGCAATGGCCTTCTCCCCTAGCAGGCCGCGCCGCAGGGAAACACGCGAGTTCTTGCCATCGACCAGCAGCCAGGTGTCGAGTCGCTGATTGTAGCTGCAATCCTGTAGCCAACTCGTTCCCCCATCTACTTCCGCCTTGATCTGCCCGCGCTCGCTCTGCTGATCTAATTGGACCAGCAGGGCTCTGCCGCGCACGGTGTCCGCGACGGTGAAGTGCTCTGCGTCCAGGATGCGGATCGAGTGGGGATGATCCAGGTTCTCCAACACAGGCAGCCAGGCGCCCGTTGCGCGGTCAATCACAATCACCATCCCCTGGTGGAAGAGGGAGGCCAGGACACGCCCATCGGGGAGCTCAGCAACTGAATTGACATGGGTTGTTTGACTGAGCGTGCCGTATTTGATGGTGCGATGGTCGGCTGATTTGTCTAACTCTCGTCGTTGGCCGGTTGGCGTCAACTCAAAACCATGATCGGTAGCCCACCAGCTCCATAAAATCTCGCCATGACGGTCGAATTCCAGCAAGAGATCCAGGCCGGTGCTCGCCACAAGGTAGCCGCGCCGGGTGCGCGAAATGGAGTGGAGAGCATTGAAAAGCGGCGAAGTGATAACGCCGGGCCGGATGGTATCAAGTCGGGTGTCCACTTCATAAATGCGGTCAAACGCGGTAATGAGCATGCCGTGTTCTGACTCTACCATACCAGCCGCCATAGCGAGGTCAATCGTCTTCTGGGTACACCCCAGATTGTCAATCAAGCAAAGCAGGCCCCCCAGGTCTTCCTCAGGCTTCTGATAGCTTCCCCGTACGGTGAGAGGGCACTGAAGCTGCTGGCCCGTTGTGGACCAGTGCTTTTTAAGAGCGGAGTGCCGGGTGGAAATGCAACTGAGTAGTAATCTCATGGGACGTTTTGCAGCCCTTTCTTCACGAACGATTGTTGACTTAGTTGATCAACATACATCACTATCTACGTCGAGTATACTGAAGAACGATAGTGTTGTCAATGCTGCTTTATGGGGCCTATCGGTGCGATCCAGGTCAATTACCATCTTTGAAACTCTGTCGTGATATTTATATTTTTACATTTGGGTAAACAACAAAGCATATAATAAGTGAAAAAGGGCAGTTCTGGTTTTCATCAAAGAAAATCAATGGGATATTGCTTGTTTTCTTGCGGAAGGAGAAAATATATGTCCAGGCCGAGTCCGAGGAAAATTGCTCGTCAAAACAAGAAAAACAAACGAAAAACGTTACACCGGAAGAATCAAAAAAATATGCATTATTCCTCTTCTCTTTTATCGACTTTTCCCGCTGAATCAATTGGTGCGCCTGCTGCCGGTACCAATTGGTTAGGTCAGAAATTGGCATCGTTTTTAAGAATTCGTAAATAGGCCCAATTAGCAAAGGAGCGTTTATCAATTGGCCTGTCAGTGTGATCCTGATGAACGCTAATAGGCCATTGAGGTAAGAGAGTGGAGGAATAAGGGAAGAGCGCGGCAGCCTTGACAAGGTTGCCGCGCTCTTCCCTTATTCGCTTGGTTACACTGTAATTCTAATTACGTTGTAATTCCTACACTAAAGTGGCTACGAATGCCGCGCTACTCACGACAGACTACAAGTCCAGCCTTTTATCACGTCCTTGCGGGGGACTATCAGGCTCGACACTGCCACTCTCTCCAACTGTACCCATCCCGCACGAAGATTGCATGCGCGGCCTGAATATTTGCTCGCGCGTTATAGGGCGAAGCTCCAGCTTGCGGCGTCGTCATCCAGGTGCTGGGATAGAGGATCTGGAAGACCCCCATCGCGTGGCTTCCCAGCACGGGCTGGGGATTGTAGGCATAAGGATTGAAGCCCGATTCGCAGCGCGCAATATTCATTGCGGAAGGTGCGTATGGCCCAAAGACCTCATAAATCATACTTGTCACGCTTGCATTACCATTGGTGACTGCGCCATGCTGTGTGATGGTGCTGGCTTTGTTACTGCTCGCACGACTCTGTGCCTGAACGTTACTCTGCAACATGTTGCTACGGACATTGCTGTGAACCGATGCGCCAGCAAGCGTATGCGCCTGCGCAGCAGGTACGCTCATGCCCAGCAGCATTGCCAGAAACAGCACTACAAAAATCCCTACGACGCCGAGTTTACCGGTAGACAAACCATGCGGTTGTACTGTTCTCCTGATGTCCAACATAGCTCCCTCTACTAAAGAAATCCAACTGGTTTACCAGTCCCTCTACTCACTTGTAACCCACAACAATCTGTGGACCTGTATTTATCAATTGGGGACGTTTTCATTATAGTTGGTACACAGTGATATGTCATGGAATAGAGTGATATATGACCCAAAACTCCTAATTTTAGGTAGAGGTTATCCTGGCGGCTTCGCTGGGAAGCCAGTTCAGCTCATATAGCCGGTGTGGAATTTTAGCATTATTTCTGGCTACTTATTGCAATACTCTTTTTAAAGAGAGTCTTTTCTCTCTTCGAGCCATGCACGTAGGTGCTCTTCAAGTGCATTACGTGTCTTACGGAAGGCGGCGAGTTGTTCCTCGGTGGTTCCTTGAGCAGCAGCAGGATCGGAGAAGCTCCAGTGGATACGTTCAGCCTTTCCAGGAAAGACTGGACAAGCTTCTGCTGCCTGATCGCAGACGGTGATGACGACATCAAAAGGCGTTTTCAAAAACTCATTAAGGTGCTTTGATCGATGGTGGCTGATATCGATGCCACGCTCCGCCATTGCTTGTACTGCCAAAGGATTGACCCGAGACGGTGCGGTCCCGGCGCTTTGCACGTCAATCGTTGCGTGAGAAAGCTCTCGCAGCAATCCCTCGGCCATTTGAGAGCGTGCGGAATTTCCGGTGCAGAGAATAAGTATGCGCTGTGGCATGTTGCTTCCATCCTTCTCGTTTAGCGTGTTCCGTTTATCCATGTTGCTTTATTGTAGCAGAGCACGTTGATCTACTACAAGTGAATAAGTTGTGCTTAGAAACGACGTGTCCCCCTTTATGTATGTCATGCGTAATAATAGAGGAAAGAGGTAAGCACCTCTGTTGTGGAAAGGCAGAATATTGTGCGTATATTGAACGCTGGTGCGGCCAGAGAAGGGGCGAGTGATTATGAGCCAGGAAGACACCTCAACTGTGCAAATGCGTGCCGTTACGCTCTCGCGTGAGTATGGGAGCGGGGGAGGAGAGATTGCAGCTCGTCTTGCGGCTCGTCTGGGTTGGCAATTAATTGATCACGAAATTGTGGCGCGGGTGGCGCATGAACTGGGGATTAGCGAGAGGGAGGCCACCGAGCGAGATGAGTATGCAGATGGGCTGGTTGCGCGCCTGTTGTCTAATATGCAGCTCTATGAGCCTGCCGTCCTGGTTGCTGTGCCGCCGCCGATGGTATCACATATCCAGGGCCATGATGCGCAACTTTATGCGGAGGCGCTGCAAAAGGTCGTTCTGGCCGCAGTCGAGGCGGGGCAGGTGGTTATCGTTGGGCGTGGAGGGCAGGCGCTGCTGGAGGATCGACTCGATGTATTGCATGTGCGGGTTGTCGCGCCGCTTGACTTTCGCATCGCTTACGTGATGCGGCGCGAGGGGGTGGGGCAAGCCGAGGCCCGCTCGCGTATCCAGTTAAAGGATCGTGATCGTATTCGCTACCTGCAATCCATCCATCATTGCCATCCGGCAGATCCCCATTTATACGATCTGATGATTAATACGCATGTGCTTGACCTGGATAGTGCCGTCGATTTGATTTGCCGGGCGTTAGAGCATAAAGCCAGGCGTCTGAAAACTTCCGCTGAAGCATTAGGGCCTGGAGCGGGATTGGAGCGTTATCCCAGGCAGCCAGGCGACTTTCGCCTGCCCGCAGGCATACAGGATGAGAGAGCGAACGAGCCTGATCAGCCATAAAAGTAGCCAGGCTCTAGAGCATAATTGTCCATGACCCATGCGTATATGGCACAGAACTGGTATCGTCGGCATCCATCGTGGGATCAAGAGAGCGGGGGAGGATGATACGGAAGGTACACCCTTCTCCCTGCATACTTTTTGCCAGGATTTGCCCGCCATGCCGCTCGACAATGCGCTGTGAAATATATAGTCCTACCTCCAGTCCTGAGCGTGAACTGCTAAGAATGCGGGTCTCTGGCGTGTGGGAGAATTGTTGGCAAATACTGGCAAGTTCCTCCTCTGGTAGGGTGGTTGCCCGGCTGTGTACGGAAAGGATAGCCTCGAAGCCAGCCGTTTCTACGGTTATCGTGATGGGAGAACCTCTGGGACTATACTTGCGGGCGCTGGATAGCAGGTTGATCAACACCTGGAAAATACGATTGCTATCCACCTCGACCTCCGCCGGGCGCTCTGTGGTCTTGAAGGTAAGAGAAAAGCCGACTCCCTCGATATACTGATGGAGCCAGTCCTGGCAGAGCGCAACGAGATTATAGCGTTTGCGCTGCAAAAGGAACATATTGGTATCGATGAGTGAAGTATCCAGCAGGTCTTCTACCAGCACTTCTGTGCGCTCAATCGAGCGTTCCATGTCCGTCAGACCCTGGCGCACTCTCTCAAGCGCGTCCTCCTGCTCAAGTTGTCGCAGCAGCAATTGAGCCATTTCTTTTAAATTGCCCAGTGGCGGCTTCAGTTCATGCGAAACGATGTTGAGCAACTTATCTTTCCTGGCGTTGGCCTCTTCCAGCTCTGTTGTGCGCTTCTGCACCTGTTGTTCAAGGGAACGGGCGTGATGGGCCAGCATAATTTGTTGTTGGCGCACTTGGCGGCGGAGCTGGCGGGTCAGGAGGGCGCGGCGGAGCGCAGCCGTAAAGGCATCGCGATCAATTGGTTTTAAAATATAGTCGTAGGCTCCTCCACGCAGCGCCTGAATCGCAAGATCATGTTCACCGTGGCCCGTGATGAGAATGGTTGGCGTCTCGGGACGCCGCTCCTGTACTTTGGCGAGCAGCATGATGCCATCCATTCCCGGCATTTTAATATCGCTGACAATAGCATCATAATCGTGCTTGTTGATCAGTTCAAGCGCGTCTTGTGCATTATCGCACATATCCACCTTTGTATCAGCCATGCGCAGGGCGAGCATCTGCGATGCCGCAAGCAGCATGGCCTGATCGTCATCGATGACGAGGATATACGGTATGTTCCTGTTCTCATGCCCCATCTTGTATCAATCCTTGCTTTTTCTTGTTACACGTAAGGATGGGATACAATAGTTTCAATTCCTCATTTTTCCTACGTACTGACATTACCTCTGGTTGTCGCTCTCATCATTCTGTTGTTGCCGGTCAAGCTGTAAAAAGCGTTCAAGGAGATGAAAACGCCATATCCAGCGCAGGCTCAGGCCCCAGATCAGCGTGGTGCATCCCAGGAGGAAATAGCTGAGCGGGTCGAGGCCGGTCAGGCTGAAGAAGGTTCGTATTACTGGAATAGTGACCATAATCAGATAGACAATCGACAACCCGAGCGCCAACAAGGTTGGTCGCCAGTCACCACTGAGAGGGCTGCCGCCGGTCCAGAAGCGAGTTGGCGGTACAATAAAGGGAACGAGCAACAGCCCGCTAAAGACAGCGAAGGCGGTCAGGGCGCTCTGTGCGATTAGTAAGGCGTCGGCAAAGGTGGCATGTAGCTGTTGCTGTGCTAGATGGAATGCGACCAGATAAACGGCGAAGGCCACCAGACTTTGAGTCAGAGCTGCTGGTAGAACGAAACGCAGGAAAATGCGACCTGACCGACCCTGCGGAGAGGGACCGGGGCGCGCCCATGCTGCCAGGGCCACTGTGATGATGCTGGCCGTTACAAAGGTAAGGATGGACTTTTGCTTGGGGGCAAAGGGAAAGCCGCCGGAGATCGGGATCGTAATCAATAATAATGCCAGGTATGTAACGCGGGCCAGAAATAGTTTGATGACATTATACATGCCGTTGCGAATGCGCTGACCTTCTGAAAAAGCGGAAGGCAAGGCGGCAAACGAGTTTTTAAGCAGAACAATATCGGCGACGCCGCGCGCCGCTTGGCTGCCGCTTTCCATCGCGATAGCTAGATCAGCCTGTTTCAGGGAGAGCACATCGTTAACCCCATCACCGATCATTGCTACATAGTGATGACGATGGCGCAACGCCTGCACAAGGCGTTCTTTCTCTTGTGGAATGACGCGCCCAAAGATCGTCTGTTCCTCGGCGGTGCGTGCTAACTGCGCATCGTCCATCCTGGCGAGTTCTTCCTGTGATACGATCTTCTCGCTATTGGCGATTCCTACCTGCCGGGCCAGAGCTGCAACCGTGAGGGGGTTATCGCCGGAGATAATCTTGACTTGAATGCCCACCGTGGTGAAGCGGGCGATGGTTTCACGGACGTGGGAGCGAAGTTCATCGCGCAGACTGATCATGCCCAGTGGCCGCATATCGTGCGGCAAGACCGGTTGAGCTTCCGCTGTTCGTAATGGTAGCGGATCGGGAAGAAAGGCAAAAAGCAGCACCCGCATGCCGCGCGCCGCTTCTTCCTGGAGAAATGTACTCAGATCGGTACCGGGCTGGAGGAAGGGATAGAGTATCTCGGGAGCTCCCAGGACGTACACCCCTCGTAATGCGGCATCACCGATTGATAGCGCGCTCCACTTGCGTTCTGAGGAAAATGGTACTTCCTCGCGAATATGAAGAGGATATGATGGCTGTACGTCACATGCCGCCGCTATAGCTGCGCTGGTGGCATTCTTGCTTGAAGAGTTTGCGGTGTAGAGTCCCAGCAGGTGGCGCAACTCCGCCTCTGTAATCCCTAAAGGAAGTAATCGCTCTAGTTGCAGGGCATTGGTCGTCAACGTGCCGGTTTTATCCAGGCAGAGGATATCCACATTGCTTAGAGACTCGATGGCGCTCAGGCGCTGCACCAGGGCGCTCCGCCCCGCTAAATGCAAGGCTCCCAGGGCATAGGCGACACTGGTAGCCAGAAACAGGCCAATGGGGACAATGCCGATGACCACGACCGACATCCTGACCGTGTCCACGATGGGAGTTTGCTGGACCAGTGAGATCAGGACAAGCACGGTTTCAATATACAGTGCTACCAGCAGTAGCGACTGAATAATCAGGTTAATTTCGCGCTGCAAGGGCGTGTAGGCCCGACGAAAAGCGCGGGCTTTTGCCGTAAGCTGTCCGCTAATGCTCTCGATGCCCAGTTTTTCAGCCTGATAGTAGGCGCTGCCGGTGATGCAGAAGCTGCCAGAGTGGAGCATGTCTCCTGATTGTTTGGTGACGGGATCGGATTCGCCTGTAAGCAGGGACTCGTCAACTGTAATAGAACTGTTGCCGACTATTGGTCCATCGGCCACAATCTGGTCGCCAGGATGAAGTACCAGGATGTCGTCCTGCACGATCTCGCTCGGATCGATGGAATGCTCGCGGCCATCGCGCATGACGGTGGCTTTAGGACGCGTCAGGAGGGTAATATGGTCGAGGGTACGCTTGGCGCGCACTTCCTGGATAACGCTGATGATGACATTGAAGAGCACAGTGCCTGCTGAGACCAGCGCCTCTGAAATCTGCCCCAGGAGAAGAAGGGCGATGCATAATCCAAATAGAATGTTATTGATCAAGGTGAAAACGTCTTCACGGACGATCTGAGCATAGGTACGTCCGGTTGATGGCGGCATGATTGTGCCTTTGCCTGCCGCCTTTCGTGTCGCAACCTCGTCACTTGAAAGTCCCTGATGAATCTGGCTACTCAGCATCTTTTAATCAAAAGGGCAGCATCTAACAGCGCTGCGAGAACGGCCCCTTCTCCTGCCTGGCAAAAGATTGTGTGCGCTCCGTACACAATGACCGCTTTAAAATTAAAATTATGCCTGACTGCTACTGGCAGCCACGATCTCATTATACGGCATTGTCAACGGTTGTGGATTGGGAGCAAGTGATTGGAATAAGGGAGTCCGCACCATTTCGATCAGTATGGGGAGGTCATGTAGTATAAGTTGTTATAAGTGTTTATAGGATTTATAGTGTACCGTTTTTCTATTACTTTGATTTGTATAGATGTAACTTTGCCTCAATATAATTCGTGTAAAGATGGCTGAGAATTGTGTAAAAGTTGATTTGATGAAAAGTGGTTATTGTCGTGTTTACGATCATTCCGTCGTGCAAAAATACGGCGATAGAGTAGAAGCTTTTCAGAGGGAGGAAGCTCATGGCACCGCCACAATCGATTCTTGTAGGAGTTTTCAATGACCGCGGGATGGCTGAACAGGCGATAGAAAGTCTACATAGTGCTGGAATTAGCAACAATCAGATCAGTTATTCGGGGACGACTGCTTCGGGCAGGTTCTTTGAGGAACTTAAAAGTATGTTCACCGGGAACGCTGTGGGGACAGGTGATGTTGCCGGTGATCTGAGAAGTATAGGTATACCAGCAAATGAGGCTGAGTATTATGCCAATGAACATAGAGCCGGTCATCCTATTTTGGCTGTGAGGGCAAACGGTCGTACCCGGGAGGTTGCCAATATCCTGCGTTCAAGCGGAGGCTACACGTACAGCTCAAGAGGTGGTGCAGCTTTCGATGTAGAGGGTCGTCAGACTGGCGCCTCTGCTCAAACGGCAGGGTATGATCAGGGAGACGCTGGCAAGCGAGAGTTTTTAGGTAGTAATGAGACGCGCTCTATTCCGGTACGTGAGGAACAACTTGGAGTTGAGAAACAACAGGTACAGAGCGGTGAGGTGCGCATTCATAAGGACGTCGTAACCGAGCAGAAAACGATTAACGTCCCTGTGAATCGCGAAGAAGTGGTGATAGAGCGTCACCCTGTTTCTGGTGAGCAGGTATCCGAGACCCCCATCGGCCAGGATGAGACTATTCGTATTCCTGTGAGTGAGGAGCAGGTGACTATCACCAAGCAGCCTGTTGTAACCGGAGAAGTTGAGATTGGCAAGCATACCGTGCAGGAGCAGAAGCAGTACACCGATACCGTCAAGCGGGAAGAGGTAGACGTTGAACCAATGGGTGAGAATATGGCCCGGCGTGTACGGGAAGAGGACAGCATTGATCAAAGCCCTCGCAAGGGGACCCAGGGCTATCCAGATAAAGATGATAACCGTCCTCTGCCTTAAACGGATGTCGCTTCCACAAAAATTGTTCAGCCCGCCAGGAAAAGTTTCCTGGCGGGCTGAGTTGTTGTTTATACTACCTTCAGAATTACAATTGCCTCTGATCAATCAATATGCAGGCGCGATAGCTCAAAGCCGTCAGTTGAGCCAGGCCCGTACCAATTGGAGGGATCAAGAGAAATTCTTCCAGCGTGTGCGTGCATTCGATGTGTGTAATGCCGACGCATACCGCCGGGATGTTGAGGCTGATGGGAATATTCGCGTCGGTGCTGGACGCGCTATAGGCCGGTTCGATGCCAAGCGAGGTAAGAACGTCGGCGGCCAGTTGTACCAGCGGATCGGCCTGCCCTCGCCTGCCAGCGGGTCGCTCGCCGAGCACCTCAATCTCTGTTTGCAGGCCCTCGCCGACTCGTTGCTCGACGATGTCCTTCACCCGAGCTGCCAGTTGATCAAGAGCAGCGGGATCGATTGAGCGCATATCAAGCACGGCGTTGGCTTCGGCAGCAATCGTGTTGACGCTGGTGCCACCCTCGATTAGACCAACGTTAAAGGTTGTTTTTGGGTTTTGGGGCACCTGTAGATCCGCTATAGCCGCAATAATTTTGCCCAGTCCGTGAATGGCGCTCGGCTTGCCGAATGCGCCGAAGGAGTGGCCGCCGGGGCCGCGCACCGCAATCCGCCAGCGTTTGGAGCCGACCCCAATATGGGTGATATTGCCGAGGCGTCCGTCAATCGCAACCACCGCCCCGAGCTGTTTGCGGTAGCGTTCAACGGCGGCCCGCGCACCGCGCAGATTGCCCAATCCTTCTTCCCCCACGTTGGCGATGGCGACGATATCGACAGCCGTCGCTATGTTTAATTCGTCGAGGATATCGAGAGTGCTGATCATAGCAGCGATGCTCAGGCTATTATCGCCAATGCCCGGGCCGCGCAAAATATCGCCATCGCGAGTCACTGCAATAGAAACTGTGGCCGGGAAGACCGTATCTGTATGGGCCAGGAGCATCAGGACCGGGCGCTCGCTCTTCTTTCCCCTGCGTATATACACATTGCCAACAGCGTCGATTTCCGGGGTATAGTTCCGCTCTCGCCAGAGGGAGGCCACGAAATTAGCTCGTGCTTGCTCGCTTCCTGTGGGGGCGGGAACTTCGCAAATGCGCCGGGCCAGATCCGCGGTCGCTTCAATCCGCGCCTCGGCTGCGGTGCGCAACCGGCTCAACTCAAACGATGGTACAGACATCTTACCTCCAGGCAGCTTTTATTTGTTTAATGGACAGTGCAAATCGCGATATTCCTTACTTTGCTTCTTCGTCAGAGTCGCTGTCCTTTGTCAGTGATTCTACATCAGAATCACTGTTCCTGGTAGGTGCTTCTTCGTCGGTTGCCGCTTGCTGCTCTGCGCTTTGCGCTTGCTCAATTTCGTCCAGGACCCTGGTAACGTTTGAGGCCAGCATATGAAAAGCCAGAGAAACGGGCGAGGTAGGCAGGCTCACTGTGGCGGGGCGACCATTGTCGCCTGTTGCTGCGGTTGGCGGGTGGAGCGGAATGGTGCTCAGCACTGCCAGCTCATCCAGCGCGTCGCGCCGCTCCTGGCCGACAGGAAAGATTTCGATCAGTTCGCCGCAGTGGGGACAGCTAAAGCCGCTCATATTATTGACCAGGCCCAGCACATGTACTCCGGCCTGACGAAACATCGCCAGGGCTTTGGCTGTATCAATGCGCGCTACATCCTGAGGGGTCGTGACCAGGATCGCGCCGCTGAGCGCCATTTCGCGCACCAGCGTGGCCTGCGGCTCTCCGTTCCCCGGCGGGAGATCGATGAGCAGGTAGTCGAGCGGTCCCCAGTTGACCATGTAGAGCAACTGGCGAATCAACATCCCCTGCACGTCTGGCATGGGGGCGACTGCCTGCTCCTCCCCTATGAAAAAGCCCACGGACATAACTTTGACGCCATAACGCAGCAAGGGCTGTAACATTTGCTCAGGAGCGAGTTTCTGCCTTTGAGCGAGTGGAAGGGTGCCACGCCAGCCGTGGGTCTCGCCGCGTTTACGTACACCAAGCATGAGAGGGACACTGGGGCCATAGGTATCGGCATCAAGTAATCCTACTGCCGCACCCTGCTGAGCCAGAGCCACAGCGAGATTGACACTCACCGTCGATTTCCCCACCCCTCCCTTGCCGCTGCCGATGACGATCAGGTGCTGGACGTTCTCTACACTTGTTTGTGTACGTTGTTGCTGCACGCTATTACTCCACAAGTTTGCTATGTTTCTTCGGGGCGGGTAACGTCCCCCGGTTGTCGAAACAAAAGGAAAAGCTTTTCTGTGACTTGCTGACTTTGTTGCTTCTTAGCACCTTCTATCTGCGTTTCATCTCAAGTTGTAATAACATCTGAATTATACATTAGCTCAGTACTGATGACAATGGAAGCAAGTAAATATCTAGAGTTGTTAAGTTTCAGGATCGCTTGGGCTTACATCCCCAGGGGCATTGCAGAAAATCCCATGCTTTGCCGATGGTTAGTAGTAGCAGTTCAGGCTTATGAATAATTTTTTAGGGATGTTATAGATGTTGGAAGATATGGGGCCAGGATATGCAGCCACTTCATCAAACTGTGCAGGTGACTTATCGCTATTCTGTCTACTTTACCGAGCAGCTTTTTGCACGCGATAATACTCTTTTGCGCGATGTGCTCGGCATAGATGCTGTACCGAGAAAGATACTGTGTGTCGTCGATCAAGGGCTGTGGCGGCATCATCCCGATTTGCTGGATACGCTTCAGGTCTATTTCCGCGCTCACTATACCTCGCTGCGGCTGGTATGCTCCCCCTTGATTTTTCAGGGCGGAGAGGACGCCAAAAACAACCCGGCGAACGTGGCAATGGTGCAGGAGGCTATCCATTTGCATGGAATTTGTCGCCATTCTTATGTAATGGCGATTGGCGGTGGCGCAGTGCTTGATATGGTGGGCTATGCTGCGGCGACGGCGCATCGGGGGGTGCGATTGATTCGTGTGCCGACGACGGTGCTGGCGCAGAATGACGCAGGCATAGGGGTCAAGAATAGCGTCAATGCCTTTGGCAAGAAGAATTTTCTGGGGACATTTGCGCCTCCTTCGCTCGTCTTTAACGACGCCCATTTTTTGCAAACCCTGTCCCTGCGCGACTGGCGCTGTGGTATAGCCGAAGCGATCAAGGTGGCGCTGCTCAAGGATGCTGCGTTCTTTGATTTCATTGAGGCGCAAGCAAAGCCGCTGATGCAGCGCGATATGACGGTAATGCGCCAGTTAATTTATCGCTGCGCGCAACTTCACCTGGAGCACATTGTACATGGCGGCGATCCATTCGAGTCCGGTTCTTCCAGGCCGCTGGACTTTGGTCACTGGGCGGCGCATAAGCTGGAGCAACTTTCCGGCTATACCCTGCGGCATGGGGAGGCTGTTGCAATAGGCATCGCCCTTGACTCGACCTATGCCTACCTGGAAGGCTGGCTCTACGAACAGGATTGGCAGCGTATCCTGGAACTGCTCTCAACGCTGGGTTTCGCTCTTTTTACTCCCGAGCTAAGTCAATATCTTGATTACCTGAATGATCCACGCTGCATTTTTTCAGGGTTGCACGAGTTTCGGGAGCACCTGGGCGGTCAGCTTACGCTCCCCTTGCTGGAAGGCATCGGAAGGTGCATTGAAGTCAACGATGTATACAAAGAAACGATGAAAGAAAGTATTGCCTTGCTCGAAATGTATCAATCTTCCTTGCAGCCGACCTTGTAGGGACCCGGTTGACCGCGTCCGTAGGGGCCAGATTCACCGCGTCTGTAGGGACCCGGTTGACCGCGTCCGGCGGCTGGATACCAGATTACAGCTTGTAGGAGAAAAAGGATGAATAAATGGGAGGATACCTGCTTGCTGAGCCAGCGGCAACTGGTTGACGAGTATTTTATAGAGGCGCGGGCCAAGTTGCTGGATGTGGCCGCCTTTCTGGACCGCCTGGATCGCTCGGTTGAGCGCAATGCCGAGGAGGATTTCAGGATGGTAGCGATGCAGTTGGCGTTGCGCATGTTATCGGAGGCCGCATCTGATCGCGTCTACTCGCTGCAAATGCTCTTTAGCGATGCGACAACCGAACCATTGGCGAAGCTAGATCATAAAAGTGCGTTTGGGGCATTTAACCATCGAAGAAGCGAGGGCTGATAATGCAGTATGTTGATATTCACGCTCATATGAGCTCCAGAACCACTGATGATTACGAGCATATGGCGCTGACGGGCTGCGTTGCCCTGACGGAACCGGCCTTCTGGGCCGGGCATGATCGTCTCTCGCCAGAAGCCTTTGCCGACTATTTCAATCGTTTGACCAGTTTTGAGCCGGCGCGGGCTGCTAAATACGGCATTCAACATTATTGCTGGCTGTGCCTCAATCCGAAGGAGGGGGAAGATCGGGATATGGCGCGAGAGGTGCTGGCGCTGATCCCGTCGTTTCTTGAGCGGGCCAATGTGCTTGGCATCGGCGAGATCGGCCTGAATCGGGTCACCTATAACGAGATAGCGACGTTCACGGACCATGTTGAACTGGCGTTGCAGTACGATCAGCTTATTCATATCCACACTCCTCACCTGGAAGATAAATATAAAGGGACCAGTGTGATTGTGAACACGCTGCTGGCGGAGCGTCGCGTCGTGCCGGGGCGCGTGCTGGTGGATCACGCGGAGGAGCATACCATCGGCATAATCTTGAAGCACGGCTTCTGGACGGGGCTGACGCTCTATCCACAGACGAAGACTTCGGCGGCGCGTGCAGTGGATATGATTGAGATCTACGGTAGTGAGCGTGTCTGCGTGGCCTCCGCCTGCGATTGGGGTCCCAGCCTGCCCACGGCTATCCCGCATTTTGTGCTGGAGATGCGCCGTCGCGGTCACTCCGAGCGCCTGATCCATAAGATCGTCTACGAGAATCCGGTGGAGTTCCTCAGCCAGTCGCCCCGCTTTCGCCTGGCAACAAGCGCGAGCCTGGCACAGGTTTTGTAAATGGCGGTCGGTAGGGACTCCCGCGATGAATCGGGGAGCTACAGCGCGTCCAACTAATTGAAGGAGGGGGCAGGCGTTATGCGTGTGCATGTAGATACGGGGCCGGAGGCATTGTTCCACCTGACATATTGCACCAATATCCATCCCGGCAATGGATGGAGCGAGGTCTATGCCAATCTGCAACGATACGGACCCGCGCTGAAGCAGCGCCTCGCGCCTGATGCTCATTTTGGCATCGGGTTACGTCTCTCAGGGAAAGAGAGCCGCGAACTGTTGCATGGAGATCGCTTGCAACAATTTCTGCAATTTCTCCAGGTGCAGGGGCTTTACGTATTCACGCTCAACGGCTTCCCGTACGGTCCGTTTCATCAGCTACCGGTCAAGGCCAATGTCTATACCCCGGACTGGCGCGATGATGAGCGCGTGCAGTATACCCTGCGCCTGATTGAGATCCTGGCGTTTTTGCTGCCCGATGGCGTCGAAGGTAGCATTTCCACCTGTCCTCTTGCCTACAAGGGCGTGGACGTAGGGGCCTACCTTGCAGCCGACCTGAGCGAAGCTAGCCGTGCAAGCGGCGTTGGTCGGCTGGATAAAAGGCCAGGGCTGACCCCCGCCCTGTTGACCCCTGCTATGTGGGAATGTTTTACCCGTAACATGGTACAGGTTGCGGAGGTGCTGGTGCGGCTGAAGCAGGAATGCGGCAAGTTCATCTGCCTTGCGCTCGAACCGGAGCCCGACTGCTTGCTGGAAAATAGCGACGAGGTTGCGCAGTTCTACACGCGCTGGCTGCTGACGACGGGAGCTGAGATGCTGGCAAGCGCCCTCGCGATCTCTAAAGAGCAGGCCTGTTATCACCTGCTTGAGCATATCAGGGTTTGCCTGGATACCTGTCATATGGCCGTAACGTATGAAGAACCCGCCGTCGCGTTGGAGCGTTTTGAGCGCATCGGCATCAAAGTGGGGAAGGTCCAGCTCAGTTCGGCCCTGAAAATTACCTTCCCCGATGATGAACTGTCGCGGGCAGAGATCAGCCGCGCATTGGAGCCGTTTGCGGAATCCACTTATCTTCATCAAGTTGTACAGCAGAATCGTGATGGCACGTTCGAGCGTTACCCTGATCTGGTGATGCCCTGCGCCTCAGATTGCCACATGGAGCAGTGGCGTGTGCATTTTCACGTCCCGATTTTCATCGGCCATTTCTCCCTGTTCCAATCGACGCAAGACGTGATTATAGCTATGCTCAGGTTGTTGATGCAAAAACGCTTCTGCCGTCACCTGGAGATAGAGACTTACACCTGGAATGTGCTGCCTGATGAGCTAAAAATAGATGTGGCATCGATGATTGCCCGTGAATATGAGTGGGTGTTGGGGAAGCTGTTGTGAGCAAGAAGACTATCATGCTCGGGTCGTGGCGCAAGACCTTGCAGGGCCATCTTGCTCTGGCCCGCATTTCTAACAGTCCCACGGTCGTGAGCAATACGCTTGCAGGCGCAGCTCTGGGAGGCATCATCTGGCCGGATGTGCGCGTGGGACTGGTGGCAAGCGCGATGGTGTTATTCTATAGCGCGGGGATGTATCTCAATGACTTGCTGGATTATGCTATCGATTGCGCTGAGAGGCCGGAGCGACCGCTTCCCGCAGGTATTATCTCGCGCCCATCGGTCGTAGCAGGGATCATCGTACTATTCGCTAGCGGCTGTATCTTATTATGGAGCATTGGCCCGGCTTTATTCCTCTGCGGACTGCTATTGATCGCCTTAATTATCTGCTATGATCGCTGGCACAAAATGAATCCTGCCAGCCCTCTTCTCATGGCGTTGTGCCGTTTGATGGTCTATGTCATTGCATTTTTCTCCGCGTCCTCTCAGACGTTTTTCCTGCTGCTGATACCGAGCGAATTACTGCTCTGTTATGTAGTTGCCTTGACGTTGCTGGCTAAAGTCGAGCTGAAGCCGAAAGCGATCCATTGCGGGATTATTCTCATGCTTTTTTTGCCCGCCGTATATTTCATGCTACAATTATCTGCTCTCACCCTCGGTCTATCCCTGTTCTTCACCTTTTGGGTTACATATAGCCTTTCTCTTATCTATCGTTCAGCGCCGAGCCAGGTTGGTCGTGCCGTGGGACAGTTAATCGCGGGCATATCTTTATTGGATAGCATGATACTGGCGACTATGGGAAGCATCTACGGCGTCATAGTTGCTCTGGCGTCATTTGGCCTGACGCTCTTTTTGCAACGCTATGTCAGGGGAACGTGAAGATGCAGAAAACTGTAGTGATTAATGTGGTAGGACTCACTCCTCGCCTGATTGGACCGGCAATGCCGCGATTGCAGGCGTTTGTGGCGAGTGGCGCTCAGGTAACAATCAAGCCGGTGCTACCTGCCGTGACCTGCTCCGTTCAGGCCACTTTTCTGACGGGTTGTACTCCCGATGAGCATGGCATTGTGGGCAATGGCTGGTATTTTCGCGATGAGTGCGAGGTGAAGTTCTGGAGGCAATCCAACGCCCTTGTCCAGCGTCCTAAGATCTGGGAGGTGGCACGTACACTTGATCCAAACTTTGCCTGCGCCAACCTTTGCTGGTGGTTCAATATGTATTCGTCGGCTGATTACACGGTAACGCCACGACCGCTCTATCCGGCGGATGGTCGCAAGATACCCGATATCTATACCAGCCCGGGGGATTTGCGCTTTGCGTTGCAGCAAGAACTGGGACAATTTCCGCTCTTTCAGTTCTGGGGCCCACATACCTCGATAGCTTCAAGCCGCTGGATCGCTGAGGCCGCCAAAATGATGGATAGGCGCTACAATCCGACGCTGACCCTGATCTATCTGCCACATCTGGACTATTGCCTCCAGCGGTTCGGCCCCGATTGCCAGCGCGTTGCGAACGATCTGGGTGAGCTGGACGCAGTGTGTGGCGATCTGATTGACTATTATGAAACGCGAGATACGCGTATCCTCTTTGTCTCTGAGTATGGCATCGTCCCTGTATCGCGAGCAATTCACTTGAACCGCGAACTGCGCAAACATGGCCTGCTTGCCGTGAGAACTGAGCTTGAGCGCGAGCTGCTTGACGCGGGTGCAAGCGATGCCTTTGCCGTGGCTGACCATCAGGTGGCGCATGTTTATGTCAATAACCGCGCGCGTCTGAACGAGGTGCGTGCATTATTGCAGGTGGTGGATGGAGTTGCGCAGATATTGGACGATGAGGGCAAGCGAGAGGCGCACCTGGATCATTCGCGAGCGGGCGACCTGATCGCGCTGGCCGAGCCTGATGCCTGGTTTACCTACTATTACTGGTTCGATGATGCCCGAGCGCCCGATTACGCCCGCACGGTCGATATTCATCGCAAGCCAGGCTATGACCCGGTAGAACTCTTCATCGATCCCCGGCTCAAGCTCCCTCAGCTTAAAGTGGGATGGAAATTGTTAAAAAAGAGCCTGGGCTTCCGGTATTTGATGGACGTTATCCCTCTGGACGCCTCGCTCGTGTGCGGCTCTCATGGGCGTGCCGATACCGCGTCCGAAGATAGTCCTGTGTTGCTGACGCAGCAGCCGAATTTGCTCGACGGTTCGGTAATGGATGCAACGGACGTGTGCGGGGTAATCTTACGGCACATCTCGCTGATTAAGCCGTCGGCTCTATCCTGACGGTTTGACAACGGCTGCGTAGATCGATAAAATGACTTTTAGCTTTGTATCTCCGCATGTAGGGCAACTTATTCTGTTGTAAGCTTTTATCGAAGGAATTGCCATTGCATATCGCATGGAAGCGTCTTAGATTGAGCCGCTATACGCTGGTGGCGCTGCTCCTGATCGCCTTTGCTGTTGCTGTACGGTTGATTCTCATTGCCAATGGCTGGCCTGCCACTAGCAGCGAGGAGGGGACTTTTGGCCTGGAAGCGATGCATATTGCGTATCGTGGTGAGCTCCCTATTTTTATGTATGGGCAGAACTATATGGGGACGCTGGAAGCCTATTTCGGCGCCTTCTACTATCATATTTTCGGCGTATCGCTCTTCTCATTGCGCCTGGGAATGTTGACGCTTTTCACACTCTTTTTATTCTCCCTGTACTATTTGACGAAGCTGCTCTATTCACCGCCAATGGCGCTTTTGACATTGATCGCGTTAAGCGTTGGCGCGCCACTGGTTCTGACGCCTGAAATGATGGTGCTGGGAGGAACCACGGAAACGCTGCTTTTTGGGACGCTGCTTCTCCTTGTGGCGGCTCGTTTAGCGCTTACTTCAGGTCAGGAACGATCTATGCGTCAGAAATGGCTGCGTTTCGCCGGTTTTGCTGCATGGGGATGTTGTGCCGGATTGGGGCTCTGGAGCCATTTGCTGGTCGCGCCATTTATTCTGGTAAGCGGCCTGCTACTGCTCATGTTCTGCCATAAAGAATTGCGGACGCTGGCTCCTGTGACTCTGCTGCTGGGATTGATTGTTGGGGCATTTCCCCTGATTGTCTACAATATAAAAGCACCTTTTAGAGAAAATTCCATTGCTACATTTTTAGCGGTATACAATATCGGCAGTCCCGCCCATTATACTATTGCCTTTTTCCTGAAACAATTATCGGGCACATTTTTGTACAGCTTGCCGGTCGCAACCGGTATGAACCCTGTTTGTGATGTGCGGTTAATGCCTTTGTTTACTGCTGCTCCCACGCCTGTTGGCTGCATACTGGCGCAGGGAGGTTGGAGCCTGGGTTATCTGCTGCTCCTCGTCACCGCTCTCTGCATAGCCGGTCGAAGTTTGCTCAGGCTAAGAAAGTCCCATGCGAGCTGGTCACTGGAAGAGAGGCAGCGGGCTGTGATTTATACGGCGCAACTCATGCTACTCTTGAGTGCTGCAATCACAATTGCCCTCTTTGCCCATAGCTCCAATGCAGCCTCGCGTCCGTGGAGCACGCGCTATTTAGTTGGTCTGCTGATTGCGACGCCGGCGCTGCTCTGGCCGCTCTGGAATGGGGCCAGAACGACGATAGCAACGGGCTTTCTTCAACGGGGGCGCGCTCGTCTTTTCGCCGTTGCCCGTTGGGCCATGCTGGTGCTCCTGATAGGGTTGTTTGCTGCTGAGACGCTCTCTACGACGACGGACATGCCCGCGATTCGTGCTGATAACACTCAGGTAAATATCGTCACGCAGAAATTAATCCAGATGGGGATCACCCATATTTACTCAGGCTACTGGCAATGTGACCGTTTTATCTTTCTGACGCAGGAGAAGATTACTTGCGCGGTGGTAATGCAAGAACTCTCGCCCGGGTTGACACGCTATGCTCGCTATGCTCGTATTGTATATGCCGATCCCAACGCGGCATATGTATTTCCGCAAAATTCGCTCTTCGAAACAGATTTTGATTTGGAAACGAACTTTGAGCTAATGATGGGACAGGCCAGTCAACACTTTCAGAAGATGGTGATAGATGGGTATGTGGTATATCGGCCCTGTACATGTGAAAATTAATAGTTCAGAAAAGGATAGCAACTGGTAACTCGGACGGTAGAGCAGTTAGAGGCTCAGGTGTAAGATATCTCTCCTATGTTTTTGGAATGTCTCTGATTAGTATCTCCCTTGCCTTTGACGTGCTCGCGCCTCTGGCGTTCGTGCTAGTTTTTGCCTGTGGTGCAGAAAATGTGCAAAGCACATTTTCTGCACCACAGGCATGTGATTGTTGAGTGCCGTAGGCGCGATACCCCTACCTTTTCCCCTGCGCTGGCAGGCGAGGAGAAGTAAGTTGTTCGGATTCTGTGCGCCTGCTTTCTATCCACCAGCTCTGGAGATAGGCAAGAGGGCCGTAGAGCATCCCTTTGACCTGTAAGTTGCTCAGCTCTTTGGGGTAAGAGAGCGATTTTGGCTGTTTCTGATCAGCTCTGGAGATCAGCAGATCGTAGGGGACTTTGGTACACAGGTCGAGCAGCAACTGGGGATAATCCAGTACGTTTTTGATCAGGTAAGCGGTCAGACCCATGCCGTAGCTGTAAAGTTGTTGGCGCAGGGCATAGTACTCGCGGCGGTGCAGGTGGTAGAGCAGGGAGGCCGGTTCGTAGACCACTTTGTAGCCATGCATCAGGAGGCGAAAGAGTATTGCCACATCCTCGGCGGCGCAGCGCTGACTGCCAATGGCGGGATCGAATGCGCCCGCGCTTCGCAAAGTCGAGGCTTTGAAGGCCATGCTCGCGCCGCAGCCAAACAGGCCAATGCGATAGAGGTGCTGGTGGCGCTGTGAGCCGTCAAAAATACGCCGATCGAACCAGCTATTGCGTCCCTCATAGCCCTGGAACCAGGGGAAGCCGCGATTCTCCTCACACCAGTACTGAGCGGGCGTTTCGAGTTCCATCGGGAGCATACAGCCGGTCACAGCCCCCACTTTTTCGGTAACAGCGAAGCCGCGAACCAGCTCGGTCAGCCAGTTGGGATGGACCGCCACATCGTCGTCGGTAAAAGCGATGATTTCACCCTGCGCATGGGCAATGCCCAGGTTGCGGGCGCGAGAGATGCCGGGGATATCTTCGCGCAGATAGCGGATCTGAGAGGCGTAGCCATAGGTATGATGGACCAGTTGATAGGTCGCATTGCTGCTGGGGGCGTTATCCACCACGAGGATCTCGTAACGGGGATAGCGTAAGTCCAGCAGGAGGCGGAGGGACTCTCTGAGCGGTTCGGGCCGATCATGCGTGGGGACTACAATGCTCACGAAAGGAGCATGAGCCAGAAACTGTTCGCGCTGCTGAATGCAAGGGGGAAGGCTGCTGCTGGGCAGGCCCTGACTTTCCAGCGTTGTAACTGGAGGCAGACCGTCTTGTCGCAGGTGCTCATTGATCTGATGGTGAAGCTTGCGCCAGATCTGCTGAGCGCACTGCTGGACGCTCACTCCGTCATGATCGAACTCGAACTCGACGGCCCCTAGAGGGCGATCATGCAGGAAGACGATGGCGATGGCACGCTGGTAACTGCGGCCCTTTTGCTCGTCGAAGGCGCTGATAGGGGCCAGGGGTAGCCCGATCTCAATTTCGAGGATGCGAGTGGGCATGAAATCCGCGGGCCGCGATAAAATTATCTCCTGTTTACTTTGTGTCATAGGTGGTCGCTCTTCCTTTCGGGTGAAACCCATAATCAGCGTATGATCGTGAATCTATTCGGACGGCGAGACGGGCTGTAGGGGCGGGGCTTGCCCCCGCCCTGTTCGCACTTGCACCTCCTTTGTTTTGAAGCGAACTGCATCATAGACTGTGCGCGCCCCGTAGATTGCTTCGGCGCATAAAGCAAGCACGTAACCCAGACCCAGACCAAGCAGGCCACCAAAGTGCGCACCCAGTGCCGCCATACTCAATTCGAGCAGGCCGCCAATGAGCATAGGGATGATCGCGTGCGCTATGCGGCGATGAATGCGTTTGATGGCAACATAATGATCTTTGATCAGCCGAGGGAATACGCCAAGCGCCAGAATGCGCATGCTCCACAAAGACTGTTCGGCGTAGCTGTGACCGAACACTCCCAGCACCTGCCGCGACGCCAGTAGTAGCACGGCAGTGATGAAGCCACAAAGTATTACAGCCAGGAATAGGGTCAAGCGAACTTTATGTGCCAGTGTGTCAGATTGAGTAGCATTAGTGGCGTAAAGCACTGTTGTCAGGGCATAAGGGATCAGGGAGCTGATGCTGGCGATCATCCAGGATACATAGAACCAGGCATTGGCTGTGTTTGAAAGCAGTACCGTAACAAGCACCGGCAGAATGAGAGCGGGAGCCTGAAGCACCAGATTAAGCATATGGTGCTCTATGGCTGCCGCTCTGAGCTGGCGCATCAGGCTCCATTCCGGCTGGAAAAAGTGTCCGGGCCATTTGCGGCTGTATACCACTAGCCCGATGAGCAGGCCCAGCGAAATGACGTTGCCGAAGGCCCAGGTAGCATAAATTGCTATGCCCAGCGGGTGAAAGAGCATGGTTGCGCCCATGGAGAGTGCCACCAGTTTGATGATAGCAAAAAGGGCGTTGCGCCAGAGTTGGAGATCGCTACGTAAAAGGCCGACGAGGGCCTGATCGAAGACGAGCGAGATTGCGGTCAGGCTAACGCCGACCGCAAAAAGTGTAAAGTTGAGTGGATCTGATCTCAACGGCCCAAAGTTCGGTGAGATCAAGGGCGCGATGGCGGCAAAGAGCATGCCCGTAACGCCTGCCACACCGCCTACCAGGATCAGGGATGCGCTGATGAGAGATAATTCTTTGCCACGTTGGCGCGGTAATTCCCCAATCAGTAAGGTTCCCATGCCCAGGATGCAGAGCGTCCCGATCAGCGTCATGGCCGAGATTGCCGCCGAGGCAAATCCTACTGCCGCGGGCGGCAATCTTTGAGCAGCCAGCCACCAGTAAGCGAAGCCGAGGACCGACGTCACCACTGAGGTCGTGGCTAGCGAGCCAGTATTGAACAGCATCGTGCTGTTCGTTTTGACCCATTGATGTAGCTGCGTTTTCAACGTTTCATCTTTCCTGATGCAGGAAGGCGAGGAGATGTAGGCTGCTCGCTTTCCTCTTGTTTGCGCTCTATCCATCGACTGTGGAAGAAGGCAATGGGACCGTAGAGCATCCCTTTGATCTGCAAATTGTGCAGCTCTTTGGGATAAGAGAGCGATTTTGGCTGTTTCTGATCGGCTTTGGCGATCAGCAGGTCGTAGGGGACTTTAGTACACAAATCAAGTAGTAGCTGGGGATAGTCCAGCACATTTTTAGTCAGGTAAGCAGTCAGGCCAACGCCATAGTTATAAAGTTGGCGACACAGGGCATGGTATTCGCGACGGTGCAGGTGGTAGAGCAGAGAAGCCGGTTCATGTACCACTTTATAGCCATGCATCAGAATGCGAAATAGTGTTGCTACATCCTGCCCGCAACGTGATGGACCTCGACCCCCAAGCGCCGGATCGAAACCGCCCACGTTCCGCAGAGCCGATGCCTTGAAGGCCATGCTTGCCCCACAACCAAATAAGCCGATGCGATAGAGGTGCTGGTGGCGACCTGAGTCATCAAAAATACGTCGCGCGGGCCAGCCAGCGAAGCAAGGGCGAGCCTTGCCCCTACGGTTGTCCTGGAACCACGGAGTGCCTCTATTTTCTTCGCACCAGTACTGAGCGGGCGTTTCGAGCTCTAATGGCATAAGATAACCGGTAACACATCCCACCTTTTCCGCCACAGCGAAACCGCGAACCAGCTCGGTCAGCCAGTTAGGATGGACCGACACATCGTCGTCGGTAAAGGCGATAATCTCTCCCTGCGCCTGGGCGGCACCCAGGTTGCGGGCGCGAGAGACACCAGGGATATCTGTGCGCAGATAGCGAATCTGAGAGGCGTAGCCATAAGCCTGGCGGACCAGTTGATAAGTGGCATTGCTGCTGGGAGCATTATCCACCACGAGGATCTCGTAACGAGGATAGCGTAAGTCCAGCAGAGAGCGCAACGTCTCTTTAAGGGGCTCGGGTCGATCATGGGTAGGGACTATGATGCTCACGAAGGGAGCGTGAGTCAGAAACTGCTCGCGCTGCTGAATACAGGGAGGCAGCCTGTTAGTCGGCAAGCCCTGGCTATCTAACGTTGTGGCTGGAGGCAGACCATCCTGGCATAGATGCTCATTAATCTGATGGTGCAGCTTTTGCCAGATCAGCCGGGCGCATTGCTGGGCGCTTACCCCGTCGTCATCGAACTCAAACTCGACGGTGCCTAGAGGACGATCATGCAGGAAGATGATGGCGAGCGCGCGCTGGTAGGGGCCAGCTTTATTGCGTCTGCCCTTCTGTTCGTCAAAGGCGCTGATAGGGGCCAGGGGCAGCCCGATCTCGATTTCGAGAATGCGAGCGGGCGCAAAGGCCGGAGGCCGGGATAAAGTTAGTTCTAGCTGACTTTGGATCATGGAAGGTTGCTAATCCTTTCTTGAACAGGGTAACCGCGAGGAATAGCCCCTACAGGTGTTGAACAGGGTAACCGCGAGGAATAGCCCCTACAGGACGGAATAATCTTTGTAGAAGGGCTGGACCTTCGTTCGCGGGCTGGGCAATTGTGCCGACCAGATAGCCGGTGGTGGTCATAGCCAGTCCCGCGATAATCGCGCCCGCACGCTGAAAACCTGCCAGGTCAAAATGAGTGAGGCCATCTCTCAGGCCGCGGGCCACGCCTTGCGGTAATGTGTGCAGCGTGTAGGTCCATTCGGATGCCAATCCGTCTGAGATGCCGACGTAGCGCGCGAGAGCCGCTTTTGAGAGCCCCTCAGCATAGCAGCGCGAGAGGAAGTAACGAAACCTGCCGCGTTGCGGAGCGATGCGATGGCGGATGCGGGCACGTGGTTCGTAAAGAAACGTGCGCTCGGGCCAGTATTGCTGGGCGCGGATGCTCAGTTCCGTTTCCTCGCCGCCCAGAGGTCGCGCTCCTCTGCGTCCCATTGTGTTCCTGAAGCCGCCAATGGTTGTGAAGACCTCGCGACGAATGCAGGTGCAGCCGCCGTAGGGGTTGCGTACGGGGGTAAGCGTTTGTGGGAGCCCTTTGTAAGAGCAGCCCACAACCCAGTAAAACTCCTCAGGGAACCAGGAAGGGCGTTTTGCCAGCCAGTATGGCTCGACGAACCCTCCGGCTCCCAGCACAGCGGCATCGGCGCAACTGGAGGTGAAGTAGGTGAGCCAGTCGGGATCGGCGATGGCATCGTCGTCGAGAAAAGCGATCAGCGCTCCCCTGGCGACCGCGATCCCACTGTTGCGAGCTCCTGATAACCCCTGTGGCTCCTGGTTGGCGACGGCGACAACGTCGGGAAGCTGCGCTCGAACTCGCTGTAGCAGGAGCGGGTGATGATCAACCACCACAATGATCTCAAGCGGCGGCGTATGTTGCTGCCGAGCTGATTGCACCGCGGCCACCAGCTCATCCCAGCGTTCCATTGTGTAGGCGCAGATGATTACAGAGATCGTCATCATCGTACGTATGCTCCCTCTTTCAGGCTGCGTGTGACCGGGGAGGAGGCGCGACGCACGGCCTGCCACACAGGGGTTCTGGCTTGCAGATACATCGCGGAGATGCCTGATAGCTTGCGTCCGGTAATCAGGTCTGCCAGCGCTCCCACATCAGTATTGGAGCTAATGGTAATGCGTGCCAGCGCAAATGCCTCCGTCGTGGCTGAGCTCATCGCGTGTTTCACCGCACAGGCGGACGTATAGCCAGCTTCACGTACTAATTTCTGGGTAGTGGCTGTGTAGTAGCCATAGGGATAAGCAAAGGTCGTGATCCGTTGATTCAGGTGCTGCTCCAGGATCATTTTGCTCCCCATGATTTCGTAACGGGCCATAATCAGAGGGATGGTATCGAGTTGGGGGTGAGTATGGCTATGTGCGCCGCACTCGATGCCGCTTTTACTGATCTCAACCACTTGATCCCAGGTCAGCATGCAGCGCGTTGTCTCGCCTTCGCGTCTGAGCCAGCGGCTGGTATCGTTGATATAGCCCGTGGCGACGTAGAGTGTCGCGGTAAAGTCATGCTGTTTAAGAATGGGAAATGCATGGGTGTAGAAGTCGGCGAAGCCATCGTCAAACGTCAACACCACCGGGCGACGAGGAAGGACGTGCAGCCTGCGTCCTCGCGCCTGGATAAACTCCGTTACCGTGATAGGAGTATAGCCGTGCTGGTGCAGATATTCCATATGGCGAGAGAAGAGAGCAGGCGAGATGGTAAACGGCTTGAATTTTGGGCCAGCGCGTTCTGAAATGCTGTGGTACATCAAGATGGGCACTTTTTTCTGTTCATACTTGTTAAGCATGGATTGCCTTTCCTTCCCGTTGCTAGTATGAGATGGTATAAGAACAAACTGGTTACGGATGATGACCTGTAGGTGACAATGCTCATGCTTCAAGCAACTGGATTACCGGCGAAGCTATGCCGATGCTGCGCTCTTTGAGGATGGTTTTCAGGACGCGCCAGCCGTCGCGGAACGTGCGTAAGTTGCTTTGGCCGTGAATGCGTGGATGCTCCATACTGGGAACCTCGACGATGTGCAGATTGGCTTTATGCATACGCAGGCTGAGCTGCGTCTCGATCTCAAAGCCATCGCAATCGATCTCTGTGTAGTCCAGGCAGTAGCGCCAGAAAGCGTTATAGCCGTAGCAGAGATCGCTAAACTGTCGCCTGAACAACAGGTTAGTAAGGGCACAGAGCGCGTAATTGCCCATTTGCCGCAGTGGCGTGATGTCGCTGCTGCCGCCTCCTTCAATGAAGCGGGAACCTTTGGCAAAATCGCCACCAGCCAGTAGAGCCTCGACAAAACGCGGGATTTCTGTGGGATCGGTTGAGCCGTCGCCATCCAGCATCACAATGATATCGCCCGTACAGGCGGTGAATCCCACGCGTACTGCATCGCCTTTGCCCTTCCAGACCTGCTTGATAATGCGAATCGTAGGCAAGAGTTGTCGGGCCACTGCAATGGTGTCATCGGTCGAGTGACCATCCACCAGAATGACCTCGTGGACATTGGTCGGGATACGAGGCAGGATGTAGTAGAGATTCTCTGCTTCGTTGCGGGTTGGAATAACAACACTGATAGATGGAAAGCGTTGCATCTCTTCCATGACAGTCTCCTGTTGGATTTAGGATGAAGAAGACGCGATAAATCGGGTGGACTACATGGACGAGCTGAACAAAACCGGTAGGGGTAGTGCCTTGCGCCAACCCCGCGCCAACCCCGCGCCAACCCTACATCACCCTGCCCCTACCGACTGGCTTTATCCAGGCATATGCGCAATTGTGCTGCCATGCCCGAGATGTGATCTGTTTTACAGCTTGAATGAGAGCCGGGAATACGATAGACCTCAACCTCTTGATCTTTCCCCTCGGCTATCCGTTGCCACCACAGGCTGCGCTCCGGTTCCGCGCTATCCCAGAAGAGGGTGACCTTGCCGGGGTAGAAGCCTGGCACATAGTGCGCGGTAGCCCAGATGAACATCGCTGGATATTCTTTATGTAAAATGCCCAGGGGTGGGAAAGGAGACTCGATCCTTGGATCGAACTGCTTCAGAAATACAGATTCATCAGCGTGGCCGTCCCTCCAATGTCGGTAGAAGTGTTGTAAGCGCAGAAACCAGTCCAGTTGCTTGTCTGGCGTAAGACCAAGCAGTTGACCGGCATTACGAATGAACGCACAAAGGGCGGTGAGGCGTGTAGGGATGGAATCTATAAGTACCAGCAAATCGACCTTCTGTTTTGCTGCATCAAGTTGTCGGGCCATTTCATAAGCGACCAGACCTCCATTACAAAAGCCGCCCAGCAGATAGGGGCCTTCGGGCTGGATGCTGCGAATGGCTTTAATATGCGCGGCGGCCATCTCTTCCAGAGAAGGCAGGACGCGTAAATGATCCAGGGGATAGGGGTCCAGCGCGTAAAATGGCTGATCGTTGCCCAAACCCTGTGCGAGAGGGAAACAAAAGAAGGCGTTGCCAGCCCAGTGGCCGTGAAGAAAAAAGAACGGGCGCTTTGTTCCTCCCGCGTTGATGGCTGTGATGCCCTCATGTTTTTGTGCCACTCCTATTGAACTGGATGGAGATACAGAACTGGCGGCCTTCAGCGGCTCCTGGAGCTCGCCGCGAAGATATTTTTCCAGCAACGCTCGTTTAGTATCTGAGAGTTCCCTTGTATCTGACATTCATCGCATCCTTTTGTGTATTCGTCCAGCTTCATGAAAATGTGACAGGAAGGGCGACCAGACCGCGCAGGCCCAGGTTTTCGCGCCATGTGATGGGGCCGGGGGCCAGTTGTATCCCGGGCATGCGGCGCAGGATGGTCTCAAAGGCGATCTGACCCTCAATGCGAGCTAACGGCGCGCCGAAGCAGAAATGGCTGGCCCAGGCGAACGCCACATGGCGGTTATCCTTGCGACAAATATCGAGCCGGTCCGGGTCTGGGAAGCGTTCCGGGTCGCGGTTCGCCGCACCCATCACCGCTATGACTGCCTGACGCTGACGAATCGCTTTGCCGCCAAGCTCGGTATCGTAGGGAGCCAGCCGCGCAGTATGCTGGCTGGGGCTCTCGTAGCGCAGCAGCTCTTCAACGGCGGAGGGGACCAGCGAGAAGTCAGATTGCAGCAGTTCGAGCTGATCCCTATGGCGCAACAGCGTGAGCATTCCGTTTCCAATCAGGTTGGTCGTGGTTTCCTGACCGCCGACCATCGTCACAATCGTGTTGGCTACAACCTCTTCCTCCGTTAGCCGATCTCCATCCTGCTCAGCAGCGAGGAACGCACTGATCAGCCCATCGCGTGGTTGCTGTCGCTGCTCGCTGACGGCGGCCTGGAAATAGGCCACCATCTGTTCCAGGCTGCGTATCACGCGTGCGGCGCTATCGGGATTGTGCTGGAAGTTCCCAAGCACCTGCGCGAAGTCGGCGGACCAGGCCGTCAACTGCGGCCAATCGGCAGTGGGTACGCCCAGCATCTCGGCGGTAACGATAGCGGGCAGGGGATAAGCCAGGTCCGCAATGATGTCCATCTGGCCTTTGTCCTGAACGGCGTCCAGCAGGCTATTGGTGATATCCTGGATATGCGAACGTAGAATCTCTACCCGCCGGGGGGTAAATGCCTTTGACGCCAGGCCCCGGACGCGATTATGGGAAGGGGGGTCCAGAAAAAGCATCTGGTGGATCATCACCTGAGCCAGCGGCGTCAACGCTGATAGGCCCAGCGCTGTCAACTGCTCAGGGGTGGGCGTGCGGTTAGCTGAGAAGCGCTGAAATACCGTCACCACATCGGCGTAGCGCGTAACCACCCAGGCATGCAGGTAGTGATCCCAGTGAACCGGGTCCTCGCTGCGGAGGCGGTGATACAGGGGATACGGGTTCGCCAGCACATCTGGATCGAGCAGATGGTACAGGCTGAGTATCTTCTGTTGTTTGTCCGGTGCCGATTGACTGCTATGGATCGTCATACTCATTCCTCCAGCCAGGAGCGTTCCCACCCCTGTTGCGTTTCCATTTCTCGCTGTTGATTTAATGTGTGTATGTTTCTTCCGAGAGGCGGCTATTATTTATATTCGGCGCGGAAGCCAGCATGTGCAGGGCTTCCTCGTCGCTCAATGCTTGCAATTTGAGCAAGATCAGCCGCTCGATCTCGGCAGAGAGTGAACGCACGGTGGGAGCATCGAAGAGTACACGCAGAGGTAGGTCAATGCCAAAGGTTTCGGCGATACGTGCGATGACCTGCGTTCCCAGTAAAGAGTGACCGCCGAGCATAAAAAAGTTTTCGTCACTGCCCACGCGCTCGGTCTCCAGAAGCCTGGCGATGATCGCGGCAATCTTCTCTTCAATAGGAGTGCGCGGCTCGGCAATCTCTCCATCTCGCAGCGTGTTGCCGGCATGCGGCGCTGGTAAGGCTGCACGATCAACTTTGCCGTTAGGAGTGGTTGGCAGCGTTGCTAATAACACAAAAGCCGTTGGAAGCATGTAATCTGGTAGGTGTACTGACAGCGTAGCGCGCAGGTTACTGACGGAGAGAGACGCTCCCTCAGCCGGTACGATATAGGCAACCAGGCGTTTATCGCCGGGGGTATCTTCGCGCGCCATGACAAAGCTCATTTTGATAGCGGAATGGGAGTTCAGCCTGACCGCGATCTCATCCGGCTCGATGCGGAAACCGCGAATTTTGATCTGGTGGTCGGCGCGACCAAGAAAGGCAATCTGGCCGTCGGGCAGGAAGCGGGCCAGGTCACCAGTTTTATAGAGACGCGCTCCCGGCTCTTTGCTGAAAGGATGAGCGATGAACTTCTCCGCCGTCAGTTCGGGGCGATTATGGTAGCCGCGTGCCAGACCGGCCCCGCCAATGTAGAGTTCTCCAGGCGTGCCAATCGGTACCGGCTGTAAGCAATCATCCAGGATGTACGTCTGTGCATGATCAATTGGGCGACCAATCGAAGGCGGAGCATCGGGCTGTTCGGTTGGTGGGACAATGCCGGACGTTGTTACTACGGTAGCTTCCGTCGGACCATAATTGTTGACAAGCGTGAATGGCAGCGCAGGTGATGGGTAGCGCTGGAGCTTATCGGCTCCCGTCAGCAGGAGGCGCAGCGATACAGGTGAGGGCCAGTCCAGATCCAGCACGCTTTCTGCTAACAATGTTGGCAGGAAGGTGATGGTGATATCCTCGTCTATCAGCCAGTCACGCAGAGCCGTTGGAGTGACTCGCGTCTCTTCGTCTGGAAGGTAGATGCGTGCGCCTGTTGCAAGGTAAGGCCAGAGCTCCCAACCCGTCGCGTCGAAAGCGGGGCTGGTGAGCTGAGTTGCTCTATCAGCCGCCGTCACGGCGAAGGCTCGCCAATGCCAGCGGACGAGGTTCAGCAGGCCCTTATGCGTAATCTGCACCCCCTTTGGCTGGCCGGTAGAGCCGGAAGTGTAGATAACGTAGGCCAGATGATGAAGATGGAGCAGAGAAACTGGCGCGGTCTCTTTTTGTTGGGCGAGCGTTTCAGCATCTGTATCCAGACAGATAATCTGTGTGTCCTCGCCATCAAAGCTGCTGATCAGGCCATGTTTGGTAATCAGAACGGGAGTCTGAGCATCTTTCAACATAAAAGAGAGGCGTTCGGGTGGATAGGCGGGATCGAGCGGCACGTAAGCTCCTCCCGCTTTAAGAATGCCCAGTAATGCCACCACCAGGTCCAGAGAGCGGTCGAGGCAGCATCCCACCAGTTTCTCTGGGCCTACCCCGAGCTTCCGCAGGTAGTGTGCGAGCTGGTTAGCACGCCGATTCAAGTCCCGGTAACTTAACCGCTCTTTCCCTGCTACCAATGCTATCGCCTCTGGTGTTGCGGCGGCCTGCTGCTCGATTAAAAGTGGAACAGAGCGCCGTTGTAAATGCTCTTGTTGAGCTGGATGATATTCGACTGGTAGTAGCCGGTCGTTTTTGGTAAGCGCCGGAGCACCCGGAATGGAGGCTCCGTTGGAGATGGTGGTAAAGGTCGTATGAGCGCAAGTAGTAGCCTTATTGCTCTCACTATACATGACTGTTGCTCCCCTCTGTAGCCATTTGAGGCGTCATACCTGTAGCTATTACAGGTACTAATAACGTGGAACATATGCAACGCGGACAGCAAGCGTTTACACTGCCACTCTCTGATTAAATAATAAATTGTGAACTTAAAATCTATATACCATCCACATCTCAACCTAAAGATACTTAAATACAAAGGAATATGTCAATAATGGTAAACTTTACTTGGAGATTTATATTCCATCAAATAGTAATGTTTTATTAGAGTATACTTATTATATTAATGTATGTAAAAATGATTGTTCTGCTGTAAAAACCTGTGTTTTTTGCCTGAAAGGTCTGTTTTATCTTTAACCATCGGCTTTCAGGTAACAGGGGAATAGGATTAAGGGTGGTGATTTTGTTAAGATGTGGGTGAGTTCAGGTAAATAAAATGGTGAAATGGCGCGATCTGGTTAAAAAAATCAAACGTCATTGTTTCAAACTTTAAGGAAGGGGGGAGAGCTACAAGAGGCAGTGGAGAAGTGATCAAGGCGTATGAGGGGAGGGCGTGATGGATAGGTTGATGGCGAAGTGGATAGAGCGAATCGGGAGGTGCATAGAGAAACTTCGAGATTTCGTGTGAGAAGTTGTCCAGGACGTACGTAGTACATATAGTGCTAGCTCGGGGTTCTCATTTGGATGTGAGGGATCTGGAGCTGGTAGTATATGCGGTGTGGGAAGCTGCTAATCCGACACTTGCTGTGGTTTCCTTTTTCATGTATTACCGGGAAGGGAAAACCAGATCCTCAATGCATGTATTATTTTCTGAGGAGGACATGATGTTCAAGAGACCCAGACCAAGATTCCTCTTGATGGCATTCTCAGTGATGTCGCTGTTGATCCTGGTTTTGAGCGCCTGTGGAGCGCAGGGCACGCCAGTGCAGCAGCAGACGCAGAAGGCGGTAAGGGGTGGCACCTGGATTGATGACATTCCTAATGAGCCTGGTTCGCTCATTCCTAATGGCGATTCCCAGACTTTTGATGTAGTGATGGAGCAGGCGTTATACACCCCCCCATTTGTTGGTGATTATGCTGGTAAGATCACTCCTTACATTGCAACGGAAGTTCCGACGCTTGCCAACGGTGGGGTAAGCGCGGACCTCAAGACATGGACGATCAAACTACGTCCCGGGTTGAAATGGAACGATGGGCAGCCACTCAATGCCGATGACCTCGATTTCACCTGGAGGCTCTGGGACAATCCCAAGTTCGGCGCGGCCAGCACGGTCGGGTATAATCTGATTACCTCGGATGACATCTCAGCAGACAAGTTGACAATCACCTTCCATCTCAAGTCACCCTATGCGCCGTTCCTGGCCTTGTGGACAGATGGTGCCGGTTCGCCTCTGCCCAAGCATCACTTTGAGAGCATGGCTCCTGATGCAATCTTAAAATCCAAAGATAACCTGAATCCATCAGTTACCAGCGGCCCCTTTATGATGAGCGAAAGCGTGCCAGGCGATCACTATACCGTGGTGCGCAACCCGAATTACTTCCAGGCATCCGCGGGTCTGCCGTATCTGGATAAAATCATCTTCCGCCCGATAGCGAGCGAAGATACGATCCTCAAGGACTTGCAGGCTGGCTCTATCACCTCCTCGTGGTTCCTGGATGTGAGCAAGACCAATACCTACAAGACCCTGTCAAATTACAAACTGGCGGTCAATCCCAACGCCTCAAACTATGAGGTGATGATTATCAATCTCAAGAACCCGATTCTGGGGCAAAACCTGGAAGTGCGTCAAGCCATGTCGATGGCAATCGATCATAATGCGCTGATCCAGGTGGCCCGTCTGGGTCAGGCTGTTCCATTGTGTACCGATCACGGTAAGTCGCTCAACCCCGGTTATCAGGCCAATGCTGCTTGTCCGAAATTTGATCCTGCTGCCGCGAACGCGCTGCTTGATCAGCATGGTTGGGTCAAAGGCCCTGATGGCGTGCGCTCAAAGAATGGCCAGCGCCTCGAATTCACCTATTCTACTACCTCAGGTAAGCCCTGGCGGTTGAATGACGAGCAAATCATCCAATCCAACTTCAAGGATATCGGCATCAAGATCAACATCGTGAACTATCCGGCCAGCACCTACTTTGGTTCATTCCTGCCCAATGGCAAGCATGACCTGGCGGAATTTGAGAATGCGTACACATACGATCCTGATGATGAGGCCCTTCTGGGCTGCGCCGATCAGGGGACGAATGGCGAGAACTGGAGCTTCTACTGCAATCCACAGATGGATAAGTTTATCCATCAAGAGCAGCAGACGGCTGATCCTGCTGGGCGCCAGGCGGCCTTCGACCAGATCCACTCGCTTGAACTCAGCGACATCCCGTTCATTGTTCTGTACAGCCCGGTAGACCAGGGCATTGCCAAAACCACGGCTCACAACTACGCTCCTGCCCCCGAGGGCGCCTCGGAAACGATCAACGTCTGGCAGTGGTGGTGTACAAATGGACAGTGTTAGCGTCTAGTGGACGCTAACTCTGGCCCGCTGTCGTGTTAGATTTGTCGCTGTAAATGTCTCTGGTGGGGTGTTAGCAAATATCCTGCCAGAGATATTTTGTGTGTACCCATTGTTGACGTTACGTCAAAAAATGTTACACTGGATAAGATTGACAAAGCGTCGTTTCGTGTTGCACTATAAAGGGCAAATTAAATTCTCACCTTTTAGTATCGGAGGTGCATATGGGCCGATATATCATTCGACGTTTGCTGCAAGCTATACCGCTACTATTCCTGCTTTCTATCTTTGTGTTCCTTTTGATCCATGCGATGCCAGGAGGGCCAGAGCAGGTAATCTTTAACCCGCATCTGGATGCCGCTGGCCGTGCAGCTCTTCGCGCCAGCTTTGGCCTGGATCAGCCCTTGCCCGTGCAGTACATTAAATGGTTAGGGAATATGCTAACCGGTAATTTCGGCTTCTCCTTTCAAACCAAGCAGCCGGTTACCGATCTTTTGAGCGAACGCTTCCCCAACACCTTAGTGCTGTTTGCGGCTGCGCTCTCCATTGCACTGGTAATGGCTGTTTTGCTGGGCTCGCTCTCTGCTCAACGGCAAAACTCCGCCACTGATTATACGCTGACGGCGCTTTCGTATTTTGGCCTTGCCATGCCAGCTTTCTTGCTCGGGCTCTTTCTGCAAGACGTTTTTGCAGTACAGTTACACTGGCTGCCGGTCTCCGGTACACAAACTTTAGGGTTTAGCTTTGATTTCTTCAACGGACTGCTTGATCGGTTTTTGCACCTGATATTACCAACGACAGCCCTGGCTACGCTTTTTGTCGCTGGCTGGAGTCGTTTTATGCGTTCCAGCATGATCGATGTCGTAAAACAGGATTACATGCGTACGGCCCGGGCGAAGGGCGTCACTCCCAGGGCTATGCTGTTCCAGCACGCGCTACGCAATGCGGTGATCCCGCTTATCACCGTAGTGGCGATTGATTTTGGTAGTGTGGCCGGCGGCGCGGTCATCACTGAAGGCATTTTTGCCTGGCCCGGGATGGGACAACTGTTTTTCAACTCGCTTGAGAGCCGCGATTTTCCAGTACTTCTGGCTATCCTGGTAATCGGCGCAACGTTTGTGATAATGTTTAACCTGATAGCAGATATTCTGTACGGCGTGATGGACCCGCGTATCCGTTACTCATAGCCTGTTGGAGAAAGAACATATGGATATATCTGAAAAGATCAATACCGCGCCGACGCAGGAAGATGAGCTTGAGGCTTTTCTTGATCTGACGCCGGAGTTAGTGCGGAAGCGCCGTAGCCAGGGAAAGATCATTTTTGATCGTTTCATTCGTAACAGGGCGGCTATCGGAGGGCTGGCCTTTCTGGTGCTCCTGATTCTGGCTTGCTTTCTCGCCCCATTTATAACCGGCCATAATCAGCCAGATGTGATTCATCTATCTGATACATTGCAGGGGCCATCACTGCGCTATCCCTTTGGTACCGACGATCTCGGGCGAGATGAGTTTGCTCGCGCTATGTTCGGTGGTCAGGTTTCCTTAGAGGTGGGCCTTACTTCGATGCTAGTCTCGATTATCTTTGGCATTGGCATCGGGTCCATCGCTGGCTTTTACGGGGGGATCATTGATAACGTTTTGATGCGTCTGACGGATGTCGTTCTGGCGATCCCGCTCTACCTACTCCTGTTTGTGCTCTCCGCCACGTTCTCTGATGGTTCGCCCCGTTTTGTCATCCTGCTGATTGCTTTTTTTGGCTGGACAAACGTAGCGCGTCTGGTACGCGGGGAGTTTCTGGCGCTGAAAGAACGCGAATATGTTCTGGCTGCTCGTACCATTGGTGCCAGAAGTTTTCGCTTGATGTTTCTCCATATCTTGCCAAATGCGGCGGGGGCGGTCATTGTGAGCGCAACGCTGCTCGTTGGTGCTAACATCATTCTTGAATCGGTATTGAGCTACTTCGGTTTTGGTCTGCATCTGCCATCTGCAAGTTGGGGCAATATCATTGCACTTGGTCAGGACCTCTATGACTCCGCTCCCTGGCTGGTGTTTATTCCTGGCCTGCTCATCTTCTTTACCGTCTTGAGTTTCAACCTGGTGGGAGATGGCTTGCGCGATGCCCTCGATCCCTACATGACCGAGCGTTAAATTATCTGTTGTAGAAGGAGTTACGAACTTGGGAGAGTATCTGCTCGAAGTGCAGGATCTCAAGACCTACTTTAAGACAAAGGCCGGTCGCGTGCGGGCAGTCGATGGGGTAAGCTTTGCGATCAAGCCAGGCGAGAAAGTAGCGATTGTGGGAGAAAGTGGCTGTGGGAAAAGCGTCACGGCCCTCTCCATTATGCGCCTTGTCGCGCAACCACCAGGTGAATATGCAGGCGGCAGCATCTTCTTTGATGGACAGGATCTACTTGATACCCCGGAAAGCACGATGCGCAAAATACGTGGTGGCAAGATCGGGATGATCTTTCAAGATCCGATGACCTGCTTGAATCCCACCATGACGGTAGGGCGGCAAATTGCGGAAGGGCTGCGTATCCATCTTAAACTATCGGAGAGCGAGGCACGGAAACGTGCCATTTCTCTGCTGGATCAAGTGGGTATTCCTGCTGCGGCGGAACGGATCAATTCCTACCCTCATCAGTTTAGCGGCGGCATGCGTCAGCGCGTCATGATCGCTATGGCGCTGGCATGTAACCCCAAGCTGCTGATCGCAGATGAGCCCACGACGGCGCTGGATGTCACGGTCCAGGCGCAGATTCTAGAGCTGATTAACGGGGTATGCAGCGAGTTTGGAACGGCGCTGATCTTGATTACCCACGACCTGGGGGTAGTGGCCGGTATGGCTGACCGTGTGATTGTGATGTATGCTGGCAAGGTGGCCGAGGAGGCCCCAACCGATGAGCTATTTAGCAATCCACGCCATCCCTACACCGTTGGGCTGCTAGGCTCGGTACCACGGTTGGATGAGAAGCGCAGCGATGAGTTAAGGACCATCGAAGGCGCCCCTCCCGATCTCTTGAGACCTCCAAGCGGCTGTCCTTTCATGCCGCGTTGTTTCTTTGCCCGCGGCATCTGCCGTACCATGCCTTCCTTTGATCCGGTCGCTGGCAATCTGGCCCATCGCAAAGCTTGCTGGGTGGATATAACCAACGAAAAAGAGCAGGCATACGCAGAACGGCGGCGACAGAAACGTCTGGCGGACCAGCTCGCGGCTCTTGAGGCGGCAGCCAGCCATACCCCTCACACATCATAAAAACGCACATGATTTAAGGAGAAGAAGATGGCAGACACATTGGTTGCAAGCAAAACACTGCTTGATGTGCGTGACCTCAAAATGCATTTCCCCTTGACGAGAGGTATCGTCCTGCAGCGTGTGGTGGGCCATGTACGGGCGGTCGATGGGGTGAGCTTCAGCATCGAGCGTGGGCAAACACTCGGCCTGGTCGGTGAAAGCGGCTCAGGCAAAACGACGATTGGCCGCACTATTGTACGACTCTATAAGCCAACGTCGGGCGAGATTCTCTTCGATAATGAGGATCTGGCGAAATTAAGTGGCGAACCATTGAGAAAAATGCGCCAGCGCGTGCAAATGGTCTTCCAGGACCCCTACGCCTCGCTCAATCCACGCTTTACCATCGGCTCATTGATCTCTGAGCCAATGGCTATTTATAAAATGGGATCGAGCCAGGAGATTCGCGACCGCGCTGTAGAGTTGCTGCGTGTGGTAGGGTTGCGCCCAGAATATATTGATCGCTACCCACATGAGTTTAGTGGCGGGCAGCGCCAGAGGATCGCGGTTGCACGCGCTCTCTCGATCAATCCTGAGTTTATCATTGCCGATGAGCCTGTTTCGGCGCTGGACGTCTCCGTTCGTGCGCAGGTGCTCAACCTCTTGCAGCGCCTGCAAAGCCAGTTCAATCTCACCTATCTGTTCGTTTCGCACGATTTAAGTGTGGTCCGTCACGTAGCTGATCGTATCGCTGTGATGTACCTGGGCAAGATTGTCGAACTATCGGATCGTGACGAATTGTACGCAGCTCCCAAACATCCTTATACGAAAGCGTTGCTCTCTGCGGTTCCCATTCCTGACCCTGCGATAGAGAAAAAGCGTCAGCGCATCATTCTCTCTGGCGACCTGCCCAGCCCAATTAATATCCCTTCGGGCTGCCGTTTCCATACCCGTTGCCCGATGGCGCAATCTATCTGCCGAGAGGTTGAACCGGTTTTCGAAGCCAAAGAAGGCCGCCAACATTATGCCGCCTGCCACTTCGCAGAACAGGTGACGCCACCGCTGGCTGATTAAAGCCTACTCTAATAAATGACTACACAGAGGTCAGGGTACGCAAAACGATATATGCGTACCCTGACCTCTGTTCCTCATATGTGATAATTGACATGCGCCTACATTGGGAATATCCTATGCAGTAGAGATATACTCTTCGTGTGTAATAGCTGTCAATGTTGTTAGTGATATACGCATGCGAGAAAAGGAATGCTTGATGATAACTAATCGACGTTCGGGCGGACAGATCGCGCTGCTCCTTCTGTCTATACTGGGTATTGGCGTTGCCGTTTACCTGACAGCCGTGCATTACGAGAATGTGCCCCTGGTCTGTTCGACAAGCGGCTTTATCGACTGCGCGCGCGTGCTCTCCAGCTCTTACTCGGTTGTGCCCGGCACGGCGATCCCTATCACTATCCCCGGCCTCTTCTGGTGTGCCGTTGGTGCAGCTCTGGCGCTTGCGGGCTGGCGGTCAGGATGGCAACGACGCCCTCTTCTGCTGGCTGAGTTTGCCTGGACTGCATTAGGCATGCTCACCGTCTTCTATCTGCTCTACGTCGAAATAGTGCAGTTGCATACCATCTGTGCGTGGTGTACCGTGCTGCATGCGATTATCCTGGTAATGTTTCTGATGACGATCTGGCAATTACAGACGCCAGAACTTGAAGAGGAGCCCGAAGGAACGGAGGAAGAGCAACCAACTGCCAATGCTGTGCATGATTGATGCGCAAAACCATCTTTTCTATCTTTTTAGCGCGATCATGTATTTCAGAGGAGATGAAAATGAAACGTTGGCTGCTCCTGACCCTGGCTATTATTGTTGTAAGTGCTACTATGCTCATTGCTGTCCGTCAGTACATTATTTCGCTCCCTCCGGCCCTGGCTCCTCATTCTGGCCTGCTGCGCATACCAAATAGCGCCTACAAATATCATCTATGCACGGAAGCAATGGCCTTTGCTCATGCTTTGCCGAGCAATCCTTATAAAACTGACTACACGTTCCAGGACCCGTTTCGTCCGGCCAGCGATACGATCATTCCTTACCTGCTCAGCTATAATCTGCAGACGCAGACGGTGGACTTCAATGTAGAGATTATTATTGCCCAGGTTGGCACATTCCATGACGTGATTGCCCAGGTGCATGAACTGGATGGCATCTCTGTCATCTTACCTGATAGGCAAAACCATCTCCAGCATAGTGATATTCCGCAGTTTATCGTCTCTTCCCTCAATAGCGGTCAACCAACCATACTGGATTATACCTGTCCCGAACAATGGGTGTGGAAGGCCAACACTTGAATGGTACAAGGCAATTACTCCCACTTGAACGTACGAATGGCGACCAGCAGGATAACGACCGCCCATACCACCAGCACGATCAGCGAAAAGGTTGGGAACGGTACACCGCTGCTCATAGTCGCCTGAAGCGTCTGGGTGAGCGCGGCTGCGGGCAATAGTTGCGCCAGGTCCGCCAGGGGCGCTGGCAAGTGGCTGAGAGGGAGAATCCCGCCGCCCAGCATAATGAAAATCAAAAAGAGCGCGTTGGCAGCCGCCAGCGTCATTTCGGCGCGTAAAGCGCCGGCCATCGCCAGTCCTAGTGCCGCAAAGGTCACTGTGCCCAGAGCGATAATGAGCAGAGCCAGCAGCGGCGAACCGGCGGGCCTCCAACCATAGAATATGGCCGCAACGCCGGCCAGCAGCAAGACCTGTATCGCCTCAAGGATGAGAATAGAAATCACTTTGGCTATAATCAGTCCGCTGCGTGGCAGAGGAGAGCTGCCCAGACGTTTTAATACTCCATAGTACCGCTCGTATGCCGTGGCAATGCCCAGGTTCACCATTCCTGCCGCCATAATTGCTACAGCCAGAATGCCTGGCAGCAGAAAGCGAATGGCGCTCCCATTGATCGAAGGAATGACGTTAATTGACATAAAGAAGATCAAGAGCACGACAGGGATAATCAGTGTAACCAGGACATTTTCGCCGCGCCGCGATGTGAGCACCAGCTCATAGCGAGTCTGCGCGGCTACCTGGCGGGCCAGCGAGGCCGCTTTGCTGTCGTCCGTTTTATGATTGAGCGTACTGGTCGTTTGCGCTGCCATTATTCTCTCACCTCCGATCCTGTCAAGCGCAGGAATAACTCTTCCAGCGAGCCGTGTCCTACGCGTAGCTCAGAGAGGGTGATATGCTGGTCGCGTAGCCACGCCGTCAATTCAGCCAGGAACGTTGGCATGGTATCGCCGGCCCCTGTCTCGATGACGTAGCTGCCGGGTCGTACCTCTTCTGCTTTAAGCACGGAGGGTAGCGCCGCCAGTTGCTGGCAATCCAGCCCCGTGGGCGCAACAAAACGCACCATATGAGCGTTCTTCACGCCAGTCATGTTGGCTGGCGTATCGAGCGCAATGAGTCGCCCGTGATCAATAATAGCAACGCGGTCGGCCAGTCGCTCGGCTTCATCCATCAGATGCGTAGTGAGCAGCACCGTCACTGCTTTGCTTTTGAGGTCGCGGATAATCTCCCAGGTTGCGAGGCGAGCCTGTGGGTCCATGCCGGAAGTGGGCTCATCCAGGAAAACAAGTGTGGGATTGCCAACCAGCGCGACAGCCAGAGCGAGACGGCGTTTCTGCCCGCCTGAGAGTCTGCGGCAGCGTGTTTTAGCTGAAGCAGTTAACCCGACTCGTTCAAGCAAGGCATCAACGCTCTGAGGATGCTCGTAATAGCTCGCGAAAAGATGCAAAACTTCGCGGGTTGTGAGTGCGGGATAGAGACCATCCTGCTGCAACATCACGCCGATTTGGGGTTTAAGGGTGTGTGCGTCGCGAATGGGATCGAGCCCCAGAACGCGGATCGTGCCTTCATCGGGTACACGATAACCTTCGAGCGTTTCAACGGTCGTTGTTTTCCCTGCGCCGTTGGGTCCCAGGAGTGCGAAGACCTCACCACGCTGGACGGCAAATTGTAAATTATCGACAACACGGTTGGCACCGTAGCTTTTGCTGAACTTATCAACGACGATGACTGCCGTACCGGTGGCAAGCCCCGATTGGCTGGTCGTTACCGTCGTTGTCTGCGTGTGAGCAGACATAAAAACGAACTCCTTCAGAATGCTAGCAAAGAATAACGATAAAGATTGCTTTATATAGAGTACAGCAGTTCTCCGAGGATGACAAGGTATTTGTAGACTGCCTGAGTGAAGCCAGCCAGTAAGCCTTCATCCATTTGGCTCATTGATTCGTGCTAATGGTAGCAAAAAGCTTTTTTCTGTCCCTTGAGCGTGGTTTATTGAGAACAGCTTGAAGAGAGGAAAAGGAGTGAAAATATGTTTGGTATTCTTTGGGGCGTTGTTGTTGTACTCGTAATATTGTGGTTGCTTGGCTTCCTCTTCCATATTGCAGGTGGGCTCATTCATCTGTTGCTGGTTCTGGCCGTCATTGTCCTTATATACAACCTGATCATGAGTAACCGCTCACGAGGAACCGTCTAGCTTGTTCATTGAGTGAACGCAGAAGCAGCAAGAGATAGCTCATCATGAGAGCATCTCTTGCTGCTCCTCTATTTTGCTATGCTGTGATTTGCATTTTCTCCAGGCGAGAAGGCAGATCTTTATAAGATCACCTATGATCCTGCATTGGTGGATAGGGGCTTTGTTTCCTCAATTGTGACGTTTTTGCCTTCTTGAACTATCTGGAGTTGCTCTGGTGAAATACCGGAGGTTTTGAGCAGATGCACGATCATACGGGTTTGTTTGAGGATCTCCTCATCCTGCACTGAAAGATGGGCTATGATCTGCTCAATATCATGATATGTTTTCATGGTTGTGTTGTACTGCTCTTCGGATTGCAGCTCCTGTTTGCGTCCTAGCAATCCCTGACCAACCATAATGACGATCATTAACGGCAATTGCGGCACCGAAGCCAGAGCCAGCAGCAGAGGCCAGGGCAGTGGATCAAAATGTGCGATAGTGGCGTTCGCAAGAATCCACAGAACGATCCAGAGCATAATGAGCCAGAAGGTCGGCATAGCCTGGAAGACGCTCGTCATGCCGACAGCGACCTTCTGATTGAAATTTCCCGCGGCCTTCTCAGCTTCAAAGATTAAATTGACATTGCGTGGCTGATGTGGATGGGGCGTATGTTGAAAAAGATGATGTGGTTGTTCCTGGGAAATAGTTTGTGCGCTTTTTTCTGCCATAGCTATCGCTCCTTGCATATGAATCAAATTCAGGACTAGTGACAATAAAATAACTATACTATAGAACTTTTTCTTTGTAAGTCAATCCTCAGCAACCATCGTCCAGGGCTATTTACTGCTCTGAAGAAGAGGGGGTCAAGGGGCACAGCCCCTTGCGGGGCGCGGGGTGTCCCCGCTCATTCTTCCCCTCCCTCGCCCCCGAAGGGGGCAAAAAAAGAAGAATTAAATAGCCCTGACCATCGTCGCTTCCCTGTTTGTATTGAAATCGAAGCATGTGAATTGGCGTGGTGATGAGGGGATGTGTTATACTAACGGAATATTCATTTGTCTATCTCATCGACAACCTGATAGGTATTACCAAGTAGTAGAGTGTGCAATGTATTCCTCGGGAGGCTCCAGCATGTGTTCCGGCTGTGCTGGATGTTTTTAAAGGAGGATAGGAGGATACCGCGATCATGTCTCTGGCGCATCGGTCGGACGATTTTTCCAGTAAGTTTGTCTCGGAAGGTCTTACATTTGATGATGTCCTCATCATCCCAGCCGCATCTTCGGTGCTCCCTCGTGATGTTTCTACACAGACCCGCCTCACCCGTAAAATCGCCATCAACATTCCTATAGCCAGCGCTGCTATGGATACCGTCACCGAAGGACGGCTGGCGATTGCTCTGGCACGCGAGGGCGGGATTGGCATAGTACATAGTAATTTATCAATCGATGATCAGGCGCAGGAAGTAGATAAGGTCAAGCGTTCGGAATCGGGGATGATCACCGACCCGATCACTCTGGAACCGACCGCGTCATTGCAAGAGGCCCTGGGGGTAATGCGGCGCTTTCATATCTCAGGCGTCCCCATTACTGAGCATGGGAAGCTGGTCGGCATTCTTACCAATCGTGATATCCGCTTTGAAACCAACGCCGAGCGGCCCATCGCGGAATTGATGACAAGAGAAAACCTGATCACGGTGCCGGTGGGGACAACGCTGGAACAGGCCAGGGAAATTCTCCATCGCTACAAGGTCGAGAAACTACCGGTTGTGGACGATCATGGGGTGCTTAAAGGGCTCATCACCATGAAAGATATCCAGAAAAAGATCCTGTATCCCAATGCAGCCAAAGATGAATTTGGGCGACTACGCGTGGGTGGGGCGGTCAGCGTGGGGCCGGATGTTGAAGCTCGCTGCGGCGCGTTGATCGAAGAAGGGGTGGATGTCATCGTCATCGATACCTCGCATGCTCATTCGCGCATGGTCCTTGAAACAACGGCGCGTATCAAAGACCAGTTTGGTAAACGCATACAAATCATCGCGGGTAATGTTGTCACGGCTGAGGCGACAGAGGCGGTAATTCAGGCGGGAGCGGATGCCGTCAAGGTAGGTATTGGAGCGGGAGCTATTTGTACAACGCGCGTCATCGCCGGTATTGGCATGCCTCAAATCACCGCCATTTATGACTGCGCCCAGATAGCGCGACAATATGACGTGCCAATCATCGCCGATGGTGGTATCCAGTATTCTGGGGATATCGCCAAAGCCATTGCCGCCGGGGCCGATTCGGTCATGCTGGGAAGCCTGCTGGCGGGGGTGGATGAAAGCCCAGGCGAACTGATTATCTCGCATGGTGAGCGTTTCAAAGATTATCGCGGCATGGGTTCAATTGCGGCAATGAAACAGCGCCGCTATAGCAAGCATCGTTACTTCCAGGGTGAGATGGATGAGTCGCAGCTCATCGCCGAAGGTATTGAGGCGCGTGTGCCATATAAGGGGGCGCTGGGTCCTTTTGTCTATCAAATGGTCGGCGGCCTGCGTCAGGCGATGGGGTATGCCGGAGCGGCCACCATCAAAGAGATGCAGGAAAATACCCGCTTCACGCGCATTACAGGCGCAGGTTTGCGCGAAAGCCATCCTCATGACGTTATGATCGTCAAAGAAGCTCCCAATTACGGCTCAAAAAGCAGGTAGCGATTTGGCGCGGATATGTATCGCAAAAAGTACCCACAAGTAGTTTTTGCGATACATTATGGATAGGTGATAAAAGTGGCAGTGGGGTAATTAGCCAAGATGTCCCATAGGATTGCGCCTCCCCTAATCCATCAGTTAGAATAGCAAAGGTCATATGCTCTTAAAGAGCGCAATAATCGCTGCCTGTTAGTGTGGAGGAAAGAATGGTTGATCTCAAACAGATGCTGGGCCGTTTCTTATCGATTCCGGGGGTGCGCCAGGCGATTCTGGTTGGGCGCGATGGTTTACTGATTGAAGGTCTGACACGGGAGGGGAAAGAAGATATGGAGGCGGTGGGGGCGATTACTACCACGGGCTTGAGCACGGCGGAAGCGCTGGGGAAAGAGATTGCACGAGGGAGTGTGGTGGGCGTACTGATGGAGTACGAGCAGGGGTTAGTGAGCGTAGATCCTGTAGGCGATTTTGCCATTCTAGTAACTCTTTCTGATAATGCCTCGAACATTGGCCGCGTGCGCCACCTGGTGAAGACCAGTCGCAACGAAATTTTGGAGGCTCTTGATATTGTCTAACGCAGAAAGTCGTGCAAAATACGAAACTTCCTTTGCTAGCCGTGTAGACGGAGGGCGGCGCGTCCATGGAACAACTGACGAATCTTGTTATTTCAGATCGTGAGCTTGCCACTATTTCGGCAGTGCTAATGAAGCTAATGAATGACACCAATGCCACTTCTACGATGCTGATCGACAAAAGCGGGCAGGTGGTTGCTGTGCAGGGAACAGGCACGCGGCGCAATGTTACAACGCTTGGCGCATTGCTCGCGGGCGTTTTCTCCTCTTCGCGAGAAGTGGCGAAATTGCTCGACGAGAAAGATTTTCGCAATATCTTCCAGCAGGGAGTGCAGGAAAATATCTATACGTCGATGGTCGAGGAACAGTGGCTGCTCGTCATTATATTTGATAAACTGACACATATAGGTTTAGTCAAAGTCCTTTCGAAGAAAGCTTCCGATGAGCTAGGCCGGATTCTCGATCATGTGCGTAATGATACGGCGCGCGCGAAATCCTCAGTGATCAATGTACAATTTCGCTCTTCAGTCGAAGATACTATCGATCTGCTCTTCCGGGATTAGGGGAACCTGGCATGGCGCTCATAAATATTGCTAGTCATGAAATCCATTGTAAGATTGTTTACTATGGCATTGGCTACTGTGGGAAAACCACGAACCTGCAACACGTTTATAAAAGCATCACTCCGTCCGCTCGTGGAGAGATGCTCTCGATTGCCACCGAGACCGAACGTACGCTGTTTTTTGATTTTCTACCGCTTGACCTCGGGACTGTGCATGGCTTTCGCACGCGCTTTCACCTGTATACTGTGCCCGGACAGATCCTCTATGAACGTACACGTCTGGCGGTGCTCAATGGGGCCGATGGTATTGTCTTTGTGGTAGACTCCCAGGCAGAGAAGTTCGAGGAGAATGTACAGAGTATTTATGAGCTAGAACTGAATATGCGCCGTATAGGCAAAGATATGAGCACTTTTCCCCTGGTAATGCAGTGGAATAAGCGCGATATGCCGAACGCGCTGCCAGTTCCTGTGCTTGAACGATACCTCAATCGCCGTCGGGTTCCCAGCTTTGAATCCGTCGCCGCCGATGGCAGAGGCGTATTTGCAACCTTGCGCTCGATTAGCAAATGCGTAATGGCGCAACTATGACGTTTGCCGATGAGGCCAGGGTCTCTAAATGGAAGCAATAGGCGCACCCCAGAACGCTCCTATTTTTGGCATCGATTTCACCAGCGCGCCGAGCGGGAGGAAACAGATCGTCTGCTCTCAGGGTCAATTAAATGACAATGTCCTGACGATGCAGACCTGCCTTTTTCTGACGAGTTTAGAGCAATTTGAAGCTTTCCTGGCTCAGGATGGCCCCTGGCTTGCAGCGCTTGATTTTCCCTTTGGACAGCCCCATCGGCTCCTTTTGCAACTTGGCTGGCCTGAGGCATGGGAAGATTATGTCTGGCTCATTGCTCAAATAGGAAAGAGAGCATTTGAGCAAGTACTGGCTAACTACTGTGAGGGCAAACCAATAGGGGACAAACTGCATTTGCGCGCAACGGATATCGCTGCCGGAGCGCGTAGCCCTATGATGATGCAGCGAGTGCCGGTGGGGAAGATGTTTTTTGAAGGGGCATCACGACTGCTAGCTGCACCGGTGAGCGTTTTGCCATGCCGTCCTCTGCTGAGCAATCGTATAGCAGTTGAAGGTTATCCCGCCTTGATTGCCCGCCGCTGGATCGGCTCTCGCTCGTATAAAAGTGACGAGCGCAGAAAGCAAACAGCAGAACAGCTAGCAGCGCGGCGAAGCCTAGTGCAGGCACTAACTTCAGATGAACTGGCTACCGTATACGGTATGAAGGTAGTGATAGATGATAAAATGATCGGCGCCTCGATAGAAGATCCGATGGGAGATGTGCTAGATGCTGTTCTCTGCGCGCTTCAGGCGGCCTGGGCCTATACACAACGGGACAATGGCTATGGCATCCCGCCTGGGCATGAGTTTGAAGGCTGGATTGCTGACCCTCAGTTGAGACCAATCTAACACGCTATGGCATTAGATCAAGACCCAGGCGATACCGATCAGCATGATAATGCCACCAATGATCGCCGTTGCTGAGGGAATTTCATGCAATAGTAATATCCCCAGGAGAACTCCCGTCGTCACCTCCTGCGTCGCAATCAGGTTTGCATAGGTGGCGTGGACATGACGGATAGCAGCATTGTAAAGGGTATGTCCCAGGCCGAGTGGGAAGACGCCAAGCGCGACAACCGCTCCCACCGCTGCGAGCGGATAAGTGTGCTGGAACGCGAAATAGAGCGTGAGTGGTAGCAACCATAACGCGGCCAGACCATAGACGTTGGTGGTATAGCGGAACAAGGGATGGCGAGCTCGTTCTCCGCGTCCGGCAACGGAATAAATGCCGAAGCAGAGAGCCGAGAGGAGAGCCAGGCCATCACCCAGGATCATACATTGCCCATTGAGAGAGCAAGAGGTGTAGCGTGGTTCAAAGCCCACCAGAATAGCCAGCCCGACGATTGTCACTCCAATGCCCAGATATTTTCTTATAGCCAGAGGTTCTCTTAATATGAAAACCGAGAAGAGGGTGACAAAGATGGGAGAGGTATAGACGATTGCGAGCGCGTGGGCAATCGTCGTGAAGCTCAGTGAGGCAATATAAAATAGAAAGTGGAGGGCAGTAACGAGGCCGTAGAAAAGGAAGCGCGGGAGTTCCTGACGCTTGAGCCAGAGAGATTGGCGGGTGAGTAGTCCCATCATTGCGACGAGGACAGTAGCGACTGCGAGTCGCCAGAAAGCTATTTCGATAGAGGTAAATGGTTGCGACCAGCGGATGAAAATCGGGCTGGTCGCGAAAAAGAAGACTGCGATGCAGACATATAGGAGTCCATGTTTTGATTGTGAGCCTGGCGGGGAGTCTGGGGTTGATGAAGCCTGCGCTCCCGCGAGATCTTGTTTCATACTGTTTCCATTAACTGATCGCATACAGGTGGGTGTGCCTGTAATTATCTGTCACTTCGCTTGTTGCGTTCATTCCTGCCAGTGCCAGCGACGCAGAAAGGCGTACCGGGCGTGGGATGTGGGGATTGAGCGATAGTTTTTGAAGCTGGGGAATGGTTGCACGCTCATCCAATAATGTCAGGAGCCATACAACGGCGTGGCGCTCAGATTGGTCGTCGCGCTGGAGCGAGCGTACAAGTTGCGTTGAGAATTGCTCGCCAAAAAAGGCGACATTAAAATGCAGGGATTGTAAAATTTCGCTGGTCGTGACAGCGTTGCAGCTTGACAAGCGAATCAGTTCATTGATCTTTTGGCGAAGTTGCCTGCGAGACTCAAGCTCTACAACGTTCCGTCTGAGTACGGTGTTCGCGTTGGTACCGTTTTCTGAAAGGAACAGCCTGGCGTCCCATTTTTCCATCAAGATATGCCTTTCTGGAGTTATTATGTAGCTCCGCTACAGTGTTGAAGCAACACACTTTCCCTATTGAATTAAATCTGAGAAGACCTCCTGACGGGTTTTTAGCATGTGCAACAGGGCCTGCAATCCAGCCTCCGCTCCATGCCGTTGCCTTTCAGTAAGTATTGTTGAGGAGGCGAACTCATCTTCATCCAGGATAAGATGGTTGCCTTCTGGATTCACCCATACATCTAGCATCAGGTCAATTTGTTCGATACGGTCATCGAATATTATTGCGGGTTCTGTGATATTGCAATACCACCCTTTACGAGTGCCAGCAGCATCCGCAATATCAAAGACGTTGAACCACCGATTTGTGTAGTAATATTCAATAAAGCGGTCTCCCGGCTCAAAGCGCGTATACCCTAGATCCCGCACAGGATTGGTCCAGCTAGCCTGGAGAACGACCCCGTGAGGTAAATGCTTGATAATCGTTCCCTGGTAACGAAGTTGAGCACTGCCTTGCGGGTCTTGCTTGATGACTGTGATCATAAAATTCCAGACGAAGATACGTTACACTACAAAGCAAACACAGTATAGTGTATCGCAAATCATCGCCGCTAGCAAATTTTAGAGGCCCCCCACTTTTGTGGTCGGCCCTGCCTGCGCTAAGAGTTTATGGGTTCATCTTAGAAAGGTGTTCCTTTGCCTCCTGTTCATTGGCGGCCAGGCTAACATTGAGCAAAAGGCTCTTGAATTGTTCAGGATCATTAAGGATTTTGCCTCGCTCTTCCGCTAATTGTGCTAGAGCTGGAAAACGAGCCTGGATCAGAGAGAGCAACATCCAGCGGTGCCGTTGCATCTCTTGCTCCATCGCCTCTTGCATACCTTGTTTCAGTCCTTCCTCTCGTCCTTCCACCAGCGCCTTCTCCCGCCACTCGCGAAAGACCCAGGACTCGGCGAGAAGCTCTTCCAACATGAAAAACCTCCTTTTCAACCACTCATGCTCGTCACGCTCTTCAAAA
>DATGMF010000026.1:0-89970 GCA_035293765.1 Ktedonosporobacter sp.
TTCTGGTTGCTCTGCTAGACCGTTACCATGCTCTTAATCCGGTCATAGATTGACTTGCTAATGACCTGAAGCAATTGATCGACGGAAGTGTAGGGTCCATGCTGCTGGCGGTAATTCACAATGGCCTGGGCCGTTGTGCTACTTACATGCAGGTACGTACGTAGGTCGTCCACGCTGGCCGTGTTGATATTGACAAGTTGACCCGTGCTCGCACCTGGAGTTGTGCTCGCGCCCGGTTGAGGCACTCCGCCCACATACGATGGCGGTATTTCTCCGACGGCTACTACGTATATTTCCTCTCCATCGGTTAATTTCGCGGCCAGATTGAGCGCGACGAGGTTTGCGTCCGGCAAAGCGCCACCGGCGGCTTGCAGTAGTTGGAAAATACGGGCATCTGCCGGCAATGTGTAGACTCCCGGGTGTTTGACGGCTCCTGTCACATAGACCTGGATGTCCCCGCTGCCGCCAGGCGAATTAGCACTATTACCACTGCTTGAACTGGTACTAACACTATTCTGCTGTGAACTGACTGCGGAAGTATTGAGCAGTGAGGGACCCTGCCAGATGAAGAAAATCGCTACGGCCAGCAGCAGCGTGAGGATGATGGCGACAATGCGCGTAGGTTGCTTTTTTGGCGTCGGTTGTACAGGCGCGATGGATGCATCAATATATGGCTCATCTGAACTGCTGGGAGTTTGTGACACAGTCACGAATGGCACAGTGACGCTGATCTGCGGTAGAGTTTGTTGCTGCGAGAGTTGGTACTGTACCTGTACCTGTGACGCTGCTGGGCCCGGGTTGCGAAATTGTGGTTTTGGCTCCATTGTCCAAAGCCCTCCGACATAATCTCATCGGTGCTAAGAATAGCAGGCAAGAGCGACGGCTGTCAATATATTTTGAGAGGAAATTCTTAGGGAAAATACAATCAATCGCAAGGGGATTGTCCAATTGATCAGATCGTAATGGCTGCAAAGCACAGATTTGTACTACACTGCCTGACTTGAAGTGTGGAAACTTTTGGTAGGCAATGTTCGTGAAATCCATGATGGGTGGACTTGAGTACACTCATCTGTTCATGGATGTTCGTGTGAAGGAAAGTGCTAAGACAAAGGAGGTAGAAAGACGACAACTGGTCAACAGACGACAGGTGTGAGTAACGAATAGTATAACCTGGTGAGCATACTTTACCATGCGCTGCAAAGCTGCCAGACTTCTGCCGAGTATATCAAGGATGCTGAGCAGTCTGGCAACCAGCAGCTTGCTCAATTCCTGCGGCAGGTGCAGCAAGAGGATATGCAGAGGGCGCAGAAGGCGAAGCAACTCCTGGCACAGATGAGATAGGCTAGAGAGTTTCTGCGCGCTTTTCTTTGATTGGGAATGTGACGGAAAGCAACAGGGCGATGACTGCACGAGCGGAGTAGCGGTAGTTGGGCGGCGAGCATCAATCCTCGCCCTGTTGTATTGTTGCATAAGGTTATTGGGAAGTCAGTCAATTAGAAGGAGGAAGAAAAAATACGATGAAATACGATGAATTCATAGCACAGGTAGAGCGTCGTACCGGTCTTGATTCGCGAGATGCGGCTATCCGGGCCACAGGAGCTACATTTGAGACGCTGGCCGAACGCCTGGCCGGGGGTGAGGCAAAGGACCTGGCATCACAATTGCCTCCAGAAATTGGCGTCTATCTGGAACAACCTATGGCCGGAGCCGGAGAACCCTTTTCACTCGACGAGTTCTTCCAGCGTGTGAGCAAGCGTGAGGGCGTTCCTCTCGCTGACGCAACCTTCCATGCACGCGTTATCATAGCGCTTGTGAGTGAAGTTGTGACGATGGGCGAGATAGAAAATGTGCGCGCGCAACTTCCTGCCGATTTCCGCCAGCTCTTCGAGGTAGAAAATGAAGGGCAGGTGCCCGGTCAAGGAGTAATTGACGAGGAGGTCATTGAAGAGGGAAGCTGACTTTTTATGATATAATCGTGGTGAAGTCCCCGTAGCTCAGTGGAGAGGGCGCTGATTTGCAGCTATAGTTGATGAGTTTTGCAGTATCATCACTATACAGTAGCTTTTCAGGCCAGCTTAAATCAACTGGCCTTTTCTTGTTTTTGGAAAGGTTCAGGATCGAGTCCGATGGAACAATGGGCAGGAAAAAATATAAGTTGGGCCGCCAGTATGAGTTATAATGACGATGGCGGGACTTGAACCCGCAGCCTTTCACTTCGGAGGCGAACGCTCTATCCATTGAGCTACACCGTCTCACCTAAAGTGTAGCACAGGTGTCAAGGGAGGGGACAGGTACCAGGCGATTTCAATTGACGCCTATTTCTTCCTCTTAACAAACTTCTGAAAAACCCCTTACATTTCCCGCCTTCTTTCCATATAATACTAACAAGTAGGCGATGTTGACCTGGCTATAGAATGCTGGCGAAAACACTATTGGTGCGCTTACATGGAAAGGGGATATTTCAATGGCAGACCAAAGAGACGAAGATATCGTATTGAGGGCCGAGGCTCTCGATAGAGCTGAGCGGGCGAAGAGGAAAAAGTATACCTGGCGCGGGCTTGTTTTGTTGTTTATCGGTATCGTCCTCGTCGGGCTTGGTGTTGTCCTCAATACTGGTCCTGCATCCTCAGAAGGGCTTTTTGTGGCTCTCGGTGTGATTGTTCTCATTGCCAGTATCATTTCTTTCTTAATCGGACTAATCAATCCGTTCATTACTGATGTGATCAGATTTAACCGCAAGCGCCCCAGTCCCCCGGAAGCTGAAGAAGTGGAACAGCCCTGAGCAACAACACGTAAGCAAGTACCCTACCTACTACTCCTATAAACAGTGATTGTTGTGAGAAGTCTGTGAGAAATGACGTATAGTTAAGTATGTAACGCAATCCCTTGATTATCTTCAAGTGAATTTGTGTTATTGCCGCACTTTTTCTGGATAGAATAGAAGGCTGCTATCTCGAAACTGTGATGGGCGGTTCCCGCTAGCCGGGACACTATTTACCTCAATATTATTTTTACTCTAGGAGGACACAATGCTCAAGAAACCCCAGTCGCGTTTTCTTCTGATGTCCTTTTCCGTCCTGTCGGTGCTAATCCTGTTGCTGAGCGCCTGTGGCGCCCCCAGCACCAGCAACAATGGCAATGGCAGCAGCGGTGGCGGAACCGTCACGAAGGGGGGCACCTGGACCGATGATCTGTACGAAGAGCCTGATTCGCTCATCCCTAATGCCTCTTCGGAAACCTTCTCGGATATGGTCGACCAGGCGATCTATGCCCCGTTGTTCTATGGCGATGCCCAGGGCCAGATCCATCCCGGACTGGTGACCGAGATGCCCACCACCGCTAATGGCGGCATCAGCGCTGATCTGAAGACCTGGACCTTCCACCTGCGTCCCGGCCTCAAGTGGAGCGATGGCCAGCCCGAGGATGCCCGCGATGTCGATTTCAGCTGGCGCCTGTGGACTGACGGCAAGTTCCCGGCCGCCAGTACCATCGGCTTCAACCTGATCACCGGCGCGGATATCTCTTCAGACAACCTCAGCATCACCTTCCATCTCAAACAAGCCTTCTCTCCTTTCGTTTCGATCTGGACCGACGGCCTCACCTCGCCGTTACCGGCCCATCACTACAGTGGGGAGAACCCGGCCTCTATCCAGACCACGCCCGATAACCTCAACCCTTCGGTGACCAGTGGCCCATTCAAGATGAGCGAGAGCAAGCCGGGCGACCACTATACTGTGGTGAAAAACCCCAACTACTACCAGGCCGCGCAGGGCTATCCTTACCTCAATAGTATTGTGTTCCGCATCGTCACCGACCAGAACACGATTCTCAAGGACCTGCAAGCCGGCACGATCACCTCGTCGTGGTTCCTGGATGTGACCAAGGTGGTGGCCTATCAGGCGCTCAGCAATTACAAGCTGACCAACAACCCCAACTCGTCGAACTTCGAGGCCATGTACTTCGACTTCCACAATCCGATTCTGGGCACCGATGTCAATGTGCGCAAAGCCATGGCCATGGCCATCGATCACCAGGCCTTGATTGTGACTGCCCGGCGCGGAGAGGCTGTACCGTTGTGTACCGATCATGGCAAGAGCTACAATCCGGGCTATGAACCCAATGCGCCCTGTCCGCCGTTTGACCAGAAAGCAGCAGGCAACCTGTTGACGCAGGATGGCTGGGTGATGGGCTCGGATGGCTACCGGCATAAGGGCGGCAAGACACTGGAGTTCAAGTATTCGACGACGGCCAACAACTACTGGCGCGCCGATGACGAACTGATCATCCAGCAGGACTTCCAGGCCATTGGCATTAAGATCGACATCCAGAACTATCCGGCCAGCACCTTCTTTGGCACGTTCTTGACCGATGGCAGGCCGGGGGTCTACGACATCGCGGAGTTCGAGGACTCGTTCACCTACGATGCCGATGACTCGGGGTTGTTTGCCTGCAACCAGTTCCCGCCGGCGGGCTTCAACATTGACTTCTACTGCAACCACCAGCTGGATCAGCTCTTTGTGCAGGAGCAGTCGACGGCCGATCCGTCGCAGCGGCAGGCGATCTTCAACCAGATTCACCAGATCTACCTGACGGAATTCCCGTTCATCACGTTGTACTCGCCGACAGACATCGCGATGCACAAGCTGACGGCGCAGAACTACAATCCCGGTCCGATGGGAGCGCAGGAGGACAATCAGGTCTGGACCTGGTGGTGTACCAACGCTCAATGCTAGTAGTGGATGTACCGGGCGACCACAAGGGTACGCCCCTACATGAACGTTGATACCTCTTCGTTAGATCGTAATACACTCCGGTTGGATACTTTCCAGGTATTCAACCGGAGCGATTGTAATCTGTAGGGACAGTGGCCTGTCCCTGTCCTCGTTGGGGAGCAGCATCGTCACCTGGACCGCAGGCAGGACAGGGACAGGCCGCTGTCCCTACAGGACTTTTAGAAGGCCATAATGTAGCGTGCGGACTATTGACGTCAACATATAGAGATATGGTAAACTATTAGAAACGTTTCCCGTCCTTGTCTTGTATCCTTTGGAGGTGCTTATGGGACGATACATCATCAGGCGCATTCTGCAGGCGATTCCGTTATTATTTCTGGTGTCCATCTTCATGTTCACGTTGATTCACTTGATGCCCGGTGGCCCAGATCAGGTGTTGTTTAATCCCCATTTGAGTCCTGCCAGCAGGGCCGCGATGCGTGCCCGTTTTGGGCTGGATGATCCGGTACCTATCCAATACCTGAAATGGTTGGGAAATGCCTTGACCGGAAATTTCGGGTTCTCCTTCGGTACAAACCAGCCCGTCATACAAGTTCTGCAAGAGCGCTTCCCCGCGACGCTGGAGCTATTTGTCACCGGGCTTACTCTGGCGCTCATTCTGGCAATCACCCTGGGAACCATCTCAGCTGTACGCCAGGGCACACTTACCGATTATTCCCTCACGATCATTTCCTACATTGGCATTTGCACCCCGATCTTTCTTTTTGGCCTCTTCGCCCAGTATATCTTCGGGGTCTTGTTACACTGGCTCCCTACCTCAGGGATGCAAACGCTTGGATACACCCTGGATCCTTTCGACGCATTTATTGATCACCTGCAGCATCTCATCTTACCGATGTTGGTCCTGTCCATCACCTTCATTGCCGGTTGGAGCCGCTATATGCGCTCTAGCATGATTGAGGTCGTCAAGCAGGACTACATGCGCACGGCTCGTGCGAAAGGTGTTGGCCCGATAAAACAACTGATTGGTCACGCGCTCCGCAATGCCGTTATTCCACTGATTACCGTTGTCGCCCTTGATTTTGGCTCGGTGGCCGGAGGCGCCACGATTACTGAAGGCGTTTTTGCATGGCCAGGTATGGGTTTACTGTTCTTCCAGTCCCTGGAGATACGTGATTATCCAGTACTGCTGGCAATGTTAATGCTTGGCGCTGTGTTTGTTATTGGTTTTAATTTGATAGCGGATATCCTCTACGCAGTGATGGATCCGCGCATTCGTTACTCGTAGACTCTGGTCATCTACTACTTCTGCAATGAAAGGAGACAACCGTGGATATCTCTGAACAGCTGGGTACCTCCCAAACACAGGAAGATGTCGAGCCATTTCTTGAACTCACGACTGAGTTGGTCCAGAAGCGCCGGAGCCAGACCCGTATCATCTTCGATCGCTTTATACGCAACCGCGCGGCGGTCATCGGAGCATGTGCCTTGATAGGCATGGTCCTCTTCTGTTTCGTTGGTCCATATATCTGGCGCGATAATCCCAATGCTATCCCCTTGAATATTCCTCTAACAGGTCCCAGCACCTCGTTAGCGCCTCCTAGCCTGCAACACCCATTCGGAACCGATGATGTGGCACGTGATCAAATGGCTCGTGCTATGGTGGGTGGGCAGACATCGCTGCTGGTAGGTTTGATCTCGATGCTGATGGCCATTATCCTGGGTGTTGGTATTGGCGCTTTTGCCGGCTACTATGGAGGGATTATTGACAACCTCCTGATGCGCTTTACGGATATTGTCCTCGCAGTTCCCCTATATTTGCTGCTGTTTGTGCTTTCTGTGGCTTTCTCGGATGGCTCTCCAAGAAGTGTGATCATCTTGATTGCCATGCTTGGATGGACATATGCCGCGCGTCTGGTGCGCGGAGAATACCTCGCGCTAAAGGAGAGGGAATTTGTCCTTGCCTCGCGCACGATAGGGGCGAAAGATCTCCGCTTGATGTTCCGTCATATTTTGCCCAATGCGGCCGGGCCGATTATCGTCAATGCAACATTGCTGGTGGGTACAAATATCATTTTGGAGTCCGTTTTGAGCTACTTCGGCTTTGGTATTCAACCGCCAACTGCCAGCTGGGGCAGCATGATCGGAACAGGCAATGACTTTTTTGATGCCGACCCCTGGCTCATCTTTATACCGGGGCTGCTGATCTTCATTACGGTACTCAGCTTTAACCTGGTGGGCGATGGTCTGCGCGATGCCCTCGATCCCTACATGACGGAACGTTAGATTGGTGTGGATGATACCTGCTCATCTTATTAGCCGAATGCCGTGGGAATGTTGATCTAAGAATACTCCTCTTGATTCTCCCTACGGCATTCGAGCAAGATGGAAGGAAAAGGAGTTACGACTTTGGGAGAGTATCTGCTAGAAGTACAGGATCTGAAAACTTACTTCAAGGTAAGGGCCGGCCGCGTGCGAGCGGTCGATGGAGTCAGTTTTTCGATCAAGCCGGGCGAGCGCGTAGGCGTGGTTGGAGAGAGTGGTTGTGGCAAAAGCGTTACAGCTCTCTCTATTATGCGCTTGCTTCCCCAACCTCCGGCTGAATACGCGGGGGGAAGCGTGATATTTGAGGATCAGGACCTGCTTGACCTGCCAGAGAGTGCGATGCGAAGAATACGGGGTGGCAAAATAGGCATGATCTTTCAAGATCCCATGACCTGCCTGAATCCAACAATGCCCGTTGGGAAACAGATCGCAGAAGGGCTGAGCATTCACTTAAAATTGAGCAAAGCTGAGGGTTTGAAGCGTGCCGTTTCTTTGTTGGAGCAGGTGGGTATTCCCGCTGCTTCCGAACGCGTCAATTCTTATCCTCATCAGTTCAGTGGGGGAATGCGACAGCGTGTTATGATTGCGATGGCTCTGGCTTGCAATCCAAAACTTTTGATTGCCGATGAGCCTACCACTGCTCTGGACGTCACGGTGCAGGCGCAGATACTTGAATTGATCAACGGGGTCTGTAAAGAGTTTGGAACCGCAGTGATCCTGATTACACATGATCTAGGCGTTGTCGCGGGTATGACCGACCGTGTGGTAGTGATGTACGCTGGTAAGGTCGTTGAGACAGCCCCCACAGATGAATTATTTGCCAATCCTCGTCATCCTTATACCCTGGGACTGCTTTCTTCAGTGCCACGCCTGGATGAAGAACGACATGCTCAGTTAAGGACTATCGAAGGCGCTCCTCCCGACCTGCTAAGACCCCCTCCAGGTTGCCCATTCATGCCTCGCTGCGCTTTTGCTCGCTCTATTTGTCGTACCATGCCGCCACTCGATCCGGTAGCAGGCAGTTCGGCTCACATCAAGGCTTGCTGGGTAGATGTGACCGATCCCAAGGAGCAAGCGTACGCGGAAAGACGACGTAAGGCCCGATTCGAAGCTCAACAGGCGGCTATTAGCGCTGCTGCCGCTACAACTTTAAAAACAATGGAGGAAAAGTAGATGGCAGATACGCTTGTAGGCAGTAAAACCCTGGTCGATATACGCGATCTCAAAATGCATTTCCCCCTGACAAGGGGCATTGTGTTGCAGAGGGTAGTCGGCTATGTCCGGGCGGTTGATGGTGTCTCTTTTGCCATTGAACGCGGGCAGACATTGGGGCTGGTGGGCGAGAGCGGTTCGGGAAAGACTACCATCGGACGTACTATCGTGCGGCTCTATAAACCAACTTCGGGCGAGATACTCTTTGACAATAAGGACCTGGCGAAATTGGAGGGTGAGCCGCTGAGACAGATTCGCCAACGCGTGCAGATGATTTTTCAGGACCCGTTCGCTTCACTGAATCCGCGCTTTACGATTGGGTCGCTCATCGCGGAACCCATGCATATCTACCACGTCGGTTCAAATGACGAGATTCGCGAGCGCACCATTGAATTGCTGAAGGTCGTGGGCTTGCGCCCCGAATATATTGACCGTTATCCGCATGAGTTTAGTGGAGGACAGCGCCAGCGTATCGCGGTCGCTCGCGCGCTCTCGATCAACCCGGAATTTGTTATCGCCGATGAACCGGTATCCGCACTCGATGTCTCGGTTCGCGCGCAGGTGCTCAACCTATTGCAGCGCCTGCAGCAGCAGTTCAATTTGACCTATCTCTTCGTTTCACATGATTTGAGCGTTGTGCGTCATGTCGCGGATCGTATCGCCGTGATGTACCTGGGCAAGATCGTCGAACTGGCGGATCGCGATGAACTCTATGCCGCTCCCAAGCATCCCTATACAAAGGCGCTCCTCTCGGCGATACCTATACCCGATCCGCAAATAGAAAAACGCCGCCAGCGCATCATCCTGAGCGGTGACCTACCAAGCCCAATCAGAATTCCATCGGGATGTCGCTTTCATACGCGCTGCCCCATGGCGCAGGCCATCTGCCGCGAAGTTGAACCTCCCTTCGAAGCAAAGGAGGGACACGAACACTTCGCCGCCTGCCATTTCTCGGAGAAAGTTACCCCTGTCGACGACTAGTTTCAGTGCCTGGTTTCCAATCCCTGAGCGGGTTGAGAAATCAGTACCGTGCTGAGAGAGACTGTGTGAAAAGTTTTGGGTTCGGCCTGTGGAGGCATCTCTCAACTTTCACTTTGACTGTTATGAGTGCTTTTCACACAGTCTCAGATTCTTCGTTGCACTCAGAATGACAGGCCCCGGACACAGTATGCTGTGTCCGGGGCCTGTCATTCTGAGTGCAACGAAGAATCTCACGCGCACTCCTGCATCCAGGTGAACTGGCCTCGTCCAGAGAACTTATGAGGAATCATCAGGATAGTACTATTGACACTGCTGTTGATCAACAGTATGCTATGAATAATACAAAAATTTCATGACAGAAAATGCTGGAGATATTCTCAAGAGGCTACGATGAAGATATTACAACGCTCGAAGGCGCAGCTGTTTCTCTTACTCTGTTCAATCATCGGAATCGGTATATCCATTTACCTGACTACCGTCCATTATGAGAATGTTCCCCTTGTCTGCTCTGCCAACGGCGTGGTCGATTGCGCGAAAGTACTTTCCAGCCCCTTTTCCGTTATTCCCGGTACATCTATACCTATTACCGTTCCTGGCCTGGCATGGTCGCTACTGAGCGCCTTTTTAGCGATATATGCCCTCTATCAAGGGATGGAGCACCGCTGGATACCTGTGGCACAGTTTGCCTGGGCGCTGGTTGGCATGCTGACCGTCCTCTACCTGGTTTATATAGAAATTGTACGCCTGCACACGATTTGTGCCTGGTGTACTGCAATGCATGTCCTCATTCTCCTGATGTTTCTCGTGACTATAGTACAATTGCAAATGCGGCATTCGGATGATGTCATGGAATTCGCAACTGAGGATGAGGAACAGGCTTACACAACACCCTCCCATTCCAAATAACTATCAGTCCTTTTAGAGCAATCCTTGATAGTAATGGATAGACTTGCATCTTCCGCGGGCCTTTAGCTGGACTGGCCCGTAGCCAGGTTGCATGAGAAGAGCAGGGCATACTTTTGCTACTTCTGCTTAAAGAAGAGCCGTCGACTACCTTTGAGTATGGGAGGCGCACAAATGAAACGCTGGGTTTTGCTAGCTCTAGTGATGATTGTAGTTGCGGCGAGCCTGTTGCTCATTCGATTACGCCTGAATAACTCTTCGTTTTTCCAATCACATGTGTCACAGGGGCCTGTGAATCACCTGGAACGTATGCCTAATAGCGGGCATAAATATGATCTGTGTATCGAGGCCTTTGCATTATCTCACGCGCCGCCGGATTATCCCTATAAGACGAACGTCTCATTCCACGACCCGTTTCGCAATACAACCGATACTATCATTCCCCTGCTGATGGACCTGGATTTACAGCATAAGACGCTTAGTTTTACTGTGACCATTATCGTGAGCCAGGTCGCGACCTACAGCGATTCGATCTCCCATGTATCCGTTCAGGATGGCATCTCAGTCATGCTGCCGGACAAAAACGGTCATTTACAGCGTTCCAATCAGCCACAGTTCATCGTCAGCTTCATCGATACTGGCGGACAAACGGCGGTGCTTGACTATACCTGTTCACAAGAGTGGCGCTGGTCTGCTGTTCCTGACAGGTCGTGAACCGTTCCGGCCATTATTCCCAGCGGAATGTTTTTATTGCGACCAGCAGAATGACAATCGCCCAGGCTACCAGGATGGTTAACGCGAAACTCGGAAAAGCCGCGCCGTTAGTTAATGATGCCTGCAGCGCCTGAGTAAGCGCGGCAGCGGGAAGAATCTGAGCGAATGCAGCCAATGGAGCAGGCAAATGGTTCAACGGTAAGATGCCGCCTCCGAGCAGCAAGAAAAGTAAGTAGAGCGCGTTTGCTCCCGCCAATGTTGCCTCAGCCCGCAGTCCGCCGGCCATTGCAAGCCCTAACGCCGAAAAAGTGATTGTTCCTATAGCCATTACAAGTAGCGCCAGAAGAGGTGATCCAATTGGCCGCCAGCCGTAGAAGAGTATGGCGACTCCTACCAGCACGATGATCTGGATCACTTCCAGTGCCAGCACGGAGATGACTTTGGCAATAATTAGCCCACTGCGGGGTAGTGGCGAGCTGCCCAGGCGTTTCAGCACACCATAATAGCGTTCATACGCGGTAGCGATGCCAAGGCTGACCATGCCCGTTGCCATGACCGCTAAAGCCAGCATGCCAGGCAGCAGGAAATCTACCGCTTTTTCGTTCGTAGCCGGCACAATATTCAGCGATGTAAAGAAGATGAGCAAGATTACCGGCACGATCAGCGTAATCAGGACGCTTTCGCCGCGTCGCAGCGTCATGAGCAACTCAACCTGTGTCTGTGCCCAGACCTGCTGGCCAAATGATGCCGCCTTTGATTCAGATGTAACTTTCGTTTGCTCTATAGTATGTGTTGTCATTTGTCTGTTCTCGCTATTCTCGCACTTCCGCGCCCGTGAGACGCAGGAACAGGTCCTCGAGCGAACCGTGGCCTACGCGTAGTTCGGAAAGTGTAATGCCCTCGTCTCGCAGCCAGGCTGCCAGTTCCGCTATAAGGGATGGAGCCGCCGCAGTTTCGATTACATAGCTGCCCGGGCGCACTTCTTCTGCTTTGCTTGCCGATGGCAGCGCCGCCAGCTTCGCGCAATCGAGTCCAGCGCGGGCAACGAAGCGCACAATATTGGCATTCTGAACCCCTGTCAGTCCGTCCGGCGTATCCATGGCAATCAATCGACCATGATCGATGATAGCAACGCGGTCGGCCAGGCGCTCGGCTTCATCCATCAGGTGCGTGGTCAATAAGACGGTCGCTCCGCTGCGCTTCAGGTCGCGGATGATTTCCCAGGTCGCCAGCCGTGCTTGCGGGTCCATGCCAGAGGTAGGTTCGTCTAGAAAGACCAGCAAGGGATTGCCAACCAGTGCGACGGCCAGAGCCAGGCGGCGTTTCTGACCACCCGAAAGCCGCCGGCAGCGCGTTTTCGCGGCGGCACTCAGTCCAACTCGTTCCAATAGCGCGTCGATATTTTGCGGATGCCGGTAGTATCCTGCAAAAAGGTGCAGGACTTCACGTGCGGTAAGGCCGGTATACAGACCATCCTGTTGTAGCATAACGCCGATCTGCGGCTTGAGTGCTTTCGCATCGCGAATAGGATCAAGCCCCAGCACGCGCACGCTTCCTCCATCGGGAATGCGGTAGCCCTCAAGCGTTTCAACGGTAGTTGTTTTGCCTGCGCCGTTCGGCCCCAGTAAAGCGAAGACTTCTCCCCTATGCACAGTGAATTCTAGCTGATCAACAACTTTATGAGAACCGTATGTTTTCGTGAATTTATCAACGATAATGGCTTCATCGTTCGCTATAGACCTACCTGGCGTGGGGCCTTCAGCCATTTGAGCCGTTATCTGCATGTCAGCAGACATGAACATGTACTCCTTCACATGACATAAAAAATAGGAACATCCTGCCATATACAGTACAGCAGTTCTTCTCGGATGACAAGTCTCTGCTAGAATCAGTATTTTTACTCAGTACCTGATGAATTGAGAGCAACCTAAAACTTCTTTTGGGTTTCATACGTGACTATTGTAGCGAATAGAGCAGCCTTCTCTTTGAGACGAGCAAGGGGGAGGCCTGGTGATTATCAAAGTATTATGATAGATGAGAGAGGAAAGGAGAAAGAACAATGGTTGGTCTGTTGTGGGCAATTGTTGTCGTTCTGGTAGTATTGTGGTTGATTGGATTCGTTGTCCTGCATGTATCCAGCTTCCTGATACACCTGCTACTGATCGCGGCAGTGATTGTACTGCTCTACAACCTCTTTATGGGAATGCGTTCACGTAGAACCTTATAAGAGAGCGATAACAATGCCGTTTCGCTCTCCTTAGTAGCGCATGAAAAGGGCCGGCAACCGGTTGACGAGTTGGTTGCCGGCCCTTTTCATGTGTTCTCATCTTCATTTTCCTCGTTGATTTGACGTGGTTCATCCTCAAGTGTTACACTACTGAAAATGGGAATATCCTGTAGGATTGAGAGGAGAAACTTCCCAGTCCTGCCAGTTTTCAATGATATCTCTTCTTGTATGCGTGCAGTTTATCTTATGCTTCGTCTTCGTAGAGCGTATTTGTAATTCATAGCAGTTTATGAGACAGCCATCCAGTTCATTCTTATGTGATGGTAGGGCCCGGCCCACGTTGTACCGTGAGTGCTGGGCGTTTTTATAAGGAGGCTGACATGGTGTCCCCGGCACCTGTGCAAAATCTGAACCAGAATCAGCAAGCTTTCAGTGACAAGTTCGCACTGGAGGGTTTAACATTCGATGATGTATTGATTATCCCTGCCGCTTCGTCGGTACTTCCGCGCGATGTCTCTACTCAGACGCGCCTGACCCGCACCATCACTATCAACATTCCCATCGTCAGCGCGGCCATGGATACTGTTACCGAGGCGCGCCTGGCTATCGCCTTAGCACGCGAAGGCGGCATCGGTATTATCCATCGCAATTTATCCATCGAAGATCAGGCGCAGGAAGTTGATAAGGTCAAGCGTTCGGAGTCAGGCATGATTACCGACCCCATCACTCTGGAACCAGGCGCTCTTCTCAGTGAGGCGCTGGACGTAATGAGGCGCTATCACATCTCAGGCATTCCGATTACCGAGCAGGGCAAACTCGTCGGCATCCTCACCAATCGCGATATTCGCTTTGAGACTCGCCTTGACCGTCCCGTCACCGAACTGATGACGCGGGATCATCTGATTACGGTACCTGTTGGCACGACCTTAGAGCAGGCGCGTGATAGCCTGCATCGCTACAAAATTGAAAAGCTGCCAGTTGTGGATGAGCATGGTATGCTCAAGGGCCTGATTACGATGAAGGATATTCAGAAGAAGATTCTGTATCCCAACGCAGCCAAAGACGAATATGGCCGCCTGCGGGTCGGCGCTGCCGTCGGAGTTGGGCCGGATACCGAGAAGCGCTGCGCGGCATTGGTCGAAAAGGGCGTCGATGTATTGGTGGTGGATACCTCACACGCGCACTCTCACATGGTTATTGAGACGGTAGCGCAGGTGAAAAAACGATTCGGCAGGCAGGTACAATTGATGGCGGGTAACGTAGTCAGCGCAGAGGCGACTGAGGCCTTGATCCAGGCGGGTGCGGACGCTGTAAAGGTTGGGATCGGCGCCGGTTCTATATGTACGACACGTGTGATAGCCGGGGTCGGCATGCCCCAGGTTACCGCGATCTACGAGTGTGCTCGCGTAGCGCGGCAATATGACATTCCGATTGTGGGCGATGGCGGCATTCAATATTCCGGTGACATTGCCAAGGCTATCGCAGCTGGCGCGGACTCGGTCATGCTGGGCAGTTTGCTGGCCGGCGTCGATGAAAGCCCGGGCGAACTCATCATCTCGCATGGCGAGCGTTTCAAAGACTATCGTGGCATGGGTTCTATTGCGGCTATGAAGCAGCGCAGCTATAGCAAAGATCGTTACTTCCAGGCCGATATTGCCAGCGAGTCGAGCCTGATTGCCGAGGGCATCGAGGGGCGTGTCCCATACAAGGGTATGTTGGGGCCGCTGATCTATCAACTGGTAGGTGGCCTGCGCCAATCGATGGGTTACGCCGGCTGTGCCACCATCGCGGAGATGCAGGAGAAGACACGCTTCGTGCGCATTACCAGCGCCGGTTTGCGCGAGAGTCATCCGCATGATGTGCTGGTGACTAAAGAGGCTCCGAACTATGGGTCAATCCATAAGTAATTGGATGGTCGCTTAAAATCCCTTGTTGAAATCAGAGATTTTAAGCGACCGCTTTCACCTGGGTCTGGCACTTCACATGTCAGGTCATTTAACACGTTCTCCAGTTCCACGAAAACGGGTCATAGGCCACGTATATCTTCCTGCTCCCCAACGTTCTCTAAATTAGAGAGCTGAGAGTAAGCGCTTTCTTAGTCAGCATGAAGGGCTGTTATAGCAAGCTCTGCAAAAACTGTCCTTTCGCGTTAGTAGGCGAAGCGCCATTAGCCAAGATGTCCCATCTTGTTGCACCTGCCATATGCATCGGTTAGAATGAAGAAGTCCATGGAGATTCTACAATACTTGACCCGGTGCTCGCGGAGGAAAATATGGTTGATCTGAAACAAACTCTGAGCCGCTTTCTCTCAATACCAGGTGTGCGGCTCGCTGTCCTGGTGGGACGTGATGGTTTATTGATCGAAGGCCTGACCCGTGATGGCAAAGAGGATATGGAGGCAGTCGGTGCCATTATGACCACCGGCCTGAATACCGCGGAAGCCCTGGGCCAGGAGATTGCTCGCGGCGGTGTTATTGGCACCCTTATGGAGTACGAACATGGATTAGTGAGCGCGGAGCCTCTGGGAGATTTTGCTTTAATGGTAACACTTTTCGATAATGCTGCCAGCATCGGTCGCGTGCGGCATATGGTCAAGGCCAGCCGGAATGAAATTCTTGAAGCTCTTGATATCGCATAGTCTATTCCTGGTATGATGAACTTGTAGACGGGCGTGTACATAGAGGACGCGTACATGGAACAATTAACCAATCTTATCATCTCGGATCGCGAACTTGCTATTATCTCAACCACATTAAACAAACTTATGAATGACACCAGCGCAACCTCTGTCATGCTTCTTGACAAGAGTGGCCAGGTGATTGCCAATCAGGGGACAAGCACCAAACGGAACGCAACATCATTAGGAGCGTTACTGGCCGGAGCATTCTCCTCTTCCCGGCATATCGCCGAGCTGCTGGGCGAAAAAGACTTTCGCACCATTTTCCAGCAGGGTGTCCACGAGAATATTTATACGACGATGGTTGAAGAACAATGGCTGCTCGTCATCGTCTTTGACAAACTCACCCATATTGGACTGGTCAAAATACTCTCTAAAAAGACATCGGACGAACTTGTGCATGTCCTGGAGCGTGTGCGGGCGGATACCGTGCGCCAGAAGTCCTCTGTTCTCAATATTCAATTCCGCTCTTCGGTCGAAGACACCATTGATCTGCTCTTCCGGGATTAGGGGTATCAGGTATATGGCGCTCATCAATATCGCGTCTCATGAGATCCACTGCAAGATCGTCTACTACGGTATTGGCTATTGCGGAAAGACGACGAACTTGCAGTATGTATATAGAAGCATTAATCCCAATGCTCGTGGCGAAATGCTTTCCATTGCTACTGAGACGGAACGAACGCTCTTCTTCGACTTTCTGCCGCTCGACCTGGGAACCGTGCATGGATTCCGCACGCGTTTTCACCTGTATACTGTTCCAGGCCAGATTCTTTACGAACGCACGCGCCTGGCCGTTCTGAATGGGGCGGATGGCATCGTCTTCGTTGTGGATTCGCAGGCCGAGAAGTTCGAGGAAAACGTACAGAGCATTCGCGAGCTGGAGATGAATTTGCGGCGGCTTGGCAAAGACCTGAGTCAATTCCCTTTTGTCATGCAGTGGAATAAACGCGATATGCCCTCTGCTTTGCCTGTCCCTGTTCTCGAACGCTACCTGAACCGGCGGCGTGTTCCCAGCTTTGAAGCCGTCGCATCCGCCGGAACGGGAGTATTTGCCACGCTGCGTGCCATCAGTAAGGGCGTGATGGCACAATTGTAAAGCTGCTGCAATTGATGAGAATCTACGGGCTTGATTTCACCAGTGTTCCCTCGCGCAGGAAACCTATCACCTGCGCTGCCTGCGATCTTCAAGACGGCCTTCTACAAGTACAGGATTTCCAGAGCCTCACCAGCTTTGAAGACTTTGAAAACTTTCTTCGTTCGGATGGTCCCTGGCTGGCGGCGCTCGACTTCCCCTTTGGACAACCGCGCAAACTGATTAAAAACCTCGGATGGCCGCAAAATTGGGCAGATTACATGCAAATCATTGCGTTGATGGACAAAAAGCAGTTTGAAGCAATCTTGACGCGTTACCAGGAGGGTAGGCCGGCGGGCGATAAGCAGCATTTGAGGGTCGCCGATATCCTGGCGAACGCTCGCAGTCCCATGATGATGTACCGCGTGCCCGTGGGCAAAATGTTTTTTGAAGGTGCCACACGCCTGCTGAGATCAGAAGTAAGTATTTTGCCTTGTCGCCCCACTCATGACAACCGGATAGTCTTTGAAGGCTACCCGGCCCTGGTTGCGCGCAGGTTGATCGGGAAGCGCAGTTATAAGAGCGATGAACGCGAGAAGCAGACACCGGACAGGGAGATGGCGCGCAAAGAAATTGTTGATGGTTTACATTCGGATAAGATACTGAAAAGTTATGGCTTGCGAATTGGGCTACCTGGCGCGATGGCCGAAATGCTTATAAGGGATGCGACGGGTGATAGATTGGATGCAGTGTTGTGCGCGGTGCAGGCCGGGTGGGCTTTTCTACAAAGAGATGGAGAGTATGGGATACCAGCGGATTGTGATGTGATGGAGGGGTGGATTGTTGATCCTGCTATCACACCAATACACCCGCAATCCCCACCAGCGTCACCACCACCCCAATGATCGTCGTAATCGAGGGTATTTCTCCAAGCAACCAGATACCGAGTATGATGCCGCCGGTTACCTCTTGCGTGGCGATCAGGTTGGCATAGGTCGCGTGAACGTTGCGCACGGCAGCATTGTAGAGGGTATGCCCGAAGCCGAGTGGAAGAACGCCCAGCGCTATTACTGCTCCTACCGCTCTCAAGGGATATGCATGCTGGAAGGCGAGATAGAGCGTGACGGGTAGCAGCCAGAGGGCTGCCAGTCCGTAGACGTTGGTCGTGTAGCGGAATAGTGGGTGGCGGTCGCGCTCTCCTCGCCCGGCCACCGAATACACGGCGAAGCAGAAGCCCGAAAGCAAGGCCATTCCATCGCCAAGGATCATGCATTGGCCGCTGCCGGATAGCGAGCAGGCCGTGTAGTGCGGCTGGAAACCGGCCATAATAGCGATCCCCACTATCGCCACACCGATTCCCACATATTTCCGGCGCGGCAACGGTTCGCGCAGGATGAATGCTGAGAAGAGCGTTGCGAAGACCGGCGATGTGTAGGCGAGGGCAAGTGAATGAGCAATTGTGGTAAAACTGAGCGAAGCGATGTAGAAAATAAAGTGCAGGGCCGTTACAAGGCCATAGAAGAGAAAACGCGGCAGTTCCTGCCTTTTCAATAACAGGCGCTGTCGCGTGATGAGACCCATGACCGCAACCAGCAGCGTGGCAATCGCTAAACGCCAGAAAGCGACTTCAACGGAACTGAACGGTTGTGACCAGCGTACAAAAATCGGGCTGGTTGAGAAAAAGACGACGGCGATACACACATAAAGCAAGCCCAGCTTTGATTGTTTTACCGGAATCTGGACTGTTGATGCTGGAGCTTCCTCGAGTTCTTCCATCTTACATACGCTGTCTTAGTTGCGCAGGGTCGCGATCAGACGTTTTGGGAGCAACAATAGTTCGATGGCATGGATGGGACTGCTAACCAGCACATCGGCGGCCTGGAGCGCGCTGCTGGCTACTCCTTCTCCCGCGAGCACCGCTATGCCGATGGCGGCGATTTTGAGCATACCCGCGTCATTCGCGCCGTTTCCTATAGCCACAACACTCTCAGGGCCTAGCTTTTTCACATAATCTACCTTATCCTCGCCCGTATTGATTTTCTGAAGCGGGTAGCCAAGGACATCTTCGATCTCTTGCAGATTGCCATGAGAGCCTGCCGTCAGCAAATGGATCGAGAGGTGCGCGCTTAACGTTTCCAGGCGATCCGCGACCTCTACAAGCGGCACTCCATCGACAGCGAGGGTGCCGTTGATGTCAAAAACTGCGTGATGAAGCTCATAGGAGCCTCGTTGAGGAATATCTATGCGTATCATATCTATCTCATTCGTCAGCTAATCGCATACAAGCGTTCGCGCCTGCCTTGTTTTGATTCCTCTGTCGCGCCCATACCTGCCAGCGCTAATGCTGCCGAGAGACGTATAGGACGCGGTAGCCGTCTATTATGGGACATGTGCCGCAGTGGTGTTACTGTTCTGGCGTCGTTCAATAACGTCAGTAGCCAGACGACGGATTGGCGCTCATGCGGGTCGTCGCGCTGTAGCGAGCGCACAAGCTGCGGGGCAAAATGATTTCCGAACGTCGCTGCTCCCAGGAGCAACTGTTGCCGTATTTCGGCGGTGTTAAGCGTTGAATTGGTGGCAAGCTGGATAAGCTCGTTTACCTTCAGGTGCATCTGCCTGCGAGACTCCAAGACCTCAAGCTCCACAACGTTCCGGCGATGCTGGTGTGCATTGGCTTCAGCTTCTTGCCGGAACAGCCTGCTGTCCCATTTTTCCATCAAGATTTGTCCTTCCAGGGGTTTCCGGTAGCCCTTATGATTGTAACGATAGTGCTGAAAATGGCCCTTTTCGCGCTGAGATCAGTTCTAAAAGCTGCTGCAATCCTTGACGTGCTCCCTTGCGTTGCTCGTCGCTGAGCGTTGTGTCAGATTCGAACTCATTTTCATCCAGGATTAGTGTCTTTCCGCCTGGATCAACCCAGACGTCAAGCAAGAGATCGATTTGTTTGATATATTCACCAGAGATTGATGCGGGTTCGGCGATATTGCAGTACCACCCTTTTCGCCTGCCGCCGGCTCTGGCGATATCGAAAATATTAAACCATCTATCAGTATAATAGTATTCAACAAAGCTATCGCCTGGTTCGAATTGAGTATATCCCAGGTCTTTCACAGGCTGCTTCCAGTATGCTTGAATCACCACCCCATCATGGAGATGCTCGATAACTTCGCCCGAATACTGAATTTTTGCTTCGCCTCGCGGATTCTGTTTGACAACGGTAATCATAAGCTACTGCCTGGGTTGCTGGCACCTTTCATGATGGCTAACTCTCTGATAGTGTACATTATCCTCACTCGATATGCAAATATTTGTAAGGGTTGAAGCTACTTGTGAGAAGTCCAAAAGTCCTACGTTGACCGGTGTGAGATTTATCCATATCCGGGGAGAATAGGAAGGCTTGAAAAGCAGGGCTACAACACATATATGGGTAAAATGAACGTAATTGATCGGGTATTTTTGCCTACCCCTTTTCAAATTGTGCGGTTCTATGTTACACTGTCGTCGGAGGGATGGCAGAGTGGACTATTGCGGCTGTCTTGAAAACAGCTGGGTTAACCGCCCCGGGGGTTCGAATCCCTCTCCCTCCGTATAAAGCAGAACACATTAACACAACCTGCTTTTCCTGTGCTCTCTTCTCAAAGGCAGGACAGAACGATTCTTGGCGACGGTGCCTGGCACTTATTGGCCTGGCGACGAGCGGTATCTGGTATATTATGCTGTATCGTATGTAATCGTAGAGGACTCTTGTGCTGGCGAACATATTGAGAAAATAGTGTGCTCGCCGTATATCGAGAGCCGTTTTGGGACGGACGGTGAATTACTGTGTCACTGATAGGTACGTTAGAGCAATTAAGTCTGGCAAATATTTTACAGCGTATCGAGATGTATGAAAAGAACGGTATGCTGGTATTGCAGCAAGGGGAGACATGGGCAGAGCTCTACATTCGAGGGGGACGGCTGATATGCATTGGGCCTGTTCGTACTGCGATGACCCTCGGAGAGCAATTGTTACAGGATGGCATTATTTCGCCGCAGGCTTTGCAGGACACCTATCAAACTCTACGGGAAACGCAGCCGGGTGAAACGCGCGTTGCCCTGGCACTGATGGATCGCGGGCAGCTGGGGCATGAGGATTTACGCGGGTGGGCCACGAAAAAGGCCCTTGCCGCCTTAAAAATCCTGCTCACATGGACAAGTGGGGAGATCTATTTTGAGGAAGATGTCGCGCCCACCTCCGACCGCTTGTTAGTGGCACTTTCTATTTCCACTTTGCTTTCTTCGCTATCTGCATCGTCTCCCCCATCTCAACAGCCTGCTTTGGACAAATTCTATCCCAGTAACAGGCAGGCGATACCTGCGACGCCGGTTCCTACCGCGAAATTCCCTCCGTCGCAAGATACGCCTGAGGTTTCTACGTTGACCAGTACCGGGCAGTTTTTGCTCGATGCGATACCAGATGAAATGTCCTTTCCCTCTACCGGCGCTCTGGCGCCAACTTTTACAACTCCTGAAAATCCGCTCTCTGCCTCCCTTGCTGGAAGTCAGGCACCCTTCGCTCCGGCGATTACAACCTCTCTCGGTAATCCTCTTTCTGCTTCGCTTCCTGGTATCCAGATGCCATCGACGCCGGCTGCGTCGTTTACACCTCCTCAGCCGGTGACGATGCCTGTGACGCCAAAATATGTTGATACCTCATTTATGCGGCCTGAGATGGTGCTTGTGCCGGTTGATCTCTCCGCTTTGCGCGAGCAGAATCCTTCTGTGCAATTGACGCCAGAGCAGTGGCGACTCCTGACGCATGTGGATGGTCGTACTTCCCTGCAAGTGGCCTGTCAAGATCTTGGTCTACTGCCGGAGCAGATTTGCTCTATTGCCGGTTCACTCCTGGCGGAGGGGCTTATTCAGCTTTCCATGCCAACGGGGGCGTTACCGATGAATGAGTTATCGCCGGTTTCGCAGGGGCTGGTTACTGCCGGTTTGAGTAATGGATATGTTGCTCCCGGGCCTGCTGCTGCCCCCGTCCAACCCTGGTCTTCGGGCTTCTCTCCGTCTGAGAGTAAGCCTTATTTTGCTTCTTCGTTGCCATTTGAGACACAATCACAATGGGGCAACGGGGCAAACGGGGCTATTTTTGTGCCTGGACAGGGATGGGTTGCTTCTCCTCAATCGCTCCAGCCGGAGAACTCATCAGGGATGTTCAACGGGAGTAGCGTTTATACTCCAGCAGGAAGCCAGAGGAATCAGCTCTACTAATCGATATTACAATACCAGAGGTGGTACGTGTGAAGGGTCGGGTCTTGCCTGCTTGCCAAAAACCGTTGGCAGCGGATGAAAATAACTGTCTGATCCCAGGTATGATTGTTGGACGTAGCTTGACCATGCAGGCCGTAGCGGCGATTGTTCGCCAGATTGCTATGTATCCGACGACAACGGTATTGCTTCAAGGGGAGAGTGGGACAGGAAAAGAAATCGTTGCGCGCGCAATTCATGCGTTAAGCAATCATACGGCCTATCAGTTCGTCGATATCAATTGTGCTGCAATTCCCGAAACCCTCCTTGAAACCGAGCTTTTTGGTACTGAAGCAGGAGCTTTTACGGATGCGAAGGTTGCTCGCGAAGGCTATCTCCTGCGAGCCGATGGCGGGACGCTTTTTCTCGATGAAATTGGTTCAATGCCATCGGGTTTACAGGCGAAGCTCCTGCGCTTTATTGAAAACCGCACCTTTCGCCGTGTTGGGAGCACAAAAGAGATTCACGTTGACCTGCGCATAATTTCTGCTACCAATGTGGATCTACAAGCTGCTGTCGCCCGTAACGCCTTCCGTGACGATCTCTTTTATCGCTTAAAGGTGATTACCATTACGCTGCCCCCTTTGCGAGAGCGTCCCGAGGACATTGAGTCTCTGGTAGAGCACTTTTTACGGCTTCATAGTGCTGAGGGGATGCCGCCATTGCGTATCAGTGAGGAGGCAATGGAGCTGCTTTTACATTATCATTGGCCTGGAAATATTCGTGAGTTACGCAGCGTCATCCAGCGCGGTCAGATTTTGTGCGATAACAATATCATTCTCCCTAAGGATTTACCAGAAGCGATTCTCCAGGGGAGAACGAATGACAGCCAGCGTTTACAGGAGCTGCGACAGCAGTTGCACCTGCCGCCGGAAGGAATTGACCTGCTCGCTTTCCTGAGAAAAATCGAGCATACCTTCATTCAAGAGGCTCTTGAACGATGTAATGGCAACCGGGTGCGGGCTGCAAGCTTACTTGGCATGTCCAGAGATCAACTGCGCTATCGCATTCCGCCTGCAAGAACTGCTTGTACGTCAGAGGACTAGCGATATAGTTATATCTCGGGCCGGTCAAGCATGATAGCTTTTGCCGTCTCTCCAGGCGCTACCGTCACGCCTCCCTCCGGTACAATTATCAGAGCGTTGGCATTGAGAAGGGAGGTCATGATATTGGAGCCCTGATTGCCAGTGGTGCGGGCGATGAAATGGTTATCGCGCCACTCAACATGCGCCCGTACATAATGACGCCGCATTGCTCGATCCTGCACGCCATCTTCAACAATGACATCGATCTGTGGTCTGGTTAAGCGCGCATGTCCCATCATTTTGCGTAGCACCGGGCGTCCGAACAGTTCGAAGGTAACGGCGCTGGAGACCGGGTTGCCGGGGAGTCCGAGCAGCGGAACGCCACTAATATATCCAAAGGCAACTGGCTTGCCTGGGCGCATGTTGATACGCCAGAAGTTGATCTTTCCTTGCTCCTGCATAATATCCTTCACCAGATCGAAATCACCCACGGAGACGCCGCCGGAGGTCAGGATAAGATCGTATTTGATGGCTTCGCTAAACTTTTCGCGCAGGCTCTCAACGGTATCGCGTGCTACCCCCAGGCGAACAGCTTCTCCTCCCGCCTGTTTAACGGCTGCCTCAAGCAGATAGCTATTGCTATTGCGGATCTTTCCTGGCTGTAGCGGCTCATCTACATCGATCACCTCGTCTCCCGTGCCTAAAATGGCGACGCGTGGACGGCGTGTGACTGGAACCGTGGCCCATCCCAGCGTTGCCAGGATGCCGATTTCCCAGGCTCGGATTTCTGTTCCGTGCAACAGAACCGTCTGTCCTCGACGCATATCCTCCCCGGCTGGACGAATATTATTGCCTGGAGTCACTGCTTGCAAGATTTCTACCCACTCGCTCTCGGGGCCATCTGAACGCGTGAGCTCTACCTGGATGACTGCATCCGCACCCGGTGGTACGGGAGCGCCGGTCATGATGCGCATGGCTGTGCCAGCCTCAACGGCATGATCGGCCATGTAGCCTGCTGCCACGCTGCCGCTGATACGAAGGCGAGGAGGCGTGCCATTGCGAGGTTTGCTATCCTGACTGAGAAGCGCGAAACCATCCATAGCAGAGTTGGCGAACGGGGGAATATCCTCCTGAGCAATGATATCCTGTGCCAACACCAGCCCGAGCGATTGAGAGAGTGGAACCTGTGTTATAGCTAGCGGCTTGATTTCCGCGAGTATGCGTTCGAGTGCCTCTTCGACGCTAATCATTGATGATGCCTCCTCACATAAGCGTTATACGATGTTTTTGTTGTGGCAATGAAGCAAGATCTTACCCCATTATCGCACTTGCTAGCAACTATGCAGAGAAGCCTGACGAGCTTAAATAAGGTTGCTCATCAGGCTTCTCTGGAAAATATACCTCGTACGGGAGTCGAACCCGTGATCTCCGCCTTGAAAGGGCGGCGTCCTAGGCCACTAGACGAACGAGGCTCAGCGTCTTTGGGCAGGTCAGGAATAGCCATTGGCTTCTGCCGCTCCTGCATTAGGATTGTACTCTATTGGTAATGAATTGTCAAGCAAAATTTTAAGAAGATGCGCTTAGCTCTTTTTTATGCCTTTCTGACGGGGAAATTTAAGTATCCGCGCTCTAAGGCATCTTCAGGCACAGGTTAAGTGGGTGTGCTACAATGTCTGAAGAGAAAGCAGCAGAACAATTACGATCGCAAGCAATATCTGTCAAAATAGATAAAGAGGTTATCATGGCAAAGTCGAGACAACGAGATACATCGGCAGCGCAACGGCGCGAACAGACACGCCACCAGCGTCAGCAACGGCTACAGCATGATCAGCGTGCGCAATCGTCCAGTCAGAGGCGGAGCAGACAGCAGAAAAATAATCCGTGGCTGCTCGTGGGCATTGTCCTGGTATTGGCCGCCGCTGTGATTGGCTTCTTTTTTTACATTTCAAACCAGTCGAAGAGTACCGCAGGTGCGGATCAGGCTTTGAAAACGCTCACCAGCGTTGATCCGAAATTGCTGGCGGCTGTTGGTACTGGAAGTGCCCAGAACTCGATAAGCGCATTAAAGGGTCAGCCGGTACTTAAAGGGACGGATGGCAAGCCTGTTATTCTCTACGTAGGAGGCGAATTTTGTCCGTTCTGCGCGGCACAACGCTGGGGCATGATCATCGCGCTCAGCCGTTTTGGCACCTTTGGGCCACTAAACCCACTGATATCGTCAGAAAGTAGTATTCCAACTTACTCCTTTCATACTATGACGTATCAGAGCCAGTACATCGATTTTGTCGCTCGCGAAACCAGCGATAACAATAATCAACCCCTTGATCAGCTTACTCCTGAGCAAGAGCAACTGGTGCAAAAATTCGATGCTCCTCCCTATATCCAGGGCAATCCCGGGGCAATTCCTTTTATCAGCATAGCAAATCAGCAAGTATCGGCGGGATCATATTACCCACCTGATACCCTGGCCGGTCTTTCTTACTCGGACATTGCTACCCGCTTGAAAGATCCGAACACGGACGTTTCTAAAGGGATTCTGGGGACGGCAAACTTTCTGACGGCGGCGATCTGCTCTGTGACGCAAAATCAGCCTGCTAATGTTTGTACGGCCGATCCGATACCGCAGATCCAGAGCACGCTGCCCAAAGCCTCTGTTGGTCCGGCAGCGATACCAGGAGAGGTTATAGGCGGGCCATATGCTATGATAGATAACGCGAAGGCAAGATTAAGTCATTCCTTCTTCCTTACGAACTGACCAAACGTCTCATCCGCGATATTGAGTGTTCCAGTGGCATCAGCCGCCAGGGAACATGCTCTGAGCAGTGCCTGGATTTGCGCCAGGCTCATGTCATAGGCCATCATCTGCTGGCTAGAACCAATGTTGGTACCCTGAGGATGAGGGGACAGGAAGATTTCCTCCAGGAGCCGGTCGCCTGGTTTACAGACGCTAGCGAGGACCCGGGACCAGCCAGCGAAAATCTCGCTTTCGGCAGAGAAATTTCCTATGGCCTCTGTAAGAAGAAGATATCGCGTGATGAGTTGGATCATTTCAGCGGCGGTGTCTGAATTGTCTGCATTAATGACATACTGATGAGCTAATGTCTCTTCTCCATCAGTGATGAACATGGCTACACTCCTCGCTTTTGCGTGCTGTTGCATGTTACTCACTGCTTATCCCTTTTTCCAGGGATAACAGGAAAAAGCAAAGATGGTTATATTATACCATCTTTCTTGACTATTTAGACCTTTAAGTTATTGTAAAAGCTCTGCCTCTATGCGCGATTCCTGAACCCCGCTCTCTGTCTTTACCACCTGATACGCGTACTTCCCAGGCGTGTCAGAAACTACTTTATGTAAATTGCGGTCTACATAATGTAACGCTACACCGTCGTCAGTAGCATAGCCTTCCGGTAATATGCCATCGTTGATAAGTTTCTGGAAGAGGGGGCGCCGTCTTTCCTCGCTATCATAATGTACCCCATTCGAGTAAGGAACAAAGCCCAGCCCATTCGTGACTGCTCGAAGCTCTACCCCGAATGAATCCGTTGTCCCTCCAGTGTGCCAGCAAATTGAGCCAGCGCTTATTCCGCCAAGCACGATACCTTTTTCCCAGGCTTCACGCAGTATTTCGTCCAGGCCGTGCGTACGCCATACCGCTAGCAGATTCGCGACTGAGCCACCGCCTACCCAGATCATATGCTGCGCGAGCAAAAAATCCTTGACATTATGAGTGTTTGGCATAGGGAACAGCGCCAGGTGACCGGGGATGACTTGATGATTTTGACAGGCGGTATAAAAGTTTGCCGCCCCGGCAGGTACATCTCCGCAGGCTGTGCCTAGATAGCAAAGCCTGGGAATTGCTTGTTTCGTAAGCTCCAACCCGTACTGTATTACAGGACCCAAAGTTGGTATGCCCTGGTTTGCCATAAACCCGGCGCTGCCGGCGAGAATGTGTTTACTCATCTAAACTCAGGTCTCCATCTTCACAATTATTTCTTTTTGGCTCGGACCTCGACCGTCGCTTCAAGTCGGTCGAGGCCACCCGCAACCGCTAGGTGGCATCCAACGGTTGCAGGTGCCTGATCGGGTCAGCATCGTGCATGACCGGGTTGGGTTCGAGAACACCGGCGCCCGGACGACAAAAGAAGTGGCACTAGCTGGTCATCAGCCCAAGCAGGCGTACGGCGTTCTCAGAGTAGACCGCAGTCATGTCCTCTCTGGAAAGACCAGCCGAGTCGATGTCCGCTATCGTCGCCTCGACCGAGTTCGAGGGGCCGAGTGGCATATCGGTGCCGAATAGCACATGTTGCGGGCCGAAGAATTCGATGACGCAGCGAACCGCGTGTGGCGCGCCGAACAGTGCCGTGTCAACGTGGAACCTGCGAAAATATTCGAGTGGTGGTCGCGGCAGTTTGTCCTTGACCTGCCGATAGCCGGGACCCATAGCGAGCCGAGCGGAGAAGTGTGGCACCATGCCGCCACCGTGGTGCGCGATCACAAGTTGACGCGGGTGACGCTCCATATGCCCGGAATAGACGAGGCGTGAGAGGGCGGCGGCGGTTTCGTAGGGCCAGCCGATTGACCACCACAGACCAAAGTCGGAGCTGCTCTCAGTCGGATAGTCGGCCCACGCTGCGCTGCGCGTGGGGTGAAGCCATACAGCGCGGCCAGCAGCTTCGAGTCTGGTAAATAGCGGCTCGAAGCGCGGATCGTCGAGCGCCACGCCCAGAACGTTGGTGTACATCTGTGCGCCCAGCGCGCCGAGCTGAGTCAGTGCGCGGTCGAGCTCACGCAAAGCCTCGTCAACGTCGCTTAGCGGTAGCGCAGCCGCGAAGCCGACGAAGCGGTCTGGGAAGCGCCGTACCAGTTCCGCCATCTCGTCATTGGCGATGCGAGCGAACTCCGCCGCGACTTCCGGCGCCCCGACCTCTTCGAGCGGTGGCACAGCAAGCACCAGAATCTGTGCGTAATCGCCGTAAGGCTCGATTTTCCGCCATCTCGCGTCCAGGTCTGTTAGCACCGGATCGAAGGAGAAGACGCCCTCACGGTAGTAGTCGAGCCGACTCGGAGCCATCGTTTTCTCAAGCTGGCGCTCCAGCCGTTCGAGATACGAACGAGGCAGGATGTGCGCGAACGCATCGATCTTCCACATGTTTGAATCCTTTCGTCTGGTTGTATGTGGCGAGCGCGGCAGAGGTCGCCGCCTGGAGCTGCGTCAGTTCGCCGCGGGTGAGCATCTCGCAATAATGCCCATAGATGTATTGTGCCACAATCCGTCGGGACTGGCAAAGAGAGCATGGACTTCTGGCTCAAGCCCATTTGAATGGATGATCCCAGGGCCAGGAAGCAGACAGAAGATGACCTTACGAGGTATACTGAGGGGACTATGACAAACGTTGCAATGGCTCAGGAGGTCGTCTTTATGGTCAAAACGCTCTGCATAGAGAGAAACAGACGCCCGTGTGAAACGGTTGAAAGGAAAATCGTATGGATATTATGAACCAGGCTCCTGTTGTCCAATCCAGCACGCATGCGGTATTTAATCAGCCACCACCTCTGGTCGATTACAATGTTTTTACGCAAGATAGCGCCCTGGTTGAAAGCGTTCAGCGCGAGGGAGCTGGCTGGGCACAGGAGCGCCTGAGCCATATTGGCGCCTTCGCTGGACGAGAAGAGGCCATCCAATGGGGGTTCGACGCCAATACGTACGAGCCGGTGTTGCAGACGCACAACCGTTACGGACACCGCATCGATGAAGTGAAGTTTCATCCCGCCTACCATCACCTGATGAAGCATGCGGTGGCCTGGGGAATGCATGCCTCCTCCTGGCGTGATGATGTGCCGGGAAGCCATGTGGCGCGGGCCGCTGCTTTCTACCTTTTTGCCCAGGTTGAGGCCGGGCATGGCTGCCCAATCTCGATGACGCATGCCGCCATTCCTGTGCTCCGCAGGCAATCTGGCCCGGCCCAAAACTGGTTGCCGCAATTGCTCTCGCTTGAGTATGATCCCGGGTTGCGCCCCGCTACAGAGAAGAAAGGGATGCTCTGTGGTATGGGCATGACCGAGAAGCAGGGAGGATCAGATGTGCGCAGCAATACCACACAAGCGCATCCGGTGGGAGATGGAGCTTATGTTTTGACCGGGCACAAGTGGTTTTGTTCAGCTCCGATGTGCGATCTCTTCCTGATATTGGCTCAGGCTCCGGGAGGACTTTCCTGCTTTTTGCTCCCGCGCGTGCGGCCTGATGGCACGAGAAATCGTTTTTTGATTCAGCGTCTCAAGCAGAAGCTGGGGAATCGCTCCAATGCTTCCAGTGAGGTGGAATTCGACCATGCCTGGGCGTTGCTGATGGGAGAAGAAGGCAAGGGTGTGCGCACCATCGTGGAAATGGTCAACTTTACCCGTCTGGATTGTGTGCTGGGTACTGCCGCACTCATGCGTCAGGCAGTCGCGCAAGCGACCCACCACGCGGCCTATCGCCAGGCGTTTGGTCGTCATCTCCTGGAGCAGGCTCTCATGCAGAACGTGCTGGCCGACCTGGCTATTGAGTCGGAGGCCGCGACAATCCTGGCGATGCGGCTCGCACGGGCCTGTGATCAGGCAGAGACGAGCGAACATGAGCAATTGATCAAACGGCTGGGGACGGCTATTGGCAAATACTGGGTGACGAAGCGCGGTCCGGTGCATGTTGCCGAAGCCCTGGAGTGTCTGGGAGGCAACGGGTACGTCGAGGAGAGCATGCTACCCAGACTATACCGAGAGGCCCCACTCAATTCTCTCTGGGAAGGCTCAGGCAATGTAAACGCACTGGACGTACTGCGAGCCCTCGCCAGGGAGCCGCAAGCACTCGACCATTTTTTTGCGGAACTCGCCCCGGCGTGCAAAGCAGAGCCACGCCTTGATACAGCAGTCACGCATCTTCAGCGTCAACTAGCTGATGGAGAGGCGCTGGAATGGCGCGCGAGATATCTCGTGGAGCAAATGGCGCTCGTGTTCCAGGGGGCGCTCCTGGTACAGCATGGGTATCCAGCCGTTGCAGACGCTTTCTGTGCCACGCGTCTGGCGGGTGATTGGGGTAGAGCCTTTGGAACGCTGCCAAGAGGCGTCGATGCGGCTGCTATTCTTGAGCGGTCAAGGCCAAGACGAGAGCATACGTCTTGAGGTCATGAAAAAGTCGGTGATGGAGCGCACTTTCTGCGATAAGAAAGAGGAAGTGGAGATAGTAGACGCAATGGCAATAATGGCAGCAAGCACTCCAGGGAAAGGGAAAAGGTCATGGTATAGTAATAAAGTCTTAAAAGCCATATTTAAGTAGACATACAAATATTGTATCTACTATCCTACCCTTCATGCATCTCTGTGTCAAAAAAACAGCAAAGCTAGGAGAATATATGTCTGACGAAGTAAAAGTGATCCTTGACCTTTCTCCCGCAGTACAAGAGCTACTTTATCGGCAGGAGGTAGATCTCTATCAGGAGCTGCGACGAAGTTTTCCCTCAATTCGTGTAACTAAAGGGCCAGACCCACAGGCCAGACCTGGAAGCAAAGATGTTGCTGTGGACATTATTCTGGCAACTGCTACACTTATCTCCTCTCTAACACCTGTTATTATTCGCATCCTGGACCAGATCACTCCCCCCAACCGTTTCACGACCTGGGTCATCGAAGAAACCGAGACGCGTGATACAGATGGTAAAACGGTCATGCAACGCAAATATGTACGCTCAAGTAACGAACGACACATACTCAGTGGGCCGCCAGATTCTCCCAAAGCCAGCGAGACATCAAACGAAAATAGTAGCGGACCACGAGAAAAAGCGGAAAAATGAGCCAGCAACGTCATGCATTTCTCATAGGAGCTAATGGACCACAGTTACTCATGCCGCTCAAGTATGCCGAGAAGGATGCGGAACGTTTAAGTACAGTATTACGAGATGGGCCATGCGCTTTTGCACGGGTCCAATGTTCCGTAGGGCATGACCGAAACGCAACGCTAAACGACTTGAGGAACTTTGCCAGGCAGTGCGAATATGGCGATTTGTTTGTCCTGCATTTTTCTGGACATGGCTATGTCGATGATGGTTGTCTCTACCTGATTCTTCAGCATACAGATCTTGATGCCCTGGATACAACGGCTATAGATATTCAGTCCATCAAGAACATTATGCGTAAATGTGCAGCCAGCTACAAGGTGCTCATTTTAGATTGTTGCTACTCAGGAAGAGCAATTACGGGAATTTTTAAGGGGGGGGGATTATTAGCTGAAACATTTCAGGGAAGCGCAAGTGTGATACTTACTGCTTGCCCGGCGACAGAAAAAGCGCGAGAGCTGGATACACTGGACGGAGGAGCGGGCTTTCTCTCCTGGATGCTGATAAATGCTTGTGGGGCACACTTTCGTGAGGTGTCTCCTGATGAGCATTCCCTCTCCTTGAACGACATCTGGGAGCATAAAGCCAAATTTCTTGAGGAGGCTAACCAGACGCTCCAGGAAGGACCGTTTATCCCCGAACCCCAACTAGAGATGGAAATACAGGGGGTAGCAAGAGAAATCTGGTTTACCGAAACAAAAAGGAGCGCCATTGAGAGCAATCGCGTCGATACTTCTCTCTATGATAGAGAAGAATATCTGCGCGCCCTCATTACCGATCATAGCCACATTATTCGCGATAAGCTCAGTAGCTTTGTGGGCCGGCACCAGGAATTAACAGATCTCCATCACCTGATTGCTGAGGTACAACAAACAGGAGGATATGTCACCATTCAGGGGCTTGCGGGACTGGGGAAAAGTAGTATTATTGCCAAACTCGTCGAAGAATATGGGCCAGAAAACGTCGCTCACCATTTCATTCCTCTTAATGCTGGCAGAGATTATCAAGTTGTGCTCCTGCTTTCCATCATGGCGCAGTTGCTACTCAAGCATAATCTCCATGATATTTACATAAAAGCATCTCATGCCAGACCTGTGCTGAACGTTTCTTTCGCAAAATTGCTCGCAGATCTGACGGCAAAAGGTATACAAGAGGTTATCTTCATTGATGGCCTGGATCAACTTCAGGACGAAAACATAGCCTTAAAGCGTGATCTTTCTTTCCTTCCCACTGATCCTCCTAAAGGGATTGTCTTTGTTTTAGGCACTCGACCCGATGACACCTTAGAACCACTCGACTTGCTCAAGCCCAATCACCTTTATCCGCTTCTCAACCTTAATAGAAGTGACTTTGATCTGCTATTGCAGCATCGGCATGTGCGTTTGGATGAAAAACAGGCCAGTCAGATATATCAGAAGATATCGGACACATATACCCTTGATCTTGCAGCGAAAGAGATAGCAGAACAAGGCAGCACGGACGTAGAAGTTACAAAAATCATTAACCGCGTGGCAAACAATCCGGGAAATTTGTTTTCTCTGGCTATTAGCCGTCTGAGGAAGCCCAATGATGAGTGGAGCGATGTTCTCAAACCTGTGCTTGGGGTGCTTCTAGCCACGCGCGAGCCGCTTGAAATACGCCATATTCAGCAAATCATTCATGTGGGTATCGACCGGCTCGCAGACAGCATCAAGCGACTTAGAGGGTTTGTCATAGAAGATGCGCAAATTCGCTATTCGCTTTATCATTTGAAATTTCGAGATTATCTTACTGGAAAAGACGCACACCTCTTCAGTAGTGACGATATCCTGGAGTATCATGCGAAGATTGCCCGCTGGTGTGAGCAGTCTGACCTTGCTATCATATGGCAACCAACCAGAAATATTGCCGAGCAGAAACGCCGCAATTATGCTCGTCAGCACTATATCACGCATCTCTATCATGCGCAGGAGTGGGAGCGCCTCTTCGATGTGCTTGACAGGGGTGAGTTTGGGCAAGCAAAAATGCGCTCCAGTGATCCGAATACTTATTCTTATGCTCAGGATCTCGATCTGGGGCGACAGGCTGTTAAGGCATGGTGTAATGGCGACGAAATAAGAACCAGTGAGGAAGAAATTCGGCAGCTTCCCCGCCTCTGGCGCTATACCCTGCTACGCTGTAGCTTAACCAGCCGCAGCAGTCTTTATCCAGTAGCTGCATATCGCCTGCTTTTACTCCTCAATCGTAAACAAGAGGCTCTTGGATTGGCTGAGCTAAGAACCGACCCATTCGCGAGAGCAAGGGCGCTGCTTGGGATCGCTCAACAAATGGCGGAACAGCCAGATGAGAACGCCGAAAGCAGAAAGCTGCTAGCCACAATCGGCGACATTGCAGGTGAAATAGAGAGTAGCCACGATCAGAGTTTGATATTGCATGAGTTGGGAACGCTTTTTATACGAACCCAGCAATGGGAGCAGGCCAAAAAAGTCGCTTTTGCCATTAAGCAAACATATCAACGGGTACAAACCCTGCGTGTTTTCGGCGATGCATTAGCAAAAGCACAGAACGATGAACTGGCGCGTACCTTCTGGGTACAGGCAATACAGCTTATTCCCTCCCTGAAAGGTAACGAGCAGAAAGCCCTGGCATATTACGAATTAGCAACCACGTTAACACATCATCAGCAGCATGATTTAGCCCAAATGGCCTGGCAGAAAACTATGCAGGCAACCATCTCCATTGCAGACATAAACCAACGCATTCCAGCCTACGATAAGCTAGTAAAAGGATTGATACAAACTCAACAATGCTTATCCTACAGTGCTCTATTGGTCACAGCAAAAGAAACTATTGAGATCGCACCAAAGAGTCCACAAAAAGATCAGATGTTGCAGACATTAAGCAAAGCTTTTATCCAGGCGCATCTGTGGGAACATGCTCAGGCTGTGATCACCTCTATCAGCAAGAACGATCAGAAAGAGAAGGCCATGATCGGGCTAAGTAGAGCGTTAATACGAGCCCAACAATGGGAAATCGCTCGGTCTACGATCACCTCTCTAGAGAAAAGTTTACAAAAGATTTTGATCCTCTGTGAACTGGGAGAGGCCCTGGCACAGGAGCAACGAGATCAACAGGCTCTAGCGGCCTGGAGTCAGGCTGAAGACATTGCAGGCGCCTTAATGGAAAATGAGCTAGGCATTCAATTACTCTATACATTGGGAGCCTCATTGGCTCAAGCTCAGCAACGGGAGCAAGCGCAAGCTGTCTGGGGGCGCTTAGAAAAAATGGTAGCCTCTCTTGAGCACGGTGAACAGAGAGAGTCGGCCTTGAAAAGGTTAGGACAAGCCTGGGCTTCAGTTGGACAATGGGAGCGGGCCAAAGCAAGTATTGGCTTGATAATAAACGAACAGCAACAGATACAGGCTCGATGTGAATTGGCAAAAGCGCTGAGTCAGGCTCAGCAATGGGCATGTGTAGATATTACCATTCGCTCCATAGAAGACGGGCAACAACAAGCGCAAGCCTGGCATAATGCAGCTAGCACAGCGATCCAGGCCCAACAATGGAGCCAGGCTCACATATTCATCAACTCCATCGAGTTCAAGCCACAACGCATTCTAGCATTAAACGAGCTTTGGCTTGCCCTGACACAACATCAAGAATATCAGCAGGCCCAGGATGTACTGGAGCAAATCAAAAAGGCAATTGCGTCTCTTCGTAAAAAAAGTAAGCAGAAAGATGAGATACGGTATGAGATGGGAAAGGCTCTGGTTTTAGCTCAACAGTGGGATTTTGCAGAAAGAACCATCAAAGCTATCAAGAGTACACCTCATCGTCTACAAGCACTCGTCGGGCTTTGGGAGGCATTAATACAAGCGCAACAGGATGAATGCGCACAGGCTATGTGGACACAGATCGAAGAAACTGTGACATCGCTGCCAACGGATGAACAACAAACGCTGCAAATTCTTTGCAGATTGAGCGAAGTATGCGCGCAAAAAGGCAAGTGGGAGCAGGCACTAAAGGTTATTCAAGCAATTAAAGATAGCGAGACTCGTGCTCAGGCTTCACTAAAATTAGTAGCTTCTCTTGTTCAGACACACTGTTGGGATATGGCAGGGACTATTCTTGCCTCTATTGATCCTCCTAAGGCTAAAGCTCAAGGGCTGGTCATGCTAGGAAGCGCCCTTTTCCAGGCTCAAGAGTCAAAAAGAGCATACGCTGTATGGAATCAGGCCAGGCAGGTGATTATGTCTTTACCTACTAGCGAGCAGAAAGACGAAGGCATGCTGGCGTTAGGAAAGGCACAGATGCAAGCGCAGCAATGGAAACGGGCAAAGGCAATAATTGTCTCTATTGAGGATAAGCAACAGCGTATATTAGCCTGGTTTGAGTTAGGAAACGCGTTAATACAAGCGCAACAATGGGAACATGCGCGCACCATTATCCTCTCAATCGAAAACGAGCAACAACGAGCACAAGCCTGGCAAGAATTAGCAAAGGCATTGGCGCGAGCACAACAATGGGAACGAGCTTGTGCAGTAATCAAATACATCAAACATAAGGCGCAACGCGATCAGGCGTCCCAACGCTGTTTGGAAGCGTTAATAGAGACTCAACAGTGGAAACGGGCTCTGCTGGTGATTAAAGCTATGCCGTCCGACGAAAAACAAGCGCAGGTTCTACTGCGATTAGGGGATGCATTGCTTCTAGCACAGCAATGGGAGCAAGCTCTATCGACCATCACAGCTCTGCAAAACAACATGATGCAATCACAAGCTTTGTTCAGACTGGGGAGAGCCTTAACTCAGGTCCAGCAGTGGAAACGTGCCCAGGCAGTAATCAATCTAATTAAGGATAATGAGTTAAAAGTCCATAGCCTGAGCATACTATGGCAAGCATTAGTTCACAATGACCAAATACAGAGAGCTCAGTTGGTATGGACGGAGGCTGAACAGCTTATTGCTTCTATTGAAGACAGACAGCAGCGATTACAGGCGCTCTACAAGTTTGGGAAAGCTGCGGCATTGGCTCAACAATGGGAGAAGGCCCAGAACGTTCTCGGTTCTATTGTAAATAGTGAGGAGCAAATTCAGATTTTTTGCAAGTTGGGTAGTGCCTATGTCAAAGCTCGATATGAAAAACAAGCTCAGTCAATATGGCTGAAAGCTGAAAGGATGATCGATGCTCTCGTAGATAATGATAAGCAGTTACAGGCTCTTTGTGTGTTTGGAAGTATGCTGACACAATTACAACAAAGCGAGCGAGCTCAAGCAATATGGGTGAAAGCCGAACAGTTGATCAACACGCTTGATACCCCTGGTAAACAAATCCAGTCTCTCTGTCTGCTAGGAAGGGATTTAGCGTGCTCACAGCAAGATCAGCAGGCTGAAGCAGTCTGGCTAAAGGCAGAAAGAATTCCGCGTACACTTGATACTAGCCGCGATCAGGCCAGAGCCCTTTATGAATTAGGAGAAGCATTGATACGAGTAGACCAGCATGAGCGCGCGAAAACAACTCTTTTACAAGCGGAGCAAGCTACCTATGCCATTGAAGAAGATAAGCAGCAAATTGGTATTTTACTCAAACTGGGAGAAGCGTTTACAAGGATACACCAGGCGGAACGCGCCTCCCTATTATGGGAGAAGGCCAAACAGCTTATCGACCCCCTCGAAAAAGCTGAGCAACGAAATCATCTCAGACGCAATTTCGTAAAAATTTTAATCCAGACTCAACAGTGGGAATATGCACAAGAGACTATTTACGCTATCGAAGATAATAAACTGCGGACTCAAGCATTACTACAACTTATCGAAACTTTGATTGAAAAGAGACAATGGGAGACAGTTACGACGATAACCAACTCGATGAAAGAAAGTGAGTGGTGTAACCAGATCCTGCAAAAAGTTGCTGTTACATTAATGCGGCTCCAAAGGTGGGAGTTCGCTCCGCAGGTTATCAACTTCATTGATGGTAATAAACAAAATTCCCGCACGCTACGAGAGCTTACCGGGGCATTAGTCGCAGCTCAACAGTGGGAACAAGCCCAAACATTTATCGGTACTATTGAAGAAAACGGAAAACGCGCCGAAGTGTTATGCGAGTTGGGTATTGCATTGGTTCAGGCGCAACAGCATGAGCTTGCCCAGGAAATATGGCAGCAAATCGAAAGCGTCATCGCATCCATTGAAGTGAGTAAGCAGCGAGCACAAGCTTTACGAGAAATCGGGAAAGCTCTTGCGCAGGCTCAACAGTGGGAACAAGCAGAAAAAATCATCGCCTCCATTGGTGATTATTGGCAACAAGTCCAAAGTCTCATTGCACTGGGCGAAGCGTATGCCCAGGATCATCAGCTAGTGAACGCTCAAACAACATGGGGAAAAGTAGAAGAACTGCTTCAGCTCATCACGCCGGAAAGAGAACGCGCGCAGGGGATGATAGCGTTAGGCAATGCTTATGCTAAAGCGCAACAGAGGGAACATGCACAAGAGAAATGGGAGAAAGCCGAACACATTATCGCGTCCATCAAAGGCATCAAGTTACGAACCCAGGCTTTACTGACTCTGGCCGAAGCACTCGCGCAGGCCCAACAATGGGAGCAAGTAAATGAGGTAATTAAAAAAATTAGTATAGGCGACCAACGAGCACAAGCTTTACGCAGGTTTGCAGAAGCGCTAGCCCAGTCTCAGCGGTGGGAGCAAGCAAGGAAGGTGATCGCATCTATTAAGGACGATGGATGGAAAGCACGAGCTTTGAGCACTCTAGGAAGCGAATATGCACTGATTCAACAATGGGATGAAGCCCATACGCAATGGCACCAGGCTGAAACCATTATTAGTAAAATGCATGATGAGCGAGGAAAGGTAGAAGCACTCTGTACGCTGGGCAACGCATTTGTCCAGGCAAAACAATGGAAGCAAGCCCAGGAAAAATGGGACGAGGCCCAGAAGATTATTGATGCGATGAAAAAGACGGAAGCAAGATCATGGGCTATTAGATCACTGGGGCACTATCTCTATATCTCACATCAATATGAACAATTATTGCATTTAATTCAACAATCATGGTTATATGTTCAGACCAGAGAAGATGCTATAATTCTCTTTCCCCTGGTTTCCGGGATTATTTCTTTACAGCCTTTTATTGGTACGGACCTTTACGAGATATTTAATTGGGTAGATCGTATCCTGAAGGAGTGATTCTTGCTGCAAAAACCACAGCAAGCCCGGCCCCTACACAAGTTGCAGCCTCATGTTCCTCCCTGATACAATACAACCAGATCGACTTTCGAACGGTTGTTACAGGCTGGTGCATTGCAGTATCCCCAAGCGGGTCGAGGGAGCCATCAACTCGCACCGCCTCTTTGAGGGGAGTATGGCATCACACCCGAAGATGTCAAGTAGAAATACAGTAAGAAGGTTGCTCGGCGAGATATATGCTCCGCTACAAGTGTTATGGATTTACCTTGCAGTAAGCGGGCGTTTTCTACGCTGGCGATTGCACCTATGGTTACTACATGGTATGGTGGAAAGTACACAAACTCGTATGAAAAGAACGATGCTCATTATTCGGCATGGGCAAACCACATGGAATGTTGAACACCGTCTGCCGGGGCAGCTTCCCGGCGTTACTTTATCTGATACGGGACGTCAACAGGTCGCTCGTCTGGCTGAAGCTCTCTCCGTATTGCCTATCAGTGCTATCATCAGCAGCCCATTAGAGCGGGCTATGCAAACGGCTGAAATTATCGCGGATGGGAGGAATTTGCCCATTGAGCAGGAACCGGGGCTGATGGACACGGATGTGGGCCGCTGGGCGGGCCAGGTCATGGAGGAACTCTCCAAAAGCGATCCGGCCTGGAAAGAATATGTCAGAGATCCCACAGTTGCTCCCGAGGGGATCGAGACATTTCCCCAGGTCCAGCAGCGCGTCGTGGCGGCAATCGAGCGCTGGTTGGCGAAAGATGATATTGGCTCGTATCCTGTATTTGTAGCTCATGCCGATGTGGTGAAGCTGTTGCTGGCCCATTACACCGGTTTAGCAGCCGGGCGAGCGGGAACGCTGATGATAGATAATGCCTCTGTGAGCTTGGTTGAAATGGAAAAAGAGCAACATCCGCGTGTCGTTTCAATCGGGTGGAGCCCTCATCCCGGGTGGTTGAAGCCGCCCCAGCTCGCAGCGCCGAAAAATGCTGATATCACACAAGAAGTCGGTGAGCAGAAAACGTAAGTTTATCAGTGGTATGTTTGATCGCACCTGGAAAGGGAGCAGAGCATGTTTGATCCGCGAGATCCCTATGAGCGCTACTACTGGCACTATGAATCTCGACGTCCGCTTTCAATAGCGCAAATTATCGCGTTAGGCAGTGTCGATGCGGAGACTGCTGCTCTGGTCTGGCTATTGCTTGAACAGGGAGCCTCCCTCACCGTGGCAGGACCCACCGATCCCCAGCCAGGCGTGGGGAAGACCACAACCCTCAATGCCTTGCTCCAGTTTTTGCCGGAGGGGACGGCGCTGGCGTATATGTCCGGTATGTACGAAAATTTCGCCTTTACGCGCCTGCCAGATGTCGATCCGGCGACGACCTATGCGTTATGTAATGAAGTGAGCGACCATCTGCCGATTTATATGTGGGGACGCATAGCCCGGCGCTACCTCACGTTGCCTGCCCAGGGCTATCATATCGCCACAAGCGTGCATGCCGATACCATTGATGATGTTATGTATATGTACCAGCATGATTTACGTCTAAAAGCGGAAGATATCCGCCGTCTGGGGCTGGTAGTAAATATTGGCCTGGCGGGTCGTATCTATCCACCGAAACGGCGCTGGTTTACCACGCATTTTATCCAGCCGGACGCAACTCCCGGGCGTCCTGATGAAATAATGCCTGTTCCGCTCTCACTCTGGAATAACTTCGACGACACTTTTGAGCATGCAGATCAGCCCATCCTGGCCGACCTGGCAACCTGGACCGGTATGACATGCCAGGATTTTACCGCCGCCCTCGAACTGCGCTGCGATTGTTTAAATGACCTCTCGCAATCGTCAGGGGCCGACTTGCAGGAAATGTATGACGCTATCAACGACCTGCGCAATCGTTCAAAGAGACCATGAGGAAATAGAAACGTTTCTCAGGATTGTTGTTGATCTATGGAGAACATGAAAGGAGGAAGCGAGATGACTGAGCGTAAGCTGTTTGCTGGCGAAGGGCGCTGGCCTCGCATCTGTAATGAATGTTGCTAGACAATTGAAGAAGAGGAGTAGCTTCGACATGTCGTATTCTGTCGCCATGCTCAGCATCCACACGTCGCCGCTGGACACGCCAGGACGAACAAAAGATGCTGGCGGTATGAATGTCTATATGCGTCAGCTAGCGCAAGAACTGGCCCAAAACGCCATTAATGTTGATATCTTTACCCGCTGGACCGACGAACGTACCCCGCAAATTGTGCCGCTGAATTGCCGCGTACGGGTAATCCATATAAAGGCTGGACCCAGGTCGCCTGTTCACAAAAATGACCTCCATCACTATACCTCTGTGTTCGCGCGTAATATCGAAGAATTTAGACGTAGCGAGGGGAGAAGCTATGATATTATTCATAGCCATTACTGGTTATCTGGCGTCGCCGCGATGCAACTTGCCTGCGCCTGGGATGTGCCGCATGTGACTATGTTCCATACGTTAGGCCGTCTCAAGCAGGAGGCCAATCCGCATGAGCCGGAGCCTGCGTTGCGATTAGAGATGGAGCAGCGCCTGATTCAGCATACTGATCGTATTATCGCTGCCACTGCCGATGAGCGGGTACAGATGATCCGCCTCTGTGGAGCCAGCCCCAGCCAGGTAGAAGTGATTCCCTGCGGTGTGGACCTCAAACTATTTGTGCCACATGATCGGCGGCAGGCTCGCGAATATCTTGGGGTGAAGCCGGAGCGAGCCGTCCTTTTGTTCGCCGGTCGATTAGATCCATTTAAAGGGCCAGATGTGCTCTTGCGTGCCGCAGCCATGATGAAGGAAGATGCACAGATAGTCATCGTCGGAGGCAAGCTCACAGGCGATAAAGAACTCCAGCAGCTCCAGGCGTTAGCGAAAGCGTTGAAGATCAGTGCTCGCGTCAAGTTTCTGGGAGCCAGGCCACAAGAAGAATTGCCAATCATCTATAGCGCCGCTGATGTCATGGTGATGCCTTCCTATCATGAAAGCTTCGGCCTGGCAGCGGTGGAGGCGCTGGCCTGTGGCACGCCGGTCGTGGCTACGCGCGCGGGCGGCCTGACCACGATAGTGCGACAGGGCGAAACCGGGTTCCTCGTGCCCCGTTGCCCAGGTTTTTTTGCGGAACGTCTTGATCTGCTGCTGAAAAATGCCGCGTTGCGAGCTGATATGAGCGCAGCCGCTCGCGACTCCGTGCTGCAATATAGCTGGAAGAAAGTTGCGAGCCAGATGTCTCGCGTTTACGATTCCCTGATCAGAGAGACGAAGTGCCTAGTCGTCTAGTGGGAGATAAGAGAATATGCAACGAGGGCTGGATAATCACGGCTATCCAGTCCTCGTGTGTCTCTTGTTATTCACAACTCCCGTGTTTTACGTCAACCGAGTCCTATTTTCCACATAGGCTAGTATTTGTTGCTGAAAAGCAATCATTCCCCTGTTCACCTCCGCCAACCCTATAGCATAGCCTGCCATCTAGATTCCGCATCACTTCTACCACGAGTTGCGGTTAAGATAAAGGGATGTGACTAGATGTTCAGGGGCTCGGTATGCCCGCTTCCACGGGCGCTCCTAGTCAATTTGAAATACCATCCCCATCAAACGAATTGGTTTCTTCATGAGCTTCATAAGGCCTCCTTTCAGGATTACCTCAATGCAAGGCCTTTCGCCAAGTGCCAGGGTTTCTTTGCTTCCCTGGTGGGTGTTCCCTGTATCAGGAACACTCATACTATATCATAACGGGTTACGGATGTCAAGGCTATTTTTTACTTCAGAATGTAAAGCATGGGTATTTCTATAGAAGGTGATGTATATATGGAATGATCACTCATCTATTGCTGCGCTACTTATGGTTAGTATAAGAATAAAGTGGCGTGTGAGCATTCAGGAGGGAATGTTGGTGGCGCCGCATGAGTGAGAGGAATTTTGCTGCATAGCTGCTGTGCGGTGCGCTAGAAACGTTAGCAGCCTGGTAAGATACTTACCAGGCTGCTGATAATCGATGGAAGTTACTGTGCTACTCACTATTCGGGTATATCTTGCGATGTTCGTGGGCGGCCCCTATCGGAGTAGACGCTACCTGGCGGTGTTGCCTCTTCGCTCTCGATGGGAACTGCGCCGGTATCCGTATCATGCCAGGGAGTCCTGTCAGGGGTTGTACCGGCGAGGCGCTCGTTGGTTGTGCCGGTGATATCGCTATCCATCATAGGACGGCTCGCCGCTTCCTTACTCTTTGCGAGAAAATCAATAAATAAAGCACTATCATATATTTCTAAGAGAAAACTTATCTTATGGATTTCAACATTTTTGCTGCTCTTCTCCTTTCGACTATAGATCAGGTAATATGGGTAAATAGTAAAGAGGAGTGCTGATGGCACATACCAGCACTCCTTTTGGCTTAGATGATAGTTTACGAGTTAAATTTGAACGATTGGAGCATGGGCATAAAGTAGGTCGTCGAAACCTGATCAAATGACGTTTTCTGAGCTGTATAGATGATCAAGTAGCCCTTTGTATTGGGTGAGTTGTTCGGGCGATTAGTTGCAAGGGCGACGATCTCCAGCCCGGTATCTGAGCCTTTATCACTAATGGCGAACTGACTCCAGGTCTGGCCGCCTACTGTGATCGTTGCGGGCATATTGACAACCTCTGCATCCTTCATATTTGCTTTCAGGCTGGAAAGATTATCGTTAGCCAGTTTATCTAGCGGCGTGGCGTTATTGGGATTGGGGCCTGTGGCAATGGTCATGATATAGGGGCCTGATGGATCAGTAAAGGTAGTCAGGGGATCGGTGCTCGAATTCTTCCAGTTCGTTGGATACTTGATGGTAAAGTCTTTTCCTGTATACGTTTGTGTCAGAACATTCGGGGTAGGAGTGGGCGTGGGAGGTTTGGGGGTGGGGGTAGCGGTTGTGCCGGTGGTATCACCTGCGCCGCAACCGGACAACAATACTATTACCAGTAACATGGTAGTGCCGAATAAAATGTGCCATTGTGTAAGTTTCTTAGAGAAAATCACAGTTGAGCGATCCTTTCGTTAAAAGAGTTAGATGAGAATTATTGGCCTAACATCACTGTAAAGGCCGTCCCATGCATATGCTATAGCTGGGCTTTCGTTAGGATACCGGAACGGTATGGAAGGTGCAAGGCTGAATCTCAAAACCAGGACCATTGGCTGTAAAAACTGACTGTCTCATGCCGCCCGTGGATATGAGGTGAAAATCAGGTGTCCACCTCACAATATATCCTGTGCTTGCCCTATTTGCAGGATCTTGTCATAAGCTTTATGCTATAAGGTAGAATATGGAGAGGATATGCATCGTTGTATAGATTCTCCGCACTATTTCGTTCTTATCCATCCATTAGTTGAACGGCCTGAGTTGCGTGAACAAGGCAAATCAGAGGGTAAGACATAGAGAGGTAATTTTTAGGATATGCAGAACAAACCTGTAAAGTTGTTGTTGATGATCGTGACTATAGTTGCGCTGATGAGCATTTTCTTCGCCGCCTGTTCCCGAACGGAATCATCTGCTAATTCTGGCAGCACTCCCACAGCGCCCGCGCAGAGCGGGGGTACCGGTGGCGCCGGTGCTACGACTCCTACCCCCACTGCAACCTCTCAAGCAGGCAACACTGGTGGCAGCGCCAGCGGCGGTACTGAGGTCCATATGGGTGACGCAAATTTTGTGAAGAATACAGTTACCATCAGCAAGGGCGGCAGCCTGTTGCTGATTGATGATAGTTCCGTTCCTCATATTATTCAAAATGGCTCCTGGAGCAGTAGTAACGTGGCTCAGCCGGCTAAAGAGGCGGGCGCGCCAACCGTACAGGTGCAATTTCAGGGGAACGACAGGCATACTGTAGGACCGTTTACAACCGCTGGCACCTATCATTTGTACTGCACCATTCACCAGGGAATGAATTTGACGGTAACTGTACAATAACTGAGGCGTGTTAGCATAGCGTTATCGACCTGGCAGTGTGGGGTGATGGTCGCGAAAAGATCGACCAGCACCTCGCTGTTCTGCTTCATTGGATGAGGAGCCCGGGTGGTGCCTGCGTCAAGTGTGTAAGACTAGGAATGTTGGTATCCTCATATTGGGATTTTTGTACATCTGGAGTAATATAGACGTAGATGCGAAGGTATTGTGCGCTGTAGCATGTAACTTATTTAGATGGTCTAACGTATGAGCAATAGGCATGCATCCCTGAGCGTACGTGTATTCCGGCAAAGAGCCGGGCGTCAGTTGTCCCGTTAGCCGCATCCTGAATCTTTACATCTGGAGGGGTAACAAGCCATGTCAACCGCGACCCAGGAAAACAATCTGAGCCGAGCTTTAGAGCTTGTTGGGGGCTCTATCGACCCGGAAATTGCCGAGTCCTATCCCTCTTTGGAGGCTCGTATTTTAGCTCAGGCACTGGAGAATGTGGAACTTGCTGAACGTCGTCTACGCGAGATTCAGAAACTGGTTGGTGATATTGAGGAGGTGCTGGTTTAATTGCTCTTTTGCCACAATGATGCCCGGTTGACTGTTGCTGTCTCTTCCTTTGCTATCAGACCCGAAAGAAGAGCGTTAATTAGCAGGCGCAAGATAGATCGAGTTCGGGATCGTGTAAGTCCTCGACAGGGAGCTCCTGCTCTTCATCGCTGAAGACTTCGGGCTGATCTAATGCGGCTTGAATGATGCGCTCGACATCAGCCAGACTATTGATTCGCACCAGTTCATTGCGTACGCGCTTAGCCCCAGGGAAATGTCCCAGATACCAGCCCATATGTTTGCGCAACTCGACGAAGTGATCTTCACCTTTCAGTTTGGCATGAACGCGGGCATGTTCGAGGGCCATCAGCAGGCGCTCCTCGCGCGTGGGAACGGGCACAGCCATATTTTCGGGCAGGGGCATGATCCCGGAGCGCAATTTTTGCTTCATCTCTTCCCGTTTCTGGAATAGCCACGGATTGCCAAAACTGGCTCGCCCTATCAGTACGCCGTTCACGCCTGTTTGATGGATGCGTCGGGCAGCCTGGTAGAGATCGTGAATGTCGCCATTGCCCAGGATGAGTGTGTTGGTCTGGCGCACAATTTCTGCCGCTGCGGCGATGGCTTCCCAGTTTGCCTCACCTTTATATTTCTGTGCCAGTGTGCGCCCGTGAATGGAAATGTTGGCTGGCTCCAGCTCTAACAAGTCCTTGACCCAGTCGGTGATAACGATAGAATCGTAGCCCAGGCGCGTTTTGACGGAGACGGGCAGCAGCCGCCGTTCGATTTGGGGCGTGTCACCCCAGATGCGCACGCGCTCCTCATTCATCTGGCGAATGCGCTGGATGCGCTGTGGGTCCATCTCCAGGTCTTCGAGAGTCTGTCCGTTGGCCCAATCGCGCACACCTTGCTGTGTCGCGCGGATGATTGCTTTAGCCGTATCAGGCATGCGGATAAGCGCGGCCCCTCCGCCCTTGTGAGCGATAGAGGGAGCTGGACAGCCCATATTAATATCTACTCCATCGAATCCGAGTTCGCAAACGACGTGAGCGGCTTTATAGAAGTATTCCGGGCGACAGCCGAAAATTTGCGCCACGACGGGACGTTCGGCTGGTGTGTAGAGAAAGTCGCGGAAGATTCTATCGCTGCCGTGCCACAGCCCCTCGACGTTGGTAAATTCGGTCAGCACAATATCGGGGCGTCCATACAGTCCATGCATGGTGCGGCAGGGCGCGTCCGTGACGCCATCCATAGGAGCCAGGCCGATAATAGGTTGTGTGATGGTTTGCCAGAAAGATGAATATGTCATGATTTTTTATTTACATGTAAACCCTGCTTTAAAGACAGGTTTACCGGGATATTTACAAAACGCTAAGTGCTCTTTGTATATTACACGTTTTGGCTTTAACGGTCAATCGGCCGGATCGTCGACTTCGATTCCGCGTTCCTGAGCGCAGCTAGACGCGGTAGCGGCGTTGGAACGCGGAAGGTTTCAAGATACTTCGATAGCGCCGTGACGCCAACGATTGACCGCCAGCTTGATGGTGCGTATATAGAGGGCCTCGTCGTTGTTATCCGAGCTGGGGGCGTAGACCGGAATGATCTGGTCGATGGTCGATAAGCCCCATTTATCGACATACTGGTCGGCGATCAGCCGGTACCAGTCCTGGAAGCCCTCTTCCCAGGTCTGATAGAAGCGATACCCCTGGTATTGTGGATGTCCGGCGGTGGCCCGGATATTGCCCAGTGAATGCGTGATTCGAGCCATGCCCCTGGTGCCAAAGGTGCTTTCGTGCATGAAGAAGGCCAGCGCATAGGCCGGGTCGATGCCATACTGGAGCCCGTAATCATAGAGCGCTTGCCCCTTGCCGCTGGCCGGAGAGTGGTAATGATCCAGCACGCGATTGATGAAATCTGCGCTGATAGAGGGCTTGCCAACCACCGTGTAGTCTTGAGAAGGAGTGTTAGCGTTGTTACTGAGCTTGATCAGCAGGAATCCGACGACGGCGATGAACAGGGCGATGTAGATGAGAGGCATATTGAAGCGAGAAGTTTGCCTGCGAGACCGTCTTTTGGGACGGAAGTAGCGTTTGCGTATTTGTGAGAGATATTTGCTCAGGCGTGATTTGTAATATCGCTGCTTACGAGCCTTTGGCATCGTCTCCCTTTCTATCAAGCTTGGGTTTTCTTCCTTTATTCATGCATATACTATTACGAATAGAGACGTTGTATGTTGCATGGATAGGTTGACATGATGAGCTATGTTGGAGCTTGCATCTAAATGTACTCGATGTTATACTGCTCCGTGAAGCAATAACAACTCACGAGATTTCTTCAGAAAGGAGGTGTATGGCGATATCTCAATCCGGAGTAGGTATTGTGAGACGCAAGAAGAGCATTATGTATCACACCTGCCAATAATATAATCAAACTCTTTGAAGAAAGGAAAGTATAAATGGAGCAACTAAATGTTTATCTTGAGAGAAACAAAGGATATGGACCAAATTGGAGGATAAGACGAGTTAACGGTGTGGAATTGACGCGATGGTGGGATGGGCCTGTTTATCACGATATAGATGTCTATTGTGCTGAAGAAGTTAAGAGAGGAGGGTGGAAAGGAGCGGGTGTAGATCTTGGAGAGCGTGAGACATCAGTAACTTTTTGGCGCTAATTTTTAATATCGTTATTTATAAAAGTGTTTGGGCTAATTCCATTTAAGAGGAAATTAGCCCAAACACTTTTATGACTTTAAAATTCTCATTAGCCTTTTAAAGTCATCAGAATAGATTATCTGTACCTAGTGGTGCTATAGCTTGGATAGTGTTAGTATTGATCGTATAGGTACTAGATGCGTTACCATAGGATGTTACTTGGTTAGGAAGGCTCCTTTTAATTTCTTTTCCGTTCTGGTCATACGTTGAACAATATGCTATTGCACCTCTATCAACAACTGTTAAACTGGAGCCGGCTCCTATCGTAGGTAGACTACCTGAAAGGAAGACACCTAATAGTGATTTACTACCACAAAAAATCTGATTTGAATAATCCCATTGTCCTCCGCTATTTAGGGTCTGTCCACAACCGTTAATAACTTGCATAGTTACAGTATATACTTGTCCAATCCCCGGAACACTAGTAAATGTGTAAATTCCTGTCGGAGTTGAAATGATTTTAACGGTGAGACAATAATCAGGAGGAAAGGAATTGGGGTGAGCAGTTCTTACAGGGTGTGTTCCTGCATGGGCTATTGGTTGTGTACATATAAAGCTGATAGACGCCACTGCCATGACTGCTATTATACACTTTATGCATTTTTGGATAAACGGACTAAGACTGAAAACCTTCATACAAATTTCTCCTAAGCTATATGCCATGACATGGCACATTTACTAAACTAAGCAGTCTACGTTTGTAGATACCACTGATGAGATTTTTAACCCTTTTAATGAATACGTTCTAATATGTACACAAAAATGGCATATGGCATTCTTATAGTATAGAGCCATATTCACATGTGCTGAGTTAATTGTTCATATTATACAATATACAAACTCGTCTGTCTAGACATTAGATGAAGGTAGATAAAGCTTCTTAGTTTTTTCGTATCTTTAGTACTGTAATACCAATCATACAGAATCGTGCTTGACTTTCGTGGAGCGAACTGTGCGGCAAAGAAGGGTGTATCTGCGATATAATAGCTACTGAAAGAGGGATGTTCAGCATAGAGCATCCCGTATTTGATGAGATCAAGCAAGCACAACAAAGGGGAATCTATTTTATGGCACATACACCCGTTGAACGTCAGGCGCAGGTACCGCCGGCCACCGACCTGTATAACATTGATCATCTTCTCTCAGAGGAAGAACGTATGGTGCGTGATACCGTCCGTAAGTTTGTTCACGAGCGTGTATTGCCCATTATCGGTGATCATTTTGAGGCCGGTACCTTTCCGCGCGAACTGATACCAGAGTTTGCGGAACTGGGTCTGTTGGGGATGCACCTGGACGGCTATGGTTGCGCCGGGCTAAACGCGGTCTGCTACGGGCTGGCCTGCCAGGAGTTGGAAGCTGGCGATAGCGGCGTGCGCTCGTTTGTATCAGTGCAGGGATCGCTGGCGATGTTTCCTATTTACGCCTTTGGCTCGGAGGAGCAGAAGCAGCGCTGGCTCCCGCGCATGGCCCGGGGCGAAGCTCTCGGCTGTTTTGGCTTGACGGAGCCTGATTTTGGCAGCGATGCAGGCAGTATGCGTACAAACGCTCGTCGTGATGGTGATACGTATATTTTGAACGGCACAAAAATGTGGATTACTAACGGCAGCATTGCCGATGTTGCCGTCGTCTGGGCGCGTACGGAGGAAGGTATCTGTGGCTTTCTGGTCGAGCGCGGCACGCCCGGTTTTACCACCAGCAATATCCATCGCAAGCTCTCTTTGCGCGCCTCCGTCACCTCAGAACTGCATTTTGAGGATTGCCGCGTGCCTGCTGCGAATATGCTGCCGAATGTGCGTGGTATGCGAGGACCGCTCTCCTGCTTGAACGAGGCGCGTTATGGTATCGCGTGGGGAGCGGCTGGCGCAGCTCGTACCTGCTATGAGACGGCGCTGGACTATGCCAAATCGCGCATCCAGTTCAGTCGTCCTATTGCCAGTTTTCAACTGGTGCAGCAGAAACTGGCGATTATGGCGACTGAATTAGTCAAGTCGCAGTTGCTGGCTCTGCAACTTGGTCGGTTGAAGGACGAGGGATTACTGCATCCGGTGCAGATCTCCGTTGCCAAACGCAATAATGTGCGTGAGGCGCTGAAAACGGCTCGCGAGGCCCGTTCAGTGCTGGGGGCTAATGGCATCACGCTGGAATATCCGATCAGCCGTCATATGAACAATCTGGAGTCGGTCTTCACCTATGAAGGAACGGATGACGTTCATACCTTGATTATCGGTCAGGCCATTACGGGGATAAACGCTTTCTCCTGAAAAACCGCCGATGTCCAGACGTAGCCGTTATGGTACCTGGGTGGTAAAAACGACCAGGCGTTGATCGTAGCCCTGAGCCGTCCAGGTGCCGCTACAGGTGATCAGGTTTAGATGGCGCTCGCTGGTGGGACCGAAAATCTCGTTCAGTACCTGGTCGCCTGGAGCCGTGACAGGATAGGCCACAACGCGCTGGACGATGAAGGTAAAGGTTTTTTGGTTGACGGCAGTTACATAGATGGGATCGCCCGTTTTTAATGTGCCAAGCGACCAGAAAAGAGCAGGATCGCCCCCCACTCGATCAACGTGCCCGGCGATTACCGCATTGCCGACCTGTCCAGGCGCCGCCCCCTGATCGTACCAGAAAGCGTTGGTCCAGTAGGGCGAGTTGATGGCCTGTGAAACTGGCGCGTCCATTTGCCCCGATGAAGTGAGCCCGACGTTGATGATACCGGCGTCGATATGCAGGCGTGGAATTTGTAGGCGCACCGGTTGCAGGGAGGTGGGGACGATAGACGCATTGCCTTGTAAGGCGGTGTGGTTATTGTAGTTATACGCCGCGATGCCCAGTATAAGCAGGACAATCAGGCAAAGATAGAGCAGCAGCTTTCTCATCAAAAAACCTTTCTGAAGGCCCAGCGCCTGTTGGTGAAAGGAAAGGCGTCGAGAGATGGAACTTCCTGAAAAGTATAATCAATAGAAAGTGGCTCGTCAATACAAATTCGGTTTATGGATAAAAAGAATCTTACGGTACATTTTCGTTGCCTGCACAGGCAACGAAAATGTAGTTGTTATGCTTACTTACACGATGGGGATGGCGTGCCGGGTCCCAGATCGGTGCCGAAATCGCTAATCTTCCACCCTGCACCTTCTTTATCCTGTTGTAATGTGAGGCGAAGCTGGTAAGGTCTAGTCGATTTGCTGCGCACGATGTTATAGGTGTAGCTCTGGGTATTGTCCTGGACAGTCGCGCTATCAGGTACGAGCGAGAAGTTTTTCACCGGGCCATAGCAAAGATCATCACTCTGGGCGCGCCGTTTGAAATCGTCGGGTGTGGTATTCAACGTAATGGTCGGCCCGAGATCTCTGTATGCCTGATCATAGTTGCTCGTCGAGAGCGCGGTAAGAAAATCAGTGGTCGTGGCGGCTGCGTCCGAACTGGCGCTCAAAGCTCCAAAGTAATTAAATCCAACATAACCGATGATCGCGGCCAGGATGGCGCAGATAACGAAGACGCTTCCTAGAATCAGGAGGCGCCTGCGCAGCCTCCCGGGTGGCTGTTGCTCGCGTTGAGGGCGTGCAATGCGTGGTGTTGGTGGTGGTTGGCTGACACGGGGTATCCCTGGTGGGCGTGGTGGAACGCGGTGTTGTCCTGTTCCGTTCAGAGAGGCGATGGGGCGTCTCGAAGCTCTTTCTCGTGGGTCGCCGCCCTGGCCTTGTCGTCCCTGCATGCTAACGTCCTCCTCATGAGTGAAAAATATCGTAAGCTGGCATCTTTGCCTGCGTATACAAGTTTATGCGTTCAGCATAATGATACCGGTGAGTTTGGCATGAGCTCGTTGTAGCTGTTCTTGCGCTCGTCTGGCCTGGGTACGGGTGGTACGGCCTGACACGATCACAAGAAATGTTTGTTCTACAAGGGAGCTGACTTGTGCGGCGTCGATGCCTGCCAACACCGGTGGGCTATTGAAAATGATCAAGCCCGATCTATCCTCAGTTTCCGCGATAATCTGGAACAGACTGGTAAGCACGTCTGGCAGCTTGACTGCCAGCAAGCGGCTTGCCTCATGTTGCTCCAGTTGCGCCGTTCCTGAGCTGATAAGGGAGAGGCCGGGAATAAATGTCTGATTGAGATTGGCTCTCACTATTGCTGGAGTGATGATATCCCTGGCGAGCAGATTGCTCAAGCCGCTGGTTTTGCCCAGGGAGAAGCGCTGTTGCAGACCTGGAGTGTGCAGATCGGCATCGACCAGCACTGTTGAAATTCCGCTCTGCGCTGCCGCTATTGCCGCGTTGGCAGCTATTACTGACCGTCCTGGATAATCTGCCGGTGTGGTGAACAGAAGGGTATGTGATAGGTTACGCTCGCTATCCCAATCGAAGCGAATGTTTGCATATAAGGTGTGATAGGCCACACTATACGCTGATGTCGCATCGTAGTCGGTCAGCAGTGTTACCTGCTCACTTAGTGATGTACCCATGTAAAGCTGCTCCTCTATTTACCCATAGATGGAAAGAGGCGGAGATAATACTCGGCTTCTCCGCCCTTATGCCAGGCTCTGTTCAGATGTACTATAATGTTTCATACTCTCACTGTCAATATGACTACCCAAATAGATAGCACTAGCTTGTTGGTGTGCTATGTGGTGTACGCTGTCCTGCTGGTGGGGTGCGTGGTATCTCCCCATAAATAGGGAGTTGAAGTACCTGTATGGCTTCAGCTTTGCTACGGATGCGGTCATCGAGGTAATCGATAAGAAATGCCAGGGCGATGCCGATGATCAGCGCCACAAGCAGCAATACCAGGAGCAAGGTGGGCCTGTTTGCCGACGGTCCGCCGACCAGAACTGGATCTGAGGCGGCGCTGACGACCTTCGCTGATGCTGGCGGATGGGCGCCGGGCTGCGAGAATGTGGGTGTGTTGCGTACCTCGTAATCAAGATACGTACTCATCTGCGTTGCGCTTACCTCGCCGACCGCATTGGCAATGGCCCAGGCGCCGGCTTGCGTGCTCCATGTAACATTGATGTTGACCAGCGTGTCGAAGCGGGCTGCCGTAAGAGAGCTGCCAATGGTCGCGGGATTTTGCCAATCGCCCAGATCGGCGTCGGTGCCAAATCGCTGGTGAATCTGGCCCAGATCGCCCTGGATTTGCCGCGAAACCTGGGTAGTAAATTCAGGTGAAGTAAGTATGCCGCCGGTCACGAGTTCATCAGCCAGTGTCTCGGATGTCGCTATATAGTCTGAGTAAAACTGGTCTGTGCTCTGTGCGGTGGCCTCCAGGCCGATGCGTATCGTTGTGCTTGATTGATAAGCTTTTAATGCACCGGGCGTTGCGCGCAGGTGAAGGTATTGATAACCAGCGTAGATCGCTACTATTCCCACCACTAAAGCGATGACCCAGAGGCGTCTCCAAATAATTGTCGCGTAAGACCGCAATTCCACGTCACTGAACCCTTTCTCGTCAATATGCTTGTTTAGCGAACCAGGCCGCCGGTGGATGACCAGACCGTTTTTGATTTTCGCTCGCTTAGTTTCGCTTCAATAAACTGTAAGATACGGCGATGGAAGCGAGGCGTATCGAATTCGAGCGCGTGATTACGAATAACGTCGGGATCAAACTTGTGCTCGTCGAACGAGGTCAGGACCTCAACCAGGCTGTCAACTGTTTGTTCGCGGAAAAATGTGCCTGTCACTCCATCGATCACCGAAGCCAGTGCTCCTCCGCTCCCATAAGCGATCACGGGTCGTCCCGAAGCCTGGGCTTCCAGAGGGGTGATGCCGAAATCTTCGTCACCGGGAAACAGGAAGGCGCGGCAATGAGCATAGTAATGACATACCTCGGCATCGGAGAGCCCACCCAGGAAGCGAATCGTGGGACCGGCTAGCTTTTTCAAACGTTCCAGATCGCGTCCTTTGCCGATAACGACCAGAGGAAGTCGCAGGCGGTTGCAGGCTTCGATAGCAAGGTCAACGCGTTTATAGGGGATCAGGCGGCCAAGCACAAGGAAATAATCTTCGGGCTCCGTCGTCGGATCAAAATGGAAGCGACTTGCCTCCACAGGCGGAGGGATCACCACGGCCTCGCGCCGGTAATATTTCTGGATGCGGTCGGCTATCGCAGGTGAGTTGGCGATAAAGTGATCAACGCGCATGGAGCTGGTCTGGTCCCAGATGCGCAGGCCACTAATGACGAATGGCAGGATGGTGCGGGCAACTTTCCCCAGTTGTTCGCGTTCAACATACTCGTTGTAATTCCAGCACCAGCGCATGGGAGTATGGCAATAGCAAATGTGCAGCGTCTCCGGCCTGGTGATAACGCCCTTGCCGAAGGCGCTGGAACTGCTCAGCACGAGGTCATAGCCGCGCAGATCGATACTTTCCATCGCAAAGGGATAAAAGGGTAGATAGGGCTGGTGATGCTTTGTCACCAGAGGGAACTTCTGCATAAATGTCGTACGAATATCCATTTTCTGGAAGGCTGGATCGACGCGGGCGGGATCGTAGATTGAGGTATAAACTGGCGCGTCAGGGAAAATCTCATGAAAGGCCATGACGACACGTTCCGCGCCGCCCATTTGATTAAGATAGTCGTGAACCAGTGCAACTTTCATAGCTTCTAGTACGCTCCTCGCCTGAATAGCACCGCCGGGATGGTGCGGAAGAGGATCTGGAAGTACAGGCGCAACGACCAATTTTCGATATAGTACAGGTCCATCAGTACGCCCTCGTCAAAGGTGAGGTCGCTGCGACCTCGCACCTGCCATAAACCTGTTAAGCCCGGTTTGATCGCTAAGCGCCCCTTTTGCCACTCCTCGTATTGGGCAACTTCCTGTGGCAAGGGCGGGCGCGGCCCGACCAGGCTCATTTCACCCTTCAATATATTAATAAACTGAGGGAACTCATCCATACTATTACGCCGTAAAAACTTTCCGATGGGCGTAATACGTGGATCTTCTTTCATTTTGAAGAGGGGTCCCTGGGCTTCATTGCTGTTTAGCAATGCTGCCAGTCTTTGATCTGCATCCTTGTACATCGAGCGGAACTTATAGATCAAAAAGGGCTTTCCATTAAGGCCGATACGAACTTGCTTGTAAATCACAGGTCCCGGTGATGTCAGGCGGATAGCCAGCGCCAGGCATAGCCAGAGCGGGGAACTGAGGATCAGAAACAGGATAGAACCTGTCACGTCAACAAGTCGGGTTATGAGCCTGCCTACAGTATTGAGCGATGCCTGCTTGATATTGAGCAGCGGTATGCCTTCAATGGCCTCCATATTGATGCGTGACAGGCTGACCTCGTACAGATCGGGGATCAGCTTAAACGAAGCGCCCAGGCGTTCGCACATTCTCACGCTGCGAATAGCCTGGTGATGCATATTTGAAGGCAGGGCGATAATAACCTCGTCCACCTGCATCGAACGAATGACCAGCCCGAGGTCATCAATGGAGCCAAGCATTTTGAAGCGTCCGAAATCGCTCGGTGGCTCGCTCATATCGTGCAGGAAGCCTACAATCGAGTAGCCTAGATTGGGGCTAGCCGCGATATGCTGCATAATCATCTTGCCGAGGCGGCCTGAACCGACGACTAGCAGGCGCGTCTCACCCAGCCCTAGCCGGTAGAGTAGCGCCATCGCGCCGGAAACAACGAGGCGTCCGAGGCAGAGCACGATGATCGACGCTGCCCAGACAAATGGGACGAGCAGGCGCGAATTGTTTGTAGGCTGGAAGGCAAAGTAATAGGTAATGAGGAAGGCCAGTCCTATGGTAGCGGAACTGACAATGGTCCATACTTGTCGAAACCAACTGCCGGTCAGACGAATGGTGTAGAGCCTACGGACAGCAAAAATAACGATAAGACCGATAACGATACTTGTCTGCAATGGTGCAAAGCTGCTCAGTGGGACAAGAATAAACTCGCCAGGATTACCGAAAAGACCATTATGAATAGCGTTAACAATAGGATTATCGCGCAACACCGTGTAGCGCAAGGTGTACGCGATCAGAAAGGCCGTGTTGATCAGTAGGGCATCCAGGATAATGAGGGAGAAGCACTCAAAGATACGCCACTGGCGACGCTGCAAGCGCCGTTTAGTGATGGCTTTCGTGATCGGTCCGGTGGCTCCCGCTCCGAGCATTCCTGGCCTTTCGACCTCTACATTTTGTTGTACTTGTGTTGTTACTTCGCTGCTCTTCACTGTTCAAGCCATTATTCTAAACTATGGGACAATAGATACACGACGCTGAGAATGCTGTTGGAACACAGCCGCCGCTTTTTCGTAGGCAGCAATCGTCTGCCCAACCATTGTTGAGGCAGAGAATCTCTGGGCTACCGACGGAGCCATACCGCGGCACTGCTCGCGGTATGATTGATCGGTAATGGCCCGGTGCAGAGCCTGGGCCAGAGCTTCAATATCATGAGGATCGACGCACAATGCAATATTCGCACCTGCTTCTGGCAAACTAGAGATGTTAGAGGTTACTACTGGAACGCCGCAGGCCAGCGCCTCTGCAACCGGGATACCAAATCCTTCATAAAGCGAGGGATAGGCGAAAGCTGCCGCTGCCTGATACCATAGTGCCTGTTCAGCGTCCGTAACAAATCCTGGGAATAGAACCTCTGTTTCCAGTTCTAACTGTTGGACCTTTTCAAAAATTGCGTCATAGAGCCACCCTTTTCCTCCCGCCAGTACGAGCTTTTCCCGTCGCCCATAGTGCTGACACAGATGGGCGTAGGCATCGATAAGCGCAGTGATGTTTTTGCGTGGCTCCAGCGTGCCGAGATAGAGGATGTAACCCTCTGAGAGCTGATGTTGCTCGCGAAAGGCATAGAGTTTCTCTTCTTCACATACGTTTGAAAAACGTTTGTCGATACACGGATAAACTGTTTGCATGCGGTCGAGGGGGATGCTTGCCAATTCATGCGCATCTTGTCTAGTACTATCTGAGGCGGTAATAATCCTTGTGGCCTGTCGTAAGCTTCGGATAGTAAAAGTACGATGATAGAGGCGTTTTGCTCGCGTCAGAACGTGTGGGAAGCGCAAAAAAGCCAGGTCATGTAGAGTAACAACCGTGGCGCAGCTTGCAGGGAGCCATGTTGGCAGTACATTAACAGGAGAATGCAGCAGCTCGATCCGCTTTTGTCGGATCAATGAGGGAAGGGTAAACTGTTCCCAGGCAACGCGAACCGCCGGTTTTGTAGCGGGCCAGGGAGCGGAGATATAGCTAATCTGCGGGTGCGTCTCCAGCCGTTCAACGACCCCTGGCCCGTTCACAAACACGGTATATTCATGGTTCCCTGGTTGCCTGACCAGCTCCGTCAGGAGGTAGCGTATATAGCGACTAACGCCTCCATTACGATAATTCTGATCGAAGGAAAGCAATTGAGCATTGATCCCTATGCGCATTTGGCAATGTTCTCCTCATGGCTGTATAACGGCTCTGGATTTCGCGAGGTAACAAATTATGCCTTTCCTCCCCTGGTCCATAATAGACGGTTGTCCTGGAAGGTCGGGCGTATTTCTTCCTGCGTGTAAAGCAGGCTAAGCGCGGATTGAACCGTTGTCTGATATAAGACGTACTGCGATAGCGCATTGATCGTAGTTCCCTCAGCATGAGCGACGGCGCCGAGTATATCAGTGGGTGTGCGCGGCGTCCCATCGGCGAGCGCAGAGCGTACATCATCCAGTATCTGTGCCAGGCGCGCAGCGGTGTAGTCAATGGCTTGATTGGCCTGATGCGCCGACGCATAGATTTCACCATGTCCTGCCACTATATAATTGAACGCGGGCGTCTGTGTTTTCAGTGTAGAGAGTGTTGCAAGCCCCGTGTGCAAATCAGCATAAAAAGGAATGCGGTGTTTATCAAGAATAGAGGGCGTCAGGAAAGCGTCTCCCACAAACATCGTCTCGCCGAAAGTGACGCCCACCTGCTCGATGCTGTGCCCGGGGAGGGAGATCACCTTGAGGGGGATATGATCGATCAAGGTTTCATCGCTGCTCAGAATCGTGTCGGCGAGGCAGGGTTTTGCCAGGAGAAATTTATGTTGTAGCTCGCGGGGCGGCTGTGCGCCGCTAAAGAGATAGAGCGGCTCCAGGATCGGTCCTGCCATTACAGCGGCCTCGACGCGGGTCGCGTAGACCTTCAGGCCGGTCTGGTTGACCAGGTAATGAGCGCCGCCAAAGTGGTCCGCGTGGGCATGGGTGACGAGCAGGGCCGTGGGCGTCAACCCTAATTTTTTGACCTGCTTCAGAATATCACGTCCCGTATCTTTATCCATGCCGCTATCAATAATCAGGCAACGGCCCTCGTAAGCAATAACGCCAATATTGGCTCCTCCCTGGATCACCCAGGTATGTTCATTAAGCTGGATCAATTCCATAAGGCCAATTCCTCTATCATCATAACCACCTGCTTGATGCTGGCGGCGAAATTCTCTTTATATCGTATAGCAGATGTATAGTCACCGGGGGGTAAGTGATCCGGCAGAGCTATGACAACGGGCAGGTGAAGGAGTTGCTGTAAAGGGGACGCGGGATAACTATTGGCGGTGAGTGCCAGGATAGCAGGCATGTGTCCATAAGCGGTAGTTGTCGCGCGTATTGCCTTGCGTACAAACGGATCGGTGATGGATGTATAGAACGGGCGGCTGGCTGAGAGCTTGCGCGCCTGGACATCAGCGAAGCCGTGGGCCTGTAAGTGGCGCCGGAGTTTGACGAAAATATCGTCGGGGTCCTGGCCTGGGACCAGGTGTAAGTCCAGCCTGGCTCTGGCTCGTCCTGGGATGGTCATGCTGTTAGTCGTGGGAGGGAGCGTGATGCTGTTCAGTTCGTTGATGGTGCAGGTTGGGCTCAACAACTGAGCATAGTGCAATTGAAAACCTTGCAGGCCCAGCAGCGGCTGATCAATCTTACATTGTTGAGCCAGGAAAGAGGCGCTATCTGGTAACTGGCGCAGTTGTTCAACTGCCTCATCCTCGATGAGGATCAGAGAATCATAAAAGCCTTCAATCAGTATTTCCTCGTGTGGGCTCTTGAGCGTATTTAATGCCCACACGAGCCGCCAGAGCGCGTTGGGAGCGACCGCTCCGTACATAGAAGGGAGTGATTGGGGTGTGGTAGTGGTTTCCAGTTCTACACATAATAGCCCTTTTGTACCCAAAGAGAGCAGAGGGATACTTATATTCGTTTGTCCTATGCTATATTTGCCGTAGAGGAGACAACCATCGGCCTGTAATTGTTGCTGATGCCTGATTATAAGATCGTATATGCTGGAATGGTCGGCCTCGCCGGTACCATCCAGGAGCCATAAAAGATTGATAGGTAAAGTTCCAGTCAATGCTTGATAGGCTTCAAGGGCTGCCAGGCACGTAATGATAGAGGCGAAATACTGTAAATTATGGAATTTCGGGTTATAATAGTGATAAAGTAGCAACGTACGAGGTGTGCCGGTACGGAGTTCACCGCGGATAAAAGGTGGTTCTGTATCGAGAGTATGAGTAGTAACTTCCTGGCGTTGTAATACTTCGGTGATGTGAACGGCGATTTTTTCGGTATCTGGATTTTGCTGGAGGAAGATAAAGAGATTCTCCCACCGATTGAGGTAGGAAAGAAGATGTGTGTCAATATACTGAAAGAGCCGTTTTTGCAGCGATGGTATCATATAAAATGTCTGCCTCATCATCAAGCAGTGCTAGTACCGCAGGCTAAATATCTTGCATGCGGCAGGATGAAAGAGTATACTCAGGTGCAGTGAGTAGTACCAGTTGTAGACGAAGAGAAGTCCGCAACATAGGAAAAAGATGGTAAGTTGCGTTTTTCTCTGCATCGGTGTATTATAGCTTAAAGTTCCAGCAACTGCCAGTGTGCATTGCGCACATATCGAGAGCTACTGAAGTACGGGAGAGAAGCGCGTTGTCCAAACAACTCCGGCTCGATGTCGCACAGCTAACAGATGTTGGTCGCAAGCGTCCCCATAACGAAGATAATATGGCGTACGTCATTCCTAAGGACCCGCAGGTAATGGCGCGAAAAGGAGCGCTCTTTATTGTAGCTGATGGTATGGGGGGGCATGCGGCAGGAGAAGTGGCGAGCGAGATCGCAGTAGATACAGTAAGTAATGTGTACTACCAGGATGATAGCGAAGATATCGCTGTCTCATTGCTGCATGCGATTAAACGTACAAATGCGTTAATTCATCAGCGTGCAGCCGAAAACATGCTGCGGAGCGGGATGGGAACGACCTGTGTTGCTGCTGTGTTACGCGGTAACATGGTGCTGATCGCCAATGTGGGCGACAGCCGCGCATATCTGGTTCGTCGTGGGCAGGTAAGACAGGTATCGCAGGACCATTCGTGGGTGGAGGAGCAGGTACGGGCGGGTTTGCTGACGCGCGATCAGGCGCACTCTCATGCGCAACGCAACGTCATTACGCGCAGTCTGGGTACACAAACGGATGTCGAGGTAGATATTTTCTCCGAGCAGTTGGAAGATGGCGATACGCTGTTGCTCTGTTCGGATGGGCTTTCCGGCTATGTTCCTGAGGAAGAATTGCGGGCTATTGTTGACCAGTACGCGCCACAGGAAAGCGTCTATCGCCTGGTTGAACGTGCCAATGAGAATGGCGGGCCGGATAATATTACGGCGGTGGTTGTGCGGGTGCTTGAGGCTGGTTGGGCCGCTCCCGGTGCCCGCCTTCCCGTGTATGCAGGCGGGCATGAAAACGAGGACACAGCCATTCTGGGACGGGTTCCCAGCAGCACGCTCGGTATAGCTCCCCGTGTTGATGATAGTCGCATTCCCAGCGCGCCCCTTCGTGCCAGTAGCGGGCCATTGCTCTCTTACGAGAACCAGCTCTCTGCCACTCCTGCCCTGGCGACCAAAAGTAAGAAGCGTAGTCGTTTGTTTTATCCAACGATGCTGCTCCTTGTGCTGCTGATCGTCGCGCTTATTGGGGGGAGTGTGTACTATTTCTTACGTCCAACCGTGGATGTAGACCAATCGTTCAAGAATGCTAATGCGCTGGTCAATCAAGCCAATGCTGAGGTAGCGAGTAATCCCGCCGATGCGTTGCAGAAGCTTGGCCGCGCTCAGGATATGATACGGCAGGCCCTCAATAGCTCTCCTTCGGACACTCAGCATGCCGGCCTGACAAATCTATTGCAGGGCAATTTTGCTACAACGGTCAAAACCGCCATTACGAAATATAATCAGCAGTTTGCTATCACCACGCTACCCTGCACCAATACGCTTTCTACGGTCTTGAACAATGGCAGCACGAATGCCCAGGTCGATAACATTGCAACCATACAGGATGACAAAGGAAAGCAATTCTGGTATGCCCTGGGTGACGATCATAACCTCTACCAGGTGGATGAACATAACAGCCTGGTCAATAGACAAAATTTTGCTGGTAATTCTCAGGTGAAAATGATAGCCAGCAACGGTCAGCGCCTGCTGGCTTTGACTGCTCCGCAAGATAAAGCCAATACATATTCGCTCAGCTTACTGGCACCCAACGGGGGCTCATTAGCGGATAAGAACGATACATTGCTGGACCCTCAACTGGGGAAAGATGGTCTCGTTCCTAAATTTATGACCAGCGCGGGCGGCGATGTTTATGTGGTGCTGATTGCTGAGGCGGCGCAAAACCTGGCGACGATCCTTGATTTTCCGATCAATGGAGATAAGTTACAGCAGCCCAAAAACACCAAAATCGCGATCTCGACCAGTATTGTCAGCGTGGCGGCGTTTCCTAAAAACCAGCTCTTCCTGGCTTATCATGATGGCAGTATACAAAGTTATACCGGAAGCCAACCGCCGGTGAGTCTGGTTGTGCAGCATCCGATTGCGACTCCGTTGGGAGTGAGCGCCAATGATTTCACACCGAACATGAACGTTCCCACTCCAGGCGGGCTGTCGTCGTCCTTCCTATCGGTGCCGGGGGCGAATCTGTTGACAACCGGTATGGTGGGCAATACGCCGCATCTCTTCATTGTTGATGGCATGTATCATCGCGTGATTGATCTGACGATAGCGCCTTCTGGTCCTGCACCTTCAGCCACTCCTACAGCTCAGCCCACTGCCGTGACGGGGGGTACCGGTGGCGGTGTCGCCTCTTCTGGCCCTCCTGTGAATATGGAGTTGCTCCAGCAGTACGCCTCGCCCAACCTTCTTGCTTCGGTAAAGGGAGCCGTGGCCGATCCAAAAGCTCCACAGTTGTACCTTCTTACTCAGAATGGGCCAGGCAGCGCGACAGCCAATCTGCTCAAGGTTGATGTGAGCCAGGGGACCGCCTGTACACCTTAAAGCATTGACGGCTCGTGTCACAATAGTAGGAACAGGCTAGAACCTGACAGTAGCTCAGTAATTCTTTGTGATATTTAATTTCAGTATCCTCAAGCGGATCGGGTTCGCCATGAACTCGCGCCGTCCCTGAGGGGAAGTATAGACATCAAACCCGATGATGTCAAGTGGAATTGCATTTTAAGGAGTGTTTGCGTGGGCTTTGCGGTGCATTTTCGAAACTACACTTGTGGCGAGCTGCGTGCCGACGATGTGGGTAAGCAGGTAACGCTTGCCGGTTGGATCAATCGCCGCCGCGATCATGGCGGGCTGATTTTCCTGGATCTGCGGGATCGCTACGGTATTACGCAGGTTATTTGCGATCCAGAGCGTTCCCCAGAGGCACATCGTATCGGCTCTGAACTGCGCTCGGAATATGTTGTCCAAGTTCAAGGGACGGTGACGCGTCGTTTGCCTGGAACGGAGAATCCCAATCTCAGTACCGGGGAAATTGAGGTAGCTGCCGAGCGGATTGCTATCCTGAACCCCTCCCGTCCAACGCCGTTTCCTATCAATGACGCCACCCAGGTAGATGAGGCGCTGCGCCTGAAATACCGCTATCTTGATCTACGGCGGCCAAAGATGCGGGAAAATATGATTCTGCGCCATCGCGTTGTGAAGACGATACGCGATTACCTTGATGAGCGCGGCTTCCTGGAGATTGAGACTCCCATTTTGATGAAGAGCACGCCGGAGGGCGCGCGCGATTATCTGGTGCCGAGCCGCATCTATCCCGGCTACTTCTACGCCCTTCCTCAGTCGCCGCAGCAGCTAAAACAGCTATTGATGGTGGCAGGGATGGACCGCTACTTCCAGATCGCTCGTTGTTTCCGCGATGAGGATCAACGCTCGGACCGTCAACCGGAGTTTACTCAACTGGACCTGGAGATGGCCTTTGTCTCAGAGGATGACGTGATGTCCTTGATCGAAGGGCTTTTGATCTATCTGATTGAGCAGACGACAACAAAGCGGATCAAGGAGCGCCCCTTCCCGCGCTTGCGCTTTCAGGATGTGATGGCGCGTTATGGGACCGACCATCCTGATCTGCGTTTTGATCTGCCTCTGGTGGAGATATCGGAGCTGGCGGCAGCGGGCAACTTTGGCGTGTTTCGCGGCGCTCTGGCAGCCGGTGGCATGGTCAAGGGCATTCGCGTTCCCGGAGGCAGCAGCTATAGCCGTAAAGAAGTTGATGAATTGACCGAATTTGCTCGGACGCTGGGCGCGAAAGGGCTGGTTTCGCTCGCGATCAGCGCGACTGGCGAGGTCAAATCTCCATTGACTAAATTCATGTCCACCGCAGAGGTGCAGGCGATCATTGATCGTCTTGAGGGACAGCCAGGCGATCTGCTACTCTTTGTCGCAGATAGCGCCAAGATCTGTAATGATGTGCTCTTCCGCTTGCGCACCAGGCTGGGCGAGCAGTTGAATTTGATCGATCCGAACGAGATGGCCTTATGCTGGGTTGTGGACTTTCCTCTGCTCCACTATGATGAAGAGGGACAGCGTTACGAAGCTGAGCATAATCCTTTTTCTGGCATGGATGAGAACCATATCAGCCGTCTCGATAGCGAGCCGCTCAATGTGCGAGCGAAGCAATATGACATTATCTGCAACGGCTATGAGGTAGGAGGCGGCAGCGTTCGCATCAATGTTGCCGAGCTTCAGCATAAAGTATTCTCTTTAATGAATCTGAGCGACGAGCAGATCAAAGAGCAATTTGGGCATATGCTGGAGGCTTTTGAGTATGGAGCTCCGCCGCACGGCGGGATCGCGCTCGGGGTTGACCGCTTTGTCATGCTCCTGACCGACGTAGATAATATCCGAGAGGTTATCGCGTTCCCCAAAACGCAGAGCGCGATGGACCTGTTAATGGGCGCTCCATCGCCTGTTGACGATCAGCAATTGCGCGAATTGCATTTACAATTACGCCCTGAAGAGCCAAAGCGATAAGCGCAATCAGGCAATAGACAGAGCAAGGATCTGGATGCACGTCCCCTTGCTCTTTTTTTGTCCGCCCCGCTCAGTGGTGGGAGATTTTCCGAAGCTCTAAATTTGGATATCTTAGTATACTAGAAATAGATTAACCACGGGCCTTATCCAGGTTGAACATTTGGTTGGGAAGATGGAAGGAGAAGTTAATGACATCGATGAATCACGGAAATACCAGTCGAACTGCATCCGCAGCAGCAAGTTCCGCAAATCCAGTCAGTATGATGAGTCGTCAGGCAGTCCCCATAAATAATACGACCACTGGAATTGCTCCCAAGTTTGTACCGACATTGAGCGAGGACGATGCGGTTTCCCAGGCGCGTTTGCTCAAGGCGCTGGCGGACCCGACCCGTTTGCGCATCCTGAGCCTGCTCAGTCGTCATGAGGGAGAAGTATGCGTCTTCGAAATCGTGGAAAGCTTCACGCTGGAGCAGCCCACTATTTCGCATCATCTACGCATTTTGCGCGACGCGGGTTTAGTGGATTGCCGCAAAAAGGGTCTGTGGGCGTACTATTATGTACGCCGGGAGTCTCTTGGTCGTGCGCGTGAAGTCATCGACGGGCTGGCCTGAGCTCAAGAAACTACTTGATGGCTGATGATGGGGATACGTAGCGTGTCGAAGATAGTGTAAGCCATAATATGCTTCGACAGTTACCTATCTCCACCATTAAAGGTCCAGCATGAAAACGGCTATTGTTGCTCAACAGTGCGATAGACGAAGCCCGCTAACGAATTTGCGAGAAAGCCGCCAGAACCTCTTGACAAATACGCCGGAATCCTGTATCTTACAACAGGTAAACGGTCAACAAACAGTTTCAGTGTTCATACGTTGCTGTAGCTCAGTGGATAGAGCGCTTCCCTGCGGAGGAAGAAGTCGGAGGTTCGAATCCTCTCAGCAACGCTTTTTTATGCCCGGAGCAAGGTGAAAATGCCACGCGCGTATATTGGTATCGACATTGGCGGCACAAACACGCGTATAGGGCTTTTTCGGACGCTCGCCACTCCCACTTTTATGCCCCTCGCCCAATTTTCTACGCAGCAGAACTACGAGCAACAAGTAGTATCTATGATCAACGCTGTGCGGCATGATGAAGCAAGCGAGATCGCAGGCATTGGCGTCTCTTTTGGTGGTCGGTTAGCGAAGGACGGACGCTCGGTACTGGTCGCTCCTAACTTGCCAGATTATGTCGGGAAGCCACTGGCTCAGGAACTGGAGCGTTCATTTAGTTGCCCTGTTCGCCTGGCGCACGACCCCGTCTGCGGCCTACTGAGTGAGAAAAAATTTGGCCGTATTAGTAGTATTGAACGCTGCGCGTATCTTACCCTTTCCACGGGCACGGGAGCGGCCATCCAGCTACGCAAGGCCGAAAAGTCCCTGACTATTTCGATAGAAATCGGGCATCAAATTCTTGATGGTAATCCCCTCACCTGTCTCTGCGGCCAGGTTGGTTGCCTGGAGACGTTTACCGGTGGCAGGCAACTTGAGCTGCGCCTGGGACATGCCATCGCCGGAGTAACGGATCAGGCTTTCTGGGAGCTTTTCTGTGACAAGCTGGCAATAGGGCTGGTGAATCTCGCCCAGTTGACGAGGGTGGAGGCCGTTGTGGTAAGCGGAGCCATCGCGTTGAAGAATGCCTTTCTCTTGCCATTGCTGCAACGCAAAGTCAATGAGCGTATAACCGGAGCGACGCTGATATTATCTCTTGCCACGCTGGGCGAAAATGCCCCGATTGTTGGCGCTACTACATTATTAGAGACACCTGACGAAACAATTCTTCACTAAAAAGGGACCTTTTCCTCTATTTGCCCTCTGATCAATCCAGGGACCTCTTTAAGGCGGTAGGCGGCCCGATATCTATCTAGTGATGTCAGGAATAGATTGTAGAGGGGGGTTAAACATGGCAAGATCGAGTAAATATACGAATGAGGCGCGCCAGGTTTTAACTTTTGCCAGGGAGGAAGCCAGGCGGTTAAGGCATCGGCTGGTCGGTACTGAGCATCTCCTATTGGGCATCCTGAGGTTGAAAGATCCGGTTGTTGAGGCCCTGTTCGCCTCGATGCAGGTGCGGTCTCATAGCGTGCTGCAAGCACTCGATTTTGTCATTGGACGCGGCAATAAGGCGCTGCTGAGCGAGCCATCTTTCAGTGCTACTGCGCGAGAGGTACTGGTGCGAGCCGAGGAAGAGGCTGCGCGTACGCAATCTGAATTAGTGGGCGTTGAGCATATCCTTCTGGCTATTTTCAGCGAAAGTGGCAGCGTCGCCATAGGAGTGCTGGAGAGCTTCGGCATGAACATCACGAGCGTGCGGCAGCAATTGGAAATGTTGATGGTCGGCGGGCGTGAAAGTTTGCTGTATTCGGTCAGGTACCAATTGCTTTGTGACATGACTCCCACCCTGAATCAGGTCAGTCGCGACCTGACGTTGGCAGCTCTTAGCGGCTCGCTCGATCCAATGATTGGACGCGAAATGGAGCTGGAGCGGACAATGCAGATTTTAACGCGGCGCACGAAAAATAACCCGGTGCTGATCGGGCCAGCCGGTGTGGGCAAAACTGCGATAGCGGAAGCTCTGGCCCTGCGCATCATTCAGGGCCAGGTACCTGATATCCTGCTCCATCGCCGCGTCGTCGCGTTGGATGTGGGGCTGCTCACCATAGGAACCAAATTCCGCGGCGACTTTGAGGAGCGTCTAAAGCGTATTATGCAGGAAATACTCGAATCGCCAGGCATCATTATCGTCATTGACGAGTTACACTCGCTGGTACAGACCGGAGTAGCGGAAGGCTCGCTGGATGCTTCCAACCTCTTCAAGCCGATGCTTGCTCGCGGCGAGTTTCAATGTATTGGCGCCACGACCTTAGATAAGTATCGTAAAACCATAGAGGCTGATCCCGCCCTGGAACGCCGGTTTCAGCCCATTCAGGTGATGGAGACAAACGCTAGAGAAACCCTGGAGGTGTTAGAGGGCCTTCGTGCGCGCTACGAGGATTTCCACCACGTTACGATTAGTGATGCCGCTCTGGTCGCGGCGGTACAGATGTCCACGCGCTATATTCCTAATCGCTGTCAGCCTGATAAGGCGCTCGATCTGATTGATGAAGCTGCCTCCCGCGCCTCTGTCCTGCGCTCTGTTGCGCCTGAACCTGTTCACCAGTTGCGCAATGAAATTGTGCGGGCGCAATCTGAGAAGGAGCATGCAATCGTTCAGCGCGACTTTTCGCAGGCGGCGGCACTATTTAAACGCGAACGCCAGTTACGGCAAGATTTAATCCGCGAAGAGTATGAATGGTATACCCACTATCAGCAGGAGAGTCCGACCATAGGTCTATGGGACATTGCCCGCGTCGTTGCCGCCTGGACCGGTGTTCCGGTCATGCGCCTGGCTGAGGATGAAGCTCAGCGTTTGCTCCACCTGGAAGACACATTGCACCGCAGGATCATAGGGCAGGACGAAGCGGTTCAGGCGGTAGCGAGGGCCATACGACGCTCATATGCGAATGTGCGCGATAGTAAGCGCCCAATAGGCTCTTTCATCTTTGTCGGTCCAACCGGAGTGGGAAAGACAGAACTGGGCAGGTCGCTGGCGGAAGTACTTTTCGGCAATGAGGATGCTTTGCTCAAGTTCGATATGTCGGAATTTGCAGAGAGCCATCATGTTTCCCGACTTATCGGCACTGCCCCTGGCTATATTGGCTATGATCAGGGAGGACAGCTTACCGAAATGGTGCGGCGTCGTCCATATAGCGTTGTGCTTTTTGATGAAGTGGAGAAGGCGCATCCAAACATCTTCGACCTCTTGCTGCAAATACTCGAAGACGGGTGCCTGACCGACTCGCACGGCCAGAAAGTCGATTTCAGAAATACGATGATCATCCTCACCTCGAATGTCGGCACTATGCAGATCCTGTCAGATAAAAAAATGTCTTTTACTTTGCGCAGTGATGAGAAAAAGCAACTGATCGAATCTTACGAGCATATGCGGGAACTGATCTTGCAGGCATTAAAGAGCCAGTTTCGGCCCGAATTGCTCAATCGCGTTGATGAGATAATCGTCTTCCATGCTCTGAGGCTGGAGCATCTCCACCAGATTGTGAACCTCCTGATCAAATGCACGCAGCAGCGGCTGGCTGAGCAGTCGATTGCGCTCCAGATTACAGAGGCGATGCGCCTCCTGCTGGTGAAACGTGGCTATCATCCCGAGTATGGGGTACGCCCACTACGCCGAACCGTGCAGACCCTGTTAGAAGATATGCTGGCCGACGCGATTTTGAGCGGATCGCTTACTCAAGGAGATAGCGTTATCGTTGACGTATGCGATGATGAGCCATGCTTATCTGTCTATAAGCCGGATCATCCGTCCCCAGATCGCGTATGGCATAGTTTTGGTAATCTGGCGCTATAAGATGGATGAGCATAGATTGATGGATGTGCCTCCTATGATGCAGCTAATTTATGTCAGGCTATTGATAGTAAATGATGTGATCCGGTAACTGTGCCATCCAGACGCAACTATCCCATGCTATGGTGGCGGCGTGCGGTTTAAAATCGGTGAAAGAGAAAAATACTGAGATGTACGCCTGCTGTATACCGGCTCCCCGACACAGAGCCGCTAATTCATCTCTGCGGTGCTGAGAAATCGGACCGTGCATTGTGACCAGCTCAAGGAAGAAGAGCAGGTGCATCTCCTCGTGATAGAGGAGAATATCTGGGAATTGTCTCGGAGTGGTGATGGCGATGTTAAATTGCGACAGCCATGTTTGTTCGCAGATAGTGATATTGTTAGGCTCATCTTGCAAGTAAAGAATAAAGCTATTTGGAGCGTAATGAGGACCAAATAACTCGATAGTATCGACGAGCAGCGAGTTTTGCCTCTCCGGTCCCGGTGAAGCAAAGTTGAAAAGGTCGCCGTTGATCAGGCGTAGCGACCCATCGTTATCATGGGGATAAAAACCTGGTGTGAAGAACATAGGTGCCTCCAACTCTATTAGTACCCATCACTAACCTCTCTACTTACCTATATACCGTTCCATATGATAAAAGCGGAAAGAAACCATATCGGAAGAAAAAGACGGTTTAGTTGACGTTTGTTTCTGTAGCTGCTACCATACTGTTGAGAAAACATTCGTTTGTAGGTGAGTAAGGGAGCTGAATGTGTGGAAAACTCACAACAATGGCGCGATCTCTTAGGAAAAATCATCAAAGATCCCCAGGAAAGACAACAAATCGCGAATGAATTGAGTGTCAGGCCCATCACTTTAATGCGCTGGGTGAGCGGCGAGTCGAAGCCGCGACCGCATAACCTGCGTCTGCTCATAAACGCCTTGCCGGAATACCGGCAGGAGTTGTTAGAATTGATTCCAAAAGAGCTGGGCTATGATTTGGAACAAGGGGTCGAGGATATACATGTCTCCTATGAGATTCCATCGATCTTTTATGCCCGTGTTTTGAATGCACACTGCACTTTACCGAAGGTTTTGCACTTTAATTCAATCTGCGATGTTATTTTGCAGCAGGCTCTCAAGCAACTCGACCCCAACCGCGTAGGCATGGAAGTGACGGTGGTGCAGTGCATGCCCCCTTCGCAGGAGAACAAGGTGCGTAGCCTGCGTGAGGGCATGGGGCGAGGAACGCCGCCCTGGAGCCGCGAACTGGAGCAGAGGACGATGTTCCTCGGTATACAATCGCTGGCGGGCTACGTGGTTTCTTCGGGGCATATGCGGGCTATTGAGAGCCGTGGCGAAGGGGAGAAATTCTTCCCGGTCGAGTGGGTAGAATGGGAGGAAAGCGCAATGGCCTACCCTATTATGCGTTCAGATCGCGTGGCCGGCTGTTTCCTTGTTTCCTGTACACAGCCGAATTATTTTGTTTCCCCGGCGCGCCAGACCCTCATTCAAAATTATGCCGAACTCCTCTCGGTGGCGTTCGAGCCTGAGGCGTTCTATGACCTGGGGGATATTGATCTGGGAAGGACGCCATCCTATAAGGACCAGCAGCCTTATCTCGCGAAGTTTAGATCGCGTGTGGCTGAGATGATGATCCGATTTCACCTGGATATCATTCAAGCCGAGCGGAAGGTGTGGCAGCAGATAGAAGAAGAACTCTTGCGCGCCAGCTTCGATCTGTGAAGACGAGCCATAGGTGCAAATATTCTGCTCTGTTTGCTGATAGCCTCTTGACCTGGCCGCTCCTACCGCCTATACTAAAGCGGAATCATGCTGAGATGGTGATGAATGTAGTGTGCCGCCCGCCATCTCAAGAGGGGATGAGATGTTCAGGAAACTCGTCATGTATTGGCGACCTCTGGCTTTTTATGGTCTGCTGCTGCCTGGCCTGTTTTTGCGTCTGTATAATCTCAACTGGGACCAGGGCAATAGCTTTCATCCCGATGAGCGACAGATTCTATTTCACGTTACAACGCTAGGGTGGCCCACTAGCTTTGCGCAGTTTCTCGATCCCGCTCATTCTCCGCTGAATCCGCATTTTTTCGCCTATGGCTCCTTTCCCCTCTACCTGCTGGCTTTCGTCGGGCACTTCGTTGTCCCTACATCTGCTCCCGATGCTTTTGTCAGGTATACGCTTGTGGGACGTGTGCTCTCAGCTCTGTTCGATAGCGGAACGATCCTGCTGACCGGATGGCTGGCGCTGCTGCTGGTGAAAGATGAGACGCCAGGACGGCGCAATGCCTGGAATGCGGCGTTACTTGCCGCCGCGCTGGTGACGTTTACGCCGCTGCAACTGCAATTATCACATTTCTACGCGGTTGATACCATCCTGCTTTTCTTCGTCATGCTCACGCTCCTCGCCAGTGTGGCGCTGGTGCGAACCAATCGCCTGATGCTCTGGTCGTTCATTGCTGGCCTGGGCTACGGCCTGGCTCTTGCGACCAAATTCAGCGCTGCTCCTCTGGCTGTGCCGCTGTTTGTATCAGCCCTGTTAAGCTGGTATTACCGGCGCGATTTTTTCCCTGCCGCCAGTTCACTACTGCTCTCCCTGGTTGTTACCGTAATGGTATTTCTTATAGCCCAACCCTATGCCTATCTGGATGCTCCAAACTATATTCAGCAGGTGGCGGAACAGGGGAGCCTGGTGCGGGGCACGCTCGATCTCCCTTATGTGCGGCAGTTCGCCGGTACCATTCCCTTTATCTATCAGGCGCAGAATATGCTGCTCTGGGGAATGGGGGTGACGCTGGGACTGGCCGCGTTTGCCGGGCTACTCTGGCTCTGCTGGCAGGTATGGAGGCGTCGCGCTGGCTCCTGGCTGATCGTGCTCTCCTGGGTGCTTGTCTACGGAACAATTAATTGCCTGTTCTACGTCAAATACATGCGCTATATGCTTCCCATCTACCCCTTGCTGGCGCTGATGGCGGCGGCTGTATTGCTGGAATGGGGGCGCTATCTGCAAGGAAGAGAGTTGAAGAAATCGGCCCGCTGGGAGCGCATCCTGCCCTCTGCTTACATTATCGTGGTAGGGCTGGTGGTAGCCGGTACGATGTTTCAAGGGCTGGCATTGATGAATGTGTATAGCCAGCCCAATACGCGCATTCAGGCGTCGCGCTGGATATATAGTCATTTAAAGCCGGGAAGCGTGTTGACGTACGAGCAGTGGGATGATCCTCTGCCGGTCGCTGTTGATGGACATGATCCATCGATGTTTGTCCAGGCATCTTATCCCGATGCCAACGGGCAGCCAACGACGGGACTGGATCTCTATGGCGATGATACGACGGCGAAGGCGCGCCAGCTAGCAAACTTTCTGCCAACGGTCAATGCGATTACAATGGCAACGGACCGGCTTGATAAGTCAATTCCGCGCCTCCCGCAGCGTTATCCTTTGACGATTCACTATTACCAGCTCCTGTATAGCGGCCAACTGGGGTTTCGCCTGGTCGCCACCTTCCAGAACCATCCCAACCTGTTTGGCATCACGCTTGATGATAGCAACGCGGATGAGAGCTACTCCGTATTTGATCATCCGACCACGCGTATTTTCGAACGTGATACTCCCTATCCCTACACGCCCGATCAGCTCTTCCAGAAATTATTGGATGGCGTGCAACTTCCGGCACCAGGAGCGCGTCTCTCTGGCGCGCAGCACACGTTGATGCTCACTCCCCAGCAAATCGAAGATAATCAACAATCTCCCCCTTTCGCTGTGCAGTTTCCCTCTGGTAGTCCCGCCAATCAGGCACCGATTTTATTCTGGTGGCTGGCGATCACCCTGCTGGGCCTGCTCACCTGTCCGCTGATCTTTTCGGTTTTTCGCATGCTCTCGGATCGTGGCTACCTGTTTAGTAAAATGCTCGGGTTATTGTTGGTGGCGTATCTATCCTGGTTGCTTGCAGCCATGCACTGGCTCCCTTTCAGCCATCTTTCGCTCCTGCTGGTGGTCGGCGGGCTGCTCCTCTGTAGTACGGTAATGTTTTTTTTTCAGCGGGCGGCTATCGTTGCCTTCTGCTCTCAACATTGGCGCAGGCTGTTGCTCAGCGAGTTGCTATTCAGCCTGGCGTACTTGCTGTTTGTTGGTATTCGCTCGCTCAATCCCGATCTTTGGCAAATTTACCTGGGCGGTGAGAAGCCGATGGAGCTGGCTTTTCTCAATGCTATCCTGCGCAGTCCCTATGCGCCTCCCTTCGATCCCTGGTTTGCCGGTGGCTATATCAATTACTATTACTATGGTTACTACGTCATCGGCTCCCTGATCAAGTTAACCGGTATTATCCCCACAACCGCTTTTAATCTCGCTATCCCCACCCTGTTTGCGCTCACGTTCGGCGGGGCCGTGATTGTCGTCTATAGCCTTGCCAATAGCGTCCCTGTAGCTCTGTTAGGAGGATATTTTACCGCGTTCATCGGTAACTTCAACGGGCTGGCGCAGCTCAACGGGCAGGCGCTCGCATTCCTGAGTCACACCCCTTTGCCCGCGTTTGATTACTGGCAGAGCAGCCGTATCATTCCTTTCACCATCAACGAGTTCCCCTTCTGGACCTTTCTCTTTGCTGATCTGCATCCGCATGTGATTGATCTGCCGATCTCTGTGCTGATGCTTGGTATTATTGCTGCGCTTTTGCTTGCTCGTGACAAGAAAAGCCTGCTTTTCCCAGCCTCTTATGAGCGCCTGTCATTATATCTGCTCGCCGCGTTCGTTTTTGGCACCATTGCCTGCGTCAATCCCTGGGATATGCCCGTCCATGCGACGTTGTTAGCAGGAGGGCTGGTTGTGCAGAGAGTGATGCAGAAACGGCAAGAGAGTAGAATGGAATTATTGATTGCGCTCGGCTTTCGCCTTGTAACGACAGCGGCGCTGTGTGGCCTGGGCTATCTCTTTTATTTGCCTTTCTATCTCTCATATCAGCAGCTCTATATAAATGGGATAGGGTTGGTAGTCCAGGGAACGAACCTGGGCGATTATTTTATGGTCTTTGGCCTCTGGATCTTCCTCGCGCTCAGCTTCTTTCTGGCAGAGCTGTATCGTGGCTGGGCGGCACTGAGAAATCTTGGCGGAATGTTTGCATCCTGGCATGTTGCTGGCTATATGGTAGTGAGTGCGATCATTGTGTGTTTCCTGGCATTCTCTGGCGTCAAGCTGCTACTGGCTGCCTTGCTTGTTCTAGGAATATTGCTGCTGCTGAGGCAATTAAGGGCGCGATTGGCAATACTAAGAGGCGCAGAAGGTGGAAGCACAGGCATAATCAAAATGGTTTATAGGGGAGGAGGCGTGATCGATCAGACGCAGGCATATACCTATCTTTTATTGCTTGTGGGGCTCTGCATTGCACTGGGGATAGAGGTGGTATATGTACGCGATTTTCTGGACGGTAGTGGCTTCGCCCGCATGAATACGGTTTTTAAGTTTTCGATGCAGCTCTGGCTTTTAATGGCAATTGGCGGCGCGCTGGTAGTGCAGCGTTTGTGGCGCGTCTTGGGAGGCGTGATCCGGCGGGCGTGGATGACGGCGCTGGTAATGCTGCTGCTTGTATGCTCGATATTTCTTGTAGAAGGTATGCCTGCACGCATTCACGATCATCAGGTATGGATTGATGTTCAGAAGCCCGCCGTGAGCGCGGCTTATACCCCGACACTGGATGGCTTTGCCTTTGTGCGGGCCTGGTATCCGGGAGATGCTGCTGCTATTACGTGGCTCAATACGCATGTGGCGGGCGCTCCGGTCATTCTGGAGGCAGCGGCGCCCGTTTCCTATCAGTGGTATAATCGCGTCTCCGTTTTTACGGGCTTGCCCGATGTGATAGGCTGGGCCGACCATGAGGGAGAGCAGCGTTACAGTGATCAGCCAATCAATCGCATTACCGATGTTGGAATCATTTATTCCACCACCGATACTGCTCAGGCTCTTGAATTACTGCACTTTTATCAAGTACGCTATATATATGTAGGGCAGCTAGAGCGAGATCTCTATGGGACCAGGGAGCCGGAGAGGTTCGATAAGTTCGAACATATGGTGGGCAGCGCGTTGCAAGTGGCGTATCGTTCGAGCAGTGTAACTATCTACGAAGTAGTTGTATAGAAGACTAGTAGAGTTTGCTTTTATAGATAGCTTCGTATCTCGAAAAGTTAGTAGGGAAAAAATCCATCATGAGGAACGAATTGGATGAGCAATTCGTTTGTAGAATAGGATATTTTTTTATAGAAAAACGTGAGAGCATCCCACGTTTTAGTTGCATTTATGAGTTTTTGAGAAGATCATGATCGAATTGATGCAGATGTGGGCGCTGGTGGAGGTGTTGGGACTGGCATGTTTGCCGCTCACAGTGACGGTATTTCATAACCTGCCTGATCGGGGATGGGCCTTCAGCAAGGCGCTCGCTATTGCTCTCCTTGCCTTTTGTGTCTGGCTGCCTTTAATGCTCTGGCATACCTTGCCGTTCAGCCAGCTCTATATTCTGGGAACCGTCCTTGTTTTGCTGGCTTTTAGCCTGATTGGCCTGGTGCGCACACGACATGCGCTCATGAAGGTGATACGTCTCAATGTGGGCTATATTGTGGCAAGCGAGATTGTATTCCTGGGCATGGTTTTCCTCCTGGGCTGGGTGCGCTCCTTTGGACCCGATATCCGCTCCTATGAAATGTTTATGGATGAGGGCTTCATCGCGGCGATTATGCGCAGCCCGCATTTGCCACCCAATGATATATGGTTTGCTGGCTACAGCATCAACTATTATTATTACGCCCATTTTGCCGTCGCCGTGCTAGCAAAGCTACTCGGACAGGCTCCCTCCATCGCCTTTAACACGGGAATTTGCATGTATTTTGGCTTAACGGCTGTCAATCTATTTGGCGTTACCTGCAACATCGTCGCCTGGGCGCGGCATTTACGCAGACGTGCCAGTCATGATGGCGAGCAGGTTGAGCCAGCAAATACAGCGCATCCGCCATTGTTAGGTGCGATTCCCTATGGCTTGCTGACGATGGCGATGGGGCTGGTGCTGGGCAATCTGGCCGCAACCCAGCAATGGTGGCTCAATCATGGCGATGTGGCCCATTACGACTGGTTTGCGCCCAGCCGCGTCATTGACAAAACCATTAACGAATTTCCGGCATTTAGCTTTTTGCTTTCCTGCTTCCACGCGCATGTACTGGCGCTGGCCTTTACCATCCTGGCGATAGGGCTGGCCTTCAATCTGTTGCTGGAGCACGATGGGCAGGGTCTCTACGTCTTCGGACGTGGCTGGCAGATCCCCTTCACTTTGGGATGTACCGCGCTGGTGCTGGGCGGCCTCTTTACCATGAACGGATGGGATTTTCCAACGTATGTGGGTCTGGCGATTATCTGTATTGGCTTGCAGCAATGGTTAGCGTACCAATCGCGCTTTTGCCTTGCCTTGCTGCTCGATATTCTTGTGGCAAGCATCTGTCTGGTCGCGCTCTCATTTCTCTTATACCTCCCGTTCTACCTTAACTTCATCTCACCCTCGCAGGGGATCGGAATAGTGAACCCGGCGGATCGCTCCTCGCTGGGCAGCGAAATACTCATTTATGGCTTATTTGCCTTTATCTTCCTCTCGCTGTTGCTGGCGAGCGCATCGCGGCGTTCCTTGTTCGGAGGACAATTGTCGCGACAGGGCAATAGATTCAGGATACGAGCGGACGTGGCTAGCATCGCCATTCTGGCGATAATAGCATTTACCTCATTAGTATTTCTGCCCAATAGCACCACCTTTTTATTAGCTGCCAGCACCGCCGCGCTGGCTGTCGTGCTGCTATTTTACAATATTGATGACCGCGCTCAAGCGTTTACCCTGTTGCTGGGTGCTATTGCCTTCGGGCTGGTAGCGGTTTGTGAGATTTTTTTCCTCAAGGACGTCTTCGCGGGCAATTTTCCCCGCATGAATACCGTCTTTAAGTTCTATTTTCAGGCGTGGGCGCTGCTCTCGATTGCCTCCGGCGCTGGCCTGTTTTTTATCCTGGAAAGCTTCCGACCCGCTACCTATGCGGCTTCTGTCGAACGTTTGCTTCAGCGCACAGTAGAGGGGTTGTGGGGAGTTGGCCTACTGATATTGCTGCTTGCCAGCATGGTGTATCCTCTGCTGGCAACGCCTGCCCGTTATCAACGGCCCGATGCAACTGTGCAGGGCTCTCACCTGGAGCGCTCCAACAGCCTGGACGGAATGCTCTACCTGCAAAGCTGCCATCAGCCCGACTGTAGCTACGACACTTCCGGCGATTATGCTGCTATTCGCTGGCTCAATGCGAATGTGCAGGGGGACCCGGGTATTATTGAGGCGGTCGGCGATGATTATAGTTTTTACGGGCGTATCTCGACCTTTACGGGATTGCCTGCCCCAATGGGCTGGGTGGGCCACGAATACCAGTGGCGCGTCAACTGGCTCAGTCAAGGCAATAACGGCAGCGAGTTTGAGCGGAGAAGCGCCGATGTTGAGACAATCTATACCGCCACTCAACCTGAGGTAGTGTTAGCGATTATGAACCATTACCACGCTCAGTATCTGTATGTGGGGGCGTTAGAATACGCGAAATATGCTTCAGCGAATCTCCACCGCTTTAGTACCTTTATGCAGATTGTGTATAATGCGAACGGCGTGACGATATATAAGGTCAAGTAATATGTGTGAGGGAAAAGCCAGAGATGCAGAATATTGACGACGAGATGGTAAAAGAAGAGACCGTGATAGAAGATGAGGAAGATGGGGAGCTTGTAGCGGAGCCTGAGGTATATCGACGTCGCCGCTTTGCGCTGCCGACACGCGGGCAGTTGATAGCCTGGAGCCCTTACCTGGCTGTGGTGTTGCTTGGGGCCATCTTGCGCTTCTGGGGACTGGGAGATAAGCCGCTGCACCATGATGAAAGCCTGCACGCTTATTTCTCCTTGCAGCTCATGCTCAACCCGGCAAATTATCGCTACGATCCCTTGTTACATGGCCCATTTCAATTTCATGCTATCGCGCTCGTCTACAAGATTAGCCAGTTGCTGGGAGCGTATGATAATGGCGTCAATACGACGACGGTGCGTATCGCTGCTGCTACGTTAGGGACGGTGATCGTGGGATTGCCGTACTTCCTGCGCGATTATCTCGGTAAGATCGGTGCGTGGCTGGCCTGCCTGCTGCTGGCCGTTTCGCCCAGTATGGTCTACTTCTCACGCTTTGCTCGCGAAGATATCTACATGGCCTGTTTTACCCTCCTGCTCGTAGTGAGCGTGGCGCGTTATGTGCGTAGCCGTCGTATGGGCTGGTTGATCATGGCTGGCGTTGCGTTCGCGCTCTCCTATGCAACGAAAGAAGCTACCTTCTTATCAATTGCCGTCTTTGGCAGCTTCTTTGGCGCTTTATTTGTCTGGGAACTCGGCCTCAAATGGCGTTTGCCTGCAGGCAAGCTGCTGGACGCGACCAATCGTGTCCCGACAGGGCAGGGGCAAGCCCAGCCCCTACAGAAGTATCTTCCGCGCACAGGAGCGCCAATTGTGTTGCTGCTCTACTTCTTGATCATGGGAGCGTTGGCGAAGGTGTTCTTCGACTGGTTGAAGAATCTCTCCATCTATATCACTACTCCCGCAAATGTGAATGCGTCCGATGCCTATGTCGCGAATCTCAAAGCCGTTACGCTCACCATTGTTATACCCCTGATCGGTTTTATACTGTGCGGATACGTGTTGAGCATTCTGATCCGCGAGATGAGGGGGAAACTTCCACCGCCAGGGCGGCATGGCTTTGCCAGGAAGATTGATCCAGAGAAGCAGCCGTTGCTGGATACAATATTCACTATGCCCTGGATGCACTGGTTTTTCGCCCTGTTAAGTGGTTGGGCCATATTTTTGCTCCTGTTCTCTGTGCTGTTTACCAACATTCCAGGCATCGCAGATGGTATCTGGCAAGGACTGTATTACTGGATACAGCAGCAACAGGTAGCGCGCGGCGGACAGCCCTGGTACTACTACTTTTTGTTGATCCCGCTCTATGAGCAGATCGGGCTGGTCTTCGGTCTGGTGGGGATTGTACGCTGCTTATTGCGCCCGACGCGCTTCCGCCTCTTCCTGGTGTACTGGTTTGTCGGCAATGTCTTCATCTACTCCTGGGCGGCGGAGAAGATGCCCTGGCTGATGATTCATATGACTATGCCGATGATGCTGCTGGCCGCCATCGGGCTGGAGCCTGTGGTTGTCACGCTCCGGCAGTTCGCTAAAGAACGGTTGGGGCGGTTCAATTCGACGCAGGCGGCGAGGGCTGCGCAGGGATGGGCGCCGCAACCTTCCAGAGTAGGAGTGCGGACGGTGAGCATAGCTATAATGACCCTTGTGCTTGCCATTTTGCTCTTGTTGCCAACGCTTGAGAATATGTATCAGGTATCATACGTTCACGCTGCCGATGGGCCGCATGAGATGATGGTGTATGTCCAGACCACAACTGATGTCAATATCGTGATGGCGAAAGTAGACGCGCTGGATCAGCGGCTCTATGGTGGCAAGCATCTGTTACCAATTGGTGTGATGGATGATGCTTCCTGGCCTTTTTACTGGTATCTACGCGACTATACCAATGTCTGTTATAATTTCCCCAGCGGTTGTACTGCTAATGTGCAGGCAATTATCGTTGGCGGAGATCATTTAGATGCTGCTCAGGCCCAATATGCCACTGCCAACGGAAATAAGCCGGCGGATTTTCTGTTTCACCAATACCACATGCGGACATGGTGGGATGAGGGTTACAAGCCCCCTCCCTGCATAGAAACCGCGACGCATAAGTGTGACGATGCCCTGGCAGGGGGCGGTGTTGGTCCTCTGCTCTGGCTATCATATGGCGATACTCCGCCGCCCGGGGCAACCTTTAACCTGGGATTGGCAGCGCAGAATGTCTGGCAATGGTGGTGGCAGCGCAAGGCCATCGGCAGCACAACCGGTTCGTACGATATGGGGCTGTTCATTCGTAAGGATCTTGGAGTATCTCCGTAATTTTAGTACCCGTATGCGGGGCGAGCATGACCATCGACCGCCGCATTTTCCCTGGGGGGGCGAGATTATGTATCGGACGCGCTGTAGCTCCCCGATTCATCGTGGGAGGTCCCTATAGGAGCAAGGAACGTTGAAAATTTTCAAACATCGAGCAGATCAGCTCATCGAAAGAGAAAATAGCGTACGGGGCGCAGAGGCTCCTATCGATAACATGGACGCGGAAATCTCAGATGCAGCTCAGGAATATGATGTAGCTGAAGCAATAGATGATACTCCTGTTGATCAAGAAGCCTCCGAACCTTCACAAAAGTGGAAATTTGTCCCACCGACGCGCGAGCAACTTCTTGTAGGGGTAGCTTTCTGGGGCGTGATCTTGCTGGGGGCAATATTGCGCTTCTGGGGACTTGGAGACAGGCCGCTGCACCACGACGAGAGCATGCATGCCTACTTCTCCTTGCAACTGATGCACAACATCGAAAACTGGGCCAGCTGTTTTAATCCTGCCAGTAACTGCTACCGTTATGATCCTTTGTTGCATGGCCCGTTCCAGTTCCATATTATCGCCCTCGTCTACAAAGTTGCTCAGTTGCTTGGTGCCCCCGATAATGGCGTCAATAACTTTACCGCTCGCTTCGCTGCTGCCTCGTTGGGAACAGCGATTGTCGGGTTGCCCTACTTCCTGCGCGACCGGCTGGGCAATCTTGGCGCGTGGCTGGCCTGCCTGCTGCTGGCCGTCTCGCCTAGCATGGTCTACTTCTCGCGCTTCACCCGCGAAGATATCTATATGGCCTGCTTTACGCTGCTGATAGTGGTAGGCGTAGCTCGTTACCTGCGAACACGTCGCGGATACTGGCTGCTAATCGCGGCAGCAGCTTTCGCGCTCTCCTATGCGACCAAAGAGGCAACCTTCTTGACTGTCGCGATCTTTGGCAGTTTCCTGGGAGCTTTGATTGTCTGGGAGCTCGGATCGCGCTGGCAGCTCCATATAGATGAGCGCGCTCGTGTGGCTCTCGCTCGCTATTTGCCGCGCACAGGCGCTCCCATTGCTCTGGTGATGTATTTTCTTGTGGCTGGCATCATCGCAAAGTGGCTTTTTGGGTGGTTGAAGGCTCTTTCCATCTACATCACTGATCCTAAGAACACGCACGCCGCGGATTTATATGTACAGGGCCTCAAAGACAACACGGTCGCGATTGTACCCTGGATTGGCATTCTGCTAGGCATCTATCTCACGGTTATTTTGATCCGTGAACTCAAGGGAAAGTATCCCCCGTCAGGGCGGCATGGTCTTGCCAGCAGGATTGATCCAGAGAAGCAGCCGTTGCTCGATACGATTGTTACCATGCCCTGGATGCACTGGTTTTTCGCGCTGCTGCTGGGCTGGACGGTCTTCGTGGTGCTGTTCTCTGTGCTGTTTACCAATATCCGCGGAGGTATCGGCGACGGCATCTGGCAAGGCATCTATTACTGGTTGCAGCAGCAACAGGTGGCCCGTGGCGGGCAGCCCTGGTACTACTACTTTTTGCTAATCCCGCTCTATGAGCAGATCGGGCTGGTCTTCGGCCTGGTGGGCATTGTGCGCAGCCTGCTGCGCCCGACGCGTTTCCGCCTCTTCCTGGTCTACTGGTTCGTCGGCAACGTTTTCCTCTACTCATGGGCAGCGGAAAAGATGCCGTGGCTGATGATCCATATGACCATGCCGATGATGCTACTGGCTGCTATCGGACTCGAACCCATCGTCGTGACACTCTGGCAGATGATCAAAGACTGGTCGGCTCGCTTCGTCGTTCCTGCCGGAGAAAGAGTGCTATTGACGCCAGCATTACAGGGGTTGCCCAGGAATGTCAAACTTGCCAGGAGTAGCGCCATCTTTGGCGCGATCACGGCAATATTGTTGTTGCTGCCAACACTGCATAATATGTACGAGGTTACGTACGTCCACGCCGCCGATGCGCCGCATGAAATGATGATTTATGTCCAGACCACAACGGATGTTAACATCGTGATGGCGAAAATAGACGCGCTGGACCAGCGTCTGTATGGCGGCAGGCACCAGTTGCCAATTGGCGTGATGGGTGATGCCACCTGGCCCTTTGCCTGGTATCTGCGTGACTATACCAGCGTCTGTTATAACTTCCCGGCCAACTGTCCCACGAATGAACCAGTGATCCTTGCTGGAGGCGATAATTTGCCAGGCGTGTTCGCGCAATATAGCAAGGATTATCTCTATCATCAATACCATATGCGGACCCAGTGGGACCAGGGGTATATGATGCCAAAATGTGTGCCATCAAGTACGAATCCATGCACAGATCCGCAGCCATATATCGGCGTTGGTCCGCTGCTCTGGCTGAGCTATGGCGATACTCCGCCGCCCGGAGCGACGTTTAATCTAGGATTGGCGGCGCAGAATGTCTGGCAATGGTGGTGGGACCGCAAAGCTATCGGTGCGACCAACGGCTCGTATGATATGGCGCTATTGTTCCGCAGTGGGATAGGCATGGACCCGTAAAAGAGGTTTGTTTTTACACAAACCCCTTGTCCTGTAAAAACTCGACTAACGCTTTTGCCAGCTCGTCGGGTGTGCCCTCTACCAGGCGCACCTTGCGAGCGGCAGTGCCCCCTGACACGATCTCGCCGATGCGCTGATAGGGGCTGTGCTTGCTATTGGGCGCAGCGATATGGCGCGGGCGCGGGCGTGGCGTATGCATTTCGACGAGAATAGTTTCGTCCGCTTCGCTCTGCCACGCGTTGCTTTTCATTAATGTTAAAGGGTCAATAACGGGAATTTTGGCTTTCAGCGCGGCAAGATGGGCTGGCAAAGAAGGGTAGCGCGGCTCGTTTAGATCGCTTGTGACGGTGATAAGCAATGGCGGCTCGGCCTCGATAAGCTCTCGGTAGCCGCGTTCGAGCTTGCGCGTCAGTCGCAGCATGATCGAGCTACCCTCCTGGGTGGTTGTGAACTGCGCAACCCCGGTAACTTGTGGCAGATTGAGATATTGGGCGAGCGCAGGTCCAACGATGCCGGAAGCCCAATCGCTGGAAGTGTCTCCACAAAGGATCAGGTCGGCGAGCGGCGTTTCATGCTGGATATAGGCGGCCAGAGCTGTTGCAACCGTAAATGGTCCCCACTCTGTCGCCTGATGAGTCCAGAGGCGCATCGCGCTATCGGCTCCCAGCGCAAGCGAGGCGCGCAATGCTCCCTCGGCATCATGTGGACCAAGCGTCAATACCATAATGTTGCCACCAAGTTGCTCTTTGATCCGCACCGCAGCTTCCACGGCGCAGGCGTCAGCAGGGTTGAGGATTTGCACGAAACGCTCTCCATCGACCTGTCCGGTAATGGGGTCAATGTAGACTGAGGAGCTATCCGGCGTTTGTTTGACACAGACGTAAATACGCAAAGCCATCACCTCAATAGTTATGATGCGCGGAAACTGACGCCCCACCCGCCGCGCGGATATTCCCATTCAATCGCTTTGCGTTCGCAGGCGACATAACATGTGCCGCACTCCAGGCAATGCTCATAAGAGAAGTGCATCTCGTTGCCCAGCAGCTCAAAGAGACCGGCGGGACAGACGTAGACACAGGGAGTAGTGTCGCAATCTTTGCACATCTCACGATTCAGGCGAATATGTGGCGTTTTATCGACTTTGAAGCGTACCAGATCCAGGCGTTCTTCTATCGGTTGCATGTTCTTCTTGATCTCCATAGGGACCTCCCACGATGAATCGGGGAGCTACCGTGCGTCCAATCTAAAACAGCAGGGCTCGTCCTGCCTGCCAGCCATCGCGAAGCAATGTCAGCAGGGGCACTTTCCCGCGCAGGACAGCAAGGGCGGTGCGACCAATTTTACGGCGAGGTTTCCCGTCCGAACGAAATACTCGCTCCGCCGCTTCGCAAAGCAATTCAGGATAGACATTCTGTAGCCGCTCATTATTGACAAAGGCGGGCGCCCTGCGGAATTTCTTTAAATCTTGCAGCACAAAGCTGGATTCCAGGCGTTGGCGATAGCGAGCCATGCTTTCTGCCGAGAAGTCACGATTGGCGTGCGCCTGTTGTGCTGTGGTGGCGGCGGCCAGGCCGGAAGCGATGGCGAAATTAATCCCCTCCAGGAAGATTCCCGCAGCAAAAACAAAGCCTGCCGCGTCGCCCACCACCATCATGCCAGCGCGTGACAATTGCGCCAGCGAGTTCCAGCCGCCTTCAGGGATCATATGAGCTGAATACTCCAGCATAACGCTATCGCGCACCAGGGGCGCAATCGCCGGGTGTTGCTTGAACTGGTCGAGCAGGTCATAGGCGCGCACCTTTTGCTCCGCCAGTGAAGCAATCTGCACGACCACTCCGATGGAGAGCGTATCCCGATTGGTATAGAGGAAGCCACCACCTTTGACATTGCCGGAGGCATAGCCAACATATTCGTTGGTCATGCCCTCATCTTCTCTCAAGTTGAAACGCTCCTCAATGGTGTGAGCGTCGAGGCGCAGCACTTCCTTAACTCCCAGCGTCATCTCATCGGCGCGAAACTCGTGCTGCAAGCCCGCTTTCTTCGCCAGAAAAGAATTGGCGCCGTCAGCAGCGATAACAATGGGTGCGTAGAGATCGCCATCCTCGCGTCGGCAGCGCACGCCAACGACTTGCTTGCCCTGATAAATAAGATCATCTACGACTGTGGAGGTGATCAGCAGTGCTCCGGCCTCTTCAGCTTTCGCGGCCAGCCAGCGATCAAATTTGGGGCGTAAAATAGTAAAGCCGTTGTAGGGCGGCTGGCTAAAGTGATTAGTGCGGAAGTCGAGAGAGACCGCCGATTCTTTGCCCAGGAAGGTGATGGCGCGGCGGACCAGATAGCGTTCTACAGGAGCTTCTTCCCAGAAATTGGGGAGCAGGTCCGTAAGCAGATTGGGCGCGTAGAAGCCAGCTCCAGAGACATTTTTTGCCCCTGGATACTCGCCTCGTTCGATCAGCGCCACCTGTAATCCAGCGCGGGCCATTGCCAGCGCGGCGCTACTGCCCGCGGGGCCAGCGCCCACGACAATGGCGTCAAATTGTTGCATTGCCGTAGCTTGTCCTTTACTTATGTGAGATGTATGCAGATCAATAATGATATAACTGTATTGTAGCTGACAGGAGGGCCGGAAATCTAGTTGGACCAGGAGAAAAGGACTTTATAATAGCACGCAAAGCATGACTGCTGAAGCCACCTGATAGGCGCTTCAGCAGTTTGTGAGAGGCAAACGCGGTAGTGTTATTATTGAACGATAATGGTTGCCTTCATTGTGGAGTGGATCTTGCAGTGATAACTGTAAGTTCCCGCTTTTGTGAAGGTAAAACTGAACGTTCCGCCGGGCGGAAGTGAGCCAGAACCGAATGCGCCATTGTCAGCAGTAACGGTATGTATAGACGGATCGTCGTTCGTCCAGATTATTTTTGTTCCCACCTTCACTGTAAGGGTTTTTGGATTGAAAGCAAAACCTACAATCGCGATGTTGTTCGGAGCGGTCCGAGGAACGCTGGTAGCAGCAGATGTAGGAGCGCCGGAAGGACCAGATGTCGGAACAGAGGTAGGAACTGTAGGAAACGTGGAAGAAGTAGTGGATGTAGGAGTACTGGCAGACGTGGATGGAGCTGTACCACCACATGCTGCCAGGAGTATAACCAGACAGAGAGCTAGCAAGCATAGCAGAGCTCGTGATACAGTAAGCGGACGCGTCTTTTGCATTTCTCTTCCTCTTTTACAAAACTACAATTGACGACAACGAGAAATATTCCCTATCAGGAATTACCCCATCTGGTTACAGTATTTGTTACCGCAGTTGATAGCTGCCTTATATCAACGTTGCCAGGCGTTGCACGCCTTCCTCGATCTGAACTGGAGTCAGAGCGCAGAAGGGGAGGCGCACGAAGCGTTCACCCACGTGCTGCCTCTCTTCGTCAAGCGGATCGGCAAAGAAGGCTGTGCCGTCGGTCAGAGCCAGGCCGACCGCCTGAGCGCGGGCTAGCAAGTTTGCTCCATCGGCCTGCTCTGGCAGGGTGATGCTCACAAAAAAGCCTCCCTCAGGCTCGGCAAACGGGATATCGGGCAGGTAGGTTTTGAGCGCCTTGATCATTGCCTGCAAGCGAGGTGCGTACAATTGCCTCAGATGTCCAAGGTTGGTGGCGAAGTAGCCACGCTTGTGGAACTCGACGACCGCCGCCTCCGTCGGCAGCGTTGGCATGAGGATAGTCTCCTCTGTCAGCCCCGTCAATTGCTTGATCAGGTGAGGCGGACCAATGAGATAGCCGACGCGCAAGCCAGGGCTGATCAGTTTGCTATAAGAGCTCACCGCCAGAACGCGCTCCGGGCTGATGTCGCGAAGCAAGGGCAGCGATTCGCCGCTGTAACGCAATGTACGGTAAGGGATATCCTCCACCAGCCAGAAGCCGTGGCGTTCGGCCAGCGTCACCAGGGCCTGTCTCTTTGCCGCGGAGGTAGTGATGCCAGAAGGGTTCTGGAAATCTGGAATGACGTACATGAACGCGGGTATTTTTCGCGCCAGCGCCCTTTCTAAGGCATTCAGGTCTACGCCATCGTGTTCAAGAGGAATGCCAATAACTTGCGCGCCGCGCCTCCTGAACGTTTTAATGGCTCGATCATAGCTCGGCTGTTCGGTCAAAACAACATCACCCGGTTTGACCAGGACTGCTGCCAGCATATCCTGCAAATGGAGCGAGCCGTTGCCGATCACGATTTGGTCGGCGGCTACTGCATATTGCTCGCCGAGCAGCTGACGAAGCGGCAGGTAGCCGCCGTTATGCCCGTATTGCAACACAGCTCTGCCCTGGGGGCCTTCTAAGATTGCTTGTAAGCAGGTAGCAAGCAACTGATTGGGAAGAGCCTCAAGGGCGGGGACACCTCTGGTAAAAAGAATCTGTTCACTTCCAACCTGACTCTGCATCACTTGGATCTCCTTGTTTTACTTGACATATTTATAGTATGGGCGCTGTTAGCAGTGCTAAAGGATGTTATGCCTGATGGGTAAGGACGATCTTGCCCTGTGGCTTACCTGCTGCCAGGAGGCGATGGGCTTCTGCCGCCTTTGCCACCGGTAATGTCTGGGCAATGAGCGGTGTAATCGCTTTTTGCGCTATTAATTGCAGTATCTGGTGTTCGTTTTCGGTGGAGGTGGTGAGCTGACCGCCGCCAATCACCACGACCCGCTTGAGTCGCCATGCCTGTGTATCGACCGTCGCCTGCTGGCCGCCCAGATTGCCGATCAAAATAATCCTTGCATCAGGAGCGCAGGCTTCGAGGCTTGTTTGTAGCGTCGAACTGACCAGTTCGATGACCAGGTTGGCGCCTCCCGCATCCTGCAAAGTTTTGGCAATGTTCTGCTGACGGTGGTTGATAACGAGATCCGCGCCAAGCTTGCGGAGAAATTCTGCCCGTTCTTCCGAACTGGCCGTGGTTGCCACCCACGCACCTGTGTGTTTGGCCAACTGGATAGCCATTGAGCCAACGCCGCTGGAGCCTGCCCAGATAAGTACGCGTTCGCCTGCTTTGAGGCGTCCAAGATCAAATAAGCTTCCCCAGGCCGTTGACGCAGCAAGACCGGCTGCCGCAGCCTCTTCGAAGGAAACTCCATCGGGGATGCGTACCAGGTGCGATGCTGGCGCGGCTATCCTGCTGGCGTAGCCTCCGCCGCCCTTTGCCGCCAGAGCTTTCGATGTCAGAACATGCTCACCCGCACGGAAGCCATGAGCATCCTGAACTACCACCCCGGCAGCCTCCAACCCGGGTGTAAAAGGCAGAGCGTTAACCGGTCGGCTGCCATCGCGCTGAAATAGATCGAGGCGATTAACCGTCGTAGCCTTAACATCGATCAGAACGTCGTTGGAGCCAGGTACGGGATCGGGTGCTTCCTGTACCTGTAGAACATCGGGAGCTCCAGTGCGAGCAAATTGTACAGCTTTCATAAAATATGCTCCTTACTACAATCGTTGGTGGTCGAGCTTGTTTCTTGTGCCTTTATTGTAGGCACATTACGATTGAATTGCAATAAGGGTTGCTCCCTCGCCAGGAAGAAAGGGAGCGCGATGAGCAGCGTCATAATGGCAGGAAAAGCCATTCCTGGGGCGATACCGATATGCGTAATGAATGTGCCGATGAGCACAGGGAAAATGGTACCAGCCGCACCCCCGCTAAGGAGCATCACAGTTGAGATAATGTTAAGAGCGTAGACAAAGCGGCGTGAGGCTATAGCTATAATGCCGGGAAAAATTGGGCCTAAGAACAGGCCCATCAGCAGGCTGGCAGCAAAATCGAGCCAGAGCTGCCCGGTGAAAACTGCCACCAGCAGGCCACTCAGGCCACCACCGATAAAGCTAAGATAGAGCAAACGGTTTTCGTTTAGCTGGGCGTGTTTGAGTAACTGCGCGCCGAGCAGACGACCGCTCGTCAGGCCGAGCCAGAACATCGCAGCAGTCGGCGCTGCTATCACGAGTGAAACCTTTGCGCTCTGACTGGTAGCGGTCGCGACCCAGCCGCTGAAGCTGGTTTCTGCGCCAACGTAGAGAAACATTTGCAGGGCCATGAACCAGAGCGCGGCGTGGGCTAATACCCTGCTCCGGCTGGGCATCGATTGTTGTTCTGATGGTGGGTTTTGTCTAACAATAGCCGGTATGTGTTGCGGCACCAGTAATACAAAAGCTATCAGGGCAATAACTGTGCCGGCAGCAAAGGCCCAGATCGACTCATTGACGAATTTGAGGGACAGCGAAAGCAAGAGTGGGCCAATCAGTGCGCCCAGACCAAATGCGCTATGAAGAGTGTTCAGGATTTCGCCCAATACATTATGGAACGTTAATGTCGCGATCACGTTAATGCCCACATCAACGGCTCCAAACCCGATGCCAGCGATGAATTGCGCGGCGAGCAGTAGCGCGAAAATATGCGTCCAGGGGATAATGATCGCTGCAATGCCAATCACGCTCACACCAATCATTAAAAGATACTTTGAGTTTATACGGGTGCTCAGAATGCCTGAGATCATAACACCCAGAGCGAAGCCAAGCGCATTAGCTGTAAATATCCACCCTGTGATATCAAGGGGGACATCTGTATGGGCGGCCAGCACGGGTAGAGCCGGGCCGGGAAGCATAGCAATGATGCCGCAGGAGACATATACAAGAAAAAGGGTTGAGAGCAGCAAAAGGTGTCTGGGGGTTGCGTTACGATCCATTGAATATCCTTTTCAGATCGGTATGATGGTAAAATTGGCTACGAGGATGTATTGTTAAGCATCTTTGTCGCCAGGGACAGGATCTGATTAGCATCGCCGAGCAACCCCAGGTCCGCCAGAGCAAAAATTGGGGCTGTACGATCAGGATTGATCGCGACCACTGTTTGTGACTCGCTCATCCCGCTGGTATGTTGTGCGGCGCCCGAGATGCCACAGGCGATATAGAGTTTTGGGCGCACAATCTTGCCGGTTGCGCCAATCTGACGCGCGTGTTCTATCCAACCAAGATCGGTCGCGACCCGCGTAGCCCCTACAGCCGCGCTGACTTGATGGGCGAAGGCAGCAATAGTCGTAAAACCTTCCTGTCCCACGCCATGCCCGCCTGCGACAATGCGCTCTGCTGCATCCAGTTCAACCGCTTCTGGCGATGGTGCCTTGATGGCGGTCCGCCGTATACGCTCTTGTTCACGGGCTGGCTTGATCTCAGGTGTCATATGTATGATTTCCATCGGAGGAGCGGAGGGCAGCCCCTCTCGCCCTGTTGGTATGCCTCGTCCACCCAGTGACAGTGTAGCCAGGGCAGTGTCTCCATGCAGTGCTGTGCGCGTCTGAGCGTAGGCGCGTCCTTCGTAGAGAACCCGTAGCGCAAGCATTGCATCATGTTGTAAGTCAAGACTTGCGCAGCCTGAAACAAAGGGAAGGTGAAGTTGTGCGGCCAGCCTGGGCGCCCAATCGCGCCCGTTTGGAGTCGCGCCCGTTACTACTAATTTGGGTGAGTGAAGCTGAATCAACTGCGAAAGCGTGGTAACATACGCCTCTGTTGAATAAAATGCCAGTTGTGGATGCTCCAGAAGATATACGCGCTGTACTCCTGGCGCTGCCAGTAAGGAAATATCAGGAAATTTTGTATCAGGAGCAACCAGCAGAACGGCGCAGAAGGTCGCAGGTTCTTGCTGGCGCTCTGCAATAGCTGCAACTTCCCCGAGCAGCTCTCCGCTCTGTTCATGCAGCTCTGCTTCAGTATATTCTAGTACTGCCCAGATTTCGCTCATCAAAAAGACAACCTCATCGAGAAAAATGACTATTTTTCCCATCATACCACATGGTATTTTGACCTCGGCGACGGCGAAAAAGAGCATTATCAGAGAAGCTGCCTTTGGAAGGCTCAGAGCAGCGTGTACAACGCTGCTCTGATTGTGAGAAGAACAGGCTAATTGCAGGGTTTTCTCACTCACAGAGACCAAAGGTTAAGACGATGGCTTGCTAGAAGTAAGAAGAAGCTTTTTTACTTCTTGTTCACTTTGCGCAAGACCAATGCTGATAATAAGGGCCTGAATTTGCTCGGGGTTGTCGAGCGCTTTACATCGCTCTTCTGCCAATCCCATTAGCGTAGGGTAGCGAGCCTGAACAAAAGCGAGTAGCACCTGCTGCATGCCTTGCTGCATGCCTTGCTGCATGCCTTGCTGTATACCTTGTTTCAGTCCTTCCTCTCGTCCTTCCACCAGCGCCTTCTCCCGCCACTCGCGAAAGACCCAGGACTCGGCGAGAAGCTCTTCCAACATGAAAAACCTCCTTTTCAACCACTCATGCTCGTCACGCTCTTCAAAA
>DATGMF010000027.1:0-111161 GCA_035293765.1 Ktedonosporobacter sp.
CAGGCAGAAACTGACCATCATGACCATCAGGCAGATAATCATCAAGCGAGGCATCACCGAGACCAGGCCCAGATCGTTCATCGCGGCGATGTTCACGGACCCGAGGGTAGACCACCAGCATAAAAACGTTCCCGCCGGCAATAGCAGGCAAATGATATCCATCACATTCGGCGCGTAGCTGATGTCCCGCGTTTGCGCTATGCTTATTTGTTTGCTCATAGATTGCATTTCTAGTCAAAACCCTTAATTTTGATGAATCTCTGTGATAGATGGGAGAGACTCATCTTTGAGATTGGATAAATTCACCGGTAAAAGCTCCGGTGGTTGCGACGGTACAGGTGTTTCGGCTCCATTGTGCTTAGAATGATTGGCAGAAGCTTTTGTGCGTTTATGCGCTTTATTGCCGACTGAAACTCTAGGTAATTTGATGGTCGCATCCTCATCAAAGACAGGGCTCTCCAATTTGATCGTGGGGGTATCCACGATTGGGTTTCTGATCGCCCTGAGGGGTTGCGTCAGCCCCCTGATAGCTTCCAGCTCTATAGTAGGCGCATCAATGATCTGATCAAGCGACACATTCAATGCATCGCTCATGAGTCCGGGGCGTACTGCCACCATGATCATCGTATTCATATCAACGATACTCTCGATGGTATCCTCGGCTGCGACTTTCCCGACCACATTTTTGAAGACATAGGGGGTCATGATAATCGCTTCGAAACATAGAGCGATAATCCAGCCCAGACTGAGACCGATTAGCGCGCCCTTATACGCCCCCACCGCCGCCAGGATGAGCTCAAGAATGCTCCCGAACGCAATAGGAAGCATGGCATTGGTAATCTCATCTTTGATTCGGCGTATGGCAATATAATGATTTTTAATGATGAGCGGGAAAGCTCCCAGTGATAAGAGCCGCAGCGGCCAGGCTGCTTGCTCGGCGTAACTATGCCCGAAAAAGCTCAGGATAGGATGTGCTCCTATCACTAGGATAACACAGGTGACTGCGCTGGTGAAGGCTCCCAGGGAGATGGTCAGCCTGGCTTTCTGTCCGAGCGTGCTGCGCTCCGCCGCATTAGTTGCATGTAAGACGGTGGTAAGAGAGAGCGTGATGGAAAAAAGGAAATTCGCAATCATCAGCGCGATATAGAACCAGGCCGTCATTGAGTCTGATAGAAGCACCGTCGCCAGCACTGGCAGAATGCGTGTGGGCGCCTGGATAATCAGGTTAAGAATATGATGCTGCATCGCCGAAGCGCCCAGTTTGCGTAACAGGCTTTTCTGCGGCAAAAAGTTGCTCATCTGGCGGCGATTTTTCCATAAGGCCAGCGCGAGCAACGGTAGCAGCGAGAGTATCGTCCCGAGCGTCCAGGTTGCGTAGATCGTCATGCCGGTTTCATCAGAGAACCAGCGACCGACGATGTAGAGCAAGACCAGTTTAGCCAGGGAGAAAATGACGTTGCGCCAGAATTGCAGGCTCCCTTTGAGTAGCGCAATAGTGACCTGGTCAACCACCGAGGTCACTGAAGCAATGGCGATGCTAAAAGCAAAAAAGGCGATGTTCGGGATATCATCGCCGATAGGTTGTAGTGATGGTGAAATAAAAGGAGTGAGAAGAGCGACTCCTCCGCCAACAACGAAGCCCACTATGCCAACAGCCAGCAGAGCAGTGCAGATCAGCGGTCCCGCTTTGCCCACATTGCGGGGAATTTCCGTGATGAGCAACGTGCCCAACCCCAGCAAACAGAACGTCGAGATCAGCATCAGAGCTGATGTTGCGGCTGAGGCGAGGCCCACCGCTTCTGTTGAGAAGTAGCGAGCGGCCACCCACCAGTAGGCAAAGCCGGAAAGAGATGTAACGAGCATGGCTCCTATAAGCGATCCCGTATTAAAGAGCAGCAGACTGTTCTTTTTAACCCATTTGACAAGCAACCCTATCACTCGAAGGAACTCCCTCGTCTACGTTGATTTTTGTTGAGCGATACGAATAAACTAACACCGCTCAGCTATACATTACCCTCATATAAAAAAAATTGCATACAAGCCAGTACTATGGTACAGTGCCAGCAATAGTATGCAGCACTGTACCATAGCAAGGCTATGAAGTATTTCACAGTATCTCGCAACCACATTTTCAGGTAGCGCCACTCTATAGTATGCCTGCCTCCGTCGTCGTGACTGGGCTCATTTCCTGGATATAGCCATTCTGTAGTCCCGGAGTGGTCTGGGCTTCTGCTGCTCCTGGAAGGTTGAAAAATTCTCTCACAATCGTTCTCAGGATGCGCCAGCCATCGCGGAACGTATTTAAATTACTTTCTCCGTGAATACGGGGCAGCTCCACACTTGGCACTTCAACGATATCATAGCCTGCTTTATGGATGCGCAGGCAGAGCTGTGTCTCAATCTCGAAGCCGTTGCAGTCCAGCCTGATACCTGCGAGGCAATGGCGCCAGAAGGCGTTGTAGCCGTAACAGAGATCGCTAAATCTGCGGCGGAAGAGGATATTGACCAGTTGGCAGAGCCCGTAATTGCCTAGAGAGCGCAGCCAGGTCAGATCGTGGCTGCCCGCCCCTTTCAAGAAGCGCGAGCCCTTTGCGAAGTCATGATTGTCCATCAGCGCCTCTACAAAGCGTGAAATCTCCGCGGGATCTGCCGAGCCATCGGCATCAAGAGTTACGATGATATCACCTGTGGCTACAGCAAACCCTGTGCGCAAAGCGTCCCCTTTTCCACGTTTTTTTTGCTGATAGACGCGTATAGATGGTAGTAAGCGTTGAGCCACTGCCACAGTATCATCGGTTGAGTGCCCATCTACGAGAATCACCTCGCAATCAATCGAGGCAAGTTTTGGCAGAAGATGGTACAGGTTTTTTGCTTCATTCCGCGTTGGAACGATGACACTCACGCTTGGATACGACTGATTTTTTTGCATATGTGCAATCCTATATTTAAAATATTTACCCTTTGTGGGGCGACTGGACAATAACGATTGTGAATAAGATGGAGCTGGTACTCACCGAAAAATTCCCCTCTACTTATTTTGTTTCTCCTGTACTTTTTGTAAGCTGGTGTTCATAAGGGCGGCCAGCAGGTCAATGTGGTCGGTCACACAGGCCATGTGTGTTCCGGGCAGCATGGCTGTCTCTTTATGCGTGGCTATTTCAAACCAATCGCTCCAGATATCCATCTCTTTTTCTGCCCAGATGAACGACGCGTTCTGGGGAGAGAAGCCGAAGAGATAGGGGGTGCTGAGCCATGAGAAGACGCCGACATAGTCGTTATAGAGAGCTTCTCGGGGGGGGGAGAAACGGCTCAGGCGGGGATCGATGGCAAGAAGTTTATCGAAATCCTGCGTTTTGTCGTTGCTCGGTCGAGTGACGCGGTAGAGATGGCGGATGGCATGTCGAATCCGCAGGAATAGATCGAGCTGCTGCCGCCTTTTAAGGCCCGCGATTTTGCTCAGGCTTTGCGTAAATTTATAGAATGCTTTATAGGGCCAGGTAATCCGTACCGGAGCAACAAGCAGCAGCAGGGCAGTCTCCTGTCCTGCTGCCTCTAACTGTCGCGCCATTTCGTAGGCGATCAGCGCACCATTGCAGAAGCCACCTAACAGGTATGGCCCTTCCGGCTGAATGTCGCGCAGGGCTTTAAGATGTGCCGCTGCGACTTCTTCGAGCGTCAATGGGAAGGCGGGGCCATTGAAGTTGTAAGTATTCATGGCATAAAACGGCAGGTCAGAGCCAAAGGCGTGGGCCAGGGTAAAGCAGTAGAACGGGCCGCCCGTCCAGTCACCATGCAAGAAGAAGAACGGGCGCTGCTTTTTCCCAACCTGGATTACCGTGACAGAAGCTTGCTCCCGAGCCGCAGTCTCCTGCTTCAAGGCGGCTGCCAGCTCTTCTATCGTCGGTGAGGCAAAGAGCGTATTGAGCGCTATTTTTTTTCCGAAGGCCTGCTCGAGGCGCAGAGAGAGACGGGCCGCCAGCAGCGAGTGCCCACCCAGGCGGAAGAAGTTATCCCTGATCCCAATCGGACGTGCGTCCAGCAGCTCTTCCCAGATCTGGAGGATCTGGAAGTGCTCTATACTGGTGGGAGCAATGTACTCGTGTCCCTGTCCCCGCGCGATATCGGTGAGGGGAGCATTTGGCAATGCCTTGCGGTTGATCTTGCCGCTGGGGGTGAGGGGCATCGCCTCAAGCCGGAATATTGCCGCGGGAACCATATACGCAGGCAGCGATTTTTCCAGATGCCGCAGCAGTTCTTCGCTGCTGATCTCTTGTTTGGGCACAACGAAGGCGACAAGGCGTCGATCTCCCTGTGTATCCTCGCGTACAACAACTGCCGCGCTCTGCACTGCCTCATGCCGGGCCAGTGCGGTCTCGATCTCGCCTGGCTCAATACGGATGCCACGGATCTTGACCTGATGGTCGATCCGTCCCAGATATTCGATTGTACCATCGGGCAGATAACGCGCCCTATCGCCCGTTCGATACATCCGGGCGCCTGGTTCAGAGCTGAAGGGATCGGGCCAGAATTTCTCCGCGGTCAGCATTGGATGTCCAAGATAGCCGCGCGCCACTGCCTCGCCGCCGCTATAAAGTTCTCCCGGAACGCCACAGGGGACGGGCTGCAGTTGTGCATCTAACACGTAGACATGGGTGTTGGCGATGGGCTTGCCGATGGGGATGCTGGTATTATCCTGCGCCAGGGAGCTTGTATCGTAGAAGGTCACATCTGCCGCGACCTCAGATGAACCATACAGGTTGAGCAGGGTACAGCCTGGCAGCCGCTCATGGAAGCGTCTGGTCAGTTCCACAGAGAGGGCCTCTCCGCTGGAAACCCAGAAGCGCAGGCTGGGGAGTCGTTGCTGCAAGTTTTCGTAGGACTCCAATAAAGCTCGTAGCAGCGATGGCACCAGGATGATCCGCGTAACATACTCCTCGGTAAGCTGGGTTACCATCTGGGGAATACTCTTACGCACTACCTCGGAAAGCAGGACCAGGCGGCAACCTTTGAGCAATGGCCCTAGAATCTCCCACGCGGCATCAACAAAGCTCAAAGAGGTTTTCTGGCAGCATACATCCTCAGGTGTGAAGGGATAGGTTTCCCATGCCCAGGTAAAGCGGTTGACCGTGGCGCGATGCGTGCCAAGTACTCCTTTGGGCATGCCGGTAGAGCCCGAGGTGTAAATAAGGTAAGCCAGATTTGCTGATGTGATTGTGCATGCGAGATCCTCGGCGCTCTCCTGGGCGAGCAGTGCCCAATCCGTATCCAGGCAAAACGTCTGCGGACGTTGTTGGGGGAGCCGCTCCAGCAGTCGTTGTTGGCTGAGCAGGATGGAAGCCTGGGCGTCGGCAAGCATGAACGTCAGGCGATCTTCGGGATTGCCGGGGTCCAGGGGGACATACGCTCCGCCCGCTTTCAAAATCCCGAGTATGCCCACTACCATTTCTAAAGAGCTTTCCATGCAGAGGGCCACACGTTTTTCTGGCCCGATCCCCTGTTTTCGCAGATAGTGCCCGAGCCGATTAGCTCTCTGATTGAGTTCGCTATAGGTCAAGTGCTGGCCCTCGAAAAACAGGGCCACGCTATCGGGCATTTGTTGGACCTGAGCTGCGAAGATACGATCCAGGGTTTGCTCAAGGGGATAGCTGCGCCCGGTTGCATTCCAACCATAGAGGATGCGTTGGCGCTCCTCTTCGCCAAGCATGGGGAGATGGGCGATGCGCTGCTGCGGATGAGCGACGGCCCCGGCCAGCAAGTTACGCCAGTGCTCAGCCATGCGCGCGGCGGTTTCCTCGTCCCAGAGATCAGTATTATATTCCAACCAGGCATCAAAGCCATCGGGCTGATCGTCCAGCGACAGGTAAATATCGAATTTTGTCGTACCCAGCTCGACATCCGATTGCGTGATGATCCAGCCATTAGATAGAGGCTGAGGAGGCGCCAGAGAAAGCATGACCTGAATCAGCGGGTTGCGCGCTTTATCCCGCTCGGGTTGCAGCTCCTTGACCAGGTTGGCGAAGGGAATATCGGGATGCGTATTGGCATCAAGCACGACGTTCCGCACCTGCCTGAGCAGTTCCTGAAAAGTGGGGTTGCCAGAAAGGTTGGCACGGAGCACCAGCGTATTGACAAAGTGACCGAGCAGATTTTGCACTTCGGGTCTGGTATGGCCGCTGGTGGTACTGCCGATGCTAATATCTGTCTGACCGCTATAGCGGTAAAGCAGCACATAGAAAGCTGTGACCAGGGTCATGTATAACGTCACACCCTCGGAGCGTGCCAGCGCCTTGATATTTTCGGTTAGCTCGCGCGAGAGTGAGAAATACAGCCGTCTCCCGTGATATGTTTGTACTGAGGGACGCGGTCGGTCGGTTGGTAGTTCGAGAGATGTGGATGCATTGGACAATTGCTTTTTCCAATAATCCAGTTGCTTGTTGAGCGCACCGCTTTGCAGCCTTTCGCGCTGCCAGAGCGTAAAATCGGCATACTGGATGGATAGCGGCGGGAGTTGTGCGTGCGTCCCCTGGAGAAAAGCTGTATAGTGGGCAAAAAGTTCCGGCAGGAACACTTTGTAGATGGTACCATCGGAGATGATATGATGCAGTGTCACATAGAGGCGATGATCATCGTCATCCAAATGGATAAGTGTCGCGCGCAGCAAAGGCAGCGTGGTAAGATCGAAGCATGGTCTGGCCTGGTCTGTAGCGATGCGAACCGCCTCAGGCTCCCGTTCTATCGCTGGCATATGGCGTAAATCGATAACGGGCAGTGAGAGTTTTAACTCGGGATATACCTGCTGTACAGGGGCTCCGTCCACTAATGGGAAGGCTGTGCGCAGGATCTCGTGGCGTGCGATGATCGCGTTAAGGCTATATTCGAGCGCGGAAACGTCGAGTTGACCCGGCAGATGGATGGTGGACGACTCGTTATAGACAGGGGTATCAGGATGCATCTGAGCAACCAGCCACATATTTTCTTGCCCAGATGATAATGGGACATACTCTCCCCGTTCGCGTTGTGTAATCCTATCGCCGGATTCGGTGACAGTTTGCAGCTTATTATTCAGATATTTCTCAAGCAGTTCACGCTTGTTTTTCGTCAGTTGCGTTACCTCAGACATTATACCTATCCCTTCCAGCTAGTGCGTCATATCGAATACAACTACGACCCCTAAAAACCGATTGGATGAAAACAGAGCATATAAAACTGCAGAGCCTTGCAAAGCCGGCATTTAGATCGCCGGGACTCAGGCTACAGCCCTGGACCAGCTTTTTCAATAGAGAAGGCACAGCCTCCCGGAAATGCTCAGAACTCCTCCTCTAGATGGTTGCTAAATAGGAAGAATCTGGCCGTCTGGGGGGAAGGGGGAAGCAAGGTCGTAAGATCAACTGTCCCAATGGGGGTCGGGGCAAGTTCATCTAAAAATGCGAACGCTGAAATATAGAATTTAAAAGCAATGGGGGGAAAAGACCGTCCGGCAATCCTTGCTGTAATCAATGGATCTCACACACCCTTCTCTACACAAATCAAAAATCATTAAAAGTGTTCTGCACGCGTGAAAAGTTTTAATTTATGATATATGTGCATTCCCAGATAGATACCAGGAGCACAGGTTCCTCCCTTCCCAATTTCAAAGTCCACCAGGACAATACATATACCGGATTTTCAAAAAGATGAGCTACTTGCAACCTTCGTGTCCAGCGAATTTTCAATATTTTCATAGTTATTTCGATTTTTAAATACAAAACTGAAAAATATAACTAGCTTTATAGCTCACATGCTAGAGTATACTGGGCAGTATGGAGTGCGTCAAGGTCCTAATACAAAGTACTATGCGAGTTCCGGCGCCTTCTTCAAATGCTGAGGTAATGGGTAGGATCACTAACAGGAGGAAAAGGGGCTGAAGAATCGTTTTCTTTTAAAAAATATGTTTCTTATCGTGCTGTTATTCGTTAAATATTTTTGAAGAGTATGCTTTGTCCGTGTAAACTTGTTGATATATCATTACTTATATTTAAGTAGTGCCAGGATTTAAAGGAGCCAGATTTTTATGCATACCAGGAAGAAGCGTCCAGTCTATCTTTTGTTTTTTTTCCCGCTGCTGGCTGCTATTTTGATCTCCTGTGCGGGTAAAGAGCCAATTTTTCCGCTCAGTACGACTCCGACATCTTCCTGCGCGACTGATACAGGCGGAGGAAATGAAAGTCAGAGCCAGTCGGCAAAGCCGGCGAATCAGTTGCTTGTCACCGTTAATGCCTCCTGTTTGATTGGTGTCAGTCAATACGCACCCGGAATGACGCATGTTGACAAGACGTTGATCTATCCCACGAACGCCACTGAAGAGAGGGCAGTGAACAATGTCAAGGCACTGATCAAGGGAACAATCAAGTATCAAAATACGCATATTATGGGTTGGGGCATGCCCGACCCCTGGCCGAACCCCACTGATCGCGCCCCAACGCAGTGGAGCGCATTAGACCTGCGTATGCAACTGGCTGTTTCAACTGGCAGCAAAGTGGTAATATCGCTGGATGAGGCTCCCTGGTGGATGAAAGGCACGCTACAGCCCGATGGCACTACTCATCCCCTTACCGCGGCGGAAGAATGGGCCAGCGTTACCTACAGTTCGCGTATCCTGGACAATAAAATGGATGACTGGCTGAAGCTGGTCGAAAGTGTTGCCAGGCGCTATATGGTGCCTCCGTATAATGCGCGCTATTTCCAGGTCTGGAACGAAATGAAGGGATACTCGAATCCGCTTATTAATAATTATGATTATACCGATAGCCCAGGCAACCCGAAGGGACCTTATGCCACGCATGGATATACTTATATGTATAATCGTGTGTATGAGCGATTGATGGAGGTAGCGAGGTCGCTGCATATACCAACCAGTTCTGTAATGGTGGGAGGTCCTTACGTTTTTGTGGATTTGTGGTCCACGTCGAATCGACATAACGCTTCCGATGTCGTCGGACCCTTTGGCGCGCTCGATCAACGCTCTTTAGATACCATTCAGTACTGGATGCAACATAAAGTTGGCGCTGGCTTTATTACCTTTGATTCCTCTGTTGAGGATCGTGATACGGGGAAAGTTTTGACCGATCCCTGCCTCTCCGCTGAAGTGTTTGGCTATATTACTTCATGGATTCGCTCTCTCGACCCTGTTCTCTACCCCGGCTCCAGGACGTTACCAATCTGGTTAGCTGAGTGGTTTGCCGGGCCGCGCGATGGGCAGAATAATCCAGCTCACGATGATGCCGTGAAAACGTGTGCCATGATCAAGTTTATCAAGGCCGGAGGTTCTGTAGCGTTGTCATGGGGCGGCTCGGACGATAACTCGATAGATCTGGGGATATATGGCGCTGGCGGTATTCCCCATCCCTGGTACGGGACCCTCAAGGCCCTTACAAATGATTTTGCTCCCGGCACTCCTCTCTATCAGGTAACGGTCTCTGATCCTAATAGTGTTGTCGCCCTGGCATCTGACCGCACCATTGTGTTAGTGAATAAAACGGCGCAAAAGCTTTCCGCGCTGGTAGAGCAAAAACCAGTTTCGCTCGGTCCCTATGCGGTTGTTGTGATGAACTACACGCAAAAATAACGAGTGACCTCGACACCATCGCAGGCATAAAGCTCATGCGATGGTGTTTTTTTGTGGCTTTTTAGGTCAAGCGACATATTCTTGACATAAACAAACTTACCATTTATCTTTATAAGTAGAGTTCAATCCCTCATCCGGCTGATTTATACTGCATGAAACGTACTATAGAGCCATTGTAGAGCGTTACGAATAGTACGGGTGTGTCTACCAGTATGTTCGAGCCTTTTGCTCGAAGGAAGGAATGAGCTGTATGGCCTCGGTCGCTGGCCGTGATGATGTGCTGCGCTCGGAGCGTGTTGCCGGAGGTATCCTCCCCAAAGTTTTGAATTCATTTGATATGATCGCTATCTTTGTAGCAATCGTCCTCTTTATCAGTAACGCGGCTGTGATGGCGGGTGGAGCTGGCCCGTCGGCATATACCTACTGGATATTGGGCTTCCTGACATTCCTGATTCCTGGCGCTATTGTTACAGGGCAGTTAGGGCTGATGTTTCCAGGCGAAGGTTCTATTTATGTCTGGACGCATAAAGCCTTTGGCGCGTTTATGGGCTTTTTCGCGGGCTTCTGTGCCTGGTGGCCTGGTATCCTGGTGATGATTGCCACAGGTGATACTGTGGTAGCCCTGATTCAGCAGCTCAACCCCAGTTTCTTGACTGAGCCCTGGCAGCAAGGTCTGGTGATCGTCCTGGTCATTGCCTTCTCGCTGGTGCTCTCTGTCTTACGTTTCAGAGCAACGCAGAACGTCGTTAACGTGGTGTTTGTCGCGTACGGTAGCGCGATCCTGCTGGTGGGCATCGCCGGCTTAATCTCCGTCGTGAGCGGTAATGCAGCTCCGGTGGATTATGCTGCGCATAACTGGTTGCCTGTTCCTGCGACCTATACTTTCTATGGGACAGTGATCCTGGCCCTGTTAGGGATCGAGGTTCCACTGAACATGGGGGTGGAGATTCACAATACACGCGCAATCACGCGTTACCTGCTCTGGGGATCGGCGGTGGTAATGATTGCTTACTTGATCGGAACCTTTGGGGTGATGACCGCCGTCAAGCCGCTATCGGCTCAGGGTAGCCCCGCCGCTATCGCTCAGGCCGTTACCTCTGGCTTTGGAGGCGTGGGTACATTCCTGGGCATAGTGGTCAATATCATCTTCATCGGGTTCTTTCTTTTTGCTACCGCTGTCTACAACTATTCCTTTGGACGCCTGCTTTTCGTTTCAGGTCTGGACCGGCGCATGCCCGCGATTATGAGCAAAGTGAACGCCAACAGGGTTCCCTGGGTGGCTGTGCTGGTGCAAAGCATTATCTCCGCCTTCTTTACCGTGGTAGCGTTTATCATTGCTCCTTACGCGCTCAGGATTGGCCTCAAGCCTGCGGACCTTTCGACGGTAGTCTACGACATTTTGCAGGCAGCGATAACGGTGATCTGGTGTATTTCGATGGTGATCCTCTTTGTTGATGTGATCATCATCCGTTACAAGTTTCACGAGGCGTTTGCGCGCGCGCGGCTGGCTCCCGACTGGGTATTCTACCTCTGTGCGGTTTTTGGCCTGATCGCCAGTGCTGTTGGCGTCTATGTGACCTTTACCGGCCCGTGGACTGGTCTGATTGCCTATAACCTGTGGGTACTCTGGATTGGCGGCATCGGCCTGCTCTCCCTCCTCGTGGGGGTTGTGCTCTTCTTTATCGGCCACGCCACTATTCGCGGCGATGTCAGCGATGAGCAAGTGATCGCGGAGGCAATATCCTAGAAGGTTGTACGCTCTCTGAGAGCGATCAGCAAGACAGGTATGAGCATTTTACATTGCTCATCTTGTCCTGCTGATTGGTTGTGCCTCATTCTTTGGGCGTGGTAACCTGATGATAGTAGCTGTGCATATTTGGGAAGGGGGAGACTATGGCAACAGGAAAAATAACGATCCAGGAGCTTAACGCGCTCGACCAGGAGCGTTTTGTGCAGGAGTTGGGAGGGCTGTTTGAGGGTCCGCCGTGGATTGTTGCTCAGGTATGGCATCAACGGCCATTTGCTGACCCCAATCACCTGTTGCAAACGCTATGCTCAATTATGCATGCCGCTCCAGTAGAGCAGCAGATAATGCTGCTGCGCGCACATCCTGATCTTGTAGGCCGCGCCGCGCTGACCGGCACGCTCTCCCCGGCATCAGCCAGCGAGCAAGCGGCAGCACAGCTCGACCGCCTCACGCCTGAAGAAATTGCGACCTTTCAGCGGTTGAACGCGCAGTATCATCAACGTTTTGGTTTTCCCTTTGTGATCTGCGCGCGTGAGAACAAAAAAGAAAGCATTCTGACTGGTTTTGCCTCGCGTTTACAGCACACGCGAGAACAGGAGATTCCCATTGCTCTTGCCGAAGTAGCAAAGATTTGCTCGTTCCGCCTGTACGATCTCGTTCAGTCGAATGAAGCCACATAGGTGGTAAATGACCTTTTCTCCTTCCCCAAAATTCCGCGAATCAGGTCTTTTTGTTCTCAGCTATCGCCTTTAGCACGCGCTCGGGCGTCATCGGTTGTTGCGTCAGCCAGATGCCGGTGGCATCGTGAATCGCCTGGGCCACGGCGGGGGCGAACGGGATCAGGGCCATTTCAGCCATGCCGCGTGCGCCAAACGGGCCTTCAGGATCGGCCAGCTCCAGCACGACGGGCGTTACTTCTGTGGGCATATCAAGCACGGTGGGGAGAAGGTAGGTGCTGAAGTGCTGCGTCAGAATGTGCCCATCGTGCATCTGAAAGTGCTCGGTTAGAGCGTAGCCTAGCGCCTGGGCAAGACAGCCTTCGATCTGCCCGGTTACTTGTTGCATATTGATGGCTTTGCCCACGTCGTGGACGCTGATGATGCGCAAAACCCGTACCTGTCCGATGAGCAGATTGACTTCGACCTCTACTGCCTGCGCTGCGTAGCCGTAACAGTAATTCGGACGCGCGCTATGTGTTTCGAGGTCAAGCGCCGTTGTCGCTGTTGGTCGAAACTGGATAGTGGCCTGCGCGCTTTCATCATCGGTGTAGCTCCATTGTTCCCGCGCCGCTAAAGCAGCATCTTTGACGGCTCGCCCGCCCATATAGGTCATGCGGGACGCCGATGCGCTTCCTGCATTGGGCGTCTCACTGCTATCGTCGCCGATCAGTGTAATGTTTGCTAATGGCAGCCCTAACGTTTCTGCTGCAATCTGTCGTAAAATCAGGTGGCTGCCCTGTCCCACGTCGGCGGCCCCGATCCGCACTTCGGCCCGTTCCAACTCCGCGACGCCGAAGACTTCGACCGTTGCGGTGGCCTGTTCGGGAAAACCAAAGGAGTAACCTACATTTTTGATGCCGCAGGCAAGCCCGATGCCACGCCGTAGATGAGGAGCAAGCTGCTGATACGTTTCTCTGTTATGCCAGTGCGTGCGGACCTGCTCGGCGCAACGCTCCAATACCGCCAGGGCGCTCACGCCAGGCGGAAGCGGCTGCTGCGTCGGCTCGATGCTTCCCTCGCGATAGATATTGAGGCGACGCAGCTCAACGGGATCGATAGCTAGTGCCTGAGCCAGTCGGGTGACCATCAGTTCGGCGGCGAACTGGGCCTGTGGAGCGCCAAAGCCACGAAATGCCCCGCAGGGGATGTTGTTGGTATAGACGGCGTAACCATCGACATGGATATTGGCTATCTCATAGCAGCCGGTAGCGAACAGCGTGGCAGCTTTGACTACCTCAACGCTGGTTGAGGCATATGCGCCACCATCGGCGATCAACTCAGCCTCCACGGCTGTGATTGTGCCATCCTTTTTAGCGCCCCAGCGGCAATGGATGCTGAAAGGGTGACGCTTATGATGAGCCATGATCGATTCTTCGCGACTCCAGACAAGAGCGGTCGGACGTTGCAGCTTCCAGCTTGCCAGCGCCAACAGATGTTGCATCGAGAGGTCTTCGCGCCCACCAAAGGCCCCGCCAATAGCGGCGTAGCGGATGATAACGCGTTCTTCCGGCAGTTGAAGCATCTGTGCAATCTGGCGTCGGTCTTCGTGCAGCCACTGTCCCGCAGTTTCAACGACAACGCGTCCCTCCTCGTCGATGTAAGCAATACCGGCCTCCGGTTGTAAGAACGCGTGCTCTTGCCAGGACGTGGTAAACGTCTCTTCCAGCACGATATCGGCTTCAGCCAGTGCCTGTGCTGCGCTGCCTTTACGCAGTGGGATGTGATACAGCAGATTGGTGTCGAGATGTTGGTGGACGAGAGGCGCATCCTTTGCCAGGGCTGCGCGCGCATCGGTTACTCTGGGCAGGTCTTCGTACTCGACGCGGACCAGTTGCGCGCCCGCTTGAGCGGCTGCTTTGTTCTCGGCTATTACTAGCGCGACCTTATCGCCCTCAAAACGCACGACATCCCCGCACAAGACTGGCTGGTCGGCGTCAATCAGCCCATAGGCGTTATGAGGGACATCCTCCGCCGTCAAGACGGCAACGACGCCGGGATGACGCAGGGCCGCGCCGGTGTCGATGGAAAGGATGCGAGCGTGGGGCCGGTGCGCGAAGACCACCTGGAGCTGTAGCATCGAGGGCTGCACCAGATCGGCGGGATAGCGAGCTGCCCCGGTAACTTTGCTCAGGGCGTCGTGTCGTGGCTGGGATGCGCCTATCATACTATTGCTCATCTTGCCCTCCCACTTTCATCATGGCATCCAGAATTTTGCGGTAGCCGGTGCAGCGACAGATATTGCCACTGAGCGCAATACGTACCTGGTCGATAGTAGGATGAGGGTACTCGTCGAACAATTTTGCTCCCGCCATCAACATGCCTGGAATGCAAAAGCCGCATTGTACCGAGCCGCAATCAATAAATGCTTGCTGAAGAGGATGCAATTGTGTCCCTTGCGCCAGCCCTTCGATAGTGGTGACTTCAGCGTGGTGGGCCTGTGGCGCGGGTACCAGGCAAGACATCACAGCCTGCCCGTTGAGCCAGACTGTGCAGGCTCCGCACTCGCCTTCTGCGCATCCCTCTTTCGTTCCCGTCAGGCCAGCGTTCTCGCGCAACGCATTGAGCAGCGTCTTCCGTTGCGCATCGACCAGTTGATACGGCTGGCCGTTGATGGTGGTCTCAATCGTACCTGTAAAAGCTGATCGTGCATCAATGTCTCTCTGATTGGTAGGTTCTTTACCCGGCGTTTCCAGCGTAACGGGCTGCTCCATCGATTGCGCTGGTTGTTCCTTTGCGGCCAGGCGTTGCAGGCCGTGAGTGACCAGAGAAGCAAGCGTTGCCAGGCGATAAGAGGCCGTGGCGCGTACATCATCGATTGGACGAATATCGGCGCAGGCCAGCTTGCCAGCTTCCTGGCAGACTGCATCGCTGAGTTGTTTGCCCATCAGGTACGCTTCGGCTGCGCTTGCATGGACGATTGTCGGAGCCAGACTGCCAAGCGTGATTTTTGCCTCGCTAACAATGTCGTCCTCCGTAAAGGTCAGCAGGAAGGCCACATTAATAACTGAGATAGCCTGTGCCAGCCTCAATCCGAGCTTTAAGAACAGGCCGCGCTGATCAGCAGCTAAAACGGGCAGGCAGATCTCGCGTACCAGCTCATCGGGGCGGCAGACGGTGCGCCGCACGCCGGCGTAAAATGTGTGCAGGGGCACAATACGTTCACCCTCGCAACTTAGCAGCACCACATCCGCACCGAGTGCCATGAGAGGCGTAATAGTATCGTTGGCGGGTGAGGCAGTAACGACGTTGCCGACGACCGTGGCACGGGTGCGGATCTGCGGCGCCCCCACTTCCCAGCACGCCTGCACCAGCGGAAGCGCATACTGCCGGCACGCCTGCGACCTGATCACATCATTGTGCGTTGCCAGCGCGCCGAGGTGCAAGCAGCCATCCGCGAGGTGTATATAGTTCAAATCATTGAGGGCTGTAATGTCGATCAATGTCGATGTTGGTTTCACTCCTCGTTGTAGCTCGATCAGCACATCGGTTCCACCGGCCACGATCCGCGCCTCTTTCCCATAAGTGCGGAGCAGATCGAGCGCTTCAGCCAGACTGTCTGGACGTATATATGTTTGCCACATAGGTATCAGCTTTCTCTAGCGGTGAGATTGATTATTTCTATAGATAGTACGCGCCGGACTGGCAAAATATGTCGTCTAGCTTCCGCGATAGGTGCTATAGGCCCAGGGCGAGACGAGCAGAGGCACATGATAGTGCGCCTGCGGATCGGCTATACCGAAGCGAATCGGTACCTCGTCCAGAAATGGCGGCTCTGGCAGCTCAATCGCCATCGGCTGCATGGCAAAATACGCTCCGACCGCGAAAAGCAGTTCGTAGGTCCCCTGTACCATCTCATTATCGACCAGCAACGCTTCTTCCGTACGCCCATGAGCGTTCGTGCGCGTAGTTTTTAGACAGAGACGACCTTTTGCCGCGTCAAGGCGCCACAGTTGGATGGTCATATGAGCAGCCGGACGTCCCTGTAAGATGTCTAACACATGTGTCGTAAGCCGACCAGACATGGCTCCCTCCTGCTTTACCTGTCTCTCTTGAGCGTCAATTTGATGATACCGTAAGCCGGGAACGGGTCTGTATAGACTTTTACGCGTTCATCGGTGCTGGACTTCACGACCAGGTCGCGGGTGCGATTCTGCGCTTCAAAAGAGATTTCCGCGATTTGTGGAAAGCGGTCAAGGATACGCTGTCCCATCTCATAGACAAGATGTTGAATCGATTCGCTGACGAATTCGTGGTGGATAGCCTGCACCAGGTCGCGCAATTGCTCAGGGGGTACGTAATGCGCGTGCTGCGCATCGGCCAGAGGAGCAGGATCAGCGTATCTCCAGAACACGTCGAGGGCAATGAACAGGGGTCGATCAACTCGCTCCGGTAACGTCGTATACTCGTCGCGCACAAAGTGAGTAAACGCGCTTCCTGTCACTTTAAACAGCTCGAAGCCCAGGCGACCGCAGCGGTGAGCACTAATGACCGAGTCGGCGTCCGTGCGTGCGAACTCTATGCTGGCCCAGCTAAAATCGCTATGGGAGCGGCTGAATAGGCGATCACTTGCGCCAAAGCTTGCCTGTCCATGCTGCGGCACAGGAACCGCAGTAAAGGGCAGTTCGCGTATGGTGAGTTGCAGCCGCTCTATTTGCGCGTAGGTATGCAGGAAGCGATGTCCTAGCAGAACAAGAAACTCTTCGAGGGTTGAGCCCTCGAACGTCAGCGCCTGCTGCAAGACAAAATTTTTCATGCTATCGGTTGCCACAACATTGGTGTTGTCCCCCTGCGTGTAAGCCGGGAGAAAGCTGTTCCCGAAGACCTCAATATCCACTTCGAAAGCCAGCAAAATATTCTCGCGCCCGCTAAATGGCGATTCGGGGATAGGTTCTATGCCAGAAAGAGGACGAGCATACACACGATAAACCGGAATACGCGCTTTGCCATAACTGATGACATGACTGTTCTTAGCGTCCATAACACCCTCTTTACGTTTCGCACCCTTGTACAGGTTAGATTGAGCAATCTAGCGTTGGGAAACCCTGCCATGCCTCTCCATATGGAAGAAGTCATCTACTGATGCTGAATATTTTCAAGGTCCTATTAAAGAAGAGCTTATGGTAGAGCTTCGCGTGTATGGAAAATAGTCTTCCATTGTTAGTGATAATCTCTAGTATCAGTATAGCATATCTGACAATGCCTTCTCGCCAGCTACGCATAATTGATGATGGTCAGGCGGATCGGATATGCAGAAGTAAGCATTCACACCGTTTCCATAATGTGATATCATCCACATCATGAAAAGCCCAAAGCAAAGCTCGCACATTTTTCCAGGCCCATTTTCGTTGTCTTCATTGCGACAGTTTATTACAGAACAATGGGAGAAAGCAACAGCTCATGAATGCTCACGATGTCTTGACTCAGGCGCGGTCAGCAAATTTGCGCCTTGTCCGATTTGTGTATTGTGATAACGGCGGCGTCATTCGCTGCAAAGCCACACATGTTAGCAAATTGCCCACACGCATCCATGAAGGTATCGGCCACTGCTATGCCCTGGCGGCCTGGACAGGTGCGGACACGCTAGCCTCTGTCGAGGGCATGGGGCCTGTGGGTGAGTTTCGCCTGGTTCCTGACCCGGATACCTTTACGATTTTACCCTATGTTCCCAATACGGGCAGCATGATGTGCGACCAGATTGACCTGGATGGTCGTCCCTGGGGAGCCGATCCGCGCAGCTTCCTGCGGCGCATGATTGCACGTCTGGCGGAGAAGAAGATGCGCCTGCAAGCGGCTGCCGAGCATGAATTTTATTTTGCCCGTGAAGAGGCAGGTCAGTACGTCCCGGCGGACAAGAGCCTCTGCTATAGCAGCCGGGGTATGGATGACCAGGCCGAGGTGATGGATGTTGTCCTGGCCGCGCTCGAATCGCAGGGGATCTCTATCGAGCTCTTCCATTCGGAGGGCGGCCCATCGCAGCAGGAACTTTCTACCTCGCACGCTCCTGCCTTGCGAGCCGCTGACAATATCTGCCTGGTGCGTGAGACGATTTGCGGGGTCGCGCGTAAGTTCAACCTGCTGGCGACCTTCGCTCCCAAGCCCTTCCTCAATACCTTCGGCAGCGGACAACACCTGCACTTCAGCCTGTGGGGTACCGCTGACAGCGAGCGACCGGACAAAAATCTGCTCTATGACGCTCATGCTCAAGGATATCTGAGCCAGCCAGGACGCCATTTCATCGGCGGCGTTCTGCGTCATATTCATGGCCTGGTGGCGCTTACCTGCGGTAGCGTCAACTCCTACAGCCGCTTGCAGCCGCACTACTGGAGTTCGGCCTATAATGCCTGGGGCTTTGAAAATCGTGAGGCGGCCATTCGCGTGCCCTCGACGGCCTGGGGTCGTGAGTCGGAGTCGATCAACCTCGAACTCAAACCCTCCGACCATAGCGGCAATCCTTACCTGGCGCTTGGCGGCATCATCGCGGCAGGTCTGGATGGCATTGAGAACCAGATCGATCCGGGTGAGCCACAACAGGTCGATCCGGGCAATCTCAGCGATGAGCAGCGCGAGCGTTATGGTATTCGTCGTCTGCCGACCACGCTTGATGAAGCCCTGGATGAATTAGAGCGCGACCCGGTCCTGATGGAGGCGCTCGGTTCCATGCTCGCCACCACTTATCTGGCGGTCAAGCGCAACGAGATCGAGGTCTACAAAGATAAAACTCCGCAAGAGGTGGTCAACGAGCACTTCACCAGGTACTAAATCCTTTACCGAGCATGGGGACCCCATATTTCAGGAATGCATGGGGTTCCCATATCGACGAATCTAACGCCCAGACTTCTCTAATAATGTCTTCATGAAAGCGTTTTTCACTCTTGAGCTGCTCTGCTGCTGTTTTCAAACGGTTTCAAGCAGCCTTTTTACAATGTGATGGAGATGTTTGTTGCTGTAGATCGATAAAGGTTTGACAGCAGGTCGTTGAATGGTGCTCACTGTTCCTCCCGCTTCCAGAAGGAGCAATTTCCCAGCTTCGATATCCCACGGGGTTGTTGCGTAGTTGATCAGAGCATCTGCTCTGCCACAGGCAACATATGCTAAATCGGCGGCGGCTGTGCCGATCATGCGTACTCTTTGGGTGTGTTTCGCTAGTTTGGAGAAATCTTCCAGCCCTTCATTGATGATCTCCAGGTTGCCTTCTTTGGTGAAATCTCCCACATGGATGATAGCTTCATTGAGCATTGCTACTTCTGAAACAGTGATACGAGTATTGTTTAAATATGCTCCTTGCCCCTGTATGGCAAGGAACATTTCATCTCTGGTTGGTAGGTAGATCACCCCGATGTGTGGGGTTTGCTGAGTCACGAGCGCAATCGCAATGCCGAAGAGCGGGCTTCCGTGCTGAAAGTTGGCCGAACCGTCAAGGGGGTCAATAATCCAATAATGATCGTACTCTCCTTCTTGGCCTGATTCTTCTGAAAGCATCCCAATGTGTGGGAGTTCCTTGCGTAGTCTGGTGACAATCAGTTGTTCGGCTTGTAAATCTGCGTCGAGTACATCATCTCGTAAAGATTTACGGTGTTCCACTTTTGCAGCACCGAGCTTTTGCAGAAGATAGGCCCCAGCTTCCCTCGCTGCACCTTCTGCTATTTTTACAATTGCAGGAATGTCTACTGTTGTTTGGATTTTCTTCATGCTCGTTGCTCAGTATTTCTATCATAATGCTGCCATTTACGTTTGTTGAATGTTTAAGGAGATGTTCAGTACCCGCCTATAACTTTGAGCTAACAGCGAATCTGACCTCATCGTATCCAATTCAAAAGCTACTCGCTTATCTTTATGCCATATTTCTTGAAAGCCGGCATTTCTTAGGATCGCTATGCCTGTAGGGGTTGAGCCAATAGCGTGAAATTTTGTAATGATAACGTTTTGTTTCGCCAAGTCGAATATAAAGCTGATTAGTCCATTGATCAGTTTAGCTCCAAACTGTACACGCTGCTGCCTGGGAGCCTCTGGTGTCGTTGCAACATCCATGATGATACACTCTATTTGACTGTTAGGAGTATAGGGGAGCAAGTCATCTATGTTCAATTCCCATCCCCGTACTCTTCCGCTCATAAATTGTTCAATAGCCCTTTGTTTCATCGGGTACATGTTGATATACCCTACCAATCTCTCGTTGTCTCTTAAAATGAAGTCTATGTCTGGGTTTTTCTTGAGCCATTGTTGGTGCATTGGGACATCGTGTAAAGCTTTTCCAAAAATGAACTCTGAGAGTTCTAGTTCTTCTCGTGCATCTTCGCCAGTCGCTTTTGTAAACTTCAATCCACTGGCTTCATCCGCGATGAAAAACGCTTGTATTTCTTTTTCTAATTTGTCGATATCTTCTTTTCGATAGACTCCCTGTTTGCTTTTTGGCGGAGTGACCTTTTCGATTTTGCCTGATTTTACCCAATACTGAAATCTAGGCTTGGTCATGCCTAACTTGGCTCGTGCTTCCTCGAAAGTGTAGTATTTATCTGATAATTTGCGCCTCATGTTTGTTTTTCCTTTCGGGCGACTTGTGGTCCTCCGCTAGCTCCTATTATAACACGGTTAAATTACTTTGGCATGTTTGGTCTGATAAGCAGCTTTGCCTTATTTGACTTTGTTGATTAGTAAGACTACTTCAACTACTTATGTTGACAAAACTACTTTAGCATCTTTTACTACTAAAAGTAGTTAAAGTAGTCAAAACAATGATAGTTATGTCGGCTATCAGTACATTCTCATCCGCTTCTAGTTTAGGAGCGTAAAGGGAGGATTGCTATGCAGTACTATTGCTTGAAAATAGAGCTGACGGCTGAGGTAATCAACTATCTGAACCGCATCGGCGTCTCCATTGTGCCGGAGAAGATCAATGGGGAGATCTACCTGCGGCTCGACTGTCCAGAAGGAACGCAGGAGGAATATGCCGATATCGTCACGCAGGAAACCATATACCGGGTGGTGACGCCATCTCGGGGGATCTTTTACATCCGCTATTTGCTCCGGCCCAGGCTGCCCAACGGGAAAAGCCAGTGCTTGTTCTATGTGTACGAGTCAGATATGCAGCGCATGGAAGGGAATGCAGATGCACCTCAAGCCCATTAACCGGTCTTTTATTCTGGTTGACATCAAGGAAGCAGCCGTGTTGAGGCGCAAACTCATCGAGCGGACCTACACTCCCGCCATCGCTTCCCACATCGCCAGCATCCTCCAGCAGCTTGCAACCACCAACAGGCTTGAACTCGGCGGCATGCCTCTCGTGGCGCTCAATGCCGTACTCAACGATATCATTGCCGATGGCAGCACACATGCCGATGACGTGATGGAACTGCACCCTCTCCTGCACAAGGTCCAAACGGAAGTCACCCATCGTTACAGAGAAATAACTCAATAGCACTGGCAGATCGGGACGAATGCAGCGAGACAGGAATTTGGGGAGAGTGTTGCGGGATGCAGAAATTTGGAGAGGAACGGTAGGGGCAAGGGGAGGCGTGGAGATGGGCGGGGGCCTCGCGCTTGCCCTGAGGCGGGTTTAGGAGGGCGTACAGGCGATAAATCGGACGCGATAAATCGGGTTTCTACAGCATTATTTACGTTATTGTTTTGGAGGCAAGCGCTTTTGCAATTGCGTTATGGCGCTGGATCAGTGCGGGGAGGTCGATGTCAAGCAGCGTTTGATCTTTGATGCGTACTCGCCCGTTGATGATACTGAGGTCTACATATGATGGACGGCAGAAGATGAGCGCGGCACGGGGATCGTGCGGGGCTCCTCCCGCCAGCGGTAGTGTGTCGAGACGATAGCCAATCAGATCAGCAGCCATGCCGGGAGCGAGATAGCCGACGTCATCGCGCCCGAGCACGTTCGCACCACCTCGCGTCGCCAGCCAGAGCGCCTCCCTGGCCGTCATCGCCGCCGGAGCGCCCATGACGCGCTGGAGCAACATAGCCTGGCGAGCTTCGGCCAGCATATCGGAACTGTCGTTAGAGGCTGAACCGTCCACCCCGAGACCGATGCGTACGCCGGCCTGGAGCAGCTTGCGCACGGGCGCGATGCCCGATGAAAGGCGCATATTCGAGCTGGGGCAATGAGCGACACCGGTGCGAGTTTTGCCGAGGCGCACAATCTCGTCTTCTCCTGGATGTACCATATGAGCGTGCCATACATCCGGCCCCACCCATCCCAGATCCTCTGCCAGTTCCACCGGCGAGCGGTGAAAGGTGGCGGCGCAGTATCGGGCCTCGTCCTGCGTTTCCGCTAAATGTGTGTGCAGGTGAACTCCATAGGAACGAGCCAGTTCGGCACTCTGCTGCATCAGGCGCGGCGATACCGAGAAAGGCGAGCAGGGGGCCAGCACGATTCGGCACATGGCGTATCTGCTTGCATCATGATACTGTTCGATCAGGCGTTGTGAATCGCGCATGATCGTCGCCTCGCCCTCCACGACGTTATCCGGCGGTAGGCCGCCCTGCGTCTCTCCTACCGACATAGAGCCACGGGCCGCGTGGAAGCGGAAGCCCATCTCCGTGGCAGCCTGTATTTGATCATCGAGCCGCGCACCATTGGGCCAGATGTAGGTGTGATCGCTTGAGGTGGTGCAGCCGGAGAGCATCAGTTCGGCAATCGCGACTTTGGTGCTGACATGGATCGCTTCTGGCGTGAGGCCCGCCCAGATGGGATACAGGGTACGCAGCCACTGGAAGAGGCTGACATCCTGCGCTGCGGGTAGATTGCGCGTGAGCGTCTGGTAAAAATGATGGTGCGTATTGATCAGGCCCGGCAGAATGATCATATTGCGTGCATCAATGATCGTATCAGCCTGCTGGGAAAGCTGCTCGGTCGGACCGAGCTGCCGAATCTCGTTATCAACAATGTAGATGCTGCCATCCGGCAAGCAAGTATCGTTATCGTCCATTGTGACGATCAATGCGGCGTTTTTCACCAGTAGTGATGCCATACTATCTTCTCCGTTGTGGCTCTTTTTTTAAGTTTGTGGTCGCAGCAGACGACCGGACGCGGTTGAGACAATCTTGCCCTGCAAGAAGACGGTTGTGCCGCGAACGAGGGTGCGTACGATGCGACCCTTGAAGTTTCTTCCCACATAGGGGCTATGCGGGTGACGATAAAATAGATCATGACTTTGCTGTTGCTGCTCGTCCTGCAGAGCGACGAGAGTAAGATCGGCGTCTGCTCCTGCGCTCAGAGTGCCTTTTTGCGGATAGAGGCGGAAGCGCCGGGCGACGTTCTCAGCCGTCATTGCGGCTATGCGGGATAGTTCAAGGTGACGCCGGTGGTGGCCTTCCGTAATCAGCAGCGATAATAGCGATTGGCAGCCTGAGATCCCACCCCAGACCTGGAAAAAGTTGTCCGCCGTCTTCATCGCCATCGGCGCGGGCGAGTGATCGGAGGCGATCAGCAGCAGGTTGCCCGCGAAAAGATGGTTCCAGAGGGCCTCCTGTTCTGAGCGCGTGCGTAGTGGCGGGGCGCACTTTGCCACAGCCCCAAGCTCGATCATATCATCTTCGGTCAGCACAAGGTAGTGTGGGCAGGTTTCGCAGCTCACATCAATGCCCTTTGCCCGCGCCTCCGCCACCAGGCTAACCCCGCGCCCGCAACTGACATGGACAATGTGTAACGAGCAACCGGTTTCCTGGGCGAACAGAATAGCGCGCTCAATCGCTTCAAGCTCAGCCAGCACTGGTCGCGAGGAAAGGTAATCGCGTACTCCCACCTTCCCCTGTCTGGTGGCGCGTTGCGCAAGTGCGTGCGTAATCTGTTCATTTTCCGCGTGAACGGCTACGATCTTGCCCAGCTTTGCCGCCCTTGCCATACCTTCATAGAGCGTTAAGTCGTCAACGGCGGGAAAATCCTCGATCCCGCTGTTGCTCATAAATGCCTTGAAGCCAATTATTCCACGTTCCGCCAGCTCATCAAGCTGCCCGAGGTTGCCGGGAACGATGCCGCCCCAGAACGCGAAGTCCACCAGCGAACTGGCCTGCGCTGCCTGCAATTTCAGATCGAAGCTGTTGGCGTCGATAGTGGGAGGATGAGCGTTGAGGGGCATATCGAAGAAACTGGTGCAGCCGCCCGCCGCCAGCGCGCGCGTGCCTGTGGCGAAACCTTCCCAGTCGCTTCTCCCCGGCTCATTGAAATGGACATGAGCATCAATCGCCCCCGGAAAAAGATGCAAGCCGCTGGCGTCAATCTCTTCCTTGCCTATGCCTGCAAGCTCAGGTTCGATGGCAACGATGCGTCCATCCGCAATCGCCAGGTCCGCCTGGCTAAGCTGAGCGGTAACTAGGGTGCCGTGACGTATGATGAGGTCATAGAGACTCATAAACTCGCCTTTTGCTTATAGTCGCCGATAGTGTTATTGTGGAGTCCAGAGTATGCTTCATGTCGGTGCTCACAAATCGTTTTGGATGATGTAACAACCACGCACTATGTGGTTGTTACATCATCCAAAAAACGCGCGAACATAGCAGTACGAGCCCGCCAAGGGACGCTGGTGATGCGGAGCAAGCACTAACACAGAGTGCTGACTGCTTCATGGCTGTTGAAGAGCAGTTATCCTGATGCAATTATATGCTGCTTGCCAAATTTCAGTATCCTCAAGCGGATCGAGCTAGCCAGAGGCTCCCGCCGCTCCCTTGAGGAGTAGTATAACATCAAACCTGAAGATGTCAAGTGAAAATGCACTTTAGGGGGCAACCAGGCGCTGTAGAGGCTACAGTGCCTACCGGGTGCGTATCTGCATGCCGGTGCAGAGGCCGCAGATGCTGCTATCCGCATCTGCGATAAAGTAGTAGCTGTTAACGATGTATGGGCTGCCTGAGGCCAGTGGTGTCTGTTTATGGTTTGTTGCCCACGCAGGGGGATCGCTGGCCGGGAAGGACTCTTCTGAAGTTTCTGTCACGATGTCCCTTGTTTTGTCTCCTGAGACTGCATACTCGCCGAGAAGAGAATTGGAAGGCTGAATGCTTGACTTTAGCGTCAATACATACTATTTTATGTAGGGAAACAACGGGCAGGGGCCAGCCCAGCCCCTACGCGAATCGGAAACAACGGGCAGGGGCCAGCCCAGTTTTGCTATGCAGCCAGCCAACGCTCCCGCGCTGAAGCGGGGGGCTACAGCAGCTAGCTGCGCTCAGGCTGGCTGCAAGGAAGGCCCCTACGCTAATTACTAGTAATAGAGGCTTTTTTAATGAATGAAATAGGGCAGCAATGGAGTATTCCGCCCGCAAAATTAGCTCTTGTAAGCGATGAAGTTCATGTGTGGCGGGCCTCTTTGCAGGCTCCATTAACGCTCGTACAACATCTGAAGGCATTGCTTTCGCCTGAAGAGACTACCAAAGCCAATCGTTTCTATTTTGACAGAGATCGCAATCATTATATTGTGGCGCGCGGCTTATTGAGGACGCTTTTAGGCCGCTATCTAAGCGTGGCGCCCGAACAGCTATGTTTTCTCTATAATGACTATGGAAAACCAGTGCTGGAATTTCCACGCGTAGATCCTCCGCTGCGATTTAATGTTTCGCATTCGCATGAACTGGCTCTTCTTGCCTTTAGTTATCAACGCGAGCTAGGCGTAGATGTGGAATATATGCGCACCAATATCGAATACGAGGACCTGGCGCGCCACAGCTTTTCGCCAAATGAGCAGGCCGTGTTGTTAGCCCTGCCACCTGAAGTCAAACAGCAGGCTTTTTTTAACTGCTGGACGCGTAAAGAGGCATATATTAAAGCAAGAGGGATGGGGCTGTCTCTCGATTTGGCTCTTTTTGACGTGTCATTGGTGCCGGGGGAGTCCATCGCGCTCTTAGATAGTCGCGAGGACCAGCGTGAGGTGGCCCGCTGGCGCTTCCACGAGCTTGCGCCAGGTGCCGGCTACGCAGGGGCGCTTGCCGTAGAAGGGCAGGAATGGGCGCTGCGTTGCTGGCAATGGCCGCAGTGGTAATGCTTCGCCCGTTTCTAATTGTATTTCTACTTGACGTCTTAAAGTTTAATCTGTATACTGCCCCTCCAGGGAGGTGGCGAAAACTAATAGCTATCTCGACCCGAAAGAGGGTACTGAAATGCAAGAGGGTTCTGAAATTGCAGCAACGGCAGCGTAAACCAGAAGGTTGAGCCGCCTCCCGGTATACTTTGCAATCCCACCCGCCCCTGGTGTTGACTGATAATCGTGCGACTGAGATATAGACCCAGTCCTAGCCCGACTTCGCTCCCGTTAAGAACCTTGATATCAGGGCTCCTATAGAAGCGGTCCCAGATCCGCTTTTGCTCTCTAGGAGGAATGCCCGGCCCTTCGTCTCGGACTGAAACGTGGGCCATATTTCCCTGTTCGCGCAAGTCTATCTCTATAGGCTTATCGAGCGGCGAGAACTTATGCGCATTCGATAAGTAATGCGTAATCACCTGTTTAATGCGCTTTGTATCAACCAGTACCAGCAACGTTTTATCTTCTGGTACATCTACCAGGATTTTGCGCGCCACTGGAATGCCCTGCCGCTCATTGACGAGCTCTCTGATCAGTTGATCCAGTTCGCACAACTCCACAAGAAGGTCAGAGGGAGGCGTATGGCTGCGTGAACTTTCGAGAAGGCTGTTCACCAGCCGCGAGAGGCGAGCAATCTGCTCATCCGTATGCTCAAGAAGGCTTTTTATCTCAGCCAGGGTATGGTCAGCTTCATCTTGAGCCAGCCTATTTTGATTAGTACCACTTTTAATTCTTCGTTGTACTAACTGGATATTCCCCTTAATGCTGGTTAAGGGCGTTTTAAGTTCATGACCGGCAATGCTGAGAAACTCTTCCATGCGCTGTTGCGCTTCTCTCTGCGCGAGTGCCTGCGTACGCCTTTTTGGATGTTTACGTGCCGCGATGCGTTCAATGAGTCTGGCACTCGCTCGCACGAGGACAGAAAAGCTCTGCCAGATATAATGAACTACGTTGAATGTAGTATTCAGCAATTTCATTTACTCTCATATCTCATATATATAATTATGCAACCTCAATAGAAAAGCTATCAGTTGCATAATTAACCCCATCTCCCTTATGGTACGAATGAAACCCTCTCTAAGATGAGAGGGCCGGGACAGCAGGCAGGTGGCATATTATGATCTGTCATCCAGAGCAGGGCATATATCGTTACAGGGGTAGAAGAATCGTACAATTATAGCGAAGATTTTCCGATTGAATGCGGATGTGATGCATCTTTCGCTCGAATTATATGGTAATCTAATGCTATCAGTAACCGTAGGGGCAATCCCTCGCGCTTGCCCTGCGCCGTGGGGGGGACGCGAAAAGGGAATAATGTTTTACAATATGATAGAGAAAAGGATAAAGATAGATAATTAGAGGGAAAAATTATGGATGCAGCGAGCAATGCAAACGATAGGAATGCTCTTGTGGCTACCCGACCGCGTGTTGTGCTTATCGGGGCGGGATTTAGCGGTATTCATGCGGCTAAAGGTCTGCACAAAGCTCCCGTTGATTTGATCGTGATTGATCGTAATAACCATCATCTTTTTCAGCCATTATTATACCAGGTAGCAACTGCGGGCTTATCGCCGGCGGATATTTCTGCGCCTATTCGTCATATTCTCAAAAAACAGAAAAATACGACGGTGTTCATGGCTGAGGTGACAGGCGTTGATTTGCAGAAGCAGCGTGTGTTGACGCGGGATCGGGCTATTGCTTACGATTACCTGATTGTCGCGACCGGCGCCAGTCACAGTTACTTCGGGCATAATGAATGGGAGCCGTACGCGCCTGGTTTGAAAACCATTGTCGATGCCACCACCATTCGCCGCGAGATCCTGCTGGCTTTCGAGAAGGCAGAGATCGAGTCTGATCCGCAGCGACGACGGGAGTTGTTGACGATAGTGCTGGTCGGCGGCGGCCCCACCGGCGTTGAAATGGCGGGCGCGATTGCCGAGCTGGCGCGTAAGGCCCTGGCGCATAATTTTCGCAATATTGATCCTGCTTCGGCGCGTATCGTTCTCGTCGAGGCCATGCCTAAAATACTGGGTGCGTTCCCTGAATCGCTGGCGAAGAAAGCGCAACAGGCGTTGCAGCGCCTGGGCGTTGAGGTGAAGACGAATGCGCCTGTTGAGCAGATTGATAGTGAGGGGGTAGTGATTGCGGGAGAACGTCTGACCGCCAGTACGGTGATCTGGACGGCGGGCGTCGCGGCCTCACCGGCTGGCCGCTGGCTCGGCGCGGAAGTAGATCGGGCTGGTCGGGTCAAGGTCAACGCTGATCTTTCGTTGCCAGGACATCCCAACGTGTTTGTGATCGGTGATACGGCCACCTTGAGCCAGGGTGGTAAGCCCCTGCCCGGCGTAGCGCCTGTTGCCATGCAGGAGGGAGATTATGTCGCATCCGTCATCGCTGACCGGGTAGAGGGCAAAGAGCATCCAGAGCCGTTTGTCTACCATAATAAGGGGAATCTGGCAACTATCGGGCGTTCATCGGGCATTGCCGATCTAGGCTGGCTGCGTATCTGGGGGTTCCCGGCCTGGTTCCTCTGGCTGGCGGTACACATCTTCTTTCTGATCGGGTTTCGTAACCGTCTGCTGGTGCTGATCCAGTGGGCCTGGGCCTATATTACATTCCAGCGCGGCGTGCGCTTGATTACGTTTGCACCATCATTGGAAGCGGAGGAAGCCGAGAGCAAACGGCTGCAATCGGTGGAGAAATGACTGTTTGCTAACCTGTCCTTGTAACTGTGTGGCTACGTCGGCGAGGTAAAGAGATGCAGGACGAACGGGCAGACTTTCCTCCAGGAAAGATCATACGAGCGCGCTATATCGTTGAAGAATTGCTGGGCAAAGGTGGCTTCGGAGCGGTGTACCGTGTGAGGGAGCGCCGCATGAGTAGCAATATTTTTGCCCTCAAGGAAGTTATTGATCCGAACCGGCAGCAGCGCGAACGCTTTACTTTTGAAGGCGAGATTTTGCAGCGGCTCGATCATCCTGCCCTCCCGCGTGTCTATCAACTGTTTGAGGATCGTAAGCACCACCGGCTCTATATGCTCATGGATTACATTGAGGGTGTGGATCTGGAGCAATTACGGCAGCAGCAGCCAGGCAAACGCTTCACGTTAGCAGAAGCAATGCGGATCATGGCCCCTATCGCCGATGCGCTGATCTACTTGCATGCGCAACAGCCTCCGGTTATGCATCGCGACATTAAACCCGCGAATATTATCGTCTCGCCGTTGGACGATAGAGCGGTGCTGGTAGACTTTGGCATTGCCAAAGAATACGATCAGGAAGCGACCACTACAGCAGTGCGTCATTGTTCGCCGGGCTATGGCGCGCCCGAGCAGTATGCCCTCGGCACGAACCCACGCACCGACATCTATGGTCTCGCCGCCACTTTTTACAAACTATTGACCGGCCAGGTGCCGGTGGACGCTTTCTATCGTCTGACGCGTCTGGGGAGCGGCGCAAACGATCCGCTTGAACCGGTCAATATGCTGATACCAACCATACCTTCGTCGGTGGCGGATGTGTTACGCCGGGCGATGGCGATCAACAGCAATGATCGTTTTGCCTCTATTGAAGAATTCTGGCAAGCTTTACAGATATGTACGACGGAACTGCGCGTACCGGATATTACAATTGGCACTCAGGAGCCTGTTTCTCAAAGGCTATCACCCATTGTTTCTGCGGCCTCTGCGTTATCGCCGCTGGTGGTGTCAGCAAGATCGTATGTATCTACAGTGAGAACCAGGCGATCAAAGCAAGCGACAGGACGGAGAGCAGTTTTTTTGACGCTGGTGGCTCTTGTGCTTGTGGGGTTAATCTCTGGGAGCATCTTTGGAGTGGGTAAATGGTCTGGATTGGGGCCTGCATATGATGTTGTGATCATTACCCCGCAGAGCACTCCGCCCATAGCAATCCCTCGATTACGGGCGACGGCTACTCCATCGCTCGCAGCATCGCCGCTAGCTACCTTGAGCCCGACGGTTCCTCCCACGACAATAGCGGCAACCCCTACGCCCACCCCGGGGACGCGATCTACCGCGACCGCTCTCACACCCACACCTGCGCCAACAGCACGTCCTACTGTTTCTTCTCTCACGCCGACAGCAACTCCGCCCGTGCAGCCATTGCCGCCAGATTACCCGGTGCTGGCTAATCACTATAACGGTGTTATCAGCGATCAGTACTCCTTCCCCTTTAAAAATGCTTCTATGGTCTTATCGCAAATTCGTCAGGATGGAGAGAAGGTCAGCGGCTATTTTTCTTCCGCGTCAGGCTTTATTGGTGCCGGTAGCTTCAGTGGCACGCTATCGGCAGATAATCTCATCCAGTTTATCCTTCCTGGCAGCACGCTTCTGCACCCGTTCTTCTTTCAGGGTCAGTTGCAGGCGGATGGCAGTATTCTCGGCACCTACTGTAGCCTGCAAAACAACCACTGTAACTTTTTTGCAGGCGAATATGGGAACTGGAAAGTTATGCCCCTATCACGCTGAATTACTGTGGTGGACCCTCTTTTCGTCCCGTACCTCAATTCCGCGTTCCTGAGCTGTAGCTCCCCGATTGATCGTGGGAGACGCGGGAGATATTAATGTACGTATCCAGGGTGAAACTTCACCAGAGTGCCAATCGTGTTAGTCAAGTATGAATACTATAAATATCGCTCACTGTAGTATTTCATGCTTTTATCATTGTTCCAGCCTGTGAACTTATTCTAATCATCGTGTGAGGGTATAACGTGCAAGGCGTTCAGCTCAATCTCCCTCTTGGGAGCATTATCCACCAGCGATACCTGGTGGAAAGTCTACTCGGCAAGGGCGGCTTTGGAGCGGTCTACCTTGTGAGAGATTTACGCGTAAAGGGCAATGTGTTCGCGCTCAAAGAGGTTGCCGATTTGAGCCAGCAGGGACGTAAGAGCCTTATTTTTGAAGGCGATGTGCTCAAACGGGTTGACCATCCAGCGCTCCCCAGAGTCTATCGAACGTTTGAAGACGATACGCGGGTGTATCTCCTGATGGATTATATCGAGGGGCCGAACTTAGAGCTGTTGCGGAAAATGCAGCCGGAGAAGCGTTTTTCGGTGGCTCTGGCAATGAAGATCATGGCTCCCATCGTTGATGCCATTGCTTACCTGCACGCTCTTCATCCGCCGATCATTCATCGCGATATTAAACCTTCTAACATCATTGTTCCCACGTCGGATGTCGGGGCTGTGCTGGTAGATTTTGGCATTGCCAAAGAGTACGATCAGGATTCGACTACTACAGCAGTTCGTCACGGCTCACCTGGATACTGCGCCCCTGAACACTATTCACGGGGAACCGGTCCGCGTTCCGACATCTATAGCCTGGGTGCGACCTTTTATACACTACTGACCGGCGTCGTGCCCATTGATTCGCTTTACCGTCTGACACAGCTCAGTAGCAAGAACGCCGATCCGCTTGAGCCTGTAAAAGCGGTGGCTCCCTCTGTGCCGGAGCCGATTGCCGAGGCAGTTCAGCGTGCTCTGGCGCTCAACAGCAATGAACGCTTTGCGACAGTCGAGGAGTTCTGGCAGGCATTGAGCAGTTACAACATTGAAGAGGTGGCAGAAGCTCCTATTGTGCTGCCCGTGCTATTACCTGCCCAGCAGGGATTTGTCGGTGGCGCTACTCCCCGTACGCCCACGGTTGACGTCTTTCCCACAGTGGCGCGGCCCAGTTCAGCAGCGCCCGCCATTAATCGTGACAGGAAGAATCGCGCTCTATTTCCGGTCTTCATCGCTCTAGCTTTAGTTGCTATAGTAGCTGGTGCAGCCTTTGGAGCGAGCCATCTGCCTGCGAAAATCGGTCATAGCCAACCGACTCCTATCCACCGGCCAACAACGGTACCAACGGCAAGACCTACAACCGTAGCGACGACGGTGCCAACTCATTACCCTGTATTGATTAGTTCCTATAACGGTAACATCAGCGATGTATTAACGAGGCCGCCCACCAATAGCACCATGTCGCTGACCCGTATCAGCCAGAGCGGCGCAACTATCAGCGGCTATTTTGCTGTGGGAGCGGGATTATCCGGTAGTGGAAATTTTACCGGTGCTGTGACTACCGATAACAAAATTCAATTTACTGTCCCTGGCGCTCATGGATTTCTGCCGCTCTTTTTTCAGGGGAAGATCCAGTCCGATGGTAGCATTACCGGGACATACTGTAGCTATCGTAACACCAGTTGCGATTATGCCGCCGGTGGATACGGTTATTGGAATGTGCTGCCGGTTGTGCCGAATGCCCCATCTTCCTCTATCGCCGCTCCAGCCGCCTGACCGGCTATGTCCAGCAGCGGGACCCGGATATCCTGCACCAGGTGCTTGGCCCTAACGGACCTCTAGGTAGCACCGGCGCAAAGCTTGCAGTTGCGGGCCTGGCTGCCCTGGCCGCGAAGCACTTCCTCAGCGGCTCCGGTGGCTTTGGCAGCTCTGGCGGCAGCTTGCTGTAAACTGGCTGCGGATAGGATTAAGCAACAATCACACCCTTCTGAGGTACGAGGTCGATATGATCATTTGCATATCGGCCTTTTTTAGCGTCTAAAATGCTATGGGTGGTAGCGGTCCATATCGCAATATGATATAGTTGGTAAAAATCCAGACGACCACGGTGGTGCATTATCAAGATACTGCTCTGCACCCTTATTTTTATATCAGGAACAGGTCATGTTATACGATCATACAAAAATCTTTGTCAAAGCGGGCGATGGTGGCAACGGCTCCATGCATTTTCGGCGCGAAAAATTTGCCCCTTTCGGCGGGCCAGACGGAGGCGATGGCGGTCGAGGAGGGAGTATCTATATGGAAGCTACAAATAGCTTAAATACCTTGATCGATTACCGTTACCGTCATCAATTCAAAGCGGAAGCCGGACAGGCTGGCATGCGTCAGAAGATGCACGGTGCCAAAGGGGAAGATCTTATTTTGAAGGTGCCGTGTGGCACGATTATTCGTGATGCCGACACACATGAAGTAATTGCGGATCTGACCGAGCCTGAGCAGAGCGTGATGATTGCGCGTGGCGGGCGTGGCGGCCTGGGCAACGTGCATTTCGCCACCTCCACGCGTCAGGCGCCGAAAGAGGCACAGAAGGGCGAGCCCGGCGAGGAGCGCTGGATCACGCTTGAACTACGCCTGATCGCCGATGTCGGACTGGTGGGCTATCCGAATGCAGGCAAGTCTACGCTGCTCTCGGTCGTCTCTGCCGCGCGCCCCAAGATCGCCGACTACCCTTTTACCACGCTTGTCCCCAATCTGGGCGTAGTCGAGGTCGGTCAGCCAGGTCGGGGCGAGGGCTTTAGCTTTGTGCTGGCCGATATTCCCGGTTTGATCGAAGGGGCCGCGCAAGGAGCCGGGCTGGGACACGAGTTCCTGCGCCACATCCAGCGCACGCGCCTGCTGATTCACCTGCTGGATGGTGCGTCGTTTGATCGCGACCCCTGGCAGGATTTTCAGACAATCAACCGCGAATTACGCGAGTACGATGCGCAGCTTGCCTCACGTCCGCAAATTGTTGTACTGAACAAAATAGATTTGTCCGAGGCGCAGGAACGCTGGCCCGAACTGAAAGCTCAGGCCGAAGCTGCCGGCTATCCCGTCTTTGCCATTTCTGCCGCTGCTCATCAGGGGACCAGCGAGCTGATGCAGTACGCCGCCGGGCGGCTGCGTGAAATTCAGCAGGAGGAAGCCGAGCGTGCAGCCTCGCAGTCGATTGCCGATATGCAGGGTCCCGTCTTACGTCCGGTGCCGGAAGATGCGTTTACCGTTTCTAAGGACCATGGAGTGTACATTGTGCGTGGCAGGCGCGTTGAACGCGTCGTCAATATGACCGATCAGGAGAGCGAGGAAGGCATGGATCGCTTACAGGTGCAACTGGCTAAAATGGGGGTCACGAAGGCGCTGGAAGAGGCCGGCGTCAAAGTTGGCGATACCGTACGCTTCGGCAAGGTTGAGCTATACTGGGGCGAGTAGAGCGTGATCGGTTTGTTTGTGTAGCTCAGCTATGATATACTGCTTTAAAGATATGTTACCTATGTTTTATGCCATTCTACTTGTAGAGTAGGTAACACCACAAGCGATTCTTTGTAAAGAATGCGAGAAATGCCGAATTCATGGGAGAGACGCTAAACCTGCTATTTCGCAGCCGTGAAAACAGCACTTTTGAGTTACAGGTGAAAGAGAGCTGGTCTGGACGCACGGTGAGCGGCAACTTTGTTCCTCCATATACCACCAGGCAACTTAACGCCCTGCTCAAAAAACTCAATACGCTCGATAGTGGCGATCAGGAACTGCGTGAAATTGGGCATCGCCTCTTTTTAGCCTTATGTGGCTCGGAAATTCCAGGCGCGAGCCGCCGCGAGTTTTCGGAGCAGTCGGTCCAGGCAGTCTTGCGCGGCGTGATTCAGCGAACGCTCAAAAGACGCGGCACGGTCGCCCTGACATTTAGCTTTGGACCGGGCAGCGATGAATTTGTGCGCTATCCCTGGGAGCTACTCCACAATGGCGATCATTTCCTGCTAGGGTCCGGTATTTTTACGCTCAGCCGGGCCTTGTTGCGCCCGGAGATCCCCGTGGGATGCGAACTCCCTATTCATCCGCCATTTCGCGTGCTCTATATTGGCGCTTCCCCGGTCGATTGCGCTCCCCTGGAGACGGAGCAGAGCTTCGCGGCATTAGAGCGAGCCTTTGCCTCATTAATCGATACCGGTCAGGTATTTTTAGACCGGCTGGAGCCGCCAACCTTTGATCAACTGGTGCGCTATTTTAGTTCGTATGGGGGTGCGGGGATGCTGGATGATAGCGATACCTCCATTCCCTGTTACGTGGTCCATTTTGATGGGCATGGCGCCTATGGACGGCTCTGCCCCGACGAAGAATGCGAGACGGTAAACGATGCCGATGCCCGCAAATGTGATGTCTGCGGCATGTCGCTCAGCCGCACCAAACCTCAAACGTATCTATGTTTTTGCGATGACGAAGGCCGCAATCGTTTCATCGATACACAATCGTTGCGCGGACTGTTTCTCAGCAGTGATGTACGCCTGGCTGTATTCTCCGCCTGTGAAACGGCAACCGTGGCGAGCGATGATATGCGCCACCATCGCAGGCGGCCCGCCGTCGATGCGACCCTGGCAACGGCTCTGATTACCGCACAGATCCCTGCAGTGGTCGCGATGCCCTTTTCGCTGCAAGATGAGCTTAGCCCAACCTTCATGTTTCACTTTTACGAGGCCCTGGCAGATGGACGCACCCTGGAAGAGGCACTCGCGCGCGCCCGGCAGGCGTTACTGCCAATGCAGCAGAAGAGCTGGTTCATTCCTGTTCTGTACAGGCATGTAGCCGAGGGGCAGGAAAGCCCGGTTCCCTTGCTGGTCGGCGAGGATGAGCCGGAAGAGCATGATCACCCGCTGGCCCATCTGGGGGCTTCAACAAGCTTTGTAGGGCGGCAGGAGGAGTTGCAGGATCTGGGCAATCTGCTAACCGCCGCCGCGACCGGTGAACTGCCATCGGATGTCAGAAATCATCTGCGCCTGCGCATGGGAACGCATCATATCGCCTTAACCGGTTCAGCCGGCATCGGCAAAAGCGCCCTGGCATTTGAGGCGGTGCGGCGTAACCGCGAGAAATTTCCCGGTGGCATTATCGGCATTTCGCTGCAAGATGGCAAATCGTTCGGCGATGCTTTGATCGAAATCGTACATCACTTGCATATTCCAACAAGGGTCTCTCCCACAATGGATGTGAGCCATCGCGCCCGCCTGGTCCTGGGCACATTGCGCTCCCTGGCCGGTCGAGACCTTTCTTGCCTCTTGCTGCTCGATAGTTTTGAAGAGGTCAAGGACCGCGCTGAACTGGAGACCTGGCTGCATTTTCTCTGCTCGGTACCGCCGGAAGTGGTGGTTCTGGCAACTTCACGCTCGAATCCAGAGACGATGATGGTGGTCGAGGGTACGCAATGTCGCTGGTACGAATATCGCGTGGGCAAGATGACCGACGCCGACCTGCTGACCCTCTTTAAAGAACTGGCTGAGGCCAGCGGCCTTGATCGGCGCATTCACCTTGATGATAGCAAGCAGCAGGCGATTTTACGTGAGATCTGTACGCTGCTTGATGGCTATCCTCTGGGGGCGGAGCTGATCTTTGGCACCGCCCGCTCCATTGATGGCAAGGTGTATACGCCCGAAGCGGCGACGCGTTCTCTGGAAGAGGTGCGCGACGAACTGCGCAGCACTCCTCTGGCCGGCATCCTGGCCGTTCTCGAAGTCTCTTACCGTCGCCTGACCCCATCGGCACGCCTCCTGCTTTCTTATCTTGCCGCGTTTAAGCTGCCGTTCAGCCGTGAGCAGATTATCATGCTCGTTGCTCCTGAAACGCTGGCAACCGCTAATCAGCCGGTCCGACTTGCCCCTGAGCAAGATACGTTGCCGGCGCATGCCGGACAAGAGGCAGCGGTGGCGATTCCTGCCGAACTGGTGGAGAACTGGCGAGCGGCCCGCGACGAACTGGTGCAGGCATCGTTTATTCAGTTCGACGGTCGGGTGTATACGATCCATCCCCAGGTACGCTACTTCGCAATGGCGCACCTGCCTATGCAAGAGCGGCGACGCGTGCATCGCGTAGTGGCCGCGTACTATTGCAGCCTGCCGCAACCCGGTCCCGATGAATGGTTTGTAGCTTTTGAGCACCTTGAGAGCGCAGGCGAGCCGCAGGACCTTCAGGAGGCCGTGCGCGTGGCGGTGCGGGCATCCTGGGCGCTTGATGGTCGTGGGCGTGCCACGGAACTACAGACGATCCTGCGCCGTGCCGGCGTGCATGCTTCCAGGCTCAATGATAAAACCGGCGAGGGCCAGATAGAGTGCTGTCTGGGCGCGATCCTGCGCCAACTCGGTCAGTATACCGATGCGGAAGCCTGCCTCAGAAGCAGCCTGGCCTTTCATCGCCAACAAAATGATCGCGAGGAAGCAGGCTGGGCGCTCTACGAACTGGCGATGCTCTTTCGCGAAGAAGGCAATTTTCAGCAGGCGGGCGTGTATGCTCAGGAGGCGCTTACGCTCTTCCGCGAAGTCGGCGATGAGACGGGCGAAGCCTGGATGCAGATGGTCCTGGGCGAAGTCAGCCGTGGCTACGCAGCCTACTATGAAGCCCTCGGACATTTTGAGCTGGCACTTACCAGCTTCCGCAATTTGCATGACAAGAACGGGTGCGCCTCAATCCTGCGCGACCGGGGAACGGTCTATGAAGCCCTGGGCCAGTATACAAAGGCGCTCAACGACTACGAAGAGGCGCTGCGCCTGTTCAATGAACTGGGGCTGCGCTCAGGGCAGGGCTGGGTGATGGCCGATAAGTGCGTCGTCTATACCGGCCTGGGCAGGCTCGATCAAGCCGAAGAACTCTGCCTTGAGGCCATTGCCATCTTTCGCGAGCAAGGCATCCGGCGGGGCGAGGCATGGGCGCTACGCGCAATGGGCGACATTATGCGGGAGCGCCGCGATTTCGTTCACGGGCGCGCCCATTACGAAGAGTCGCTGGCGCTATTTCGCACGCTGGGAGATCGGGTAGATGAGGCGCGCGTGCTCAACTCGCTGGGCGCTGTCGCTTTTGATGAAGGCGAGTACCTGGGCGCAAAAGGCTTGTTTGAGCAGGCGCAGGCGATTGCGCACGAGCAGGGAGCCAGGCAGATCGATGGTCGTGCCCTGCGTGGTCTGGGTGATATTGCCCGCGCTTTTAGCCGCTACGCTGATGCCGAACAATATTATTACGAAGCCGCGACCATCGCCACCGAACTGGACACGCCCGCCGAACATTGCGCCGTGCTGCGTCGCCAGGGATTGCTTGCCTGTGAGCAGGGCAGGTATCAAATCTCGCTCGAACTCTGGGTTCACGCGCTTGCCCTCGACCAGCGCCTGGGTCATCCCGCGCGCACCTATCTCCAGGAAAGGGTCAACGCGCTCGTGAAAGAGCAGCGCCTCGAAGAGCGCTACGAAGAGTATCGCGTACGCTATGGTTTAGCCTGACTTCCTATAGCCAAATTCTATGCAGATGCAGATGAACAAAGCCCAGCAGGGCAAGCGCAAGGCATTGCCCCTAGCCAGACGTCCTACCGTTCGCCCATCACCCTCTATGCCCTGTGGCGGTGCCTGCGATGGTGGATAATAGCAGGATCGGATAGGTAGGGGCAATGCCTTGCGCTTGCCCTGTGGCGGTGTCCGCCATCCCTCCCCTTTGAATGATCAGCTTTTACCACTCTCTAGCCGGTAGCGGCACCTCGATCAGGGTTGGGCCTGCGTGGTCGATGGCCGTGCGGATCGCGTCCCGTAGCGCCGCCGGCCCTTCCGCACGCGTCGCTTGCATATGGAAGCCCTGAGCCACCGTCACATAGTCGGGCGCGAGCAGGTCGGTGGCGATGTAGCGGCTCCCGAAGCGGCGATGCTGGTCGCTTTTGACGGCGGTGTAGGTGGCGTCGTTGAAAATCACGGTGATGACCGGCAATTTCTCCTGCGCCGCCGTTGCCAGCTCACCTACGTTGAGCAGGAAGCCGCCATCGCCGCACAGCGCCACGACTGGTTTATCCGGGGCTGCCGCCTGAGCGCCAATCGCCAGGGGCAGGCCGCAGCCAATGGCGCATAATTCGGAGGGGTGGATCAGGGTGCGCGGCTCGTAGACCGGTAAATATTGCGCGCTGGCGTATCCCAGCATCGTCATATCTGTGACGATGATGCTATCGCGCGGCAGCCCCTCGCGTACACCGTCGAGCAGAGATAAAGCTTCGCCATAGCTGCGTCGCACACGGTTGCGTATGGCCTCCTTCACCCGGGCTACTTCGTCTAGCCGTGAAGCGGCGGGACGATGGTCGTGTAGCGCCTCTAAGAGGGCTTCGAGCGCGAGGCGAGCGTCGGCGGCGATCCCCACCGAGGCGGGATAGTTGTGCCCAATCTCAGCAGGATCGATATCAATATGGATCAGTTGCGCGGGCAGGGGAAGGCTGCCGCCGCTGACTTTGACCGTGCGCATTTTGCCGCTCTCCAGAACGGAGGTGTTCGTGCGCTGTGCCCCCAGCTTGCTGCCGACCACCAGGGCCACATCGACATTTCCGACCAGGGCCTGCAATTCGTTGGGATTGTATCCCCTGGATGTGATGACTAGCGGGTTGTCCGTAGGCAGTACATCGTGGCTTTTGCCACCAAGCAGCACAGGAGCCTGGAGAAGTTCTGCCAGTCGCGCCAGTTGTTGATTTGCCTGCGCAAAGGTTACGCCATTGCCCGCAATGATCAGCGGACGCCGGGCCTCCCTTAGCAGGTGTGCCGCAGCCAAAATATCGTCTTGCGAGGGATGCGGTAGTGCATCAGCGTTTGTGGTTGGCACAGGAATCTCTACCTCTGCCTCAGTGCTCAGCAGGTCGAGCGGGATCTCCAGGTAAGCGCCACGCGGACGGTCTGTGTACATGACCCGAAAGGCATCTTGCAAAGCTGCCGGAATTTCCTCAACCGACTCAACCGCTCGCGTCCATCCAGCCAGCGCCTCCATTGCGCCCAGTTGATTTTTCAACCCGTGCAGCTCGCCGCGGAAGTGACCCTTTGAGGCCCGTGGCAGGCTGGTGCTTATCACCAGCAAGGGAATAGAGTCGGCATAGGCGTCGGCGACGGGCGTGGTGATGTTGGTGACGCCCGGCCCTGTGATGGTGCAGGCAACGCCGGGCCTGCCCGTTATGCGCGCGTAGCCATCGGCCATAAAGCCGGCCCCCTGCTCATGGCGGGCCAGGATATGGCGCAGTCCCTTTTCCTCTCGCATGGCGTCGTAAAGTGGCAGGGTATGCACTCCTGGGATGCCAAAGATCGTATCAACGTTGTACGCTCGTAACGTGGCGATGGTCGCTTGCGCGCCGCTCAACTTCTGTCTGTTCTTCACAATGCGTCCTCTCTGATGCTGGTAAAAACCCGGAACATGCTTGCGTCCTCTAAGATTGGCTGCTATAAAATGAGATACATTGTTGGTAAAAATTATATCATGTGTTGAGCTTACATTGCTTTTTAAGGGGTACGCTGATGAACTCTTCCTCTGTTCCTGCGTTGATCGAAAAATTGCTTGGTCAGATGACCTTGCAGGAAAAAGTCTCGCTGCTCGCGGGCACAAATGTGTGGTACACCGTTCCTATTGAGCGATTAGGGATTCCCTCCCTGAAGATGACGGACGGCCCCAATGGAGCCAGGGGTGCAGGCAGCTTCACCGGCGGCACGAAGACTACCGCCTTTCCGGCGGAGATTTCGCTGGCCTCAACCTGGAATACCGAGTTGGTGGAACGGATCGGGCAGGCGCTGGCTGACGAGACCAGAATGAAGGGGGCGCAGGTGCTGCTTGGTCCTACCGTCAATATTCAGCGTTCGCCGCTGGGTGGGCGCAACTTCGAATGCTTCTCCGAAGATCCCTATCTCTCCGCGTGCCTGGCTGTGGCCTACATTACAGGATTGCAGCGGGAAGGCGTGGGAGCCTCGATCAAGCACTATGTTTGTAACGACCAGGAGTTCGAACGCTTCAGTATCAGTTCTGAGGTGCGCGAACGGGCACTGCGCGAAATCTATCTGTTGCCCTTCGAAGCTGCTGTGCGCGAGGCCCGGCCCTGGACCGTCATGGCCTCCTACAACCTGGTCAACGGCGTAGCGGCCTCGGAAAGCCCGTATTTGCTGACCGAGATTCTGCGCGACGAGTGGGGCTTTGATGGGGTGGTAGTCTCGGACTGGTTTGAATCGGTCAAAAGCACTGCTGTATCCGTCAATGCGGGGCTTGACCTGGAGATGCCTGTTCCACGCTGGCGGGGCAAGAAGCTGCTCGCAGCCGTTGAGCAGGGGGAAGTTCAGGAAGCGACGCTTGATACAAGCGTGCGTCGCCTGCTGCTGCTGCTGGCAAAAGCGGGCCTCTTTGAGCATCCACAGTCGCAAGAGGAGCAGGCCATTGATCTGCCGGAGCGCCGTGCCCTCGTGCGTGAGGCGGCTGCCGAGGGCATTGTCCTGCTCAAAAATGATCATCAGGTACTACCACTGCAACGCGAGCAACTCACGTCGATAGCGATAATTGGCCCCAATGCCAAAGTGGCGCACACTACGGGCGGCGGCAGCGCCCAGGTCAACGCGCATTACGCGGTAACTCCTTTTGCAGGTATTCTGGCGAAAGTTGGGGAGCAGATGCGCATCAGCTACGAACAGGGCTGCACTAATTACCGCTTGTTACCCCTACTCGATACGGGTCTGCTACTGGCAGGCACGCGGGGGAGCGAGCATGGATTAGCCATCGAGTATTTCAATAACGGTGATCTCAGCGATACATCAGTCTACCAGGAGACGCAATCGACAGCCAATCTTATGTGGCTCAATCTGCCCGCAGGGGTGAATCCGCGGCAGTTCTCTGCTCGTCTGAGTGCTCGCTTCACGCCGCAAGAAACAGGACACTATACCTTCTCGCTGGTCAGCGCGGGCCTCAGTCGCCTGCTGCTTGATGGACGCGAGATTATCGACAATTGGACGCAGCAAACGTACGGGAGAGAATACTTTGGTTACGGCAGCACGGAGGTCCAGGCCGTGGTTTCCCTGGAGGCCGGACATCAGTACCAGCTCACGCTCGAATTTGCCACATCTGAAGCATCACAACTGGCTGCCGTGCGTCTGGGACTTTTGCCGCCGCTCCCTGCTGATGCCATCGAGCGTGCGGCCCGATTAGCGGCGGCCTCAGATGTCGCTATTGTCTGCGTAGGTTTTGGCGGTGAGTGGCAGAGCGAAGGGTTTGACCGGCCAGATATGGAGCTCCCTGGACAACAGCACGCGCTGGTCGAGCAGGTGGCAGCGGCTAACCCGCGCACAATTGTCGTGCTCAACACCGGTTCTCCCATCACTATGCCCTGGCTGGATCAGGTGGCAGCGGTTGTCCAGGCATGGTATCCTGGTCAGGAATGTGGCAACGCCATTGCCGATGTGCTCTTTGGGGATGTCGTGCCCTCCGGGAAGTTGCCCCAGACCTTCCCTGTGCGCGTGGAGGATAACCCTGCCTATCTCAACTTTCCGGGTGAGAACGGTAAGGTCTACTATGGGGAAGGGCTGTTCGTCGGCTATCGCTACTACGACAAAAAACAGGTTGCGCCGCTTTTTCCCTTCGGCTTTGGCCTCTCCTACACCACCTTCGGCTATAGTGCTCTACGACTGAGCGCCCAGGAAATTGGACCGGACGACACGTTACAGGTTTCGGTCGATGTGACCAACATGGGGCCGCGCGCCGGTAAAGAGGTGGTGCAGTTGTATGTGCGGGATCGGCAGGCGCGGTTGCAGCGCCCCGAAAAAGAATTGAAAGCCTTCGCGAAAGTACATCTTGAACCTGGCGAATGCAAGACAGTTACGCTCTCTATCGGGCGTTCCGCTCTGGCCTATTACGATGACAGCCTGCATCAATGGGTCGCCGAAGCCGGTGAATTCGACGTGCTGGTCGGCGCATCGTCCCGCGATATTCGCGCGTTGGCAACATTTACGCTGAAGAACTCAAGTAGCTGGCTTTGACCGCTCTCACGATGTGCAAAGGGCCTCACAGCAGCGCACTCAAAGATTGAGCTTTTCATTTAGCTTGCGAGACAGAGATGGCGCGCCGAGTCCGCGCCCCTTCGGGCGGACTCGGCGCAAGCCAGGAGAGTTCCTACGCCTCCTTAGCCAACCTTCCCCATCTCCACGGCCTGGCTGCAAGCCCCGCCAGCAGAGCAGCCCCCATGCCCACAAGGAACGGACCCACGCCAATGTCGTTCGTCTGACCCCACGCGAACAGCGATGTCGCCGCAGGGAACAGGAGCACCGCAGCGATGATGCCGAGCAGCAGTGCTCCAAGGTTGGTGCCTAGCCGTAGCCCACGTCCGACAGGAAAGCGGGGACCGAGCCTGCTGCTCCAGTCAGAAGCGATGCTCCGGGGGACCTCCTGGAGGTGCGCTAGGCTATGGACAGCGATGAGCGGAAGCCATACCAGCGCACTGAAGACGTGTGTCAGAAGGAATGGCTGGAGCGGGCCAGTCACGACGAGTCCGATCCCGCTGCCAACCATGACCAGGGTGGTGACGAGCAGCACCGGGCCGAGCACTCGCAACACCAGGAGAGGCGGACCCCGATGCACGTAGGCAGGTGCTCTGGTGTAGTAGCGCAGAAACCGCCAGCCTGTTGAGCCGATCTTCACCAAGAGCGGGCCAACAAGCAGGATTCCGACAACGGTATGGGCCGGAAGCCAGATGCGTAAGAGGGCCGATGTCACTAGTTCCACGATGATCAGCACCAGGAGTACGAGGCTGACCAGAGCAGTGAGCCGCTCGTTGCCGACCACTCCCACGTACTTTTCCTCATCCTTGTGCTTCAGATGCATCGCTTGGGACGGATACTTAGGAAGTTCGTTTCCAGGTGTGCGTGCAGGCATGACGTTTCCTTTCCACTGTTAGGCGCTGATATCCTGCCGTCGGAAGGCCACGAAACTTGCCACGACAAAGGCCGTCATCCACCCCAGCGCGACCAGCAAGGCAGCGGCGTAGCCCTGGGGAGGGATGGGACCAACGTTGGTGGGAAACACCGAGCCGGGCAAAAAGTTGAAGGTGCGGATCGGAAACCACCGAGACCCCTCATTCCACACCATCGCAATGATGCCCTCCGGGACCAGGACGTAGGCCAGGGAGACTCCAACTGCGATGCCTGTTGAGCGCGTGAGGACCGCGATCAGCATGCCCAGCAGGCAGATACCAATGAGACAGAGCACCTCGTTGCTAAAGAAAGTGAGCCAGGCCCAGATCCCTGCGGACGAGGTCCAGGCAGCGGTCTGGACCCCTTGTGCGCCTGCTGTGACGAGAACGAAGATGCTACTTGCAACCAGGGTCAGCGTCATAGAACAGAGCACAAAGAGCAGCAATACCAGCATTTTGCCGACGAGCAGAGGCAGACGGCGAGGCTCGCGAACCAGCAAGTTGCGCCAGGTGCCTTGGGACCACTCAGCAGCAAGATTCACCGTGACCATGATCAGTGAGACAACGATGATGAATGAGCGCGCCTGTCCCACCACCGTAATCAGCCCCAGCGAGGTGGGAAACGCCTGGGCGAGAGGAGTGACCTCCGATCCAGTGGCGCCAGTCGTAATTTGATGGAAGGTCAGGTAAGCAAAAAAGGCGCTGGGAACAAGCATGAGCCCCGCCCCGGCGAACATACTCCAGCGACGACACTTGAGCAACTCACTGCGAAACGCGCGCACGATGGGAGTCAGAAAGGTCATTGGTGTTCTCCTTTCAACAGCGCCAGGAAACGCTCTTCAAAACTGGCACCTTGATGCTGGTCAAGGAAGGCGCGGGCGGGGCCGTTGTAGAGCGCCTTGCCCTGATGGAGCATGACCAACCAATCCGCGACCTGCTCCAGCTCTCCCAGCAAGTGGCTGCTAAGGAAGATGGTCTTGCCCTGCTCATGCAGACGGCGCAGCAAGTCGCGGGTCGCAATGATGCCCAGGGGATCGAGGCCATTGGCCGGTTCGTCCAGGATCAACAGGTCGGGATCGGGAAGCAGCGCCATAGCAACCCCGAGTCGCTGCTTCATGCCCGAAGAATAGCTCCCAACCCGGTCACGCGCTCGGTCAGAAAGCCCCATCAGGTCGAGCACCTCCCGCACGCGGGCGCCAGGGTAGCCGCCAAGGCGAGCGAGCACTTCCAGATTGGCCCGCCCGGAGAGACTTGGATAGAAGGCGGGCGCTTCGATTAGTGCCCCAACACGCGGGAGATAGCCAGGCAAATTGGTCAGCGGCTGGCCCAGAATCGTCGCGCTTCCCGCGTCTGGTCGGACCAGTCCGAGTAGCAGGCGAATGGTGGTCGTTTTCCCAGCCCCATTGGGACCGATAAAACCAGCAATGGTTCCAGCCGGAACGCTAATAGTAAGTCCATCGACGGCAGTCAGCTTCCCAAAATGTTTGCTCAAGCCATGCGTCTCAATGGCGAAGGCACCCGAGGCGCTGCCTGCAGCGGAACCCGAGGCCGGTGCCAAATGGGGTGCCGGAAGTCGATCAGGAGAGAGGGACATAGCCACCTCCTTGCGTTGGCCTCCCATCCGGGAGGATAGAGAAACCATGTGGTCTCATGGTGCAATCATTCCTTTCTGGAAGAAGAAGCTCTCTCGACCAGATGCGTGTGCCGAAGGGTTACTTATCGTTTAGTAAGTTGCCACGAGAAACAGGTCAGGGCAGAGACCCTTGTTCCCGCCTCGCGATGCCATCGAAGAGCACATTGACCAGGGAGCCCGCCGGATGCATCCCTGGCAGGCTCTTGGCCTCCCGCAGCATGCCCATGTAGAGACTAACCAGGACGTTGACCGGCAGATCAGAGCGAATCGCGCCCGCATTGTGGGCGGCTTGAAAAAGACCCGTGACCTGCTGTCTGATCCGGTCGAGCAAGGACAGGATTACCTGCTGGTGTTCCGGGTCCTTGAGATGTTCCCTGGCGTCACGTAATAGCATGCTCAAGCGCTCGTCAAGGGGAAGGGAGAGCAACGCGGCGGTGAGCAGCGTCAACCGTTCTCGGACATCCTGGGTGGCGGCAAGGGCCTGGTCGATCCCGGCTACTCCCTCGTCCACGAACACGGCCTGAATCATCTTAGTGAAGAGATCTTCCTTACCTTTAGGAAAATGGTAATACAAGGCGGTAGATGTGACCTCGACGGCTTCGGCAATCTCTTTCATGGACACGCCTTTATAGCCTTTCGCCAGAAACAACGTTGCCGCTTTGGTCAAAATCTGCCGCCGCGTTTCCTGGTCCACGGAGGAGGTAGCATGCGCTACCTGTTGCTTCACTGATTGTTCCATGATGGCACGACACCTCGGCAAGTTACTAAACGATCAGTAAGTTATCCAAAAATAGCACAGGCAGAGGAAAACTGTCAAGGAGGAAACATAACTGGTCCCACTGAAGTGGTCTCACCTTTCTGAGTAATTCGAGCGGTGATTAGTGTTTGCGGTAATGCTTTTTGTCCCAAGAAGTTTTCTGCCGGGAAGAGAGACCTCTATGGGAGCTGTTGGAATAAACTTCCTAATGTGAATGTTGATGTTGTAAGTACATAAATTTCTATTAACCGGCCCTCTGCCGCCGCCCACTAGATATCGGAGCGCATCGTATGCATCGTCTTGCTATCAATCCAAAAATAGTTGTAAGTGTTCTATTTGTCGTCGGAATGTTCATGTCCATCCTCGATGGGACTATTGTAAACGTGGCCCTGCCCGCGTTGAGTCGCCAGTTTAATGTATCGGGCACCGCAATCGATGCTGTGGTGGTCGGCTATCTGGTCAGCCTCGCGATCATTATTCCTGCTTCGGGCTGGTTGGGGGATCGGCTGGGCACAAAACGTATTTTTCTGAGCGCACTGGCACTTTTTACGGCAGCATCGGCTTTATGTGGTGTAGCGATGAGCCTGCCGATGCTGGTCGGTTTTCGCATTTTGCAGGGTATCGGCGGCGGCGCGCTTACTCCGGTGGGAACCGCGATCCTCTATCGCACGTTTCCTCCAGAGGAACGCGTGCAGGTATCGCGCATCCTCAACATCCCAACTGTATTTGCGCCCGCATCCGGTCCGGTGCTCGGCGGCCTGCTCATCGATAAATTGTCATGGCACTGGGTCTTTTATGTCAACGTCCCTATCGGTGTGACCGCTTTTCTATTCGGCCTGTTCTTCCTGGAGGAGTACAGGGAGCGAGCCACCGGATCTTTCGACCTGCCCGGCTTCTTGCTGGCTGGCGTTGGCCTTGCCCTGACGATGTATGCCTTGAGTGAAGGGCCGAACTATGGGTGGACCACGCCCAGTATTCTCAGCAGTGAGATTATTGGTCCTGCTCTCCTGATCGCCTTTATCTTTGTCGAATTGCGTGCAAAGCATCCGATCCTGGATCTACGCCTTTTTAGCAATCGATCATTCCGCACCTGCAATACGCTCTCGCTTTTCTCGGCTGCCGGCTTTCTTGGCCTGTTGTATTCCACGCCGTTGTTTTTGCAGGAGGCGCGGGGCGTTTCGGCTCTTACCTCCGGCCTGACCACCTTCCCGGAAGCTATCGGCGTGCTGGTCTCGACGCAGATTGTCGCTCGCCTCTATCCTTATGTTGGCCCGCGCCGTCTCATCGTGAGCGGACTGGTCAGCGTCTCCATCTTGATGACAGCGATGAGCCTGATGGGGCAGGATACCAGCCTCTGGCTAATGCGGGCATTGATGTTCCTCATCGGTGCTGGTATGGCCTTCTCCTTTACCTCTGTGCAGGCCGCTTCGTTCGCGACGATCTCCACGGCCCAGACCGGACAGGCTTCGGCGATCTTCAATGCGCAGCGTCAGATTGGCGCTTCGATAGGCGTTGCCCTGATCAGCACTGTGATTAGCGCCTTTGGTATGACCAGCCTGAGCGCGAGCGGTAGCGCCGTACCCAACTTTACTGCTTATCATGCTGCGTTCATCGCCTCCGCCGTCCTTGTCTTGCTTGCGGCCAGCATCGGCTTTATGGTGAAGGATAGCGATGCCGCCGCCACGATGACGCGGCGGGCGAGACGGAGCCGGTCTGAAAACGTGCCTATACCTGTTCAAGCTGGCGATTAATCTCGGCGGTGGTAAATAGGCTGAGTGTTCGGATGACTCCTGTACTTCCCCTCGAAGTGAGCAGGACGTTTCTCCAGGAAGGCAGCGATTCCTTCCTGGCCGTCAGCCGACCCGGCCATTGTCGAGATTGCCTGCGCTTCAAATGCCATCTGTGTTTCCAGGCTTTCGTTCCAGCCTTGATGCAAGAGCCGCTTGGTCCCGCCAAAGGCCAGGCTTGGCCCCATTGCCAGTTGGCGCGCCAGCGTTTCTGCCTGTGCTTGCACGGCGCCATCGGGTGTTATGGACGTAATGATCCCCCAGTGATACGCTTCCTCCGCTGAAAGCGTCCGGTTCAACAGCGTCAGTTCAAGCGCGCGCCTCATCCCGACACTGCGGGAGAGAAAGTAGGTTAATGATCCATCGGGGGTGAGGCCGATGCGAGTGTAGCCTGCGGTAAAGCGGGCCGATTCGCTCGCGTAGACCAGGTCGCAGGCACAGGCCAGACTCATCCCGGCTCCTGCAGCGCTTCCCTGCACCGCCGCGATGACCAGGGCACGCATACGGGTAAAGTAGGACACCGCGGCGTGAAAGTAGGTCGTCACTTCTGTGATGTACGCAGGCAAGCGCTCACCCTGAGCTGCGAAGCTTTTGAGATCTCCTCCGGCGCAGAAAGCGTTTCCCGCACCGCTCAACACGACGGCTCGCACATCGCGATTTTCCTCGCACTCCATCGCCGCGCTCATCAACTCCTTCGCCATCTCCAGGTTGAAGGCGTTGAGGCTTTCTGGCCGGTTGAGCGTGATCGAAGCGACCGAGTCACGAACATCGAAGAGCAAGTGAGTATACTGCATGTTTCATACTGCCTTTCATGATTGATACTGTATTGGCTGCTCATATTTACTGGTCTATTTCTCTCTGCGTGGACCATGAGATGACGAGCACTCCTGTTTTTATATCCTACGTTTATCTGGTACGTCGTATCTTTTGGTCAACAAGACACCGGAAGGCCGACTGAAATCAAGACCCGGAGCTTGACAGACCCATTGGATTGACGGGTGGGATGCCGCCCTGGTCTACAATGCGCTGGCTGATGGGCTGGGTGAGAGCCGGTAAGCGTTCGGCTCGCTCTCTTCCCAGGTATTGCCAGGGAGGCAGGGCCAGCAGATCGGTCCGATCCTCTATCGTCTGGCGCACCTGTTTCCCAGCGGGTGTCAGAAGCCCATGCTCATCGAGCATGCCGCGCTGCTGCAAGCGTTTGGCTGCTGCATCCCACTCCTCCTTTGCACGGATGTTCCCTGAGAATGTGTCTGATTCCCACTGCAATGAGAACCTTGCCTTTCCTTACCATGCACACGACACCAGAAAAACCCATGGTGAGCGGCAAAGCCGCGAGCACTCATGTAGAGAGCATACGGAGCATACAGAAATCAGACACACTCTGATGGGTTGTTGCATCGTTCCCAAAACGGCCAGATCCCTTGTCCATGTGTTTCCCTTTCATCTGCCTCTGAGGGTTCGCTGTGAAGCGGGGAGCCGCCAATCAGCCACCGCGTCCGGGTCCGAAGGGGTGACCCGAGGGTCTGGCTCCCCCGTCAGGCCAAACGTCAAGAGCCGCAACGCACCAGCGATGTGCTGGAATACGTGATCGTTCCCCCCTACGGTAGGATGGGTACGCGCATACCATCCTCCGACGCAGATGAGACCGATCAGTGCCAGGAGCCACGCAGTTCCTACGACCACAACAAGGGTCTGCACCCACACTAGAGCAGTCATGACATCTCTCCTTACTGAAATTAAAGACAAACGAATGCACATGAGAGAGACTCTCAGTGAAAATGATGGAGGTACGACAACTCATCGTCGCATCTCAAATGGGCAAAGCCAGCGCTATGAAGAGGATGGCCTGCTCTTCGCGTGAAAGAGGAGCCACCCGCTTCATGGTGCTAGAATAGCTTGTCAGTTGTGCCCCATCCATCCCTAGATGTCGCTTGTGCTGCCGTGTCGGCCATGACCAGCAGCGAAACGTCGTGCCCCTTCCACAGACTCCCCAGAACCAAGCACGCAGAGGCCACGGCGCGTTTCGTTGCCGAGGGCTTCCTCCCACGAAAGGGACCACTGCTCGTAGGCAGAGAGCCGATCAGAGCGCAATCCCCGTTGGGGGAAACGGGCCAGATCGTCCGCGAGGGCAAGCGTGGTGGCAAGCGTCTCCCCAGGCGGTGTCAGGCGGTTGACCAGGCCCATAGTGAACGCTTCCAGTCCACTGACGGCTCTTCCGGTGAGAATTAAGTCCAGCGCGTGGCTTTGTCCAATCAGGCGTGGAAGGCGAATGGTGCCCCCATCGACCAGTGGTACCCCCCAACGACGATTAAATACCCCAAAGATCGCATTTTCCGCCGCCACACGCAGATCGCACCAGAGCGCCACTTCCAGTCCCCCGGCGACCGCATAGCCCTCAATGGCCGCAATGACGGGTTTAGAGAGCAGCATCCGTGTGACGCCTAAGGGACCGTCTCCTTCCTCGCTGACATGAGGCATCCGTTCCCCTGAAGCTGTCGCTTTGAGATCGAAGCCAGAACAAAAGGTCCCTTCACTTCCATTCAAGACCGCAACTGCCAGAGCCTCATCGCGGTCAAATTCACGCAACGCCTGGGCTAAGAGAGATGCGGTTGGCTCATCAAGAGCATTTCTCACTTCCGGTCGATTGATGGTGACGAGCAACGTGCTTCCTCGCCTCTCTGTGAGGACCGTGCGCGTGTCATGATCGTTTGTATTCACTTCATTAGACATGAGCCATCTCCTTTCCCGCTTGTCTCCTTTTGTGGGGAGCGACAACATATGATTTTTCTCTCAAAAAAGGCAGTCTGCTTGCTTTGTATCAGTTCGGGACGTGGTCTATTGGTATCCCTTATTGTGCCTCCTGTGTTGACTCTGCGAGCAGCCGGGAGCACGTCTGTACATACCATCCGCCGAAACAAAGCGTGCTTGCAAGAGCCATACACCATCCCGTCCCTGCCACCACGACAACTACCTATCCCCAGAAGACCGCCTGTGCTGGTAGCAAGAGCCAGCTTCGAGAAGAGGCCAGAGGAGCCTGGAACATGGACAGCCGGTAGAGCAGGAGCGTGCGGACTCCAGTCAACATCCTGTAAGAAGTCGCCAGTGTCATTCTCAGCAGGTTGACCACCCCTGATGCCAGATGGCTTAGGCTAGTGAAACCGAGATGTTCAGCCATAGGTTCCTCCCTGTCTTGTCTGAATGAAGCTTGCGTCACCGCGTCCCGACCGTGCGTAGTACTCTGCTCTCTGATCTTCCATGGTATTCTATCGAACGATCTATAAATTTATCGATCAGTCGATAAAATACCATATTTTCAGCAGAATGTCAATCCTCAATGGCTCAGAATTCATGACGTCAACTCTTTTTCTCTCTCATGTTTTGCTGGATACCTGGTAGTTTTCCCATCTTTTTATTTAGACTGCTGAGAAAGGCTGGTGTGGCAAGCATTCCCGCTTTTTTGGCGTCGCTACACCCGCGGGTAGCGCAAGGAAAAGAACTGGCGACTCCTGCCCACTGGCTAATAGAGATTGACAGAGGGAGAGAAAGCACGTATAGTTTGGTGAAAAAGGGCGTGGGCCACTACAGCTGAGGCAAAAGAAAGGAAACAGGTGGAGCTTTCATCCAGGCAGAAGCGATTTGTGAATCCCACAGAAGAACGGATTCGTGAAGTGGCCGTCCGGCTCTTCGCCCAGAAGGGCTTCCAGGGGACGAGCATCCGAGATATTGCGGGCGAGACGGGCCTGACTTCATCAGCATTATATTACTATATAGGGGCGAAGGAAGCTCTGCTTCTCCAAATTATGCGAGAGGTGACCGTCCCATTGTTTGAGGCGGCGCAGAAGATCGTGACAGGTGGGATCACGCCTGAGGAGGAACTGGCATCGTTAGTGCTTCTGCATGTCTGGGTTCACGGAACCTACCCTCTCTCCACCCACATTGCTCATGCAGAGATCCAACACTTGACGGGTGAGGCTCGTCAGGAAATGCTAGATTTACGTGACCGCTACGAGCTGTTGTGGCGGGAGGTGCTCAAACGCGGTAATGACGAGGGGGTGTTTCAGGTCCACAAGAGCAGACTGGCAGCTATAGCGTTGATCGAGATGTGTAGCGGTATTACCCGTTGGTATCGAGCTGACGGCGAACTGACACTTCATCAACTCTGTCAGATACATGCAGACTGGGCGCTTGGCCTGGTAAGAGCCACCCGTGACGGATCGCCAGTGCGAGCAACAGACCTCGAACTTGTTGATCCTGCTGCATACGGCCTCTTGGCTCTGACTTCTGGGCAATGAAGACTTCCCGACGGTTTTCTCATTGAAAGGTGGCTTTCATTCTCTTGTCCTCCGTTGTAAGCAAGGCTGCTTTAGATCAATCATGCGGCCTTGACCCGAAAAAAAGATTCTTCCGCAACACTATCGCTCGGCAAACATGAGATTGGACCAATCCTCTTGATACTGTATCACACCACAGCCCGCGTGCGTGTGAAGAGAGAGGCCACCTGTCTACGAACGGATGACGCTGGCCGATTGTTAAGAGGGAGGGAACGCAATACTATGCAAGTCAAAGATGTGATGACCACCGATGTAGTCACAGTCAATGAAGGCCAGAGCGTCAAACAGGCGGCGTCTTTGATGGCGCGTCACCGTATCAGCGGGCTGCCGGTCGTCAACGACGATGGGATGGTGGTGGGCATTGTTTCTGAATTTGATGTGATCGGCAAGCAGGGCCAGCAAGTTAAGGACATCATGGCAGGTGGCCTGATTAGCGTCACCCAAGACACTGATCTGGAAGATGTGGCGCATATTTTGGTGCATCAGAAGATCAAACGTCTGCCAGTGCTCGATCAGGGTAAGCTGGTCGGCATTGTGAGCCGCGGCGATCTGGTGCGCGAGGTCGGCACGCGCTGGGTCTGTAATGTGTGCGGGGAGACAACATATAGCGACACAGAGCCGGAGAGCTGCCCCCGCTGCGCCGGAGTCGCGGTCTTTGCCTCATCCGATATGGTCCCCCCGGGCTCATAATTTCCGGTCGTGACTGCGGCTCACACGGTTTCACCCGATGTTGTTTTAGCAGGAAAGAAGCGAGAAAGTCAGTATGGATAGATAGCGTATAATATACGCTATCTATCCATACTGACTTGAGACGGACTGGACACTCTGGCAATCCCCCATAACCACTCTTCATGTTAAACGGGCGATGTGTTCATGTTTCTCTATATGGGCATATAAGCAACCAAACGTCTTGTTTCGCGTTATAGTGACAATTGGAGCGAATAGGAACAGGGTAGGTTTTTTTACTGTCTAGTCCGGTCAAGGGGTATTCTCGACTACCTGAGAGCCAAATAGAGATAGTATGTATGGTCCGTCAACAGTCATACTTTGCATTATCGTCAAGTAGCGTTACTCAACATCGTCATCGGGTATTATCTCATAGAGGTCTGTTACTTCAACCTTTAGGGCTTTAGCGATCTTCTCAAGCGTTGTAACGGCTACATCTCTATTCGGATTTTCGTACATAGCACGCACAGTTCCGTAATTTAAATCAGCCATACGAGACAGTTTAGCCATATTGATGTGTTTTGCTTCAGCTATTTCTTTGACCTTCAATCGTATCATTTTGTGCTCTCTCATCTTAGATGTTTCCTACATTCTATCAACAATGACCTTGACATGCAATAACACAGCGTGTATATTTTGAGTATAGATGCTCAGTAGCTATTTAGAATGTTCATACTTAGCATGTATATCTAGCATATACAATTTGCTAGCTGGTAACAGAAGAGGGGAGCAAGCAGAATGTTAGCATCTGTACAGAAAGACGGTCGGGTTATCGTCCCCATTGAAAAAGGCGTAGTGCATAGTGGTAAGGGTTTTACTGATGGCGTTGTTTGTGGCTACCTGGAATACCACGATACGCACGCAGGTAAACCGTTGTCGGATGGGGACATCTATATCTGGATAAATGACGCGTTAGAAGATAGCCGCTATGATGCTATCTGGCTAGCTGGCTACATTGTCAGATGGTGCGAAGGGTTGGAAAGAAGACAGGGACCTATTCGCACAAGTCAGCTAGCGAGCATGTTGGGTCGCGACAAGCAGAAGGGTTCGCAACCTGTATGAGGGAACGCCATTTGACGTTTCCTCATACTTTTAGAGGAACATTATCGATTTCAGGAGATTGAAAAAGAATAAGTACATGGGTGTATGATGGTACCCCTGTGGATAGCAAGTGAGGAGAGAAGCACGATGCAAAAGAGACTACGCACATTAGAGGAAGCGTTAGAGGAACTGGAAAGCAACGAGGGTTTTAGTCGCAACCTGCCGACAGCGTATCTAATCGGTCTGTATATTCGTCAATCGACCGAAAAGCAGGTAAAGAAGAATAAGCAAAGTACCGCAGTGCAAGATGAGGACTTGAGGAAAAAGCTAATTCGGTATGGTTGGTTAGCTGAGAGCATTGTAAAGTTTGACAACGATCAGGGAAAATCGGGACAAAAGCGTATAGATCAACGCGTTGATATGAATAAGCTGTACAGCATGATAGAACGTGGGGAGATTAAAGCGGTAGCTGCTTATGATGCTTCGAGACTATTTCGAGACCTTACCCGCATTCAAAGCTCAACGTTTCTCGACCTGTGTACAAAACACGATATTCCCGTCATCACATACCACCGCATCTACTGGCCCTCTAATAGAGTAGACAATAAGGCGCTTCATGATGCTTTCGAACAAGCCGCTGACTTCATTGACGAGGTAGTATACGGAAAGCTAATACCAGCAAAAAATAGAGCGATCTTTGTTGATAAAATCTATGTGGGAGGGATGGTTCCAATGGGCTATGTTGTGGACTACGATGAAAACAGCCTAACATATCGCAGGTATACGCCGTATGAGCCACATGCCGAGCGTGTCCGGTATTTGTTCAAACGGTTTCGAGAGCTAGGGGGGAATGTTCAGGCGTTAGGCAGAGAACTAATACGAACTAATTTCCGCTTTCCCCTGTTTGTGGGTATTGACCACGTTCCGCATGTAGCACCGCGAAAGCTCGAAGACGGGTATTCGCTCGTTAATCGTTCCGGCCTTATCACTCTACTTACGAACTACGCTTATATCGGCTGGTATGTGCGAAATGGTGTTATTGTGAGCAAAGATAATCATACAGCGATTGTATCAGAAGAAGACTTCTGGTATGCACATAACCGCCTCTCGAAATATATGCCTGATGGGGAACAGAACGAAAACCGCCCACGCGCAACCCGTTACAGCAAAGATGGAACCGAGCCAGTAGAGGCACTGCTACAAGGTGTACTCAGGTTAGACAATACCGGCGCTTATACCTGTTCCTCAACACAGAAGTACATCGTTAGAAGCACACAAAGCTCTTATGACAAGGTTGACGAGCTTGCTATAGGTATCAAGACTCTAGACACCATTTTTGTAGAGGCACTGCTAAGTGTGGTAGCTGCACGACGCGAGCAGGAAGAGAAGGACGGCAAGATTGGGGAAGGGATTTATGCACGCCTTAAAGAATTGCAAGCAGAAAAAGACGTAGAGGTTAGTAGCATCGATAGTCAGCTAGAGCAAGCAGAGAAGCTCATCAAGAAACATGAACGCTTGAAAGCCGTTGCGGAAGAAGAAGACAACATAGAAGAATACCGCGTCCAGGTTCGCAAGCTCAAACAGTTGAACGAAACATACAAGGCACTGGAAGCTAAAAGCAAGGAAGCGGCTACAGACAAAGAAGACGTTGAGGAATGCGAGACACTGATCGAATGCGTCATGAACGATTGGAAGGGCATGAAGCTCGCTAGAAAGCTCCGTTTTGTTAACCTGGTCACCGAGTCCGTCAACTTGACCGTAGCCTCTCAGCACTTTCTGAAAATGGAGATCAACTTTAAGCCTTTGTTGGGTTGTAGTGTCACTGGCTACATTTACCGCCGCGTTGGGAAGCATGGGGAGCAATGGACAGGTGAGGAAAAGGGGGTACTAGAAGAGATGTATCCATACGGGGATAGGGCAGACATCCTAAAGAAGTTTCCAGAGCGTACGTGGGAGACTATTGTAACACATGCACGCCTTTATGGGCTTAAACGACACACATACCTCAACACGTCTCATTTGCATGAGTCGTATACACTAAAGGATGTTGAAGTACTTGAGAAGTTGGGACTAGGTAGCGACAAAGGACTAGCAGGGAATAGCGTTTACTGGCTACCACCTACAGAGAGAAAAAAAGATGCTCAACTATTACTATCAGATGTTGCTGATTCGCCGTTTTGAAGAGAAGGCCGCGGAGATGTATAATCGGGCGCGCATTGGCGGCTATTGCCATCTTAATCTTGGCGAAGAGGCTACCGTCGTCGGCTTCTGCGCGGGTCTGGAGCCGGACGATTATGTATACACCAATTATCGCGAGCACGGCTACGCCATCGGGCGCGGCATCTCGCCTGAAGTGGTCATGGCCGAGTTATTCGGCAAGGAGACCGGTTGTTCGCGCGGACGCGGCGGCTCCATGCACCTGTTTGATCTCAGCAGGCGCTTTATGGGCGGCTATGCCATCGTGGGCGGTCAGTTGCCGCTTGCCACAGGAGCTGCCTTCGCCATTGCCTATCGCGACTCTCACGAGATCGTCGCCTGCCAGATGGGCGATGGCACCACCAACGGCGGCCCTTTTCACGAATCGCTCAACATGGCTAAGATCTATCGTCTTCCCATCGTCTACTTTATCGTCAACAACCAGTATGGCATGGGATTGGAAGTCGCCAGAGGTTCCGCCGTCGCCGAACTGCACCGCAAAGCCTGCGCTTACGATATGCGCAGTGAGCGCGTAGACGGCAATGATGTGCTCGCCGTGCGTGATGCCGTACGCGAAGCAGCAAAGGTTGCGCGCGAGGAGCATCAGCCCAGCCTGATTGAAGCCGTCAGCTTCCGTTTCCGTGGGCATTCCGTGGTTGACCCTGATCGCTACCGTTCCGAGGAGACGATTCGCCAGGGGCGCGCCTGCGATCCGATCCCCATTTTTGCCGAACATCTTAAGATAACTGGCAAGGCGAGCGATGAAGACCTTCAGAGAATCGATGAGCGGGTCGATCATGATATAGAGGCGGCAGTCAAATTTGCCGAAGAGAGCCCCGATCCTGCGGTCGAGGGCCTGTTTGACTACATCTACGCCCCCGAGCAAGATGCGAAGGGAGAACAATAGCAATGGCAGAAATCACATTCCGACAGGTCCTGCATGATACGCTACGTGAAGAGCTACTGCGCGATGAGAATGTGTTTTTGATTGGTGAAGAGATCGGCGTATTCGAAGGGTCCTATAAAATTACAGCGGGTCTTTTAAAAGAATTCGGGCCTAAACGTATCGTAGATACACCGATCAGCGAAAACGGCTTTGTGGGTCTGGCTACGGGGGCCGCGATGCTGGGGCTGCATCCGGTGGTCGAGGTCATGACCATCAACTTTATCGCGCTGGCTATGGATGCCATTGTCAATCACGCGGCAAAAATCTACTCTATGTTTGGCGGTCAATGCGCGGTTCCAATGGTCATTCGCACGCCAGGTGGAGGAGGGCAGCAGCTTTCGGCCACGCACTCGCAAAGCCTGGAGGTCTGGTTTGCCTATGTGCCAGGGCTCAAAGTTGTCGCGCCATCCACGCCAGCCGACGCCAGAGGCATGCTGCGGAGGGCCATTCGCGGCAATAATCCGGTCATCTTTCTAGAGAATCTCGCCCTCTATAACACAAAAGGCGAGGTGCCCGATGGCGACTATACCATCCCCTTTGGACAGGCAAAGGTCAGCAAAGAAGGCACGGACCTGACCATCATCAGCTACTCGCGTATGGCCGTGGTTGCGCTGGACGTGGCGCGCCGCCTGGAGCAGGAGAACAAATTGAGCGTCGAGGTGATTGATGTGCGCTCACTGCGTCCGCTGGACCACGAAACCATTATCAACTCGGTGAAGAAAACGAATCGGGCCATCATCTTTGAAGAAGATTGGCGATCCTACGGGGTTGGCGCGGAAATAGCCGCGATCATCCAGGAGGAAGCCTTCGACTACCTGGACGCTCCGATCAAGCGGGTGGCGAGCCTGGAGGTTCCACTTCCCTATGCGAAGAAACTGGAGCAGGCCGCGCTGACAGGAGCCAGGCAGCTCCTAGAGGCTATCGACGAACTCGCGCTCAGGCGAAGGAGGATAGCGAGCCATGCCTGATGTTACTATGCCCCGCCTCAGCGATACCATGCAAGAGGGAACCATCGCGCGCTGGCTCAAAAAGGCCGGAGATGAGGTGAAAAAAGGCGATACCCTGGCGGAGATCGAAACGGATAAGGCCACGATGGACCTTGAAGCTTACGACAGCGGCGTGCTTGAACAGATCGTTGTGCAGGAAGGTCAGACCGTTCCCATTGGTCAGGTAGTCGCTATTATTGGCAGCGGAACTGGCGCTCAGGCGAAGCAGGAGCCCCCAGCCGCCGAAGCAGCCGAGCAAACGCCGCAAGCTGAGCAGGCGGCCTCGACGACAACAGCCAGCACCACGGAGGCCGCGCCCACGCCGCCAGCTAGAGAAACAGCAGCCAGAGCAACGGAAGCCGAACCCGAGTCAAAGCCAGCGTCAGCACAGTCTACACTACAACGTGAAGAGGCCGATGGTACGAAAGCAGGCGAACAGCTCTTTGTCAAAGCTTCGCCAATTGCTCGCCGTATGGCCGAGGAGCATCATATTGACCTGAGCCAGCTTCAAGGTACCGGTCCCGGTGGGCGCGTTGTGCGCGATGATATCGAGGATGTTCTGCAACGCCAGCATACTGGCGCGCCAGCCGCGACTGCTGAAGCGCCGGTCACGCCGACGCAGCCACAGGAGCCGGTACCTGCTCCGCAGGAAGGTGAGCGCGTACCGCTTTCGCGCATGCAGGCCACGATAGCGCGTCGCCTGGCCGAAGCCAAGCAGAGCATTCCGCACTTTTACGTCAGCAACGAAGTGGACATGACCGATGCTCTGGCGCTGCGTAAGCAGCTCAACGAGAGTGCAGGTGAAGATGGCGTAAAGATCAGCGTCAATGACCTGATTATCAAAGCCTGTGCGCTCGTCCTGGAGAAATTTCCCGAGGTCAACAGCTCTTACAGCGATGGGCAGTTTATCCGGCATAAGGAGATCCACATAGGGATCGCGGTTGACGTTCCGGCAGGACTGGTGGTACCCGTTCTTCGCAATGCAAACATCAAAGGTGTAAGGACTATTGCTCGCGAGGCCAGAACGTTAATCGAGAAGGCAAGAGCCAGTAAGCTCACGCCAGCAGAGATGGCCGGGAGCACATTCTCAATCTCAAACCTGGGTATGATGGATGTCACCGATTTTATCGCCGTCATAAACCCACCGGAGGCCGCCATTCTGGCAGTCGGCTCGACACGCAGACAATTTGTCCCGGTCGATGACCAACCGGTACTGCGCGATATCATGCCGATGACCATGTCGGCGGATCACCGTATTCTTTACGGAGCAACGGTGGCGCGTTTCCTTCAGGAAGTCAAACGCCTGTTACAAAGCCCATATAACCTGTTAGGGTAAACGGTTGCTGGTCTGAAACTTATTGCTTGTGCTATGCGTGTTTTAGTCAGTAAGTTTTCGTGAAAACAGCTATGAGGGGATACCATCTCGTAGATATTCATAGGTCAGGATATTAGGAAAGGACGGACATTTCGCATGAACAACTTCTTTAAAGGGATTCTTGTCGGTGCCGGTATCGGCCTGCTCATCGCGCCGATGAAAGGCGACGAGATGCGCAGGCTAGTAGGTGAGCGTTTGAACGAGATGCGCGGTTATCTGCCTGAGAACGAACAGTTGAATATGTACACGCAGCAGGTCTCTGATCGCCTCTCGCAGACCGCAGGCACACTCAAGGATTATGCCCAGCAGGCAGCCTCGACCGTCAAAAGCGCCACCAGCAATGTCAGCGACCTGACGCAAAAGAGCGCCTCAGAGGTGAAGCAGACGGGGCAGGATGTTGCCGATACCACCAAGCGGACGGCGAAGTCCGGCTCGACGACAACACCCTATTCAGACCTCTAGTTTAATAGGGAAAACAGGGCAGTCAGGAAGTTGATCACAAATTTCTCTGCCGTTGCTTGAGACATGAGCCCGATTTTTACTTTTTAAATCGGGCTCATGTCTATTTCTTTCTAGTTTTACCAGCGTGTGGCCCAACGTGGGGGTAGCACGCGCTTTGGTTGATTGGTATAGAAATCGGCAATCGCTCGTACGTTCAGGGGCTCCTCCGTGGTTTCAGAGGCAAATAGCTGCCCTCCTTTTGAATAAACTAGCCGTCCTTGCTGATCCCAATCAACCCAGGTAATATCTTCAAGCAGCGTCCTTTCGTCGTTCGAGGTATCCACCACATAACGCAAAAATTCTGTTTTGAAGTTCGGCTCGCGGTATGACTCAATCACAAGTTGATAACGCTGATCAGGATGATCTTTTTGCCAGATATAGGGTTTGATGGTGATCCCTTTTGCGCCAAGCGGAAACCCTGCCGCTTTTTCAAAGTAAAAACGACCCTCCTGAATCAACTGCCAGCGATTATAGCGATCCCGCTGGCGAAAAGCTTCAGGCTCAAAGCTCGCACTGACCTTCAGTCCTCTGGGCCTATGACGCGGATGAGCTCGTGCGGAGTGATGACATAACCAGATAGTTCTTCTGTCCGTAAATATTCCTCCACCATCCCACGCTTCCCCTACAGGCCATAATGCCAGCGCGGTAAAATAAGGCGGCTTGCTAATGGCCGTCCACTTATGTGTATACTCACTTTGCTCACGCTGCAAAGTTTTCGCTTTTCGGGCTAGATAAAGGAAAAGAGAGCCGTCCGGGGAAAGATCGCTCATATGTTCGTAGATCCTTCCCCGAAACCATTGTCCCTCTTCAAATGTGTCGCTATCGGTATGCCATAGAATGAGCTGTACCCAGTTGGTAGGGCCACGGCGCAATATGACTCCCTTTGGGGCATCTCGCGCAAGAATGACTGCTAACTGACATGAGTACGGCGGATCTTCTTCTACCATCTGTTCGCTTCCTGCGTTCGTACGTATGTTTGCGATTAATACTTGTAAAAATGCTGGCGCGCCTCTTCCTCCGGTGACTTCTCCTTGAAGAAAGCTATTTCGTCGCGTTTGACCGCCAGATACGCGCTGGTCAGCAGCGGCCCCAGTGCAGCGGTCAACACCTTATCCCGCTCCAGTTCATTAAGGGCCTCGTCGAACGTGGTGGGAAGGCGACGGATGCCGCGCTGCTCACGCTCCTCGTCGCTGTAGTTGCCGGGGTCGATCTCCTGCGGTTCACCCGGATCGATCTGGTTCTTGATGCCATCCAACCCGGCAGCGATGAACGCGCCCAGCGCCAGGTAAGGATTGCCGCTATGGTCGGCGCACTTGAGTTCGAGATTGATCGAACTGGCCTCGCGCCCGCTAAAGAGCGATGGCACGCGAATCGCGCACTCGCGATTATCGAAGCCATACGTATCATATGCCGAACTCCAGTAGTGCGGCAGCAGGCGGCGATATGAATTGGGACAGGCGCAGGTGATAGCAAGGAGGCCACGGATATGGCGCAAGACGCCGCCAATAAAGTACTTGCCGGTCTCGCTTAATCCGCCGCGCTGATTGGCATCGAAAAAGAGGTTGGTATTGGGTCGTTCGCTCTTGTCCGTGCCCCACAGGCTGAAGTGGATATGCGCACCACTGCCCGCCTGATCGAGAAAAGGCTTGGGGGCGAAGGTCGCGAACAGGTCGAAGGTGCGGGCCACGCCGCGTACCGTCTCGCGCACCAGGCAGACGTTATCGGCAGCTCGCAATACATTGGCGTGACGAATGGAAAGCTCCTGTTGAGCCGGTCCAAGTTCGGTATGAAATAGTTCGATAGCAATGCCTTCCGCCTCCAGTGCTGCAAGGGTAGCATCGATCACTTCCGCCTCGTCGTCAAGACCTATGCTGCTATAGCAGAGGCTATGGTCCGCGGGCACATAGTTTCCCTGCTCTTCGCGTGCGAGGTAGAATTCGTGCTCAACGGCCGCCTCCGCCCGCATGCCGAGCGAGGCAAGTTCGGCGATCATACGCTTGAGGAATGAGCGCGGGCATGCCTCCCAGGGCGTGCCATCTAGCAGGATCATGTCGCATATCATACTGCCGCTATTGGGAACGTAGGACAGCACAACGAAGGTCGCGGGATCGGGGATCAGGCGGAACTCGCCAACCGGTCCCATGCCTTCAACGGAGGCCAGCGACTCCACGCCGGTGAACGCCTGCATCGCCAGCGTCTGCCCAATGCCTTCGCGCATCCTGCTGGCTAACCTGCTGGCGTGAGTGGTTTTGCCGCGAATAATGCCCCCATTATCGCAGTACAGGAAGCGTACAAGCCGCAGATGCTCGCTCTGCGCTCGTTGCACAACATCTTGAATGTTCATAGTTCACCCTCCAATGTTTGTGGAAAAGATGCGGTAAAAAAGCTTGCTGTCTGAATCGGGATCGCTATAGCAAAGTATACTTGAGAGGACAAGTGATGTGAGCGGAAAAGGTGAGGCCCGGAAAAATGTCCAATTTCCGGGCCTCGGTGCCCGCCCATTTGCGCGCGCCAACACATTTAAGCCTGGAGCTCAGTCCTTACACCATCGCGTTCTGCTATTGAACTACCGCCCCATGCGAAAGAGGCGGACTGGATTTGCACCAGTATTCGACGATCAACGGCTCCAAACACTCGATTTGGCGCTCGACGGAAATGCTGAGTCTGGAGTAAGAACTTGCTGCTGTGGTGGCTCCGACGCTGCCTCTGCCGCTGGGCTAACCCGCCACGTTTCATAGCGGGTGCAGGACTCGAACCTGCCCTTTGACGTCCTTGCCTTCAAGGTAAGCTTCAGTTTCAGTCTATGACTCCAGCGATCAGTCTACAACAAAGAGGGATAAAATGCAATAGCAAACTCAGGCAAACAGGTAATGGAATATTTTTTCGCCGACCTTCTGCTCCTCTACCTCAAGGTTGTTGGCCTCTTCGCGCGCGAACTTCACCGCCTCTTGCAGCCGCTCCACCCGCGCCAGCAAATCATGAACGCGCCTGGCAGGCAGCGCGCCAGAAAATTTCACCGTTCGCCAGTTGCCCACGCTCACATCTTCATAGTAGACTTCGACTTGCGCCGGATGCTTCTCGGTAGCTTCCGCCTTCACATGGTTTCTCGGGATCTTCTTGGTGCGAACCGTTTGTACCGGCTCGGTGGCCCAGCAATCGGCGGAAGCGTCATAGGTCCATAGCTCCGATGCATCGAGGACCGGCAATTTCTTGATAAATGTGTGTAAGTCAATTAATTGTTTTTCCAGAAAGAGCAAGTGGGTCGCGGGCACATCCTTCAGCAAGGTTTGTCCCTCAACAACGACGTCCGCTTTCGCCTTGCAATTGGCCCAATCTTTGGTGGCAACGACATCAAAAAGTTTCGTCAGTACTTCCGCTGTCTGGCGGATGATTTCCTCAGCTCGGATCTGCACCCTGGTGGACTCGGGCGGCAGTTGTTCCCCTTCTTCGTCGCGGGGGCGATACGTGCGCGAAATGCCGGAGAGCAGCGCGGGCTTCTGTAGCGCGTGGTGGGCCTCTGTCAATTCCTGTAATGAGCGACTTTTCGTTCCCTTCTCAATGGCTATAACTTGATTGAGCTTCATTTTCTGTTTTTCTCCTCATTATTGCGTAGTTTTTAATTAAACCCATGAATTATCAAAATAATAACAGACGCTGTCAACGTAGGAGCCGTGCCTTGTGCCTGTCCAGGTAATGCCATCATGTGGGTAGTTTCAACGCTGATGCGACGATGGTACATCCCCTCTGCTCAGCAGGGCAACCGCGAGGGATTGCCCCTAGCCAGACGCCCTGCCGTTGGCCCATCACCCCCTCTGCCCTGTGGCGGTGCCCGCGATAGTGGATGATGGTGGGATCGGATGGGTAGGGGCAATGCCTTGCGCTTGCCCTATGGCTTCATCGTGGGAGGGCGGTACGATAATGGGAGGATTCGATATGCAAATCAGATTGTGTTCTCCGCTCCATAAGGTTATACTATGTGGAGACGAAGAACACAGCATTACATCTTCTCTGGAAGGACGGGCCGTGCAACGCAAGGATCGTGTTTTAGAGGCGCTGCGATCATTGTGTACGCAAAGACCAGTGTCGCAGGGGATATTGCGTCGTCATGCCGGTTTCAGCGCCGAAGAGGTGGCTGAGCTGGCTGAGGTAGATCGGACGAACGCCAGCCGCGACCTCAACCTCCTCGCTCAGCAGGGAATTATCGAGCGCATTCCCGGACGCCCCGTGCTATTTACGCTTAGAGCGCCTTCACCCGATCCGGTCACGCGGATAACAGACGAGAGCCGCCATATCACCCAACCAGAGCCTCGCGCCATGCCCCTAATACAAAAATCTGGCCCTCCGCCCCCGGCCGCTGCTGCTCTATCGGGCGTCGTAACGAATTTTGAGGCGTTGATCGGCTATAATGATGGGCTAAAAGTTGCCATTCAACAGGCGCAGGCTGCTATGCTTTACCCGCCGCGTGGGCTGCATACGCTGCTCTGCGGACCCAGCGGCGTGGGGAAAACGACCTTTGCACGCCTGATGCATGCATTTGCGCTGGAACTGAAGGCTCTGCCGCCGGATGCGCCCTTCATCAGCTTTAATTGCGCCGACTACGCGGGCAATCCTCAATTGTTGATGGCTCATCTTTTTGGCGTTGTACGTGGCGCGTATACAGGAGCGGATCGTGACCGTGAAGGGCTGGTCGAGCAGGCGCATCGTGGTATCCTTTTCCTGGATGAGGTGCATCGCCTGCCACCGGAGGGACAGGAGATGCTCTTCTACCTGATGGACCGCGAACGCTTTCGTCGCCTGGGAGATGTGCGGGAGCGGCAGTCCTCGCTGTTACTGCTCGCCGCCACGACCGAAGATCCGGCTACGGCCCTGCTGCCAACGTTTCGCCGCCGTATCCCCATGACCATTGTTCTGCCAGGCTTGAAGGAACGCACCATTACGGAACGCTACGAACTGATACACGTCTTTTTCACCAGCGAGTGCAGCAGCATCGGCACCAATATTCATGTCGCGCCGCAGGTGCTGCGCGCGCTGCTATTGTATGATTGTCCAGGTAATATCGGGCAGCTCCGTACTGATGTCCAGCTCACCTGCGCGCGGGCGTACTTAGAGTACCGGCTCAATAACCTCACAGAACTGAATGTGCATACTGACATCTTGCCTGAGCACATTCGGCGTGGCCTGCTGCGTACGGCGGAACTGCATCGCGTGCTCGAACCGGTGCTCCATTTGCTGGACGCGACCCATATCTTTACGCCCACCGGTCTGAGCCTGAATAACGTGCCGGGTCCGTCGCATGGCCTCTATGACGCTATTAGCGCGGAACTCAACGCTTTGCGCGGCAGCGGGCTACGCGAGGACGAGATTAATGACCTGCTGGACATGGATATCCAGCATTACTTCCAGCGTTTCGCCGTCACCATCACACAGGGTCCCGCCGAAAATCTCTCGCGTCTCGTGGATGAGCGCATCGCCACGGTGAGCCATGCCATTGTGGAGTATGCACAGGAACAGTTAAAGCGCACCTTCCCGGAGAAGCTCGCGCTGGTGCTGGCGTTGCACCTTGCCAGCGCCTTAGAGCACATCGCTCAGGGACGCCCGCTGGTCGAGTCCACGCTTCAGTCTATGCGCCATACCTATCCTCTCGAATATGTAGTGGCGCAGGTGGCGTTATTGCGCGTTCGCTCGGCGCTGGGCGTAGCCTTGCCGGAAAGCGAAGCCGATGTGCTCACCGTGCTTTTTGCCAATGCCGATCTGTTGCTGAGCACCGGACAATCCACGGTCGGCATCGTCGTCGCGGCTCACGGGCGCGGCATCGCCGCTGGACTGGCTGAGCTGGCGAATACGCTGGTGGGGGTCAGTTCAGTCTGCTGGGTCGAGCTGACGTTAGAGCAATCTCCTGACGAGTTGCTTGCTCAGGTCGAGCACTGTGTGAGTCAGGCGGATCAGGGGAGCGGCGTGTTATTGCTCGTCGATTTTGCTTCGCTGCTCTCTCTGGGTGAACTGGTCACGCGCCGTACAGGAGTGCAGACGCGCACGGTATCAGGGGTATGTGCGCCGCTTGTCGTTGAAGCTTTGCGTCGCGCTCAGCGCACTCATGTCATGCTTGATCAACTGGCTGCCAGTCTGGCATTATATCGGGCTATCAACGGGCCTGGCAAAAGCGTGCAAGATCGGGAGAGCAGTACGCTTGAGAAGACGGCCCAGGGGCAAAAGTTGACGCAGAGCACGTCATCCCGAGAGATGCGCGTCATCCTTTCTGTCTGCCTGACCGGTTTTGGCAGCGCCACAAAGCTCGCGGAATTGATTGAAGAGCATATCCCAGAGTTGCGTCGCCAGGGTATCGAGATCGTCTGCATGGACATCAACCTCTCCGGCAAAGCCGAGCCTGACGTGCGGCGCATGGTGGGGGATCGCCACGTCGTGGCGATTGTGGGAACGATCAACCCCCATCTGGAAGGCTATCCTTTTATCTCCCTGACCGAGATCCTCTTCGGCGATGGCATCGTACGGCTGCGTACGTTGCTGGGAAATACACTCATTGATCCGGCATTGCTGCACCCGGCCTCATTATCGCAGCCGGAGAGCGTCCCGCCCGTCTTTACGCAGCGCGCAGACCTTGTACGCGAGATTGCCAATACGCTTGGTCAACGTCTGCTTTTCCTTAATCCCACCCGTGTATTGCCGTTGATCGAGCGTATGATCGAGTTGATCGAAGTCGAGGTGGGTGAAACGTTCGAGAATGAGGTGCTGGCAGGCTTAATACTCCACCTGGCCTGTATTCTGGAGCAGGGCCAGCAGAAGGATATGCTCGTAAGCCAGACGGTGCGTGAACGCGTGGAGCAGCAATTCGCGCGCGAACTCAGCATCTGTCGCCGCGCCTGGCAAATCCTGAGCGCGCAGATTGTCCGTCCCCTCCCAGACGAGGAGGCGTACAATATCGTAGGTATTCTAAGGCAGGTCGATATCTTCAGCCTGAACAACTTCTAGGTATGAAGCTTCTGGTTTTGAGCGAGCATTGCAACAAACTTTTGGATGCGCACGGAGCGCGTTTCAGGCTTTTTGGCGGTCTGAATTCTCCAAAGAATGGCATAACGGTTTCTGCTGTCCAGGGTGGCGAAGAAATCTTTTGCCTGCTGGTTTTTGTCCAGCTCGCTTTGCAGGTCTGCGGGAACGGTGATCTTGCTTTGCGATTCGTAAGCTGCATCCCAACGACCGTCGGCCTTCGCTCGCTCCACCTGCAACATGCCTGCTGGCTGCATTCTTCCCTCTACGATCAGCGTCGTTGCTTTATCACAATTGATCTTCGACCAGATGCTTTTGGGACCGCGAGGTGTGAATTTTTGTAGCCAGTGCTGCTCATCATAGGAAGCTTTTTGCCCATCAATCCAGCCATAACAAAGGGCTATTTCTAAGGCTTGCTGGTAATCTATAGAGAATATACCAGTACCTTTTTTGGCTAGCTTGAGCCAGATACCCTTCGTATCAGCGTGATGCTCTTTGAGCCAGTCCTCCCAGTCTTGCTGGGATGCAAACAGGATGATGGGGAGATTGTTCGCGTTCTTCATGCTGAACATTATATCAGATTCAGCCGAGAAAGTTTAGAACAAATTTCTAATCAAGCGGACAGGCAGGAGCATAACATCCCGCCTGTCCGCTCTTTACGTACCTGCGCTAAACTCCGCGCTGGGCGGCGTCCGCTTGCTGTGCCAGGTCCTGCATGAAGGCAAAAAACGCTGATGATTGACCGCTGAAAAGCCCATCAGCCGTCAGCGCATTGAGCGCGCCCACAGCAGCCCCCTGAGTTTCGGTGGGCCGAATGATTGAGCAGGCCGGGAACGAGCGGTCGAGAAATATAGTCGGCTCAGGCATAATCAGATTGGTCTGGAGGAGCTGACCGCCAAAGGGAGGAGCGTTGAGGTTCGGGAACGTCAACCCATTGGTGGGATCGGTCAAAGGAGGCGCATTGCCCGCTTTATCCTGCCATGTCTGAAAGTGCATGGTCTCGGTCGGGCCGATGCTGAGCAGGATGCGCAACGCTTCCGCATCGGTGACGCGCTGAGCCAGCGATGGGTACAGGCTGGTGCCACCTTGCTCAATAAACCCAAAGTGGAAACCTGCTGTGTTGGCAATCGCTTGCAGATGTTTGGCAGGATGGAGATCGTTATCATCCCTGGGAATCGCAGGAAACTTGCCCTTAAACAAATCCGGGATGGCTTGAGGGAATGTATCGCCAAAGTCAGGATTTTTAGTGCTGCTGCGATAACGCGTCCAGTAGCTGGTATCCACGGTGAGTTCCATCAGATTGGTGAGGCGTTTCTTGTTTTTCGCCGCTCCCGTTGCCTGACTGCCCGGCAAAGTGCGAAATTGATCCAGGCTGACCGGTTGCGCGCCTTTTGCTTGCAGGTATCCATTGATGAAGGCCGCGTGACTGAACTCGTCATCAGTATTATCGTGGATATACTGAGGCATGTCCAGATCCAGTTTTTGGAGGGCTTTAGTGTAGGGAGCATTCCCGCTTCCTCCGGGAACTTCCTTGTCCTGAATGCCTCCAAGCTCGTTGTATTGTTGCCACAGATCGCTTTCGATGATTTCGAGCGCGGCCAGGAACCTGAGAATGGCTATATCGCCTTGCGTGGGGGAGCTTCCTTCGGCGAGGGCTGGTAACCCATTAGCCAATAAGCTCGCGCCAATAGCTCCTGCTCCTCCTACCGCGAGCCCCCTGCGCAAAAAAGAACGGCGGCTGGACGTCTTTCCCGGTTGTTGCACTGCCTTTTCCACATTACACTCCTTATTAACCCTTATTCACAAGATTTACTTTACTATTTTTGCCCTGTAAGTAGGGCGAAGCGACATCCAATGTCGCCTTGATGCAAGATGGTTGTTGTGTTATTCATTGCCATTATAGCTATGTCTGTACAGGCAATATATTTTGATGGAATAATGTTTTTAGCCGGGTAAAAATGAGCGACAGCCTTTGTTAGTGTGCTACACAGATAGCACACTAATTGGCATTATTCTTGCTGCACATATTGTTAGACTGAAAGACTTTGATCTTCCGTAGAGGTTTATAGTTAAGTAGTGGGATAGTATCCTCTCGACAAGCTATTCATTACAGATGGCCTGAGCGCTCCCACGACGAAGCGAGGAGCTGTAACGCGGGAGCGCCGTTGGTCGGCTGCATAGCCAGGCAGAGCGTGAGAGAGAGGGGTATGATACGAGTATTAATTGTGTGTAGCTGGGGGATGTCTACCAGCTTGCTGGTAGAAAGTATGATCGCGGCTGCGCAAGCGCGACAGTGTGAGCTTATCGTCGAGGCGTTGAGCGCGGGCGAGTATGCTGTCAAGGTGGACGAGTGCGATGTGGTGCTGATTGCGCCACAGATTCGCCACCTGCGTAAAAGCATCGAAAAGCTGGCAGGTGCAGCAGGCAAGCCGGTTGCCTTAATCGAACCTTTTCACTATGCTACCATGAATGGAGCCGCGGTGCTGGAACAGGTACTGCGTTTGTATGAAGGGAGAGCGCGGGCGTGAGCAGTCTGATAGAGCGTAGCGGCGACTGGTTTGAGCGCCATTTCGTCCCGCCACTCAGCGCATTGGCGAGCAGCGTACACTTGCAAGCTATCCGCGACGCCTTTATTATTTTTACCCTGCCGCTTATCATCGCCGGGAGTCTTTTTCTGATCATCGCCAACCCTCCGCCGATTGGTGGGTTAGAGGCGCTGGTCCAGCCTTACCAAAACGCAATTCTGGTCCCGTTTCAGCTTTCGTTCGGACTGATGGCTCTCGTACTCGCCTTTGGCGTTGCTTATAGCCTGGCACAGTATTATCGCACGGAACCGGTGCAGCCCGGGGTGCTCGCAGTGGTACTTTTCCTGGTTGCTACCATGCCCGTACGGGACCTGACCACGATGAGTCTCGGCGAAGTGCTGCCTTATCTCGGCGGTCAGGGTCTGCTGGTAGCGATTATCGTCGGCATCATCACGACCGAGGTGATGCGCTGGTTTCGCGGCTCGCGCTTCACCATCAAGCTGCCAAAGACGGTGCCCCCTAATGTGACCCGCGCCTTTGAAGCTCTTGTGCCGACTCTGCTGCTGCTGACTGCAATCTGGTGCCTTGAGTGGTTTGTAAGCGCGCATACGTATATGGGGTCAGACCATAAATTGCATCAGATGACGATCCCGCTCTTGCTGATGCAGCTCTTTCAGCCGCTGGTCGTTGTGCAGGATAGCTATCCGGCGGCGGTACTGGAGATCGTCTTGATGATGTTGCTCTGGTCCGTGGGCATTCACGGGATGAACGTCGTCACGGCCATCGCGGCCCCGTTCTGGTTCACCACGCTGGCGAGCAACGTCAACGGGGGGCATGGCATTGTCACGGAGCCGTTTTTCCATATCTTCGCCCATCTTGGCGGCTCAGGCGCGACCTGGCCCCTGGTGGTCTATATGCTGAGGTCACGCTCCGCGCAATTGCGGACGGTGGGCAAGGTAGCGTTAGGCCCGGCGATTTTCAATATCAACGAGCCCGTGACCTTCGGGGTGCCGATGATGCTCAACCCCATCATGATCATACCATTTGTCCTGGTGCCGGTCACTATCGTCACGATCAACTATGCCGCGTTCTCGCTTGGTCTGGTGCATGTGCCGGTCATCATTCAGCCTTTTACCGTCCCGATTGGGATCAGCGGGTTTTTCGCTACCGGCGGAGATATCAGAGGCAGTCTCTTGCAGTTCTTTGATCTCGCGATCTCTGCCATCATGTATTATCCATTTTTCAGGGCCTGGGAACGTATATTGATCGCTCGCGAAGAGGAGGCCGCGCAACGAGAAGAGAGCCGTATCGCTGCGCAACAGCCGGTTCTCCAATCCACCGTTCGCTAGCCCAATTTAAGGAGGTGGTGCCCATTTTTCATACGGAGAATACCCAGACGGTGAGACACCTTTATGTACTCATATCGCTCATGCAGGCAACGCGGCGTGAGCAAGTAGAAAAGTGGAAGGATAGGTACAACGCATGAAACTATTTGGACAGAAACGAACAGGAATTAGCGCCATTTTCGGCGTCGTTCTCATTTCTATGATGCTGGCTGCCTGTGGCAATGGCAGCACTGGCGGCGGTACCACCGGTAATTCTACCGCGCCGGTCAACGGCAAGAATTGCACCCAGGTCGGCGTGTTGCTGCCGGAGACAGCTACCTCAGCTCGCTGGGACAGCAAAGATAAACCGTTGCTGACGAATGATATCCAGGCTATCCCGGGCGTCCATGTAGACTACTACAACGCCGAGGGTAGTGCGACCACGCAGCAGAACCAGGCCGATCAGGCCCTGACTAAGGGCGACTGTATCCTGGTCGTGGCGGCAAGCGATAGCGACTCGGCAGCGACTATCGTGGCGAAGGCGAAGGCAAGACAGATCCCGGTTATCGCTTATGACCGTCTGATCCAGAGCAAGGATCTCAACTACTACGTCTCCTTCGACAATGTCAAAGTCGGTGAACTTCAGGCACAGTATATTGTCGATCACTATAAGGACTTTGTGAAGAGTGGTACGCCCAATGTCGTGATGATCAACGGCTCGCAGACCGACAACAATGCCATTCTCTTCCGCCAGGGTGCGCTCGACAAGCTACAGCCACTTTTTGATAATGGCACTTTTAAGAAGGTTTACGACCAGTACACGCCTAACTGGGATAACGACACAGCTCGTACTGAGATGGATGGCGCGTTAGTGGCGCAGCAGGGCAACGTTCAGATTGCTTATGTTGCTAACGACGGTATGGCGAACTCGGTGATTGCCTCGCTCAAAGCTAAGCAGCTTAACGGCAAAGTGCTGGTCACGGGGCAGGATGCCACCGTTGCCGGTATCCAGAATATTCTGGTTGGCGATCAGGCTATGACCGTCTATAAGGCCATTAACAAAGAGGCTCAGGCCACTGCTGACCTGGTGAAGGCGCTGCACGATGGCACCAGCACCGCATCGCTCACCAACGGAACCACCAAAACGAAAGATGGCGGCTCCATTCCTTCGATCCTGGAAACGCCCGTTGCCGTGGATAAGACGAATATCGCCTCCACAGTAATCGCGGACAATTTCGTTACCGTAGCCGACGTCTGCAAGAATCTTCCTAAGGGGGCTGGCGGTATCTGCTAACCCTGTTTAAAGAGGGTCTTGTAGCACAAACTCCGGTGCTATAAAACTCCTTTTGTTTTTCAGTACCCTCAAGCGGGTCGAGCGGGTCATTCAGCTCCCGCCGCCTCTCTTGAGGGGAGTATAAGCGTCAGGCCCGGAGATGTCAAGGGGAACTGTAATAAGGATGAGCTTGACATGGCCGTGCTTTCCCTCGCTACAATGCAACCAACATCGCATCTGGAGGATAGTATGACCGATAGCGGTATGCCCACAACAGGCCAGGAAATGTCATTATCTCCGCCAACAGCTATCTACGATGGGCCGCGCCTGCGCATGCAGGGAATTAGCAAAAGCTTCGGAGCCGTGCGCGCACTCAATAATGTTGATTTCGAAGTCTATGCCGGGGAGGTGGTTGGCCTTGTTGGCGATAATGGCGCAGGCAAATCGACCTTAATTAAAGCTATTTCGGGTGTTGGCCCCTGCGACGAAGGGGAAATTTTCCTTGAGGGCCAGCCGGTCAAAATTACCAATCCCCAGATAGCCACGCGCCTGGGGATCGAGACAGTGTATCAGGATCTCGCGCTCTGTGATAACCTGGACGTCGTCTCCAATCTTTTCCTGGGGCGCGAGGAAAATACGCCCTTTGGCACGCTCAACGAGATGGCAATGGAGCGGCGCGGCTTAGAGGTGCTGCATACGCTGGATGTGAAATTGCCCTCAGTGCGTGCCATTGTCTCGACGCTTTCAGGAGGGCAGCGCCAGTCGATTGCCGTTGCCAAAGCGATTTTGCGCAAAGCAAAGGTTGTGCTACTGGACGAGCCGACTGCGGCTCTCGGTGTGGCGCAAACGCGCCAGGTGTTACAACTGATTCGCCGCCTGCGCGAGCAGGGCCTGGCTGTCGTGGTCATCTCTCACAACCTGGCCGATGTATTCGAGGTTGTTGATCGAGTGATCGTGATGCGGCTGGGCAGGCGCGTTGCTACGTTTGATACAGCATCAACAACGCCAGAACAGGTTGTAGCTGCCATTACAGGAGCCGAATTTGGCACCATTTTACAAACTGACGGGGCAAATGGTAACGGCGCAATAGAGGGGAATAAATTATGAGCGAGATGATAGATCAAAAACCACCCATCAGCCAATCGGTGGCTACTTCGGTAGAGGTCCCTTCGTATATGCAGCGGCAATCCCTGGCCCAACTGCTGCGTGGTGACCTCGGCTTTATTCCTGTCTTATTGACACTTCTAGCTATCACTCTCTATTTTGCTGTTACTACGAAGGGCCTTTTTCTCGCTCCAGAAAATCTCTCCAATCTGCTCCAGCAAATTATCACCATCGGGGTCGATGGGCTTGGCGTGACGCTTGTGCTCCTGCTTGGAGAGATTGACCTCTCGGTGGCGGTGGTCGGGACGCTTGGCGCGGTGGTGATGGGTGTGCTCTCCGAACGCCTGGGGGTTCCTGCCTGGGAAGCGATACTCGCTGGCCTGCTTGTAGGAGCGTTGGCGGGCGCCATCAACGGCTTTTTCACCGCGATTCTGCGCATTCCTTCATTTATTGTCACCCTCGCCAGTTCAATTGCTTATTCCGGTCTGTTGCTCTATCTGCTAGCAGGGCAGGCGACATTAATTGTGCATGATCCCTTTATTGTTTCGATTGCGGGCAGCCCTCGCAGCTTTCTGCCGGATGTTTATGGTGTGGGATTGCCAACGCTAGCTTTGCTGCTCTATGCCGCCGGATTGGTCTGGGATCATGTCGTGCGCAAACGGGCCGGGCTAAGGACGAAGTCGCTGCTGCAACTCATCGGCCAGATCGCGCTGGTGGTGATCCTGGTTGAAGGCACAATCTCGGTGCTCGAAAATACTCCCGGGCCGGCGGGAACGTTCCTGGGTGTGCCTAATTCGGCGGCTATCTTCTTTGGCCTGCTCCTGGTTGTGTGGCTTGTTCTGACCAAAACGCGCTACGGTCGTCATATCTACGCGGTGGGAGGAAACGCGGAAGCGGCTCGCCGCGCTGGCATCAATGTGACCTTTATACGCATCACGGTCTTTACGCTGTGTTCAGCGTTGGCCGCCGTTGGCGGTATCCTAGCGGCGTCGCGAGCCAATGCGGTCGCCAGCCAGATTAATCCTTCGCTGCTGCTCGAATCGATAGCGGCAGCAGTCATCGGCGGCGTGAGCCTCTTTGGTGGTCGCGGCTCCGTCTGGTCAATTGTGTTGGGGGCGTTGATTATTGGCAGCCTGGAAAACGGTCTTGATCTCCGCAGCCAGGGCACGGATGTGAAGCAGATGATCGAGGGCACAGTGCTGATAATCGCTGTTGCCGTTGACGCGCTTGTGCGCCGCGCTCAGGCCCGCAGCGGTCGCTAAAAGGGTAGGGGCAGGGTAGGCGCAAGGCATACCCCCTACCAGGTCAGGACAAACGGTAGGGCAATCCCTTGCGATTGCCCTGCCTCTTTATAAGCTCTCTGCTACAGTTTGCGCTTTTGGCATTGCTGACGCGCCGGGCGCTGCGACACCGGCAGCCTCTTGCCCTGACATATGCTGGCGGAGCATGTAGTCGAGATAGCCATACACTTACCCGTAAGTGTAGCCGCTCACTTATGTCCTTGCCATCTGCTCTATAATGAGAAACGGATCGCCAAATATGTGAAGGGACGTTTTTCATGCTGTACCAGGCGCTTAAAAAAATAGCAAGTGTAGTTTTTAACCTGTTCAACCTGCTGCTGCTCGGCAATCTTCCTCCTTTTGGCTGTGTCAGCGTGGTGGTGGAAGAGAATGCGCAATTCCTCGTCGTTGAGCTTTCCAATCAAAAGGTTGTTTTCCCCGGGGGCTTTATGCGCTGGCGAGAGCACCCGGCCCAGGCGGCTCTCCGCGAAGGTAAAGAGGAGACTGGCTTAATGTTGCGTACTGGTAACGTGATTGGGTATCTAACGTATGCCAGCACACAATTTACGCGTATGAGCACCATCAATATTGTTTACGAAGGCGAAGTGGTTGGCGGAACGTTGCGCAGCAGTATAGAGGGACGCCCGTTCTGGCTGCATGAAAGCGAACTGCGAGACAGACTCAATCAGGATAATAGGGCGGTGCTTGATGCGTATCTCCGTTATCGCAGCCAGCATAATCAGGCGAAGGCGCATTAATCTCTTTTTCTTCTGTGTTGCTTAAAATGTGCTAAGCACATTTTAAGCAACACAGGTTTTGAATGTTTACCTGCCTACCTGCTTCTGATACAGCCTGATCTGGGATGCTACATGCATGCCCAGGTGCTGGTAGAAGTAGGTGGCTCCGCTGGGGTTTTGCGAGTCAACGGTCAGGCCGACGCGACGCCTGCCACGACGATACAGTTCACCGAAAGCATGGCGCAGGAACTGCTTGCCGATCCCTCGCCCCTGCCAGGGCTTGAGGATGGCGAGTTGGCGCACCCATCCCCAACCTAGCTCGCGTTCATCATAGCAGAGTACAGCCCCAATCGGCTCCTCGCCTGCCAGCACAAGAAAAAGCAGGGAGGGGTCGAAATTGTCACGCTGCGTCGCCCACGACACCCACTCTTCAAACGGGTGGTAGCTACGATGGGCCAGCTCGCTAAACGCTTCTTGAATGATGCGGTGAGCAACCCGCTCTTCCTGCCCCTGGATATAGGGACGGGCGCTGATGCCTTCCGGCCACTGAGGAGCCGGTGGTGGCTCGTCAAATTCGATCTCCATACGCCAGTCGATTTTTAAAAGCTGATACCCCTCCTCTTCCAGCAGTTGATTGCCGGATTCGGTGAGGCCATAGGCTCTGATGACGCGTTCGATGTCTGTGCCGTCAGGCCCATCGAGGTACTGACGCGCGCGCTGTTCCGAGAGGTGCAGCAGGTAACGCTCAAGTCCCTGATTGCGATAGGCTGGATGGACGGCGGTATATGGGCTGATGGTCATGCCGGTATCGCCACAATGGGCATCGGTATAGCCAACGATCTGTCCGTCGGGAGCTATCAGCACGCTGGAGGCCGTGGCGAGATCAAAGTCAGGCTGTTGCCAATCGGCCAGGATATCATCGGGCTCGGTATCTGGCTCGCCGCAGTCGGCAACGTCGCAGGCGCATAAAAGCTCTGTCACAGACTGCAAATCGTCAAGCGTGGCCGGACGCTGCGTCAGATGTAATTGCTCGAATGATGCGGTCATAATTGATGCTTCTCCTTCTTGAAGAGGGAACTTCTGCTTTACGCAGATGGATTGCCCTGCAAACGACGAGTCATGGGCGCAGATGTATGCAAACGCCCATGACTCGGGTCAGAGGAGAGCCGGCAGAATCAAAAAGGCCATGAGCGCGCATCCATCCTTCGCCCATGACCTGTCTGTTTCAGGATTCGCTACCTGGTCTTATGTTTGATGTTTCCTGAAAAAGGGCACAGTAAGGCCCTGGGCGACGGAACGCCCTTCGCCATAAAACATGCCCTGCATAGTAAGCTGAATGGCTATATCTGACATAAAGCCACTTTAGCCTTTCGCTCCGTTTACAAAGGAAACATCAATCGATGGACATTGTTGCTGTCCAGAAGGAAATGTACCACGCAATGAAAGTAACGTCAAGTGTTTGTAGCAGCAAGATTTTTCAGCAAAATTTGATAATACTCTTTCCAGAGTGTGATATCCTTGTCTTTGAGATCCCGCCGTAGGACCGGCGTGGGTGGGACCAGGGCAACCGCGAGGGATTGCCCCGCGACGGGGTATCATATCCCATCAGATAAATTTACAATGCAGAAAGCTATAGAATAGATGCAATATAAACGAACAGAAGTGATACGCGTCGATCCCGTTGAGCCAGAACCAGCTGTGATCGAGCAGGCGGCGCAACTGCTGCGCGTGCGAGAACTGGTTGTGTTTCCGACCGAAACGGTCTATGGACTCGGAGCCGATGCGCTGCAACCTGCTGCGGTGGAGCAGATCTTTGTCGCCAAAGGGCGGCCATTGAGCGATCCGTTGATTGTGCATATCGCTCGCGAGGATGAGCTCGAATCGCTGGTGACGGAGGTTCCTGCCCAGGCGTGGCGGCTTGCTCAGGCATTCTGGCCTGGGCCGCTGACGCTTATTTTGCCCGCCCGGATGCAGGTGCCAAAGCTGGTGACTGCGGGGCTAGCGACGGTGGCGATTCGTATGCCGCGCCATCCTGTCGCGCTGGCTTTGATCCGTGCCACCGGCTCCCCTATAGCGGCTCCGAGCGCCAACCGCTTTATGCACGTCAGTCCGACCACGGCCCAGCATGCCCTGGCGGATCTTAATGGGCGCCTCCCGCTGATCCTGGACGGAGGACCTTGCATGGTGGGGGTGGAGTCCACTATTCTCGACCTTTGCACTGAAACGCCGACGATTCTCCGTCCCGGCGGCGTCAGTCTGGAACAGTTGCGGGCGATCCTGCCGGAGGTGCAGCCGCCACCTGAGCGCCAACATTTGCCAGAGGAGGCGCTGATCGAAGAGGCGCAGAAATCGCCTGGTCAGTTGCCTGTTCACTATGCTCCCACCGTGCCTGCGTTTCTATTCGAGGGCTCGCCAGAGCCTATGCTCAGGGCTATGCTGACAGAAGTGAAACGCCGGGAGGAGCAGGGCGAGCTGGTGGGCGTGCTGGTAGCCGATGAAGATGTCGCGGCCTTTCAGGACTGCGCTGCATGCATCTATGCTTTAGGGAACACTGCTGAGCAGGTTGCCGTGCGTCTGTTTGCTGGTCTAAGGGTGCTTGAAGAGGCTGGGGTGCAGGTTATCCTTTGTCGCAGCTTTGATCGGCAAGGGTTGGGGCTGGCGATCCGTGATCGTCTGCTCAAAGCGGCTGGCGGGAAGGTCATCAAGGTTTAGCGTTTTTGCAGGTGATGGATTTTCAGCGCAATTTGCAGAGAGAGGCGCAATTCAGGGTCGTCGAGTGAAGCGCCTAAGATCTCTTCAATGCGTCCAAGCCGGTAGAGCAGCGAGTTGCGGTGCAGATGCATAGCGCGTGCCGTCTCGCTCAGATTGCCATTGCAGCGAAAGAAGCCTTCCAGCGTTTCAAGTAAGGTATTGTCGTTGCGCGAATCTTGGTTGAGCAGCGGGCCGAGGGTTTCCTGATAGAAACTTTCCAGGTCACGCTGACCGTCCAGGTAGAAAAGGAGACGATAGACCCCCAGGCGCGCAAAAGAGTGAATTTTGCCTTCGCCAAAAAGGCGTCTGCCGATCTCCAGCGCCTGCTGCGCTTCACGAGCGGATTGCGGTATCTCCTCTAACTTTTTGGCGATCCGTCCTATGCCACAAGAGTAAATGAGTGATTCTGTGCCGTTATCTTTGCTGGAGGATAAACGCGATTGCACGCGCTCCAGACGTGAAGAAACGGCATTCTCCCACTCACGTTCGTTCTCGGGACTGCCATCTAAGGTGGAAAGAGGCAGCAGGGCGGTCACGCGGCGAGATTCGCTCAACACCCAGCAGGTGGGCCAGATGCGTAGCAGCTCGTCGCGCACACGTTTGCCCCATAGAGCCAGGGGACTGCCCTCCGGATAATCGGACTTGCCAGGAGCCACTTCGTAGAGCACAGCCGCCTGAGGGCCAGACAGGTCGTAGCCAAGAAGGCGCGTGCGGGCCAGCATCTCCTCGGGCTGTTGATAATGACCCTGGAGGACATCGGTAAACGCCTCGGCCAGGTAACGGCTCTCGACCTCGCTGCGTTCACGCTCGCGCGCCACCGCTAACGCTAGAATGGGCGTCACCTGGCCCAGAATTATCCGTTCCAGGTAGTCAAAATCGTCCTCGTTTCCCACCAAGGAGAGATAGCCAACGATTTCATGCCGGATCATCACAGGCTCAACAACACGCGCCAGGCCGCGTGTACGCAGGTGTTCGCTCGTCAAGAGGGGAGGCAGTATCAGGGCTTCGGCGCTGGGGGGGGCTGCCTGGAGACGGATGTGTTGCTGAGCATCCTGCACAACCACCCACTTGCCACGGCTGACTGCAAGGTACTCACATATTCCCTGGATGCCGGCTCCCTGAACGCTTAATTGCATGAGTTGGTGAGCAATCTCAATTGACTTGCGCTCGATCTCGCCGCGAAAGCTGACCACAAAGGTGATGACCTCGCGCTCGATCTCCTCAAGCTGAGTGGAGGCGGGAAGAAAGATCAGGGGCAGGTGTAACTCGTCGGAGATGGTCTTTGCCTCGTTGCCTAGAGCATCCGGTGCGAGCGCAGCAACAGCTACTACCGCAACGCCTGCTTTATGCAGCGTTTTGAGCAGGTGCGGCAGCGTTTCATCGAGGCGGCGCAGTTGAGAGAGGGTGAGTAACGCCAGCTCGCCTCCCTGTATGCTCTCGAAAGCAGGGAGGCGAGCTCGCATCCGGCACGCCCACGTTACCCGATGTTCTAATCCGCTGGCCCCTGCCACCAGTTGCGCATCTCGTGAGGCGAGCAGCGTTAAAATATTGCGGACAGAGGCCGATGATGCAGAAGGAGATAGACTGCTCATAGATCAGACGCGCGCGAAGAACGCCTGGCTAGCGTCGTCCGGTTGAGGCTGGTGTGCTCCCCGCTTTGGCCTGGCGCTCCCTCTCCTTGTACTTTTTAGCCTTAATACGATGTTTGCGCCATGCAACTTTTTTGGTTTTGTTCATGTGAACTATTACCTCTCTAACTCTAATTTATTCTTCAGCTTCGCTATTACCCTCGAAATCAATATCGGTCATATCTTCGGTATCGTCGCCGCCATCATAATACTCGTCGTCGTTGCCCAGATCCTCATCTTCTTCACGGTCATAGCGCAACATCGTATCCTTGATGTAGGCCCGGATCGTATCGCCGCCGCCCTGTGATGGGAAGCTGACTTTACCGAACATATTGGGGTGCTGATACTGCTCGCGAATAATAATCCGCACCTGTCCCTGCTCCATAGCGAGAATCGCCGCCTCGTAGCGGTTGCCTCCCTCTATAAAGCCAATTAAGCGATTGGCGAGACGTGGCTCAACCTGTCCGATGTCTTCTCCGCCTGCATTGCGCACCAGCAGCGTATGCCCGGTGACGTAAAGCTGCACCCTATCACCAACGCTCACTTTCGCCAGTCTTGAGGCTGGGGCAAGGCTGATCAGGTCGGTCATACCCGTCTTGCCGGTTTCCTCAATAAACAGCCTGGGATCGATCCGATCTACCCCTGCATGATTCTTTGCCGGCGCCTCCTGTAGCAGCGCCAGTCGGTCCAGATTCTTCTTGGCAATCGCGTTACCGGGGCTGTACTTGAGTGTTTGCGCATACGCCTCGCGCGCCTCCGAGTACATTCCCAGTTCGCTGTACGCCTTGCCCAGGCGATTACAGGCATCCGGTTCAGTGGGGAAAAGGTTGAGGATATTCTTGTTTGTGCCAACTGCCTCTTCCCACTGGCCCTCCTGGGCCTGTTTGACAGCTAAATCTGTCCACTGCTTTTTTAAACGAGCCTTTTCTTCAGCCGACAGAGCCTGCGTCATTAAAACTTCCTCCAACTTCGCGTAACGTGATGATTGATAAGTCCGCTTATTATACCGCAACGCGCAACCCCTGGAGGGACCAGGATGTTGCTCGGTCGATATGCACCTTCACCAGATCGCCGGGCTGAATGCTACCAGACCCATTGGACTCACCTTCCTCTGGCTGTGGGAAAAACACCCATTTGTTGGCGCGATTGCGCCCCTTCCATTGTTTTCGTCCATGCGTGACATTCGTATCCTCAACCAGTACCTCTTCCACTCGACCAATATAGGACTGGTTCAATTCGAGGGCAATTTTCGCCTGCACCTCCTCCACTGCATGCAGCCGTCGCTTCTTCTCAGCCAGGGGAATATCATCTTCCCAGCGCGCGGCAACCGTACCGGGTCGCACTGAGTAAGCAGCTACATGCACCACATCAAAGCGGATCTTCTCTAGCAGATCAAGCGTATGCTGAAACTCTTCTTCCGTCTCGCCACAGAAACCGACGATGACGTCGGTCGAGAGCGTAATCTCGGGCCAGAGCTGGCGCACGCGCTCAATACGCTCGCAATACTCCTCCAGCGTATAGCCACGCTTCATCCGCTTTAACATCTCATTGTCGCCTGCCTGCACGGGAATATTCAAATGTTCGCAGACTTTTGGCAGTTGAGCCATGCGCTCGATCATGCTATCGGTCATGTGCTGAGGGTAAGAAGTCATAAAGCGTATGCGCTCCAGCCCTTCAATGACGCTGAGATGGGTCATCAGATCGGCGAGGTCTGGCTGATCGGGCAAATCGAGCCCGTACGCCTCAACGGTCTGTCCGAGCAGCGTGACTTCTTTGGCCCCTTTGGCGACCAGGGAGCGCGCCTCGATCATCAACTCATCTATAGGACGGCTGCGCTCGCGTCCCCGGCGATAGGGCACAATACAATAGGTGCAGACCTTATTGCAGCCCAGAATCACCGGCAGCCACGCCGTCGGGCTGGCTGGAGTATGTTCGATTTGCGTGGGATAGTGCGCGATCCGCTCGCCCGGTTTGGGCGTGATCGCCATTGGCAGCACATGCCGTTTTCCTGTAGTCACGGTCGAAGTGGCAAAGGTTGGCAGAACGCGCTCAGCAGGAGCGAGGGGGGCTTCGTCCGGCATATACTCGATATCGAGGCAGCCTGCGCCAGAAATGGGCGTCCAGCGCTCTTCGAGGAAGCGCGGCAGGATATCGGCCTGCTCAACCTTCATAAAGAGGTCGATATGGGGGTAGCGTTTGCTCAGTGTATCAATCGTCTTTTGATTGCCGATCATGCAGCCCATCAGTGCGACCAGCAGATCGCTGCGTTTCGCCTTCGCATGCTTGAGTTGAGCCAGTTGATTATGCGCCTTCTCCTCTGGTGCCTGGCGCACGCTACAGGTATTGAGGACCACAAGATTGGCCTGGTCCATGCTCGTCTCTTCCCATCCCAACTCATCAAGCATCGTCTGAATACGCTGAGAGTCGGCCTGATTCATCTGACAGCCAACGGTCCAGATATGATATTTACCGCGCGGAATATATGTTGTTGTCATCAAAAAGCCTCTCTTCAAGCATCAATGACTTTCGCCAGGACTACGAGATACCTCCTACCCTTCAAGGACGGTATTATACAGCAGTCTGCGATCAAGTACAAGTAGGGGCAATGCCTTGCGCTTGCCCGGGTTGCAGTGCTTGCCCAGCTTCAGTTAACCTACATTTGCCCCTACAAAGTTTTGCGGCGATCCTCGACGCGGGCGCTGGCGGTTTTGGATTCGCCGCCGCTGGCACGCGGCAAAGTATCGGGCGGAACCAGTTCCACGCGGGGCGTGTTGCCCGTGGCCGATTTTACGGCCTCGGCCATCTGGCTCCTTAATGCGCTGAGATGCGTACTATCCCCCAGCAGCATGGCGTCTTTGACCTCTACCTTCAGATCAAAGGTATCCAGCCCGTCGCGCTTGTCAACGATGATGCGGAAGTTTGCCCCTGTTTCGGGGAATTTGACCAGGGCAGCTTCTACCTGGCTGGGGAAGACGATCAGGCCGCGGATGGAGACGGCGTCGTCGCTGCGTCCTTTGATCGCGGCAATCTTGGGGTGCGTGCGCCCACACGAGCAGCGTTCCTCCCACCAGAGGCGAGAGAGGTCGCGGCTGCGATAGCGAATCATCGCAGTCCCATCAGCGGAGAGCCAGGTCCAGACCAGCTCGCCGTCCTGCCCCTCTGCGACCGGTTCGCCCGTTGCGGGATCGATGCACTCGACCAGGAAAGCGTCGGCCCAGGCATGCATGCCATCGCGCACGGAGCATTCGCAGGTCATGCCGGGTCCCAGGAATTCGGTCATGCCAAACTCATCATAAGCAGTAATATGAAATAGCTCCTCCAGCTTCAGGCGGGTCTCCCACGGCCAGGGTTCCGCGCCAAACAGTCCGATTTTGAGCTTTGCAGCTTTAAAGTCCACGCCGCGCTCGCGCGCCTTGTTGCCAACGTAGAGGCCCACTGATGGCGTCATACAGATGGCAGTCACGCCAAAATCAAGAATGAAATCAATCATCCGATCATACTGGCGAGCATCTGAGCCCATAGGGATTGTCATCACATCCATCGCCATCGCACCATAATGAAAGCCGAAACCGCCGGTTGGCATACCATAACCATAGCAATTCATCAGCACATCGCCGGGGCGCAGGCCGGTCATCCAGAGCTCGCGCGCGTTAAGCTCGGCCCAGTACGCAATATCTTTTTTCGTCGCAAACACCGGAACGCTCTTACCGGTCGTGCCGCTCGTCGAATGCACCTCCAGCAGACCGCCCTCGCCGCCCGGGGTAGCCAGCGCAGTGCCATACGGGTAAGCTGCGCGTACCGTTTTCTTCTCCAGAAACGGCAGCTTGCGCATATCTTCCAGGGATTTGATATCGGCGGGCCGAACGCCAGCCTGATCATAGAGATGGCGGTAAAACTGATTCTGGTTATAAGCACGCTCGACAATCGCCTGCAAACGCTGCAACTGCAAAGCTTGAAGCTGTTGCTTTGGGAGCGTCTCTATCTCCTCATTGAAGAACATACGATCACTATTCATAAGAAGGTCCTCCGAGTTACCATTGTCTTTTGCCCCACCCATTCTATCATGGTCGGTAATATGCGTCTATCGAACAAGGAGCAATGAGCAGGGCTTTTCAGTTTTCTCGTTTTCCCTCTTGCGCTGGCAGGACAAAGCCTTGCAGAAGGGGAGAGGTGCTGCACCTCTCCCCGCTTCCGAGCGACTCCTCTTAGGAGCTGCTTATCGGCAGAAAGTTAATGATGTCTACCCACTCTAATGCACTGGATGGGCTGCCTTGAGTGGGACGGATACTGATGCGGCCCTTTTTGCATTGACAATATTCCCACAAAAAAGTTCACCCGTTTGAACTGTAGGACCCTGATGAACTGCGACGTTCCAGCCCGTGGCTGGTATGCCACCGGCTATGTTATTGATGGTGGTTATCGATGTGCTATTTCCTGCTGCGTCCGCAACGACATTTTTGAGCGGATACAAAATTTTCCCGATTGATGAGCAAGTACCGGCATGGATATGCGCGGCATGGTTACTCCCTGGTTGTAATCCGCTGAGATGAAGGGTTACAGTGAGCATCTTATTCTGTGAATTCCAGCTTAAAGCTGCTGTTCCAGAAGGCGCATTCTGAAGGGCTGTCATTGTAGAGGCGTGGAGGCTTGATCTCTGTTGATCGTTAGCCAACGCGGTAAAACTCATCATCGTGAACAATGTAAGTAACAGTACTACGATGATACTTCCCCGAATGATGCTGCTTTTGTTATACAATAAGCAATTTCTCATCCTCCCATCTCCTTTCTTTGCTCTTCTGTTACCGGACTAACCTATCTCTCGACACGTCAGAATATTCTTGATTGTTTCAATGCCTACAAAGCTCCATTCCTCTGGTCGTCACAGACATGAGGCTGCGCGAGTTTCTCATGATGATCTCGCGTTTTTAGTAATTCCGCTCGCTGCTTTTCGCCTTGCGCCTGTCCCTCTCTCACCATGATAGAAGTTTATACGAAGGGGGTGTGATATGATGGAAGATGGAAACAAAACCAGAGGAGCTGAACATATCATGGTCGATCCGATTCAGGCTGTTATCTGGGACCTTGACGGAGTAATAATCGACAGCGCGCAGGAGCATTTAAGGGCGTGGCAGCGGTTAGCGCGGGAGACGGGAGTGACGTTTACGGAAGAGCAGTTCTGGTCCACTTTTGGCAGGCGCAACGATGCCATCATCCCGACCATCTGGGGAACCCATTCTCCTGAGCGTGTCCGCGAACTGGCCGACCGTAAAGAAGCCTACTTCCGCGAATTCATGCGCGAGACAGCCGCATCGCTGCCGGGAGCCATCGAGCTGCTGAGCGCGTTACACGATGCGGGCTATGCTCAAGCCTTAGCCTCATCAACGCCGATGGCGAATATCCAACTGATCAGCGAAGTGCTGGGGCTGCGTCGTTACCTCTCGGTCCTGGTCTCAGGCGAGACGGTTCCGCGTGGCAAGCCCGCGCCCGACGTCTTTCTTAAAGCGGCGGAGGAGCTAGAGGTAGAGCCAGGGAGGTGCCTGGTCATCGAAGATGCCGTAGCAGGCGTGGAAGCTGCTCACGCTGGCGGTATGCGCTGCATCGCGGTAGCCGGAGATCGCGACCTGCCCGGTTTGAGGAAAGCGGAGGTGGTAGTCAGGGATCTACGGGAAGTAACGGTAGACACACTTCGCCGACTCCCACGATGAATCGGGGAGCTACAGCTCGGTCGGCTGCAAAGAATTGCTTGACAGGCAAGAACAGTAGTGGCAGAATACGTGATACAGACTATGGAGGTGTAGGGGCCCCGGTGGGTCTCACCGTCTTCAAAACGGCTGGGGGGTCGCTCGGCGCGGTCCCTGGTGGGTTCGACTCCCATACGCCTCTGCCACGCTCTGTAATTCATGCTGCTTTTTTACAGTCGAGTCGCAATCAAAAGCCACACGAGAGCTAACCTTTCGTCCAATAAACCCTAATCTCATCAGAAATGCTTTTTACGCTGTTCACCGGTATTGTTGAAGGAGATACCTCTATGCGCGTACCACTTTATTCTGTTCAAGGACTCTCCACGGGAAAAGTCAGCATCATGGCCCGACCCCGAGGCGGGGATTGGCTTCCTGACGAGATCAAGGATCTGCATACCTCTGGCGTTGATGTCCTGGTTTCGCTTTTGACCGATGCTGAGGTGAGCGAGCTAGACCTTGTAGAGGAGGCCGCTTGTTGTCGGGAGCAGGGAATACAGTTCATTTCCTTCGCAATCGTAGATCTGAGCATCCCCTCATTTTCTGAAGAGACCTTCCAGTTGCTGAGGCGGCTCAAAGCGTATCTTTCGGAAGGGAAACACGTCACTTTTCATTGTCGGGCAGGGATTGGCCGATCCAGTCTGATGGCTGCCAGCCTGCTTGTACTCACCGGTTTGACCGCTGACCGAGCGTTCGACCTCTTGGGCCAGGCCAGCGGTTATAGCGTGCCGGAGACGGCGGAGCAACGAGCATGGGTTGTGGCATTCTGGCAAAGCCAACAGGCAAGATGAACAAAATTGACGCCACCCCTCAAAATTGTTTACTCTTACAATAGACCCAAAAACACGATCCCCATTATAGCCGTACTTCTAAATCGTGAGAAAGGTAGTATTCGTCATGGTTGATATCTCCTTGCAGATTGAAGGGCAGGATGGTTTGACATGGACAGGGTGGAAACGCTGGACAACGGAGGTTGAGGCACTGGGATTTGCGGGCCTGTTCCGCTCCGACCACTATACCAATGCCAGACCGCCCGATAAGAACTCGCTTGAGATGATCGTTTCCCTCACCTATTGCGCAGACCATAGCCAGCGCGCCCACTTCGGCCCCCTGGTATCGCCGCTTTCATTCCGCGAACCGACGCTGCTGGCCCGTCAGGCAGCCGCGCTCGACGATCTGAGCGGCGGGCGCATGATCCTGGGGGTTGGTGCAGGCTGGCAGGAGCGCGAACATACCCTCTTCGGACATAATCTCGGCGATATACCCACGCGTATGAACCGGCTGGAAGAGGGCTTGGAGGTTATCACCCGCTTATTGCATAGCGACGAGCCGGTTACCTATGAGGGCAACTTCTACCACCTGCGCGAAGCCACACTCTTGCCACGCCCGCAGCGTTCCGGTGGCCCACGTATCATGATCGGTGGTACGGGGGTGAAACGCACCTTGCCTCTGGCCGTGCGCTATGCCGATATCTGGAACGCGCCTTTTACGTCTCCCGAAACATTCCACGAACGCTCAACTTATCTCGATACGCTGCTGCGCGAGGCCGGACGCGAGCCTAAGAGCGTCAAGCGCACGCTGATGGCTCCGATCTTTCTGGGGCGCGATATGAACGAGCTGGACCAGCAATTGCAATGGCGACAGAGCAGGCCGGAGCTGGCCGACAAGTCGCTCGATGAGGTCATTACCGCTCTGCATAACAATGGCTTCCTCGTTGGCACGCCAGAAATCATTGTCGAGCAAATTCATACCTACGCCAATGTTGGCGTTGAAGAGATTATGCTCGTCCAGCGAGGAGATCCGAGCGAGCAAACCATCGAACAGCTCCGCATCATCGCCGAGCAAATAATTCCTGCCAGCCGCTCTTTTGCTCGGTAGAGCGGAGTAAATTAGATAGGACAGTTAATTATGTCTATGGCAGGGCCTTTATGGCCCTACCAGGACTATACTTCAAGGGGGGAACAGGTTTCGCGAAACTGCTTGACTAGCTGCTCTACCTCCAGCATGGGCTGGTGCATGGCTGAGGGTGCGCTCAAGTTCAGCGTCAAAATTTTGCGATTCAGTTCGCGGAGTGACTGATCGTATTCGGCAACGGCTTTCTCCAGTGCGGCATTGAAGGATCGCTTCTCGCTGGCAAAGGGGGGAACGCGGCGGTTGCGCAGCGATTCTCCCCAATGAACAATCCTGCTTAGCTTTGCCTCTGCCCGCTCGCGTTCTTTACGCACCTCGTTGGCAAGTTCGATCTCGGGAGGAGCAAAACCATTATTTTTGAGCATACGGTAAGCCATTGCTCTGTCGCCCGCATAGCTATCGTCTTCGAGATGTAGCGGCTGACCGGAGCCTTTCAGGTTTGTGAACTCCCCTCGCTCCTGGGCTTCATGAATGATCTCGTCAATGTGGTCGTAAAATCTTTTCCCTCGAAACCTGCCCGGGTCGCGTTTCTTTTCGCCCTCGTTCGTTTTGCTCTTCTCTGGTGACTTGCGCCAGTCTACAAAATCCATAGGTCACCTTCTTTGTCATGCTTCTTACCGTTACTGATATTGTATCAGAAGTTTTCGGATAAACTCCAGAGAGCGCAGTGAAGCAGCTTGAGAGAATCACGACGGTCCTTCCCTCTTTTCTCTTGCACAGGAGAAGCGTAGTATGGTATCGTGGCAGCAGAAATTGTCATGAATTCAGAAAGGAGTTGAGGTACTCCATAGCAATCCTTGCATAAGGTAGTGATAGGCAGTACTTACATAGTATTATGAGCTCTACAGTTTATCGTGTTGAGGGTGGTCGTCCGGTGATCGGAGAGATTACTTGCCTGGGAGCAAAGAATTTTATTACGAAAGCGATGGTAGCAGCACTTCTCGGCGACTCCCCAACCACACTAACCAACGTTCCTCCTATTGGAGATACGGAAATTACAAAGGAGATGTTTCTCTCGATTGGCGTGCGAGTCGAACATGAGGAAAACGTCATGCGGATCGACCCTTCATCGATGAGCGCTTCGTATGTTCCAACTCCCCACTCTGGAAGCAACCGTATCCCTATCCTTTTATTAGGAGCATTGTTACATCGCTTTACTGAGGTATCTGTTCCTATCGTTGGAGGCTGCCAGATTGGTGAACGTTCTGTGGATTTTCACTTGAAGGCAATAGAGCTTTTCGGTGGGAAGGTTGAGGCTACTGAAAGAGGATTTGTGGCGTCGCGCACTACGCCACTTAAAGGAACACATATTGAATTGCCATTTTCGAGTGTAGGGGCAACAGAGACATGCCTCTATATTAGCGTCCTGGCACAGGGAACAACCATTATCAGTAATGCCGCTATCGAGCCAGAAATTATCGAACTGATTACGATGTTGCGCTCTATGGGCGCTATCATTTTCACCTCTTCGGGGCGTCAGATTCGCGTAGAAGGCGTCAAGCGACTCACAGGCACCACGATGGGCATTCTTGGCGACCGTATTGAGGCAGCATCCTGGGCATCACTGGCTTGCGCTTCGCAAGGAGATATTACGGTCCATGGTATTCGGCCAGACACCCTGGGAAATTTTCTCTCGTATTTTCAGCAAGTGGGAGGGGGTATCGAGCTCTGTGGACCCAAGAGCATTCGCTTCTTTCGGAAAAGCCCGTTACGGTCAACAATTATCGAAACCGATGTCTATCCAGGCTTCTCCACCGATTGGCAACAGCCCTTTGCCGTCTTGCTTACGCAGGCAGAAGGGTTCTCTATCATTCATGAGACAGTCTACGAAGATCGCTTTGGCTATCTGCAAGCTCTCAACCGACTAGGAGCGAAAACACAACTGACAGACCATTGCTTGGGAGGTAGTCCTTGCCGCTACCGTGAGAAAGGCTACGACCATAGTGCCATTCTTCAAGGCCCAACCCCATTAGAAGCAGTAGGTGAAATAGCTATTCCTGATTTGCGTGCAGGACTGGCATATGTGATTGCTGCGGCTATCGCGCATGGGACCACATATATTACTGGTATTCCTTTTCTTGAACGAGGATACGGCAATATTATCCCTCGCTTAGCGTCGATGAATCTGCCAATCGAAAGCATTTCACGAACATAAGCTTGTCCCATTTCTAGCCAGGAAAGCAGGTGATACAAGGCTAATAACTTTTGCGAATGCAGTCCATTAGATATGCGCCGCCGTTTAAGCAGCATATTTGACTCCAAGTCACTCCAGCCGATATTTTTATCGGCATGGAGGTTATTTTTGGCTGGTCAGAGAAGTTTCCCGTACAAGACATGAAAACACCGAGGTTAAGCTCTTTGCTAGCTCCATGGCGCTCAAATGCCTCAGTTTAGCAAGACAAACCAATTTTTTGGATGCATTATAACTCTCTTGCGAAATCTTCTGGCTCTGTCAGTTCTGCTTGGATATATGCCGGTACCCCAAAGGCTATAACATTCTCAGGCAAGTTCTTAGTGACTACAGCCCCAGCCCCGACCAGAGTATTCCTTCCAACCTCTACTCCTGCCATAAGCGTGGCACCACTGCCCACTCGACATCCTTGACGCAGAATGGGGGCTTTTAGTCCCGGTGTAGTCAAATCTGGCGTTTTGACCCGGCGCATTTGTCTATCATTAATTGTCACCTCTCTGGCTCCAACTTGTACATTGTCTTCAATGATACATCCTCCTGTAATATGCGTTAATGCAGAAATACGAACGTGATTACCAACTTGTGAACTCTTTTCCAAACACACCATATGAGATATTACTGTATTATCACCAACACGAACACCTTGACGTACGACAACGTTATGCCCAATGATCGAATTCGATCCTATGACAACGCCTGAAGATATAATACATCCTTCTCGTAATCTCGTGCCTGCGCCGATAATAATTGGAGCAGAAGTGCCATTATCCTCTGTTCGGATAAAACGTACATTTTCGGCAACAATAGCTGAGGAACCAATCTGGAGGAACCCATATTCTATAGCTTCCTGCACAGTATAGCTCTTTTCTACTCTCATTCCATCTCCTTTACAAATATTCCACATTTAAGTGTTAGGTGCAATAACTCTCACAAATTCCAAAGTTTTGTCACCAGAGTCTTCTAGTGAAATAGATTGTCGCCTACTTTTTTGTCTTCTCTTCCTAGAGACATCTCATAGAGTCCATTGCCAAGAAGAGCACGGGCTACCTGTCCTCGTAAAACATCAGTTGTTCCATCTGCTATTCTTAAACCCATTAAGTCTCGTACTCTTCTTTCCAGGTCCAAACTTTGCCCCGATTTATATGCCTATGTATTTGGCTGATATCTCGACTCCAAATGAAAAAAACTTTAAACAATGCTATTTAGAGCTTTTTTCACTATACCAAATGATTATCGAATAGTCTCGTCGCTCCATTCAATGATTATCGAATAGTGTTTAGGGTTGGGTATCATGGTGCTCCTTTTGCTTTAGCAGAGCCTGCACCGCCCGGTTCGCAACCTCGTATACTTCCAGCAGCGGTATGTCACGTTCCCTGGCGATACGAGCACAATCCTCATACTCGGGAGTGGCGCTGATGATGCGCGTGCCTAAACGTTTGATTTTGACTGTTATGGGGCCGAGCGGCGTAGCAATTTGTTGTTGCGAACGTTGCGCTTTGAGGCGCTGCACCTGCTGAATGCGCACTCCCAATGTGCTTGTTTCGCGCAATAAGAGCATTGCCAGCCGATCACCTTCATCGGGAGGGCAGATTACTCTTACCAGGGTCGCGGGGCGATTCTTCTTCATCTGAATGGGAGTATAGCTCACATCGAGCGCGCCCGATGCTAACAGGCGCTCCATTAGCCCACCGAGCAGTTCGCCACTCATATTATCAATATGCGATTCGATCACAGCCACCCAATCTACATCAGCTTCGGCTGACTCCTGTTGCATAGCCAGCTCGTGACCATAGCAGAGGCGCAGGCAATTGGGCCAGGGGAGCTGTTTGCGGCCAAAGCCGTAACCAACGCGTTCAATGCGTATGGGCGGCGTCTCGAAACGGGCCAGCGTCGCCAGAATTGCCGCACCCGTTGGCGTTACCAGCTCACCCTCAGTAGGGCAGGCTTTCCAGGGAGCCTGCACGCGGCGCAGAATTTCTAAAGTCGCCGGAGCTGGCACAGGCAACAGCCCATGAGCAGTCTTGACATGACCACTGGTCAGAGGCAAAGGTGAGGCATAGAGCCGAGCGATCCCCAGTTCCTCAATGCCAAGCGCGGCTCCGGTAATATCAATAATGGCGTCAACCGCACCCACTTCGTGGAAATGCACTGCTTCGATGCTCGTGCCATGAACGGCGGCCTCGGCTTCGGCCAGGCAGCGGAAGATCGCCAGGGCGGTATCACGCACACGGGGAGGGAGCGGTGCTGCGTGCAACAGGGCGGCAATATTCGAGAGATGCCGCGTCGGTTGCTCCTGTTCCGCTAATGTCACAGCAAAACGTACGCCACGTATCCCTTTATCCTGGTAAGGCTCAAGCGTCAACTGGTAGCCCTCTAGCGGCAACGCTGCCAGTGAGTTGCTGAGGGTAGCGAGCGAGAGACCGACATCCAGCAATGCGCCAAGAAACATATCGCCACTGATGCCAGAGTGGCAATCCAGGTATGCTATCGACTGTCTCATCATGCTCGCCTCTCTTACAACATTTCGCGCGCCAGAACTGCTTCCCAGTCGGCAGCTTGCTCGGCAGAGATGAGCAGGCTGGCTTTCAGGACCTGACGAAAGCCAGGTCTCTGTGTGCTTCCAGGATAACATGCCTGTTCCTCCGCAACCCATAAGCGCGGCTTTGCACGGTTCTCCGCCGCTTGCCGAGACTGATCATCTGTCTGAAAATACTCTTGAACAACACTTACAGGTTGCTCCAGAGCTGCCGCTAATCGTTTACATAGCTCATAAGGGATAGTAGCAGGCTCGATCAGGCGTTGTTCTAACTGTATCATAATATCCAGGGTCAAGTTAAGTCTATCGGCCAGCTCCTCCAGAGTGAACGAACGCCCGTTCGCCAATGGCAATAAATTGCCACGTTGTTCGGGTTGCTGCCGTACCCGCGCTTGAACGCGCCGCAGGACCTCGCGTGAGATAGCGGAGAGGGAGGTATCCGCATCCATCCCGGCAGGCACATACATTTCAACGGCGTGATAGTATGCCACAAAATCGGCAATGGCGCTGGCGTATTGCGGATAGCGCGCCAGGTAGTCGCTCAGGCGGGGTTGTTGTCCGGCCTGTTCCTCCGCAACGTAGCGCGCGGTAATGCGTAATAGAGCCTCTTCTTGTTCTCTAGCCATAGAAAGCACATTCTCTTTCGGTCGCCAGCAGATCACGCAACAGTTTTTTGGCCGCCTGGATGCGATTACGCACCGTGCGGTCGCTAATTCCCAGCACGCGTGCAGCATCCTTCTCTGATCTTCCCTCCCAGAAAATCAGCAATACGACGGCCCTGAGCCTATCGGGAAGGTGCAGCACCAGTTGAAGGAGATCAAAAGACTCAACCGTTTGTAGCATTCTTTGCGCCTGTTCATCTTCAATATCAAAGGAATGGATGCCGTTATCTGCCTGTTGTACAGGTTGGTCCAGGCTCGCCAGCAGCCCGCGTGGTATACGCGTACTCCTCTTCACGCCCAAATCGTGCCAGCGCCCCTCGCGCATCATCAAAGAGCGGTAAACATGTTTGCGTTCAAAATACAGGCAATGCAAAAAGTTCTCTTCCCAAAAGAGGCGTTCCGGGTTCATTAACGCGCGAATCACGCTCTCGTAAAGATCGGCGCACAAATCGCACATGAGCGCATATCGCTCATCCGCTGGCACCGCCAGGCTCTTCAGCACGCTAGCCGCCCAGTATTCATTCATCGTTTGTATACGCAGGAAAATAATTTCAATGATACGATCTCGCCCCTGAACATCTCCCTGAGCCAGGGCGGAGCGAAAGCAGCGCACCAGCACCTCTAGCGGGATATCAGCCGATTGCAGAGTGCGCCAGAACGCGGTAGAGGCATAGCGGGGAAGAGAGCCATAAATCTGAGCCAGGCCGATTCGGCGCTTAACAACTTCCTCATCACGTTCACACTCGTCAGTAACCCTACACACACTATCCACAACGCCCTGTACCTCCAAATCAACCATACAACGTCAGCCACTGTCTCTACTATAGACGTTTTTCGTTTGAATGTCAATTTCTGCGTCAAACCGGGTTATTTCCCGCTTTTATGGAATGCCAGCGCGTTGCGATACACCTCAACGTAACGCAGCGCGGAGGCGTGCCAGGAATGATCCGCCTCCATCCCACGTACTTGCAGGGTACGCCAGGCGTCTTCGAAGCGGAAGACGGTCAGAGCGCGTACAATGGCGGCGAACAGCTCCCAGGGATCGTAATTGCTAAATGCAAAGCCGTTGCCCGTGTTGGTATGGGGATCGTATTCCTGAACCGTATCGGCCAGCCCGCCAACGCTGCGCACAATGGGCACGCAGCCGTAGCGCATGGCAATCAACTGGCTCAAGCCGCAGGGCTCAAAACGCGAGGGCATCAGGAACATATCGCTGCCCGCGTAGATGCGCTGGGCCAGTTCCGCATTAAAGGTGAGGAATATAGCAACCTGTTCGGGATAGCGGGCTGCCAGATTCTGGAACAGCTCGTGATAGTGTTGATCGCCAATGCCTAGCACCACAAACTGTATTCCCTGTGTGATCAATGGTTGTATGACCTGCGAGAGCAGATCAAAACCCTTCTGATCGGTCAGGCGCGAGATCATTGCCAGCAGCGGCGCATCGGCACGTACCGGCAGATGCGCGAACTGCTGCAAGTCGCGCTTATTCTCGGCCCGCTTCTCCAGAGAATGCACGTCAAACTGGGTGTGGATATAGCGATCAGTGGAGGGATTAATTTCCTGATAGTCGATGCCGTTGAGGATGCCGAAGAGGCGGTCGCGGCGAGACCGCAGGAGGTGATCGAGTTTCTCGCCGAAGGTCGGCGTTAAAATCTCCTGGGCATAGCGTTCGCTCACTGTCGTCACAGCATCGGCAAAGAGAATGCCGCGCCCCATAATATCGACGACATTAGCCAGCTCTGCAATCTGGGGATACAGGAAGCCGTTAGCAGCCACCCCTGCCACCTCAAGGATGCGATAGCCAAAGATACCCTGGTAGGCCAGATTATGAATAGTATAAACCGTGGCAGTATCGCTAAAAAAGGGGTCCTCCCGGTAGACTGTATGCATCCAGTTGGGCACGATGCCCGTGTGCCAATCGTTACAATGCACGATATCTGGCGACCAGTCAAGCGCCCTGGCTAACTCTAAAGCGGCGCGGCAGAACAGAATAAAACGCTCCCCATCGTCGATATAGCCATAGATATTTTCGCGATCAAAGAAGCGCGGCGCATCAATCATGTAAACGGGGATGTGATCGCCAATTTCTCCCTGACACACACTGGTCTGTAGCTGAAAATCGCCTACCTGCACGCTAAGCGAATCGAGCACAGTATTTAGATGGAACCGCGCGGGATCGACCTGACGGTAGCGCGGCATCACCAGGCGAACATCGTGTCCCAGAGCGTGCAGAGCCTTTGGTAAGGCCCCCACAACGTCAGCTAAGCCGCCAACTTTCGCAAACGGCACAATCTCTGCAGCGAGAATCAACACCCGAAGAGGCTGTTCGTACTGCATGGATATTCCCTCCCACTCTCAAAGAATACACCACATTATAGCACGCAAAAAGAGAGAGGTGACAGAATGCAGTTGTTTTTTTATGCTGTCACCTCTCCAGGTCTGTTGTGCTGTATGATCAGACCTTATAGCGGTTTCGTGTCAGGAAGTAAAACTGAATGGCCGCCAGAATTCCCATCACAAACAGCATCACCACAGCATCGGCAGCAGGTATTGGCGGTGGCTGATTAGCTGCGGGCGGTGGTGGTGGTACAGCCAGGCCGGAGATGAAGGGAATATTCGGCTCCGTCTCCGTGAATAATGGGATCGAGAAGAAGGCAAACGCTGCCAGGTAGATCAGTAAACAGGTGCCCACGACCAACCATTGGCCCAGACAGCCTAGATTGTTTTCGCCTACAATCGCGAACTCGCGGCGGGCAACGCTCGTCCAGATCACTGCCAGGAGCAACATTCCCGCACAGAGGATCATCGCAAACAGGATCTGGTCCGGCGACGTGTGTACCAGCAGGGTCGCCGCTGCGATTGCCCCTATCGTCACGATACTCGCGACCACCACCAGGGTACGATTCGACTTCCAGACCCAGATCGAAGCCAGCATCAGGGCAAAGAAATTGGTCGTGACGATAGCATCGATGAGATAGCCAGCCTGTGGCGAGAACGAGCAGCTTGCGGGAATGGCCGTTTTGCGGGCGCAAATGAGAAAATAATCATTGAGGCCGATAAACGTCCACGTATGCATCCAGGCAACCAGCGGATAGAGTACAAACCATATGACGAGGAAAATCGCTCCGGTCTGAGCCAGGCCGAGAGCCCCCACAGCATAGAGGGCAGGCATCGCCTTTTTGCGCATCGGGCGCATCAGGTAGTGCAAGCGCAGCAGCAGAGCGCCCAGAGCCAGGAAAATCGAGGCTCCGAGAATGATAGCAGCAAACAGATCTATCAACTTCAAGCCAAAAAACGGATTTTGCGGGAAGAGCTGTCGCGCAAGGCCCGCATCGTTGACATACGTATATGCAATGATAAACAGGACCAGCAGGATCGAGCTGCCAACAATCATCCAACGGATCGCGGGCGTGGTCCCCAGATCACGCAGGTCTGGATTACGCTGCTCGCGAATGGCTAGCTGGCTATAGAAAATCCAGGCCACACCGATGCCGAGCAGGGTAATGCCCAGCATCACAAAATCAACCGCGTTGGGCTGGAACCAGAGCACCTTGCCGCCCAATAGCGGGTTCCAGACAGTGGCATCCGTCGGGAAAAACTGATTGCATGTTTGCTGGTGGGGGGCACACCCTGTAATAGAGGCCAGGACCGCAATGGCAAGGCCGACCACCGCAAAGATTGCCCCCAGACCGGTGAAAATGATGGGAGGCACCACCGGCTTAGGGTCGAAAAGCATCACTATCGCCTGGATCACCAGAAACGCACCCAGGAAGGCAGCAGCCAACCCCAGGGACCCCTGCTCCAATCCGGCGAGGGATGCAGCAGTCATTTGCAAGTAAATGTATCCAGGGAGTTGCCCGATCAGGATCGCGGCGATGAAGAAGAAGCCGACGGCGAAAACCAGCGCCCTCGCCCACGATATTCGTTCTGGCAACTCTTGTTGTTGTACGTGTTGCATGGATCGCAATCCCTTTCAGCGATCTAAAAATAGTAAAACGCCGCTGCGCTCCGTAGAGAGGCGCAGCGATACAGCATTTATGGTACTATCGTCAGCTCAGCCAGCATACCGGGATGGATCTGACAATAGTAGATGAGCACATGATCAGGGTTGGCATTATAGGCAGCCTGAGTCACCGTATAGGTAAACTTGCCATTCGACTGTATCAAATTGCCGATGCCCGAGTCAAAGATGTCCGACGCAGGCTTGGGAGAGGCGGTATTTTTTCCCTGGAGTGCAGTAACAGTATGTGGTAACTCAGTCTTGTTGATCCAGGTAATTACCGTACCCACCTTCACCTGCGCATTCAGCACCTCAAAGCACGAAGGAGTGCATTGAGCTCCCGGAGGAGGCTGCACGATATTGATGGTGATCGCCTTTTGCTTCGTCATATCGACGGCTTTGCCGAACTGACCGGCGCTGCCGAGAGAAACCGCTGCCTGATAGAGCGCGGGAAAGTTGGCCTGCAGATAGTCTGGCAGTTGATTGAAGCCATTCTCGTTCGGATCGAAGCCCTTGCTCTTTAAATATTGCGGACTGGCGGAACGGATAAACTGGAACAGGTAATCTACATCGTTGCTGAGCAAGGCCCCGCCGTAGCGATCACTTCTGGGGATAGCATTGGGATTGGCCGGAGGAGGCGCAGCCGGATTATAGATGCCTGCGCTGATGATGCGCGTCAGATCATCGTCGCTCATCTGATTCAGAGCATCGACAGTATATCCGTTGTACTTGGGATTGACAACTTTGCCGCCTTGAATGCCATAACATTGATCAGGGCAGTTCGCGGCATAGAGCGCCAGACCGCGCTGTATAGCCAGGGTATGCTGCTGGGCCTGCGCTGTTGCTTCGTTGCCGCCCTCCATAATCCAGAAAAGCGGGATCATGAGCGAGACCAGGGCCAGCATAATCAGAGAGCCATATCCCGTCTTCTCAATGGCGTTCGTGCGCGAGTAGAATATATATAGCAAGCCGCCTATCACTATTAACACCAGGATAAGACCTACGGCAGCTTGTCCAAAATTTACCATAACACACAACCTTTATCTGCTTGATAGCTCTCACCGCTGAGAGCAAGATCGCCTGATTGCCCCTTATACCAACAGGATACTGCCTCCTCAAGATATGCCATCTTTAGAGACAGTAGCCGTCAGCGCGCCATGCTATGAAGATGGCATATTTCAAGCAGCAGACCGGGCCTCAGGATGCGCTGCACGCGACAGTTGGTACTGGGATCAAACGTGTTGTATTATCTGGATGCAGTACCGTGTTATCGATAAAGCCGGTATTCACCACGACGTCATCTCCATTGAAGGACATCTGGAAGCGATCCAGGCTTCTGGGAGCGGGACCATCCAGATATTCGCCGTCAACGTTGTAGTGCGACCCATGACAGGGGCACTTAAAGCTTGCGCAGTCATCGCGGAACGGCACGGTACAGCCCAGGTGGACGCAACGCTGGTAGAGCGCGATCCAGTATGAGCCATCCTTGTCTTGCACCCACTGTTCCGAGCTTAGCTGATCGCTCAATGCTGTACCAGTCAGCAAAAACTTGTCTTTGGTGTCAGCCGCCATGTGAACCACGTACGTTCTGGCGACCGGCTTATGGAATACTCCAGCAGCATCAATTTTGAACTGGCCCAGACTCGCTGCCGGGAACTCCGCTTTTTTCCCTACCACCTGCTCTGAACCGAACTGGCCGGACAGGGTGGGATAAAGCAGATAGAGCGCGCCCGCAACGCTGGCGGTGGTCGATACGCCCCACACGGCCAGCATGGATCTGCGCAGAAAGCGCCGACGTGATAGACGCTGCTTTGCGATCTCTGCAGCTTCAGCACCACCGCCATGAAGAACTTCGTATTGTTGTGGGGTAATGGGTGGTGTATCAATACTCATAGTTATTCTCTTGGCCTTTCCCTTGCCTATAAGTCAAAGTAGATATGTTGCCAGGGCCATACCCAGAGCCAACCTGGCCCGCGGAAAAAGCTACCGGCCAGCGTAATCACAGCCCAGAACACGACAAACATCGTGAAGGTCACAATTGCTACTTTCCGGTCAGCGTAAGCGCGGCTGGGATTGCGATCCACATAGGGCAGCACAGCCAGACCCACCAGCACAAACCCCGGCACCAGCACGCCCGCAGTCGTCGGCGGGAAGTAGTGCAGCAGTTCTTGCAATCCCAGGAAGTACCAGGGAGCCTTCGCGGGGTTCGGAGTCACGCTCGGATTGGCGGGCTCGCGCAATGGTGCGTTCACCACAATCGACAGCAGCGTCACCATCACCGTCACGGCAGTGGCGGCGAAAAACTCGCGCACCAGCAGGTGGGGCCAGACAAAGACCGAGTCCTCAAGAGGCTTCTCAACGCGTGTGATCGCCTCCTGCTTTACTACAGCCAGCGTGCGGTAGCGTCGCTGGGTGGCCGATGCCTGGGTCTGTACTTTTTCCCTCTGTTCAATTGACATGTCGATATCCTCTCATAGCGTTGCTGCACGCCATACAGAACAGACAACCCTCATTTATGAATGAGTAGCACCAACCGCCGCACGCTCTTCACGGGCCTGAGCTTCCAGTTCGCGACGAGAGGGGGGTGGAGGACCAGCCGCGCCGCCGTCCTTACGGATGCGCCAGAAGTGGACCGCCATCAACAACGCCGCAGCCAATGGAAGCAGGATCACATGACCAACGTAGAAGCGGATCAACGTCGCCTGACCTACCGCGCCACCACCGACCAGCACCTTATACACGGGATCGCCCAGGAGCGGAGTATAAGGGGCCAGGTTCGTGCCTACCGTGATAGCCCAGATCGCAATCTGGTCCCAGGGGAGCAGATAGCCGGTAAAACTCAGGAATAAGGTCACGAAAAATAGCATCACGCCAACCACCCAGTTGAACTCTCTTGGGGGTTTATACGCGCCATGATAGAACACGCGAATCATATGCAAAGTCACCGAGACCACCATCAGGTGAGCCGCCCAGCGGTGCATATTGCGTGTCAGCAGACCAAACGATACCGCACTATTCAACTGGTTAATATTTTGATAAGCCACATCAGTGCTGGGGATGTAGTAGAACATCAAAAAGACGCCAGTGATCGTCAGCAACAGGAAAAGGAAGAAAGATATGCCACCCATACACCAGGTATAGGTAATCTTCATCGCCTGTCGGCTCACCTTGACGGGATGCAGGTGCAGAAATACGTTGCTCATCATCACCAGAGACTGGTTCAGAGGCGTGTCGGGATAGCCATGACGGAAAATAGAGCGCCAGAGCTGGCTCTCCATCGTCTTCTGCATTGCAATGTCAAGTAAGCTTTTGCCATTGTTATTAGCAGTAGAGCTCACAATGCCTCCTCAAAAGGATCAAGACTTGACCATGTTTTGGAAAGATTTTATCGCAAAAGTCCTTGTAGTGTGGCAAATTATATCACACCTGAGTACGCACGGGTACCCCTCTCGCCAAAGCGAGAAAAACTCTTTTCGCTGAGAGGCGAGAACTCTTGCCCCATCATCCTGGGACCATCTTTACCCTCAATTATAATAAATTATGTGAGCCTAAGGGAAGGGCATCTGACCTTCGGCTCTCCACAAAGCCATTCTTACAAGATAAGCATACCTTCGCCCTCGGCGCTTGCCATCAGGTATCTACCTGATTTTTCTCTACGATGTACCTGATTACCATCCATAGGGACTGTGCCTTACGTTAGCTCTACAAGCCCGCTGAGCCGTTTCTTCGCCAAAGCATGATGTATAGTTTGACAGCCTCCACCAATAACCGATACAATTACCATAGACAAACAAATAAAGAAAGAGTAATTCGATGCCGCGCTCCGTAGGGGCAATCCCTTGCGGTTGCCCTGTAGTTCCCCGATTCATCGTGGGAGCGCGTCAGCAGCGTTGGAGCGCGGAAGATATCAAAATACATTCCAACCGAGACTCATATGAGCAACGCCAGCACAAACTACGAGGAAGCATTGCGCAGCAACAGGCTGATCAGGCCCCTGCTCGCCCTCCCGGTATTCTATAAAGTACTGATTGCCAATAGCCTGATAATTTTTGTCGGTGCAACCGGAGGGACATGGCTTGCTTCCAGACTCAACCAGATTCCCTCTGGAGCAGCCTTCCTCGGCATTTTCATTGCCGTTGGCTGGCTGGTGAGCGTGATCCTCAATTTCGTCGTGCTGCAAATCGCCTTTCGCCCCCTGATGGACCTCGGCAAAGTGATGAACCGCGTCCAGGCTGGCGAACGCAGCCTGCGCGCACCGCTCACCGGGCTGGACCGGCAGGCCGATCAGCTTGCGCGCACATTCAATATGATGCTGGAAGCTATCGACGAAGCCAACCGCCAGCGCGCCGCGCATATTATCAACGCGCAAGAGCAAGAGCGCAAACGCATTGCCCGCGAGCTGCATGATGAGACCTCGCAGGTGCTGACTTCGTTATTGATCAGCCTGGCGGTGCTCGAAGAGTCCGTCACGACGCCCGAAGCTCAGCAGCGGATCACTGAAACGCGCATGCTGGCCCACCAGACGCTGCGCGCCATTCGTAACCTCAGCGTCGATCTGCGTCCAAGTGCGCTCGATGATCTGGGCCTGCTGCCGGCGCTGCGCTGGTACCTGAAGGAGTATCAACAGAAGACTTCGATCTCTGTCGATTTTCAGGTTGATTGTTTAGAAGAGCGATTACCCGCCGAAATGGAGACGGCGCTCTATAGAATAGTGCAGGAATCGCTCACCAATATTGCCAAGCACGCGCATGCGAAGAACGTGACAGTGACGCTCAAAGGAGATTATGAGTCCGTACACGCGACCATCACCGATGACGGGCGCGGCTTCGATATTGAAAAATTGCAAAAGATGCCTGGACAGGAACGTGGCGGCTGGGGATTGGTGGGCATGTATGAACGAGCGCATCTGTTGGATGGTACGCTGACCATTAACTCCAAGCCAGGGCGCGGAACGACCGTTCATGCCTGTATTCCCCATCACTCAACAGGCTTCAAAGGAAAAGAGGTAATGTTTGCCGTATGAGCTCATCAATTCCCACATCTACACATTCCACCGACGATCAAGAGACATTGCAGAAGAAAATACGTATTTTGTTAGCCGATGACCATACCATTCTACGAGCCGGGCTCAAAATGATGTTAAACGCCCAACCCGACATGGAAATTGTCGGCGAGGCGCAGGATGGTCGCCAGTCCATCAACGAGGCCCAGAGGCTACAACCCGATATTGTGCTGATGGATATTACGATGCCAGATATTAACGGGATCGAGGCTACCAGACAGATCAAAAAGCTGCTGCCCGAGACCCGCATACTGGTGCTCACGATGCATGAACACGATGAATATGTCTTCCAGGCTCTGCGAGCCGGAGCATCAGGCTACATGCTGAAAGAGGCTGTGCCGACCGAGCTGATTACAGCGTTGCGCGTCATACAAAGCGGGCAATTCTATCTATCGCCAACGGCTCAATCGGTGATGGTTGGCGATTATCTGCAAAGAGTACGAGCAGGCGAAGAGAAGGATAGCTATAGCAGCCTCACCGAGCGCGAACGCGAGATCCTCAAACTGGTTGCCGAGGGGTACACTAATAACCAGATAGCCGAACGGCTCGTCATCAGCCCAAAAACTGTAGATACCCATCGCACCCATATCATGGATAAACTGAATCTGCACAGCCGCGCCGAACTCGTCAAGTACGCGATGCGACGCGGCCTCTTAGAAAATTGAGGGGGACAGAGACATGATGATGGTGCAGAGGAGCCAGACGACGCCTACTCGTTATCAAAGTCCAGGCTGTCGCTACTCTCTTCTGCAAAGTACTCATCACTATAGAAACCGACATCCTTGCCCACGTAGACGCTTACCAGGAAGTCGTCACGCGGCATATCTGCGGAAAGCACAAGGTCTTCATCAATCTGCTCGATCAACTTGGTCAGATCAGCCTCTTCCAGCTCCCGTTCCAGAATCAGCGTTCCATGCACTGCGGTGGTGGTAAAGTGAATATCCACAGTCCCCAGCCGATTATTACTCTGCAGGCTACTCCCCTGCATGATGTAGTAGCCCTCCGAGTAAGGCGTGCGAAAATGCCGTTCGAAGTGAATGTCATCCATAGGTTCTGGTTTCTGCGTAGCCAGCGTTGGTACTGCTACACGCTCCTTTCTCTGTGATCTCCGTCTATCGCCATGTACACATGTACATACCTTATAAACCTTCCGCGTTCCAACGCTGCTCTCGCGCTAGCTTCGCTCAGGAACGCGGCGTTGAAGTACATGGTACATTGGTTAAACTGCTCTGGTTTGCACAATAGTGCATATCTAAATAAAGCTGCAAGGTTTCGCGCCCATTATACCATAACATGAGACGAACACCATCGTTTTCCCGTGCCAATTCACTTGCATGGTAGTATGTTATAGCAGCCTTTTCAGGTAGTTGAAAACACGAAGGGAGCAATCTATGGATTTTGAGCTTGGCCCGGAAAATAAAGCTATCCGCGCTACTGTGCAGCGTTTCGCCCGCGATGAGATTCGCCCCCATGTTAACGCATGGGAGCGTGATGAGATTTTTCCTCGTTCGATCTATGAACGCATGGGCGAACTGGGCCTCCTGGGAGCAACGTTTCCCGAAGAATACGGCGGGAGCGCACTGGGCTTCCTGAATTTTGCTATTATCGCCGAAGAGATCAGCCGCGCCCACGAGGCACTAGGGGCAGCCTTCAACATGAACGCGATGACCTGCCCCTTCACCGTCCTGAACTGGGGCACGGACGCGCAACGCCGGCAATATATCGCTCCCTGGATTCTGGGGCAGAAAATCGGCTTTTTCGGGCTGACCGAAGCGGGAGGGGGAACCGATGTTCTCGGCGGGATGCATACAAGGGCCGAACGTCGCGATGGTCACTATGTTATTAATGGCGCCAAGCAATTCATCACGCTGGGGACTGTGGCTGATGTTGGCATCCTCTTCTGCAAAACCGATCCCGCCGCTGGTCATCGCGGCGTCTCCTGCTTTATCGTCGATACGTCGCTGTCTGGCTTCTCCACCAGCCTGGTGCGTACACGCGTGCTGGGCGAGTGCTGGCCCACCAGCACGATCCAGCTCGCTGATGTGAAACTTCCTCTTGAAAATCTGGTTGGGCGGGAAGGGCAGGGCTTCCAGATTGCGATGAACGCCCTTGATTACGGACGCTTGACGGTCGCGGCACGCTGTATCGGCATTGCGCAGGCTGCGCTAGATGATATGGTGGAGTATGCAAAGGTCCGTACCGCATTCGGACAGCCGATTGGCCGCTTTCAGCAGATCCAGGCGCATATCGCCAATACTGTGGTGGAGCTTGATGCCGCCCGCTTCCTCGTCTATCGCCTGGGCTGGATGCTTGATGTAAGCGGAACAAGCCAGCCGCGTTTAAGCGCGCAGGCCAAATACTACGCTGCTGAGGTCGCGTACCACGCCGCCGAGCGCGCCTACGAAGTCTTCGGCGGCTATGGTGTGACCGACGAATACCCGGCTGCGCGTCATCTCAACACCGCTGCATTCCTCCGTACAGGCGAAGGATCGGCCAACTTGCTCCGCATCCTGATCGCCGAGGATGCGCTGGATTATCGCCACGCCGACGATTATCAGCTTCCGCAACGTTTCCCGTTTAAATGATTGCATCCCTGTTTTGTAGGGGCAGCTCCCACGATCTCCCACGATGAATCGGGGAGCCACGGAGCTACTGGTTGCCCTTGCTCCATTTGGCCGTATCCCCTAGAGGGCAGGGGCCAGCCCTGCCCCTACAGGATCGGGTTATGATTCCGGATCTGGTCCCAGCTCCTCTTCCTCCTCAAAATACACCTCCCGATCATGGGGATGTTCCGCGTAAACAATCCATTCCTCAGGGTTAAATAATTGTTCGATATCGGCATTAGCCTCGAAGGCTGCATTGATCGCGAGTTGCATACGCTCTTTAGCAATACAAAGAGTGAGCACCTCATCACCGTACAGCACCGAGCCGGTGAAGATAGAGCGCGCGCCGTCCCACGTCAATCCAGGTGTAATAGCCATCTTCAGACCATCATGTTTTATCGAAGCCAGCATGAGCGATTCTCCTTTCGTCGAAATTGCAGAGCAATCTTCAGTTTTCTTGCTACTTTTTCTATTCTATCTCTGGGCAAGAAAAGCGGCGGCGCGCTCGACTTCGATCTTGAAGGCGGCTATGCAAGCAGCAGGGAGGCACGTAATGGGGCAAAAACGGCGGTTTCTTCTTCAGGATACACCGTTTGCTGAGCCTGTTGTAACAGTGTGACGATGTGATCGCCATGCATCGTGACAAAAAGAGTTGCGGTATAGTTAGCGCCGCTTTGTTGTATAGTGCCCTGCATCTGCTGCCATGTAGTGCCCGCGAAGGTAACGGGGGAGCCGAGTTTCGCTCCTGTCATTGCCAGCCGGGTCACTTGCTGCTGCATATACTGGTTTAGATCGCCGCCGACGTTTGTGATGGTAAGTGTCACCTGAGCGGTGCTACTGCTATCGGCAAAATAGAGGGTAGACTTGCTGTGATCTACCTTTGCGGTCCAGCCATTAGGATAGAGCAACGAGACGCCTAGCGCCGCATCTTTAAAGTTCTGTTGTGGCTGCGTCACCGGGGCAATGCTAAACGGCTGGTATAAATATATCCATGTGCCCACACCTATACATATCAGCACGAATAACAGCACGGAAACTATCCTGAATGGGAGCCGTCTCTGCGCACGACTGCGCGGAGGGGAGATTGGATACGCAGGACCACTTTGCAGGGCAGGAGACCTGGGCGCAACAGGTTGTACTGCCGGAGGAGCTGGCTGCGGCTGTACCGGCGCCGGAGGCGTGAAATTTGCAGGAGCTTGCGCGGCGGGCAGGTGTAGCGTATCTGCGCGCTCTAGCACATCAATATAACTCTCACGCATACTTTGAGCCGGCGCCACCGGAGATGCTATCTCCGGCGAGACGGGAGGAAGTGGCGTTGCCTGGCGCAGAGCTGGTTGCTCAAGAGCTGCGTTAAGCGAACGGGGTGTTGGCTCTTTCGCTGGAGCTATCACACCTGAATTAGTATTAGTGGAAGGCGGCACTGCCATCAATCGGGTTGGACGATCCTCAATATCCTCTTCCTCGTCCTGCGCTTCAATGGCCTGCTCCGGGAATGGCGTCGATAACTGGGTGGTCGGGAACTTCTCAATGGCCTCTTCATCTAATGTCGCTGGCTTTTTAGCCAGCGCGGGCGTTTCTGGAACAGCTATCATCGAGATGGTTTCTTTTTGCTCCCATACTTTCACCCGCAATTCGTGCATGGTGGAGAGAGCTTTCTCCACATGCTCCGTTCCCACAGTCCTGGGAGGGATAGCTGGCGATCCAGGCGCCTCATACTGCTCTTTTTCAGATTTGCTGACCCAGTCGGGTAGCTCATGCGCCGGGCGAGCGGACGGCTGCTGGGCTATTTGTTCGCGTATGATCGGCTTTGGCTTTTCTACGGGCTTTTCCCCCTCTACCGCAGCAGGAGCAGGCAAGGGCACAGGAGACGCAGGGTCAGAAGGATTCTTCCTGGCAGCCAATGACTGAGGACTAAACGGATGTGAAGCAACCAGTGTCCCACAATTATTGCAAAAGCGAGAATCTTCTTTTGGAAGAGCCGCACCACAGTGCGAACAGAGTATCGCCACAAGAACATCTCCTACAGGTAGAGCCTACCAACGTCCCTTACAATATCTTAGAAGCCCTTTTCAGTCAAGTAATAAATCGTGCAATAGTACATCTAGCTATTTTTATACGGCATCAAATTCCGATCAGTCCTGAGGAAAAACAGGCTTTTGTGAGTATACGCGCTCACAAAAGCCCGCTTTATTTCAAGGTTAGCAGAGCTTCACGTTCCGCAGATGATTGAAAGACTTGCTGGTTTTTCACAATGTCAACGAGCTTCTTGCGCCCTTTGGGGCTGCCGATCATCAGCACGCCGACAAGCTTATTGTCGCGGAAAAAGAGCTTGCGATAGTTCTCGTTGCCTTTCTCGCCGGGTTCGCGCAAGGCAATACTTTCCAGTTCGGGATTATTCGATTCAGCCGTGCCCACAACCGCGATATTGACATCGAATAAGGGGCTGGTATAGGTGGGAACGTCCAGGTAAGGTTCATGACCACCGGCCATATTGATCGCGACCAGGCGTCCATGAGCCATCGCATTATCCCAGGTTCCCATCGTATGATGGCGGTTAATCGTTGGATCAAAAAACTCGGCCACATCGCCTGCCGCGTAAACGCCAGCAACGTTGGTCTCCAGATACTCGTTCACCACCACACCATCGCGCACTTCCACAGGCGTCCCTTCCAGAATCTGGGTATTGAGCGTGATGCCCAGGCCCACCCCCAGCATATCGGTCTGGATCTCGCGCCCCTTCTTCGTTTTTACGGCGCATGCCACCCCATTTCTGGTCACCACCGCTTCGATCTCATCGCCATGAATGACCTCGACGCCAAACTTCTTGGCAATATTGTCTACCACCTCACCACCCTCCGGGTCCAGAGAACTGCGTAACCAGTAGGGGCCGCGCATCAACCAGGTGGTGTTGAGCTTGCGCATAGCAAAGCCATCGCAGAGCTCGTACGAGATAAAGCTCCCACCGTAGGCCAGGGCATTGCGGGACTCAAGCATCTTGGCAATGATGGTTTTGGTATCGTCTAGCGTGACGAAGTTGTAAATATTTGCAGCTTCTGCCGCCCCCGGCACTCGCAACGGGTTGGCCCAGCCACCGCTCGCCACCAGCAGCGCATCATAGGGAAAACGCCGCCCCGTATTGGTCGTAACCACTCGTTCGTCAGTATCAATACCCGTGACCAGGGTTTCGGTAATGAGCTTGATATTGCGCTGCTCGTGCCATGCAAAGTCACGAATCATCACTTTCTGCTCAGGCAGCACGCCTTGCAGGAAACGCGGCAGCGAAACGCGGTTATAGAGCGGATACGGCTCGTTCGTGAGCAGAACAATACTGCAATTGGGATCATTCTTGCGCAAGGTCTCCGCCGCACTTGTACCCGCAACTCCATTCCCGATGATCACATAGCTTCTCTCGTGTGTTGCCAAATGAAAACCTCTCCTTTTGAGTTTAGCCAATCTTAGCACAGTTTTGGCAAGAACGCTATACGTTCTCCCGCCAAAAATTTTATGCAAGCTGCTCTGCTGGCTGCTCTAGCGGTTGCAAAGGGAAAAACACATCCACCTGTACACTAGAATCATGGATGAGATTCTCTACCCATCTCTCTATCAAACAATCAAGATGCAGTTTCTCATCCTTTTGCACATACCTTTGACCATTATCTCTTAATCGATGGGATAAAGAAAGGATCTTCTATGAAAAAGAGCAGCAGCATATTGCTCAGTGCTCCTCTGGCATTTGCGCTCCTGATGACGGTTTTTGTAGGGCCGTTACGGGCCAGCGCAGCATCAATCACGGCCACGGACGTTCACCAGGGCTGGGCAAAGTCGGCGCATCGAGTTCGGCATTACGCCAACAATCTGCTGTACCACGGCGGACCAGTGATGGGAGGAACCTCACACATCTACGCTATCTTTTGGGAGCCAACCGGCTGGTTCGTCAGCCCCACCTATAATAGCCTGATCACGCGCTACTTCAATGATATCGGTGGCTCTCCGCTCTATCACAATAACGTCCAGTATCGTGATTTCGGCGGCAATTTTGCCAGCGATGCCGTGCTCTCTGGCACCTATGTGGACAAGACACCTTACCCTTCCGACCCGATCTCGGACGCCCAGGTACAGGCGGAAGTTACTCATGCCAGGGCCGTTAACGGCTGGGCCACAAGTATTCACAACATCTTCTTCGTCTTCACCGCCAGAAATGAAAGCATCTGCATCAGTCCTTCCGTTTGCAGCTTTACCACTTTCTGCGGCTATCACGGCTTCTTTGGCGCCGGGACAATCTACGCTGCGATGCCTTATACAGGTACCAGCCTGGGGGGGTGTGGCGTGCCAGCCACCCCCAATCATGACATTGACGCCGATAGCACTATCAACGTCACCTCCCACGAACAGAACGAGGCCGCGACCGATCCATACCTTGACGCCTGGTTCGATGCGTCGGGTAATGAAATCGGCGACAAATGCGACTTCAACTTCGGTCCCCTTCTTCCCAGTGGCGGGGACGTGGTTTTCAACGGCCATCCCTACATGGCTCAGAAGGAATGGGATAACCTTAAAGGTGGCTGTGTCCTGGCAGGACCATAAATTGTGGTAGTACTGAGGTCTCACCCCATCAACAAAAACCGAGTAAGGGAAATGCTTCCCTTGCTCGGAATATCATTATTTCCTCTTATATAATCTGCTCTCTAATCTTATATAAGAAACCATTTGCATCTCTCTGCAAAACGTTTTACTTCACCCACTATCCACTACCTCTACTGAAGATAAATGGAAGGATGATCTTGTATACTAGTCATAGCGATGAGTTTCCCTTAATGCTCAAGGAACGGGTCACCAGGTTTTTCACCTCGCTCGTCGTATTCGTACCTTTTATCTATTCACTCACAACGATGTGAAGAAAGGGTCCTTCATGAAAAAAGGCAGAGAATTATTACTTATCCCCCTGCTAGCGTTTGCCTTACTCATTATGGTGCTGGCTGGCCCGCTAAATGCTCGCGCGGCATCCACTCCTCTGATGGGCGTTCATGTCAGCCAGATCAAGACGGCTCAGCTTGCCCAACCTAATGTCAACAACCTGTTATATCACGGCGGACCGGTGATGGGGGGAACTGCTCACGTCTTTGCCATCTTCTGGGAGCCGACCGGCTCGTTTGTGAGTGCGAACTATAATAGCCTGATCACGCGCTACTTCAACGATATTGGCGGCTCAAGCCTCTATCACAACAACACACAGTATCACGATAGTGGCGGCCACTTTGCCAGTAGCGCAGTGCTCTCTGGCACCTTTGTAGACAAAATTGCCTATCCAGCCAATCCGATCTCGGATACTCAGGTACGGGCGGAAGTCTCCCGTGCCCAGTCCATTAACCACTGGGCTTCAGGCATCGGCAACATCTTCTTTGTCTTCACCGCAAAGAACGAGAATATCTGTATCAATAGTTCAACATGCAGCTTCACGACCTTCTGCGCCTATCACAGCTTCTTCGGCACCAACACGATTTACGCGGCGATGCCCTACACAGGGACTAGCTTGGCTGGCTGCGGAACGCCGGTTAGCCCCAATCATGACTTTGACTCCGATAGCACTATCAACGTCACTTCCCATGAGCAGAACGAGGCTGCAACCGATCCCCTGCTCAACGCCTGGTTTGACGCAACGGGCCAGGAGATTGGCGACAAATGCAACTTCAACTTCGGCCCCACCCTCCCCAGCGGCGGTGATGTGGTCTTCAACGGTCATCCCTATGAAGTTCAGAAGGAATGGGATAACCTTAAGCAGACCTGCGTCCTGGCAGGACCGTAAAACCTCTGGTTTTCGCGCTTCAGCACAAGCGAAAAGCCGGCGGAACTAGAGCTGTTCCGCCGGCTTCTTCGTTTGTGGAAATATTCGTCCATAGAAATGTTGTTATACTATTACAGGGATATCGTTTCGTTAATCATATATTTTGTCTGTCGAAGTGATGGCATGGGATGCCTGTATACGAGCTTATAGATTGCTCTCTACCACAAGAGCCTTCTCGCATGAAAGGGAACATATCAATTCACCTTCAGCTACAGCCTCGGGCTTTTTACCTCTGGACTCCACCGCAATTCTGCATACCGTTTGAGGCGTGCAGCTTTGGCTTCACGGTCCGAGGCATCAGGGGCCATTGACAGAAGCCCCGTCGTGCTCCAATCCTGTCGAAGCACGAGCGTTCTCATCACCAGATTTCTTGCACCCACCAGATCAGCGTGCAGCGTATATCCGCACTTTACGTTCTGACACACAAAAAGCAACCCTTTGTGTGGTCGGTTCTCATCGGCGGTATAGCCGCACATTGGGCAACTCTTTGAAGTATAATCCGCATCGACCTTAATCGCAAGGGACCCCGAAAGCGCGGCCTTGTAACTGATCAGGGCATGCAGTTCGGCAAAGGACCATTGGGAGTACACTCGGTTGGCTTTACGGGCCTTTGGCGACACCCGCTCGTATCCTTTGCCGTTCTTCTTGCGCTTGCGTTTTCTGCGCTTCGTGCGATCTCGAATACCGGTCAACTGTTCCAGGCCGATCAAGGTATGAGGATGCTCCTGGACGATCTGGGTGGCAATCTGGTGGTTCGCCTGCATTTTCAACCGTCTCTCTCGCAGCCCGATGCGTCTCATGCGTCGTTTCGCGCCGCGAGTGCCTTTTTTCTGCAAGCGTTTGCGCAGCCGCGCATAATGGTTGGCGTTGTGTCGTACGCGTTTGCCGGAGTAAAACGTGGCCTTGCCTGCCGCCGTGGAGGTGACTGCGAGATAGCGCACGCCGACATCGACACCGACGACCTCGGCAAGATCGTCACAGGAGGGGTCAGGCAACGTGATCGTTACCGACACGAGCAAATAAAACTGTTTCTTGGGCTGGTCATACCAGAGCTTGGCATCACCAATGCGGGCGATGTGGCCTCCCTGCTGGATGAGCAGCAGATGCTTGAAATAGCCCTGATACGGCAGACTGATGCGTCCGTTGAG
>DATGMF010000028.1:0-15291 GCA_035293765.1 Ktedonosporobacter sp.
CAGGCAGAAACTGACCATCATGACCATCAGGCAGATAATCATCAAGCGAGGCATCACCGAGACCAGGCCCAGATCGTTCATCGCGGCGATGTTCACGGACCCGAGGGTAGACCACCAGCATAAAAACGTTCCCGCCGGCAACAGCAGGCAAATGATATCCATCACATTCGGCGCGTAGCTGATGTCCCGCGTTTGCGCTATGCTTATTTGTTTGCTCATAGATTGCATTCTACTTAAAACCCTTCATCAAAAACTCTTCATGGTGAGAAATCTCTGAAACAGGTATCCTGGCTCATCCTTCACGTTAGCTGTATCCGACGGAAAAAGCTCTGGTGGGTGCGACGGTCCAGGCGCTTTGGTTCCGTGAGCAGCAGTTTTTGTGCAGAGGTAGCGTTTGTAAGCCTGTCTTGATCTTAGGAAAGCCGCTGCCTGGCTGGTCGGCTCAGCCAGTAGCGTCCCCTGGTGACGACGTATGCTCCTAGCAGTCCATCGAAGGCTCCTGCGACAATATCGTCAGGGTAGTGGACGCCCACAAAGACGCGAGCAACCCCAATCGCGCAGCCCATCACTCCTGCCACTGTCAGAAACGCCCACAGTTGCCGACGGAGACTCACATCAACGACGAGTCCCTTTCCCTCATGCATTCCTTTACGAGGGAGCAGGCGTGGCAGAAAGTTCCACAACAACATGCCCACGACGGCAAAGGACCATGCCGTATGGTCGCTGGGAAAGGAGGCATCTGCGCTGTGAGTGATCAGCAGATGCACCTGGTGGCTCACAAATGGCCGCGGCTCGAACACGAACTGCTCTATGAGCAGATTGAGCGCATACGCGATCAGACACGCGATGGCGACCCATAACACCACAGCCCGGCGTTCCTGGAGCAGTTCCACGGCTTCTGGGCGGAGCGTCCGCCTGCGCCAACTCATTGGGATACCCCAAACCATCAGCAGGAGCAGCGGCCAGAAAAAAATCAGCACATTGGCACAGAAGATCATCCAGGCATCCAACCAGGGAAATCGTCCAGCGGGAGCATTTACCGCTTGAAACAGCAGATAGTTCCATTGAATAAGAAGAGACATGTCGTTTTCCTTACCTTTCTTCGTCCTTCTTAGTGGTTCTTTGTGAAAGCGATGGTAAACAGATCGCCGAGATCCTGCGCATTGGCGGCATCCCCAAGCAATGGAGAGACACCAAAGATTTCCTCAAGTGTGCGCAGCAGCGAGCTGTGTGTATAGTGAATCGTATTGGCATAGTGGGCTTTGGCGAATGGGGAAAGCGCAATCAGGCCAATGGGTCCATCCCCTGTTTCGGCTTCATCCCAGGTGATAAAAAGGACTCCCCCATCGCGATACGCCTGAGAGGCGAGAATCGCCGGGACCTCATGCGACAGCCAGGTATCGCCGTCTCGCAGCGGACAATCATGCGTATCATCACACGTATTGGGCGTAATAAAATTGTATCGAGCGACAGTATTGTGGGCCAGATCGGCGGCAAGTTCGCTGTAAGGTCGAATATGCTGAATGCAATAGGTTGATTGGGAATCCCCATTTCCCGTCACATCATCGAAAAAGGCGAAGGGATCATGGCGTACCGCGTAGCGCCCTGTATTTTCTAAGGGGCAGTCCGTTCCTGAGATATCTTCTTCATAGGCTTTCCAGGGGATGCCTTTTTGCTGCAACAGTGCCGTGAGATGCTGAGTTGTCCCTTGATGATAGGTCGCAGGATCGCCATCCTCGGTAATGCCAAAGTTAGTTCCAGCCTCCAGCCATAGATAATTGGGCAAACTAGGATGATTGCCAGGGGGATTATAATACTGTTCTGCATGTGCGCCCATCGGTACCAGCGTGTTTGCGAGATAAGGCGTCTGTGTGCGGGTGACATCAGACCAGTTCGTGTTTTCCATCACAATCACAAACACCGTCTTGATAGCGGTTGGCAGCGAGGGGGTAGGTGAAGGCGTCGGGGTAGGTGAAGGCGTCGGGAGAGGCGGTGAGAGGGGAGATGAAGCAGCCTGTTGGGGAGCTGCGTTGTTGCCCCCCAGGACGTTTCTGATGAGGAGAAACCCAAGCGCGGCGACCACCAGGATTGACACCGCTGTGACGAGATACCATATCGTTCTTGAACGGGGGTGTTGGTTCAGATTGTGTTGTTGCATACTATTCCGTCATCTTTCCAAAAGATATCACTATACAAACAAGCTCCTTCATCCATCGTCATCTCTGGGGTAACAGCCTCAGCATTCTCGCAGGAGCGTTCCCTCTGTGTGTCCAGATTGAGCCCTACTCTAGTAGCTACAGATGAGAAGAAGCTGAGAATCCACCAGCAAGTACTGGAGTTCATCATTCTCAGCTTCCTCTCATCTCTCTCCTGGTACAATAGGGAGGAACTGGTATGTTGCAAGAAGGGGAGAGGCGATGCTCTCCATACCCACGGAAAGGAGCAGATGCTATGCGCTTATTAGTGGTTGAAGATCACCCGGCGCTAGGTTCTCAACTGAAGAAAGGGCTCGAACGCGCTCATTACCTGGTCGATCTGGTACACAGTGGTGAGGAAGCTCTCAGACGGGAGAGCGACGTGCCCTATGATCTCATCATCCTTGATATCCTCCTGCCAGGGCTTTCTGGCCGCGAAGTGTGCCGAAAGCTCCGTGAGATGCATCGGGCTGTGCCTATTTTGTTTCTCACTGCCCTGGGAACCATACAGGACCGCATCGATGGCCTTGATCTGGGCGCGGATGATTACTTGACGAAGCCATTTGACTTTGGCGAGTTAGCAGCGCGGGTGCGCGCCCTGTTGCGTCGAGATGGGACGCCGAAGACCCCGGTTCTGCGCTTCGCGGATATTACCATCGATACCCCTTCCCAGCAGGTGCGGCGAGGAGAGCGTGTGATCTCTCTCTCTAGTAAGGAATACGCCTTGCTCCACTACTTTCTGCGACATCCTCATGAGGTCTTGAGCCGCACCACCATTGCCGAACATGTGTGGGATTATGATGCTGAGCAGTTTTCCAATGTCATTGAGGTCTACGTGCGCTATCTTCGTACCAAACTCTGTGCTGCCGGCGAGCCAAACGTGATCCAGACGGTGCGAGGCGCTGGCTATCAATTGAAGGAGCCAGACCTGTGAGCACGATCATCCTGAAGCTCTGTCGCTCGCTCCCGCTGAGTCTCCGCTTCCAGATCGCGGCCTGGTACACCATAGCTTTTGCAATGCTGCTTCTGCTCACCGGAGCTATCTTCTACACCTATCTCGAAACACGCCTGGAAGCCAGCGTCGATACCGATCTGCAAATTCGTGCCCAGCAGATTGCGAGCAGTATAGTGATACAGCAGGGGACGCTCAGCCTGCGCAATGTGGCAGGAGACCTCCCTGGCGTTGGCTCGCCTGGACATCCCCAGAAGACCTTGCCAGTTGACGTCAATCATGGCGTCCTGGTGCGCATTCTGGACACTCACGGCTCGTCGCTTTTTGAGACCCCCGCCTTTCGCTCGTTGCTCATTCCCGCGGCGAGTTGGATACAACCACTGCATGGTCATCGCTGGCGGGCAACGGTAGAGACGGCTTCCCATGAAGAAGTGCGCCTTACCAGCTACGTCCTGAATGAGCAAGGAAAACCGCTCACCGTCATCCAGGTAGGAGAGTCATTGGAGAACTTGCATGAGCTGCTGCACGAATTGGTCGCTGCATTACTGGTGGTAGGCTTCCTGGTCCTGGTATGCTGTGCCGCTGGCAGTTACTGGTTGGCGGCCCGTTCATTCGCACCCATCCAACGCCTCGCCGAGACGGCCAGAAAGATCAAAGCCGGAGATCTGCAACAACGAGTTCCGGTGCCTGCGGTTCGCGACGAAGTCCAGTACCTGGCGCTGACCCTCAACGAGATGCTCGATGGACTGGAGCAGTCATTCGCACGGCAACGCCGCTTCGTGGCTGATGCCTCTCACGAATTGCGCACCCCAGTGGCAGTCATTCGCAACACCGCTGGGATAGCGCTGCTAGAGCCCCCCCACCTCGATGAGACGGTGACGGCCCTGCGTGAGATCCGTGCCGAAACCGAGCGACTCACGCTGCTGCTGACGGATCTGCTTACCCTCTCACGAGGCGATGAAGGACAGGCCCGCTTTGAGCAGGAAGTGGTGCAGTTCGACCATCTGGTGGAAACGGTGGTCGCCACCGCCGAGGGCCTCGCGGCTGAGCGAGGCCTTCAGCTAGAGGTACAGATCCAGGAGCCTGTACGGCTTCTGGGTGATGAGGCCCGGCTCATCCAGGTGGTGTTGAACCTGCTCGACAATGCCATCCGTTATACTCCTCCAGGAGGATGTGTCCGGGTCACAGTCTCACAGACCATATCGGAGGCATGCTTGATGGTGTGCGATACAGGCATTGGCATTGCTTCAGAACACCTCCCCCATATCTTTGAACGCTTCTACCGTGCTGATCCTGCGCGTGGACAGACTGGAGAGAGCAGTAGTGGGTTGGGGCTCTCCATTGTGGAATGGATCGTACGTCTGCATGATGGGGCAGTCGCCGTCGAGAGCCAGGTGGGCCACGGGTCTTGTTTCACCGTTCGCTTGCCAAAGCGATTGCCCTCGCCTCCGCGCGCTATTGCAGCGACAAGCATGTCACAATGGGCCAATACCCAGGCCATGCAAGATCATTTCCAGAGCAGCCACGATAATGACTGGCACCACGATGATCCGCAGCGTTCTATTGCTCAAGTGGAGCAGCAGGCGCGTGCCCACTAGCGCCCCAAGCAGAATACCGAGGGCGACAGGAGCAGCGACCAGAGGGGGAATATCCCCCCGTGAGAAGTAGATGCCCGCGCTGGCTGCTGCGGTGACTCCAATCATAAAATTACTGGTGGTGGTACTGACTTTGAGCGGCAAGCGCATCAACGTATCCATTGCGATCACTTTAAACGTCCCGCTGCCAATGCCCAGCAGTCCTGAAATCAGTCCAGCGACATACATCATGCCCAGACCAAAAGGAGTCCGGGTCACCTGATAGGCCACTTCTCGTCCCAACTGATGGTCGGGATAGCTGCTCGCCAGGTCAAGCGCCTCTGCCCAGCGGTCATTGTTTACCCCTTGAGGCAGCTCTTCCCCAATCTTGAAGATCAGAGGAGCGCAAGACACGAGCAGGATGATCCCAAAGATGATGCCCAGCAGACCAGGAGCCAGCAGACCCGCCAGGAATGCTCCGCTGATGGCGCCGATAGTCGTCGCCAGTTCGAGAAACATGCCAACCCGCATGTTGGTCAGGTGATCGCGCACATACGCTGCCGCCGCTCCACTGGAGGTGGCAATCACCGAGATGATGCTGACCCCAATAGCAAAAGAGATCGGAAACCCGAAGGCCAGGGTGAGCATCGGCACAATGAGGATACCTCCTCCCAGTCCGACCAGCGCTCCCAACCCTCCTGCCAGAACAGACCCGAGAAAAATCAACACCACCGCCCCGAAAGAAAAGTGCAACTGGGCCATATTGCCCGGATGGGTATTCGGGGCGGTTGTGCCACCAAAGAAGAGGCTCACCAGGAGAATCAGCAGCACGACCACTGTGATGAGCACGTAGCGTCGGTCGCGCTCAAGAGCAAAGGCGACCACGGATGCAGCCACGCGCACGATGGGCGTGGCAATCAGCAGTAACAGTCCCAGGGTAATGATCGCCTGGGGGCGCAGGATGAGTATCCCTGTCGCGATCTGGCCCAGCGTTTGCGGAAACGCCAGCACCCGTTCAGCAGATAATCCCCCTGGTCGAGTTGGCAATAACAGCAAGCCAACCAGCACGACAGCCGTACTCAGGAGGACGCCTCCTTGCAGAATCCAGCCAATGGCGTTGGTCACCTGTTGTTGAAGCTGGGCATGATGCTCGTCCCGCCGAGGGGGTCTTCGGTCGCTGGTAGCGTTTTCTGGCTCGTGTGAAGCAAGGGATGCACGATGCGGTTGAGGTTGTTTCATTGCCCGTAACTTTCTGGGTGCAGACTAAGAAAACAAGCGTACAAGTACAAGTGCTCTCTTCAATGATACCTCAAAAACGGTTCCTCTTCCAACCGCCGGTGCGCTATGACAGACGGGGCGGTCATCCGGTCGCAAAAGGCAAATGACCCACTAGTAGAGAATTGCGTCCACAGGTTCATATGCATTCTTCCTTCCTTTCCCAACGGCGGCATATAATGGTGAAAGACCTGGAGATTAGCATACCTTATCTAAGGAGGATTTTTTACATGGCAATGATGAAAGAGGCCGTCATTGTTGACGCTCTGCGAACACCAGTCGGACGCCGCAAGGGACAATTGAAAGAGTGGCACCCGGTCGATTTAATGGCCCAGGTGCTGAGGAAAATCGTGGAGCGAAACGGCATCGACAGTGCGTGCATAGATGATGTTATTTTGGGATGTGCGAGCCAGTTCAGGGAGCAGAGCCGGAATATTGCGCGCAACGCCGCACTCGCTGCGAACTTTCCGGTGACTGTTCCGGGAACAACTATTGATCGTCGTTGCGGTTCCAGTCAACAGGCCATCCATTTTGCTGCTCAGGGCATTATGAGCGGAAATTATGAGGTGGTGATTGCCGGTGGGGTCGAGTCTATGACCAAAGTTCCTCTGGATGCCCCTATGGACGGAGATATGTTATCACCTTACGGAAGTCTTTTACTTGCCCAATATGACCGGGCACTCGTCTCTCAGGGCTTGGCCGCCGAGCGGATCGCGCAGAAATGGAATCTGAAGAGGGAAGAACTGGATACCTTCAGTCTGGAAAGCCATAGACGAGCAGCAGAAGCGACCGCTAAGGGTCACTTTGCTCCTCACCTGCTATCTATTCGTGTTCAAAACGAAGATGGCACAGCTATGGATATGGAGAAAGATGAGGGAATACGTACGGACACCAGCATGGAAAAGTTGGCGAAACTCCAGCCAGCTTTTCAGAGTGATGGACTCATTACCGCCGGAAACTCATCACAGATTAGCGATGGGGCTGCCGCCGTGGTATTGATGGCATTGGAGACCGCTCAACGGTTAGGACTCAAACCGCGCGCACGTTTCGTCTCGTTTGCCCTGGCTGCTGCCGACCCGACTTTTATGTTAACAGCTCCAATCCCAGCCACGCAGAAGGTTCTTGATAAGGCTGGGATGAAACTTGACCAGATCGATCTGGTTGAAATTAGCGAGGCATTCGCTAGTGTTGTCCTTGCCTGGCAACGCGAGACAGATGCAGATATGAGCAAAGTCAATGTCAATGGAGGAGCCATTGCCATTGGACATCCTATCGGGGCGTCGGGCGCTCGTCTCGCCGTGGATTTGCTTGGCGAACTTGAACGAACTGGCAAACGCTATGGCCTACAGACAATGTGCGAAGGGGGTGGAATGGCCAATGCGATGATTCTTGAACGATTAGACTAACAACAACGTCACTCATTTTATATGGAGCATACACTTCCAGACACGATTACCTGGCTAGATGCTACCGTTTTTGGAGAGGACAAGCTTGAAGAAACAGTCACTATGGCCTTAGAAGCAGAGAACGCCTGCAAAAGTAAGGAACAACAGCGGCTCCTTTATCCCTTCAGGTTATTTCCTACCGATGCGACTGAGCTTTGCGCTTATAGTGATTTACTCGGGATGGCCCAGGGGATCGCAACCATCATCGAACGGCTATAACCGCATTTGACGCTGTAGGGGCAGTGCCTTGCGCCTGCCCTCCAACGCTGCAATGGGCTAACAGGGCAACCGCAAGGGATTGCCCCTACCAGGCAACCTGGTCGTTGAGAAGCAGGGCAACCGCGATGGATTGCCCCTACAGCATCATTCACGGCAGCCGCTCGCCGTTGATCGCGGAGTCGTACACCTCCTGAAGTTTGGGCACCGTTTCGTAGTCACGCAGTTCCACCGGCTCGATCCAGCGCATCTCGCTCGCCTCCCAATCGGGCTGAACGACATCGGGCTGGAGCACCTCAAATAAAAAGGGGTGGATGTAGAAGTGCCGTCCGAGGTCCGCGTCGATATGTTCTACGACTGCACCTCGTCTGAGCAAGCGTACCTGATTACGCTGTAGTCCAGTCTCTTCGCGAATCTCGGTGAAAGCCTGCTCTTCTGGCGTCACTCCAGGCTCAACAAAGCCGCTGATCCCGGCCCAGTGGCGATGGTAGCTGCCAACGCTCTCGCTGCGGCGCGCAATCAAAATGAGCGGCGACCGCTTATCGTCGCGTCGCAGAATGCAGGTCACCACATGGGTAGGACGGATGGGTACTGCTTCATTTTGCTGGCTCATGCTCTTTCTCCTCAAAAGATGACAATTTTATCAATCTCCGGTATAATCCCCTCGGGCGATACTAACATTAGTAGAGCGACCTTGATAAAACACATCCTTGCTTGAAAATCACACGTATCAAGTAACTGATTGCTAATCTTGATACGTTATAACGTGTATATCAATAGCAGTATCATAATTCCTGGAGTATCTCTCTTATGCAAACAGATGAGCCGACCCGGATAGAAAATCCAACCACCATAGCCGAGGAAACGGCGGATACGACATCCCAGCCAGAAACTACAGAGAGTACATTACAAGTGTGGCGCGCCGCCGCACAGCCGTGGTGGAAAGCCACGCTGGCCGTGCTACCAACATTTCTTATCACGCGTCTGATCTTTATTCTGTTGACATATTTCGGAGGCATTCTCTTTTTCGTGCCCAATTATTCGCAGAACGTGCTGGGGTTTCGCGACGTGCTTTATACCTGGTATCGCTGGGATGCCATCCGCTTCATCACCATTGCCACAAAAGGTTACATCTCGCCAGAATATGCCGCCTTTTTTCCGCTTTATCCGGCGCTGGAGCATGCTTTTACCGCAATTTTCCGCGACGTTCTTCTTACAGGGATGATCATCTCCAATGTCGCTTTTTTTGGCACGCTGATCGTGCTGTACCGCCTCACCGAAACCGAATTTGACCGCGATACCGCCAGGAGAACCGTTTTCTACCTCTCGATCTTTCCGACTGCCCTCTTCTTTTTCGCCGCTTACAATGAATCGCTATTTCTCTTTTTCCTGTTGCTCACATTTTATATGCTGCGGCGCGGTCAATGGTGGCTTGCAGGAATTTTTGGCGCGCTGTCAACGTTGACGCGTTCGATTGGCCTCTTGCTGGCAGTCATTTTCGTTTACGAGTTTCTGCGCCAGAAGCTGCCTGAGTTGCGGCAGCAGTGGAGCGAGAAACAAGTGCAGCCGCTTTTGCGCTTACTCAGCAGCTTTGCTGCGATAGTGCTGATACCGCTTGCGCTCGGTGTCTATGCATATGGGCTGAAGATCATTATGGGCGATCCCCTGGCGTTCTCACATGCTCAGGCGCAGTGGCGCACGGGACTCACCTTCCCCTGGGTCGCCCCTTTACGTGCCCTTAAATTCCTTCTTCAGCATTCAATCTTCTCGTTCACCGCCGCCCATATCATGATCGATCTAAGCGCGTTAGGACTTTTCGCGGTGCTCATGCTTTTGTGTTTCTTCGGCCCGGTACGTTTCGAGCGGCACCAGTGGAGCTTTGCCCTGTTTGGCGTGCTGGCTCTCATTTTTGCTATAAGCTTCCCTGGCATACCTGTCCCGGGAGGGCTGCTCTACGATCCAATACCATCCACGCAGCGGTTCGTTCTTGAGATCTTTGTGGGCTTTATCATCCTGGCACGCCTGGGCCAGCGGCCCCGGTTCCACTTTACTTATCTGTTCCTTGCCCTGCCACTGCTCGCATTTCTGACCCTGATATTCATGACCGGACGATGGCTGGTCTAGCATACCCTCCGCCACAGCCTCTCTTTAGGGAGAGGCTGTATGCCCTTCGTACCGACCTCTCATGATGAAGCGGGCTCCCACGATCAATCGGGGAGCTACAGCGCGTCTCATTTATTGCCTCGCGTCTCAGTGCAAACAAGTTGGCAAGGAAATACTTGCCATACCTTTTTTATTTATTGTATGCTACACTTTAACCAAGCATGAGGCCACCCCCCATTTTTCGTGCTTGACGTATTGTTCACACTTTTATATAGTATGCTTGGCGCATAATATGCTTTACGTATTACCCACCGATCACAACCCATAGAGTACCTATTGATATCATCGAGCCTTTATGGGCCTGTTCGTTTTACTATTGGAGGTAGGCCGACGTGTTCAGTCAAATCGGCGAAGTAGTCCTCATTATTGTAGCACTACTGGCAGGAGCTCTATCTGCAGTTTACTTTGGATATAAGTTTGGCCTGACGCGCAATAAAGAAAAGTTCGAAGAAAGCTTGCGTGCCGAAAAAGAGGCCAGCGAGCGGCGGCTGCTGGAACTCCAGAATCAGCAACACGAAGCTTTAAAAGACGCACGGGATGAAAACGCTCGCTTTCGCGCGACAATAGAACGTGAAAACGCCGAGCGCCGTGCTGAATTGCAGCGTCAGGAACGCCGCTTGCAGAGTAAGGAAGAAACGCTCGAACGCAAACTCGAAGCTCAAGAACAACGCGAACGCAAGCTAGCCGCCAGAGAACGGAGCATCGAGCAAACGCGCGAAGAACTGGAGGAGCTCAAGCGCCAGCAATTCAAAGAGCTTGAGCGGATTGCCCAGATGACGGAGGAGCAGGCAAAAGACTTGCTCCTCACACGTATTGAGACGCAGGTACGTGTGGAAGCAGCTCAGCGCGTGCGTATGATCGAGGAGCAGGCGCGCGAAGAAGCGGATACACGAGCGCGCGAGATCATTACTCTGGCGATTCAACGCTGCGCCTCCGATCAGGTGGCCGAGTCGGTCGTTTCTGTAGTGCCACTGCCAAACGACGAGATGAAAGGACGCATCATTGGGCGTGAAGGACGCAATATTCGTGCGCTGGAAGCTGCAACAGGCGTCGATCTCATCATCGATGACACACCGGAAGCAGTTATTCTTTCCGGCTTCGATCCCGTACGACGTGAAGTAGCGCGTATTGCCTTAACCCGGCTGATCCTCGATGGGCGTATCCACCCTGCTCGCATCGAAGACGTCGTCGCCAAAGCGCGGCAGGAAGTGGACGCCATTATTCGCGAGGCGGGCGAGAATGCCGCCCTGGAAGCCAATGTCCACGGCTTGCAGCCGGAACTGCTCAAAATTCTTGGTCGGCTCCACTTCCGTACCAGCTATGGGCAAAATGTGCTGGCCCACTCGGTTGAGGTTTCTATCCTGGCGGCTACTATCGCCCACGAGTTAGGCGCCGATGTCAATGTATGTAAGACCGCCGCGCTACTCCATGATATGGGCAAAGCTATCGACCAGGAGGTTGAAGGACCTCACGCCATCGTCGGCGGGGAAGTCGCGCGGCGTTTTGGTAAGTCGCCAAAAATCATTCACGCGATGGTGGCGCATCACGCCACCGAGACTGAGCCCCAGACGTTAGAGGCCGCCATCGTCCAGGCCGCCGATGCCATCTCAGCCGCCCGCCCGGGAGCCAGGCGGGAGACGATAGACCTCTACATTAAACGATTGGAGGCGCTCGAATATATCGCCAACTCTTTCACCGGCGTGGAGAAATCGTTTGCGATCCAGGCGGGCCGCGAAGTGCGCATCATCGTCAAGCCGGAAGAGATCGATGAGTTCGCCGCCAGCCGCCTTGCCAGCGAAATCGCTCACAAGATCGAGGAAAGCCTGGATTACCCGGGGCAGATCAAAGTCTGCGTCGTACGTGAAACTCGCTCGGTCGATTATGCGAGATAATAGGTAGAAGAAGCGCATAAGTTTAGTGAACTTTCTAAGAACGATTACGATCATAGATCCTCGCGTGTACGCCGGTATGTGTATGCTGGTAATGGAGAATCCTTTGACCGTAATCGTTCCTGAAGTTTCACGCGAAAGATTTTATAACACATGAGTAATTACATCGATCTTCATACCCACTCCACAGCCTCGGATGGCGTCTACTCTCCAACTGAGCTGCTGCACCAGGCAAAAAAGGTAGGGCTGCGCGTGCTGGCGCTGACCGATCACGACACGACCGGAGGGCTGGAAGAGGCCGCAAAGGCGGCGCGAGAGCTGGATATCGACTTTATCCCGGGTATCGAGATCAACACCGACGTTCATGGTGGGGAAGTACATGTTCTTGGCTACTACCCCGAATATCAGCGAACGGCATTGCAGCAAATCTTACAGGTGCTGCGAGATGCTCGCGAACGGCGCGGCCAGCGCATGGTTGAGCTACTAAACGAGCAGGGCGTACATATCGCATGGGAACGCGTCCGCGATATCGCTCAGGGCGCTGTAGGGCGGCCCCATGTTGCCAAAGCGTTACAGGAAGCAGGCTACGTCCAGACCATCGGGGAAGCTTTTGATAAATACATCGGAACAGGACAGCCTGCCTATGTGCCACGTTACAAGCTCACACCGGAAGATGCTGTGCGCCTGATCGCCAGCGCAAATGGTCTGCCCGTCATGGCCCATCCAATCGAGCTGCCGGGTCTTGCTCAGTTGCGCGCCTGGCTGCCAGGTTTACGCGCTGCCGGACTGGTGGGGTTGGAAACCTATTATGGCCCCTACACTCCAGAGCAAGAGGCGGCATTACACCAGCTTGCCGATGAATATCATCTCATCCCAACAGGTGGAACCGACTTCCACGGTCCAGGCATCCACCCCACTCCGCTGGGAGGACGCTACGTCCCGTATGAAGCGGTTGAGCGCCTTAAAGCAGCAGCGGCAGAACAGCATGGCAAGGACCCCGTAGCATTCACGTTGCCTCCTCCCGTTGAGGAAAAGTAGGAGGATGAGCTGCTATCCTGTGGAGGCAAGAGAAAGCGCTTTGCACGGGATAGCAGTAAAGGAGCCAGCCTTGAACCAGGAAAAACATGCTACACGGCCCTATCTCTGGATACGCCAGTTATTCGAGACGATCACCCTGATCCTTCTGATGATCCTCGCTATCAGGCTCGGGTTACAAAACTTTCACATCGAAGGACAGAGCATGGAGCCGACTTTGCACAACTATGAATATATTATCGTTGATAAAGTGACGTATCTCCTGCACTCACCTGAACGGGGAGATGTGATTGTCTTCCACTACCCGGTGGACCCCCAGGAGAATTTTATTAAGCGCGTTATCGCCATTCCTGGCGACACCATTACCATTATCAATAGAACCGTGATGATCAATGGCGTAACTCTACAAGAACCATATATTAACAAAAATGATCCTTTTACCCCTTATCCATCTTCTCAAACATGGCATGTCAGCACAAATCAGTACTTTGTGATGGGAGATAATCGGGGTAATAGCTCTGATTCCAGGCAATGGGGCTTCGTCCCGCGCCAGAATATCATCGGTAAAGCGGATCTGGTCTACTGGCCTATGGGTGTCAATAACTTCGGGCTGCTTCCCGATGTCAGTAGCGTCTTTGCCAAAATACATCAATAAGCATAGATATGCCGGTCCTTCGCGCGAAGGACCGGCATATTTCATGCGATGAACGGCAATAGCTTATCCTTGCCTCAAAACCTCTCGGCGCGCTGCCAGCCGCCAGCGACTGCTCTCTTCGCCATTGCTTCCGCCCGTAACCGGCTGCCTGCGCAATTTCTCTTCCTCCGCCTGCTCCTGCATAAGCAAGCTTCCGATGATAGCGGCAACCTGGGCAGCAGAGATGTCACCATCCGTCATACCAACCTGATCTTCCTCTGTTGCCGAACGTTGTTTACGCGTATCCCATTCCTCGGCAATAAAGTCGGTGGACATATCGCCAGCGATGAAGCGGGGATGCTCCATCAGCCAGCGGGCAAAGGGCAGGGTTGTGCGTACGCCAACAACATGGTATTCGGCGAGGGCGCGGCGCATGCGCGCAATGGCCTGCGCCCGATCCTTGCCCCAGACGATCAGCTTCGACAGGAGGGGATCGTAAAAGAGCGGCACCTGCAAACCAGGGTACAGGCTGCTATCGACGCGTACCCCCGGCCCTGATGGCTCCTGCACCGCCAGAACCGCTCCGGTGGCCGGAAGGAAGCGGTTCTCGGGGTCCTCCGCCGAGATACGGCACTCCATCGCCGAGCCGCGCAGCTCGATCTGCTCCTGAGTGAAGGAGAGAGGCAGGCCAGCGGCCACGCGAAACTGTTCCTGTACCAGGTCCACCCCGGTACACCACTCGGTCACGGGATGCTCTACCTGGATGCGCGCGTTGACCTCTAAGAAGTAGAAATTGCGGTCCGGCCCGACCAGGAATTCAGCCGTACCGGCATTGACGTAGCGAATGGTGCGGATCAAATTCACGGTAGCCGAAGTCATACGTTCGCGCAATGCGGCATCCACGATGGGAGAGGGCGATTCCTCGACCAGCTTCTGATGGCGGCGCTGGACGCTGCACTCGCGCTCGCCCAGATGCACCACATTCCCGTGCGTATCAGCAATAAACTGTACCTCGATATGGCGGGCGGGCGCGATGGCTTTCTCCAGATAGACACGGCCATCACCGAACGCGCTCCTGGCTTCGCTGCGAGCCGTACGCAGGGATGAGAGGAGGTCTTTAGGCTCGCGCACAAAACGAATGCCCTTCCCACCGCCGCCGGCAGCGGCTTTTAACAAAATGGGATAGCCCAGTTGTTCGGCAATCTCCACCGCCAGTTCATCGCCTTCAACATCGGCCATTGCTCCAGGCACAATTGGCACTCCCGCGGCCTGGGCGGTACGGCGAGCGGCTGTCTTCTCGCCCATCGCCAATTGCGCTTCTACCGGTGGCCCAACGAAGATCAGCCCGGCATCCTGACACGCCTCAACAAAGGTTGCATTCTCCGCCAAAAAACCATAGCCCGGGTGAACTGCCTGCGCCCCCGAACGTTTTGCCACATCAATCAATGTTGGGATGTGCAAATAGCTTTTGGTCGCCTGAGCGGGACCGATATAATAAGCTTCATCGGCCATGCGTACATGCAGTGCGCTGCGGTCTGCTTCGCTATATACCGCCACGCTCTTCAATCCCAGTTCCCGGCAGGCGCGAATGACGCGGAGAGCAATCTCCCCCCGGTTGGCAATAAGCACCTTTTGAAAAGGCCACTGAGCTACAGAGAAAGCATCCATAACGGCTGCTCCAATCTTCATAAACAAATGTATACATAACATGCATCCATGTGCAACAAATTTTGTTGTTGCTGCTTCAATCCCAACTGCCGCAATGCTGTCATATTGGGGTCTTACGTCAAGTCCACAGCCAGGTTACCGTCTTCGTCCGAGCCAGTACCGCCGACGACGTGATCAATCAGCCCGATCACGTACAGGGCTTCGCACAAAATATTGAGCGCGGCGTTATGATCGCGATCTTGCGC
>DATGMF010000029.1:0-97821 GCA_035293765.1 Ktedonosporobacter sp.
CAGGCTGCTTCCTACAAGCAGACAAAGAAGCACCAGCACGAGCGGAAGGGCTGTCCGTTTGCGGCGAACAGGCGACGTCCTGATCGGGTTCGGGACGTTTTCTTGCTGCTCCTCTCCTGGCGTTTGCCGGACGCGCTCCTCCTCCACGAGTGTGCCCTCAACGCTTAGCGCGTCTGTGGGGGATGCACCCTCCGGCTCTGGCTCATAAATGTGAATGTCAATCAGACGGATCGGGCCGTGCGGCTCCTGTTCCTGGGTGCTATGGGTCGCGTCGAGACGACTCAATTGCGCTAAAATGTGCTCGGCATCCTCCTGAAGACGGCTCATGGCGTTGCTCCTTGTCTGGGAAAGCAGAGAAGCGCGGACCGATACCCGCGCTCCCCTCGGTGGTTACCGGGGTATGGCTCCCTGCTGCTATGCAGAAGGCGTATGACACGCCACAACATCAGTGATATCGCTATCGGTCTGAAGCTTTTTGAGAAAGCGGTCGGGAATGGGCGCGGTCCAGTTCACCAGAAGAAAGCCTTGCTGCGCCTTCATCGTGGTGCCATAGAGCAGGATCTCGGCTCCCCCTTCCGCTTCAAACCAATCCGTCAACTCATCGGCAATGTGCTTGACATATCGGGACGCACACAGGATGATCATCAGCGTTCCGGTCACGTTCATTCATTTCCTCCTTACATGCCTGCTACTTCCCCGGGCTGTGCAGGCCGGAAAGTGCCATGCGCATTGATGAAGATCATGCGGGTGGCGCCCACCTGAACAAGCATATCAGGGCGTCCATCGTGGTTGACATCCTGAAACTGCAACGTAATGGGGGTCAGGTCTTCCCCTGGGCCGATGTCGGTCATAGGCACAATGACCCGTATGTTTGAAGGATCTCCCCCGGCAAGCTCAATCACGTAATAGTGCGTGCCTAGATGCTGCGCGATAAAATGGCTTGGATGCGCCGGCGAATCATGGTGACCGACCACGACATCGATCTGAAAGGTGCGGGGGCGACCATAATGCAGGTCATCCTGCTCCCCATGCCACCACGCTGCCAGCAGGGTGATGAGCACCCAGCCCAGCAGCATCACCGCCATGCCCACCCCCACCCAGGTCAGCCAGTGCAAACGGAGGGCGGACGTCCGCCGACGCGACAGGCGAGCGAGAGACGGTGGTTGCTGCATCGCCGGACGCTAAGCCGTGGCCCGTCGGGGGATGCCGTGACGGGTCACCTGAATGTGGGTGCGGATAGGGACAGGGGACGGCGTGACCGCCTGAGCAGGTTGATAGCGCCGGACGCTGCTCGGAGCGCGGGGCGCATAGAGCCGCTCGTCATAGAGCTCCTCATCCGCGAGGACATCAGGGGACGTCACGGCGGGGTGTGTCCAGCGCGGGTGATTTGCTGGAGGAGCATCGTATGGTGTTGCCATGATCTCATGCCTCTCCCTTTACACCGTCTGCCCACGAAAGATGCGGCTGGCATCATCAGGGGTCGCGAGCCCATCGAGAATGGCCTGGTTGAGTTTCTCAATGCTTGCTGCATGTTCGTGGCACTCATGCGCTATATCACCACAAAAGCCGTTCTCGTTGTGGATCAGGCCATCGGCGGGGATGACTGGAATCACGTAGTATTCTTCTTGCTGCTCGTTCATAGACAGCACGCTTCCTTTCGGCACTTGACTTGCGACCCCCATCTGCTAGAATGAGCAACAGAGGGCCTCTGAACTGCTGATCAAGGGTTTGTTGGTTCTCGCTCGCTGACCTCCTGGGCAAACAGGGGGTCAGTTCGGTATCACCTCCTTTCTCAATGATTCTGCTTCTCTTGGCGCATGAAGTCTGATTAATACAAAGATTGAGATTCATGTACAAGTTCACTAGAGCCTGTCGTGATACATAGCAGAGAATCCATAATGTCACACTTACCGTATCACTCCAATTTTAAATTAGTTTCCGAGAAATGTCAAGTTTCCATATATGCGTGATTTCCATTTTCCGCAAATTCCCTATCACAGATGATTTTTAATAGTTGTTCTGATATAATGTTTTCCGAACTCACTATTTTTCCACAGGAATATGAGATGGATAAACAAAACGAACGGGACTACTACACCCTCCAGGAAGCTATGAACATTCTTGGCATGAAGAAGTCAAAATTCTACGATGATGTTGATGCCGGGAAAATACCTTTTGAATTACCCACTGGGAAACGTATAGGCATGCGTTTTCCAAAAGAGGGTATTGATATACTTATGAAACGAAAACATAAAAAGCGATCACAGAAGCAAACACTTCGCCTTACCTTTGAGCCATCTACTATCTCTGATATCTGGACTGCCGTAAATAATGCTCGTCAGCTATATGGCTCTAATGATGTGATTAGCTTTGAACGCGCCCTTGAATGGCGAGATGTCAATCCCGATATCTCAATGAGTGTAAAGCAGGAAAAACTTTTCGTTGGTATGGTTACATACTTGCCACTTGATGAGCAGATTATCCTCGCCCTTTTGCGAGATGATATGCGGGAGCAAGATATCCCCGATCAAGCTATTCGACAGTGGACAGATCCACAGATTTCTGTTTACATAGCAGGCATTGCCATTGTTCAAACAGAAAAAGAAGAAGACAAACATATAGATAGCCTACGAGGGCGATTCCTCCTCACCAATGCTATCAAATGGGCGGTTACTCTTACCTCTCAATATGATATCAAAAATTGGTATAGCATCGGTATGACCCCTGATGGACAAGCTATTGCAGAAGCTCTTGGATTTCAAGAAATGTTATCTCTTGAGGATGGTAAACGAAAAAGCTATATCCTAGATAGCCTACTCATGCAGCCGACTAAATTGGTTCGGAGATATCTAAGAGATATAGAAGGACAAACCTGAGTAGGAAGAGATGTTATGCGCGCACTGATCTATGGAGAAGCTGGTCTGGCGTTGAAGCGTGACTATCCCATGCCTGCGCCTGTCGAGGGAGAGGCGCTGATCCGGGTTATGCTGACCGGCATTTGCAATACGGATCTGGAGATTATCCAGGGCTATATGGGCTTTCGGGGAGTGCCCGGGCATGAGTTTGTTGGCGTTGTAGAAGAGATTTACGGCGCGGCAGCTCAAGTACGCTATGGACATTTGAAGGGGCAACGGGTCGTGGGCGAGATCAATGCTGCCTGTCATCGTCCTGATTGCTGGTATTGCAGCCATTCGATCTCAACGCAGTGTCCGGCTCGCACAACGCTCGGTATTGTCAATCGCGACGGAGCATTCGCCGACTATCTCACGCTGCCGGTCGAAAATTTACATGTGGTGCCTGCCAATGTGAGCGACGAAGAAGCCGTCTTCGTCGAGCCGCTGGCTGCCAACTTCGAGATCCTTGAGCAGGTACATCTCAAGCCCACCGAATGCGCGCTCATTCTTGGCGATGGCAAGATGGGCCAGCTCGCGGCACAGGTGCTGACGCTGAGCGGCTGCGAGGTTTTGATGGTCGGCAAGCACGCGGAGAAGCTGGCGTTGGCGGAGCAACGAGGCGTGCGTACCTATCTGCTGACCGACGAGGAGCTTTTCGCTTTAGAACGCGGACGCCGTGTCGATATGGTTGTCGAATGCAGCGGCTCGGCTCAGGGATTGGCGATGGCGCTGCGCCTGGTTAGAGCGAGGGGGACGCTCGTCCTCAAAAGCACGGTCGCCCAGCAGAGCCAGCTCCATCTCGCACCCATTGTCATCGATGAGATCCGCGTGCAGGGCTCGCGCTGCGGTCCTTTTGCACCCGCCCTGAGGGCCTTGAGTCAGAAGCTTATCGATGTGCGTCCGCTTATTACGACCCGCTATTCCTTGAACGATGGCTTAGCAGCGTTTGAGCGCGCGAAGCAGCAAGGCGTATTGAAGGTGCTCATGGACCATCGTTAGTTATCCGCCCGCTCTGCCTTGAGACGAGTCTGGCCCAGTCCCATCGCGGTTTTGTAGCCCACGCTGGTATAGAAGGCGAGTTGGGCCAGCAGGTAGATTTGTTGCTTGACGGTCAGGGGAGCTTCGGGTGTGGGCCGCTCATTGGGGCCGCGCAATTGATAAGTGCATTTGCCGATAAAGCCACGCTGCCAGTGCGTCGTAAAGTGAACGTGGTGGGCGGTAAGATCGTAATCGATAATAATAATACCATCTTCCTGCAAATACTGCTCAAGTCGCTCCTGCTGGATCAGGGGAGCGAGTTCGGCGGGCGCGACATCCTCCCAGCGCCGCATCAGATTTTGAAACACAAACTCGGGCAGTGGCAGCATCACCGGATAGGTGCCGTGACCGGTCTTGTTGCTCCCACGATTGAAGGTCGTCAGAGAAGCGAATTCGAGGGTGAAGATGCTATTGTGGCCCATCGGTTTCTGCTGAGCCTTCTCAATCAGACTGGTGAGCGAGGTAAAGCCGGTCCAACCCGTCGGTTCATCGTTCGCCAGCACGACCTCTTCGAGCAGAAACAACTGTTTCCCAAACTGCATAAAGGGCGGCTTATGCCCTTTGATCTCGGCGCTATTAAACTGCATCAACGCCTGATGAAAGAGGGGGAAGAGATCGCCCATCAATAGTGTCAGGCGCACGGTATACGTCCGGCGCGGATCGAGTGGCAGGTGGATATTCTCGCGTTCTGCCCGCAGCGATGTCTGCATGGGTCCCGCGAAGTGCAGGCTGGAGCAGGTAAAGAGCCGTCGTTTCTGCCCATCGTGCAGCCAGTCCGCCACATCCGGTGCAGCGGCCCTCAGCCAGCGCAAAAACGCTCCATGCACCATCTCTCCCGAAAAGGGCATCAACGTCCCCTGCTGCAACGGGCGCAACTTCAAAAACAGCGCGTAGAGCCTGGTTGGGGTTGCGGAATTTTGTAGTATTTCCATTGGAAACGTATCCTTTGTCCTACTTTTCCTCATTGCAAAATTCCTAATTATTAGTCCATGTGAACTGATAATTAGATATATGTAAAGTGTAAAATGAGCATTACTCTATCTCCAGAATCTCTTTTATTTTTTGTGCCACCTTGAGAGTCTGCGGCTTCGTAGTTGCAGTTGTGAATATGGTAAAGCGATCAGCCTTCTCATTGTCTGCCCAGCGCAGAATAATACTGCCATCTGAGTTGACGCATTTGATGGCAGCTCGTGTTGTGGATTCATAGAAACCGCCGATGATTCCTTTCACACAGTCGATAGCAGCTATTTTATAGCATGCGTCTAGGCTACCTTTAGCAGGATGGTGATTTTGGTCGAGTATGCTTTTTGCAATTTTGTCTTTTATATTCTTAACCTCTGCTGCCGGAGGCCACTCTGCAAGCTCAGCCTCCTCTATTTCATATTCAAATTTGCGGCGAAGAGCCTCTCCCATATAAGATAAGAAAACACAGCCATTTGTATCTACTGGAGTCAGTACAGCCTCTATACGCTCACGATCTGGGTAGTCTTTAAGATATTTCTCAACCTCTTTCTGAGTACGTGGCTCGGCATCAAGCCACTTGAAGAAAGCATCATAGGCAAGAAAAAGGCTTGTATCCCAATCAACAGCTATAGGATTAAACGTTATAACGCTTTTAAAATCTTCGTAGATATATTTGACTGGAATCTGGTAGATCATGCCAATCATCGTGCTATAGACTACTTGTGCTTTGAAGCCAGCAGTAGCATTAATTACTACCTCTTGACCTTTCTTTTGTGCTAGTTTGATCTCGTTTATAAGCGTCTCAATAAGACCACGTAATCCGGTTGTCTCAATATGTTTTGGGTCATCCTGGAATTCAAGCTGCACCAGTCGCACATTTTTGTACCCTTCATCTTGAAAGTAGTTGCGTAGAAGTTCAACGCATTTGACGGCGGTTGATGTTTGGGTATGGAGCAGAATGAAATGGTCATCTTTCTCAGCCATTCGTAACAACGAGTTTGCTTCAGAAGAAGCGTTTTTAGGATCGGTGCGGAGATACTGACGCATCTGGTCATCTGTTGGTGGTTGGTTATGTATCCTTTTTGTATTGTTATACAACGAGATTCCAGTCGTTGTTAGGATTGTGGTCATATGCCTTATTTCCTCTTTTTTTCTATAAAGTTTGGGCGATACGCTTGCCATGATTGTCAGGATTGTCAAACCAGTCGCGTTTGCTGGGATAATAATATTGTGTGTTGGATTCGGCGGGCCATCGCCAGATGCGCCGCAAGTCATCCATTGCCAGCGTTTGCAGCCGGTTCTGGCGCCCAAATTCAGCAATATGCTCGTTCAAGGTGTACCACATCTCGTCACCCTCCAGCAGAGTTTTGCCACGTTCCGTGCCTGCTTGCGTATAACGAGCAGCATAATCTATCAAGGTTAGGCTGATTGGCCGTAGCTCAATGGAGCCAAGCCCCAGCGGTTTGCCATAGCCTATTTTATGCCGCATATCCTCCTCCAGCACGATTGCCAGCATCAGTACCGCGAATTCGTCAGCCTCCAGGTTAGTGAAGTCCAGGCGAACATGAAATTGTGTATCGTAATCGAGCGGCTGGATATAGCGATTGCCCATTTTGCCACTCTTCGGTCCAGTGTCTTTTAATGGTTCGAGCTTTTGCGAACGATGAAAGTAATATTTCCGACCGGCAATATGTCTCCCTGTTTCATCGAGGTAAAATGCGGCATGATGCGGCTTTGGTTCTGCCAGAATAGCTGTATACATTGGCTCATATTTGATGATTTTATCGGGATATGAGCGCGCGTCACCGATGTTGACCTTGCCGAGGAAAATCCCGCTCTCGCGATTTTTGAGCATGCCAAAGATGCGGCAGGCGATGCAAAGATCGGTATTGGTGTCGCAATGCTGAAATTCGTTCGGTACCTCTCTGCGATAATTGATTCTCCCTCTTTCATAATCGCCATCGAAGAGCGTGAGGCAGCCATTGCCGAGCGTCTCCACCACGCAGCGGATCATTCCTTTGAGCGAACTGCCAGGAATGATATATTCCTCCTGCTGGTTTTGCATAGATTGCGCGGCTTTACGCGGATCAAACGAGACGTTGCGCGGATCGGCGATAAAGAGGGGAGTTTCCGCGTATATATCAATATGCATAAAGCCGGAGTAAAGCTGTTTGCCGTTCTGTCCGGTCAGGCGATGGTGCCAGGCGGGCTTGCGACGCTCTGGCGCTTTGTTCCAGTCGATGCGGGCGAAGTCATAAGGATTCATTGCTTTTCCTCCGGTTCCGGTTCCAGATTCTGAAAACGAAACAACTGCACGCTTCCCGTTGTTTTATCAATATACTCGCAGATTACCAGTTGCACCCGTTTTGCTTTCTCTCGCGCAACATAGCTCTTTCGGTGCTCATCGTTGGAGTCTAACGGTGGAGGATAGCGTAACAGGCGTGGGATGCGTACCTCAGCATAAGTATAGTAGTCTTTTCTTTCTTCAATGCCCATAGCCTTGATGTTCATGGCTTTACGCTCGTCCGGGTCTTCAGGGTCCAGCACCTCACCAAACAAATAATAACGTTTTGACCCTTCTTGCGCTTTTAGCCCCGCTAGAGGGGCATTGTCTATGATTAGTCCTGGTACCTTGCGCGGCGTTCCCAGATAGACAACCCAATATTGATGATCCCTTTTCTCCCAGCGCAGCTCAAACTTTTTATGGAAAACGCGTCCGGCAGTGGTATGGTTCACGTCAAAACCATCTTTGGCGAGACCATCTTCGAGACGGGCGAAGCGCAGCAAGTTCTGCCTCCCCCGCTGATCGTTGACGCGGTATGACGGGAAGTTTTCGGTTAAGATAAAGGCTTCCTGCGGGAAGTCGCATGCCTTGATGAGAGCGGCAATATCGCTAACCGGGCCGGTAGCTAGAATCTCCTCCATAAGTTCTCCCCCTTCTTCCTCATATGTAGGCATCAGTGGCTCCTGGCAGGCGCGTTCTTCAGGGCCGTCGGCTCGGTCGGCCATGCTTGCATGCTCTTGATAAACTGCTCGATGGCCTCTGAGCGCAAGGTTTTGAGAGCTTCGCCGTTAAAGGCGCGTTGCCTGCGGATACCGCGTTCGCGGTGCTCAACCGGGCGCGCCAGATTCAGCACATCATCAGGCGTTGTGCCATAACTCGCATCGTTCAGCCAGCGTCCGAGTCCCCAGATTTGATTAACTGGCTCCTGGCTGTCTCGCATGGAACTGATGACAAAGCCGCCGGGATGGCGGTCGCTTGCCTGATCGCTGATGGTCGCGGTAACTTGGCCCAGGCCGCGTGACCTGCCGGAGCCAAGATGGATCAGCTCATCTTCCATATCTTGAATCACCGCGAACAGCATGCCAAGCTGCCAGATTTCGAAGTTGCGCAGGTGGATATTGGTCTCGAAGATCACTCCGGTGCTGACGACCTCTAATTCGAACTTCGCGCCGTGGCTGGCCCCTCCCGTCAGGCGGTCTATACCCACCCCATCCCTCTGCTCTTTGATCTCGGTTGAGGCAAGGTAAGCGTCGCTGATTGCTATGCGTCCAATGAAGCCCGTTGAGCCGAAGAGGCGGCAGGTCGGGCAGGAGTCAGCGTATACCAGGTCGGTGCGATTTTCCAGTAATTTGCGGTCCCTATCGTTTTTCGCCATCTGGTTAAACCTGCCTCCACAAGAGTCGCGGTAGTCGCGCTTGCGCTGGTTTATATCGGTCTGTCTCTCTTCGTTGCCCTCAAAGGGGTAACAAACAACGTGCGATTTCAGGCTACAAACGATCTTTTCAATGTGGCTGCGAAAAACGCCCTTGAGAGAACTTCCGGGAATAAAGGCTTCCTGCTTGCCATTGCGGAAGGTCAAGACAGGCGTCATATCGGGGCCGCTGATGCTGGCATGGCCCGATTTAATCAAAAGCGGCCCGGTGGTTGTAATGCGTAACGTGCAGAACGCCTCGTTTACCATTTTCTTTAACATTTGCTGCCATTCCTCCCCAACTAAGCAAAAATCTTATCTATGTGCTTGGCAAGAAAATCTGTACCATCGATTTCAGAGGAAAATCGCCTGTGGACAAGATAATCGCGCAAGCGTTGTCTGCGTGTGCCCTCATCGAGGTCATCTCCATCTAGTTCGAGCGCAGAGACTGTGAGCCCTTCAAGGAGACAGACGCCCAGCCCGCGTGACCGCTTCCCGCCGACAACACCGAAGCCATGCACAAATTCGCTTAGTCCGACGCAGATCAGTTGCAGATCCTTTTGCGAGGCATTCTCCAGCACGATCTCTAAATCGAAGGTGGCGCTGGCCGGGACGACCTCGAAGTCATATTTGAGGCGATCTTTCGCTTTCTCACTATCGCGGTCGATAGCGACGCCGTCGCGGACCTGGATGATGCCGTTCCATACGTCTTTGGGCATGTAGAGGTCATTGACATTGAGATGTGCTGCGGCAAAGGGTGAGCCGAACAAGTGGCAGGTATCGCACAAGCCATCTATTTCTTCTTGCAGGATCGCTTTTCCTCTGTCAGGGGCGGCGCGACGCCTGGCGGCGAACTCCTCTTGTCGTAGTGTGGAGCAAATCCACTCTTTATCTCGCCGCCGTGTTTCGAGTTCTTCTTTGTCAAGTTCAATCAGAGCGCAGGTCTTTAAGCCCGGCAATCCTGACGCAATCTTCTCCACCGTGCTGCGTAACGCGCCTTTAAAACTTGAACCGGGGATAAAGGGCTTGTGCTCTGGCGTGAGCACAATCGGGCTATTACTGCTGCTGAGCGTGACCCGGCCTCCACCAATGTGCAGCGCCGTTTGCATCACGATCTGGCCCTTAAAGACGTACCGGTTCTGTAGTTCATAGCGTTTTGACTCGCTGACTGCCATACTATCTTACCTCCTGCCCTGTTTCTGATATCTATTCTGCTTACGTTTATCGTCTGCCTCTGCCTCTGCCTGCAATACCCCGTTTTCGGCCATAAGATGCTGGATGTACTCGCGTGCCAGCAATGCCATGACGTCGTTGGCTTCTTTTCTCATCTCCTGGGCATTCTGTTGCGTCAGTAGTAAAAATTCATCTTTGAGCCTCTTGCGATACATCAGCGACAGCTCTTGTTCGAGCGCGGTATAAAATGTCTTGATATCTCTTTTTGATGGCGGCCAGTTGCGGTCCCGCTGGTGAACGACAAAGCGGTACAGCTCGTCATAGCTGGACGATTCTGCGATGCTGAACAGCCCGTTGACCTGGCTGTTCGGCAGTGGAGCACAATCTTGCTCCCGCACGAGCTTTCTGATGAAGGCCACGGCTTCGTTATAAAGCACCGTGTCGCTCAAGAGGGCGATTTTTTGTAGCTGTGCTGTCGAGAGCATGCTCATGACTCCCTCTTTTTGTTAGTAGGATTATTCTGGGGGGTACTGACGCGATATTCGTACTGAATAACCATATGATGAATAATCTGACGTATTAACAACAGATGGATGCGTTTGCGCTCCTGCTGATCTTCATCAGTATTGTTGCCAATGTTCAGGTGATGGTAGATAATTTGTAGGGGCTCCTTCAGGCTCTCCTTCAGCTTCCCCTCCAGATAATTTTTCAGGCGCTCGCCGAAGCCTATCCCTGAGTTCTTCTCCTCAGGAGAGGGTTGTCGCCAATGGGGTTGCCGTGCCGTCTGGCGCTTGATATAGTCAAAAACGTCTGAAGTCTTGAAAGTAGAATCGGCGACGTTTTCCAATCCGGTCATTTGAGCGCGATGCCGGTTGCCGAGGACATGAGCAGCATGATCACCCAGGGCCGTGGCAGCTTTATAACAATTCTCGGCCTGAATGCTAACTTCGCGGATAACCTTCATCTCATTACTTTGTGCTGTATTACTCATCGCACCTTCCCCTCAAGGTAAAATGGATCGGAGTGAAATGGATCGGAAACGCAGACGTGCCCGAACCCCTCTGCTCTGCGCTGACCAATGCCCTCGCTCTCGATGTTGAAAAGCGCCTGCTCGACATCTTTCTGAGGAAGCTGAGACTCGAAAAGGAAAACGGAGCCGGTCTCAATGGCAAACTCGTTTGTGCGTGGCGTTCCCCAGAGCTCGTTCCATCCGGTAACGCGCCTGACGCTTGCCGACTGGTAGAGCAGGCTGAATTGATCGGCGGGCAGTTGCAGCAGTTCACCCAGGACCTTTTCATCGATAGAGCCACGATAACGCAAAAGGTTATCACGCAAGATCACAGGTGAATGCAAGGTCAATGCGAAGTAAAAAGGGCTGAGGTTAAGCTTGAAACTTTTTGAGCCTGTAAACTTATCCACTGCTCTACGCAGTTCATGATCAAAAGCTCGCAATCGCGTTTGCAAGAGGGAGAAACTGTGCTGCTCATTTTCCATCTGCTCTACATTAATGCTTACCTTCCCCATCCCTCGCGTACGTCCCGTTCCGATATGGATCAGCTCTGAATCACCAACTTGCTCAACAAATTCTGTAAATGTCTGCACAAGCCCATCCGCCACTTTTACCATGCCCCAGAAGCGCGTCCCTTCAGCAAAAACGCGCCGATTGTACAGAATACCTTCCTGCACCGTCCCGGTGTCGCGATTGATCCCCGTATGCGTGTGCAGCCGCGTATTCGCGTCGGCAGTAATCATGTTGCTGCTATCCTCATCGCGCCTGTAGTAGTGGCCGGAATAGTGGTCCATGAGACTGTCGCACCCTGGATACAAACAATTTTTATGATCCTGAAATGGTGCGAGCAGCATAGCAGCCGGAACTGTGTTCTGATCATTGGATAGGCGGTTGCCCTTATCGGCCAGGGAGAAGATCGCCCAATTTAGCAAGCTATCGCGCACGCCGTGGCGGTCTCCTTCCTTCACCTTATCCCTTTCACCCTGGAATATATGGCGGAAACCAGGATTGCGTTTGCAGGTTTGAGCTGTTTTGGGGATGGGGTAGATCGGCACCCTGTTCTCATTTTGCATCTTTGGATCGTTAAGCGTTGCCGGATGCAGATCGGGATAGTGGACCAGCCCGGCAGTAAACAGCTTCTCGAAGTTGCCATTGTCAGGATAATGTAAGCGATGGAACGAAGCCAGGCTTCCGGCCAGGCTCGCGCCGGGGATATATTTGGCGGTGTCGGCTCCCTCGGGGGCATGATCGGCGCGAATCGCCAGGGGAGCTTTCACGATCAGATTGAGGGCAAAGTACTTCACTGGCTAACCCTCCGACGATTGATTATAGCGATTATATTCATCAAGAACATCAATGTGCTCCAGCCATGCCGACCATGTTTCCTCTCCACACTCCGTCCCGTTGATCTCTACCTTCGTAATTTTGCACAGGCACTTCCCTTTGCCCGTCGATTTATTGCCGCCCAGCCGTTCGACCAGGCGCAATCCTGCCAGCAGGAGTAAAAAAGAATATGTCGGAGCAATCCCATTTTGCTCTGCCTGCTCAAAAACTGGACGACCATGAGAAGGGATGGCATGACAGGTCAGCCAGCCCTGAATGATGCCCTTAAAAACCATCTCGCCGGTACCAAATTCGCTGGTATATAAAGCTCCTGGCACAGCGGTACGGGTGGGCCGGTTCATACGCACTTGGGTGTATGGCATAACCTGCATGCCTTTATATTTGCCTTTGCCCTGACTGTCATCTTTATTGGGATTGTCGTACTGAGCGAGGCTATCTTTATCCTGGCGGGCATCATCGAAGAAAAGTTGTCCTGGCGATGTCTGAGAACCAAATATACGCGTAACCATATCGGGTCTATCGCTGCCTATGGTGAGCAGAGCAGCTTCAGCATCATGTGGGCTGGCTATTTTCTGTTCTTTTGGTGCGAAGAATTGGGCCAGATGCTCGCAGTGTTCGCGCAGCCCTCCCTTAAATGTAGAACCGGGGACATAGAGATATTGTTCGTTATCGCGTATAACTGTGCGATCTATCAGAACTTCGCGAATGCCGGTGCCACAGTGCCACAGGCTCTCGAAAGTGAGATCATACGCAATACGGATGCGATCAGCCTTCGCTGCCATTGCTGCCTCCTTCCGTTGCCACAAAGTCGTACAGCTCTACAATATCGAGCAGCGACGTGCGGTATATATTTTCGCCATCCGCGAACCAGGGGAAGGTCACACGCGGAAACCAGCTTCCCGGCTCTTCCATGTTATGCTGCCTCGCTCGCTTACCAAGCGTAAAAAGCTCTTTCAGGGCAAAATCCTGCTGAGCTGCACGCCAGTTACGCAATACCGTCAGACCTTCACTGACGGAGGTGCTCAGATTCATTTTCAGCACGGCCTCGCGCATCTGGTGTAGCTTCGTGCGTCCCAGCGACAGGCGCTTACCCTGACGGATTCTGGTTAAGAGATTGCGCATCTCTTCGGGGGGATATGGCCGTAAAGTGGCGTAAAATTCGGCCTCGCCCGTTTTCCCATCAACTTGCACCCCCTTTTTATGTAAGGATAAATAGACCTGCTGAAAATCGTGGCTGGTGCTGCCCGCGACCACCAGAAAGTTGATGTGGCCGGTACTCTTTTGCTCCTCTTTGGACGAATGCTTTTTGTTCGCGCCCAGTTTCTTTGCGTATTTCAGGGTAGATTCGGCGAGGTCCTGAAGCAGCCCGAAAGGGTATTTGACCGGAGCGAGTACAACGCCAACGGAGAGCGTATATCCCGTCACTTTATGGAATTCTTCCGCAATCGTCACGGCCACATCGAGCGCCACAGCGGCAGGCGTCACGATCATAATATCGTCGCCTCCGACCATCAAGACGTCGAAGGGGAACATGGGTTTAGAATCTTGGATGACGACCTTGAGATGGGCATCAATCGCGGCGCTTAATGCCTTGAATATAGCATCATCAATAGTATCGGCCATTTTTTCCTTCTCATCCAGGTTCCGCGCCCCACTCATGATTTTGCCCATACTATTGCCGTCGGCATAAATCAGGCCAAGATACTCTTTTCCGCCTGGAATGTTGCGAAACTCGTTAAAATCGGAAGGGCGTTCCGTCTCGGGAGGAATTTCATAGGTGCCAGGAAGCGCATTGACGATTTGTTCCCAGATATACGAACGCTTCTTTATGTCCCGCCCAGCATGTATCCATTCATCGATAATCTTTTCAATAGTTATTTTTTCTATATTATGCTGGCGACGATAATCGTGCGCATCGATAATGGTCCCGATAGCGCCTCGTACGGCTTCATCTTCTTTCCGTTTAGCGAGGCACGACTCACAGTATCGTTTCCTCTCGTCAACAGGATCTCGTGTTCCCTTTAGATCCTTATTCTCTGCATATTGTGAGCCACATGAGTCGCAGGGCCGCATAAAAGGATGTGAGGGCAACGTAAGGATATCTTGAGGTTTTGTTTTTGCCGTGAGCAGGCGCAAGTTTAACAAATCCAGTATGTCTTTAATGTCACCCTTCCAGGGATCAACACCATCTGGAAGTTCTTGAACGGCAAAGGAGATCGTTGCACCTCCTTTTGTCTGGTTGGCATACTCTTTCTGGATCAGCCGTCCAAGTTTTTCTGCTGCTTCGCGATCCCCTTCGATAAGAAACATGCCGGAGCCACCATTAGCATAAACTTTTTCCGCCTTGAAGCTCTTGATTTGTTCGTTGTCTTCACCTGTCATCGTTTTCCGATTGAGGTGGTCGAGACGCGAGCTGGCTCCTCGGATGTCTTTCAACCGATCAGTAGCAAAGACATATTGCTTGATATGGTCTGTATCAAGTGCGATAAGCGTTCGTTTCCCCACAAGCAATTCGCCTCCAATATACATTTACTGCGCTAGATGTGTAATACAATGTTAGCAGTATAGCACAGTTGTAAACGGCTCACATTAGAAAAAACTCTGAAGTTTCTCATAAGTTTTTCTGAAGTTCGCATAAAGCTGAATGACAAATCTCCCCCTCCCCTCGTTTGCTGAAACGCTCCGTTCCAATCAATCGTGATAAAGAAGAGATATATTTTCGGTCTGTAACGAAATATTTGGGAAGAGGATAGGTATGTCGGACTCGCGACCCTCAGAAGAGTTGCCCATAGCCAGGACTATTTTAATTGTCGAGGATGACATTGATATTGGGGAGTTTCTTGTTCATGCAGTTGAAGATGAAATTCACTCCCATGCATTGCTGGCAAGAGATGGGGATGAAGCTCTGAAATTTATTGGCAGCGTGACACCAGCGTTTATGCTGCTGGACTACCAGCTTCCAGCAATGAATGGCCTTGAGCTCTATGATCGGCTCCAGAGCAGGGAAGAGCTTAAAACGGTGCCGGTGCTTTTTATTAGCGCCAATCCGCCCGTGAAAGAGCTTGAACGGCGCAACCTCCAGTATATCGCCAAACCCTTTGAACTGGATGACTTGCTGAAAATACTAAAAAGCCTGCTGGCAGAATAATCTTTGTTCCTATTTGGAGGGGGTCGGCGTGGAGATTTTCTCCCACTGGTCGCTCTACTCCCTTTTTTCCTAGTCCTTTTTTCCTCTTTAGGGTAGCATCGCACTATTGCTGTTCGTTGCATATGGTAGAATAGTATTTCGGTGGCAACCGAAGGAATTAACAGAGGTGTGATGATTTAGGAGAAGCAGGGAAAATCCGCAGTGGCGTTTCGCCCGTATCATAGATATACATAGGTATTTCGTTTATCGCCGAAAAAGATGAGGTTAATATGAGGATAACGGTGGGGACGCTAGAACTGCTATCTAGGCTACCTGGAGGAAGCCAGAAAGCTTTCAGGATGTTTATTTTTGATAGTGTCGATCCAGCGCTCGTAACAAGTCTAGAAACGCCTGGACCAGCGCGTGATTCGACAGGCGATAGTAGACAGCAGTTCCCTGTTTGCGGGCAGTCACTAAATGGAGATCGGCCAGTTGGTGCAGGTGCTCCGAGGCGGTGGCGCTGCTCAACCCCAGCTCCTCAGCAATTTCTCCTGACCGCCGCTCGTTGAGGGCCGATGGATCGGTTTCGTTTGGCTCTGCCAGCAGTTCCAGGATATAGCGGCGACTGGTGTCGCATACGGTAGACAGGAATTGATCCACAAGGATCTCTACCTCCGGTGACCGATGGGGAATGCGGGCATGAGATTGATTCCCTCTCATAGGCACCATCTTCTTTCGGGACATCGCTCAACACGCTCCCTTCTTTAGAGTTTGGGAGAATTTCAGGCAGGAGAAAGCGAAAGCTCTTCCCTGTTCTATATCTTATAACCGCTTATCATGTCTTATGATAACATGCTAGGTTGAAAGAGTGAGGCTCGTATGCGATCCTATCTCACGACAGCGGATGTCGCGACACGTCTTGGCGTCAGTCTTGATACGGTTCGTCGCTGGTTGCGCAGCGGTGAACTGAAAGGAACTCCTTTTGGCCGCGCAGGCTATCGTATTGAGGATGCGGACTTCCAGGCGTTTCTTCTTCAGCGCCAGCGACATCACCAGCAACTTACTAACTCCTCCCCGCAACGCTATGCTCTGCCGCAGGTGACGTTAGAGGAGTTTATGAGTCTAGTGGGCCAGGAATTGCATACGCCGCTGACAACAACGCGTGGAGCTATCCAGCAGGCGCGGCGCGTGCTGCGGCATATGTTGGAGGCTCCTTTATCAGGGAACGCTGTTGAGTTGCTGCTAAAACTCCAGGATTTGCTAACGCGGGCCGAGCGACAAATGAGCGTGGAGATGCGGCTGGTGGGAAATTTGCTGGATGCCTCGCGCATCGAAGCCAATAAGTTCGAGCTATCGCCGGTCTGGTGCAGCCTGGTCGAGATCGTGCGCGAGGCCGTTGCCAGCCAGCAAGAGCTGGCGACCCAGCGAAGATTTGAGCTGGAACTGCCGCGCGATGACTTTGTCGCTGTCATTGCTGATGTGGATCGCATCAAACAGGCGTTGACCAATTATCTCACCAACGCCATGAGATTTTCGCGCGCGGATCAACCCATCACGGTTTCCCTGCAAGTAAGTCATGGGCAGGCTCGTGTCTCTGTGCAGGATAGGGGGCCGGGAATCGCGACTCTTGACCAGAGCAGGGTCTGGGAGGGCTTTCAGCAAGGCCAGAGAAGACCAGGCGAGGCGGGAGGGGGGCTAGGGTTAGGGCTCTATATCACCAGGGCCATTGTCCAGCGTCACCGCGGCCAGGTGGGAGTCGATAGTCATAGTGGCGCGGGATCAACTTTCTGGTTTACTCTCCCCCTGGCCGATGAGGGCTAGGATGATAGGCAATATTTCCTCTGAATCCAGTTTCAATCGCGCTCCATTGATTCAAACTCATTGCAACGTAAGTTGCATGATAGCCTGTTGCGTGTAACTTCTTATCGTAGAAGTATTGGGGGAAACTGTAGCGATACAGGCTATTTATTACTAACACGGAGAAAAACTCAAGCTCTCCACTATTCCGCTACTCATGCATCATTGATGTTTGAAAGGAGCGTCCTATGTCCAGATTTCGGCATTTCCGTCTCCTGATTAGCGCCGGAGCCCTGTTCGCTTTGCTGGTAGGGCTCATCGGCAGCGTTGCTCCCTTTTCTCCGACTGCCCACGCTGCCACCAATGGCGCAGGTCCGTTTGATGGCAGCGTGACTGCGAATCCCGTTTTTCAGCCTGCCGGTGGCATGACGGATGCCGTTTTTAACTGTCAGACCAATCGTGGTCCGCAGTTTATTGTCTGCTATAGTCCTCAGCAAATCCGTCAGGCGTATCATATCGACAGGTTGTTGGATGCTGGCATCACTGGAAAAGGCAGGACGATAGTCATTGTTGACGCTTTCCAGGACCCCTTTGTACAACAGGAACTGGCCGCCTTTGATACCGTTTTTGGCTTGCCTGCTCCAGTTTTTAATCAGATTGCGCCTGATGGGTTGACCCCATTCGACCCTACCAATCCTTCCCAGACGGGCTTCGCGGGCGAAATTGCACTTGACGTGCAATGGGCTCATGCCGTTGCGCCAGATGCTAAGATCGATCTGGTGCTGGCGAAAACCAACAATAATGTCGATCTTGTTAGCGCGATCAAGTTCGCTGTCGATCATAACCTGGGCGATGTGATTTCGCAGAGCTTCGGTGAGAACGAGAGCTGCTTCGGCAATGCGCTGCTCAAGCAGTTGCACGGCATCTACGCGCAAGCTACCCGCAAGCATATCACCATATTTGCCTCTTCAGGTGACCAGGGAGCCGCCCAGCGAACATGCGATGGAAACTCCTGGACGCAGGCAGCTTCTGCTCCAGCCAGCGATCCTCTGGTCACGGCAGTAGGAGCGACCGAGTTATTTGCCGCTCCCGATTGCAATGCCGCTCACCCGTGTCCGGCTGTACATCCAACGCCGGGAACTTACGATCATGAAATCGCTTTGAACGAGGCTCCCGGGCTTTTCACTCCTGGCAATTTCTCGACCGGCGGTGGGTTTAGCGTCCTGTTTAAGCGCCCTGAGTTTCAAGAGGACGTTCGTGGTATCCCGGCAGGCCATCGTGGCCTTCCTGATATCTCTTACAGTGGCTCCATCAATCATGGCGTGGTTGTTGCCTGTGGAACCTGCGCGGGCGGTGCGAATCCCGCCTTCTTCATTTTTGGCGGCACCAGCGTCGGTTCGCCCAACTGGGCCGGTTTGATTGCTCTGGGCGACCAGATGGCGGGGCATCGCCTGGGCTTCATCAACAACACGCTCTACCAGATTGGCCGCTTTGATGCGGACGATCTGCATGATATTACCGTCGGCAATAACTCTGTGCAGGAGCCTGATTCCACCGGCACCCTGGTATCGGTTGCAGGCTTCAATACGCAGAAAGGGTGGGATGCTGCCACCGGACTGGGCACTCCCAAAGTCAACCAGCTCATCCCGCTACTGGTTGCCTTAAAATCGGATCGTGACGACGAGGATGCCGCAGCTCGCTTTGTGATGAACTAGACGTTTCTGATCGCTATCGCCTTTCCCCCGGCGTTCGCCTTAGCAGCAAAAGCGCAAGAGTGACCGGTTGTCAATGGTCAACCGGTCGCTCTTGTGATAAGAGCTATTGTCTACTTATCTTTCTCGCCACTGGTCAAAGCAGCCTGCGCGGCGGCGATGCGGGCAACGGGCACGCGGAAGGGCGAGCAACTGACGTAATCGAGGCCGACCATGTGGCAGAACTCGACGCTATCGGGATCGCCCCCATGTTCGCCGCAGATGCCCAGTTCGAGCTCCGAGTTGGTCTTGCGCCCCTTCTCTACCGCGATACGGACCAGTTGTCCCACGCCTTCGCGGTCTAACGTCTGGAAGGGGTTGATCGGCAGGATCTTGACCTTGTCCTTCAATCCAGGCTCGTCCAGGCCATCGATGTATTTCAGCAGGAACTTGCCCTCGGCATCGTCGCGGCTGTAGCCAAAGGTGGTCTGGGTGAGATCGTTGGTGCCGAAGCTGAAGAAGTCCGAGACGGTGGCGATCTGATCGGCGGTGAGAGCAGCTCGCGGCAGCTCGATCATGGTGCCGAATTTGTACTCTATCGGGCCACCCGCCTGACTGGCAATCTCCTGAGCCACCCCCTCAAGCTGGCGGCGTACCTCTTTAAGTTCGTTGACGTGACCGACCAGCGGGATCATAATCTTGGGTTTTGGCTTCTTGCCCGTTTTAGCTACCTCAGCAGCGGCCTCCAGAATGGCGCGGGTTTGCATCACATTGATCTCGGGATAGAGCAACCCCAGGCGACAGCCGCGCAGGCCAAGCATAGGATTCGATTCGCGCATCGCTTCAACTGCTTCGAGCAGTTCGCGCTTCTCTTGCAGCTCCTGCTCTTGCCCGCCCAGCGTTTCGAGGCGCGTCACCTCGACGAGTAGCTCTTCATACGAGGGCAGGAACTCGTGCAGCGGCGGATCGATCAGGCGGATCACGACCGGATATGCCTCGCCGGTTGCGGGATTGACCATTGCTTCAAAGATGCCTTTGAAGTCGCTGCGCTGGAAGGGCAGCAGTTGGTCAAGCGCGGCCTGGCGCTCCTCTTTGCTTTTCGCCAGGATCATCTTCTGTACGATGGGGAGCCGCTCCTGCTCCATAAACATGTGCTCGGTGCGGCAGAGGCCAATGCCCTCAGCTCCGAAGGTAATAGCGCGTCGGGCGTCGCGCGGATAGTCGGCGTTGGCCCAGACGCCGAGCTTGCGGAACTTATCGGCCCAGGAAAGCAGTTTCTTGAGATCGACCTCTTTATCAAAATCGGGATCGACCGTCTTGATCTGGCCCGCGAACACCTCGCCGGTTGCGCCATCAATCGAGATATCATCGCCCTCGCGCAGCACCTTATCGGTTCCGGCAACGCGGAAGAGCCGCTCTTCTTCGTTGACCCTGATCGCTTCACAGCCGGCAACGCAGGGCAGGCCCAGGCCGCGCGCGACGACGGCGGCGTGACTGGTTGCGCCACCGCGAGCGGTCAAAATACCTTTGGCGACCAGCATGCCATGCACGTCATCGGGACTGGTCTCGGGGCGTACCAGCACGACGGGCGTGCCTGCTTTGCCCAACTCCTCCGCCCGGTCGGCATCAAATACCGCTTTGCCATAGGCCGCGCCGGGAGAGGCATTCAGTCCTTTTGCCAGCAGGCGACCGTCGCTACTGGCCCGTTTTTTCTCTTCTTCATCGAAACGGGGTAGCAATAACTGGTAGACCTGAACAGGCTCGACACGTTTAATGGCCTCCTCTGGCGTGATCACACCTTCCTCGACCATATCTACTGCAACCTTAACGGCGGCCTGGGCGGTGCGCTTGGCTGAGCGGGTTTGCAGCATATAGAGGTGGCCCTTTTCGACGGTGAACTCCAGGTCCTGCATATCGCGGTAATGCTTCTCCAGGCGATGGGCGATATCCAGGAATTGCTGATAGACGTGCGGCAGGTCTTCTTTCAGGCGGCTGATCTTTGAGGGGGTGCGGATGCCTGCTACCACGTCTTCGCCCTGCGCGTTGAGTAAATATTCGCCGTAAAGTTCTTTCTCGCCGGTCGATGGGTTGCGGGTGAAGGCGACGCCGGTGCCGCTATCATTGCCCATATTGCCGAAGACCATGCTTTGCACATTGACGGCAGTGCCCAGATCGTGCGGGATCTTGTTGAAATTGCGGTAATCGATGGCGCGCTTGTTGTTCCAGGAGGAGAAGACGGCTTCTATAGCCTTGCTCAACTGCTGATAGACATCGGTGGGGAAGGGCTCGCCCGACTGGCGCTCGGCCACGCGTTTGAAATCGACCACCATTTGCTTGAGATCGGCTGCCGGTATCTCGGCATCGCTGCTCACATGGGCGCGCTCTTTGTACTGGTCGAGCACCTGCTCGAATTCGCGCGGATCGGCGTCGAGCACGATCTTGCTGAACATCTGAATAAAACGGCGGTAGGCATCGTACGCAAAGCGTTCATCGTTCGTTTGCGCGACCATGCCCTGCACCGTCTCGTCGTTCATTCCCAGATTGAGGACGGTATCCATCATACCAGGCATGGAAAACTTCGCGCCCGAGCGGACCGAGACGAGCAGAGGCTTCTCTTTATTGCCGAACTGCTTGCCGGTCTGCTGCTCTACGATCTTGAGTGCGGCCTGCACCTGGTCCCACATGCCTGAGGGAAACTGTTCGTGCGCTTCATAATAGGCGTTGCAGGCTTCGGTGGTGATGGTGAAACCGGGGGGGACTGGCAGTCCGGCGTTGGTCATTTCGGCTACGCCCGCGCCCTTCCCACCCAGCAGGTCGCGCATCCTGGCGTTGCCCTCGCTAAAAAGATAGATCCATTTCCGCGGTGATCGTTGTACTGCCTCGTCCAATCCCGCGTGTGTAACCTGTTGTGTCATTAAAACTTCCTCCAACTATATAGTGACGGGCTACTATAGGCATCTTTTCCCGTACATTACATCTGTAATACGATTTCCCTTGCCCAACGTAATACCTTGCGAGCGCTCTGAACATAGCTACTGGCCTGCTCGGCGTTGATAATGCTGTCAGCTTCTTCCGGCGGGGTATCCGCGTAGAAAGTTTCGGGATGAAATGGGGTTAAAATATCCATTTCTTCGAGGATCTGCGGCGGGGCGCCAACAATCGTCCCCAGTGTGCGTAGATCGTGGTCGTACCGGCTGCGACGACCAAAGCGGAGCAAACTGACTGACTGCGCTGCTTTTTCAACTGCCTGGTTGCAGAAATCGGCGCAGGCGAAGTGCCGTCCCAGCCCCAGCTCTACCGTCGCTGTCGCCATGTCCTGCGCTGCTTCCGCAAAGAGTCCCAGCGACCCCTGAACATCGGTGTCCGGGAAAGCTTCTGTGTCCTCGTCCGCAGCTTCCCGTGAAGGTGTGGTTGGAGATGGCTCCTGGTGCAGTGTGACACCTTGTAAAAGTAGCTGTTCTACATCTTCATGATCGCCCTCTTCAGGCGTCTCGTGTTTGCCGTTCTGCATGGCTGACATGGTTCTTGATCCTTAGTGTCGTGACTAGAATGGGCGCAATTGCGCTGTATGCTCTATAGCACTCTCAGGCTATCCTGCACATAGTAAGCCTAAGTGCCTCATTGTGTCAATGTCTTTAGTGCATTTCCGCTAATCATGCGCGGATCTGATTGATCGCGACCGAGCCCCTGCTTGTGGAACGTTCTTACTGGTGCAGTGTGACTTGCTATCTACCTCTCTATCGGTTAAACTGATAAACTATCATCCCCACCATGCAAGTGAGATCAATATGATATTTCTCTGTGAAAGTGATTGAGAGGGAACCATGAGCGGAAACGCATTACAGGTGTATTTTGCTGAGGTTGAGAAGTCATACAAAACGGACAAAGCGACAGAACACACCTACCGGGGAGCTTTGAAAATCCTCCTGGAGGCGCTTGGGACCGATATTGCTGCTATTAACGAACCTAAGCGGGTGAAGTGTGGCGCACCTGATTATGCGGTAGAGAATAGTAACCTGACTATCGGCTATGTTGAGGCGAAGGACATCGGCATCTCCCTGGACAAAGTTGAGAAAGACGAACAGCTTAAAAGGTATCGCAACGCCCTTGATAACCTCATCCTGACGGACTACCTTGAATTCCGCTGGTATGTTGATGGTGAGAAACGCATGACCGCCACACTCGCTACTTCCGGCCGGGGAAAAAGTCTTTCCTGGGACAAGAAGGGCGCGGGACAGGTCGAGGAGCTACTGAAATGCTTCTTAGAACATAGTGCTGAGCCTATCTGCAAGCCGCAAGAGCTAGCCAGACGCATGGCCCGACTTGCCCATATGATTCGAGATATCATCATTGATGCCTTCAAGCAGAGAGAAGCCTCGGATAATCTGAAGGATTTGTATAGGGCGTTTCAGGATGTGCTACTACCAGAATTGAATGAGCCTGATTTTGCCGATATGTTTGCGCAAACGCTGGCCTATGGCCTTTTTGCTGCCCGCTATAATCACACTGGCAAAAAACCGTTTAGCCGCAACGATGCTACAAAGGAGATACCCCGTACTAATCCGTTCTTGCGCAGGCTTTTTAGTTCAATCGCCGGGCCTGATCTCGATGACGAACCATTTGTTGGCTTTGTAGACGAGCTAGCGCAAATCCTGGCCTACACCGATATGGATGCGGTAATGGCTGAGTTTGGCAAGAAGACACGCCAGGAAGATCCCATTGTTCACTTCTACGAAACCTTCTTGACACAATATGACACTAAATTAAAAAAACTACGCGGCGTATATTATACTCCTGAGCCCGTGGTGTCATATATTGTGCGCTCAGTAGATGCTTTGCTACGCACACACTTCGATTGTTCCGAGGGTCTGGCTGATACTAGTACGGTTACCCATTCATTTATCGATGAAGAGGGAAAAGAGCGTACCGAGCAAACCCCGCGTATCCTTATCCTCGACCCTGCAACGGGCACTGCTACCTTCCTCTATCACGTTATCGCCCATATTCGTGAAAGTTACCGCCAGATGGGCAACGCTGGGATGTGGTCAAGCTATGTACGTGAACATCTGCTTCCCCGGCTCTTTGGCTTTGAATTACTGATGGCCCCTTATGCGATGGCTCATCTCAAACTCGGTATGCAGCTCGCGGCGATAGACCTGCCTCAAGAGGAGCGAGCAAAGTGGGCCTATGATTTCAAATCAGACGAGCGTTTAGGTATCTACCTGACCAACACATTGGATGAAGCGATAAAGCGTTCACAGGTCATGTTTGGACGCTATATTTCCGATGAAGCCAACGAAGCTGCGAAGGTGAAGCAGGGCTATCCTGTGATGGTGATATTGGGTAATCCCCCTTATTCAGGACATTCTGCCAATAAGGGGCAATGGATTAATGATTTGTTGCATGGGAAGGACTCGCAGACGGGAAAATCCACAGGGAATTATTTTTCTGTGGATGGCAGACCCCTGGGCGAGCGTAATCCCAAATGGCTTAACGACGATTATGTAAAATTTATCCGTTTTGCGCAGTGGCGTATTGAACAGACTGGCTATGGTATCTTAGCATTTATTACGAATCATGGCTATCTTGATAACTCCACCTTTCGTGGCATGCGCCAAAGCCTGATGCAAAGTTTTGATGAAATTTATGTGCTTGACCTGCATGGAAATAGTAACAAGAAAGAACGTTCCCCAGATGGGTCAAAGGATGAGAATATCTTTGATATTCAGCAAGGCGTTGCGGTAGGCATTTTCGTCAAACGCCAAGAGGCGAATCATGCCCCGCACATAGCCATCGTTCGTCATGCTCATTTATGGGGACCTCGTTATAAGGAGGCAGAACAGAGACAACAGCCTATCAGAGGGAAATACAATTGGCTTGCTGAGAACGATATAACAACAACGGATTGGACAAAGCTTGAGCCCAAAGCTCCTTTCTATTTATTTGTTCCACAAAGTGTTGACCTTCGTGCCGAATATGACAATGGATGGCGTATTGCAGATATTTTTCCTATGAATAGTGTAGGGATTGCAACTGCCAGGGATGATTTTACAATTAGCTTCATGGCAGAAGAAGTCTGGAAAAAGATCAATGATTTCATTTCTCTGCCAGTGGAAGAGGCAAGAAGCAAATACGAGCTTGGCGAGGATAAGCGAGACTGGCAAGCCAATTTAGCACAGCAAGATCTACGGAGATCGGGACCTTCACGCCAGCATCTGGCCTCTGTTTTGTATCGGCCTTTTGATAGACGATACACATATTATACAGGTAAATCCAGAGGATTCCATTGTATGCCGCGTGGAGAGATAATGAAGCATATTCTGTTTGAGAAAAATGTTGCTCTTATCTCTTCCCGTTCTATTGAAATTGGACGGGGGTGGGAGCACGTTTTTTGTACACGAGATATCATTCAGCATCACTCTGTGTCTCTAAAAGAGGTAAACTACCTTTTTCCTCTTTATCTTTATAGCGGTATTGATAATAAGGGGACGCTTTTTGATGGTAAGCCCCAGGCAGGTGCCCCGGGCGGTCGCTATCCTAACTTTGCGATACCTTTCATCAAAACGGCAGAAGACAAGTTCAAAATGAGCTTCGTTCCTGAAGGCAAAGGTGATCTACATCAAACCTTCGGGCCAGAAGACATCTTCAACTACATGTACGCCATTTTTCATTCCCCAACCTACCGCGAACGATACGCTGAATTCTTGAAGATCGACTTCCCGCGCCTGCCTCTCACCTCAAATATTGACTTGTTCCGTGAACTGTGTAAACTGGGTGATAGGCTCGTAGGGCTTCACCTGATGGAGCAATTTGGCAAAATTACGACACGGTTCCCCGAAAGTGGCAACAACCTTATAGAGAAGGTGAGCTACACCTACGACCCGAAAGAGCCGGAAAAGGGCCGTGTGTGGATTAACAAAACGCAGTATATCGAAAAGGTACCGCCCGACGTATGGGAGTTCCATATAGGTGGTTATCAGGTCTGTGAGAAGTGGCTCAAGGACCGGAAGGGGCGGCAGCTAGCATTCTCTGACCTTCAGCACTACCAGCGTGTCGTGGCCGCTTTAGCAGAGACGATCACCTTGATGGAACAGATTGATGAGGTGATAGAGGAGCACGGGGGATGGCCCATCCAGTAGGGAATAAATGCCCATTTTAGTAGGGTTTACGGCATTTTCTAACCGAGGAATAACCACCTTTAATTCAGTCCCGCAAATATGGTATACTTCCTCTTGAATAAGTTATTGAGGGCGTGAAGAAGAAGGAGAGGGGTCGTATGGATGCTCGTAACAGGCCCAATACACAACTGAGACGTCACCGGCAACTGAGAGGGTTATCACAAAGAAAGCTAGGGGAACTCATCTGAAGAGTTCTTACCGCATCAGTTGCTAAACGTATGATGAGCGAAACCCTCGTTCATCAAGCCGATGCTGCACGGATTGGGGGATTTAGACCTCTTTGCTACCTGCTTAAAAGATGGTACACTGATGGCTCTCTCGCTCGGAAGTCAAAAGCGGTACAGCGAGGCATGGGATATTTTTCAGCGCACACCACAGAAATGGCGGAATGAGCGACAGCTACAGGAGCTAGCTCAGGATGTTTTCAAGCAACCAGGAAGGAAGCTCGGCTAATGCAGGAATTTATCCTAGTGCAAACGTCCACTGATTCGAAAGAGGCGGCGCAGAAAATAGCTGATGCCATCGTCAGGAACCGCTTAGCGGCTTGTTGTTGGGTATCGGGTCCGATTACCAGTACCTATTGGTGGAAAGGGAACCTTGAGAACGCGCAGGAATGGGTTTGCAGCTTCAAGACACACCGGGGGCTGTATGACGAACTTGAACAGGCGATTAAGGCTGTCCACTCGTATGAGGTCCCTGAAATTGTAGCCACACCGATTGTTGCAGGTAGCCAGAGCTTTTTAGACTGGATTGTAGAAGAAACCACCGAACGCGGCGATTAAGAAAAAAAATGGAAGGGCCTGGAAACCTCTCCAAGCCCTATTGCCTTGTTTCGATGATACCGGAAGGCCACACGATAAACGGGAAGCTCCTCCTCTGATCTGCCTCTACCACGTAGCGCACTGGCATCTTTCGCACTGCTAGCTCGCTCGGTGCGCATATCCACAGAATTTCGCCTGTACAGGTTTGCCCCTCCTTATGGCTGAGACTCTTTTATGCTGCATGGCTCGTGTAAAGAGCAGATCAGCTAAATAAAAAATGATAGGTATGCTCATGTGGCATTTCAGTGTTGTAGAAGGAGGAAAAGTATGACCATGACCGAACGTTCCACGGCTGTCGGTGTGTTTAGCGAGCGCCCACAGGCCGAACGCGCAATAGCAGAACTGCATCACGCGGGATTTAGCGATGAGCAGATTGGCTTTGTGGCGCGCAATGGCGATAAAATGGCGGAGAGTATGGGCAACGGCGATACGAGGGCGGAGACGGTAGCGGGCGCGGCTACGGGTGCCGTTAGCGGCGGTATCATAGGAGGCGTGGCGGGCGCGGCAGCATCTCTGCTTATCCCCGGTCTGGGTCCTGCCATTGCCGGCGGCATTCTGGCGGCTGCCCTCGGTGGGGCCGTCCTGGGGGCGGCGGCTGGCGGGTTCGCGGGCGCTCTGGCGACGATGGGGGTGCCGGAAGAAGAGGCGCGCTACTATGAAAGCCAGCTCAACTCCGGTCGCGTGATCCTGACCGTCAATGCGCCCGGTCGCTATCAGGACGCGGTTGCCATCCTGCGAGCAAACGGCGCCTATGATGCCGGTGCCTATTATAGCCAGAGGATGGTAGCTGACAACAGTGCGCCCGCCAATGGCGACTACACCGTTCAGGAGGCTCCCGGCGAGGTTGACCGGCAACAAGCTGGCATCGTTCCCGGCTTTGGTACATACACGCACACGATTGGGCCGGGGGTTGAGCATTCTTATCAGGGAAGCCAGGTTGAGGCTCCACGCAACGAACCTGTGCCGCCCGGCCCTGGAAGCCTGGCCCATGAGTACCCGCAAAGCTCACCAGAAAATGTACCACCCGGCCCGGGAGGCGTGACGCGCGAAGGAACTGAGGGGGAGGCAGGTGATACTCTGCCCCGTCCTGGGCCCGACATCTATACGCCAACTGCTCCAGGTCCGGGAAATCCGCCCGCGGTTCCTGAAGAGACGGCCACAGCTCCATCGGAGGATGAAGAAACGCGTAAGCTCAAACGTCCCGAAATTGGTCCGGGAGGCGAAAATATTCCTCGTGGCAGCAGTGGGAGATAACGCATGATGTGTAGTCATAGTGTTGCAGGTCGGCAATATTTGCCGGCCCATTTTGTTGTGTCTTGTGCTGTCAGAGAGTTTCAAACGCTATGATGCTGACGATCAGGTAACGCAGAACATGCATAAGATAATGGTACTAGGAGAGATAAGCGTCTCCACGATTTCTGTAAATGTGTGTGAGTTGCGACGTGGTATTTTCAGTACCCCCAATTTTTCGATAGCCTCAAGTGGGGCGAGCTACTTCGATCCACCTCCCTTGAGGGAAAATATACAACACATCGGACGCGATAAATCGGGTCCCTACGGATATCAAAGCGAATGCACTAGGAGGTATAGGGCTGACATGTTCTATTCGGTCGTTTTTCCTGGTATACTACAGGCAAGAAGACCTGCAGGGACGATTCTATCAAGCGCTCATGGAAGCGAGAAAGCAATTGTCGATATGACCGTGGAAAAACCGGTAGATCAGCGAGGAGCCAGTATAACGTCAGATGAAAGTGATCTGATCAGGCTTTACGAACAATATCGACGTCCTATCCACTCCTATACCTATCGTCTGCTCGGTAATATGGAAGATGCTGATGATGTGACGCAGGAGGTATTTGTGCGTGCCTGTTCCTCATGGAGCGGCCTCTATGAGCGCGAACGTCTCTCGGCGTGGCTCTATCGTATCGCGACGAATCTCTGTGTCGATCAACTGCGACGGCGCAAGCGTATCTCCTGGTGGCCTTTATCTGGCCGCGCCCGCGAGAACGAGCAGCGTGAGAATGCAGCCAGCGATGATATGCTCAATTTCCTTTCGGATGCCGGCGGCATTCCAGAGATTGCCGAACGAGAGCTGATCCGGTTGACGCTGGCAAATATGCCGGAGGAATACGCAATTGCCCTGGTCTTGAGCGCGGCTCAGGGGGTGCCATACCAGGAAATAGCGGATATCGCCGGTATTTCTCCAAACGCTGCTGCGACGCGGATATCGCGAGCCAAGAAGATGTTCTCCGAGCAATACCAGCGTCTTAATAAAGATAGCGCTGGGAGACGGGAGAAGTGAAATGAATCAGGCTGATCTGCCCCCTCTTCCAGCGCCAGGAGCCTCTGGCGCCGGGGTATGTGCTATTATGCGTCTGTATATTGCGGTGGCGCAAGATATCTCTGCCGAGCAGTTACGTATCGTCTCGGACCATATGCAGACCTGCGAGCTCTGTGCCCGCGAGCATTTACACATCCAGCGCGCCACCCGGCTCGTTGCCGGCCTTGAGGCATCAAGCCCATCCTCGCGCGTCGATCAGGCGGTGATGGCGGCAATTGCGGCGCGTACAGGTCAGAGCAGCGAGCATAAGTCCGCCTCGCCACCTCGTCCTATAGCTTTACCACGTCGTTCACGCAGAAGGCCTGTGCGCATTGCCGCTACGTTGGCGGCTGTCGCTGCCCTGCTGCTCGTGGTCTTTGCCACAGCCCAGTTTCTCTCCAGCTATTTCCTGCCCGGTCAACAGACAGCATTTGCGCTGCCCGCGAATCTCTCCTGGGGCGCGTATGTGCTTTATCATACCCAGACAAAAATGACCGCACAGGGCGAGCCGTACCAGATCAGTACCTATCATCAATTGGCAACCAATCATATGAATGTCGAGACGGTGATGGATGGCAAAATAGATGTGATGATGGTGACAGATGGAGATCAGGCGCTGGGACTGGATATGATGCACCACGTTGCTCAATGGGACGCGCATAACTGGGGCGTTGATGAGTCGATGTTCGATCTCGCGCGCCTGCGTCAGGATTTGCGGGCCGGACGCGCTGTTTATCTGGGCAAAGGTGACTTCAAGGGCCAGCAAGTCTATCGTATTCGCTGTGATAACGGCCTGATATTGCTGCTCGATATGCAGTACCGTCCCGTAAATGTATTACAAAAGGCTAACGGGCCAGGAACCGGCACCCCCGTTTATACCACGGTTCGCTTATTATCACCTGCTCAGGTGCCGGCATCTATGTGGAGCATGACTATCCCTAAAGGCTTCAAAATGGGCACATTGCCCCAAAATCCGTAGGGACCCGATTGATCGCGTCCTATGCGATTTATCGCTTTCCCCTGCTTGAGGACGCAGTAATTAATGCTCCAGCAGCCAGGGGCGTCCGTGAGATTGATAAAAAACCTGGGCGGGCTGCTCCTCTTTTGGCTCGGGTCGTTCGCGCCGCAGAACGTCGGGCTCATGGGCGCTCTTCTCTGATCTGTACAAAGCCCGAGCAATGGCGGTTGGCGTTTTGACCAGACCCGGCGCGGTGTATACTCTTCTGGCTGTGACCTGACAGGTGGGGCAGACCATCGGTGTACTGACCTGATCAAGCGAGCGCCAGCACTCAAATGGCCCGCAGTGGTCGCAGCGAAATTCATATCGTGGCATCGTATACCCTCTCCTTAAACTACCAACGCAGCAATACTTTCTCCTATTTAGCTGATCGACTAGAAAAAGTATAATCTATTCAAGTAATATACGCAAGGAAAATTTACTATTGATAAGGTTAAGCTATTTGTGTTAGTCTTGACAAGAACGATTTTGCAAGCTACTATTCTATCGTAAAAAGCGCAATGCCAAAAACACAACTTTAAAGAGAAGTTACACATCTGGTGTACTGGACTGGTACTCCCTTAGCATTGGTACTCCCATCGAGGGAAAATGAAAGCGGCGTGGCTCTGACAAAAAGGTGCGCTGGTGCAGGATACACGGTGTTTCCCTTTTCCACTTCGTGTCCCATTTTCACCTTTTCGATACTGTCTACTGTCCAATTTGTGTTGTCTGCTGTAGCATAGATCGCCGCTAAGCCTTAGCTGCTATAACGAACGTCTATCTACAAATGCTCGTCTTGAGTCATTTTCAGCGCAAGAGAAGGGAGACCTTGTCATGACTATGGTAGCCCCGGGTCACGAGACCCTGTTTAAGGTGGATCTTTCCAAACCCATGAGCCAGCAGCAGGTGGTGGGACACAATCGCTGGCATCCAGATATTCCGCCCGTTGCCTCGGTTAAGCCAGGGACGGTTTTCCGTATGGAGTGTAAAGACTGGACTGACGGACAGATTAAGAATAACGATAGCGCCAATGATGTGCGCGACATTGATTTGAGCATTCCGCATGTGCTCAGTGGCCCGATTGCGGTTGAGGGAGCGGAGCCAGGGGACGTGCTGGTGGTTGATATCCTCGACATGGGACCATTCCCCGGGCAGCAGACCGAGTGGGGATTTACCGGCATTTTTGCCAAAACTAACGGCGGCGGCTTCCTGACGGACCGTTTCCCGAACGCGCACAAAGCCATCTGGGACCTGAAAGGGGTCTATGCCACGTCGCGTCACCTGCCTGATGTACGCTTTGTGGGCATTCAGCATCCTGGCCTGATTGGCTGCGCGCCATCGCATGATCTGCTGGCGAAGTGGAATAAGCGCGAAATCGATCTGATCAACACCGACCCCAATCGCGTCCCGCCGCTGGCTTTGCCGCCGCTTGAGCGCAATGCGGTCATGGGCTCGTTAAAGGGCGATGCCTATAAACGCGCGGCCCAGGAGGCTGCTCGTACGGTTCCGCCACGCGAGCATGGTGGCAACTGCGACATCAAGAACCTGACGCGCGGCTCTCGCGTCTACTTCCCCGTCTACGTGAAGGGTGCGAACCTGTCGATGGGCGACCTGCACTTCTCACAGGGAGACGGCGAAATCACCTTCTGCGGCGCTATCGAGATGGCTGGCTTTATCGATCTTCAGGTTGAGTTGATCAAAGATGGCGTCAACCGCTTTAAGATGACCAACCCCATCTTTAGAACCAGTCCCCTGGAGCCGCGCTATACCAACTTCCTGGTATTCGAAGGCATCTCCGTTGATGAGCAGGGCAAGCAGCATTACATGAATGCTCACATTGCCTACAAAAATGCCTGTATGAATGCCATCGAGTACCTCCAGACGTGTGGCTATACTGCGGAACAGGCTTACATGATTCTCGGAGCTGCTCCGGTGGAGGGCAGGGTAAGCGGTATTGTCGATATCCCGAACGCGTGCTGTACGATCTACCTGCCGACGGAGATCTTCCAGCGCGACGTAGAGCCGATGAAGCATACCGCTTCACGTCAGACTCAGGTCTCGACCGCGAGCTAGTAAAAAAGTTCCAGGTGTGGCCCCAACCACACCTGGACACAGGAAAGAGGACCCAATCTGCTCAGGAGGTGAAAATAATGGCCCTTGCGACAACCCTGGAACGCCTCACCTCTCCCTGGGATCATTTAGCGCAGGAAAATCCATTTGTCGGCTTTCTGGATACGCTCTTACGTGGTACCGGGCAGGTGATGTTTCAGAACAATCCTTTAACCGGCCTTGTATTTCTTATAGGCATTTTTGTCAATTCCGCTCTGCTCGGCCTGGCAGCCTTGATCGGCTTAATTGTGAGCACGTTGACGGCTATCATTCTCGGCGCTGACCGCACGGCGACGCGGGCCGGACTGTTCGGCTATAACGGCATTCTGGCTGGCATCGGACTGGCGTTCTTTGTACAATGGAATGGCACGCTGGTGGTGTATATTGTGCTGGTAGCTATTTTGACCACGATAGTCATGATGGCCCTGATCAATTTCATGGGCGAGCGCGACATGCCCGCGCTGACTGCGCCTTTCGTTATCAGCGCCTGGCTGTTCCTCTTTGCCATTTTTCAGTTCGCCCACCTGCGGCCTACAGCCTTGATCTTGCCCACTCCGCTTGATCCTCACGCCTTTGTGCAGACGGAACTGAGACCGCTCCCGGGGACTACGGTCGGCGGCGGGGTGACGGCCCTCAATCTGGTGACGGCATTCTTTCGGGGGATTGGCGAGGTCTTCTTTCAGGACAATTTGGTAACGGGGATCATCTTTTTGATCGCCATCCTGATCAATTCGCGCATCGCGGCGCTCTTCGCCGCGCTGGGATCGCTGATAGGGATGCTGAGCGCGCTCTTCCTCTTTGGCGGCAACGGCTACTGGGTCTATCACGGGCTCTATGGCTTTAATGGCGTGCTGACTGGCATCGTGCTGGGCGGGCTGTTCTTTGTGCTCACCTGGGAGTCAACAATCTATGCGCTGATCGGTATATTGATCAGTACTATATTGATGGCTGCTATTAGCGTCGCGCTCTCGCCTCTAGGCATGCCCGCGCTGACGGCTCCCTTTGTCCTGACGGGCTGGCTCTTCATCGGCGTGAAAGCAGGCTTCCGCGCGCTCCGTTCGGTCCCGTTGGCCGCGCTGACGACTCCCGAGCAGATCCGCCAGAACTTCCTTGAGGAGCAACGAGTCGCCACTGGCCCCAGACACGCGCCTGAACCAACATTGTAATCAAGGCGAGGCTCGATTATGAGACGGGCCTCGCTTTTCTCTTTCTGCTTTGACGCCTCTCCTGCTCAGAGGATACAATAAAGAAAAACTGTCCTGATATTCAGGTTCACAATGTCGTGAACATATAGAAGGAGAAGACGCGCATGGCAGAGCGTATCCCTGTCCTCGTCGGGGCGGCACGAACGCCGACGGGACGCTTCCTCGGCAACCTTGCCAGTTTTAGCGCGCCCCAGTTGGGTGCGATAGCAATAAAAGAGGCTGTACGCCGCGCGGGCATCGATCCTGATGCAATAGAAGAAGTCATTATGGGCAATGTCGTCTCGGCGGGCATCGGGCAGGCACCGGCCCGGCAGGCGGCGGTGCGAGCAGGTCTATCGGTCGATATTCCGGCGGTGACCGTTAACAAAGTCTGCGGCTCCGGTCTCAAGGCAGTAATGCTGGCCGCACAGGCGATCAAGGCTGGCGATGCTCAGGCGTTTGTCGCAGGCGGCATGGAGAGCATGAGCAACGCCCCCTATCTCTTGCCCAAAGCGCGCACCGGCTATCGCATGGGCGACGGCAAGCTTGTTGATAGCGTCGTGCATGATGGCCTCTGGTGCGCCTTTGAAGATATCCATATGGGCAACGAGGCCGAGATTATCGCCGAGAAGTTCTGCGTCACGCGCGATGAGCAGGACCAGTTCTCGTTGCAGAGCCACCAGCGCGCAGCCGCTGCAACCGTCGCAGGTCGCTTCAAAGAAGAGATTGTCCCTATCGAGATCCAGCAGAAAAAGGGCGTACTCGTGGTTGATACCGATGAGCCTATTCGCGCCGATACCTCTATCGAGGCCCTTTCGAAGCTCAAGCCCGCCTTCCAGGAGGGTGGAACGGTCACGGCAGGCAACGCGCCCGGCCTGAGCGATGGCGCTTCGGCTACGGTCGTGGTGGATCAGAACTTTGCCAATGCGCACGGCCTGAATGTACTGGCGCGCATCGTCGGTTACGCCTCCGCTGCTATTGAGCCGCGCTACATTTTTGCCGCTCCGACGCGGGCGGTCAATCGCGTGCTGGAGCGCACCGGCATGAAGATCGGCGATTTCGATCTGATTGAGGTTAACGAAGCCTTTGCAGCTCAGGCGCTATCGAATGGCAAAGAACTCGACTGGGACTGGTCGCGGGTCAACGTTAACGGTGGTGCGATTGCGCTCGGCCACCCCATCGGCTCCAGCGGCTCGCGCGTCCTGATCACGCTGATCTACGAACTGCGTCGTCGCGGCGGCGGGCGCGGACTGGCAACGCTTTGTCTGGGTGGAGGTGGGGCCGTCGCTATGGCGGTAGAAGTGTAAGCAAGAGCGACATTTGCTTTCATTGCAGGCATCATTAGCGGAAATGAAAGCAAATGTCATAGCGGGATCAGTCCTGTTCTGCTCGCGCGGCTACAATATCGTTTTTGGCCGCCCAGAGGGCAAGGTCCTGCTTCTGGATGGCGGCGGCCATGAGGTCGGGGAAGAGATCGGGCGTGCAGGCGAAAGAAGGGATGCCCAGGTTGGCGAGGTGGGCCGCGTTGCGCTGGTCGTAGCCGGGCGCACCCTTGTCGCTGAGCGCCAGCAGACAGACAACCTGGACGCCGCTGCCGACCAGTTCCGCCGCCCGTCGCAGCATCTCCTGATTGTTGCCGCCTTCGTAGAGGTCGGTGATCAGGACCAGGATGGTCTGGGTGGGACGCGTGATGATCTGCTGGCAGTAGGCCAGGGCGTGGTTGATATCTGTTCCTCCGCCGAGTTGTGTGCCGAAGAGCAGATCCACCGGGTCCTGAAGATCGTCGGTGAGATCGACCACCGCCGTATCGAAAACGACCATGCGGGTGCTGACGGCTTTGATCGAGGCCATCACGGCTCCGAAGATGCCCGAATAGACGACCGAAGCCGCCATTGAGCCGCTTTGATCGACGCAGAGCACGATGTCGCGCAGCGACGAACGCTTGTGACCATGCCCTACCAGGCGTTCGACAATGATAGTATTATGTTCCGGCAGGTAATTCTTCAGATTGATACGGATGGTATTGTGCCAGTCAATTTCATTTGGACGCGGGCGATAAGAGCGGGTGGCGCGGTTGAGGCTGCCCCGTACCGCCTGGATCAATGGATTCGCCAGTTTGCGCTCCAGCTCCTCTACCACTTTGCGCACAACGTGACGCGCCGTGTCTTTGGTCTTCTCAGGAATAACTTTGCTGAGCGAGAGCAGGGTAGCGACAAGATGAACATCGGCATCCACCTGCTCCAGCATCTCCGGCTCAAGCAGCATCTGTGTGAGGTTCAGCCGTTCCAGAGCATCCTGCTGCATCACGCGTACTGTGGATGATGGGAAGTAGGTGCGAATGTCGCCGAGCCAGCGCGCGACTTTGGGCGAGGAACCGCCGAGACCTGCCGAGCGTTCAGAGTCGTAAAGCGCCTCAAGCACGCCGTCCATGCCCATATCGCGCTCGCTCAGCGCCAGGCCGCCTCCAGCGCCACCTTTGCCGCCGCCAACTCCTAAACCCTGACTCGCATCTTTGCCCAAGACGAGCCGCCAGCGCCGTAAACGCTCTTTCTCATCAATTGCCATTGAATTCTACCCCCATAATCTGTGCCAGCACAGGCAACACTTTGTCGGCCCGCTGTTGATTGATATCGCTGCGCGTAACTCCCACTACCGCGTTGCCAGCATGAGCAGGCGATGAACTCGATAGATGCTTGACCTTCTCGCCCATCTTCTGGCGCTCTGGCTGTTGGAAGCCGGAGAAGGCGCGACGCAGGATGGGCAGCAGGGCGTCGAATGTATCGAGGGGCAGGTCGCTCATCCAGGCGTCCAGCGCCCGCCAGAGTCCGTCCTGGTGCAGGACAAGCATGCCACTGCCATGCAGCACACCCTCTATCCACGCGGCAGCCTGAGGAGCCGGCGCGGCAAGGGAGAGCGCGAGCCGTGTCTGGCGCTGCAATTCCTCATCGTCCAGCGCGTTTTGTTCCAGCAGCAGGCGACAGCAACGCCCGCGCACCAGCCCATGAATGCTCTCGCGCTCGGTAAGCTGGCGCAGGATAGTCAGCCACTGCTGGCGCTGCTCGTCGCGGTTGAGCAGGCTAACGCTGCCCTGCACATGATCGATGCTGGCAATCATGGCGCGGGCGGCATCATCGTCCAGCGAAGCGCACGCTCCCGGCAGACCGATGATAATACGTTCAAACAAACCGTCGAGCACGGGCAGGATGCGTTCCGCCTTTGTCTGGCGTACATCGCCATAGCGTGCCACGCGTGCCAGAGGCGGCATGGCGGCCATCATATGCTGAACGTCGGCGGAGATGGCGGCGCGTTTCTGAATCTCTTGCAGCAGATGATCGATAGCGCCCGGCAGCTCAGCCAGGATCGCCTGGTCCAGCAGCTCGGTCAGAGGGGGCAGGTCTTCGGTGGTATCTGCCGTGTGGTGAACGTAAGAGGTCGCGGCTACCTCGACGGTGTTGCCCCAGATGTTGGCCTCGATCAATGAGACCACGAATTCGACCTGCCATTGCAGTTGCCAGTGTTCATGGAATGTGCCGGTTTTGCCATAGACGCGCTGTGGCTCGCCCCAGTTGATCGTGAGCAGGCGCAGGCGATGCAGGAGCTGGCTGCGCGCGCGATCCGTCTCTTTGCGCAGGTCGAGTTCAAGTTTGACAATTTCTGTCGAAGGCTTGAGCCGCAACTTGCGCTGCTGGATTTCCAGGTCACGCTGCAAGGGAACTGCGGGCGTCTCCGGGGGCACCTGTCCCAAACGGTCGCCAATCTCTAGCTTATCGCGAATCAGTTCCATCGGCGTCGCGTTACCGTGGCAGAGCACCGTCTGGATCGCCTCGTGCTGCTCCGCTAAACCAGGCATTGGCAGATCGCGCATGGCAGCCAGAGCTTCGCTCAGCCGAACGGCTTCGATGACGCTGGCGGATGAGGCGTCAAGCCCTTCGGCACGTAAAAGGCGGGCTGCGTGGGTCATCCAGCGAATAGTAACGCGGTCGGCAGTCGTCCAGAGGTGCTCGTACCAGCCGGGCGAGGTGACGCCAGCGCCATAGCCGCTGCGGTAGGAGAGGCGCGAGTTGGTCCACGGAATCCAGGTGGTCTCAACCTTGATGCGTTTCAGCCCGTTGAACAGGGCCGCGTCAGATTGAGCGGAGTCGCTATTCGCCACTTCCTTACCGAGCGACTGAGCGGAGCTAGCTCTGAGAAGAGCGTTGTCGCTCGGAATTTCAAGGAGCACAGGAGCATGCCACGCGCCGCAGACGATGGCGATACGCTCAAAACCCTCCTGTTGAGCCGCGCGAATCGTCTGGCGCATGTAGGCTTCGCGCAGGGCTTCTATCTCGTCCTTTGGCGTGGGATCGCTCCGTAGCGCGGTCATTGCCTCCAGAATGCCTTCAAAGAGATTGGTGGCGTCGCGCCGCTGCTCGATTTGCTGCTCCCACCAGAGTTCGTGGTCGCTATAGCCGGCGGCTTCAGCCAGCATTGCCAGCGGGTCATCACGCTTGTCCATAAGCGGGTTGTGGGGCTGCGCAGGCGCTAAAGCGGACGCGATAAATCGGGTCCCTACGCTGATGGTTGTGTGCGCGCCTGCGCTCGCGCGCTGCTCGTCAACGGGCGCGGTTTCATCGGGCGGCGTTTCCGTCGCCTCCACCTCATCGCTTGCCGGCAAGATCGCCAGTTGGATCGCTTGAGGCAGGTCCATAAAACGCGCGGGAATACTGCGTTGCAACGCGTAACGCAGAGCCTGCCACTCGGGCGAGAAGTGCGTGAAAGGATAGTAGACCGAGCGCCTGGGATTGTCGGGCGCGTAGATGAGGAGCGCAACCGGCGGCTGCATCTCCTCTCGTAGCAGGAGCGGCAGGACTTCCTGGGCGTCAGGTGGTCCCTCAACCAGCACAATATCCGGTTTGAGCGCCTCCAGTGCAGCATATAAGCTGCGCGCACAGCCGGGACCATGATGGCGCACACCGAAGATGTGCAGGCTCATATTAGAGTACCTCCTGACACGCGCGATACAAATCTTTCCAGCCGTCGCGCTCTTTTACTACCGTTTGCAGGTATTCCAGCCAGACCACGCGGTCCTGCACCGGATCTTTCACGATGGCTCCGGTCAGGCCCGCCGCCAGATCGGCAGCCTTGAGCGTACCATCGCCGTAGTAGCCAGCCATCGCCAGGCCGTTGTTGATAACCGAGATCGCTTCGGCAGTGGAAAGCGTGCCGCTGGGCGACTTCACCTTTGTTTTCCCATCGGTGGTCACGCCGTTGCGCAGTTCGCGGAAGACCGTCACCACGCGGCGAATTTCTTCTAGGGCGGGCTTTTCGGCGGGCAGTTCAAGCGCCTGCCCCAGACCGGCAACGCGCCGGTCAACAATCTCGACCTCCTCATCCATGCTATCAGGCACGGGGAGAATAACCGTATTGAAGCGGCGCATCATCGCGCTGGAAAGCTCGTTCACGCCCTTATCGCGATTATTGGCGGTGGCGATCAGGTTAAAGCCTTTGCGCGCCTGCACCTCGGTATTGAGCTCGGGGATCGGCAGCGTCTTCTCGGAGAGGATGGTGATCAGCGTATCCTGCACCTCGCTCGGTATACGCGTCAGCTCCTCGATGCGGGCGATTTTGCCTTCCTCCATCGCGTTCATCATCGGGCTCACCACCAGGGCGGCGGGCGATGGCCCTTCCACCAGTAAGCGAGCGTAATTCCAGCCGTAGCGGATCGCGCTCTCGTCTGTGCCCGCGGTTCCCTGGATCAACAAAGTTGAGTTGCCGGAGATAGCTGCGGCTAGATGCTCGCTAACCCAGCTTTTGGCTGTCCCAGGTGTGCCATAGAGTAGCAGCGCACGGTCAGTTGCCAGGGTGGCGACGGCGATTTCGATCAGGCGAGGATTGCCAATATATTTGGGCGAGACGACGAAGCCGTTGGAGAGGGTGCCGCCCATCAGATAGGTACGCACAGCCCAGGGAGAGAGTGCCCAGTTGGGCGGACGCTGGCGCTTGTCCTCCTTCACTAATGCCGCCAGCTCTTCCGCGAACTGCTGTTCGGCATGCTGGCGCAAAACGGTATTGACGGCTGGGGCGTCGCTTGTGGCGGTAGTCGTTGTTACAGGCTTTTTTGGCGATCCGTTCGATGTCATTGTTATATAATCTCCTCTAAAATGCGTTTTCGTGTGCGTACCAGTTCAGTAAATGTATCGAGTTCGTGGCGCCAGTAATGGATTTGCCAGCCACTCCCTTCTGGTAACTCCAGAGGCTCCATCGCCGCTTCGAAACAGGTTGGTGGCAGCGAAAGGGCGGCATGTGTAAGCGTTGTGCTCCATTCATTAACGGCTTTCAGGTGTCCTGCGAGCGAGGCAACGGCCTTTTGTAAGCTCTGGAGGTAATACTCTGCAAATGCCTGGCTCCATGTGCCTTTCATGGTGGTTAGAGCGATTTGCCACTCCTCGCTATCAGCAGGGTATTGCAGGAGATAGCGTTCTACCTCGGATTGAGGAATGAAGCGGGCCAATGCCTCATGTATCTCAGAGGCGTACATCTCACGCACGCTTCCGCGATCACGATGTTCGCAGAGCCATTGCCAGAGCGGTAATGTCCAGGATTTTGTCTGATGAAGTACAGTAGCGTATGACCAGCATAACAGGATATCGTTTTTCCTCTTATGCGCTTTTGCCGCGTTTATCAATGCAGCGGGCGTAGCAGCGAAACGCTCTTCCCAATGGGTGGGAGGGATGAGCGAAAGCACCTGGGTCTGATACCAGCTCTTGTCCTTGCTATTTTTGGGCGCCGTCGGGATGCCGTCGCGTTGCCAGGTTTTATCAATCTCTTTTGGCTCTTTCAGCTTGAATGCGCCATCGTAGGTCAGGATGGCATCGGCCCGCGCCAGCATGCGTTGAGCCAGAGCTGATGTGGGGATGCGCGCCAGCAGTTCCGCCGCCGTGGCGCGCACGCCTTCGCTACGGTCGTCAAGCGCCTTTTCGAGAAACTCTTCGTCTGCGGCGGCAAGTCCGACCTTGAAGGTAGCGAGGAATTTGTTTCGCGCTTCAGCTTTTTCCTGCTTCCATACCTCATTGAGCCAGTCGCGCGCTTTTGCCGGATCAATGGCGCGCAATTGATGTAAAATCTCGCTGCGTTGACCGACCGTTCCTTCCTGCCAGATGGTTTCAGCATCGTCTGGTAAGGTATCTCCACCCAGAAACTGCGCCACCCACGACCAGCCAGGATTGAGCTGACTGAGCCAGCGCCCGCGCTCGCCAATGACCGGGATCAGCGCCGCCCGTATATCTTTTGACTGCGCACCGTAGGTCAGCGCCTGGGGCAATAGTTCATATGGGAGGCGCTGTCCAAGCTGCTTGAGGCGCTGCAATGCTTCCGGCAGTACTTCATCGTGCTCCTTCTGCAACAGGCTCTCCAGCAAATTTGCGGCAGCTGGTGAGCATACAGGTAAGCTTTCCTGAGCGGCTGGACGTGGCGCTTCCGGGGCAGATTTTGTCTGTCGTCCTGCCTGGCGATAAAGGCTCCACGCGCCCGCCGTGAGGAGCAATTTGCGCTCGGCATCATCGTTAGCAATCTGGGTGGCGAGCGCATCAACGGGCGTTCCTGTCGTCACGTCCTTGCTGCCAAGCTGGCCCGTGCCGACGATTGCCATTGTGACAATAGTATCCATTTAAACCTCGTTATTGCAGTTTCACTTGACATTTTCGGATGTGATCTCTATACTCCCTTCAAGGGGAGCGACGCGAGCGGATGGCGAACTCGATCCGCAAGAGGATATTGAAAAAGTTATAGTGCGTGATATTTGTGATCCGCCAGCATGCCGAGCGGCAAAAGCGCCTCGCCATCCCACTCGCCGACGAAATCGACGGGCCAGCCACCCGCGAGCGCCATCAGTTTCCAATGCTCCTCGACCAGCGGCAGCATCTGATTGTTGCTATCGCAGATGTACCACTGATCTCCCGTGCAGAACGGGATAACGTTATGTAATGTGCAAAGGAAGCGGTCACGCCAGGGCTGATGGGCCAGCGTCGTTGCCATCTCCTCAAAGAAGTCCTCAATGGTTTCTGCTGTGGGGAAAGACTCTGTAATCGCGCTCACATCTCCCCGGCGCGCCGTCAGGATCGCGCGATGAGGAGCTGCACCGGGCCAGAAAACAAGGTCGGCGGTTTGCTGAATGCCGATAGGATACTGTTCGGCAAAGGCAGCACCTGCGAAAGAGAATTGTAGTAGCAGCGCCTGTCGTTTGCTCGTAGTGCCGAGCAGCCAGGTGCGCTGCGAACGCCCGCGATCTTCATCCTCAGTTGTCTGTCCCAGGATCAGCCAGTTGTCGGTCACCTTCTCGCCACGCATGATTACCTCATCCTCTTTCAGCGACCAGCCGATCAACTGGCGTACATCCTCTTGCAGTGCGGGATCGAGCTGGTCGAGCCGCCGAAAAGCCTGGGTCAGCAGCGCCAGTTGCCCCAGGTGAGCGAGCAGTTTTTCGGGCCAATCGGGCGAAGAATTGGGAATATCAGCCATGCGTGCGACGCGGTTAGCCAGTCCTTTGGCCTGGGCGTCCTCCATTAGCGCCTTCTGGCTGGCCCAGAACTTTGCTGGTTGGGTTTCCAGCTTGCCCAGCCCATTGCGTACAATATCGTTAAGCCAGAGATCGAGCCGATCTATTCCCATTGTTACTTGCGAGAGACGTTTCTCAGCTGTTTTTTTCTGCGCCGCCGCTTGCTTGCTATTCAAACGACCGGCGTCGCTCTCGCTGCTGGCAGGCTCTTTGGCCTCCGTTTTTGCCTCTTTGCGTTTGCTGGTAGCCGCGCGTTTAGCCAGCCAGGCAGTAATCCATTCTGGCGGCTCGGTTGTGGGCACGGTAGAAGGAGTGTTAACGGCGAGCAGCAGCAGGCCGAGTCCATGTTTGCAGGGAAGTTTGCGGCTGGGACAGCTACATTGGATGGTCAGGGAAGAGAGGTCCACGCGCACCTGGTAGAGCGCGCTGCCCTGGCACTCCCCCCAGAGCGCCTCCGGGCTTTGCCCCAGGTTCTTCCAATTTTTAGCATTCGCCAGCTTCTTTCCGGCGGCGGAAGAACTGGCATCGGGAGCCATCGTTAGCACCTGGTCGGCGGTAAGTTGAATACCCACTTATATCCCCCGTCACAAAGTTGTGTGATTACCTACAGATTAATTCTCCGGCAGTATACACAAAACGGAAGGGGTTGGCATGGTAATAGGCCACACTCTAAGAGAAATATGCTATTGCCTGTTAACCTCATGACTGCGATCCTGCCTGAATCGCTTTTCGCCTGAAACTTCACCTCTAACCGATACGTGAGAGTGTTATGGAGCTGATATATAGGGAGGAAACGCCGATGCAAGAGCAAGAAAAAATTCAGCAAATACCGGTAAAGGTCTATCGCTCTGAAGATCGCCTGATGGTGGCAGCCCCGATGCCTGGCATGGAGCCGGAAGATATCATTGTCGGCATTGCTGATAGTGGCGATCTGATTATCAGGGGAGAGATACGCGCGCTGCTCAAAGATATCAAAGAGCTGCTTGTTGATGAATGGAGCGTGGGCATGTACTATCGCGAACTACATTTGCCCAATGCGGTAGACGGTCAACACGCCAACATCACCTATGGCAATGGTGTGCTTGTAGTGGCGTTGCCTCTCAGCCGGAACGGACAGACCACCCCGGCAACGCTCATCCTGGAAAAAGTCAGCGTCGCCCACGGCGAATATATGGGCAAGGCCGGTCATATGTAGAGGGCGGAGGCAAGCTCCGCCCTGTTCTTCTGTACAGGATAAGAACTGGCTCATTGTCCAATGGCTGCCGTTGTCTCATTATGCTATTCTAGTCGAGGGTGTATTAGTAGAGCAGCAGAGACCTGAAGGGGAGCAATTGGACATTCAAAAATATCTAGAGCGCATAAATTATCATGGTTCGCTTGCACCGACGCTTGATACACTACAGGCGCTGCACGAAGCTCATCTTCTTGCAGTGCCTTTTGAAAACTTGAGCATTCATTGTGGGCGTGCAATTCACCTAGATGAAACAGCATTTTTTACTAAAATTGTTGAAAACAGGCGCGGCGGCTTCTGTTATGAGCTAAATGGGTTGTTTGGAGCATTGCTAACGACGCTTGGCTTTCAGGTCTCATTGCTCTCAGCAGGCGTGGCTCGTAGTGCAGGCGGATTTAGCCCTGCATTTGATCATTTGGCGCTGCTTGTCCATCTGACAGAAGATTGGCTGGTTGATGTCGGTTTTGGAGACTCTTTTCTCAGGCCGGTGCAGCTCACTCAGGCTTTCGAGCAGGTTCAGGGTGGGCGCGCCTATCGCTTTGAACGTTCGGGCGATTATTGGGTTCTGCAACATAGAGAAGATACGTGGCAATCCAGCTATCGCTTTACGCTGCACCCATACAAGCTCGCGGATTTTGTCGAGCGATGCCACTTTCACCAGTCTTCTCCAGAATCGCACTTCACCCAAAGACGTATCTGTACGCTTGCTACTGCGTTCGGCAGAGTCACATTAAGCGAACAAAAACTGATCGTAACAACGGGAAGGGAGCGGCAAGAGCGGCTGCTTAAAAAGCAGGACGAATATTTAGCCACCCTTGCTGAACAATTTGGCATCTTCCTCTCATTAGAGGATGGGAAGAATTTGACGAGAAACCTCTTTTAAGTTGACGTGAGATGTCTACACCATGCTGATGCTACCTATCCCATGATTGCAACGGCGCGGTAAGTTTTCTGGTAGGTTTCTCCTCCGCCCTCTGCGCAGATTGGGTAGCGAGCGCGGCCCTGAGCTGAAGCACGACCCACGAGCCCAGCATATTGCCCAGGGGTACGGCTAATAGCCCTCCGAGCAGGCTGCCGAGCAGGTAGATCAGGGCGGATAGCCAGTGTCCCGTTGTGGCTAGCAGCACGTCACCCAGAGCGAGGCTGCTGAAGGTCGTGTAAGCCCCGAGAAAGCCGACGTTAATGAACAGGTGGCGCGTCGGCCCGATCAGGTGGCTCTCCTCGGCTAAGGCGGTGACGAAGGCGAAAAGCAGCGCGCCCGTGATATTGATAACGAAGATGTCGTAAGGCCAGCTTTTGCCCATATGGCCCTGAATAAGCAGGCTGAGCGCATAGCGCGCGATGGTGCCGCAGAAGCCACCGGCGAGAACGGCGAGCAAGCGACGATGTAGCGAAAGTTTTGTCATCAAATTACCCATCCCAGTGCGAAACCAATGACTACTGCCAATAGACCGAGGGCGATTGTACTCCCAAGATAGGCGAAGCTTGCGCGCGCATTGCCCTTGCGCATGAGCTGCAAACCTTCCCAGCTCATGGTGCTGAACGTGGTGTATCCTCCGAGAAACCCTGTTGCCAGCGTTGTCTGAAGAGTGGAAGAGATGCGGTGGCGTAATGCAGCGACAAAAAGCAGACCGATCAGGAATGAACCCGAAACGTTGATCAATACCGTTCCAAGTGGAATGTGAGAACGCATGCGTTTAGCAACCAGACGACCAAGTGAATAACGTGCTGCGGCTCCTATCGAGCCAGCCAGTCCAATCAGGATGATCTGAACCACTACTTTAAGCACTCCGTACAGTTTTTCAGGCAGAGGCAATTTTACACACGAAATGGCCCCTGACATGTCTTTTTCAGGCGTTATCAGGAGCCATTAACATCAATGTAGTTTCGCCGGAGCCGAGACTCCGGTGAGGTGAGCCCCATCACCGTGTATACTCTAGTATTGTAGCATACTATTTCCAGTGGCGCTGAGGCAGCCCTGGCACAGGCGAGCGGAAGGTTGGCAGACGGCTCATGCCAAGCGAGCCTACATAGACCGTGCGCAGGTCGGGACCGCCGAAGGTCACGCTGGTCACAAGCTGCAAGGTTTGCCCTGCCGTCGATAGCATGTCGGCTGGCTGGACATCGCCTGTTGCCAACCGTTCATCAAATGTCTGCAACAGTGGCTCGTTGGCATCCTCAAAAACAACGTGGTAATCGCCATCGGGGGTGATGATGCCCACGCCGTTTCTGAGCACGGTTGTTACCCAGACGTTGCCATCGGCATCGAAGGCAAAGCCATCAACGGCGGCGCCAATGCCAAGCCCATCGGGTCCGACCACTTCTTTATCGCTCAGGCTGCCATCGGGCTGGACGCGGAAACGGATAATGCGGCTCTTCATCGTTTCGGCGACATAGAGGTACTCGCCGCTGCTATCGAGCCGGATCTCATTGGTGAAATAGATGTCGTCTCTGACGATGCGCGGCCCCTTCTCGTCCATCAGCACAATGTAGCCATCGGGCCTCGGACTGGCTGCTGCGGGCCACCAGTGCGGTTCGCGGGTGGAGAAGGCCATCCAGAGGCGATTGAGGTGATCGAGAAACACGTAATTCGCGCTGGATAATTTAACGCCGTCCAGCTCGGTCAGAAACTCTTCTGTGCGACCATCGGGATAGAGCTTCTGGATCGTGCCGGTGCCGATATTGGCGATGATAAGGGTGCCATCGTCCATCATCGCCAGGCCGTTGGGCTCGCCTCCCAGGCCATCGAAGAAATGCTGGTCCCCGTTGGGATCTATGCGCGTCACCCCGCCGCGCCCATCGGAGACCCAGAGCGTGCCGTCGGGCTTAGCAAGAATCGATTCAGGACGTACCAGATCGTGACCCGTATAGGTGAGGTCGCTGAGTTCGAGACGAAACTCCTTGATAGAAGCTTTACCGGTGCTCATGTCGGTCCTTTCTGTAGTGAAGATTTTTGTGCTATGCTACATTGGGAGACATACATGGTGCAATAATCGCCCTTTGTTAGTATAGACGCCGTCTGTGCAGCTATTCGTAGCCGGATGTATGCTTTGATTGTACACTCAAGAGGAGAAGGATGCCAAAGGTCGAGTTTTTCTATTTCGCGGATTGCCCCAGCCATGAACGCGCTCTGGCTCTGCTGCGCGCTGTGATGGAGGAGCAGAAAATATCAGCCGCAATTGAGGTTGTTGAAGTCAAGACCGAAGAAGAGGCGCGCCGCTATCGCTTTTATGGCTCGCCTACCATTCGCATAGATGGCGCTGATATCGCACCGGTGCCAGAGGGAATCGACGAGCCATCCCTTACCTGCCGGGCCTATCGACGGCCAGATGGGCGCATTTCTCCTCTGCCCCCGCGCGAACTGATCGTGACAGCTTTTCATGGGCGTTCAAAGGTGTAAAATAGATACTGGTATCCCTTTTTGTCTGACAGGTGAATGTAAGCTTACAGTGTAAGGAGATCCCTCAAGAATGGCAAAACTAATGACAGGGGATAGCGTGATTGATTTCACGTTACCTGCAACCGACGAGCAAACGTACAATGCGAATGAGCAGCTCAGAAATGCAAAGGCCCTGGTAATCGTTTTTACCTGTAATCACTGTCCATACGCTCAGGCATGGGAAGATCGCATTAATGCGATTGCTCGCGACTACGCTCCACAGGATATACGTTTGCTGGCGATCAGTTCGAATGATGTGTCTAAGTACCCGGCTGATAATATGCCAAATATGGCGAAACGCGCTCTGGAGAAGGGCTTTGTCTTTCCCTACCTTTACGATGAAAGCCAGATAGTTGCTCATGCGTACGGAGCTGAGCGCACGCCGGAATTCTTTATTTTCGACTCTGCTGGCAAACTACGCTATCATGGAGCGCCCGACGATAATTACGAGGATGAACAGGCGGTCAAGCATCATTATGCCCGTGAGGCCCTGGACGCTATCCTGGCGGATAAAACTGTAGCAATTGCCGAAACTCCACCGGTCGGTTGCACCATCAAGTGGAAAAATTCGTAGGCTCAGGCTGTCTGTAATGAATGGCCCGCGAGTAAAAGGAGTGCGGTATGGACACATTGTTGGGTATTGATCTTGGTACAACAGGCGTGAAGGCGGCCCTTTTCGCGGCTGAAGATGGGCGTGTCCTGAGTGATGCTTTTGTCGATTATCCACTTGTTCATCCGCATCCTGGCTGGGCTGAGCAGGACCCCGCCGATTGGTGGAGGGCCACGACAGCCGCTATCCAAACCTGTTTAAAAGTTGGGGCAGCGCAGGGGGTACAGCCTGCTGATGTGCGTGGGGTTGGCCTCTCCGGGCAGATGCATGGCGTTGTGTTGCTCGATGCCAGGCGGAAGGTGTTGCGCCGCTGCATTATCTGGGCCGATCAGCGCAGCCATGCACAATGCGTCTGGATCACCGAGAGGGTGGGAGCGAGCCGTCTGATCGAGCTGGTGAGCAATCCTGCGCTGACAGGCTTCTCTGCTCCCAAGCTGCTCTGGGTGCGCGACAACGAGCCTGAGCTATTTGAGCAGGCGCGCACCATGCTCCTGCCCAAAGACTATATTCGCTATCTGCTCACGGGCGTCATGGCAATGGAAATCTCGGACGCGGCGGGCACCTGTCTGCTGGATGTCCGGCAAGGTGTATGGTCACAGGAAGTTTTACAGGCGCTCGCACTCGATCCCGCGTTGCTGCCTCCGGTTGTGCCTGCCGATGCAGTGAGCGGCGTCATTACGGAAGGTGTAGCGGAGATGACCGGGTTGCCCGCTGGCACTCCTGTTGCTGGCGGGGGAGCTGATAATGCCTGTGGCGCGGTCGGCAACGGTGTTGTGAAATCTGGCCTTGCGCTTGTCTCCGTTGGCACAAGTGGTATTGTGCTCGCTCACGCCGATACGCCTCAGGTTGATCGCTCCGGCCCCATTCCGCGCGTGCATACCTTCAACCATGCGGTGTCGCGCTCCTGGTATCTGATGGGAGTCACACAGGGGGCTGGCCTCTCCTTGCGCTGGGTGCGTGATAATATCGGCCTGCCTGAGCGTGCCCTGGAACGCTGGACCAATATCGATGCTTACGAACATCTCGCGCGCGAAGCTGAAGGCGTTGCCGCTGGCAGCGATGGGCTGATCTTCCTGCCATACCTTCAGGGCGAGCGCACTCCTCATCTGGACCCGCACGCGCGAGGGGGATGGATAGGGCTGACCGCCAGTCATGATCGATGCCACCTGATACGTTCCGTGCTCGAGGGAGTGGCCTTTAGCCTGAAAGATTGTTTTGCCATCATCAAAGAGCAGGGACTGAGCCTTGAGCAATTGCGCGCCACCGGCGGGGGAGCCAGAAGCCCGCTCTGGCGGCAGATCATCGCCGACGTGCTCGGCGTCGAACTGGTCACGACCAACGCCAGCGAAGGACCGGCCTTTGGAGCAGCTCTCCTGGCAGGGGTTGCCGGCGGCGTTTATGCCTCAGTCCAGGAAGCATGCGAGCAGACGGTGCGCGTCGTTGAGCGGACCGAGCCGCGTCCTGCTGCCGCTCAGACCTATGCTCAGGCATATGAGACCTACCGCGCGCTCTATCCGGCTCTGAAGCCCATTATCAGCCGACCAAGCTGACATCGTGGATTTGGGCTATAGATGTAGCATGGGCAACGGTTTATTATGCCTATTGTCTATGCTGTTGACGGAAAGAAATGCGTATGCCAGAAAGCCAGGATTTCAGAAAACATCATAGGGAGCGCGCTTCCTCGAAACAGCGCGCAACTGAACATAACTGGCAACGATCCAATATGGTCTCCTCGAAGCAAAGCGAGCGCACACGAAACGCGAGGCGGGACTTCAAGCTGGGATTCGGCTGTCTTCTGACCTTCTGTGCCGTCGCTCTCGGCTTCGTTGTCGGCGTAAGCGTGGGAGTTTTGCTGGTCTACCTCTTCCTGCTTGCCTTTTCTGCGACGGCATTGATGAGCATGTATGGCGTTCTTGGCGTTTTTGTGGGGATTGTTAGCGCGTTCGCGGCAAATCCGGTGCTGCGCCGCCTCTGCTATCATTTGAAGCGGCGGCATTTACAGCGTCATGGCATCGCCGTTGAGGCGATAGTTGTCCACCAGCAATGGGAGATGCTGTACAATCCGAGAGGGCCCGCCGGAGATAGGTTTGAGTTGACGCTGAGCTGGCAACATCCTGATACTGGACAAAGCTATGAGTATGTGCGTACATATCTCTACTTCTTTGGCCTTACAAGGAAAAAAAGAGAGCTGTTTGGGACCGATTACCGCTCCGGCGCTCATCTCCCCCTCTTCTTCAGTCCCAAACATCCCTGGTACTATGTCGTCGATATTCCTTTCATCCCTACCTGGTTTGATGTCTTGTTCTAAGATACGATGCCTGTTCTCTATTCAATAGATAGGCTTCAGGTCACAGAGCAGATAACAATCTTCCCAGTTCTTCTTTTTGCCATTCACGGACTGCTCGTAACGTTTCTACTGCCGTTTGCAGTTGCTCTGCCGGGAAAGGGATCGTCATTTCCCTGACAATCTCTGCTTCGCGCTGACGCATCCTGGTCATATATGCCTGGCCCTCCTCGGTGAGTTGGACGAGGTGAGAACGCTTGTGAGCTGCATTATCAATCAACTCGACATACCCTTCTTCTACCAGCCTGTTGACGAGCTTCTGAATATACTGGCGCGAAACTGACTTCTCGCTGGCTATCTGTGGCACCGTTTGCGGACCGTGACGGTAAAGGGCTAGGAGCACGCCTCTCCTGCCCATTGATACCGCGCCGTGACTATAAACATTTTCAATGATGGAGCTCGATTGGTGATAAAGGAGCTCGTTTTCCTCATAGAGGAACTGAAGGGCGATGAGCGACTCCCTGCTCGATTTTGCATCTTCCGGCGTTTTCCATTGCGGGTTATCCAGATTTGTCACTGACCAGCTCCTTTGCTCAATGTCCTGGCTGAACGGCTTGCTGCCGTTTTTTTCGTGTTTTGTAAGCTTCTTCCTCCTACGATAAGAAGAACTATAGCCATAGAACCAAGCCAGAGCATACCGACAAGGCTGGTTACTGCCATCCAGCCACCCCCGTTACTAATGGTTGCTATAGGGCCGAGCGTAAATTGAACCGGTACTACCAGCGGTACAATAATGGCCGTCAAGCAGAATACAGCCAACGTGAGATACGCTCGTCTCTCGTCGAAGGCCAGTCCTATGAACAGAAAATGCACGCCCAATGCCAGCGTTGCACCCGGGACCACGTATTCAAGATGGTGGAGAGCTCGTGAGACGATAAGCGCCACTATATAGCCAATGATCGTTACAGCAACTCCTACCACATAGAGCCAGACTACGCGTTTGTTTGTAAAGAGCCTGGGGCCAGTAAGCCCATGCAGCTTTCGCGAGAAACGGATCGTCAGGAACAGCAGGGGAAGGGATATAATGAGAGGCAGTAATAGCGCGAGAACCAATGGAACTCCTTGAATGACATTCAAAAGAAAAGCTCCCCAGCCCCATACCATCACTGAGTACACGAAGAGGGTAAATCTCATAGTACGTAACGCTCGAACAGAGGTCTCCATAAGAGAAGCACTCCTTTGCATGGTGAAATGGCGTCTTGATGTTGCCTTTTTGACAACATGGTTGTCATTCTGCATTGCAGAGTATACATAAATGACAACCATGTTGTCAAGTAGAGCGTTTTAGGCTGTGTTGTTCGTTTTGAAAAGCGGTATGTTATATTTGCCTGGCGAGGAACGGTGCGTGACTCAAGGCTCCATTTTATTCTTGGCCTCTCTAATCGCGTCGCGCAGCACATCAAGCTTCTTCTCTTTGCCTATAGGGAGCACGCGCAAGCGATTGTAGGTTTTCTCCACCCAGCCTATGTGACGTTTTGATTGATACTCGGTAGCAAGCTGAATACCTTTCAGAGAAAGTACGATTCCCTGGTCTAAATCACCTAGACGTAGATATGCTTCCCCTTTATCAATCGTGTATGCTCCTAGCTCCCTGAGTGGCCGGAATGGACGTAGTTTATCCGTCTGCTCGTATACTTTTAATGCTTCTTCTGGTTTCCATAATTCAGCAAATCCTCCTGCCTGTGCCCATAGCACATCATCCAGGCTAAAATCATTTGCTAGTCCAGTGATGCTATCTTTCATATCTTTCGCAATCTCAAGGGCTGCATCGATTTCATGTAGGAATGGTTTTTCATTGCCACTATCAGCATGCACTGTCGAAAGATTGACGTGATAAATCCCTCTTACTGCCTCCGATGCTGCGTCTGCATAGGGCTTTGCTTTTTCGTAATACCGGATGGATGTTTCAAATCTGCCTCGTTTTCTCAGCAAACTTCCCTGATACACTATGCCTGTGGTGATGATATCGGGATCATTTAATTCTTGTCCTAAGTCAACCATTTCAGAGAAATGTCCTGATGCAGCCGCAAAATCAAGCCGGTCAAAGGCCATTCGTCCTCGCATCTGGTGGGTGTAGGCAAGTAATTGCTGAGCAGGTTTTAAAAACTCGCCATGATACGAAATTAAGGCTTGGTCAAGAGCGATAGTAAGCTCTTGGAGTTTCTCCTCCAGGATTGGGGCTTGATCTGCTATCCAGAGCATATACGAGAGCTGTACCATGTCGCGCCCGGGAGCGAGCAACATTTGCAAAATGGCACTATCAGCCTGCTCTGGTTTTTGTACCTCTATGCTTCTTTTTGGTATCCCGCGTCCGATTTCTTCCAGCTTCTCTTGAGGAATATCCAAAATATCAGCCAGGCGCAATACTTGCGTCATACTATCCAGTTTGCGTTTGCCTTGCTCGATCTGGGATACATAGGCTCTGGTATATCCCCAGCGTTCTCCTAGTTCTTCTTGCGTCCAGCCTCGCTGTTGTCTATATGAGCGTACTAACTGTCCAAAAGCGTTGCTATTTAACACCTGTTCTCTCCACTTTCTCCGCAAATGTAACACATTGTTACATGCTGGTAGCTCTCTGCTGCACACTAGAACGTCGGATGGAACTACTATTGTTCGTGACTGCAATAAGCGCAACTGACAGTAACACATTATAGTTTGTTGCTTTCACTTTAGCAACGCAAGGAAAGGCGAAGTAGATGTCACAAAGTGAGGTATCCCGCATACGGGAGCAAATCAGGCTGGAATATGAAGCAAGCCAGCGCATATTTACCGACTTCACGTTGACTGCGAGGCACCAGTACATCACTAAACGACAGGAGAATATTGGAGCCTGCTTTGAGGAACTGAGTAAACTGCTGTCTCCACAAGAAGCGATAGCGATTGTTTCAGAAACGCTTAACGCTTCTCATTCCTACTATGCTTCATTGAAGTGTATACCCAAACCCCATATGCGTTAGGATGGCAATGAGCCATGAACTATTAAGTGGAGGAGGTTATACATGGCAAAGCGTCGTATTCGTGGCAAAGCGATGAAAGTAAAACTCCCCTGTCTTCTGTTTACCCGTGAACAACTGGTCATTTTGCGAAAGGCGCTAGAGCCATTTGAGCAGATGATTCTTACGCAAAAGAATCCATTGCCGAATTCAGATTTTGCGTTGGCAATCGTCACGCAGCTACAAATAAAAATACAGCACATGATGATGTCTGCTGCTCGGGGAGAACCTGTGGCATTTGACACGAATGAAACGCTTATCCTGCGAGCGGCTGTGTGTATGTTCGCGCTTTATCTAGAGACTACCGAGCACTCTACCGAAGGGGATGCCCTGAAACAGCAGCGTCAAACACTTAGCTCTTTGCTCGCGATTCCTCAAGTTCCGACATGACATGCGGATGCAACGCTTCCCTATGCGAATTCGTACTAAAACAAAGTAAATGATAATCAGGCAAGAGGGAGACAGGTGTGATGCGATCCACGAAGTCCGCGCGCGATCCCAGGGATTATGGCTATCCCACCACTGACATGGAAGCCCTTTCTGCGAAGGCAGCCGAAGTCACCAAACGGTTGACGCAACTGTATGGGGAGTTACCTTTTTCCAGCAAAGATCCCATGAGCATGCTGGTCGAAATTCTCCTTTCGCATCGTACGTATGACGCGCAAACCGATGCAGCCTACGGTAATTTGCTGCAACGCTTTGGCTCGTGGGAAGCAGTGCGAGACGCACCAACAGCAGAAGTGCAAGAGACCATCGCCAATGTCAACTTTCCCGAAGTAAAAGCTCCACGTATTCAAGCAGTACTGCGCCAAATTACCGAAGAGCGAGGCAACCTCAACCTGGATTTTTTATGTGATCTGCCTATCGAAGAGAGTATGCAGTGGCTTGATCGTTTTGAGGGAGTAGGACCGAAAACAACAGCCTGCGTTCTGCTCTTCTCGTGTCAGCGTGCCGTCTTACCGGTTGATACACATGTGGCGCGTACCTCTATACGACTTGGTCTGATTGGCAAGAAAGTATCAGCCGATGCAGCTCATAACCTCTTGCAGGCCCTCTTACCGCAAAATGCCCGCAGCATCTATAATTTTCACAAGGCCCTCTTGCGCCACGGGCAGCGCGTGTGCGTATTTGAGCGTCCACGCTGCAATCAGTGCGTTCTTACCGATATCTGCGATTATTACCAATCACTGCTTAAATAACGTCGTGTGCTGGTTACTGTGAGGAGGCGGCGAGGGATTGCCCCTACCCATCTGATCCGGTCTCCCCATCATCGTGGGCACTGCCGCAGGGCAATCCCTCGCGGTTGCCCTTCTCGCCTCCGATGACCTTGCAGATTCCCTGGAAAACAAAGAACCCGGCGTCCTGTCTGGAGAGCGCCGGGTAAGCTTGCGGGGAGACAGGTCAGCCATTGAGCAGGAGGGAGAGCGAGGGAGCTGGAATCTCGTGCTGATCGGAGATGGCGATTACAGCCGTACCAACGGCGAAAAACTCGATCACATGCGAGCCCCAGCCATGACTGCGCTCGACGATCTGCGCGCCAACAACTCCCTCCGCCTTCAGGCTCATCGCTTCGGTCTGCATCCGTTCCATTGCCAGTTCGCGGGCATCGTAGAGGCCCTGGGTGTAGTTGGTCATCTCGACGTTGCGCCCCATGTTGTTGAACCACTGGCCGAGGCCCTGGCGTGAGACGTGATAGACGCAGTTCCCCATGACCATACCCACAGGCCGGTAGCCTGCACGCAGCAAGGTCCAGAAGTCCTGCCCGGAGAGATCAGAGGTGAAAGGCATGTTATGCGCATTGCGATAAGAGCCTTTGCTGCTGCGTGAGCGGATCGCGGTGCCGATAGCGACGAATTCGGCGAGGGACTCGCCCCACTCGTGGCGTGTGACCTCTAACCGCACGCCGACGATGCCATCGGCCCCCAGCGCGTCGGCCTCCTCTTCCATGCGGGTCATCGCCAGTTCGCGCGCGTGATACATCGCCTGAGTGAGTACCGTCATTTCCTGGTTCTGACTCCAGTTCGCCCGCTGATAGCCGATGTGATAGATGGAACTTCCCACTACCAGCCCAACGGGATCGAAGCCGGCCTCTCGTACCAGGAGAAACTCGTTGACGCTGAGATCGCTGGTGAACAGTCCGCGATGACCGGCATCGGTGCGCATACTGGTGAGGCGTTCGCGAGCATGGACAGGCAGGTCGTTATTCTTTGAAGACATATGGATAGATACTCCTTATTTTTCTGTATGGTAATGCTCAAAACTATCCGCGAAAGGTCAGTTCCTGGTTCTGCCCGTAGCGTCCGGGACGCAGGTCGGTGAAGGTCAGGGCTGCTTTGGGTGCAGGAATGACATGATCTTTTTTAACGCTAATAATAGCGGTGCCGAGGACCGCAAAATGCACGTACAGATCCATATACCTCCGTTTGCCACCGTTATCGGTTTCGTACTCATGTATCTGGCGATTGTTCTCGATGTGCATGCCAACGATACCCAGAGCCTGCTGCTGGCGCGCCATAGCGGTCGCGCGCTGCATCGCCAGGTGGCGAGCATTGTAAAGCCCTTGAGTGAATGGACCGATCTCCTGGTTCGTGCCACCGAGCCACCAGCCCAGGATTTGCTGAGTCAGGTTGCTGCCCAGGGCGACATAGTAGGAGCAATATCCTGTCACAACGCCGGCGGGATAGTAGCCGGCCTGGAGAAGGGTCCAGAATTCCTGCCCCGAGAGATCGCTGAGAAATGGGCGTCCGGTCGCCGCGCTCCCTGGCAGCTTGATGGCGGTGCCAATCGCGGTATATTCGAGCAGATTACTGCCCCACTCGTAGCTACGTCGCGTAAAACGCACGCCAATTACGCCGTGCGCTCCCAGCAACTTGGCCTCCTGCTCTAATCGGCTCAGGGCCAGCGAGGCCGCATGTTGGTGCGCCTGGGAGAGGGTATCCATCTCCCTCGCCTGCGTATTCCAGGTATACTGGCGCAGGTACTGCCATCCCACCTGGTAGATCGAGCTTCCCATCACCTGGCTCAGGGGCTGATACCCAGGTTCGCGCGTCAGCAGGAATTCATTGACGCTCAGGTCGCTGGTAAAGAGCGGATGACCGGCCTCCATCTCTTCGCTCAGCCGTCGTTGTGCTTTGAGCGGCAAGCCGCCAGCTTGCAACGCCTGACGGCTTGCCTCAGCCTCTTGCTGCTCCTGCTGCCTTCGTTGTATCTCCTCGGGCGAGGAGCGTTTCCAAAGGGGCATGATAACCTCCGTTGATAAATCGCGACATAAGACCTCAGACTTCAGCTAGCGAGAGCGGTCATAGGAGAAAGCGTTCGAGGGCGGCACGGGCCTGGAAACTCTGCTCCGCCTGTTGAGCCAGCCCCGCAGCCAGTTCCTCGATCCATTGCTCCATCGGTAGCTGATCGGTTTTGAGCACAATGCCTCGCACAACCTTTGCTCGTAGAGTGATGAGCGGCCCTCGTTGCTCGCGGGAAATACGATATTGCTGCTCTCCCAGCGTGACGGAAATCTCCCTGACGGGATGTTCGCGGGAGAAGAGTTTGTTCTGGCGCGTAACCACCGTCTGCTGCGGCAGCGCACCCTCCAGCTTGATCGCCAGGGCCTCCAGAAACGCGTTGAGATCGGACATATCGGCACGAAGCGACGCTGCCAGCAGGTCTACCTGCAATGGCTCGCCCAACGGCTCACCCAGTTCGTCTGGCATCCTCCACTCCTTCCTTTTACACCAGGTTGATTCCCCGGTTTGAAGCTTGCAATGTTGTGCGTTTATGCTAACATAAACGCACCTGTACGCTGATTATCAAATACCTATCTGGACAAAGTTTACCACCTGTTTCAGTGAAAGAACACTGTGGACTTCTTCTTTCACGAAGCCCTTTTGTGATATTAGGCAATATATATGCGTATTTGAGCACCGCTACTGCGATAAATGCGTACTAACCGGTTTGTATGATTAATAATATATGGTCATTAACCCACTGAAATAAGTACCTTATGTTAAAAATAAGTGAAAGTCAAATAGTACTTTTCCTCTATATTTTTTCATCTTGGAATGCGCTGTGTTATCCTTTTTCGCAGAGATGTTGTTTATGTGGTTTGTGCGGTTTTTTATCAGGAGAAAAAGAGATGCTGAGCCAGAAATTGCTCATTCCTCAGCGTACCCCTTATGCCCTTGACAATACAATTTATACGTCCCCCTGGGCTACAACGTGGCAACGGGTCTATCGCCAGGTCTTCTGGCTGTCTGATGGGCGGAGGGACATTCGCAGGATAGCGACGTTGCTACATAAGACGGAAGCTGTGATAGAGCAGGTGGTCAGGGAGTTGACCGTCGGCGGCTATACCAGCATGCAAGTGGAGAAAAAGGTTCTTATCATGGATGCTGCTTTGCTCAAGCAAAGTTTTGAGATGATCATACCTCAAAGGGAAGCGTTTGCACGCAGCTTCTACCAGCGTTTATTTGCCTACTATCCCGAAACGCGCCAGCTCTTTGCCCATACCGATATAAAAAGGCAGGGAAGCTCTCTGCTGGCGACGCTGGCGACGATTGTTGCCGGCGTACAGCGTGGCGATAATCTGGCGCTAATGCTGCAAAGTCTGGGCGAAAGGCATCAACACTACGGAGCAGCTCCCGATCATTATCCGCTTGTTGGCGGCGTGCTGCTGGAAACCTTCAGCGAATATTTAGGTCCGAGGTTTACCCTCGACATGCAGGATGCCTGGAGCAAAGCCTTCGAGATCATTAGCTCTCACATGATCGCTGCCTACTCATAATTTCTGGTGGCTGTATCCTGCCGGTCCTGTATCCAGAATTGATAGCGCCGAATTGACAACCAGAGGCGCCGATGGTTCGTGTTATAGCATAGAAAATCATAGCGATGTCGCCATGAAGCATGGGTTATGAAAGGCCGATTGACTATGACTATAACTGCGAGCATCCAGGATGTGGTTCAGCAAAAACTGACAGCTTTTGATCGTTTACAGCCTGCGTTCGAAGAGAATTTTCGCTTTCTCCAGGAGGTACATGGGCAGAAGCGTTTTTTCTCGTTTTCTGTTGCCGAAGTGGTGCATTATCTGCATGCGCGTTGGATCTGTGAGTGCAAAAGCCGCTTGCTGAGCGTTCCTCGAACGGTCAAAGAATATGAGGGAAGGCGCTGCCTGGAACTGTTGTGGTTGTGGCAGGAGGAAGAGGATACAGCCGCCGTGGTGGGGTTCTTGCAACATAAGCTGGATATGCAGCCTTTTGCGGATCTTACGCGTCAACTGCAAGAGGCGCGGCGCGTACATTTTGATGAGGGGATGGTGCAGCGCCTGGCGCATGGACGGCAGATTTTGCTCAATCGCGGCTTCAATCTCATGCATGCACTCGATGCCATTTTTGCGCTACCCCAGGATGATTTATTTGCCGCGGTCCACGACGCCTGCGCCCACTATCATCACCTGCCTGAACAACTCAAAGAGCAGATGGCTGAGCTGGACGCGCCGCTCTATGCCTATGTGCCCAATCCCGCACTTGCCCGCCGCAACATGCTGATCATGAACAAGCTCGGCGTCAATGTGTTGCAATATCCCGCCGACCTGCCGGGCAGACGTTCTTGGCGGGTGGTGGCTCCGGTCGGACCATTAAGCCCCTTTGCAGAGCACATTTTTGATGGCTACCTGGAGCTGACCGCGCCTCTCCACAATAATATTAAACGTGTGCAGTTTACCGATAGGCCTGAGCGCAGCGAGACCGGGGATATGTAGTTACGGACTTTGGCAAATTCTTTTGGCAAAGCCCTGTGGCTAGGAATGCTCTGTGGCGACGTGATTGCATCACGTCCGCTTCAGCGCCCTTCCTTGCCTGTATAAGTATGGGGATCGGCGGTAAGCCGGACGCCATCAATCGTCGCCACAGCAGGTCAGTCAACGAAATTCCGATTTTATGGCGTTGATGCTGGTCCCGGAGCCGGGTTGGTCGGGAGGACCAATGGCGCTCTCGGCTGCTGCGAGAAGTCAAAATCGGCCAGCAGGTTGCCCAGTTGTGAAACGTTCTCGCGTACCGTGGGGCGCGGATCGGGGCGTCCGTCGGTATTGGGATCGAGGCGCTGGCTGTTCAGGAAGTCGTCCTCAATGAATTTCAGGTAAGCATCGAAGCTCAATGTTTGATGGTCGATATAGCCCTTCTTCGCGTACGGGCTGATCACTATTCCCGGCACACGCAGTCCGTAGCCGTTCTGATCAATATGCGGTGGCACAACGTGATCGTAGAAGCCGCCCCAGTCATCCCAGGCGAGGAAGATGGCCGTGCTACTCCAATCTGGCCCCTGCATGATGGTATTAATCAATCCGGTGACATAAGACTGGCCTGTGCTGACAAGAGCTGGCGGGTGTTCGCTATTTTTCCCATTGGGGACGATCCAGCTTACCGAGGGCAGCGAACCGTTTTTGGCGGCGGTATAAAAGTTGTCCAGCGTCTGGATGTTTTTCAGCTCGCCATCCTGTTTGACCGTATCGAAGTAGGGCAGCGGATTCCAGATTTGTGGTGTGCCTGCCCGTTGCGGCTGCGGAGTGCAGGTCATCTCATCATCCTCGCAATCGGGCTGAGTGCCATCCGCGACATAGTAAGCCCAGCTAACATTGGCTTTATGCAGTAGATAGGTCAGGTCGGTCCAGGCGTAATCGGGGCGCGGAACCGGTCCCTTTGGGCGTCCCTGGATTGATTGCGGGCTCTGAAGCGCGTTCTGGCAGCTCATTGGATCGCCTGGCTGGCTACAACGCGCCGACCACGCCGAGACCATGAAGAGGTGTTCTGGCAGGCTCCATGATGCATTGGGCTCAAACATATGATCCTGGAGAACGAACTGCTGAGCGTAAGTCCAGTAATTGGGGATCTCGCGCGCGTCATGGTATCCCATCACATCGGGCAGTTTGGTATTGCTGGTGCAGGCCGGATCAAATGGCCCGTTGCACGAAGTTTTTCGCCCCTTCAACTCCTGGCGAATAAAACCATCCATCTTGCCGTTGTCAATGTCGCTGGTTGCATTGGTGGCGCCATGCGGGCCTCCATTATTCAGATCGTTGGAATCGTGATATGGCTTCACGCACTGGTTACTTCTGGGATCAGGCACGCAAACGGTAGGCTGGCCGTTTTGTATCGGAATGCCGTCCGCTCCGGGGAATGTGCCGAAGTAGCTGTCAAATGAGCGATTCTCCTGCATAATCACGACAACATGTTTGATTTTGTGAATATCCCCATTCTGGGTTGAGGAACCTGGCGTACTACAGGCGGCCAATAGCGAGGTCGCGAAAAGAAATGCCAGGACCCACCTGGAAGCATGCTGTAAATGCCCTGACGGCCTTGCTATATATTGTTTCATTGCTTATCATCCTCTATGAGTTATATCTACGCCTCCAAACCTTTTATAGTGCTATTGTAGCCACCGGAGTTCAAGAAACGGTCAAGGAAAGATAATAATTTGCTTATAAATTCCATTTTCACCGGAGCTAGTTTGCCGTATTCGGAACGGACAAGCGAGCAAATAGCCCTGGCGAGGGGCAGCCAGGTGGTATATGCGCTTCGAGCGGCGAGGTGGTATTTGTGCTATCATAAGGTAGTGGCGCTGGCAAGCTATTCATAAATACAGGCGTGGCGCGATGTGCAGCGAAAGTCCGGCGTTTTGTTGCCTGCATAAGCAGAAAGAGAGAGCAAGCATGGATAATGGTCCATTCAATCAGAACTCGAAGAAGCGTCCGTGGATACTTGTGGCTGCCTGGTTTGGCACCATTGCTCTGATCGGTGTGCTCAAGCGGACGCTGGATCGGCAGCGCCAATCCTAAAGTTATCGATCAGGAGTGTCACACTGGATGCCATACGCGCACGTTGCCATCCTGGTAGCTGCTGGCGATAAGCGCGCTATCGGGTGACCAGGCAGTGGACCATGCTTGCTGGTCATGGGCTGCGTAGGTGTAGATGTTGTGGCTGCTATTGGCATCCCATAGCTTCACCTGTTGATCGGCGCTGCTAGAGGCAATGCGTGTACTATCAGGCGACCATGCCACCGACGTAATCATCCCTGTATGTCCGCGATAGGTATGTAGAGTGCTGGCGGTGTTCCATACCTGGACAGTACGATCCATGCTGCCAGAGACGATCTTGCTATTATCGGGAGCCCAGTCAACGGCGGTAACCTTATCGGTATGCCCCTTATAGGTAAAAGGATTGGCGCCAGTCAGGCCATCCCAGAGCTGGACTGTGCCATCCCAGGAGCCGGAAGCGATGCGCCCATTGGAGGCCCACGCGACGCTGTAGATGGCATCCGTGTGGCCGGTATAAGTATAGACGTTGTTGCCGGTGCGCACATCCCATACCCGCACCGTTTTATCCTTGCTCGCCGACGCCACATAGTAGCCGTCGTATGACCAGCATACCGACCAGACGACATCGGTATGCTGGCCGATCATGCGCCGCGTTCCCGTTAAAGCGTCCCAGACCTGTACGGTAAAGTCGTTGCCGCCAGAGGCAACGTACTGGCCGCCGCGGTTCCAGGCAACGGATTGGACATCCTGAGAATGTCCGGTATAAGTGAAGATGCGTCGGTGCGTCTTAAAATTCCAGATGTGGACCTGGAGATCGCCACTGCCGGATGCCAGCAGCACGCCACCGGGGGACCAGGCGACCGAGCCGACGGAACCTCTATGACCGCGATAGATGTAAACGGTCCCGGGGACTGTAGTCGTGGCGGGCGTCGTATTTGTCGTGGCAGGCGTTGTGTTTGCGTTCGTTGGAGCTGTTCCCGTACCAGCAGGGTTATTGGCTGTGGTGGTCGATGTCCCGGTGAGCCGCGTTGAGTTTCCGCCTGAAGTGATACCAGTTGGGCCTTGTTGAGAGAGTAGCTTCCAACCAATGCCGCCTCCCGCCGCCATCAGCGCGATGGTTGTCAGGGTGATCAGGGCGGTGCGGCGCGATGTTGGGCGTTCTGGCTGTGGTGGTCTGGCAGCCGGAAAAGGCGGCGTGATCGGGTTAGCGACGGGCGCCGGTTGGTATTGAGGAGCAGTGGCTGTGGCACTTGAATAAATTGTCGGCTCCTCATTTGCATGTGCAGGTGTTAGAGGACTGATAATCGTTCGTTCCTGGGGACTCTCTATAGTGTTATAAGTGCCGCAGTTGCCACAAAATGGTCCATCGGCCTGAAGCTGCTCTCCGCAATTTCTGCAAAAACCTGGCTGCATCGCTGTTCCTCTCTTTATTTTCATCTGCCCGTGCAGGCAACTGCTTCCCTCTCTACCTCTTGCTATGAATTGTACCCGAGCTTAGTTCACTAATAAAGGTACGATTTCACAAAATAAGAGAGAACTTTGCCAATATATTTGCTATGAGCGTTGACATTGTGATGGGCAGGCGGTATAGTAGGAACAACAATTGAATGACGCCCGGTCTAACCTCGTTAGGTGAGGCGGCTGTAGAAACACAGGCCACTGATCAGAAACGTCGAGAGACGCCAACGATCAGGCCAGGTCTCGTCGGCACAAGGCGGGACCCGAAGTGGCTGGATAGCGGAAGCTGTCCTACGTTGTACAGTGCCAAAGCTCAACTAGAGGGGGAAATGCAGCTTGCCATGTCTTATACCCCCTCATAATCGTTGAGGGGCATTTTTATTGGCTTGCTGCCCCGGACAAGGAGGTGGTCATATGAACAAGATGGAAAAGGCGCTGGTGACGCGACAGAAAAAGGTGCGCCGCGTCTGGATGCGTCAGCTACTACTCATGCTCTCGGTGATTGGGCCTGGCCTTATCACCGCTAATGTTGATAATGATGCTACCGGTATCACCGGCTACTCGTTAGCGGGTGCGCAATACGGCTATGGCCTGCTCTGGGCTGTTGTGCTGGTGACGATCAGCCTTGCCGTGGTGCAGGAAATGGTAGCGCGGATGGGCGTGATTACCGGGAAGGGACTCTCCGACCTGATCCGCGAGCGTTTCGGCGTGCGCATCACCTTCTGGAGCATGCTGCTGCTGCTGGTTGCCAATATCGCCACGACCGTCGCTGAGTTTGCCGGTATCGCCGGCGCGATGGACATTTTTGGCGTCAGCGCCTTTATTGCTGTTCCCATTGCCGCGATTGTCGTCTGGGTCCTGGTGATTCGCGGCAATTATAAATACGTTGAGCGCGTTTTACTGGCATTATGTATCGTTTACATCAGCTATGTCTTTAGCGGTTTCCTGGTCCACCCTGATTGGGCGCAGGTCTTCCGCGAAACGGTCAATCCTCCTTTAAGCCTGAATCAGGGTTACCTGCTAACCCTTGTCGCGGTAATTGGCACCACCATTGCGCCCTGGATGCAGTTCTACCAGCAGTCGGCCATCGCGGATAAGCAGATCGCGCCCGCTCATTTGCGCTATGAGCAGATCGATACCTATGTTGGAGCCTTTTTAACGGATTTTGTGGCCTTCTTTATCGTCGTTGCCACCGGAGCCACGCTCTTTGTGCATCACATCGCGATCAACGAGGCCAAAGATGCTGCCATTGCTCTTGAGCCACTGGTAGGCGGCAATGGGCAGATCGCCAAGATCCTCTTCGGGGTCGGATTGCTGAACGCCTCTCTCATGGCAGCCAGCGTCTTGCCGCTCTCGACGGCCTACTCGATTGCAGAGGCTTTTGGCTGGGAGCGCGGAGTAGGGCGCACCTTTAAAGAAGCCCCCCAGTTTCTTACCCTGTATACATTTGTGATCGTGATGGGCGTGGGGATAACGCTGCTTGTGCCCAAAGATCGCCTGGTATTTGTGCTCAACCTGCCCAACGTCGTCGGTGGCATGCTTTTGCCGCTCGTGCTGGTGCTCATGATCATTCTCTGCAATGATCGCCGCCTGATGGGCCGTTACGTGAATGGACGTATCCTCAACGTCATTGCCTGGTTTACCACCATCGCTATGACTGTGTTGACGCTGTTAATCGTGCTGAATACGCTTTTCCCCAATCTCTTTGGAGGATAAGTAATCGCAGCACTAGCTATACGTCAAGAAATATCGTAAAATAGGTATCAAGCGTTGGCAACTGTAACGTGAGTTCGTAATTAATTTTGAGGGCCAGACGGCCTTCGTCCTATCATCGTGTCTTTTGTTCTGCGACATGCGCGAGGGATGATTGTATTCCCGCATGTCTTTTCGCCCCATCAACATTGAAATGTGTCGATTAATGGATGTTTGACATCAAATGGAGGTGCTGGATTATGCTGCAATCGCTGCAAAGCCAGATCCCGGCGGTTTTCCCCAGGCGAAAGGTGTGGGCCCCCTTTATCGCTATTTTGCTTGCATGTATGTTTATTCTTGCTGCCTGTGGCGGCCAGACCGCCCCCGGCAGCGGCCAATCCACGGGTGTAAAGAGGGGTGGTACGATTGTCGAAGGTTTGTCTGCGGAGCCAGCGTCGATGGACCCGCTGACCTCGGCGTCACTTTATGATGCTGATGTGATGGCGAACATGTACGATTCCCTCCTAATGTATGATACCAATAGCAAGATTCAGCCCGATTTGGCCTCCAGCTATACCTTTGCATCACCGACAGTCTTAAATCTGACGTTGCGCAATGATGTGAAGTTCCAGGATGGCACACCGTTCAACGCCGATGCTGTGGTCTTCAATATCAGCCGCTTCCTTAATGATCCAGCCTCCCCCCGCTTTACCGATGTTGCCCCTATCGCTTCTGTGCAGAAGACGGGCGATTTTCAGGTTCAGATTAAGCTGAAGCAGCCCTATGCTCCTATGCTCAACGTGCTTACCGGCGCTGTCGGGACGATGCTATCGCCAGCCGTTGTCAAAAGCCTGGGCAAAAATCTGGTCAATAATCCGGTGAATGCTGGTAGCGGCCCTTTCATCTTTGTTGAGTGGATCAAAGGTGATCATCTGTTGCTCAAGGCTAACCCCAACTACTGGAAGAAAGATGCCCAGGGCAATCGTTTACCATATCTGGATGCGATTCGCTTCCGCACCATTACCAACTCTCAGGTGATGTACAATAATCTGGAGACCAACCAGATTCAGGTCGCGACCGCCATTGATCCCAATGATGTTGCGCTAGCGAAAAGTAATCCCAACCTGATCTACCGGCAAATTACCAGCCCTGGTTTTGCCAGCATTCAGTTGAATGTGTCCAAGCCCCCACTGGACAATGTGCATGTACGCAGAGCTATTGCCTATGCGATTGACCGTCAGCAAATCCTTGATCACGTTTTACAGGGCGTTGGCTTTGTGGCGAAAGGGCCGCTCTCGCCGGCTTCCTGGGCCTATGACCCGAAATTCGCGGGGATTACTTTTGATATCAATAAGGCAAAGGCGGAACTAGCTCAATCGGGAGTGTCTAATGTCTCCTTCCCGCTCATCATTTCCAGCGGTAACCCGACGCTCTTACAGGAAGCTCAGTTCATCCAGTCGCAGTTGCAGGCCGTTGGCATTAACATTAGCCTCAAGCAAGAGACGTTCCCTACCCTGGTAACTGATTTCCAGACCTTCAACTACCAGTCCCTGCTGGTAGGCTGGACTGGCTCGGTTGACCCTGATGGGACAATGTACGCAATGTTCTATAGCACGGGCGGCTTCAATTACACCAAGTATGCGAACGCCCAGGTCGATAGCCTGCTCAACTCTGGTCGTACAACCCTCGACCAGACTCAGCGTATCCCATTCTATCAGCAAGCTCAGGCTATCATTGTGCAGGATGCCTCGCGTATCTTCCTGACACACGGCGCGGTTGCTCAGGAGACAACCAGCAACGTCAAGAATTATCCTCTGTATCCATCGGGCGTCATTTACCTGGCAAGCGTTTACCTCTCTAAATAGCTGTAGCGCTTGCGCGTACGCCGCATAATACAGACGATAGCCCCGGGACCTTTCCCGGGGCTATCGCTTTTTCCTGGCGAAAAACAAATGTAGGGGCAGTGCCTTGCGCCTGCGTCCGATAACGATAAACCGTTCACAGGGCAGGCGCAAGGCACTGCCGAATATGATATAGTTTGAAATCATAAATTTCTCTGGCAATGAACCCATTTAACTACCGGGAGGCGCAATATGGCAGGATACGTCCTTTTAGAAGGTGGGGCGGAATTTGGTGGGCTGATGGCCGCACCTGATCTCCAGGCCATTGAACTGGCGGGCGGCTTCGCTGTGCCCATGTGTATTATTCCCACAGCCGCAGCCCCTGATAATAATCATCAACAGGCAGGCAATAACGGTGTGAACTGGTTTCGTTACCTCGGAGCCACCCGGGTCGAAGCGCTGCCCCTCATCGATAAAACGTCTGCCAATGATCCCGCTATTGTCGCCGCTATCAGCGCATCTCGCCTTGTCTATCTGCTCGGCGGCTTCACCGGCTATCTTGGTGAGACGCTGATCAATAGCGCAAGCTGGCAGGCGATACTGGCAGCTTATGAAGCGGGTGCGGTGATCGCGGGCAGTAGCGCCGGAGCAATGGTGCTCTGTCAGTACTACTACGATCCGTCGCGGCGGCGCGTGGTTGACGGCTTGAATCTTGTTCCGAACGCCTGTGTTTTACCTCATCACAATACCTTTGGCAAAGGGTGGGCGCAGCAGCTTGCCGCGCTGCTGCCTGGCGTGGTGCTGCTGGGGATCGATGAACGTACCGGTATGCTCGACGACGAGGGATCGGAGAGGAAGACAGGCTGGCGAGTCTATGGTCAGGGAGCCGTATCGGTGTATCGCGCTGGCAAGTCCGCGCGGTATTATAGCGGCGAGAGTTTCAAGGATAACTTTTTATCGCCTCCTTCATAGGGGCTTGCCATGCGCGGTACTCGCGAGCCATGACAAGCCTCTATGAGGAGCAGGCAGACATTATTGCAGCAAGCCGGTTGTAGCGCAATAGTTGAGCGGGGCCGGAGGTACGGGATTGATTTTGATGATATTGGAGAAGATATCATTGTACGTGTGCGTCAGCCAGGGGCCGACAGCCGATCCGGCCTCGCCTCCGTTCTCTTTCATCGCCACAATCGTCAGTTGGGGATTCTGATAAGGGGCCTGAGTCAGGAGCCATGCCTGCGCGCCCACCGGACCGCCGGCCTGACCTGTGCCGGTTTTAGCAATGATGCCATAGGGAGACGTATCGAGCAGGGGTGGGTAGGATGCGTTGGGACCGAATTTGCCAGAGCCACACTGCACAACGCCGTACATCGCGTCGCGTACCTGGCTGGCCGTGGTGTCGCTGATCGGCGTTGCCAGCGTTTCGGGTGTGGGCGATGAGATAACGGTCCCATTGGGATCAACAATCTTTTTTATTATCATTGGACGCATCAAGGCGCCATTGTTGGCAATGGCATTATCAAACATCGTCATTTGCATTGGCGTTACCGCGTTAAAGCCCTGTCCAAAGGAATCTTCACCCAACCCGTTCGTTCCCAGCGGTTGACCATTGGGACGCGTCACATGGCTGACGGTCACAGGCAGGTCAAACGGGATCTGCTTGCCGACGTAGAAACGGCTGTTATAGTCAAGCCAGGTGCTTTCGCCGGTATTCACCCCAACCTGGGCAAAAATGATGTTATCAGAGTGGGTATAGCCGTAGCGCAGGTCTACCGGGTAGTGGAAGGTGTAACCTTCAATGTTATTACCAACCGGGCCAAATGTTTCAGTTTCATTCCCATGACCGAGGGTGATCGGTCCGATAGCCTGGGGATGATTGGGGTTATGGTCGTTATAAAACGGATCGGTCAACTGAGCATGGCCGGAGTCGAGCGCAGCCATCAGCGTAACAGTTTTGTAGATCGATCCTGGAACGTAGGTTGCCTGCAAAGGGCGCTCCAGCAGCGGCTGCTCAGGATTTTTCTCCAGGGAGTTGAAGTACGCCAGATCGCCGGATGCGATCCGATTGGGATCAAAGGTTGGGCGGCTCAGCATTGCCAGGATCTCGCCCGTGTGCGGGTCTGCGACAATGGCGGAGGCCCGATCCGTCTTGTACACATAGAACTGATCCGGCGGAGGCGCAAAATGATCAAAGTTGTAGTCCAGTTGCTTCTGAATGCGGGTATCGATGGTCAGGTAGATGTCAGAGCCAACGATAGGGCGGTGTAATGTCGCGTTAATCGTATTGCCTAACGCGGTTGCTCCCATACGCCCGCTCAAGTAATCGTCAAACTGACGCTCGATGCCCGACGAGGAGTAGAGCGGACTGATGTAATAGCCAATTAATCCTGCCAGAGAAGGATAGTCCTGAAGATGGTAGACGCGCTTGTACCCACAAACGTTGCCGGTGGGGTCGGGCACAGACTCGGCCAGCAGCACCCCATTGCGGTCAAAGATACGTCCACGCTTGGGAGCGTTGTCGGTCATGCATGTACGCCCATTATGCACATTGCTGGTAACTGCCTGTGCGACTACAACCTGCCAGTAAACCAGCCCTCCGCTTAATGCGATAAACAATCCGATAAACAACAATGATAGTTTTCGTATACTCTGATTGATATTCACGCCATATCTCCCATGATAGCAAGACTATGCATTCCTCTGTCCTGAAAAATTATATCACTAGTATCAACGTTTCATAATCCCCGAAATTACAAAAGGATCTCCTATAGCCATTTTGATTTTCGCAAATAGCCCATTTAGTGACGTATTAGCTTATTGATGCCCTTGTTTTTATGGCGATTCTCTGGTATACTTAACCACAAAAGGTTAGTGTATAAAGAACACTTTTCTTTTTGTCAGACTTATAAGTGTACAATCTACACTTATAGGGAGGAGAAGAAGATATGGTCTATAGCCGACCATTCGATGTCGCCATCATTGGCGCTGGCATTGCGGGGCTCTCCGTGGCCTTGCGCTTGCCGCAACACATGCGGATTGCCCTTTTTACAAAGGGCCAGTTGGGCGAAAGCAACACGCGCTATGCTCAGGGAGGGCTGGCGGTGGCGCTGGGAGAGGATGACAGCCCTGAGCTGCATTTTCAGGATACTCTTGCCGCCGGCGCTGGTCTATGCGATGAGGAAGCTGTGCGCATTCTGGTTGAGCAGGCTCCGGCTGCCGTCCACTGGCTGATTCAGATGGGCGTGCGCTTTGATCGAGCGCAGCCTGGGAGCGATGCGCATATGACTTCTGATGGGCTGCTGCTGGGCCGTGAAGGGGCGCATAGTCGCTGGCGCGTGTTGCACGCGGGGGGAGACGCTACCGGAGCGGAGATTGAGCGTGCGTTGATAGCGGCCTTGCGCGCCCGCTCCTCGGTTGTCTTGTATGAAGAGACGTATGTGAATGAGCTTTTGATGCAGGATGGGAGTTGTGTGGGGGTACAGGCTGTTGATCGTAATGGGCACAGTTTCTCACTGCGTTCGCGTGCTACGGTACTGGCGAACGGTGGCGCTGGCGGCCTCTGGCTACGCACCTCGAATCCGTCGGGGGCAACCGCCGATGGATTAGCCCTTGCCTTACGGGCGGGCGCGGCCCTGGCCGATCTTGAATTTATGCAATTCCACCCGACCGTTCTGACGGTGAATGCTACTGCGCACCTTATTTCAGAGGCGGTGAGGGGCGAGGGGGCTTACCTGCGCAATCATGCCGGGGAACGTTTCATGCCGCGCTATAGCTCACAGGCTGAACTGGCCCCGCGTGATGTGGTGGCGCGCGCGATTTTGAGCGAGATGCTGCTCGAACAAACAGATTATCAGTATCTTGACCTGCGCCATTTACCGGCTGATAAAATGCATGCTCGCTTCCCTACCATTTCTGCGCTTTGTCGTCAGCATGGGCTTGATCTGACCGCCGATCTGCTCCCCGTCGCTCCCGCCGCGCATTATTGTATGGGTGGAGTGATGGTCAATACGTACGGGCAAACGACCCTGCCAGGGCTGTACGCGGTCGGTGAAGTGGCTTGCACAGGCGTGCATGGCGCAAACAGGTTAGCCAGCAACTCGCTGCTAGAAGGGCTGGTCTACGGCGTTCGCGTGGCCGATGGACTGGTGAGCGAACATGCAGGTTCCGCGGTCTCCGCTAGCCAATCTTTGTATCAGGCCACGACCCTGATTAGCTATGATAGTCCTTTGTTTTACAAATCGACCTCCGGTAATGTGGATGATCGCTCAATGCAACAGGTCCGGCGTCGATTACAGCAAATCATGTGGCAGTTTGTTTCACTGGTACGCGACGAGCAAGGGCTATTGGAGGCGCGTCAGCAGGTGCGGACCCTGTACCACATGCTGGCGAGTAATGCCGTTGCCGCCGAACCTGCCGGGAATCCATCACGGCAGGCAGAGATAGTCAATATGTTGCAGGTGGCAGAATTTGTGATTGCCGCCGCTCTGGAGCGGCGTGAGAGCCGGGGGAGCCACTGGCGTCAGGACTACCAGCTCACTGAGCAGCGTGAGGCCGGTCATCACTACGCTTTTCAACTTCAGAGCGCCAATGCTCATGCGCGCATGCCATTGATAGAGGGAGGACAGCATGTTTAAACCACCGCTCGATCTGATCAAATGGGCGCTGGAGGAAGATGGAGCGGCAGCAGATATTACAACGCTTAGCACTGTTCCTGAGGACCAGTGGGCAGACGGGGTAATCGTTGCTCGTCCTGCGGGCGTTATCGCAGGTCTACCTGTAGCGGCTGAAACATTCCGCGCTCTTGATGAACGAGTTTCGGTCAACTTGCTGGTCCAGGATGGCGCCAGCGTCCAGGCGGGGGAAGCCCTGGCGCAGTTGAATGGTCCGGCCCGTGCCATCTTGAGCGCCGAACGTGTCGCGCTCAACTTTCTCGGTCGTCTCTCAGGCATTGCCACATTAACGGCCCGTTGCGTGCGTGCCATCGAAGGGACACAGGCGCGCATCCTCGACACGCGCAAAACGACTCCTGGATTGCGCAGCCTGGAAAAATACGCTGTGCTGATGGGTGGCGGTCAAAATCATCGATTCGGGCTAAGCGACGGCGTACTGATCAAAGATAACCATATCAAGGCCGCAGGCGGAATCGCTCAGGCCATTACGGCGGCGCGGCGAACGGCTCAGCACCTGCTGAAGATCGAGGTCGAGTGCGAGACCATCGCGGAAGTGCAGCAGGCGCTAGAAACCGGGGCGGATGTTGTGCTGCTCGACAATATGGATCTGGCAATGATGCGCAGCGCCGTTGAATACATCCGCCAGTATGCGCCGCAGACCCTGATCGAGGCTTCTGGTAGTATAGGCACCAACACTGATCGGCTGGCTGCCGTCGCGAGTACAGGCGTTGATTTCATCTCAATCGGCGCATTGACGCATTCGGCGCCCAATTTCGATATCTCGCTGGAGTTCGCTTAGCGGGCCAGGGTGGAGGAGAAAAGCAGAGCGAGGGGAAGGGCGAGGACAAGCCTCACCTGGAAATTCCGCCAGCCTTCGTTGCTGCCGCAGCTAGCAGGGCGAGGGCAAGCCTCGCCCCTACAGCATCCTAAGGAGGAAATTTATGGCTATCAAGACTGAATGTGCGGAGAGTCAGGAGGCGCGTGTCCTGCCGTTGCTCTCGCCAACGACGCGCGCCAGGCATGACCTGTCTAAGCGTATTGACGGTATTCCGCGCTATTATGCGGAGATGGATGGCGAGGAGATGGATCGGCGCATTGCTACGGCGAAGGAGAAGCTGGGCGCTCGACTGGTGATCCTGGGGCATCACTACCAGCGCGACGAGATTATCAAATATGCTGATTACCGGGGCGACTCGTTCAAGCTGGCGCAACTGGCGGCGGCTCGCCCTGAAGCTGATTATATCGTCTTCTGCGGCGTCCATTTTATGGCTGAGAGCGCCGACATTCTCAGCGGTCCTCATCAAAAGGTGATCCTGCCCAATCCCGCTGCTGGCTGCTCCATGGCGGATATGGCTAATATCGCGGAAGTCGAGGAATGCTGGCAAATGTTGCACGAGGTGCTGGGTGAAGATGCCGGCATTATCCCCGTGACCTATATGAACTCTGCCGCGAACCTCAAAGCCTTCTGTGGGCGCAACGGCGGTATCGTCTGCACATCATCCAATGCGCCAGCCGTGATGAAATGGGCCTTTAGCCAGGGCAAACGCGTCCTCTTCTTCCCCGATGAGCATCTTGGTCGCAATACCGGCCTGAAGTACGGCATTCTAGAGAGCCAGATGGCGGTCTGGAATCCTAAAGATCCCATGTCTTCTGAAGATGCTAAGGAGGAGATAGAGCGCGCCCGCATTATTCTGTGGAAGGGCTACTGCTCGACCCATATGCGTTTCAACGTGCAACAGATCAGCAAGGCGCGTGCGGAGTATCCCGATATCAAGATCCTGGTACACCCTGAATGCCGTCGCGAGGTGGTTGAAGCCGCCGATCTCTACGGCTCTACCGAGTACATCATCCGGCAAATTGAGCGCGCCCCGGCTGGCAGCCAGTGGGGAGTTGCGACCGAGATTAACCTCGTGCATCGTCTCGCCCAGGAGCATCCTGAGCAGTTCATCTTCTGTCTCGACCCGATTGTCTGTCCCTGCTCCACCATGTACCGCATCCATCCCGCCTATCTCGCCTGGGTGCTGGAGGCTCTGCTGGAAGACGAGGTGATCAACCAGGTGAGCGTGGATGAGGAGATGGCCCACTGGGCGCGGGTGGCGCTGGAACGTATGCTTGCGCAGGTAGGATAATCTATGGTGGCGTATTGATATGTAGGCATGCTGTCCATAAAAGCTAAAAGTGGTTTGGATGGATAGCATGCAGTCGTAAATAGTGACGTAAATCGTGACCTTCAAGCCATTCCTGAACAAGATATTCGTATTGAGCATCTCTCCAGTGGTCATAGACATGCGGTATATTATTATTCTGCATTTTGGCAAGTTGTATTAATTTCATTTCTCGTTTGATACCTGCTTTACGGATGCGGATAGAGCGCATTTCCTGCACTGATTTATCAAATGCTTTGTATCTGGTACCCCACTCTTCTACTACAAAATATAATTTGCCTCTAATACGAATTGTGCTCTGAGCTGTATAAAGCCGCCCCCGATATTTGAATTGCTCGGGATTATTGAAAAATTGCTTCTTGGACATAAAGAGCTTCCTTACAAGAGATGCTGCCGATAAACATTTAATAAAGCAATACGCATCTTGTTTCTTGTGCAGTGGATAATATATTAATACAGAATGATCCCTTTTGGTATTTTTAGAAGATTTATTGGTACTTTTGTCGAAATCCCCTGTGGAATAGTTCTTGTCGGTACCATGTTCTCATTGGTGAAGGCAGAACATCAAAGGAGTAATCCGTGTTCTGCTTTATTTGAATGTTGAAGGAGAAATTGTCATGAGTGATACAGAGAAGATTCAGCCTCAGCAGCCTGCACCAGATTTTACGCTTCCTGCGGTTGGAAGCGATGATATTGTGAAAAATGGTCAGGTCCACTTGCAGGACCTTAAAGGAAAAACAACCGTCCTTTATTTCTATCCAAAAGACGATACGCCCGGATGTACGAAGGAAGCGTGCGCATTCCGCGATGCCAATCGCGAGATGCAGAAGCGCGGCGTGGTCGTGCTGGGCGTGAGCGCCGATGACGTTGCGTCCCATAAGGAATTTGCCGAGAAATACCAGCTCCCCTTCCCTTTGTTGGCCGATACCGATACCACCGTTTCCCAGCTCTACGGCGTCTGGAAGGAGAAAAATTTCTATGGCAAAAAATATATCGGCGTCAGCCGTGAGACTTTTTTAATCGACAAAGAAGGCATCGTGCGCAAAATCTGGCACCAGGTCAAGCCGGACGAGCATGCCGAAGAGGTGCTGGCTGCCATCGAGGAGCTACATCTTTAGCATAAGCAATAGCTTTTTAGAGGGTGTGACCATATCGACCACACCCTCTAAACTATCAGGGAGCTCCAGCCCCTTCCTACTGAAAAATGTTAGCCGCTTCAGGTTGAGCAGCAAGCAGGAGCAGGATTTCCTCGATCTCCTGCCAGACCAGCTCCTCCGCCTGGGTCCTGGTTAGTAACTCTTGATTTGTGGGCTACTCCTTGCTCTATAGCAATGAAGGAGTAGCCTGAAAGCCCTGAAGCTTTACTGGTAAGTAATCTTGAGATCATTCCAGGTAAGCTCAAGGCCGTTGCGTTGCCCTGTCTTGAGAAAATCGGTGATAGCGCGCACAGCCAGAGCCGTCAGGGCCAGGGCGAACGGGCGTGTAAGTGGATAATCACAGGGATCGCCAGGTGTCTCCTGAGGAACCTGGTAATCCGGCTCCCATATGCCGTTGCCGTACAGGCCATCGCCGCTAAAGCCAACATGCAAGCAGGGCAAATTGAGCGTGCGTGTAGCCTCGCTTACCGCCGCTCGACCGGCCCGATTATCGAACGCATCCACCACCAGAGCGCTACCTTGCAGTAAATTGTGCGCGTTCGCTGTCGTCAGTTCTATTACCACCGGTTCAAGCTTCGCCTGCACTGAGCGATAGAGCGTATTTGCCAATGCGCGCGCTTTAGGAGCTCCCACCTCGGCCCGGCTGTACGGCTGCGTGGAGAGGTTGCGCATCTCGACTCGATCTTTATCAATCAGTTTGATGTGCGAGAAGCCCATGCGTGCCAATGTTTCGGTCAGATTGCCGCCCAACGCGCCGGCTCCGCAAATGGTGATAGCCTGATCCGCAAAAGAGCTGAGCGAGGCATGCCGCTCTTCATGAAAAAAGGGGCTATTGGGATTCAAGTTGTGCTGCGTCATGGCGTGCTTCCTCTTTTTTTATTTAGCGCGACCAGGGTGAGCCGGTCATCACATTTACCAGGCTCGTCAGATCAAAGTCCCGGTCGCGTCCGCTCAGACAGATGCCGCTAGAAACCACGGAGAGATTCGGGTCGATGGTCGAGCGATAGCGGCGTCTCTGCCCCTGCTCGCTCCATTCCACGACGATATGGCCGATGGAGCCGTCTGTATTGCTAATCTCGCTATAGCTATGCAAGATGGCATCGGCTTTGCTGAGGGCATGGTGCAGACGCTCTTCTAGCGTGCGGCGCTTTTTTTGTGCATGCAACCACTCCACTTGTCTCTGATGATCGCGCTGGCGTTCCTTGATTTGCCGTTTGCGTTCGGCTTCGGCCTGCCGGCGGCGCTCTTTTTCTAATGCTGCCTCAAGCTCACGAATTTGCCAGTAGAGCAGCGCCAGCCGCTCTGAACCGGTCAAGCCTGGCAGGCGCCGTTCTGGCTCCTCCCCCTTCGCTGCGGCATCGCGCAGCCACTCTGCGTGCGTGGGATCGGCCTGCGCATCTGGCCCATCAAACCAGAGAGTGCTGCCATCTACGCGCACAATGATGCGCTCGAAGCGATCAGCCCCGTTGGTCGGGTCGCAGAGGAAGACGGGCAGCGGTTCCGCGTGCAAGCCGAAACGCTGGCGCGCATCGCTATCATTAAAGGGAAGCGCCCACCATGTTCCCGGTCGCTGTGGCGTTGGATCGGGCCACAGCAGCACCATGCGCAGCGCCGGGAACAGTTCAAGATACTTCCCACGCTCCCACGGCAGCGCCTCGCCCAGCACTTCCGCCTCGCGCTCGTTCACCGGACGAAAGCGCCCCCAGCCCACAAATTCGCTGCGGGGCTTAAATTCGTGGATCATGCCGCCGAGCCGCGTGCGGATCTTCCCGCTGGGCAATAATGGGGCAAGAATCTCGCGTTGCAGCAGGGCGTTGCTCTCCTGGTTGAGGCGGGCGACGAGATCGCGCGCGTTCACTTTTGGCTTGCGCTGGTTAGTCATAGGACTTCCTCTACTATAAAAAGGGAGCACCTGTAGAGCATCTCTACAAATACTCCCCTTTCTCATACCTGCACTACCTGCTTCGGACGCTCAGGCAGCAGATACCCCAAAATCAGTTCCACGAGTTCGGCCTTGCTTGGCATAGCAAGCAATGGGAGAACGTTCGGCAGGGCGTAATAGTCCCCCTGGAACTGGTAGCGCATCACCTCGATGCCACGACCCTGCAAGCCCGTTACAAAGCTGTGATTAGCCCCGCCGACCTGCACGATAATTACTGACAGAGCGGTCTTCATCACTGCCCCGTATTCCGCCCACGCGTCGCGGAAGTAAGGAGCGGTATTCTCTCCCTCGTCGGTGACAATCACTACCTGCTCGGCGTAGACGTGGTCGCGCGTCATCTTCGCCAGGGCGGCCCCGATGCTGGTGCTACCGTTGGCCTTGATGAACTTGAACGCCTTCTCCCAGTCGCTCAGGGCTGGACGCTGACCCTTCTTGACCTCCGCTTTAACCTCAAAGGCCACTGTATCGAAGGCGTAGACATGGAAGTCTGCCGTAATGACTGCGCTCACCAGGGCGGCAAGTTGCTTTGCCACCTCGATTGCGGAAGTCATTGAGCTGCTCTTGTCCACGAAAAGCGCGGTCGCACGCTTGATCTCGACCTTAGCGGCGATGCGCTTATCGGTCACTTCGGTCAGGATGCGCTCGCTCTCCTCGTCCAGTTGCGCGGCCTCGATAGCCTTCTTCGCCTTCATGGTGGAGACGCGCTTATCGCTTGCCGCCTCAGCCAGCTTCTGATCGATCAGCGCCTTCACATCCCTGTCATTCATAGCCCCCCGGCGCTTCAGTGCCGCCATGTTGTTGATGACTTCCTGAGGCGACATCGAGTTGATCAGCGCCACAAGCAGCGCCGGCGTGACGTGCTTGATCGCGCCGATAGCCGTGGTATAGGGAATCCTGTTGTCAAGGATGATCAACGCTTGCTCTTCCGCGCTCTCCGCCTTCGCCAGCTTTTTGAGCGCCGCCAGAGGGCTATCTTCCGGTGGCTGCTCGTCAAACAGGATGGCCTGTGCGCGCGGTCCGGGCTTCAGGCGCAGGCTGGCATAGAGATGCTTCAGATCATCGCGGGCGCGCAATGCCGCACCATCAAACTGTCGCACATTATCCTCGCGCGTCTTGAGATAGTGAGCGATGGCGCTTTTCAGCGAGCGCGGCGCCTTGCCGATGACGCGCTTGCTATGATCAAGCACACGCGCAACCTCGTAGGGCGCGAGCTTCTGCAACAATACCCAGGCGGCCTCGCGGAACTCGCTAAATTCGCTTGTTGCTAGATGTGAGACAAACAAAACCCTGTGATCCCGCACTTCTCCTTTGTCGAAGTACCAGGGAGCCAGATGGCCATAGAAAAGCGGATCGCGCTCCAGCGCGCTGGTGTGCAGGGGCGCGAGCTCTTCAAGCTTGCGGTGTGGCGTGATCAGGAATGAATTGAGGATCTGGACGCGCACATCCTGCTCGTTCGTCTGTGTCATCTCTCACCACCTCTATTGAAGATATAGACAAGCCAGGGCGCGCGAGTCGAAGGAGCCTTAGAACAAAACGCCGCTCTACCTCTGAGCTACAGCCCCATGCAACGGGGCTGGTGAGATTCGAACTCACGCCATGCGGGTTGACAGCCCAAGTTTGTGTTTGTAAGCTCATCAAGTAAGAGCGCACCCCAGCCTGAATATTGCCAGATAATTTCAAAGAATAGACCGTCCTGTACAAGTCAAGAGAGCTTGCCCTTGCGGGACAACTAATTTCCAGTTAGTGTGTAAGCTCCCCTGGTTGGAGTACAGGACAGACGTGCTTTCATAATAATAAAGAAGATATACTATAGCCTGGGGCGCGCGAGTCGAAGGAGCCTTGAACAAAACGATGCTCTGCCACTGAGCTACAGCCCCATGAAGCGGGGCTGGTGAGATTCGAACTCACGACCTTCGGATTAAGAATCCAAAATGTTTGTAAGCTCGTCCAGTGAGAGCGCGCCCCAGGGAATATGCTACACTATCGGCCCAATCTAGCCGTAAATTGCCTCCGGGCGGACGATGATGGCGTTGCTTGTGCGAACGACCACCAGACCATCGAGGTATGTTTGCGGGAGGTCGAAATGGCTGGCGACTGCCCGCTTAATCTGAGCATCACTTGCGTTGCCCGCTAGCTTGAGCATTGCCAATGTCAACTCTTCGCTGCGCCCATCGAAGCGGATGTGAACGGTCTGATTCATCAACTGTGCCATCTCTGATCCCCCCTCTCAGTAGAGTAAATTATGTTGCGGGACTGACTGACTATTGCTCATGACTTTGTTGTTTGTCAAGTATCTTTACTGTTTAGGAGTGTAAAACATTTTGCTGACGTTGTCAAGTGGTTTGGGCGCGAAATTTTGTGTTGGCGCAAAACTGGCAAAAATCAGGCCATAGCGGGTGATGCTTCATACCCATCCAGACAACCTGCTATAATATCTCCGAGCAATTCTGATACTATAAGTTTTAAAAATGTGCGCCCCAATCTTTCCGCTTTTGGCTGCGACAACGGTATCTCATAAGTAGTTGCATAAATATATGCAATGCTTTCGGATTTACTCTGTAGGGAGATATCACTTATGTTGTCAAAATTTATTGTCTCCACCCTTGCCAAAGCACAGGTTGTGGAGTTTCTGAAGATACCCAAAAAGGTCAAAGTGACGAAAGAGCTGCTGATAGCCCAACTACTGACGCTGATCGAAACGGACGCGAACGAGTATATTCGCTTATTAAATACCTTTCCGCTGGAACTGGCGGTCGGACCGACCGAGTTGGAGGAGCTATTAGGCTGTTCCCGTGTCGAGCGCAGACGCTGGGTGGGAGAAGGCAAAATTCCCGTTCTAGAGCATCGCTTATTCACTAAGGCAGGACAACACCTGCTCTATCCCGTTCATGATCGACGCGTGATACTCGATATCTCTCAGGAAGAGATTGCTCAGTGGCGAGAGGAATATCAGGCGCAGGTGCAGGAACGTCGCAAGAACGGCGCTTCCAGGGCCGTTGAGCGTAGAAAAGCTAATGTGCTGACACGCCAGGACTTCCAGCGCTCCTTGTTCTGTCTCGTTGAGGAGTGGCGACATAAGGGCTCATTAGAGCTTGCTACCGCCTTCCAGCTCGCTTACTGGACTGTCTGGGCTTCGCGTTGGGCTAAGGAAAATCACGTCCGGTATCTGAGGGGCACAAAGCATGCAGCCTTATACGCTACTCGCAGAGACGCCTGGTACAGGCGTAAAAATGAAGCCCTGCGTACGCTAGTGCCGCTTCCCTATGCGTGCCTCTCCTTTTACCGCCCGGTGAATGCGGATCGGCGCTACCTCTTCCTTTGCGAGGAGCATCAACAGATGAAAGAGGAAGAATATTATCATAGCCTCTGGGATTTCTTCTATGAACATCTTTACATCATCAAGACCTGTCCTCACTGCGTCATTAATGAGGAAAAAGACTTTTATGCGCTTTATTATATAGAAGTGGCCTCTCCCCTCTTCCCAGATACGCATTTTTCGTTCCATATGCCCTATCCTGTTGGCAGGTCCTGGTTCCCTCCTCCCAGTAAGCTACCCAGCGTGGAGCATGTTGAACAGGATGGGCTTTTTCGCTTTGGCAGGGCGCTCTTTGCCACCGAGAAAATCACTCATCGCGAAAAAGACGTTTTGCACTATTTTGAAAAGGCTTTACATGAAGCAAGAAAACTTTCTGTTTTAGAGGCAAGCTCTATCATACATGAAGCAAGAAGTTACGAGTGAGCGTACACGATCCTGTACATTGTTCAGCAATGCCATTGGAAGGTGTCAGGCCATGTTGTTTTGGGAAGAAAAATGCATACAAAATCAGAAATTCTTGCCGCTGCCGGAGAGCTTTTTAGCGAGCGGGGCTATCATGGTACAAGCATGCGGGAACTTGCAAAGGCGCTGCATATGAGAGGGGCGAGCCTCTATTCGCATATCAGTGCTAAGGAAGAATTGCTTTGGGAGATTGTAAGTGAGGTCGCCGATCATTTTCTGGCCCTGACGGAAGTGGTGCCTCGGCATATCTCACCAGAGGAGCAACTGGTCCAACTGGTGCGAGGACATCTGAAGGTGATCGCCCGCGAATTACACTATGCCATTGTCTTCTTCCACGAATGGAAATTCCTGGAACCCTCTTTGCTCGCCAGGATCAAGGTGAGGCGCGATGCGTACGAAGCCAACTTTTGTCGTATCATCGAGGAAGGGGCAAGGCAGGGATTATTCCGGGTCGCGAATCCTCGCCTCGCGGCTCTGTTTGTGCTTTCCGCGCTGAACTGGACCTATCAGTGGTTTCGCCTGGAAGGGCCGTTGTCAGTAGAGCAGCTCGCGGATCAGTATGTGGCCTTTATCCTGTGCATGCTCAAAAATGGGAAGTAAATGGACACCATGCCTCTCACAATCAGGGTAACAGAGAAGGAATGGTATGAACAGAAGGTGTGACGGATAGGGAGTACCAGATTTGATGGTTGCCCTTCGTGCGGAACATGCTTTTCACGAAGGGCAACCAGGGCTTTTTCTCAACAACCTATGGATAGTATCAATTGAGATTGGAGCGATAGTTTTTGCCACTATAGGCGAACACAGGGCCTGTGTTGTGGATAGATGAGGCTTTGGTTGCCTGGGATGTGTGGGGGGGATAGCAGCGCTCAACCACCCACGGTCCTCTAGGCCAGCGGTTGTCCTGGTAGAGAATCTCTTTACGTTGACAGGATACCTGCCGATTGGCCTTCAAGACGGCAATGTACGATGTGACATTACTCAGCGCCGCCGGAGAAGAACCAGGCCCAAAGTAATAGCGTCTATAGCTGCGTACCCAGTAAATGCCGTCAATGATCTGGATATCAGCATGGGTATGAAAGTCCTGGGGATCAAGGTGAAGGTAAAATAGCGTAGCCATATAATTATCCCAGCCATCATTGTCGAAGATGTAGAAATTCTCGTCGGGATGAGCCAGGGAAAGCGCATGAGCCATGACCTGATCAAAATCGGCATTAAACACCCACGCATTGTCGTTGTTAAAATTAGTAAAGTAATAGCGGTAGAAAATGATGTTGGGGAAAAAGAGCGAGCCGACCAGGATTGCCGTCACAAAGACCTGACTTTTTATCGGCTGCACATATTCCAACAGGGAGACGATGCCATAGGCGCTGAGGGGAAAGAGAGGGATGAAGAGCGCATTAGCACGATTTACAATGAAGAAGAAGAGCACAAAGGTGGGTAAGACAGCGGCCAGCCAGAAGACAAAAAGATTGCGCGACAATGGTTGGCGCTTCAAGCTGAAGTAGACTCCAAGAGCAGCAAAGGGAGGAACCAGCCAGCCGAGGGGGGATATCCAGGAGATGCTATTCCATAGTTGCCCATCATTATAGCCTCCAATGAGGAAGCGCAAGTTGTCCAGCAGGATGGTGCGGTGAGAGAGATTATAATTGACCTGTGAAAGACGGCTGGCGGGCAAGTAGGGAATCGTGATGGGCAAATGAGCCAGGAATGGCAGTGCCCTATGGAGAACATAATTTTCCAGCACAAAGAGTAGAAAAGGCGTCGAGATTAACAGGAAAAGGAAGATGCTGATGAGGAAACTCACTCTGGCTTTTAAAATGGTTTTGTAGTTGCAGGCAACAAACAATGCGAAAAAGGTGGGAACGATCACGATAGCAATGCCATAGGCATATAAAGAGAGGGCCAGAGGGATAAGGGAGATGGGTATCCAGCGACGGCGATGAGGTGAATCGTAACAATAGAGTAATGTGAATACACTCAATAAGAGGAAAAAAGGGAGCAGATTAGATTCTAAGCTCCAGCGAGAAACCATCACGTACCAGGGCAGGGTGGCGAGCAGAAATGCGGCCAGGAGTGCCGTGTTGGTCCCATAGATCTTTTTCACCGTAAGGTAAAGCAAATAGACGGCAAAAATACCTAATAAATCAGGCAGGATTCGGATCGAGAAGGCGTTGAGGCCAAAAATTTTGATGAAAGGGATCGTGAGGTATGCCTGCAACACATTTTGTCCCGAACCCCAATTGGGAAAATAGACCGGAAAAGGATTGCCCCAGCGATCAGTACCATGCTGTAGTAGCGCAAACGCGTCATAGCCCTCCGTCAGTTCGTCAACATAAAGGCCGGCAGGCGTGTTGGGGAATTGGTAGAGCCGCAGGAGGGCCGCCAATGCCATGATCGACCAGAAAGCAATGCGCTGCCAGGATGTGATCATTTTATAGTAGAGAGGGGCAAAATACTTGTTGTAGTGATTGGCAGTCGGTGTAACATTTTTCCCAGCTTTAACGTCGGTTAGTGTTTGCATCGCTACAGGTATCTCCATTTCCTTCAATCTCAAAACGAAGTTGGTGCAACCCCGGGGCGCTCCCTATAAGACACGGGGAATCCTCATACTATAGATAAGGAGAAAAAATATGATGATACTTTGCATGTATCAGATCATCAAAAAAGCCCTGAGACTGCGCATATTCGGCTATTATACTAAAACTTCTATGGATAGCGGAAACAATATACTTAAAGACGAGCCAGGCTGTCAACGATGAGCTCACTGCTACGCAAAAGTACTACCTTGTTCGCGTCCAGACCTTTTCTTACTATGACAGCCCTAGATGTGACAAGCCTGGGAGAGTCGGACGCTGATCTTGTGATAGTTCAGTGAGTTCAAGCGTCTATAGTTGAAACACGAGTGATCTGTTAAAAATGGGACAGATGACACTTATCTGTGAAAAAGGCTGTCGTCTATGCTATGGACACGCTATTCATTATCTTCTTGCGTCATATGGTCTTATAGATGTAAAGGAAGTGGCCCATGATAATGTCTATGTCTGGAACTCACTGTGATTGCTGTGGGCTTCCGCTTAGCCCTCAGATGGGGGAAGATTGCCCACGATGCGGTTATCCAATCGCGGTTTTTAAGGAAGAACAATTTCTGATATCGTCGCTGCGCGATCTGCGTCGCGTAGCCGATCATGGTGGTGCTAATATGACGGTGAGGCAATTAATTGTGCGCTACCAGAGTCGTCTGAACTTTCTGCAACAGGTTGAAATGGCTCCCGCTTCCATTGCCGCACCGCCAGTTGTGCCTGTACCAGAAGCAGAAAAAGTGCAATCACCTGTTCAACTGGCTACAACTCTGCCGCCAGTAAAAATGCAGGAGCCTGCTCAGCCGGTGGCTCCGGTTGTGCGACCTTCCATCTCGCCCGTTACCCCTATTGGAAGACCGCCCGTTCAGCCTGCCGCCACGCGTCCATCGCCCGTGCGTGAGGTGCCCACCAGGGTATTTTCTTTGAAGGCGTTCTTTGCCGATCAAACGATTAATATCGTTGTTTCGCTGGCAGCGTTTCTTATTCTGATTGGTACTCTGGGCTATGTGGCAACAAATTCAAATCTCTCGAACCTTTTCCTCTCTTTTGTTGTAATGTTTATCGCCCATGCAGTCTTTGGTTTGATTGGCACGCTGGCTTACTGGTTTCGCTCCCGGCTCTCCAGTTTGCGGATCATCGCGGCTGTTTACACGACCATTTTTGCGCTGCTCGTTCCTCTCGTCGGCTTCTCCGGCTACCGGCTAGTAGCGGGACATCTCGTTGAGCTTTCACCCGCTGCGCTGGTCGCTATTGCAGCCATGTATGCCGCTATTGTCTATGGAGCGCTGGCTGTTTACCAGAAATTTGCCCCTTTTGGTTACTTATCGGTTGTGGCGCAAGCTGTTGCCACCCTTGCTGTTGCCAGCGCCTTTAACTTGAACTACTGGTGGTGGCCCAGCGTGTTGATGTTCCCCGCTTTTCTTGCCCTGCTCGCCCTGCCAGATCGCGTTGACAATGCCGAGCCTTTAACGGGTACGTGGGCGATTTTGCGTGAGCCGGTTCGCGCCCTGATGCTCGCCTGCGTTGGCGTCTGCGGTATAGGCGCTATCCTGATCTACCTCTACTCGTTGGGATTTGATCTCGTCCATCAGGCACAGAGCGAGATACGTTTTTCGTTGCTCTGTGTTCTCCTCCTGTTATTGGCCTGGGTCTGTCTTTTTGTGTGGCAGACACGACGTACACAATGGGCGCAAGGTATACCATACCTGTTTCTTGCCTCTACGCTAGCATTTGCTTATGCTTTTGAGTTTCGACTGATTGGATATGTGTTACTACTTACCGCGGCTGCGGTATTCTATCATGGCCTGACGTTGCTCGCTCCTCAATTTTTGCGACGCTATGGCCGCCCCGATCAGCATATGGAAGGGCTCTCCCTGGCACTCGTGGCAGTTGTTCCCCTGATTGCAGCACCGTTGTTGCCCGTAGAAGTTCTGTTAAGGGCATATGCTCCTTTCTTCCATGCTGCTCCGCTAAACTGGGAGACGCTGGCTGAGATTATCGCCCTGCTTGTCGGCGTGACTGTGACGCTAAGCGTTGCGTTGCATCATACTGGATGGCAGAGAACGCCGGAAACGAGTCAGAAGCAATGGCCCTGGCTGCTTTTGCTGAGCGGTTTCTTGCTGAACTGGGCCTATGGTCTGATAGGTGTATCGCTTGCGCCTGAGCCCGTCTGGTGGTTTCTGACTCTCACGCTGGTACTGGTTGTATGCGCGGTAGCGACACGTCATCTTGTCGGCCCGGCATGGGCCAATCCTGTTGAGGTGCTGGCGCTGGCGGAGGCTGTAGTGACGATAGGATTGGGCCTCGGCAATATTGATCGCAGCATCTTTCTGCTGTTCTTCTTTGCCGCACTATCCTATGGCGTGCTGCTCTACCAGCGGCGTCAAGGCTGGCTGTTCTTGCCATTGATGCTGATGCTCCTCGCTTCACCCTTTCTCTTGTCGCGTATGCGCGTCCTGCTAGTGGCCTGTATGGTGCTGCCGTTTGTGTCCGCCATCATTCGTAATTTCATCACCGATAGATGGAATGTTGTCAGGGTGAGCGATCAGGCAGAGGCAAAGCCTGGAAGTATGTTGCCGTGGGAGTGGCCTGTTGTTGTGAGCGCCATTCTGTACGGCCTCATCTTTACGACTGGCGATAGCCTTGTTTCTACCAGCGTGGTACAGGGATGGCTCTCTATCAAGTTTTCTTTTGCGCAGGAGATGGCTGTTCTGGCTGTCGTCTGGTATGGAGCGGCAACCTTAGCGCGCGTCAAATGGTGGCTGGTTATAGCAATGGCTTTCGCGGTAATCGGACTGCTGATGTCGACCAATCCTTTCTGGGCGCTGGCCTGGCTGGCTCCTCTGCTGGCTTTGCTCGCTTTCGGAGTGAGCCGCATGGCGGGCAGGGATTGGGCGCTACCAATCTATGGCATCGCGCTTTTTGCTGCTATTATGATGGGGCTGGCCGGCTATAACCAGCAGGAAGTACCTGCCGCGACCTGGGCGCTGTTGCTGTTCGCGCTGCTCATCTACCTCATCGGCGTGGTTGAGAACGCACAAATACTCATGTGGCTCGCTCCATTTTTTGCCGTCTGGTCAGTGTATGACTCCGGGCTGCTTGGCGATCTTTACCGACCCCCTCTGGTAGCTCTGGCGTGTGCTGCTCTTGGCGGGGGAGTGAGCGCGCTCCGCTTCGTCAAGGTAAATGAGACTATGGCGGCATGGCAGCGTGAATTGCTGCGTTATGCGCTGCCGATTTACGCAACTGCGCTGGCTGCGGCTGTGCTAACGGGCGTCTATGGGGCGCTGCAAGGGGTCAATCATCCATTTTACGCGGCTGTTCCCGATGCCTTGCTGCTCTATGCGCTGGTCGCCTATGGCGTCCTCTTGCTAGAGCGCCGGGCGGCGTGGCAGTGGTTAGTGGTGGGTTTTACTGCCTGGGCTGCGATCCTGGCGTTGCGCACAACTACTTGCCTGCCAATATTGCAGATAGACACTTTTCCAACATCCGTCGCTTCGGTTTGTAGCGTGCAGGTGCAAACAACTACCTGGTACCTTGTTGGCATTGCCTTTGGAGCCGCTATGCTAGGAATGCTCACAGGCCGCTTTATTAGCTATCCAATCAAAACGACCCTGATACATGCTGAATTGCAGGAGAAATTTGCCTGGAGCTGGTCATGGTATGCGAGTACGGCGGTGGCGATCATAGTGACCGTTTTATGGGGGTACGGGGTGAGAGCGTCCCTGCCGAACGGCCTGGAATTGAACATCATGGGAGCCTTGATCGGGCTATCGCTGCTGGTTATGCTGGTGGAGCGTGTACCTGAATTACTGACAGTGACTGTTATGCTGGCTTTATGGAGCATTACCCGCACCCACTGGCCGCTCTGGCAGCAAATGATGGCTTATAGCGTGCTCTGGACGCTGGTTTTTGCTGCGCAGTTCCTCTGGAAGATGCTCACGCCCGCGATTCGTCTATTAGAGCCGATGCGCCTGTATTCACTGGTGAGCATTGGCGGGCAGGTCCTGGTGGTGCTGGCGATTATCCTGCAAGGCGGTCTCTCTGCTGACGCTGGCCTGCTGGCGCACGTCGGAGCTGGCTCACTCTTCGTCCTGGCGCTCCTCCTGTTCTTGTACGGATATATCCAGCCTGATAGCGAGAGCCGCCTCTGGTTCTACTATAGCGCCGGTCTGTTGCTCTCGCTGGTCGCGTCATGGGAACTGGCGGCGTTCCGGCAAACCCAGGCCGATAGGCTCACCCTGGTTCCGGCCTCTTACCTGATCGTCATTGCTCCGTTCATCGCCCGCGATCAGAGCTTGTCTCGTCACCGCATGGTTGGACCAGCTTGCTCCATTGCGGGGGCTGCGCTGCTGTTATTGCCCATGCTCTGGTTGAGTTTTAGCCAGGATAACCTTCAGCCGACGCTCATCCTGTCCGGTGAATCGCTGCTCCTGCTGGTTTTGGGCGTTGCCACCCATCAGCGTTTCTTCGTCCTGAGTGGGGCGGGTCTGATCATTGTGAGCGCCATCCATGCGTTGTTCTTGCCGTCGTTAGGCATTCCTTTTTTCTTAGCCATCATCATGGCAGGGATAATATTGCTGGGTATCGCCACCGGCCTGACCCTGGCTCGTCATCGACTGTCCTCGCTGTGGTCGCAAACGGAGCCGTGAAAGCGATAGATGATAAAAAGGTCAGAGGATACAGGTTGCTTACCTGTGCATCCTCTGACCTTTTTGCTTTTGCAGAAAGATTTTGTGGCAATAATAGGCAAGTCGGGGGATATGGCGGAGCAATGTTTCGATTAGCTGTATCAATGCATGCTCGTTGTGATATCATGGTGAAGAACACCAAAGCAGATTGATTCGATATTTATCTGACTATGACCGGCGAATTAAACGAGCGTTTCGTGAATGATAAACACTTGTCGGAAAAAGCAATCTTAAAAAGAATTATTTTATAGGAGAAGAGCTGGTAGTAGCGTCGAAAATAGATGTAGTAACCGGTTCGTTCTACTTATTGAGGAGGAAGTTATGGAGATTTCGTTACGGCTGGATACGTTAGGAATGGTGGAAATGCGCTATTTGCGCGGTCGAGAACGCTACCGGGATTGGCCTCAATTTCAGTTACTTGCTGCATCACGCCAGGCAAGAGTCCTCGCCTACTTTACTCATGATGTTGCGGAACAATTGCACCAGCAAATATTAATGGTAGAAGCGGCTGTGGGACTGGGGGACGAAGATGAAGAAGAGGAAGAAGACGAGGATCAAATCCCAAACGGAGATGAGGGAGATCATGAAGAGAATCTGACGCCTGCGGAACGCGAAAGCAGCGCCTTCTCTCCAGCTTTTGCTCAGGCGCTCAAACAGCTGAACGAGCTTGCCCGCCAGCGCTTGCCCGACGCTGGCTCCGGCACCACCAGCAATCAGGTAACAGGAGAACTGACGGGAGATATTGAGACCGGGACGGAGGAAGATGATGCTTTAGAGCAATTGCAAGACGCCTTTGCTCAGATGATGGAGGTGGTGCGCGAGCTTGCCGAAGAAATGTCAACGGACGCGCTCAAGATCACCGGGCGCTTCAAATGCGCTCGCACAAGTATTGAATTCATCCCCAGAGCCACGGCACATGAGGAAGACGACGAAGACGACGAAGATATAGAGCTGTCCTCGGGTGAGGGCATACTGGATATAGAAGTGGAACTCGTCATGGTGCTGCAACTTTACGAGGAAGGGCATATTCGACCCGAAGATCTACCTGCCGTTGAACTCCAGCTCGATGTTGACGATTTTGAACGTCTGCATGAGACACTCGATTACGCCCTGGAACGAGAGAGGCGCAGCCGCCGTCGCAGATAACAGCGTCGTTTCTGCGATCCCTCTATGCTGAACTCTTTTCGCTTTCTTTTAAATCCATCACTGGAAAGGTAAAATTTTTTATGTCCAGACCAATCGTACACCAGGAGTTTGAGCCCGCAAAAGGTGTGCTTTCTTACTATACCTACGAGGTCCTGACGCAATTGCTGCACGATCTAGTAGGAGCGTATCCGCGACTGGCAGAGATCGAGTCCATCGGCCAGAGTCTGGAGGGACGCGATCTCTGGGTGGTTACTTTGACCAATCAAGCTACCGGACCGGCTCTGGAGAAGCCTGCTTACTGGATCGATGGCAATACCCACGCTGGCGAGGTCACAGGCTCGACGGTTGTGCTCTATACCATCTGGTCGTACCTGAAAGATTACGGCAAAGATGAGACGGTGACGCGCATACTGGATCGCTCCGCTTTATATTTGATGCCGCGCATCAGCGTTGATGGTGCGGAACGCTACCTCACTACTCCCTATTTTCTACGCAGCAGCACCCGCTTATATCCCTATGAAGACGAGCGCGACGGGCTATACCCTGAAGATATCGATGGTGATGGACAGATCCTGGATATGCGCATCAAAGATCCCAATGGGGCCTGGAAATGCTCCTCCAAAGATCCGCGCATTATGCGCCGCCGCGAGATCGATGAAGAGGGAGGCGAGTATTATCACCTGCTGACCGAAGGCTTAATCCGCAATTATGACGGCTTTACTATCCCGGTCGCACCGCCACAACATGGGCTGGATATCAATCGTAACTATCCCTTTGAATGGGCGCCCGAAGGCACTCAGCGCGGCTCTGGCCCCTATCCCTTTTCGGAACCGGAGACCCGCGCCGAGGCCGAGTTCTGGCGCACCCATCCCAATATTTCCGGCTTCTTAACCTACCATACAACCTCCGGCGTACTCCTGCGACCGTATAGCACCCATCCCGACGAACAGATGCCTCCCGAAGATCTGGATGTTTTTAAGCTGATCGGTGAGCGTGGCACGCAAATAACCGGCTATCCCAGCGTCTCCACCTATCATGGGTTCCGCTATAGCTCCAAAGATGTCACTCATGGCGCGATGGATGACTATGTCTACGATCATCTGGGCTGGTTTGGCTTCACCACCGAGCTATGGGGTATGCCAACCGAAGCTGGCGTTGGTCCCCGCGACTTCATTGCCTGGTTTCGCTGGCATCCAGAGGAAGACGATCTTAAATTGATGCGTTGGAATGATGAGGTGATGAATGGAGAGGCATTCCAGGATTGGCAGCCATTCGACCATCCACAACTGGGGCCTGTAGAGATTGGCGGCTGGCGTGATAAGCTCTATGGACAAAACGTCCCGCTCAAGTTTCTGGCCGCAACCTGTGAGAAACATGCCCGTTTCACCCTGGCCCATGCGGCGCTCTGTCCTTACCTGAGCATTCGTCATTTGCAGGTAGAGCCGCAGGGCGATGGACTTTTTCACGTTGTTGCGGTAGTAGAGAATAACGGCTTCCTACCCACCTATACCAGCAAAAAGGCTCTGGAGCGCAAGGCTGTGCGCCCGCTAGAGGTCGAGCTAACCTTGCCGGAAGACGTGAGTATTGTTACCGGGCAACAGCGCCAGACGGTCGAGCATCTTGAAGGCCGCTCAAACAAGCTCTGGGCATGGTTTAGCTCCGCCTCACCAACGGATAACCGTTGCAAAGTAGAATGGCTGCTCAAAGGCCCGGCGGGAGCCGGTGTCGATCTTACGGTTCGTTCGCAGCGGGCGGGGACGATACATCGAGCTTTTACTCTAGCGCGGTCCGAAGCGTAACGCAATTGTACGAGAGGGAAGACGCAAGATTTTGCGATGTTTGGCATTTATTCATGCGACATATCACACTTGTGGAATTTATTGCAGGGGTTAAACTAACTATTGCAATGAAGTGTTCCGAGTTTTGCAGGGTAATGTCGTAGCGGTAGGGCAGGTGCAAGACCTGCCCCTACAGTATAGTCAGAGAGGATAGTGACATGGCGAGAACGATTACCATTGAAGATCTTTACCAGATCAAGTTCGTAAGCAGGCCGCGCATCTCTGCCGATGGGCAGCGAGTCGCTTTCGTTGTGACGACTATTGATGGCAACAAGCACGAGTACCGCTCTTCGATCTGGGTCGCTCCTGCTGCCGGTGGCGAAGCAAGACGGTTTACCTCCGGCCCGGCTAATACCAGTAGTCCGGCCTGGTCGCCCGATGGGCGCTGGCTAGCCTTCGTCTCCGAGCGTGAAGGAGAAACCACCGCTAAAGATCAGAAGGAGCAGAAGAAGCAGGGCAAGGGCAAGGGACAAATCTGGATCATGCCCACCGATGGAGGAGAAGCGCGCCAACTGACTTTTATGGAGCATGGCGCAGGCGCTCCTGTCTGGTCGCCCGATAGCAAATATGTGCTTTTCAGCGCGCAGGTCGGTTCGACTGCTGAAGAGGACGAGGATGGCAAAGATGGCAAGCGCCTACCCAAAGCCCGCGTGATCGATAGGCTCTGGTACCGGCTCGACGGCGTTGGCTTTATTTACGAGCGTCGTTCCCATCTCTTCCTGATAGAGGCCGCTGGCGGCGAGCCGCAGCAGCTCACCGATGGCGATTGGGACGATGGTGACGCTGCCTGGTCGCCCGATGGGACGCAGATCGTCTTTGGCTCGAATCGTCGTGATGATCGCTGGAAGTGGCCTGGTGACGATATTTATATACTTTCACTAAAAGATGGGAAAACGGGGGAGTTGCGCTGTCTGACCGATGGCAAGCTGGGCTGTAACGCTCCTTCCTGGTCACCGGATGGCAAATCAATTGCCTTTGTGGGATCGCCTAAGGTGCGAGGCGCGGGTCACAACTGTCTCTATACTATCGCTGCCAATGCCGAGAATGCCGCTCCGACCAATATCTCGCAGGCGTTCGAGGGATCGTGCATGGACTGGACCAATAGCGATATCGGCGACGAGCACCTGGCGCCGCCGCCCGCGTGGTCAGCAGATGGCAAGACCCTCTACGTGCTCGCCTCTCATCGTGGCGCCGGTCGTATCTTTGCTATTCCTGTCACGGGTGCAAGCGCGCAGCCACGTACATTGACCCCCGGCGATGTCCATGTGCGCGATTTCACGGTAGATGCTGCCAGCGATAAACTTGCCTTGTTGCTCGGTACCCCAACCAGTCCGCAAGAGATTTTCGTCTGCTCCACCACCTCTTCGGGCGAGATGCGCCGCATTACCGCGACCAATGATGCGTTCTTCAACGAGTTGACACTCTCGCCCGTGGAGTATATGCCCTTCAAAGGTGTGGATGATTGGGATATTGATGGCTGGATTATCAAGCCACCAGACTTCGATCCGGCCAGGAAGTACCCGCTGGTGGTAGAGATTCACGGCGGCCCGCATACGCAATACGGCTACGGCTTTTTCCACGAAATGCAAATGCTGGCGGCTGAGGGCTATGTGGTTTTCTACACCAATCCGCGTGGGAGCTGCGGCTATGGCTATGATTTCGCCAACGCGGTCCGTGGTGCCTGGGGTGAGAAAGACTCAATTGATATTATGATGGGGGTGGATGCCCTGGTGCAGCGCGGCTATATCGATGAGCAGAGATTGGCTGTTACCGGCGGCAGCTACGGCGGCTTTATGACCAACTGGCTGGTCGGTCATCACAACCGTTTCAAGGTCGCGATCACTGATCGCTGCGTCAGCAATATGGCGACGATGTTCGGGACCAGCGATATCGGCTGGGACCTGGCTGAGGATAACCTGGATACGACGCCGTGGGAGGATCTGGACAAATACATGCACATGTCCCCGATAAAATACGTCCAGAATATCCAGACGCCGCTGCTGATCATCCACAGCGAGCAGGATCTGCGCTGCAACATTGAGCAGGCCGAGCAACTTTTCGCCGCTCTCAAATGGATGGGGCGCGAGGTCAAGTTTGTGCGCTTTGAGGGGCAGAGCCACGGCCTCTCGCGCGGCGGCCATCCAAAGATGCGCCTGGAACGCTTGCATCACATCAAGGATTGGTTCGCAAAGTATCTGAAGCAGTAAATCATCTCACGCTGCCCTGCATTTGTATGAGTGTGGGGTAGCGCTCCAACTCTTATCAATCCTTTCGTGGCCCGATATGCAGGTTTTTCTTGAGAGTGTGTCTGATTTCTGAGTGTCTTCGCCCTTTCGTAGCAAAGCTGCAAAGGTGTTGTGGAGGGGTGGCGGAAACATGTGCTTCGCGCATGTTTCCGCCACCCCTCCACAACACGACGCGCGTCGCAGACGCGCGCTTATGCTAAGAAGCAAACACACAGACTTGCTTATATGTGTGGGCGTAGGGGCAGGGCTGGCCCCTGCCCAGTGAACGAACTCTGGGGAGGAAGATCTGGCGATGCCTGAAGAGAGAAAACTGGTCAGTATCCTTTTTGCCGACGTCTCCGGCTCAACCGCGCTGGGCGAAAGCCTTGATCCTGAAGATGTGCGCACGCTGATGAGGCGCTATTACGAGCATGCTCGCCGCGTGGTCGCTGCACATGGGGGCACGATTGAAAAGTTTATTGGGGATGCCGTTATGGCCGTTTTTGGCCTGACTCAGGCCCACGAAGACGACGCCGAACGCGCTCTCGCGGCGGCCCTGGCCTTGCGCGCCGCCGTTGCCAACGATGAGATCCTGGGTGAGACTTTTCAATTGCGTATGGGCGTCAATACTGGCGAGGTTGTCGCGACCAGCGATCTCTCAACCGGCGATTTTCTGGTGACGGGAGATACTGTCAATGTGACTGCTCGTTTGCAGCAGCACGCCAGTCCAGGCGAGATCATCGCGGGTGAGCGCACCTTCAACTCGGCCCAGAGCGCGTTTCTCTTTGATGAACCGGGCCTGATCTCGGTGAAAGGGAAAAGCCAGCCTTTGCGGGCCTATCCGCTCAGTGGCGCGCGTGAGGCGCGAATTGTCAATCGACCCCCATTTGTAGGCAGAAAACAGGATTTAATGCAACTTGCTCTGCTGGAGGCACGCGTCATCGAAGAGCGACGCCCGCAACTGGTTTCGATTGTGGCTCCGGCTGGCACAGGCAAGACGCGCCTGCTGGAAGAGTTTCTGCGGCGCCTCGATCCCGAAGAGGGCTTCCAGACGGCAATGGTGCGCTGCCTCCCCTATGGACAGACCCTCACTTACTGGCCTCTGCGCGGCCTGCTCGATGGCCTGATGCGTGGCGAAGAGGTCGCCAAGCCTCAGATTATGACGGTCTTCACCCAGGCTGGCTATCAAACGGAGGATGCTTCGCGCCTCTCCGATCTGATCCTGGCAACGCTGGGCATCGAAAGTGATGCCACGGGCACAACTGATCGTGAGAGCATCTTCGCCGCCTGGCGCCTGCTGATCGAAGCCTTTGCATATCAGGCTCCGCGTATCCTCATTTTTGAGGATCTGCACTGGGCCAGCGAGAGCATGCTGGACCTGGTGGAGCATGTTACGCACCAGCATACTCATGCGCAGGTTCTATTAATCGTGCTCAGCCGTCCCGAGTTGCTGGATCGCCGTCCGGCATGGGGAGGCGGACGCCAGAACTTCACCGCCATCGCTTTACAGCCGCTGACATCAGCCCAGACGCACGATCTGGTAGAGAAACTCTCTACGAACCTGCCGGAGGAGACGCGCCAGGAGATCGCGGACCGTTCGGGCGGCAATCCCTTCTTTGCGTTGGAACTGGTGCGCGGTCTGGCGGAGCGAGGTCTGTCAGGGGAAGCTGCAACCCTTGATCGTTTGCCTGATACCGTTCACGCGGCAGTCCAGGCACGGATCGATCTGCTCACGCGTCTGGAGCGCATGGTGCTCCAGGTCGCCTCTGTTGTCAGTCGCGCCATCCGCCTTCCTATGCTGCACGCCATCCTGAGCGAGTACAGTTTGCAAGAGATCGAGACGGCTCTAGATGGGCTGCTCTCGCGCGATATGCTGACCTTATCGGCGGGCGACGTATACGCTTTTCGTCATATTCTCATTCGCGACGTGGCTTACAACACCATCTCCCGTGCGCAGCGCATTCTGCTGCATAGCAAAATCGCTGCCTGGCTTGAAGCAACCGAAGCGGATCAACTAGATGCTTTCGCTGCCCTTATCGCCTACCATTATCGCGAAGCCGTTCTGCTGGCGCGCCAATCGGCCATCCCCAAACCATTGCCCCATGAGACGGAGCGCGCCCTCTTTTTCCTGGAAAGAGCAGGTGTGCTGGCAGCCCGTTCCGGCGCATTTGTCGAAGCAAAAGATTATCTGCGCAACGCTATTGCTCTCGCTCCTGAAGCCGAACAATTGCGCCTTTACGAGTGTTTGGGCGATAGCCTCATCTGGGGAGACGCGGTGGCTGAAGCTTATAAAAGTGCGCTGGAATGCTGGCGAAGCGAAGGCGAACAAGATCCCTTGACCGGAGCACGTCTGATGCGTAAGCTCTACTCCGCCTATCGTAAGGTAATAGAGGCTCCGAAAGAAGAAGAACGCGAAGCCCTCTGGAGCCTGGCTCAGCAACTCGCGGAACAGGCAGGAGATGAGGCAGAGCTATGGCGCTTTCGCATCGCGGCTCTGGGTCGATACATTTCAGAAGCATTGAAGCGAGGGACTATTGATGAGAAGGAAGCGCGCGAGAAGCTCCTCATCTGCCAGGAGGCGGCAGCGTTTTTTGAGCAACGAGAAGACTGGGCTATGCTCAATGATGCCCTGGATGGATGGGTAACATTTTTAGAAACCATTGGAGAACATGTTGATGCGCTGGCCGTTTGCCGTCGTCGTCTGGCAATTCCTGGCATTGCCACTTTCGAGCGTGGTGATATTGCAACCACAATGGGGGGCATCTACTTTCTGCTAGGTGATTATGATCGCTGTTTCACTAATATACGGGAAACCCTGGCTGCACTGCATCCCGGTGAGCCTATCGAGTACTTTGCTGGAGCAGTCTCGATAGCGATGTGGGCTTTGTATGTTTCAGGGCAATGGGATGAGAGTCCTCCCTTGCTCAAAGCCATCGAACAGATCTGGGAACGGCTGCAATTGCGCCCTGGTGCGGGTAAAGTGGTGCAAGATGGCTATATGGCCTGGCTGTTGCTGGCAAAAGCTCGTGAAGATCGTCCAGTGTTGGATATGGCTACTTCTGTGATCGAGCGTATATTCTACGGAGACGAGGATATGAAAAGTTTTCTTGCTGTTATGCGCGACGATGACTTGAGCAAGTTAAATGTGGATGTTCTTTCAGCAGGTGTCACAGGGCTGCTCTTATCGTTCTTTAGCGAAGCAAATGTGCCTGCCCCGGCGAAATTGATGCAATCTCCAGTTTTTCAGAACGATATGACCACCCACTGTCTCAAGATCGCCCAGGCTATCCTCGACGATGATAACGATCAACTTGCCCGGGCCATCGAAAAGGCCGAGGCCCACCGTCTCGTTGTGCATGCGGCTCATATGCGCGTCGCGCTCGCTCAGCGCACAAAGGATCTTTCGCAGCTTGAGCTCGCTCGTTCTGTGCTGGAACGATTGGGAGATCGTCACTTCTTGCGCAGGCTGGAGGAGGTTGAGGCGGCGCTGAAGGGCGTTGAGCAGGCTTGATCAGGGTTGCAGCCTGCCGATTTTATCGCTGCTCGCTTCAGTAAACCAGAGCGTATGGTCGCTTCCCATCACGATGCCGAGCGGGGAGCTGTCCCTGGTGGGAATGGGGTAGTAAACGAAGCGACCCGTTGTCTCGTCAAGCCGCGCAACCACGTTTTCTGCCGCCACTGTGACCCAGATCGCTCCATCAGGAGCCGCTACCAGGCCATAGAGCGCGCCGGTCCCGTTTGTGGCATGAGGCGCGTAGTACGAGGTGAATCGCTCCGTCACGGGATCGAATTTCAGCAGGAGATAGCCGTCGAATGCAGTAATCCAGATGTTGCCCTGGGCATCGCTGGTAACTTCCATCAATGTGTTGTTATTGCCTTGAGCCGCGAAATAGCTGATAGCGCCTGTTCGCGGATCAAGCTGACCGAGGCGGCTCGAACTGGCCTCAGTGAACCAGACGATGCCGTGTCCATCGACCGTGATCCCGTACGGATTGAGCTTCTGCACGCTCTTCGTGGGCGTCAGCGGATACTGTTTGAATTGTCCGGTTTTGACGTTGAGCATGCCGATGGAGTCGGCATTTAGCTCGGTGAACCAGACATTGCCCTGCGCGTCGAGCGCGGTATCGTTAGGCGCGCTCGGCAAGGTCAGGATGTTATTCTTGTTGCTCGGATCGGGGGTGGTGATTTTGGGCAGATCGTACGTTTGGTACTGCCCCGTTGTGGGGAAATAGTGTCCGATGTAATTAGCGTACTGTTCGGCGAACCAGATCGTATTATCGGAGGCGATGGAGATCCCCATAATGCCAGCCGCCCCCCGCGGCGGCGTCATCTGCCGGAACGTCTGCGTCTGCGGGTCAAACACTGCCAGATAATTATGTCCCATTTCCCCAAACCATACGCGCCCCTGGTGATCGATGGCCGGACGCATCAGTCCGCTATTCGTCTGGGGCAGCGCATATTCCTGGAACCTTCCTATAGCCGAAGTTGCTGAAGTATTGGCGGATGGTTGTCCAGTGGTAGAAGCAGACGCGGACGTGTCGCTTGCCGGAGGCGTTCCGGCACCGCTGCAAGCGGAGAAGAAGAATATGAGTATTGTGAGTAAAGGAAGCAGGCGTTTCATCGCTATTCCATGTAAGTGCCGCGAACTCCATCATCTACGAGCTGATCTAAACGCGCCTTAACTAGCGTGTGTCGCCAGTCGCGTTCGGGTAGACCATGGATTTCGACGCGTATATAATTATCGGTCAGTCCTTCCCAGCAGCCATGCTTGAACTGCTCGACAAGCACCTGCGCCGTCTCGCCGATAAATTGTTGACGGAACTGCTGGCTATGCTCGTTATTAAGATCAAGCAGGCGCTGGCTGCGGGCCTTCTTCACTTCTTCTTTGATCTGATTGCGCATACGGGCCGCTGGCGTACCCTGGCGCGGCGAGAAGCGGAAAACGTGCGCTTTCGCAAAGGCCAGCTCGCGAGCCAGCTCGTACGTCTGCTCAAAATCGTCGTCGCTCTCGCCAGGAAAGCCGGTGATAATATCGGTGCTAACGGCGACGCCGGGAATCTGCTGTTTAATGGTTGTGACGATAGTATGGTAACGGGCGCTATTGTAGCGACGGGCCATTTTGCGTAGAACATTGTCCGAACCGCTTTGCATGGGTAGATGGAAGTGGCGACACATGCGCGGATCTTCCCAGTGCTCCAGCCACTCCAGCCGGAAATCTTCCGGCTCCAGCGAGGAGACGCGAATGCGCGGCATCTCCGTTTCACGTAAAAGGGCCGCGATCAGATCGCCCAGGTCGCGCTTCTCGTCGCCTTCCGGGTGGTAATCGCCAAGATGGATGCCGGTCAGCACCACCTCTTGATACCCCGCTCGCGCCTTGCGCTGCACATGTTCAACCACAGAGGCGATGCTGCGGCTGCGCGATTTTCCTCGCACATAAGGAACAATGCAATAGGTGCAGCGATTATCGCAGCCATCCTGAACCTTCATCTGCACGCGGGTGCGCGAGAACAGCCGTGCGTTCGCCTGTTCCGTGAGCGTGGTCGTGCTGGCAAAAGGTGAGAGGCGAGCGGGATTATCCGGCTGAGGCTCCTCTTCTGCTGCCTGGAAGGCCAGCACGCTATCACTCCCGATATGCTGTGTATCAAGCGGCAATACAGGCAACGTTCGTCTTGCGAGTTCAGGAGCGTCCTGCGCTATTTTAGCCGTTGCGTGATGCTGTCTGATAATCTCGACCAGCGCATCTTTGTTGGCGTTGCCCACTACCAGATCGACGCCGGGGAGGGCCGCGACCGCCTTAGGGTTCAGTTCCGCGTAACAGCCGGTCACCACCAGCAGCGCATCGGGGTGGCGGCGATGTGCCTGCGCGATCAACTGGCGCGAACTGCGGTCGCCAAGATGCGTCACCGTGCAGGTGTTGACGATATAGACATCCGCCATCTCGTTAAAATCGTGCTGCGTAAAGCCGGCCATGCTCATCTGCTCGCTGATGGCCTCGCTATCGGCCTGATTGACTTTGCAGCCCAGCGTCGTAACTGCGAACGTTGTTGGCTGTGATGGATGGTCCGCCATAATCTTCTGCTATCTGCTCCCGTTGCCTGGATGATACGTGTTGCTATTTCTTTGCCTGATTATAGCGTATTCGGCTCTTTTTGGGTAGGTGTAGCTGTGTATAGCCAGGGCTATTTACTTCTCTGAAGAAGAGGGGGTCAAGGGGCAGTGCCCCATAGGTGCGAACGTAAGCGAAAAGAACCGTTCCAACGGAAGAAGAGACTCATGTACTCAAGGCGGCGAGCACGGGCTCGAAGAGCGTGCGAACCTGGCTCTCTTGCAGGTTCCGCGCTTGCGGAT
>DATGMF010000030.1:0-46533 GCA_035293765.1 Ktedonosporobacter sp.
TGTTCGGCGCTATCTCCAACGTACAGGCCGCTCCGTCGTCGAAGCCACCTTCCTGCCCTCGCAGGAGATTATCGCGGAGTCCGGGTTTTTTGAGTAGAATGGGAGAAGGACGCAGAAAGAGTTGTAGTCTGGAAGATGAAGTCGTCGATATGCGGGTGGGTTCTGACCGCTTTTGATGGTAACATGTCGAAAAAAGAGGCAGGAAAGCAAGGGACAAAAACTTGACCTCTTGACCGTAAGGGAGGCAGAGATGGCTGATCAACTCAAAGTGACGCTCGAAATCGGGCCAAAGGGCAAGAAGGTGGTGGCAGTGGCGCCCGATTGGCCCGGTCTAGAGCGTGGTGCGAAGACCGGGGAGGCTGCGATTGAAAGGTTGCGATCCTATTTCCCACGCTATGCCCGGGTGGCGAAGCTGGCTGGGATGGATGGAGAGTTTGCGGCTATCACCACAGTTGACGTGGTCGAGCACTATCCTGGCACGGGCTCAACCGACTTCTGGGGCATTTCCTTCGCGTTCTCAAGCATTGATAGGCAAGGCATGTCGAGCGAAGAATTGGAACGCGAACTGACCCTGATGCAGGCGTGCTGGGCGTTTTTCGATGATGTGCGTTTGCGTGTGTCGGCCCAGATGCAGAAGGGTCTGAGGGGAGGAGGGCGTGATCGGGATCACATCGTCCGTCATACGCTGCGCGCGGAGCAAGAGTGGGCAGAGAAGGTCGGAGTGCCCGCTCCCCCGGAGGCGCTGTTGATCGACGAGGGACTACAAACGCACCGCGATGCCTATTGCAACGCGATTCGAGCGTTCCATGCTGAGGGCAAAATGGCCCGAACCTGGCCGCTCCGGTATCTGATTCGGCATAGCGCGTTTCACACGCTGGATCACGCCTGGGAAATGGAAGACAAAGACCTGACCGCCAGAGCCAGGTAGGGCGTCAATCCCAGGCTTCTGCGGGGGAAACCGGTACAGTTATCCAGGTGGGCTCAGTCGATGACAACCTTTGTCGCGATAATTTCGCATTGTTTGTACTCAGCAACCCTTCCCTCAAGTGTCACGCTTTGTTCGGCGCGAATATCACTTGAGGATGCGCCCACGCTAAAGGTGAACGCGCCCGGTTCGGTCACGAAGCGCATCTCGGGATCGTAAAAGGCCAGGCGCGATGGGTGTACGGCGAAGGTTACTCTGCGTGCCTGCCCAGCGTTGAGTGAGAGACGTGTAAAGCCGATAAGCAACCGTTGCGGGCGAGCCACCGCAGCGACCTCGTCGCGGCAGTAGAGCTGTACGACCTCGTCCCCTGCGCGCTCCCCTGTGTTGCGCACGGTAACTGACACTTCGATTGGGTCCGTGCTGCTCTTTGCCTGTATAGCCATGTTTTCATAGGCAAAGGTCGTATAGCTTAAACCATGTCCAAAGGAGAACAAGGGTGTGGTCGGCGAGTCGGTATAATCGCCAAAGAACATAGCGCGATCTCCACCGGCGCGCGTGCCCATATAATTTGGTACCTGTCCAACTGAGCGTGGCATACTCACCGGCAGACGACCTGCCGGATTGATCTTACCGGTCAGGATATCGGCCAGCCCGTTGCCCCCCTCCTCTCCTGGAGGGAAGACCTGTAAGAGGGCCGCGGCTTTTTCGACCAGGGGGCTAAGCGTATGGACGCGACCGCTGAGTATCACAATAACCAGCGGCGTCCCACTTTGTGCCAGCGTGTCGATCAACTCCTGCTGAACCCCGGTAAGGTGAAGATCGGTGGCATCATTGGCCTCTCCCACCGTTACTGGCCGCAAAAGACCGCTCTTGCCACCAACGACAACGATGGCAACGTCCGCCTCGTTGACCGCCTGGAGCGCCTCTGCAAAGCCGGAGCGATCATCGCCCAGAACGTCACATCCCTTCGCGTAGCGAATCTCTACCTCTGACCCAAGCGCGGCGCGCAACCCGGCGAGCGGCGTAACGTGGGGGGTGAAGTAGGGGCCTGGCGCATATCTGCCGCTGGCTTGTGGCACGGCGAGTTCGCCCATATGCATGTGACGAGGTCTGGCGTAGATCATTTCCAGGTGAGAGGGGTAGTGATAATCACCTTGCAGGAGCCGCTCGTCGTCTGCTCCCGGTCCAATGACTGCCACCCGCTGCGTCGCCGGTGAAAGTGGCAGGATACCGCTGTTAGTCAGGAGAATGACTGACTCTGCTGCTGCTTTGCGGGCCAGCGTGCGCTGCTCTGGTGATTGAAAGGCCGCGCTGGCCCGCTCTTCATCGACGTAGGGATGCTCGAAGAGGCCGAGCCGAAACTTGAGCTGTAACACACGGCGCACAGCGGTATCAATCGCTGCTAGAGAGACACGGCCGGCCTCAACCTCAGCTTTCAGCTCCTCTCCATAGCAGTCGGTGCTCGGCAATTCCATATCCAGGCCTGCCAGCAGGGCCTGTCGGGCCGCCTCTCCTCTACTGGCAGCGACATGGTGATGCTTCATCAGCATGACGACAGCCGTATAATCGGCAACGACCATTCCTTGAAAGCCGAGTTCTTCACGCAGTAAGCCGGTGAGAATAGAGCGACTGCCGGCGCAGGGTAAGCCATCGATGGATGAATACGAATTCATGATAGTCGCGAGACCGGCGTCGCGTATCACCGCCGCGAAAGGTTCGGCATAGACCTCGCGTAGCTCTCGTGGGCCTAAGTGAACAGGTGCCCAGTTGCGTCCGCCCTCCGAGAGAGCGTAGCCAAGAAAGTGTTTTCCGGTCGCGGCCACACCATGAGCAAGGTCATCGCTTTGCAGGCCCCGAACGTAGGCTGTACCGATAGCGCCGATGAGCACGGGGTCCTCTCCATACGTTTCTTCGACTCTTCCCCAGCGTGGATCGCGAGCGACATCGAGAACGGGTGCCAGAGCGTGTCGAGCGCCAACAGCCAGCATTTGTGTGCGAATGACCTCTGCCACCGCGCGAACGAGTTCTGGATTCCAGGTGGCAGCCAGGCCAATACCCTGAGGGAAGGCTGTCGCATCACGATGACAGAAACCGCCGGTAGACTCCTCATGCACTATAATTGGAATACCCAACCTCGTGCGTTCGATAGCTACTTTTTGCAGTGCATTCATGTATGCCGCGCTCTCATTGGGATGGAGTCCCGTAGAGGCTCCGATGCGCGTCACCTGTCCAATGCCGTGCGGCATCTTCCTGGCGACAAAATCAGCGTCGAAGGTGCCGGTACTGATGAACTCCGTGCTCCAGAGGCAGCTCAGTTGAGCCAGCTTCTCATCCAGCGTCATGAGTGACAACAAATTTTCAACCCGCTCCTCAATCGAGGCGCCTGGCTCGCGATAAGATAGCGTTGACAAGCGATTGCTCCTTACTGCATTTCCACTTAACATCTTAGGATTTGATGTTATACCTTCCCTCAAGGGAGGCGGCGGGAGCCGGTGGCTATCTCGACCCGCTTGAGGGTACTGAAAAGAGGGTATTGAAATTACTTGGAGAAGCCTGCAACCAGGCCGCCTAGCAACTGACGTCTCCCAAAGATGTAGAGCAGGATAATCGGGGTCGCTGACAGGAAGACTGCCGCCAGAATGGCCGGGACATTGGTCGTAAATTCCCCTCTGAAATTCGCGAGCGAGAGCGGAAGCACAGCTACACTCTGACTCTGGGTGAGAACCAGCGGGAATAGATAGCTATTCCAGACCTGGATCGTTTCGTAAATAATGACCGTGATGATCGCCGGTCTTGAAAGCGGCAGGACCAGATTATACAAAATGCGCCAATGATTCGCGCCATCAAGCAGCATCGATTCGTGTAATTCACGCGGAATGTCCCTGATGTAGGTGACGAGCACAAGGATCGATAGCGGAATGCCGAAAGCGATAGAGGGCAGGATCAGCGCAAACAGCGTATCGTAGAGATGCAAATAGGAGACAATGGCATAGATTGGGATGATCGTTGCCTGTAGTGGGATCGCGAGTCCAAGCAAGAAAAGATTGAAAATGTTGCGGGTATAGCGGCTTCGTGCCTGCGAAATCGCGTAGGCCGCCAGCAAGGAGACCACCAGAATCACGAAGACGCTGATAGCCGTGACGAAAACGGTATTGGCGAAATAGGTAAAGAACCCGTTCTCCAGCACGGTAGCGTAGTTCGCCAGCGTTGGATGCGATGGGAACGACCAGGGAACGTCCGTGAACAGGTATCGTTGTGATTGCAGACTCGTAAACAGCATATAGAGGACCGGGTAAAAAGAGAACACGAGCCAGAGCACACCGAATGCTGCCGGGACAATCTCCCAGAGGCTGCTTTGATTAAACTGACGTTTTGGCTGTGGCGCAGCAAGTGCCGTTTTGTGCGATAGATCGGTGTCTATCGCGTTTTGTATCCGAGAATGGGTGGTCATACTTATAATCCCTCCAACTGACTCGACATCTTGCTAAAGCCGCTAAAGCGCAGCAGGATAACCGAGAGGGCGATGCCAAAGGCGGCCAGAACGACCGCAACCATGCTCCCGTAGCCTACCTGCTCATTGAGAAAGGCGGTGATGTACATCTGGAGAGGCAGTACGCGCGTCGCGTAACCCGGGCCGCCCTGTGTCGTCACCCAGAAGAGGTCGAAGTAGGTGAGGGAGCCGGTAAAGATCAGGGTGGTCGAGGTGATGATCGTATATTTCAGTTGCGGCAAGGTGATAGCGAAAAAGTTTTGAATGCGTCCGCCTCCATCGATAGTAGCGGCCTCGTAGAGCTCTTTGGGAATCTGCCTGGCGCCGCCGAGATAGAGGAGCGCGTGAAATGGGATGAACTGCCAACTCACGATAACCATCACCACGTAAAAGGCCAGGTGAGGATCGCCGAGCCAGACCCTTGCCAACCCTGAGAGTCCGATTGCGGTCAGTAACGGATTCACCACACCAAAATTTGGGTCCAGCATATTCTGCCATGTGAGGGCGATGGCGACAGCGGAAAAGAGCAGTGGGATAAAATACAGGACGCCGAAGACGCTGCGATAGAATTGTTTCCCGGCCATAAAGACGCCGAGCAACATACTAATGGGCGTTTGTACGACCCAACTGATCACCATTACCTGGATCGTCAGAAAGAGAGAAGTGAGGGTAACTTGATCGGAAAATAGAGCTTGCCAGTTGCCCAGGCCAATCCATACAGCGGGTGCCAGTCCATTCCAGCGCGTGAAGCTGTAGTAGAGGGCAATGAAGAGAGGAATAATGGCAAATGCAATGTAAAAGATGAGTGCTGGCGCGGTCCAGAACACTGCAAACCAGGTGGACCGCCGGGCGGTCTTTGATACTTTCATGATTGCGCTCATAGCTCTCTCCTATCTGAACTGGCGATCTTACTACTGCGCAGGCATATTGCGCCCGCATGAGGGGTGTCTCCTCCTCAGTGTTGTTGAAGAGGAGACCGACATGTGTTCTGACTTTACGAGGCGAGGCTATCAAGGGATAGCCAGCTTTTGCAGCGAACCAGCACGTAAGGGAACTCCACACACTGCTTAAACAATTAAGAATTAATCGTTTTGTTCATATTGTTGGAGAACTCCACGGGAGAAATCTGGTTCAAGAATACCTGGCTCAGGTTGGTCAGGCTTGCTTGTGCTTGCGTTGGCGAGAGGACCTGGTCCCAGGACAACTGGAAGTTCGTTGCATTCTTCGCCATGTTGTAGTTGTACAGCAGCCACTCGCTATTCGGGGCGGTAGCGAGCTGTGACTCAAGCCCCTGAACGGGTGGCACATCACCTACGTTGATGAAGTCTTTGATCATCTTATCAGTCAAAACGCCATTCTTGAGGTAATCGACCGCATTCCTGGTCGATTTTGAGGTGCTGGCGACCGAGTAAAAGTTGCACGGGTTGCCGTAGACATCTTTCGGGTCTCCTTTGCCACCCTCTACCGCAGGGAAGGGGAACCAGCCGAGTTTGCCACTGGTAATAAAATCAGGGCTGTTGGTCTGAACTACTGAATAGTTCCAGTTACCTTGCAGCATCATCCCGGCTTTCCCGGTATAGACCAGAGCGGCGTCCTGGTTGGAGTCCGCGTTGGTCGAGGTGTAGGAAGTACCGAAAGCTCCCATCTTGACGAGATCCTGAATCATCGTGTTGGCCTTGATAAATGCAGGATCGGACCACGCATTGGCCTGACCGGCAAAAACGGCGTTAAAGACCTCTGCTCCACCGATACGATCAACAAGGAACTCGGCATACATCAGGTAAGGCCACTGGCTCCCACCGGCAAGCGCAATCGGGATGACGTTATTGCTCTTCAGCACATTGATGATATTGAGCAGCTCTGACCAGGTAGCCGGAGGGTTCAGTTTGTACTTGGAGAAGATGTCCTTGTTATAGAAGAAGAGTTCCGTTTGCATCCCGGCATTGGGAATGCCGTAGAATTTGCCATTAAAGGCTGCGTTAGAGAGGACTGACGGGAAAAATTTGTTTTTCCAGGTAGGATCAGCATTCAGATCGGGGGTGAGATCATAGACGTCACCTGCATCGACGTAGGATTTGAGGATACCGCCGCCCCAGCCGAAGAAAACGTCGGGCGGGTTTTTCGCCCCCATTGCTACCTGGAGTTTTTGTTTGTACGGATCGTTCTCAAAGAAGTCAACATGGACCTTAGCCGCCTTCCCCAGGCTGTTGTAGGCAGCAGCAGCAGCCTGAACAACTTTCTGTTCGTTCCCTGTGCGGATATCCCATACTTCAATGACGCTTGTGCTGCTTCCTGTGCCTGTTGATTGACTGCTACCAACACCGAAACAACCGGCCAGCGTGGTTGTCAGTGCTGCCCCTCCTGTGACCTCTAGAAAAGTACGGCGTGACATTTTTGCGTTCATCATTGCGTTGCCTTCCTTGCATCTCTGCCTACCGGGCTTTGTTCAGTAAGCCCGGTACTTCTAAATATCTTCCTACAATCAGATGAATGATAGCCGTAGCGTTTCTTTGGCGCTGGTTTTCCTTTTCATACTCCTTTCTACTACTAAATCTCTGTTCCTGAGTGATATATTGCGCAGGAGTCACGAATGCAGAGCGTCGTTGTTAGCTCGACGCGTGTGCTATCCAGGGGCTCTCCTGCGATCAGGCGCAGCAACATGGTAGTACCTACTCGGCCCATCTCCATCAAGGGCTGACGTACAGTGGTAAGTGCTGGCGAGAGAATGGAGGCAAGCGGTATATCGTCGAAGCCAATGACGCTCATATCATGAGGTATGTGCAGCCCGCGAGCACGCAGGGCGCTGTATACCCCCATTGCCTGCACATCATTGCCGGTAAAGATTGCTGTTGGTGGTTCGGACAACTCTATTAATGCACAGGCTTGGTCATATCCAGTCTCCTGGACGAACTCTCCCGAGCGAATGAGATCTGGATCGACCGGGATGCCCGCGTCATCCAGGGCCGCACGATAGCCAGCAAGCCGATCCTGGCTGCAACGTAGTGATGGAGGGCCAGTAATGACGGCAATACGCCGGTGTCCAAGTGAAATAAGGTGCTCAGTTGCCGTTCGCCCACCGAACCAGTTTGTTGCCCCTACTGAAGGGATATCGGAACCCAGTTCACCGCGTTGATCAACGACCACAAATGGAATCTTATGCTTAGAGAGTGTATCAAAGTACTGCTGTTGACCATGCGATAGTACGAGGATGGCCCCATCAGTTGCTCCACCATTGAGAATCTTGGTAAGCCAGCGTTGCTCAAGTTGCAACGTATCATGGGTTACCGAGAGCGCCAGCCGTAAATTTGTGCGCGACACCACCTCCTCGACACCGCGCACAATCTCAATGGAGTAGAGATTGTCGAGGCCCGGTACCAGCATATCAACAATGCCGCTACTCTTCTTCCGTAAGCCCTGTTTTACACGGTTACGGATAAAACCGCTTTCCTCGATGATTTGCTCTACATGCCTACGCGTCTCAGGAGCCACATCTGGATGATTGTTAAGGACGCGCGAGACCGTAGGAATAGAGACGCCAGCAATGGAAGCAATAGATGCAATCGTGCCACGTTTAGAGACCGATTGTTTCATTCCAAATACTCTGCCTTTTTGCGATAGAATTATAGCAAGTATTATCGATAATTTTCAATTTGTCAAGAGGCGGCTTCGCTCAGTCAGGGCGAGCAAGGCCCTCTGTATGTCTAAGGTGCGAGAGCTTCTTGCTCTCGTCATCTGCATCACGAAGTCGATGGACTCATATGTGATATGCTAAAGAACCACCATATGTTTTCTCAAGCGCCAATAGGGTACCAATCGTAATCCATAGTTCTGTCCGGCAAACTCTATTGGCTTTTAACGCTGTATTTAAGCAAGCAGAGAAAACTGGTGGGAGTATACTTATATGTACCTGTACGTTAGAAAGGACAACTATGCCAACACGTTCAGAAATCCAGGACACTCTTGCCGCATCGCAGGAGAAAGTTTTTGCGTATTTTGCAGGGCTGAGCCCTGAAGACCTTGAGCGCCCGTGTACGGCCAGTGGCGTTCCCGGCGAAACTCCCTGGAGTGCCAAAGATCACTTTGCCCATCTCACGGCCAACGAAGAGGGGATTCAAACCCTGCTGCGCCTCTCGCTCACAGGCGGCTCTCTGCCGGAGAACCTGGCTACAATGAGCCAGGAGGAGCGGATAGCCTGGTCGAACCAGCGCAATCAAACCTACGTGAATGAACACCGCAATGACAGTATGGAGACGCTACATGCCAATCTTACCGCCGCCCGTCAGGGGACGCTGGATCTGCTGGCACAATTCACCGATGAACAACTGGCTGCTCCCGTCTCTCTCTCTTTTATACCAGATATGCCTGCTGGCAATCTATTCCTCGCTAATGCTCAGCATGCAGACGCGCATATGAACTGGATTGAGGAGGGACTGCGCCAGGGCTTATAAGCAGCCTTTATCTCACCTGGGTACGCACGTTTCTGCATACTTCGATTCCGCGCTCCTGAGCGAAGCTAGGCGTGGTAGCGTCGTTGGAGTGCGGAAGGTTTCAAGACACGCCCGGCAAGAGGCATAGGCTCTTACTTAGCCGTGACCTGTGCCTCCTGTCGCACTGCTCTTCAAACAAAGATGGATGTGGTAGACTGGAAAGAAAACAGAGGAAGGAGCCTATGACAATGCCAATGTTACAGCTTGAAACGATGTCCTGTCAGGTGGATGGACCGTTAGCCCGCTTACGCTTGCAGCGCCCAGAAGCCCTTAATGCCGCCAACTGGGCCTGGGTGCGAGATTTAGGTACGGCAGTTGACCATCTTGCTCAGAATACGGAGATTCGCGTTGTGATTGTGAGCGGCGAAGGACGGGCTTTTTGTAGCGGGCTTGATGTGAAGGAACTGGCGCAAGGAAATCTCACTGTCGAGTGGTTTGCGGCCTGGGAGCGTGCTGTGACGATGCTCGCCGATCTCCCCGCCATCACGATTGCCGCCATTCAAGGCTATTGCCTGGGAGGGGGGCTGCAAGTGGCTATCGCCTGCGACCTGCTGGTAGCTTCCACCGACGCTATTTTCAGTATTCCAGCCGTGAAAGAAGGAGTGGTAGCGGACCTGGGACCGATGCGCCTGGCTCGCCTCATCGGCGCTGCCCGCGCCAAATATCTCTGCTTGCTCGGACGACGCTTCTCGGCCCAAGAAGGGCTGAGCATGGGCCTGCTGCACGAGGTAGTGGCGCTGCCCGATCTCGAACAACGCGTCCTGGATCTGGCCCAGGAACTCTTAGCGCTCCCCTTCACTGCGTTACGGCACACCAAGCGCCAGATTGACCATGCCTTTGAGCAAGATATAGCAACACTAACCAATGCGATGGTCGCCGCGCAAAAAGAGTGTCTGCGGTCGCCGGAGCATGCTGAAGTGATGGCAGCCTATCGGGAAGCGCACAAACGAAGGATGCATGCCAGAACGGATCGCTCAAGCTAGCGCAGGTCGAAGATCGGGCCGAAAATTTATAAAACTGGCGGGCGTGGTACAATAACGCTGCGGAGCAATCAAACAATAGCGTTATTGCCCTTAATGCATTATAATAATAGGCAACCTGTTGAGGCGGTGGTCGTACATATCCATAGGGGCCGAGTGATGACGTGTATTTGATGGGCGATGCACAGTCCAGGCTCACATATGATTCGCTAACGCCCAAAATTAACTAGTTGGGGATGATCTACCTATGTCTTATATCCTCTGGACTTTTGCGAGCATTCTTGCATATATCGGCGGATTGATTATTATATTGCGCGTAACCCCCCGCTTGCTCTATCTGCGGTATGACGAGGGGATGTTTATGGGGATCGCGGCTCTCTGCATTTTCGGGGCTTTGCTGGTTTTTGGCGCAATTGCCGTGACGTTCGGGCTGTTCAATGGCAACTTTGGCGCGCGCTTCCTGGACTTCCTGTTCCTGGCTGGTATTCTAATTGCGGCAGGACGAACGGCTTTATATAGCTTGCGTCCGCGCTATGGCGTCAGGGTGCTACGTTCTTCAAGCTATGCAGCGGGTTTCTACTCGCTGGCGCTGGCTCTCGTGGCCCTTTTCTATATCGCGCAACTTTTCGTGCCAGCCAGGTAGTATCACCTGAAGAGTGTTTGCTAAGCTAGAAAGCTTTTCTTCGTGTGAAGCAGAATAAATACGACGATCCTGCATTTTTCGCCAATTACAGTCAGATGTCTCGTTCCATTGGCGGATTGGATGCTGCCGGAGAGTGGCCCGCCTTTCGCGCGTTGCTTCCCGCGCTGCGCGATAAAAATGTGCTGGATCTTGGCTGCGGCTTTGGCTGGCACTGTCGTTATGCGCGCGAGCAGCAGGCAAGGTCAGTGGTGGGGATAGACATCTCAGAGAAGATGATCGCGCGCGCCCGAGAAAGCACCAGCGATTCCGCTATCGAGTATCAGCGGCTCGCCATTGAGGATATTGCTTTTCCCGCAGGGGCCTGCGATGTGGCGATAAGTTCACTGGCATTCCATTATGTCGAGCGCTTCGACATCGTCTGTCGAAAAGTACACCATTGTCTTATACCGCAGGGGTCCTTCGTCTTCTCGGTCGAGCATCCGATCTTCACGGCGCTCGCTGCGCAGGACTGGTACTATGGGCAGCATGGCGAGCGGTTGCACTGGCCTGTTGACCATTACCAGGAAGAAGGTCTGCGTCATGCAAGATTCCTGGACCATGATGTTATCAAATATCATCGTACCATTGCCACCTATGTGAATACGCTCATTGAGGCTGGTTTCACCATAACGCAGCTCTGCGAGCCGCAACCGACGCCAGAACTGCTAAATCAGCGTCCCAACTGGCAGGATGAAAGGCGCCGCCCGATGTTTCTCTTGATCGCAGCGGTCAAGCAGGGGTAATAAAACGACTTGCGATCTTCTAGCGCGAAAGCATGGGCCAGAGCAGTTTGCATTGCTCTAGCCCGTGCTTTTTATTGGGACATACGTTATACAAAATGCTCAAACCACTCAATCGTGCGGCGGATGCGGTCCAATCGCTGTTGTGGCGTGCCCATACCGGGCCAGTCCATCAGATGGCTGACGTTGTGGTAGCGTACCAGTTCGACCGGCTGCTTCCTCTTGCGCAGAGCAACGAACAATTGCATGGCTTCGCTGAACGGGCAACGCAAGTCGTTCTCTGCATGCAACAGTAATAGCGGCGTTTTGATGCGGTCCACAAACGTGAGGGCGGACCTCTCCTTTTGCAGGCTTTCGTCGCTCATCGAAAGATTGAACCAGATGGTCTGGTCCGAGAGGTAACTGGCGGTGAGGAGATTGCTGATGCCGTTGCGGCTGACCGCAGCTTTGAAGCGGTCGGTTTGCGTAATGGCCCAGTTAGTCATGTAGCCGCCGTAGCTGAGCCCTCCGATGCCCAGGCGTGTGCCATCAATAGGCTCGGTCGCGATCACATGATCGATCCCTGCCATAAGATCCTGGAAGTCGGCGCCGCCCCAGTCGTTGAGCACTTTGCGGCAAAACTCCTCGCCATAGCCCGCGCTCCCCCGAGGATTGGGGGCAAGGATGGCATAGCCCCGGCTGGCCTGTACCTGGAATTCGTGATTATAACTATCGCCCCAGGCCAGCGTTGGACCGCCATGTGGCGCCAGAATCAGCGGCGCTTTAGCATCTTCCGCCAGAGGAGGAAGGTAGAGCCAGCCTTCGATTGCTAAGCCATCGCTGCCCTGCCATGTGATCCGTTTGGGACGGATAAGCTGGCGTGTGCGTAGGAACGTATCGTTGACTTTCGTGAGCTTGCGCGGATTTTTGCCCGCGCTATCCATCACCCAGATATCGCCGGGAGTAAACCAGTCAGCCCGTATCATGGCGATCATCTGCCCATTTTTGCTGAGCTGTGCGCCCAGGTAACGTCCATTGCCGCTGGTCAGGCGCACAATGGCGTTCTGTTCCAGGTCGAGACGGGCGAGGTGGACCTGCCCACGTTCCTGAAGCGGGACGAGCAACGCCTTACTATCGGGATACCATTGCGGCGGTGCCAGGAATTCGCCGCGCAGCTCGTCGATCAGCCATGAGAGGCAGGTGAGATTCTCCGCTCCCTGAACGGCCAGTTGTGCTGTTGTAGCATCATGAGCCTGCACGGTCCAGGGGGAGATATTGCCCGCTTCTGTTTGATCTGGCGTATAGAGGTAGGCAATGCTTTGACCGTCGGGCGACCACGAAGGCATCTGAGCCAGCCCATCTTCAGGAGTCAGACGGCGCATCTGCCCATTTGTTACTGTAAGCACCCACAACGCCATACTCACGCTCAGATCCGGATCGGCACGGCGGTTAGCACAGAATGCGATCTCCGTCCCATCGGGCGACCAGCTTGACTGCACGATATCGACCGGCTCAGAGGTGAGCCGGGTCGCGTCCCCCTCCAGCGGGATCAGCCAGAGCTGCTGGTGCCGTCCTTGCTTATAGCCAATGCCGTCCCATTGCGCATCCAGCCGTGTGTAGACGACAGCGATATCGCTAGCGTCTGCTGACTTCTGATCGTCCTGGGGTTTCCAGGAGCTATGCGCCAGCAGCATCGAGCCGTCGGGGCGCCAGCTATACGCTGTGACCCCATTGGGCAGATTGCTGAGCTGGCGAGCCTCTCCCCCGTTCATCGAGAGCAGGTAGATTTGTGGAGCGCCTGTCCGGTCACTCAGAAAGGCGAGGGTACGGCCATCGGGCGACCAGCGTGGCATGATATCGTTGTGCTCTCCGCCCGTCACCTGCCTGGGAAGCTCGGCTTTTCCTCCTGTGCTGCTCACCAGCCAGATGGCGCTGCTGGTTGTATCCTTTTCGCCGTTGCAGGATTGTAAAGTGAACGCGATCAATGAGCCATCCGGCGAAATTTGCGGTTCGCTCACAATCTGGAGCGCGAGAAGATCATCGATGCTCATATATGGCAATGGTTCCGGGGCGGGGGCAGTGTTCTCATTGCTGACAGGAACCTGAATAGTGGCGGCACTGGTGGTATCGGTGGTAGTGGCGGCGTCCTCTGCTGCGTCTTGTTCTGCAATCTGTGAACGTTGGAGGGTTGGGGTATCTTCCGGTTCGATCATATAAGCTGCCTTTCTCTTTATCCTACATTCTACGATAGAAAGGGCCACAAGCCCTCGTGGTTATTACTCTGCGGTGTTCCTGACAATTTTTATTACGTATGACCTGCCTGATAGGTAGTAAACCGGCTATAGTGGGAAATCGCCCGATACCTCACAATTTTGTGAGGGAAAATGCAGAAAGGAGAGGCTGGGCATGTGTTATCATAGTAGCGTCTTACCGAAGCCGTTCTGAAAATAGCACCCTATGGTACCGGCCATGCGAGGAGGGAGATATGATCGTACGCGATATCATGACGACGAAGCTGGTAACGGTTGAACCGGATGATACACTGGCTCACGCCGCGAGTCTGCTGCGACAATATCGATTCCATCACCTTCCGGTAACGAGAAAAGTCAGGTTGGCCGTCCCACAGCAGGAAGAGAGCCACAAAGCCGAAACCGTTCTACAATTTGAAGGCGTGCTGACCTCTCACGATATTGATATGGCGGCTGCTTTAGCCGAGAAAGATGGCGCAAGTATACAGCCGTGGCAGGAGAAACGTGTGATCGAGGTGATGCATCGTGCTGACCTGCCTGTAACTCCAACCACGAATGTCGCCTCAGCCGCCCAGATCCTGGTAGAGCGGGGCTTGAACTATTTGCCCGTGGTAGAATATCGTCAAGTAGAGAGTGAGCATAAAGCCATCCTGGTTGGCTTCCTGACACGCAGCGATCTACTCATGGCCCTCTCGCGCGCTATGGGAGCTTTTGAGCCTGGAATGCAGCTTGATATCGCCTTACCTTCAGGAAATATGACCGCTCTGGCTCGTGTACTGGCTCTCGCCTCCGAGCTGCACATGTCGATACGCAGCGTGATGGCGGCGCCCCTTTCCGGCAGCGTGCCCACAACTGCCACGATACGTCTCGGGACGATTAATCCCGCCCCTTTGCTGCTGCGGTTGCAGGAAGAGGGCATTCACTATTCTTTTGGAACCTCGCTAGCGGAAGGTGATATTCATGGCTAATGCGCACCCTCATGAAAGAGCACGCCTTATTTTCGATGTGACTGAGCTGAACTATGATTTTGGTCCACAGCACCCTTTGCAACCCAGCCGTCTGGAGGCATTGATAGATCTTCTTGCCCGTAGTGGGCTCTGGAGAGCGGAACTGCCTGAAACCAGGCTCGATTTTCGCCCTGCAACCTTAAATGAGTTGAGCCTGGTGCATACGCCTGACTATATCGCGGCAGTGCAGCAGCTCAGCCTACCGGAAGACGCTACGATGGATCAGGATGTGCTGAAAGCACGCTCCTGGCTCGCCTCGAAGTACGGCTTCGGCGATGGCGATACGCCGCCGTTGCCTGGGATGCACGAGATTTCGGCCAGAATCACAGGTGGTACGCTGGTCGCAATGAGTGCAGTCATGGGTCTGCCCGAAGGAGGGAAGTTTGAGCACGAGGAGGATCGTCCGCTCCATGTCTTTCACCCGGCTGGCGGGCTGCATCACGCCTGGGCCGAGCGCGCATCGGGTTTTTGCGTCTATAACGACATTGCAGTAGCCATTGCCCATGTGATCCGCAGTTGCGAGGCTAAAGTCTTATATATCGACTTCGATGCTCATCATGGCGACGGTGTGCAGCGCTCGTTCTATGATGAGCCGCGCGTGCTGACCGTTTCTTTCCACGAAACCGGACGCTATCTCTTCCCAGGGACCGGTGATGTACTTGAACTGGGACAGGGCAGCGGGCGTGGCTACTCCGTCAATATTCCCCTGGAGCCGTTTACTGAAGACGATTCGTACAATGAAGTCATGAATGCCCTGCTTTTTCCCCTGGTAACGTCGTTTGCCCCCGATATTATCATTTCGCAGCATGGTTGCGATACTCACGCCTGGGACCCCTTGACGCACCTGAGCCTGACCATGAGCGGCATTCAAGCACAGATGAAGCTGGCCCATCAACTGGCCCATACCTATTGCGGGGGCAAGTGGGTCGCGGTTGGTGGCGGCGGCTATGATCTCTATCGCGTGGTGCCGCGCGCCTGGAGCTTATTGTGGGCGGAAATGTCGCAACAACAGGTGCCAGAACAGTTGCCACCAGAGTGGGTACAATGCTGGCAACCGGCCTGGCAGGCAGCTCAGGAGCAGGAGGAGATAGGGCAGCAGATCATGGGAAAATCTTCCGCTGCAACGTCTTTCCCCACAACCTTTACGGACAGGGCCGAAGATTTCCCTGCTCAACCCCGACGCTGGACAATCAGCCATACGAACAGGCAAACAGTCGCGCTGATGCGTCAGCTTGCCGTTCCCTCAACCGTAGTGCGCCAGGCATTTCCCACCATGCGGCGGCGCTCCCCGCTTTCCGGTCTGTTCGATCTGCTGCACATGAACAGAGAAAGGACGCCTTCGAGCAGTAAAGTACTGGAAACTCCCAGGGGATCGGTCCTGTTTCGTGATTTCTGTCCGCCCTCGCTGGTTGAGCGTCTCAAGCCCGATAAGGGTTTGCACGCCTTTGCACGCTTGCCAGAGCGCGAGCAGGAGTTGCTGCTGGGCATCGCGAAAAGTCCAGATTGTGCCCTTGCGCTTGCCCATACCCCTAACGGCGAGATTATCGGCGAAGTAACCATTGCCCCTGCCGATGAATGGTGGGAGGGCATCGAGAATCTCTATGAGGTCGCGATAGAAGTGAGTTCGGACTGGCGCGGGCAGGGGATCGCGAAACAGCTCCTGGCCTTCGCGCTTGAACTGGATGCAAAGGAAGATATGATCTTTTTTGCTATCGGCTTATCGTGGCACTGGGACATGGAGGATCTCGGCATTTCGGTCTACCGCTATCGAGAACTGATCGCGCGCTTATTTGGCTCTCAGGGTTTTGTGGAATACCCCACAACCGAGCCAAATGTCAGCATGGAGCCTGCCAACGTCCTGCTGGCCCGCATCGGCAGTCGCGTCGATCAGCGAGTCGCCAGCCAGTTTCTTCATCGTTTGTTAAGCTCCCCTAATCTTGCGCGGCTGTGAGATCCTGCCATCGGCAGGATCGTTAAATGTGAATAAAAGCGCGAATCAACGTCTATTATAATATCGAACCTTCAATATCAAATTGGCATTATCAAAAGGGCATTTTGTGGAGGAGCATATGATAGACGATACTACTATGCCAGAGACAATGCGCGAGAAGATGGTAATAGAAGCGAGAAGAATAGAAAATGATACATTCTTTTCGGCAAAAGGGCATTTTGTAGCGGCAGATGAGTGGAGAAGACGCAACATGGCCTTAGGAATACCAAGCACTATTTTCTCCGCTATTGCCGGAGCATCTGCTTTAGCCCAGTTTGACAATCATAATATCGTTGCTGGTATTCTTGCGCTTATTGTTGCCGCACTGTCTGCGCTGACCACTTTTTTGAATCCTAGTGAAAAAGCTAACTCTCATCAAAATGCTGGTACAAGGTATACAGCAATAAGAAATGACGCTCGTAAGTTTTACGATCTTGATTCTTTCAGAGATGATATTTCGGATCAAGACTTGCTAACATTACTGGAGGATTTGAGGAAGCAACGAAATGAATTAAACCAGAACAGTCTTCCTATCCCTGGCAGTGCTTACAGAAAAGTGTGTCAACAATATTCAAGCAGACGCCCCCCAACAGCTTGAGGATTAGGGCCGCCGCATCCCCCCTCTTTCAAGTAGAGGAAAGCGGCTCACATTATTTTTGCTAGTAGCTCATTTGCCAGCAAGCTCAGCGATCAGCGGAGCCACGTTCTCCATCTGTCCTTCGTAGACCTGAAGATAGGAAAAGCCGTAGCGATCACGTTCCTCAAGCAGCCGGGCAGCTGCTTCCGCTGTTGACATTGGCCGTTTGGGAATGGGGGGTCCTCCTTGCTGCGAAGAGGCGGCGGTTCCACTATCAGTAAGCACGATGTCGAAGATCGTCTGACTCAGTTCCAGCTCTGCGAAGCGTTCTCCGGCGGCTTCTTTGATCTCTGTATACGTTTATCGGCTTCGCGTGTTTTAAAGGTCCTCCACATGGTCCTTTCGGCTCATGCTTAGAAAACGATAAGAAGTAGATTAAAATAAGATGAGTAATCGAACTCTTAATTTCCTTAATAATAAAATATCGTTGCTTAAATATACTTTAGTTTCCGCTTAGAGTGGTCTACAGCAGAGCTTATAACCCTCAAAAATGCTTGATATTTCTAGTAGAAAAAGCTACTCTAGTAGAGACGAAAGAAAGTGAGGGTATGCAGTATGCAAGTACGAGAACGAACAAAAACACAAATGCCGGAAATTACTGATGGTATGTTAGTGAAACAGACACTTGCCGGAGATCAGCAAGCTTTCGAAGCACTGGTCCGTCGTTATAATGTTCCCTTATTCAATTTCATTTGCCATTGCCTGGGCGACTATGATCTGGCATGTGATGTTTCGCAGCAAGTTTTTCTTCAGCTCTATATTTCCATGCCAACATTACGGACGGGTGAGCCGCTCAAAGCCTGGCTCTTCCAGGTTGCGCGTAATCGTTGTTTGGATGAGTTGCGCCGCAAACGTGCTATTCACTTCTCCGAGTTAGAGGCGGGCAACGATGAGGACGATCTCTCTCCTCTTGCCATTATGCCTGATACGCGTCCTTTGCCTGATGAACTGGCCGAGCGCCATGATCTGCAACAGGCTTTACGCAAAGCCATTGAATCGCTGCCACCCAAGTTCCGTTCGGTGGTCCTCTTACGTTATGCCGGTCAACTCAGCTTCTCAGAAATTGGCCGCACGCTCAATATGCCCGAGGCGACGGCAAAGACATACTTCCAACGCGCCCGGCCTTTGCTGCGCGCAGCACTGAGCAATCAATGGCAGCCCTCTTCCGTGTTATGAATTCGCTGATATATAGAGGCGTGGATGGCAGGGTATTGAGACAATCTGAAACTTCTCTCTTACGTTATTCGTACTAGCAGCAGAGATGGTAAGAATAACGTAAGAGGGAGCATGTATGAGGTATTTTCCACAGGTTTTGTTAGCTGACGACGTGGCATCAGACGATGATATTGATAGCATCTTCAGCCAGCTACAACAGATAGAGCCTCCTCCATCGTTGGTCGAGCGTATTATGCGATCCGTGAGGAATATCCCTTTGCCTCAGGGGCAGGCTGAAGGGCAGGAGCGACCAGATTCGCCGTGGTTCTGGGACAATATTGATGGGCTGATTGTGCGCAAAAGCCGTTTACTACCATCGTAGTTGGGTGCTTTTTATTGGTGGTCCTGTTATCTCGCACTTATTCTACTGGCTATCAATTGGCAAAAAGCCATGCGCCCCTGACCGGAACTGTTCTCTGCCGGGCACATGGCTTTCTTTTCAGGGAGAGTGGAGCAGGCCGCATTCTGAGCTTATGCAATCTGATCGGTGAGCTTGCCGGTAGTAACGAGCCAGCGCACAAATTCCAGGCGGCGGTGGCTCTCCTGGGCCAGGCGTTGCTCTTGCTCGTTGTAGCTCCTACGAAGTTTGCTGAGCATTTTCATTTCATTTTCAGCGAATCCACCCTTACGCAAAATTTCGCGATCTTCCTTGCGTTCCATAGGAACCTCCTTTGAAGTTGAAGATACCTCCCACGCTGTAGCTCCCCGATTCATCGTGGCAGGGAGCTACGGCGCTACCATCAACATGCGCTTGACCCGCTTGAGAAATGCCTGCATGGGATAAGGTTTGGGCAAATGATCCAGCGTTTCTCTCGTTTCGCCTTGATTATATATGTACTTTCGCACTGTTACAGTTGAACTTGTGGTGAGGAGTACCGGGATGGTGGCGAAAACGCGTAACTCCTGCAGCACGTCCCAGCCACTGACGGGGCCGGTAAGTTCAAGGTCGAGCACTACAAGATCAGGAATAGAGCGACGAAGCGCGGTGATAGCAAGTTCTCCGCTATTTACGGTGACGACAGAAAAGCCATGAGTCTTTAAGACGTTCGCTTCCAGATTTGCCAGAGCGAGATCATCTTCAACGACCAGGATGCGCTGTGTGGCGAGCTGCTCTCCCGCTTGCTCTAGCTCGGAGCGGTCGGATACATGCTCCTGGCCCGCTATCTGTTTGTGCAACGCGTCGATATTGCCGCTGACCGGCAGGGTTTTCGCGGCGTCATCATCATGCATGACTGGCATTTTTGCTCCCGCTGCGCGTTTTTGTTGTGACGTGCGGTCGCTCCACCGGTGCGACAGAAAGAGGGATGAGATCCATTTCTGATGAGGTCCATCTCTCCTCTAGAGATTACCCGATTACTGGTGATAATGATGTGAATATCTATACAGGTTTGTGAAAATTATGTGAACATGCTGTAATCTGGATCGATGATAACGGGAAGTTCGTCGTTACAGCTCTTCAGGATCGGGAGGAGGCACGTAGTAGCCGACTCCCAGTTCGTTATGCAGGAAGCGCGGCTGCGATGGATCGGGCTCTAGCTTACGGCGTAAGTGGCGGATAAAGGTACGCAAGTAGGTGTTTTCTCCGCTGTAATCAGGTCCCCAGACGCGTTGCAGCAGTTCGCGGTGCGTTAATACTTTGCCAGCATTACGTGTAAGTTCACACAGCAGATCGTATTCGGTGGGGGTGAGGTGTACTTCCTGTCCCCCTGAACGTACCTGGCGGCGGGCAAAATCGACCAGCAAACCATTTTCCCCTCCGCTGCGGTAGCTTGGGCGTTGCGTTTCGCCCCCCAGCATGCTATTGCGGAGCTGCGCAGTTTCTTCGGCTCTGCGCAAGGAGACGCGTACGCGAGCTAATAATTCATTGAGGCTAAATGGTTTGGTCAGGTAGTCGTCGGCTCCGAGATCCAGCGCCTTGATTTTCACAGGTTCTTCATCATGGGCCGAAAGGATAATTACCGGAGCCCGGCTCCATTCGCGCAGGCGGCGCAAGAAGGTCAGACCGTCCAGCGTGGGCAGTGAGAGATCAAGCAGAACAAGCTGGGGCTGGAATATTGCCGCCAGATCGATGGCCTGAGCTCCGTCGCGTACTGCCTGCGCCTGAAATCCGCGCGCTTTCAATTGGGCAAGCAAGAATGTGCGCATCTGTGGGTCGTCTTCAACACACAGGATGCGAACTTTTTTATCGGTTGTGGACATGGCTTTCCTCTCTTCCTGTCCATCCTGGTTCTATAGAACAGGTTCCGTGGGCTCAAGTTCGCGTTTTCCTGTAAACGTCGGCAAGGTGAAGGCAAAAACAGCGCCCTGACCGGGTCCGCTTTTTACCTCCAGGGTGCTGTTGTGCGCTTCGATAATGCCCCGGCTGATATAGAGACCCAGCCCCGTTGCCGGGCTCCAGCGCGCCGTCCCGCGTCTCCGCTCCAGCGTGGGCTGTCCTGGTCGGTCTGCGTTGGGTCGATGCGCGGCGGCAAACGTGCTGAAGCGCGTAAAAATAGCCATCTGCTGCTCTGAGGTCATGCCGATCCCCCGGTCCATGACGCGCAACGTTACGCCGCAGGGCTGTAGACTCTGGGGATCGGTGACCAGTTCAGCTTCGAGCAGGACGACATCTCCCTCCGGGGCGTAGCGGAAGGCATTGCTCAGGAGGTTAATGAGCACACTCATGATCAGCTCATAATCTCCCAGCACTGCCGGTAATTGCGGAGGGAGCACGACCTTGAGGGAGCGCTGCGACACGGTGATAAGCGCCTCCAGCCGGTCTTGTAAGTCTTCTATCAGTTCCGGTAAGAGAATGGCCTCCATCTGCATACGCAACGCCCCCGCTTCAACGCGAGAAGCATCGAGGAAGTGATTAATCATGCCCACGAGCCGCTCTACCTGCTCGTCGGCGGTCTGCAAAAAGTCGTACTGTTCTTCACTCGACCATTGCAGATCTCTGGCGAGCAGCGCGCTCAGGTGGGCACGTATATTAGCCAGTGGCGTCTTGAGTTCATGGGCCATTGTGGTGAAGAAATCTTCACGCGCGCGCTCCAACAGTTTGATGCGCGTGATTTCCTGGATGACGAGGATCGCGCTGGTAACGGTGCCATCGGGCGCTCGTAGAGGGGCTGCGTTGACCAGCAGGTGGATGGTTTGCCCATCCTGCTTCGTTATGTGCAGTTCAGCCTCGCTAGCCGTTCCCTGGTGTAGAGCCCGACTGAGCGGCTGTTCCTCGAAAGGGATCATCGAGCCAGATGTGCCACACATAATAATGTGGCGGAAGACATCCTCGCAATTCTCGCCAATTGCTCTTTTGCAGGCTTGCGTAAGATCGTCCAGCGGCTCCAACGGTGCGCCCACACGTTGTAAAAGTTCTACCGCATGCCGATTGATCAGGGTAATGCGATAGTCGCTGGAGACGTGGAGCACGCCGGAGGGAAGGCTTTCCAGCAGCACTTCCATGCGGGCGCTGGCAAGGTCCTGAGCGATGCGGGCAAGTTGGAGGGCCTCGTTGCGCTGGGCCAGTTCGGCTGTGCGCGCCACCACTTCCGCTTCAACGCGTTCGCGCGCCGCCGCTTCTTCTGTGACGTCGTGATAGATGATGATGAACGCGAAGATATCTCCCAGATCATCACGGATCGGGGTATAGGAGCAGCGCAGCGTATACTGTCGCCCGTCTCCCCCGATAATCTTGTATTCGTCAATCTGCCCCTGTAAAGCGCGCCGCTCAAGCTCTGGGACGAGCTGAGACTCGTCCAGTGCGGCAAGATACCGGTCCAGCATTTTCTGGTTACTGGCGGCAAGAGCTTGAGTGATAGGCGTACCGATCATGCTATCGGGCCAGCCAAAGAGCCGGCGCGCGGTATGGTTGGCATCGGCGATGCGCCAGCGCGGATCGAAGATCACAACGCCATCGGGAATGGCCTGCATCACATTCTCTTTCTGATGCGCGTTGCGGCTGGCGACGCGAGCCCAGCGGTCGATGCTGCGGAAAAGGCGAGCATTCTGGATCGCCAGGCCGGCCTGTTGGGCAAAGCGGTTAAGCAACTCAACCTCTTCAGCCGAGAAGCCGCGCGCCCGACGGTGATAGACCTCAATGGTCCCAAGCACTGCCCCTGCTGACTCTGCCTGCTCACCTGTTCCGGCGCTTTTCTGAAGCGGGTGCAGCGGGTAGGAGTCGAAAATGGGAACGCAGAGCACAGAACCCGGGCGGCATGGCTCTCCGTGGTTATCAAGCGAGGGGAGCTCAATCTCTGCAATGGCGCTGGTATCTGTAATTACCAGGGTGCGCCGCTCTTGCACGACCCGCCCCAGCAGTATCCGCTCATCAAGGGGAGGATGCCAATCATGTGAGCAGGGATGAATACCTTTCTGTGCGGCCACTGTAACCTTGCCTGATAGGTCTATTGCGCTGCGCTGACGCTCGTCGTATCCGGCGATGCGCGCCTCGCTATCAGAGATTGATTGATCGATGAGCAGGATCGCGCAACGCTTGGAGCCGACCATTTCATTTAATGCCTGTAAGATCCTGTCGAGGACGAGAGGGAGCGCCGATGCGCCCGCGATAGCTGAGGAGATATGGTGAATGGCGTTAAGATGCAGGCGCGACCGTACCGCATCGGTGACGTCTTCAATAGTAATCAGCAATGGCGGTTGGTGGCTTGGCTGATGGGGATGGGCTGCTTTATCAACGGCTACCGGAGAGCGTTCGATGACGATGCGCCAGTAGGTGCGCCCCTTTGTCTCCAGGAAGCCCTCGAACGGGACTTCATCGTACTGGAGCCGCTGTCCGGTCGCAGCAACCTGGCGTAATAGGGGAATAGCAATCTTGCGCACTGTTTCAGGAAGCACGGTTTCTACTGATTGTCCGGCGATAGCCAGACCGTTCCAGGGGGCATCGAGCTGGCAAATCAGGTATGGGTTGGCATAGACGATATCCAGGCTGGCGGAATCCAGAATGGCAACTCCAACCGGCACATGTTCCAGGATATACTCGAGTTGTTTTGCGTGTCCCAGTTCCATATTTACTATATTTTTCTAGTTATCCAGAAGCGAACTTCCAGATACTTCTTATGATGCCGCTCTATTGAGGCAATATAACGAAGCCTGCTTCGAATCTGTTGTGTTGATATTATAGCGTTTTTTGGGCGCGCTGTCTTCTCTAGAATAGAGTCTGTATTTTGTGAGTTGTTACGGACATTTCATGGATATTTGTCTCCCTTGCTCTATTCTGCTATCATGGCAGCAGGTAGTAGATATTTTAAGGCGTAAAGAATAGAGGAGACGTCGATGGATTTGCGCGGGAAACGTGTCCTGGTCATGGGGCTGGGACTGCAAGGCTCGGGTATGGCAGCGACTCGCTATGCGGCTCAGCAGGGGGCGCTTGTGCGCGTGACGGATATGAAGTCGGAGGAGGTGCTGGCTCCGAGCGTGCAGGCGCTGGCGGGTCTGCCAATAGAGTTTGTGCTGGGGCAGCATCGCGAAGAGGATTTTCGCTGGGCGGAGATAGTGCTTCGTAACCCTGGTGTACCTCGCACCTCGCCCTATCTGTTGCTGGCTCAGGAGCATGGGGCGCAGATCGAGATGGAAATTGCCCTCTTCTTCCTCGCCTGCCCCGGTCGCATCATCGGCATTACCGGGACGCGTGGCAAGACCACGACGACCACCCTGATTTACGAGATCCTGCATGCCAGCGGCGCCCCCACTGTGCTGGGTGGTAATGTCGCCGGAGTGGAGACGCTTTCATTGCTGCCTCAGATCACCAGCGAGACGCTGGTGGTGCTGGAACTCTCAAGCTGGCAGCTCGAAGGTCTGGCTCCGCATGCGCTCAGCCCCGAGGTCGCGGTGATGACCAATGTCTATCCCGATCACCTCAATACTTATAGCGGCATGGAGGAATATGCCGAGGCCAAAGCCAATATTTTCCGTCATCAGACTCCCGAAGGGATCGCCGTTTTCAACTACGATAATCCCTGGACGCGCCGTTTTGGTGAGGAAGCGCCGGGCAAAACCTGGTTTACCAGTTTGCAGCTCGGCGGCAGCTTCCCGCGCGGCTCGACTGCTGTAGAGCCCTTTATCTTTACCGAAACCCCTCTGGCCGGTCGGCATAATCTGGAAAATATTCTCATGGCAACGACAACTGCTCGTCTGCTGGGAGTCTCGGATGAGCGTATTGCAGCTACCGTGCGTGGCTTCCGTGGGGTAGCCCATCGCCTGCAAGAAGTGGGCGTCATCAACGGGGTGCGTTTTGTCAACGACAGTACCAGCACGACTCCAGTAGCGGGACGCGTGGCTCTGGAGGCTTTCGATAGCCCGATAGTGCTGGTGGCTGGTGGCAATACCAAGCATCTCCCCCTGGAACAGTGGCCCGCGACAATTGTGCAACGCTGCCGGGATGTAATCCTGATGGTGGGTAGCGGCACCGATGAGCTGCTCCCCGCCATTCAAGAAGAGGCGCGCAAACAGGGCGTTGCCGATCCGGTGCGCGGTATTTTCGATGATTTTAAGCAGACAATCGATACTGCCGTGTCCCTGACGCGTCCTGGCGATGTGTTGCTCTTCTCTCCCGGCTTTACCAGCTTCCGCATGTTCCTCAACGAGTTTGACCGGGGTGATAAATTTGTGGCATATGTGCGTTCCCTGCAACATAGCAATGAGAAAAGCTCGTAAATCGTGCAGGGACTGATGTGCTTTTAACAGGAAGATTATATTGATGCAAATTACTTTACTCATTACCGCCATCGGGTTAGGCATTGCCTATGCGGCGTCGCCCGGGGCCGTGAACACCGAAGCTATCCGACGTGGGGTAACGCATGGGGCGCGTTCAACGCTCATGGTCGAGACCGGTTCGCTCATCGGCGATTCTTTCTGGGCTTTGCTGGCCTTAACAGGCGTCACCGTTTTTGCTCATTACCTGGCGATCCAGGTCGTTTTGGGCATCGTCGGCGGATGTTTTCTGCTGCGTATGGCCTGGCTAGCTCTCCATGAGGCGCTGGTGAAGCGTGACTTTGCTGAAGGTAAGACAGCTAACACGCGAGGAGATTTTGCGACGGGAGTGGTCTTCGGGCTAGCCAATCCGGTCGGGCTGGCTTTCTGGTCCGGCCTGGGCAGCAGCGTCGTGGCTTCGGGGGTAGTTGGGGTGCAGTTTGCTGTATTCTTCATCGGCTTTTTTATTGGCGCCGTCCTCTGGTGCATTGGTATCAGCTCCGGCATGCGCTGGGGCCGTCGCTGGATTCGTCCCGCGCTCTTCCTCTGGATCAACATAGTATGCGGTCTCGCCCTGGGCTATTTCGGCGTGCGCGTCCTCTGGCTCACCGCGCAAGAATGGTTGGAACACCAGATTTTGCCAGCTTTGAGACCGACGCGCTAAGAAAAGTTCGTCGGTATAGAACTCATCATTATCGCAGCAATCCGCCACCGCTACTTCGGTACGAGTTGGTGGCTCTCACTTGTTCAGGTTGTTGGCAGCGGCGTCCTCGTCTTCGCTGCTGCGCTCATCTTCGGCAACGCGTGAGCGCATTCCTACAGCGTTTGCCAGGTAAGAAGGTATCGCCAGAGCAATAGTCGTCGGAGATGTGCATCGGTTAGGATGGAAGAAACTCTCTCGCGGATCTCTGGCAAGGACATGTCCGCTGGCCTGATCGGTGCTTTGTAAGGAGACGATTTGCAGCTAAGTGCGTAGAAGGCATTCACTGGAACCGCGATCAGTGCGACTCCCATATCGGTCAGGTTGGCTTCACGGAATAAGCCAAGCACAGCCAAGACACCGCCCGGTTGTAATAGCGAAACCATCTCTTCAAGACATCGATCAAATGGCATGTGATGAAGCGATGCAGATGCTGCAATGAAGTCGAACTGTTCCCCGAAAGGATATTGCAGAAAGTTGGCCTGAACGAACCGGAGCAATGGATTGCTTATAGTCATTTGGGCTTGTTCGATCATCGCTTGATCACGGTCAATCCCCGTTACAGCGATACCAAACCTATCAGCCAGACGCTGGGCAAAACTGCCATCGCCACATCCCACGTCTAGCGCATTTCGGCAGCCAGGAGGGACTTGACGCAAAAGCAAATTGGTATAGTGCTCGTTGTGATTATAGTGAAACATGATGCTTTGGCATGAAGCCACTACCCCCATTACTTGAAAGGGCGTAGTGGCTCCACGTTTTCCTGATTGCTACTCACATCTTGCCCAGCACAACCTCGATAGTGTAGCCTTCCAGCTTCTTCAGCGAGGTGGGCGAGATGGTTTCGCGGTACATCTCGTCGAACGATGGATAGTCGCGCTGGCTGATCGAGACCAGCAGGTTGTCGGCCAGCGTCTCCGCCCGGATTTCGTGCATGTAGCCGGTGAGGATATTCGCCAGCTCGACATCGGTGTACAGGGCCAGGCCGATATGATCCTCGATGTTCAAGCCGGCTTTCTTGCGCATATCCTGGACGTAATGGGTCAGGTCGCGCACCAGCCCCTCTTCGCGCAGTTGTGGCGTAATCGCCGTTTCAAGCGCCACGATATAGCCGCGTTCCTCCGCCGTGACGAAGCCAGGGCGCGCCGTCGCAATGACTTCAACCTCGTCAGCCGTCAGATCAAGCTCCTGCTCACCTAGCGCCAGTTTGAGCATGCCCGTTGCGTTGAGCTGCTCAGCGGCAAGCTGGGTTTCGTGGGGCGTCATCGTTTTGAAGAACGCCAGGACTTTTTGTACCAGCGGCCCATGCTTCGGCCCGAGAACTTTGACCTGTGGCTTCAGCGTATAGGCCAGCATATCGCTATCCTCGCTCATCAGCTCCAATCGCTTGATGTTGAGCTCCTCAAGCACCTGATTCTTGAGACGCGTCAGCGCCTCCTCCTCAGCAAAGCTGGGCACGCGGACGTGAAGCGCGTTAAGCGGCTGGCGCACGCGGATCTGCGCCTTCTCGCGCGCAGCTCGACCAAGACCAACCATGCGCATCACCAGATGCGTCTCGCGCGTCAGTTGCTCGTCGATCAGACTTTCATTAACCTGAGGCCAGTCGCACAGGTGGACGCTCAACGGCGCTTGCTGGCTGACGCTGCGTACCAGGTTCTGATAAAGCTCTTCCGTCATAAATGGCATGAAGGGCGAGAGCAGCGTGATTAGCGTTGTCAGACACTCGTAGAGTGTCAGGTAAGCGCCCAGCTTGTCATCGTCGAGCTGTGATTTCCAGATGCGCTCGCGACTGCGCCGCAGGTACCAGTTAGAAAGATCATCCAGGAAGTCCTGCATGACCTCCGTTGGCTTCACCGTATCGTACCGCTCCAGGCCGTTGGTCACGTCGCGCACCGTTTGCTGGAGCTCCGAGATGATCCAGCGGTCCAGCTCGCTGCGTCGCGCAACGGGTAGTTGATGTTGCGTCGGGTCAAACTGGTCGATATTGGCGTAGGTCACAAAGAACCAGTAGATGTTCCAGATCTTGTCCAGCGTGCGACGTGTCAGCATCCACTTTTCGCTCAGACGTATCGGCATACCCGTCTCGGCGGACTTTTGCATATCCGCTGCCGTGGGAATGGCCGGGAAGCTGAGATTTTGCTCCGGCACATGATTGGCAAAGAGCCAGCGCATCGTATCCGACCCGACCCGCTCGGCTGCCTCGTCGAAGACCACCATGTTGCCCTTCGACTTGTGCATGGGCGTGCCATCTTCCGCCATCAATGTCGCGTAGCCGAAGAGCGTTTTAAACGGCGTCGTGTTCTCCAGCACCGTGCTCATCACCAGCATCGAATAGAACCAGTTTCGGAACTGGCCGGGGAACGACTCGGTGACAAAGTCCGCCGGGAACCACTGCTGCCAGTGGGCGTGATCGGTGCGATAGTGCAGGGTTGAGAACGGCACAATGCCCGCGTCAAGCCAGGGGTTGCCAACATCTTTGATGCGCGAAACCACGGTGTCGCACTGTTTGCACTTGATTTTGACCGCATCAACCCAGGGACGATGAGGCGTATGCCCCTCGAACTCTTCCCAACCGGCCACCGCTCGCTCTTTCAGCTCCTCTTTGCTGCCGATGACCTCGAAGGTGTCACATTTGGGGCAGTTATAGATGGGCAACGCCAGGCCCCAGTAACGCTTCTTAGAGATCATCCAGTCATCCATGTTGCGCAGCCAGTCCAGTTCGCGCTCCAGGCCGAAGGCCGGTATCCATGTGACCTGACGCACCACGTTCATGATCTCGTAGCGCAACTGCTGCATCGAGATGAACCATTCATCGACCAGGCGGAAGATTAGCTCGGTCTTGCAGCGCCAGCACGTTGGATAGCGGTGGCTGTAGTTCTGCGGGCGATAGAGCAGACCTTTTTTGGTCAGGTTATCCGCTATCTGTCGCCCAACGTCGGCGGCATACTGTCCCGTGAGCCAGTCGAAGCCCTCCACGTAGATGCCGGCCTCATCGACCGGAGCGACCACCGCCAGATTGAACTCTTTCGAGAGGCCAAAGTCTTCGCGTCCGCAGCCGGGAGCGATATGGACGATGCCGGTGCCCTCGGTGGCGCTGACATCTTTCCAGGGGACGACGGTATGGACAACACCTTGTTCGGCTGGCAGTTCGTCGAAGGGACCGCGATATTTCCAGCCCACCATGTCACTGCCCTTTAACGTTTCGGTGACGCGGTAATCGCCCTTGTCGCGCCCCTTGAGAGCCTTTAGAACTGGCAGCAGTTGCTCTGCCAGGTAATAGAACTCGCCGTCCTGCTCGACTCTGACATAGGGCAGGTCGGGATGAACGGCTGCTGCGACATTGGCTGCTAACGTCCAGGGAGTTGTCGTCCAGACGAGCAGGTATTCCTTGCCGCCCGCCTGAGCTTTGCTAGACGCGCTAGCGGCGTTGGCGGGCGGAATATCAAGGTATTCACCGGGGCGATCTACCAGCGGCAGGCGCACATAGAGGCTGAGGTGCGTGATTTCCTTGTAGCCCTCGGCCTCCATCTCCATATTTGAGATGCCGGTCGCGCAGCGCGGACACCAGGGCATCACGTCGCGCCCCTTGTAGATCAGACCGCGCTCATGGCATTTTTTGAGGAACGACCAGATGGTATAGTTATTTTCGTCTGAAAGGGTATAGTAGTCGTTGCCCCAGTCCATCCAGTAGCCCAGACGGATGGATTGCTCGGTCTGTCGTTTGGCGAAGGTAAAAACGCGCTCTTTGCAGCGCTCCACAAATTTGGCTATGCCATAAGCTTCGATGTCGTGCTTGGTCTGGAAGCCCAGATCCTCCTCGACGTTCACCTCGACCCATAGCCCCTGGCAATCGAAGCCGTTCTGGTAACGCTGCTTGTAGCCCTGCATCGTCTTGAACCGCTGGTAGAGATCCTTATAGGTGCGTCCCCACGCGTGATGGACGCCCATTGGATTGTTCGCGGTGATCGGACCATCCAGGAATGAGTATTGCTTATCGCTGTGCTCGTTGCGCTTCAGGTAGAGTTGCAGCGCATTGTTTTCGTCCCACCACTGCTGGATGGTGCGTTCCAGCGCCGGATAGTCCACGCGATCCGCCGCGACAACAGGCTGGAATACGGTTGATTTTACTGACAAAGCGTCCTCCTCTGCGTCCAATGCCCTACGTACGCATATGTGTTGTACTGATATATCGTATGAGCAGTAAGGTCAATCTACGAGTACGATTTCTAAACGTTTGTTGATCTTGCCCTTATTCTCCGTTTTGGTAATTTTAATGCCGCCGACCTCGCTGGTATGGTTGACATGAGTTCCGCCGTCGGCTTGCAGGTCCAGGCCAACGATCTCTACAATGCGAATTTCCTCAATCTCCGGTGGCAGCAGATTAATTCTGGTGCGCACCAGGTCCGGTATCTCAAATGCTTTTTCGCGTGGCAAGGTGTAAACGCGTATCGGGTGGTCGGCCTCTATAGCTTCATTGACTTTCTGCTCAATATAAGCGATGCGCTCGCGGTCCAGATTCTCCATTGAGAAATCCATACGTGCCCGGTCGGGATACATCTGACCGCCGGTAACCTGAACGCCAAACTCTTTCCAGATGATGCCGCAAAGAAGATGCAGAGCAGTATGGGTACGCATCATCCGGTAGCGAAAATCCCAGTCGATGGTGCCGACGACTTCGGTGCCAACGGCGGGCGGGATGCTATCGAGCGTGTGCCAGACAATATCATTGCGCTTATTCATAGCTATCACGTTCGCCAGTGATTGCTGGTTATCCCAGCAGATGACGCCACGATCCGCCATCTGTCCACCACCGCCGGGATAAAACACAGTTGCATCCAGTGCAATCTCGTCGCCTTCGACGGCCACAACTTTCGCTGTGCATTCAAACGTAAAGCTGTTCTGGTGATAAAGGAGCTTCGTCTTCATTGTTTGGCCCTTCTTCAATTTCTTCAATAAAAAACCCCTCGTCCAGCGCAGGGACGAGAGGAACTCCCGTGGTACCACCCTTGTTAGCCCAACACCATCGCATGACCCGACGTTGGACTCACTCGAATCCGCGTATTTCCGAGCGGTTATAGATAAACTACGGAATTACGCGCCTTCGTGATAACGGGAAGGGACCGGCCTGCTTACTTCGTGGTTCAGCAAGCGGCTCAGGAGTGATTTTCTGCCGACATCCCGTGCCTGGTTACACCATCCCCAGGCTCTCTGCGACAGGCTCAGCGGCGTACTCGCTCCGTCATTGCCCTATGCAAAATTTCTGGCTTTCGGCTATTCTTCACCGCTATCTTTGACTATTCTCATGACGCTCCTCTGCGATAGACAAATTGTTACGAGCGAGCGACCTGCGAAGGTGAAGAATGTAGCAAAAATATGATACCATAAGAGATGATAGAATACAATAGCTCTTTCTTTACTTTCAGTATTCTCAAGCGGGTCGAGCGCGGCCATTGGCTCTGCAGCTCTTTTGAGGAGGAATATACGCATCAGAGCCGAAGATGCCAAGTGAAAATGTACGTAATACGCTTTTAATTTCAGTACCCTCAAGCGGGTCGAGCTAACCACAGGTTGCCGCTGTCTTCCTTGAGGAGAAGTATAACATCACACCTGAAAATGTCAAAGGAAAAAGCATTAAGGAACATTTATGTACACCCTGGAAAATTTTTATGGGCCTAACGCAGGCTACGTGCTTGAACTCTATGACCGATATAAACAGGACCCCGCTCTGGTGGATGAAGCTACTCGCGCCATCTTTGCCACATGGACGCCGGAGCAAGTACCACAGCAACTGCCGGAAGGTCAGCCTGCCGCCGAACTGACTGTGCCTCAGCTTGCTCATGCTCTTGCCGCCTCCGCGCTGGCTCACGCCATTCGGGAGCGCGGGCATCTGGCGGCGCACCTTGATCCACTGGGCAGCTCGCCTGTGGGCGATCCAGCTCTTTTACCACAAAAACATGGTCTGAATGATGAGGACCTGGCTCATTTACCGGCCTCTGTCGTAGGTGGGCACGCGGCTGAAGGAGCCGACAACGCGCTGGAGGCGATTAATGCGTTGCGTGCGATGTACTCCGGGACCATCAGTTATGAGTTTGATCAGGTAAAGAGCCCTGATGAGCGTGCATGGTTGCGTGATGCCGTTGGATTGCGCCGGTATCATACAGCTCCTGACGAGGCCACAGCTCGTAAGCTGCTCAAAAGGTTGACGCAGGTCGAAGTGTTTGAACGTTACCTGCATCAGACGTTTCCCGGACAGAAACGCTTCTCGATTGAGGGCACCGATGTCCTTGTCCCTATGCTTGATGAGATTATCAGCGGCGCTATCGACTCTGAGAGCAAAGAGGTCATTATCGGTATGGCTCACCGTGGTCGTCTCAATGTGCTGGCGCACGTCTTTGGCAAATCCTATGCGGCCATTCTCGCCGAATTCTCGCACGCCAAACACGAGGAAGGCACTCCGCTGACAGATAGCTTTGGTTTTGGCTGGACCGGCGACGTCAAGTATCATCTGGGCGCGAAACATATGCTGGGCGAGGGAGCGTCAGTCACGCTCAAAGCGATCTTATCGCCCAATCCCAGCCACCTGGAATTTGTCAATCCTGTTGTTGAGGGTATGGCCCGCGCCGGTCAAGAGAGCCGCGACGAGCCCGGTCCCCCTGTGCAAGACGTGGATCATACGTTGCCAATCCTGATTCATGGCGATGCAGCTTTTCCTGGTGAAGGGGTGGTCGCTGAGACCTTGAATATGTGGCATTTGCGCGGCTACTGGGTGGGTGGGACCATCCATATTATCCTGAACAACCAGCTTGGTTTTACCACGCCGCAGGAGGATGCGCGCTCGACGCCTTTTGCCAGCGATCTGGCGAAGGGCTTTAGCCTCCCGATTATTCATGTGAATGCCGATGATCCCCATGCCTGTTTAACGGCGGTCTGCCTGGCTCATGCCTACCGCGATCAATTTCATAAAGATGTGATGATTGACCTCGTTGGCTACCGGCGCTGGGGACACAATGAGGGAGACGAGCCAGCGTTCACGCAGCCGCAGATGTATGAGCGCATTCGCTCGCATCCGACGGTGCGCGAGTTGTATGCCTGCCGCCTCGACGAAGCCGGTATTGTCTCGCGTGACGAGGCCGAGGCAATGGAGAAGGACGCTTTTTCGCTACTGGAACAGGCCAAGCGCGAAGCTGATGAGGGTGCGAGCCTGCCTGACGAAGAAGAAATAAAAAACGGTAATGGCTATCATCGCGTTGCGAAGACGCCATCACCGATCACGGCTGAACAACTGATGACCTATAATAATGAATTGCTGACCTGGCCGGAGAACTTCGCGCCTCATCCAAAGCTGGCTCGCACCTTGCAGCGTCGTGCCAATACGCTGGGGCCAGAAGGTGGTATTGATTGGGGGCAGGCCGAGGCGCTGGCGTTTGCCTCTATTCTTGCTGAGGGCACGCCGATTCGCCTGACCGGGCAGGATTCCGAGCGTGGCACCTTTAGCCACCGCCATGCCGTGTTGCATAACCAGGCAAACGACGAGGTGTATGTGCCGCTACAGCATTTACGCGCGGCAAAAGCGTCGTTTTCCATCTATAACAGTCCGTTGAGCGAGGTCGGGGCGCTGGGTTTTGAGTATGGCTATAGTGTGCATGCTCCTGATGCCCTGGTACTGTGGGAGGCGCAATATGGCGATTTTGCCAATGTGGCGCAGGTGATTATCGACCAGTTCATTTCTTCGGGCCGCGCCAAATGGCGGCAGAACTCGTCGCTGGTGCTGTTGCTACCCCACGGATACGAAGGTCAGGGACCGGAGCATTCAAGCGCTCGTCTGGAACGCTACCTGCAACTATCGGCCCAGGATAACTGGCGCATTGCCAATTGTTCCACCTCGGCGCAGTACTTCCATCTGCTGCGACAACAGGCGCATCTTCTTGAGCGCGCCCCACGCCCTCTGGTTGTGATGATGCCGAAAAGCCTCTTGCGGCATCCCCTGGCGTCATCGAGCTTGCAGGATCTGGCGGAAGGCTCCTTCAAAACCGTCATCGACGATCAGCAGGCGCGGGAAAATCCTGAGAGTGTCAGGCGGATCGCGCTTTGCAGCGGGAAGATTGCCATCGATCTGCTGCTCCAGCAAAGCCGCACTCGGGCCGATGATGTCGCCATTGTGCGGGTTGAAATGCTCTATCCTTTCCCCGCCGATGAACTCAAGCAGGTTCTTGCTGGCTATCCTCGTGTGCGTGAAGTGGTCTGGGTGCAGGAAGAGCCGCAAAATATGGGAGCCTGGAGCTATATAGCTCCTCGTCTTACAAAGATCATGCCACGTAATGATAAATTAGAGGTCATTTCTCGCCCTGCTCGTTCCAGCCCTGCCACCGGTTTTTACGATAGATATCAGGCCGAGCAGGAGCAAATTATCGCGGAAGCCTCCGGCTTGCCGCTAGAACAGCCGGGAGGAAAATATGTCTGAGATTCATGTCCCAACGTTGGGAGAATCGGTCGTTGAAGCGACCGTCGCTGCGTGGCGCAAGCAAGAAGGCGAGCCAGTTCATGTGGGAGAAGCGCTCGTAGAACTGGAGACCGATAAAGTAAACCTGGAGGTCTCTGCCGAACAAGAGGGAGTGCTACAGAAGATTGTCAAGCAGGTTGGCGATGTTGTTGTGGTGGGCGACGTGCTGGGTACCATTGCTGAGGGTGCTGGCGCCGCTGAGGCATCATCGAATGGCGTCGCCGCATCTTCCACCGGAACTGAGCCAATGCAGACCGTGACGCCAGAGCAGCAGCCCGCCTCCTCGCAGCGCTCATCCGCAGCAACGGAGTCGCGCGCCCCTTCGCCACTGGCGCGGCGGATCGCAGCAGAGAATAATATCGACCTGTCCGAGGTCAGGGGAACCAGCCCGCATGGGCGTATCACCAAAGAAGACGTCATTAGCTATCTCCAGCAGCAGAAGCAGCCTACGCAGCCGCTATCAGCCCCTCCGACGCCACCTGCACCCGCTCCTGCCGCACCGCCACCGCTGCGAAGTGTGGCTGCTCCGGTCACTCCCCCTGCCGGACAGCCGGGGCGTGAGGAGCGGATTCGTATGTCGCGCCGCAGGCAGACAATCGCGCAGCGTCTCGTCGAGGCTCAGCATACCGCCGCCATGCTCACCACTTTCAATGAGATCGACATGAGCGCGGTCATGGAGATTCGCAGCCGGCGCAAAGAGACGTTCAAAGAGCGGCACCAGGTATCGCTGGGCTTTATGTCATTTTTCACTAAAGCCGTAGTAGGCGCGCTCAAGGCATTTCCGCTCCTCAACGCCGAAATTCAAGGCAACGAGATCGTCATCAAGCATTACTATGATATCGGTATTGCCGTCAGCACCGAGGAAGGCTTAATCGTGCCGGTATTGCGCGACGCCGACCGCAAGAGCTTTGCCGAGATTGAGCGCGAGATCGCCAGCCTGGCGAAACGGGCGCGCGAAAATGCTTTATCGCTGCCGGAACTCCAGGGCGGCACGTTTACCATTACCAACGGAGGCGTCTTTGGCTCACTCCTTTCCACCCCTATTCTGAACGCTCCCCAGGTCGGCATCCTGGGCATGCATAAGATCGAGCAGCGGCCCATTGCTTTAAACGGGCAGGTGGTCATTCGGCCAATGATGTATGTGGCCCTTTCGTACGATCATCGCATCGTCGATGGGAGTGAAGCTGTACAGTTTTTGGTCAAGATCAAGGAGATGGTGGAGGACCCTGAAACGTTGCTGCTTGAAGGGTAGACGCTTTTTTTGGTTTCTCTCGACATCGCGCGTTTATATCTGTATAATCAGGGAGATTACTGTGCTATAGAGGATCTGTTTCTGCTCAGGCGGTAGAGCGGAAGTAGCAAGTCATCTGAATCCTGAAAAAGTACTTCACGGGAAGAGACGCTTGTGAACATCATGTGAGACCTGGGAAGCCAGGCAATGGTGGAGGAAGCAGAAACCGAGCCGCATTTATGGGCCGTCTATAAATGCCTAAGTTTCGGATAACGGAGTTGTCAGGGGTATGCAACCAGAGAATTACTATCCTCGCCAGGCAGGCAGCAATAATGATCTAGATATGCTCGTCGGCAAAACGCTGGGGCAATTTCGTATAGTCGAACGTATCGGGGCTGGCGGCATGGCGACGGTGTTTAAGGCATATCAGCCCACGCTCGACCGGTATGTGGCAATTAAGGTGTTGCCCGCCCATTACGCCCGCGACCCCGTATTCGTCAAACGCTTCGAGCAAGAGGCGCGCTCAGTGGCGAAACTGGCTCATCCCAACATTGTGCAGATCCATGACTTTGGTGAGCAGGACAATATTACCTTTATTGTCATGGAATACGTTGATGGCGGGACTCTCAAAGAACGCATCAAAAAAGCTTTACCTGTGTCAGAGGTGGCGGATTATATCATCCAGGCGGCGGAAGGGCTGGATTGCGCTCACCGCAACGGCATCGTTCACCGTGATGTCAAGCCTGCCAATATGTTGCTGCGCAAAGATGGGCATCTGCTGCTCTCCGATTTTGGCATTGCGAAGATCATGGAGGGCACCACCAACCTTACCCGCGTCGGCACAGGTATTGGCACCCCGCAATATATGTCACCCGAGCAAGGCATGGGCCAGGCAGTAGACCGGCGCAGTGACCTCTATTCGCTGGGCATCGTGTTTTTCCACTGCCTGACCGGTCGCGTGCCTTTTCAAGCTGATAGCCCACTGACCATCACAGTAAAACATATCAATGATCCTTTGCCCGTTGACCGATTGACAGCGGAGGGTGTACCCCCTCTTGTTGTCCAGGTCGTATTAAAGATGACGGCGAAACAACCGCACGAACGGTATCAATCGGCGGATGTCTTGGTTGATGCCCTGACGAGCGCCCTGGCGGCGTCGAATCTTTCGATATCGCGTCCCTATCGTATTTCGCCTTTTGCCTCGGGTCCTATTGCTGAGGCAAGAAACCAGCAGAGCGTTGGCAGCGGAGTTCAGTACGGAGGAGGGATAGCTCAGTCGGGACCGCAATCGGTAGTGATGTTGACCTGCTTCCGCTGCGGGGCGTTGAATCGCAGCACGCAGCTCTACTGCACAACCTGCGGTGATGATCTGTCAAACAAGCGCGCCAGCGCGGACCGCTTCCTGGGGCCAAATGGTCGTCCTGTCCTGGCGCGGCTGCTGATGAAAAACGGACCAATGGCCGGTCGCGCCTATCGCTTCCATCAGGACGTGACGACGATTGGGCGCACCACTGGCAACGACCTGGTGATCCCGGGGCTGACGGTCTCGCGTCGCCATGCACGCTTATGGTTTGCCAATGGACGCTGGTATCTGGAAGATTTGCAGAGCGCGAATGGCACTTTTGTCAATAACGTTCGTATATATCAAGCGGTAGCCCTGAATGACGGAGATATGATCAGTTTCGGCGATGAAGCTGTCATCTTCAACATAATCTATGGTCCGTAATCGTACAATAGAATAGATAACCGGGTATCGTGGCTACTGTTACCGTATTGGCGATACAAGGATCATTTGTTTTAGGAAGGACCATTGTGATGAGTATAAATCCTCTGGTGCAGGTTGCGCAGCAGATGCTGCTGGGTAGTGCGGTGAAGCAGAATCATGCTCTTGAGCACGCCACGATTGTCTTGCTAGCCAGGAAGTTCCCGGAGGCGCGCCTCTCAGGGATCTCCTTTGCGGCTGGCTTTTTTGTCTTTGGGGACGTGCCGACCGAGGCGATTCTCCCCACGGCTGAGGAGGCGTTGAATTTGCTGCGTACAACTCACCCGGAGATGGCGGTTCACGAGCGTTGCGGCACCAATCTGGCCGTGACGGGTGCTCTGACTGGGCTCTCGGCGATGGCGGTGGCGAAGATGCGGCGCCCATATAGCACGGTGAATAATGTGATTCTGGCATCCACCGCTGCGATTGTCCTGGCGCGTCCTCTCGGCTTGATGATGCAGCGTTATGTCACCACGCAAACGCCTAATAGCTCGATGCGCATTACTGGCGTGAAGCGGATGCAGGTGTTTGGCGCGCCCGCTCACTTTGTCAGTACCGATAATCCAGACGCCGCGGGACTCTTCTCATAAGAACTTTCCCGGCAACCTTACGTAGACACTGAGCAGGAGGGGGCAGAATCTGTCCCCTCATATATTTTTCAAGGGGGAGATGGTTTATGGAACTGGAGCGTAGTCGTTTCCTGGTAGAGACCTCGTGGCTCGCCGATCACCTGCATGATCCCCATTTGCGCATCGTGGATATGCGCGGCTATGTCAAAACCGTCGAGCATGCTGGCATCCAGGATGCTCTCTATGTGGGCGCTCGCGAGGAATATGAGCAGGGACACATTCCGGGCGCGCTCTACATTGATTGGAGCAGCGACATCGTTGATCCCGATGATGCTGTGGAGGCGCAGGTCGCTCCTCCTGCTCGCTTCGCTGAAGTGATGGGACATCTGGGCATTGGCGATCAGCACCTCATAGTCGCCTATGACGCTCATCCGACCTCGCAATTTGCCACCCGTCTCTGGTGGGCGCTGAACTACTATGGTCATGACCAGGTGGTTGTGCTCAACGGAGGATTGGCGAAGTGGCAGCGTGAGCATCGACCTCTGGATGCCAGCATTCCCGCGTATCCTCCCGCCACATTCACTCCTGCTGTGCAGCCGCAGTTGCGCGCCACAGCGGAGGATGTGCTTTCCTTCATTGGCAAGCAAGATGTGACGTTGCTGGATGCTCGCGATACCGGACAGTATAGCGGCCAGATTGCGCGTGGGCATGGTCGGAGGGGACGCATTCCGGGCGCGCTCAACGTTCCGCGCGAGGAAGTGATTGATCCGGCGACCGGGACATTTCGCAGCAATGACGAACTGCGGCAGATGTTCACTGCGGCGCACATCTCGCCGGAGCAGCAGGTCGTGGCCTACTGTAACGGTGGTGTCGCGGCCACAACCATTCTCTTTAGCCTGGCGATGCTGGGCTATCCCAAACTGACCAACTATGATGGGTCCTGGAATGAGTGGGGCAAGCGTCAGGATCTGCCCACGGAAGTCTAACGGTGCTGGCGAAGATAAAACATGCACAATCACGAGTTTGACGATACGCAAGAAGTACAGGCAAAAGACCTGCTTGACCTTAACGCGGTCATGCAGGCTTTTGGCATTCACGAATGGCAGAACCTGGGCGAGACAGATACGGCGCGCGCGGATAACCTGAGCTTGCTGGTCGATATCCAGGGACAACGCTACGAGTTGCGAGAGCGCCCGGAGGGGCTGGCGGGAGAAGACCTGAACCATCGCTACGCATTCCGGCGTTACCTTCAGCAGAACGATATCCCCATTCCTGCGTTATGGCTCACGCCCGATGGAAGGCCGGTAGTGACGCTTGGCGAAGATGACTTCGAACTGCAACAATGGGCGGAGGGCGAGTTTTTTGACACAGCGAATCCACGCAGCCTGGAGTGGGTGGAGTTTGCGGGCACGATGCTTGGTCGCATTCACCTGGCCTCGCAACGCTATGCTGGAGATCAGCACCGCTGGCCCTCTGAAGTACACATGGGCGGCATGGTGCAGAACTGGCTCAATCTGGCGCGCAGTAAGGCCGAGCAGAGCGAAATTCACGCGCTTGCCGCTGCCCTCTCGCAATGGGTTGAACAGTGGGAGGCGGTTCTGCCCTCAGCCATGATGTCGATTGGCGCCGGACGAAACCTGCCGGAATTTCACCTTCACGGCGATTATCACGCGCTCAACTTGCGCTTCGGCCCGTCAGGAGTGACGGTGGTAATGGGATTAGAGGCATCGCGCTGGGAGAAGCGTATCTTCGAGGTTGCCTATGCCCTTTTCTACTTTAGTGCGCTTGCCTGGCAACCTGGCAACAGCCTGACCCGTCCCCTGGTCAAGCGCGGCTTCGAACCAGAACGCATGCGCCGCTTCTTACAGGCTTATGGGGAACTCTGTCCGCCAGCGCCCGGGGAAGCCGCTCTCCTGGCCGATGCATTGCTGATCATCTCTCCCATCGCTACTATCAATGGCCCGCTCGAAGATCTTTTTTATGTAGGGGCAGGGCTTGCCCCTGCCCTGGTACCGTCGCTCAATATCGATGATCTCATGGAGCGGCTGTCCTGGGCTGCATCTCTGCCTGCGTGGCTGGCCCGTGTGCGGCGCGCGCTGCCTGAAATGTGGGAGTGACCGCTTTATGACAACACGACAACGATCAGTTAGCGTTCTGCCGGTCTTGCCATGCCATCACTGAGCGTTTTTCTCGATCTTGGCGGTGTCATCATCAACAAAGATCAGCAGATTACACAATGGCAGAGTCTAGTAGGTGAGTGCTTTGCGGAACTGCTTGGCGGAGATGGGGAGGCATGGACGCGCGCATTTCGTATAGTCACTCATCATCTGGAACAGCAGGAGGAAGCTCGCGGGCGGACATCGGCTGATTTCATGAGCTTTTATTGGAGCTATCAGCTTCGCTGGATAAGAGGTATGTGTGAGGAGGTGGGCATTACTGCACCAGCCGAGGAAGAATGCCTTGCGCTGGCTGATCGTGCGATTGCCTCGATCACGCGTCGCGTCCAGGCCGCTTTGCCGGGCTCAGTGGAGGCCATTCGTATCTTGCATCATCGGGGCTACTCGCTGCATCTGGCTTCGGGATCGTGTTCGCTTGAACTGGCTGGCTACCTTGATGGGTTAGGGGTGCGTCACTGCTTTGGTCGTCTTTACGGCGCCGACCTGATTAACACCTTCAAGGAGGGGCCGGAATACTATGTGCGTCTCTTTGCTGATGTTGGCATTCGTCCTGAGGAGGCGCTCGTCGTTGATGACAGCCCTCAGGCGATTAGTTGGGTGGTAGAGACGGGAGCAAAAACCGTCCTGGTAAGCGCTTCGGCACATCCCGAGGCGGGAGCGATACCTCGCATCGAGTGCCTGGCTCAACTGCCCGCATTCCTCAAAACCTTTCCTGTGCTGAGAAAACAAAGTAAACTACACAATAGGGTTGATGACACATTATTAGATAAATAAGGAATGAGCGATGCAGATTTTGCTGGAAACCGAGCGCATGGTGTTGCGCCGCTTTATAGAGGCTGATGTGGACCATCTGGTCGATCTTGACAGCGATCCAGAGGTGATGCGTTTTCTCACTGGCGGTGTCCCCACACCCCGCGAGGCGATCCAGAACGATATCCTGCCCGCGTTCCTGCGCTCCTACGAGCCACTGCCAGGGTTTGGCGTCTTTGCGGCTATCGAGAAGGAAAGCGGGGAATTCCTGGGGTGGTTCAGCTTCCGGCCAAAGGAGGTGACCTGTCGCGATGAGGTCTCTATCGGCTATCGACTACGGCGGGCTGTCTGGGGCCGGGGCTACGCCACTGAGGGCGTGCGAGCACTGATCCGCCTCGGCTTCACCGAATTGGGCGTGCAGCGTGTGGTTGCCACGACCTATGAGGACAATCTCGCCTCTCGCCGCGTCATGGAAAAGGCGGGCCTTTCGCTGGTGCGAACCTTTCACATGACGGTGGAAGAGTTGCAAGCCCTTGACAGTCTCTCCCACGATGCGTCGGAGGTGCTCTGGGAGGGCGACGATGTTGAGTATGCGCTGCGCGCCATTGACTGGAAGGAGACATGATCGCAAGGCAGGCAGGCGGCATGTTGCTTAGAGCTCCTTAAAACCTGCCAGTCTCCTTGTATGATCATCATGGCGATCTGCAACAAATTACTTGTTAGTGAACTGGCGTGGCTCCGGCACGACCAAATGAATAATAATGGTCGTGCCGGAGCCAACTTTTATGGAGCAGATGAATGTTGTTCTGGTTTGTGTAGGTTACGCCGACCCGACCGCAGTGCCGGCGGCAAGCCCTTCCTCTTCCAGACGGGCTTTCGTGGCGGCGCGGGCGCTGGCGGGGCTCCAATAGCCGGCTGTGAGCCAGACGGTTGGCAAGAAAGCTACCAGCCCGCCTACGCCAATCCACCACCAGGTGGCCCATTGGGTGGGGTTAACAATGTTAATGACCACAAAGCCGAAGCCTATCGTCGAGAGCACCACGACAACACGAACGATAAAGCCCCAGATCGCGATGCCGGTAGCAACCAGAGCCGGGTTGATCGCTTCAAGCGTTTCCGTGAACGCGGCCATCCACGCGACGTAGGCGATGGGGCCGGTCAGCGCGGTGAGCGCCAGCAGCGTTCCCATGAACAGAGCACTGGTTGGCTGCCCAATGCGACTGATGAAGACGATGTTGATGAGAATGTTGGCAACGGTCCCGATGACCATAAACGGCTTGCGTACATCAAAGCGATCAGAGATGAAGCCACCGACGAGAGACGCCATCACGTTAACGATCCAGTAAATGCTCAGCAGGCCGTTTGCCAGTGCGAGGGGATACTTAAAGATGTTGGTGAAGAGCAGCGGACCGTAGCCTACCAACGCATAATAGAGCAGCAGAAATATACTAACGCCAATGGCGCTGACCAGCACCTGTGGGCGTAGCATTTGCCGCCAGGGATGCTTCATGGTCGCGGCTATATCAATGCCTCTGGCACGCGCTTCGAGGAGCATCTTTTCTTGCATCGTGACCATGATTTGAGCGCGCAAAGACGGCGAGAGATCGCGCAGGCCGAAGAAACAGAACACCGCGATAATCAGGCCAACGACGCCTGCGATAATGTATTGCGATTGCCATGTCCCGAAGATAGTAATGGTCTGGCTCGTGACTGTTGTTGCCAGCAAACTTCCTCCCACCGGGCCAATGGTCCAGAAGGCCATTGCCGTTGCGCGTCTCAACTGGGGAGAAAAATCGCGTACAAGGGCGGGCGTTGCCACCAGGATGATGCCCTCGACGAAGCCGACGCTCCAGGTGAGCAGGAAGAAGAGCCAGAGCGTGGTGGCAAAAGTTATAGCGATTGTGAGCAGAGACGTCAGAAGGACGCCGTAAACCACCATGTTAGCGCGCCCGATGCGGTCTGCCAGACTTCCCAGCAGCGAAGCAACTGCACCAAGCGAGGCAGCAGCAACACCTGAGAAGATATAGAGGCTGAATGACATATTGTAGTTTTTGAGTACCAGGGGGGCAACCGAAGGGAGAACGTACGCTTCGTAATACAAAACAAAAGTTGCGGCTACAGAGAGTGCCAGATACCAGATCCGCCTTGAATTAGCCGGATAGTGTTCCAGGTTGCGGTTCATGAAACTGCTGCTGGCTGTGCTCACACAAATCCTCCTTTACGGGTGGTAGCGACGAGTTTGCGCGTCCGGCCTCACCTTGCGATCAGAAAGCAGAAGAACGCGCAATGCTCTACTTCAGAAGGAACAGACAGGTTTCCGCAATTATAGCGCATAGATGTTCCCAGAATGTTCCCGCAATGCGCTAAGGTTTGCAGAGGCTGATAGACTAGGTGCGGCTCTGCCTCTGCTGCATGATCACGATCAGATCGCTGAGGACGCCATAAGCGGTCTGGAGTACGGCGGCATTGTTATGCTGAATGGTGGAATGAGAAGGCTGAACTTCAGGATCGTGCTCGACCAGAGTAATTGTTCCCATTGCCTCGGTCTCTAGCGAGATAACGCTGGCCGAACCTTTTCCGGTCAGGAGAATATCGTCGCTATTCAGCCGCTCAGGGGATACAATTGCCTGAACGCCAGCGGCGAGGCGGCTGGCCCGGCTGACCAGGCGAATCGGCGTTCCAGTTCTGGCGGCGTCTCGAATGTCGTCGGGTGAGAGACCGCGAACTCCTGTGCGCTGCACCATTGATGGGGTGAGCAGCCCTTCGAGCAAATTATTGGTGAGGATGGTTGTTTTCATGACCGCGTCCCACCCTTCGAGGTCGTAGGACGGGTCAGCTTCCGCAATACCGAGCTGTTGGGCCTGGCGTATTGCCTCGTCGAAGGTATGACCCTGCTCTATCAGACTTAATACCAGCGTGCTGGTGGAATTGAGTAACGCCCGGAAGGCATAGATGTTGACGGCCTGGAGAGTAAATTGGGCGAGATTAATCAGAGGCAAACCATCCAGTACCGTCGATTCGAAGCGGAAAAGCGCCTGCTGGTTTTGTGCCAGGGCTTGCAATGCGGCCTGTTGATGCGCAACCGGGCCTTTATTGGCCGTAATGACGTCCATGCCTAGAGAAAGCGCAGTACGAATATGTGTCAGAGCGGGCTCACCATCCTGGGGATTGAGCGTGGTCAGCTCTATCAGCAATGATGCGCCCGCAGCGTTACCGGCCTGGATCAACGCAAGCGCATCCCGAACGCGCTCGGCCTGATGGCTAAAGTGAAGAAAGGGAGCTGTTTCTTGAGCGAGCGCGACCGCATCGATACCTGTGGGATGGACATAAAATCCCTGGCTGCGGGTACCGATCCCACTGATGATGGGGCGGATATGAAGATTTTGCTTTAACCACTCGTTGCGGGATGCTAGCAGCGGAAGAAAAGCCTGAGCCACATTACCAAAGCCCAGTAAGAGCAGCCGTAATGGCAAAAGAGCGTGTTCGTTCATGCCTCAAAACCTGTAGCTGTAAGATAAAAATAGAAAGTTGCTGTAAAAACCAACACCGCCATGATTTACTCGACCGATCATAAATACTATTAATAATCCTATAATAACCAGAATTACAAGCAAAATCACAAGAATGGTAAAAAAACTTTTCAAGTTCGATTTGGAACTGGATGATGAATGAGACTGTGTATTGTTGCCCATTCCGACCATATTACTGGTGGCTGACCCTGACTGGGGTATATTGCCCGGGGGAGCCTGGGTGGATGTTTGAGTATGCGTTGGCTGACGACCGGAAAAATTGTTCGGCCCGGCGGGAGGGGTCATAGAGGATGGCCTCTGGGTATTCTGCGTGACTGCTTTTACAGAGTATGATGAAGGTGGGACGAGGATGGTTTGCTCCCCAGAGATACCCTGTGCAGCTCCACTACTGTGTGGAGCGTTGGGAGCTAGAGCGGTTCCACAGCGCGGGCAAAAGGGTATGCCTGGCCTCAGGGCTGCGTCGCAGCGGGGACAGCGAATATTCGTGGCCGACGATGCCTGCGGAGCGTTCGTCGTTGATGCGCTCGCGTCAGGCTTATCCTGTGCTGCCTGCATTGCTTCGTAGAGCTTGGGCAGATCAGGCTGGGTGCTATTGGGGTCCAGCGGACGCGATGGGCCTGGCGTTGGCGGCGGTGGCAGAGACGCCATCACTCTTTTTAGATCATTGGCGAAATCGGCAATGTACTGGTAGCGACGTGTTGCCTTGATCGCCATACTGCGCTGGATAATCGAGTTTAGCTGGTTGAGCAATGCTGGTGGCAGCGTTCCAAGCTGCGCTACGTGCCGCAAGTGGCGCGGGGCCGGCTTGGCGGGCTTAGAGATGCCTAATCGGAATTGTCGCACCTCATCCGTTTCAGGAGAAGTGGGCGGCGGATTACTGGCGAGCCGCTCCTGGAGGGTTGGCAGATCCGGCTTGCCTTGTTGCATAAACTGGTTGCGCGTCGAGACGCTGGGCGGTTCTTGCGCTGTCAGGGCAAAATAGAGCGTGGCCCCTAAAGCGTAGATATCTGAACGTGTATCGGTCCCGATGCCGCCAGGATATTGTTCGGGTGGAGCGTAACCGGGCGTACCCTGGTGCCGAATAAATAGTAGCGTGCGTGCTCCATCGGCAGTCGCTTTGGCATTGCCCAGGTCCACCAGCACGGCTGTGCCTTCGGGTGTGATGCGAATATTATCAGGCTTGATATCGCGATGGATCACGCCGGGCTGCTGGCTATGCAGGAAATATACAGCGTCACAGATCGAGAGTATCCAGCTCATAATCTGCCCTATCGGGATAACCTCGTTGCGCTGGCGCGTCGTGCGCATAATCAGGTCGGTCAGATCGTGCCCCTCAATGTAATTGAGAACCACATAGTAACGACCGTTCTCCATGAACGCATCCAGGAAAGCGGGCAGGTTCGGGTGATGCAAGCGACTGAGCACGGTAGCCTCATGTCGCAGTTGCTCCTGCCCGCTTGCTCCGGTGACAAGGTATTCTTTCACCGCAGCAGGCTGGTTTGTTGCCAGGTCTATTGCTAAATAGACGTGTCCGAATCCCCCACTGCCCAACACACGTTCGATACGATAACGCCCATAGAGAACTGTACCTGGCGGAATCGTTTCTATCAAAACAGACCTCCAATGTGATGACTGCTGCTTTTAGACAAGAGAGGAATGCAGCGCCCCCATATTTGCTGAGCAGATTGGTGGATGAGGGAATTGTCCAGTGCCTATCCACTTGACATCTGTAGGGACTCGATTTATCATGTCCGATATCTATACTCCCCACAAAGGAGGCGGCAGGAGTTCATCGCTCTCTCGGCCCACTTGAGGGATTGAAAAATACATGTGCTTATAATGCAGATTTGTTTGCAAACAAATCTGCATTCGCATTATACACCAGTTCTAAAGATATGTACACTTCATATTTCGGGCCGTCGGATATCCCTACGATTCGTCTAGGGGTAAGGCGGTCCGCCGTGGTTCTCCAGACAGTGAGAACATATGTGATAATGCGGTGTATGGACGTACAACACACCAACCATGTCACCTACATATTATCCTATCACTTTGTTTGCTGCTTCATGCTGCACCGACCAGGAAAATGAGACGGTGCGTAGTACGCAAGCAGGAGCAGCAGGGAGGCTACTATGGACCATACTAACCAGCAGGATGCCCTCCAAGAGCTGCCACCAGCGTACTTCCAGGTGGGCAGGACCGCGATCTGTGTGACGGATCGGCAATTTCAACAGGGCTACCAGCACGGC
>DATGMF010000031.1:0-92535 GCA_035293765.1 Ktedonosporobacter sp.
CCGGGGATGGCGCTTGTGCGCTTTCTACGCCTTCACGATCTTGCTATCGAACTCTCTCTGGCGGTCGCTCTCAGCCTCTCCGTCGCGTCAATCGCTGCCGGTGCATTGCTCTATGCGAAACACTGGTCCCCTGTAAATACCCTGACGACGCTGGTCCTACTGACGCTTACCTGCTCCATCGCTCAGCTCATCATGCAGCTTCCCATCGTTGGTATTACTCCCACTCAAAAACAGAGCGATGACATCGCTGAGAGCGAGACAATGGCGCTGGCCGCGCTCAAGGGCAAAGTCGGAGAGCAACAGGAGGTGGTAAAGGCGAGCACGCCTCAGCCCCCCAGTCGTGTCCGCAAAGCGGCCTGGGGCCTGGAAGAGGTCGCCACCACCGTCATCCCTGCTACCGCCAACCAGCGGCCATTACAGAGTATCGGACAAGGCGCCACCTCCAAGTCTCACAAAAAAGAGATTGAGCTTGATCCGGTTTCAGAGACAGGACAAATGGATGGCTAGGTCATCAGCTGCTCATACTGCAAGGGGCTGAGATAGCCTAAAGCAGAATGACAACGGCAACGATGGTAAAAGCACTCAATATACTCAAAAATCGTCTGTTGAGCCTGGGTGCGCGACCTCTACGGGAAGACCCGCCAGCAAGATCGACATACGGGCCACATTGCGGTTATCCTCGCCCGCCTGGTTGGCGCAGCCGAAAATAACGTTCGATACTACCAGGATCAATATTCGCACGTTTGATCGCTTCGCTGATGACGAGCGCGCCCATGTCGTCGGGCCGCACATCCTTCAGCGTGCCGCCGTAGCGCCCGATAAGCGTACGCACCGCGAGATGATAACCGCTTCTTCCATGATTTACCTTCCTTGAAAATTTGCCTTGCGCTTCTCAATAAAGGCGCGCATCCCTTCTCGCATGTCCTCTGTGGCGAACAGCAGGAAGAAGTTCTTGCGCTCTATCTCCAGTCCCTCTTCTAACGAAGTTTCAAAGGCGGCCAACACTGCCTCTTTCGCCAGTTGAGCCGCGATGGGAGCCTGAGCCGCGACGGTTTGCGCCAGCTTTTTGGCTTCGTTCAGATGCTCTCCAGGAGGGACGACCCGGTTCACCAGGCCAAGCGCGGCCATCTCTTGAGCCGTGACCTGCGCTCCGGTCAATACGATCTCCATTGTGCGATACTTGCCGAGCACATGAGCGAGACGTTGCGTGCCACCCGCGCCGGGCATGACGCCAATCAAAATTTCCGGTTGCCCAAAGCGGGCATTTTCTGAGGCCACAATCATATCGCAGTGCATCGCCAGCTCGCAGCCTCCGCCGAGCGCGTAGCCGCCAACGGCGGCAATCATCGGCGTGCGAATGCGCCGGATGCGGCCCCAGGCTTCGAAGCCACCAAGCATCATATCAATCGGCGATTTGTCCGCCATCTCCTTGATATCTGCCCCCGCTGCAAATGCCTTCTCGCCAGCTCCGGTGAGGATAATACAGCGAATCCCCTCGTCGCGATCAAACTCTTCGAGCGCGTTCGCCAGCTCGCTCACCAGCTTGAAATTAAGCGCGTTCAATTCCTTTGGGCGGTTCAACGTGACGATGCCAATGCGCTCTTCCCGCTCAACAAGAATATACTGGTACTCTGCCATAATGCTCCTTGCTCACAAGGTGAGATGCTACAAAATAATTGTGATTGTAGTATATCACCCGTGAAGGTCATCAGCTATCGCGCCGAAAGCAGAACGATGCCGGAGTGTGCTGGCAGCGTCAGGGTTTGAGCCACGGGATGCCCGAAAAGATCAACATAGCCGGGAGAATTGAGCATGATGGTATAGCTGAAGTTGCTGCTCGGATTGACAATCACTGTGCCGCCGCTATAAGAGCGCCAGTATACCCCCTGCGCCCAGTACATAGCTCCTTTCGGATTGCCAATGTGGACCGTGTACTGCGGGAGACGGTTGTCGGCGCCATATTCCTGCCAGGTGGCGAGGAAGATAGCCGATAGCTGATCTTTGCACATCAGGTACGAGGAGAGCGCCCACTCTAGCTGGTCGTTGTGGATCGCCGGGCGCGGAAATTCATCAAGAATATAATATGGCTTGTTCTGTTGTTGCACGGCCTGGATAAACTGCACCAGCTTTACCCAGTTGCTATCCATGATGTAGTTCTGGCCGTAGAAAGTGAAGGCCCCCTCATCCAGAATGCCATCGGTATGCTGGATCAATTGCTGAATATAGGGGTCGTTTGGCGAGGGAGCAACCAGCCCATAGCCGAGGTTGGGGATCAGTGCCATAGGATGTGGCAGCGCGTGAAGCGCCTTTTGCATCTCAGTGACCCAGTTCAGCAAATCCGCATGATACTGTGGATCGCTAGGCTGCCCGCTATAGCGTTGCACCCACTGGCCGTTACGATAGAAGCCACAGGCTCCAAACATATTATCCAGATTCAAATTATCCACTCCCAATACATCATAGCCTGCCTTGCTGGCCGGTATGGCATACATCTGAAGCTGCCAGTTAATCACGTCCGGGTTGCTGAAATCGAGCGACAAATTAGGGTCTGAAAATTGCCGTGCCGGTGTGACACGGTCGCATTTGTAGAGAATCCAGTCGGGATGGAACGCTTTCCAGTAAGCAAGATCGTGCTCGCGGCCCAGATCGTTATTGTCAAATGTCCCATGATCGCGGTTCAAGGGCATGTAGTAGCTGAGCAAGATATGCGGGTTGGCGGCGCGGAAAGCTGCAACCGTTTCCGGTTGAGCGCCCCATACAAAGTCGTAAGCGCCGGCCATACGTTTTATCGTGGGATCGTCCAGGTTGAAGGTGAAGGTCTGGAAAAGATGGATATTATCCCAGGTGTTAGGAAACGGGCGCACCCCTGGTATAGTGGAGATGGGTGGGCAATTGGTAGCATTGCACGATTGCCAGGCGTAGGCGGTACTGGTTGGACTGACAGCGGGCGTGGGTTTGCTATTCTGGGTTGCAAAGGGACTGCAACTGCTGAGCATCACAAGGGCCAGTAGTAATGCGCCAAAAATTGAATGTTTGCGAAAATATACAGGCATAAAGCAGACCTCTAATATAGATAGCATGACAATTCTCCATGTTATTTCTATCGTCCTGCCTTGCCCTATCGATAGTATTGGCGGTTCAAAAAATTGTATGTTGGCTAGATGAAAAATCCCATGTTTGTTGTTTGCCCAAACGCTCCTCTTGGAGAAGCTATTCTGTCCATAAACGTTTTGATAGTCCAAACGCTGCTCAAATAGTTCCCCAAGAGAAGTGATGTTTATGCAATAATACTTACTACGGTGAACGGCATGCTAATTAAGAGGACGCAAGGAAGAAAGCGTGTCGTTAGCAATCCCTATAGCATCAACGCTCGGATAAACTCCCGGGATGAGTGTTGCCCTAAGCTCATCAAAATTGTAATTGGCAAAAAACTGCCAATTTCCCTCAAGAACGACGATAGAAGAGGTCTCATCATTGAAATCTCTCAGATCGGTAGCGGTGGTAACTTCTTTTGTCGGCCCCTGGAAATTGTAGTCCCGGTAGAGAATGACTCGTGGCATGGTAGCCTACTCCTTCTTTTTTTAATTGATCAGGAGGTTCTAAGATTGTTTCCGTCTCTGGAACACTTCCTCATCATAGAGAAACACACACATGATGAGAAATCATCTTTCTCCAAGATGGAGCTACTGTACCGCCCTCTAGACATAAGAGAGGCGCATCCAGTTACAAGAGAGTTCCTTTTGACTCTAGTAAAAAGATGATTCTCTGACTATATCTTATATGAAAGATAAAGCGGTATATTTTGTTCTACTGAAGTAGAAAGATCAAGCAAACTCCTTGCGCAACACGGGTAACAAAAGGGAGTGTGAGACGATCCAGCAACGAAGCAAACCTTTACTGCGTCCATACCCCTTGTGGGTCGCATGCGCGGATCAGGCGCAGCTCATTTTCGCTGGGCGGGATCGTCTCGGCGCAATCGGGAGCGAGGCGCAGCGGCCAGCCCGTCTGCTCCTGTACCTGCTCGATGGTTGTGTCTGGATGATAGGATTTGAGCAGGGCCTCGCCCGTTGCAGGGTCGAAGGTAAAGACCGCGAGCGTTGTAATCAAGGCTGCCGGACCGCCTCTGGGCAGGCCAACGCGCTGCCGCCACGCAACGCCCGCCGGTCCATGCTCATCAGGATAGCCGTAACCAGGGCTGGTGACATAGTCCACGCGCTCGCGGAAGCGGTGGCGTTCGTGCGGCATGATAATGGCGAGTCGCTGTGACAATGAGGCAATGTCCGCACCGCCGCCGCTGCCGGGCAGGCGTACTTTGGGATGCTGCCAATCGCCGATCATAGAAGTGTTGAGGTTGCCGTACCGATCAATCTCTGCGCCGCCGATGAAGCCCAGTTGTACCTCGCCTGCTGCCATCAAGCCGATCAATTGTGAAGTGCCCGTCGTCCACAGTGCGCCGGTAATATTGGCCGCGTCGCCCATTGTGTAGAGCAACTCCGCAGCGGGCGTATCGCGAATAGTGCCTGTTTCGAAGAAGCCGATGCAGTTTGGCGCGTGGGTGTGTTTGGCGAGGGCGAAGGCCAGCAATGGGAGGCGCATCCCGACAAAGACATTCTCGCCATCATGTATCTCTCTGGCTGCGCAGACAACCATCAATTCTCTGGAAGTGTAATCCATGTGCAGTTCCTTAAATACATTTTCACTTGACACCTTTGGGTGTAATGCCATACTTCTCTCAAGAGGTGCGGCGGGAGCCAGTGGCGAGCTCGACCCGCTTGAGGGTGCTGAAATCAATACCCATAATCGACCGGCGCGGCGTATCGGTGTTCCCGCACGCCCAGGCCACGGACACGATCTTCTCCCAATCTGGCTCTATATTCTGCTCGCCCCGTCACCTGCAAAACCCACTCATTGACCCATGCCTGGAAACCTTCGACGGTACGAGTTTGCAGGTGATACTCGTGGAAAAACTGGTGGTCGCGGTTATAGTAGCCCTGGGCTGCGGAAGGATGCGCTCCCCAGGGCTCGTGAACAACGGCCCGCACCTTGTAAGATGGTCCAAGCACGCGGTTGGGATCGCTCACAATGGTTTCGTGCGGCACGATTTCTTCGGCGACGATGATAACGTCGCGAGCCGCCAGCATGGCCTCCCTGGTCACGCCAAAGCTGCCCCAGAGATGAGCGTTACCTTGCTCGTCGCTGCGCTGCACATGAATGATCGTCACATTGGGCCTGATCGCGGGCACCAGGAGCAACGGCGTGCCATCCAGCGGCGAATGCTCAAAGAGAAAGGTCGGATTCTGGCGCGGTATGTCGCTTCCTAGCAGGGTACGCGTGGGGATGTAGGGCGAACCCAGGCTGGCCGCCAGCAGGGCGAGCGCAATGGTATGATTGCTATGCTCCTCGACGATCAAGGGATGAGGAATATCCTTCTCCACTGCACGGCGGTAGCAATGGCCCAGCCCCTCGCTCACATTGCCGATCCAGGCTGCCTGGATCTTCTTCACGCAGCCTGCGCCGATCAGCAGGTCGAAAAGCACGTCCGAAATAGGTCCGATCAAGGTAAGTTCGCGCTTTTGCTGGCGAATCATCTCATGTCCTGCGGCAAAAGGGATCAGCGGTTCGAGGCCCAATCCCATTGCGACCGATGAGCCATCAGGCACGTAACGAGCGATAGCTTCTTTCATAGTGGTGAGTTTACTCATGCAGGCATATACTCCACAATAATATTGGCGAAGTCGTCCGACACAAATATGTTACCATGTTGATCAATCACGAGTCCCTGCGGCTCAATATATCCCCGGCTTGCCAATGTCTCGCGCTGTCCGGTTGCCAGATTCAGGCGAATCAAAGCGTGGATCGCCGGATCGAGGTCGATCACGAACAGGTTGCCGTACGCATCAAGTGCCACATCATCTGGCATGCTAAAGCCGCCAAGACGCTGCACCTGGCCCCCCGGCGCAATCTTCCAGATCTCGCCGCCGCACTCGTCGGCGATATAGATATTGCCCTGCGTATCGACTACCCCTCCAACCGGACGCACCATACCCGAAGTTAGTAGCGTCAACGTGCGCCCGTCCAGGCTCATACGGTATACTGCTCCCGTGGGGCTATCGGGCACGATCAGTGTATTGGTGGTGGCGTCATAAGCGGTACCGTCAACGCCATCTTTGCAGCGTGCCGTACTGGGCGTGCCCGGTAGCGCGCGTAAGACCGCCGGCGATGCTGCTCCCGGTGCGAGGGAAACGATGCGGTGCCTGCGCTGTTCCGCGATAATCATGGTGCCATTTGATAGTACGGTGAAGCCTTCGGGTCCGGCCAACGCCCGCGCTATCACTGTGACTGTACCATCGTTATTGACCTGGCTGATGGTCCCGTTATAAAAATCGCCAAAGAGCAGACGCCCTTGCTGGTCAAACGCCAGGTCGTCTGGTCGAGCTGAGCCGCGATAAAGCACGCGGGAGTTGTAATGTTGAGGAGCGGTACCCGTTGCGCTGGTAGCTGTTGGCACGGGCGTGGATGTGGGGGTCATAGTTGGGCTGGCTCGTGGCGTGGCGCTTGCCGATGGCGCCGTTGATCCGCCGCAAGATGCCAGCAGGATGCAGCAGGAGAAAATAATGGGGCAAATAACACTGGTACGTCGGGCCAACATAATGTATCCTTTCTATAACCCCTGCTGTGGGTTGCTTGATGTTATGGTAGGGGCAGGTTTTGCACCTGCCCTGGCTTATTAGGAGGCAACTAGTGAGAAAAGAAAGCGACGAAATGGCTATTGTTGGGCAGGGAGGCGAGGCCGTAATTTCCTCGCATAGCCCTCCTATCGCTTTTCCCCGGCTGCGATGGTCGCAAATTTTTTCCATCAGTATCTTCTACTTTGCGCTCAATTTCCATTGGGCCGCTCTTGGTATTATCATTCTTCCGAGTCAGGTTTTCAAGATTGTGGGTGAGCAGGGTAAAGGGGCCGCGCTGGCGTTCGTGCTTGTTCCGGGGGCCTTTGTCTCGCTCGTCGCCAATCCGTTTTTTGGCATGCTCAGTGATCGGACGAGGGGTAGGATTGCTGCGTGGGGACGCCGCCGCCCATATATCCTCCTGGGGACGCTGGTGAACGTGGCTGCTCTGGTCTGGATGGCGGCGGCGCGCGATATTCCGACGCTGGCTATCGCTTATGTCATCGTACAGTTTTCCAGCAACGCGGCCCAGGCCCCTTTTCATGCTCTGTTGCCCGATGTGGTGCCGCTTGAACAGCGCGGCCTGACCTCTGGCGTCATGGGAGTACTGCTGATCGCGGGCAATATTGGCGGCGTGATCCTGGCTGGCAGCGTGCTCAATTCTGCTCAACCCCTTCCCATCTATCAGCAGGAGCTATGGCTAACCTATGGTGTGATCATGCTCGTTATGGTGGTGCTAATGCTCGTAACAGTTTTTTCTGTGCGAGGCGATAAGGCAACGGCTCTACCTGAGCAGAACCGGCCACAGAAGATGTGGATTTCGCGCTCAGCGCTACTGACTATTGGGGGAACGCTGGCCGCTGTAGCAATAGGCTGGGCGCTAATAACTGGCTGGAATATGCTGCACATTGCTAACATCCAGATTAGCGGAGATGTAGAGCCGGTCGTGCTTGAGGTGATTGCTACCATCGGATTGCTGCGCCTGTTCGACTTTAATCCACGCCGCGATCCCGACTTCGCCTGGGTGCTGGTGACGCGCCTGCTTATGATGCTGGGCATTTATACGATCCAGACCTTCTTGCAATTCTACATGCGCGACGTTGTACAGGTGGCGAACCCGGAACAGGAAACGACCAACTTTGTGATCCTCGTCTCACTGACTAGCCTGGTGAGCGCCTTTGTCGCCGGCTGGTTATCAGACCGCTTTGGACGCAAACGCATGGTCTACCTCTCCGGCGGTTTTATGTCGCTGGTAGGCTTCATTTTTATTGTGACGCACTCGCTAACCATTGTGATTGCCGCCGGGGCGATCTTCGGACTCGGGTATGGAGCGTATCAAAGCGTGGATTGGGCTCTGGTCGCCGACGTGCTGCCTTCGCATCGCAATTACGCCCGCGATATGGGAGTCTGGAACATCTCGCTCTCGCTCCCCCAGGTCATCGCTCCTGTACTGGGCGGCCCGCTCACCGACTTTTTTACTCATAGTGGGCAAGCGGTGCTTGGCTACCAACTGCTTTTTGCTATGGCGATTGCCTACTGCATTCTTGGTACCGTAACAATACACTATATTCGGGGCGTGAAACGCTAAACATTAGTGAACGTTTCTCAATCCATTTGAGTCTGAATAGTGCCTGTAGCGACGCGCTCAAGCTCGCCGCCACAGGGGATTTTCTACCCTGCTGTGGGAGCAGCTTCTTCCAGCAGGCGATGATGCTCTTTGAGTTGCGCTCCACTCGCTTTTTTGCGCAGCATCAACATCTCAGCGGCAATGCTCAGAGCAATTTCGTCGGGAGTTTCCGCGCCGAGATCAAGTCCGATGGGAGCATGCACCCTGGCAAGGCGCTCACGAGCAATGCCCTCTTTCAAAAGCTCCTTGAAAATATGCTTGACCTTGCTCGGGCTACCAATCATACCAATATAGGCGGCGTTGGTCGCCAGCGCGGCTCTCAGCGCATCTTTATCGAGATGATGACCGCGCGTCACAATCACGATCCAGCTCGACTCATCCGGCTCCAGCTTGCGGATCGTCTCGGGAATGTCGCCGAAGGTAAGCTGAACCTTCTCATCAAAAGAGTGCGGATCGGCCAGGTCGCGTCGGTCATCGACGACCACAATGCGAAAATCGAGGCGCGTCGCCAGGTGAGCCAGAGCTTGCGCCACATAGCCTGCGCCCGCGATAATCAGGCGCGCATCAGGACGCAGTACCTCGAAAAACACCTCCAATGTGGCCCCACAACTGCCCACAGCCTCTCCTTGATCGGCATCCAGATGAATATGACTGGTGTACGTCCTGCCCTCGCGTATAGCCTGTAGCGCCTCCTGGACCACCTTCCCATCGGTATGTGGTCCCGCGAAACTGCCACTGGTCGTACCGTCCGTGTGGATCAGCATCTTGCTGCCAACACCACAGGGGGCTGCTCCAATCGTCTTCACCACAGTCGCTACCGCAACGCGCTCTCCCCGTCGTAGCGCCCCCTGAATCTCGTTATAAATACCATTTGCGCTCATCGGCTTCCCTCATCATATATAGTACTCAATGATTGAATAATATATATTACAACGTACGATGATAGTATGGTATTCCCCTGCTCAAGAGCGGATGATATGGAGCAATTTTTTTGTCCATTGATGGTGAATGGAAGTATCCGAAATGTTACCTCTCTTTATAACCCGTTTTAACCATGTTCAAGCCATGTATGATATGTTATACTCTCTGCAATGTAGATAGTGGGAGGATCATCAATGACACAGCTTCCAGATATCGAGTCGAGAATTAGGGCACAAGAAAGCATGACGACCATGTTGCATGCATGTTTTAAAGAGTTATCAAGAGATATGATCGCAAGTTTCCAACAAGAGGCCAAGTATCACGCCGCAACGGACCGTGAGTTAGATATCCGTTTTCGGCACATTGACGCCTGTTTGGATAGACTTGAGGCCATTACAGCGACGAAGGAGGATCTAGCATCGCTTGAGAGCCGTATGGCGACGAAGGAGGATCTAGCATCGCTTGAGAGCCGCCTCAAGGAGGACATGGCCTCTCTTGAGGGTCGTATCAAAGAAGATCTAGCATCGCTTGAGAAGCGCATCTTGGATGCTTTTAAGCAGGTCGTTGCTATAGTTGATACGCGGCTCCCCTTACAGGGACGTTGAGCAAGGATACAAAAAGTGCCTGGATGCTGCTACGAGAGAGCCTCCAGGTGCTTTAAAATCAGTTTCATCAAGTGAAGTCAGGATTGTTCCGTCCTGGCTCGAAGTCCCGACGTGAGATCATACACAACTCCTTCCAGAAACTCCTGTTCGTCAATTTCCTGAGCGGCGAACCGTCTCCACCATGTTGGCAGATCAGCTACCCCGAATTGAGCATAGAGGTTGCGAGGAAGGGCGTAGTCAGTATGGTCAGGATCAATATTTGTATGTACCTGATATGCGCTGGAGGCAAAGATGATGGCGTGCCAGACATTCCAGGCTTGCGTTGCTGAAAGATGAAGCCCCGTTCCTCTCAAATGCTCTATGACTTTATTTCTGAGAGTGTGTTGTCCCAGGTGCGAAGTATGAACGTCGGCGACATGCGTTGCTTCGTGTAATAGCGTCTCGCAGAGCGTAGAGCCGACGTTGTGGCTGATATCCACCGTTAAGGGATGGCTGTAAGCTCCCCGCGGATCGTAACAATCAGTAACGAGAAACGCATCGATCTGATCCGGCCAGCTCAATTCCAATAGCTCTGCCTGTTGGCGTGCCATCGTTGCAAAATGGGGTGCCAAATCTTTTTGGATGGTGGAAGCGGCCTCCGCAAGCTGTGTGGCTCGCTGCGGCCAGAGCGTTTCGCGAAAAAGTTCTGCCTGCGTAAGGGCTGTTTCAATCTGTTCCGCCGTCTGAGTCATAGCCGCCTTCAATGCTGTACCTGCTTGCTGTGTTGTTTGAGGATTGGTGAGAGCTTCTTCCCAGACGCCCCAGATGCCTTGCGGTCCCCGTGGATTGTGGGCCTGAAATAAAAGGAAAGCGGCTTCAGCGGTCTCCGGTTGGCGCTGGATAGTCTCTTTTGTGACAACTTCGTCATGGATAAAAAAATACTATTCAGAATAGTAGCCCTAATGTTACAATGGGCGTGGTACAGCAAATATTCCGAAGAAAGCGAGTGTTAGTCAAATGCCACAAAAAGGAAGTGAGAAAACAAGAAGAATAAAACAGATAGCCGTGAAGGATCTCTTCGGGATATTTCATCACGTCATTCCTCTCAACATGGACGAAAGGATCACCATCATTCACGGCCCTAACGGTTTTGGGAAAACTGTGATCCTTCGTTTGCTGAACGACCTTTTCAGCCGCAAAAACACTGCGCTCCGAACGATACCCTTTAGCGAGTTCCATGTAGAGTTTGAGGACGGGGACTGTTTCTGGGTTACTAAAAGGTTAAATAGTAGCAAGAACAAGAATCTGAATCCAACCCAACTAGAAATTACCTTTTACTCATCTATAGAAGGCTCTCGGGAAGCTTATCCTTTGCCTCCTTCACCTCGCTCTTCCAGGAATGCTCGGGCTCACTACATTGCTGCAATAGAGCAGTCAATACCAGAACTTGAGTATATAGGTCTGAATCGTTGGCGTCATCATATCACGGAAGAAATTTTGTCTTTTGAGGAGGTAATAGAGCGTTTCGATGAGCACTTGCCTCTAGTTGTAGATAGTACATCCAACAAAGGAAAAAAACCTGATTGGTTAAATGAGATCAGACGCTCTGTAAAAGTGCGTTTCATTGAGACTCAACGACTACTATATACTGAACTCTCCGAGTATGACGAAACTCATGTGCAGTTTACTGTTAAAGCGTATGCAGAACATCTGGCTGAGAATATTAAATCAACTCTTGCAAAATCAGTAGAATTATCTCAATCGCTTGATAGCACTTTTCCATCCAGAGTGGTGAATTTTACCACTCAGCGTGCTCTTATAGAGGAGACGCTTCGTAGGAAATTACAAAAATTAGAAGATAAACGTGCTCGTTTGACGAAAGTTGGTTTATTAGATCAAGAAAGCAGCAATGTGCAGTACCGAAATATGGATGATCGCACAAGGCTCATTTTGTCAGTGTACGTAGAGGACGTCGAGAAGAAATTAGGGGTTTTTGATGAAATAGCGAATAAAATTGATCTGCTTACCAGGATCATCAACAAGCGGTTTTCGTATAAGCAAATCGCCATTAGCAAAGAGCAGGGTTTTATCTTTACGACTTCAAACGGTGCAACCTTATCTCCAACTGATCTATCTTCAGGCGAGCAGCATGAACTTGTGCTCTTTTACGAATTGCTCTTTAAAGTTGCTCCTGGCTCGCTTATTCTCGTTGACGAACCAGAACTGTCTTTGCATGTAGCATGGCAGATGGAGTTTCTGAAAGATTTAAAGGAAATCGCAGACCTTGCGGATCTGGACGTATTAATTGCTACTCATTCCCCACAAATTATTCATGATCGGTGGGATTTGACAGTGCGGTTAGAGGGGCCGTAAAAATGAGGGAATATATTACTGAGCACGAAATAGCTAATACCATCCGTTTGATACGTGCTCAGCGAATAGGTGCTTGCTTGATTGTTGAGGGGGATACAGATGGGAGGGCTTATAAAAACTTTGTTGATGAAAATAAATGTCAAATAATCATTGCTCATAATAAAGATAATGCTACTAAAGCTCTTTCCCTGCTAGAGAGCGATAACTTCGCGGGCGTTCTGGCTATTGTTGATGCAGATTTCGACGTGCTGGAGGGAAAAGTCCCCGCTTCTGAAAACCTGCTGTTCACGGACGGACACGATCTTGAGGCGATGATTATACAGTCTCCTGCACTTGAGAAGGTTCTGGCTGAGTTTGGGTCTGAGAGCAAAATCGCGAACTTTGAGAAGAAAATGGGAAAATCAGTTCGCCTGATACTGACCGAATGCGGTATGCCGGTTGGCTACTTACTCTGGGTTTCGTTGCGCGAGAAATTGTCATTGCGCTTTGAGGATCTGGACTTTGATAAGTTTATTGATAAAGAGACACTGGTTGTTGATACCGGCAAACTGGTTAGACTTGTTCAGAGTAGATCAAGTCAATCTGGTAGTAATCGACCTCCCCTAGATGATGAGATCCATAACAAAATACGGGCGTTAAAAGATGATTCTCACGATCCCTGGCATGTTTGCTGTGGACATGATCTGGTGTGTATTTTGTCGCTGGGATTGCGTAAAGCCTTTGGTACCGTCTCAGAGAAACCTGAAAATATTGAAAAATGGTTACGATTGGCTTACGATTCTTCCCATTTTTGCTGCACGCGACTGTATGCATCTCTACAACAGTGGGAAAAGGCGCATGTGCCATTTGTGTTGTTAAAATCCTCTAATTCCCAGAATTGAAACGCTAGCAGAGCGACCATAAGTGATCGCCCTGCTTTTTTCATTTGTGTATTTGAAAAGCTTCTTAACTCAGCCGCTCGATGATCATCGCCATGCCCTGACCGCCGCCGACGCACATGGTTTCGAGGCCAAAGGTCTTATCAGCGGTTCGCAGGCCGTTGATCAGCGTGGTCATGATGCGCGCTCCGGTCATGCCGTAGGGGTGGCCGAGCGCAATCGCGCCGCCGTTGACGTTGAGTTTGTCCCAGGGGATGCCAAGATGCCGGGCCGAGGGGATGACCTGGGCGGCAAAAGCTTCGTTGATCTCGACCAGGTCGATGTCGTTGATGGTCATGCCGGCCCGTTTGAGTACCTGACGGCTGGCCTCGATTGGACCCAGCCCCATAATCTCCGGGTTGAGGGCTGAGACGCCGCTGGCGACGATACGTGCCAATGGGGTGATGCCCAGTTCGCGCGCCTTGCTATCGCTCATCACTACTACAGCGGCAGCGCCATCGTTGAGCGGGCAGGAGTTGCCCGCGGTGATCTCGCCGTTGGGGCGGAAGACCGGCTTTAAGGTTGCCAGCACCTCGACGGTGGTGCCGGGGCGCGGACCATCGTCTTTGCTCACAACCGCGCCGCCAGGAGTGGTGATCGGCACGATCTCCCGATCAAAAAAGCCGTTATCGCGCGCTTCCACCGCTCGCTGCTGCGAGAGACAGGCATACTCGTCCATTTCACGACGGCTGACATTTTCGAGAAGGCGAACGTTCTCGGCGGTCTGGCCCATAGCGATGTGAATATTGGGCAGTCCGACAGGCGGTTCCCACGAGGTTGCGCCCTGCGCCTGCTGGAAAGTCCGCTCCTCGGCCTCGGCAAAGATCGGGTTATGGGGACCGGCATCGGCGAAGCCAGAGGAAAAGCGGCTTACGGTCTCGACGCCAGCCGCCACAAATATATCGCCCTCGCCCGCCTTGATCGCGTGGAAAGCCATGCGGATGGTTTGCAGAGATGAAGAGCAATAGCGATTGACGGTGACTCCGGGTACTTCGGACATACCCGCAAGGATCGCCACCACGCGGGCCATATTAAACCCTGACTCACCCGCAGGCTCCCCGCAGCCAAGCAGTAAATCCTGAACTGAGTTGGGATCGAGCTGGGGTACCTTTGCCAGTACCGCTTTTACGACGGTGGCGGCGAGGTCATCGGGTCGGCATTCGATCAGTGATCCCTTAGAGGCTCGCCCAATAGGGCTGCGCGCAGCAGCGACAATGACGGCTTCAGGCATGTTCGTCTCCTTTTGCGTACACAAAACCATCTTTACTATCGATGGCCTGATAGCTTACCTGCTCCAGATGGTGTGATCAAAAAAGCTCACAGCCTTTTCTATTGTACCCTAAAAATGTTCTCGCAACGTTCAGATATGGGTTTTCTGGCACGCTTTTTCGCAACAGGCGCTGATCAGCCTGTTACTCGTAATAAGCCGGCGCTTTCTTGAGCGTTTGCCATTGGAGACCGTCATGACCGAAGACGACCAGCGCCACCTGCTCGCGCTCAACCAGAGCCAGCAGTTTACGGGTGCTGGCTCGCAACTGTTCCTCGTCCTCAATCGGCCATGCCTTGCGCTCAGGAGTGAATTGCCGTTGCATGGCGACGGCATCGATTGCCAGCAGCACCGGACCCGTCTGGGGCAGGCGTACCAGGACCGATTGATGCCCGGGTGCATGTCCGCTGGTCTCGATTAATGACAGACCTGGAAGAAGCTCAGTATCTCCATCAACCAGCCGGTAGCGCAACTCCGGGTGATCCCAGTGTGCGCGTGCGCCCGCAAAACGTGGATGTCCACCGCGCGCTACCTCGTAATGTTCGCGCTGGACGATAAATTCTGCCTTGCGAAAGGCATCATGATAACCCGCATGATCCACGTCAAAGTGGGTGCAGATGAGCATGTTGATATCATCAGGACTCAAGCCAAGTTCGGCAAGATGCTCAAGTACATTTTTTTCATTCTCAGAAGGTGGCGCTTCTGGAGGCGGTGTGTGATCAGCGGGCAGTCCACTATCGATAAGAATGTTTTGCCCGTCGCTCATCTGCGCAAGGTAGCATCCCATTGATGCCGGCGTCGGCGGGGTCGTTGGGAAGGTGGAGGTGGCTAGCTGCATCAGGGAAAGTCGCTGTGGTGTCGCGTTACTTGAAGGCATGTATCAATCCTTTCTTCATCGCTTGCAGGTCAAATGTCATCAGAGCCTCAATATACCATCTTTCATCTCCCTCAGAAAGAAGGAGATGAAGATGAGCGTGTTCATTATGCATGTTGGAGCTGCATACGCTTGCAGCTGTGGCTACACTGTAACATAGGTGAAGCCGCGTTGCTGGAGCCCGACAATGATTTGGGGCAGTGCCTGTACTGTCTGTGATCGGTTACCACCCCCATCATGCATCACCACAATACTGCCATTCCTCGCGTTGGTGAGGACCGCGTTAACAATGGCTTTCACTCCGGGCTGCCGCCAATCATGCGTATCTATCGTCCATAGGATCTGACGTAGCCCTAGTTGCGCCGCGATCCCTCTCACTCTTGCGTTTGTTGCTCCATAGGGTGGTCGGAAGATCTCTGGTGGTACTCCTATGGTCTGTTGAATGACAAGAGATGTTGAACGAAGTTCCTGTCGTATTGCGTCAGAAGGCAGCTTTGTCAGGTTTGGATGGCTCCAGGTGTGGTTGCCTATCACCTCCCCCGCCTGGTACATTTGTCGCAGAAGATACGGATAGCGCTGTACTTGTCCACCAATACAGAAAAACGTGGCTCTTACTCTATACTGTCTGAGCATACGAAGAACCTGTGGCGTAAATACTGGATTGGGTCCATCATCAAATGTCAGGGCAATCACACGAGAAGCACTACGAGGAATGAGATGCTCTGCCGGAGTATGGGGAAAAACGGTGAAGGTCACACCTCTCATAGAGGCGATGATGGGAAATCGTGGTATGAGCCGGCCGAAAGCATGAGCACTGGAGAGGTTCATTGCAACACCACTCCCCATTCCCCAGCATATTAAACTGATGACCAGAAGGAGACATACAAGCGATCTTCTCATTGTCTTCTCTACCTTTCTCTGGTGTTGACCAACCTCCTTGCTGGCGTCATTCTCACATAGAGTTGCGTTCCTTTCATCTTTGGCAAGTGAATAAGGCGTTTAAATATCTATGTATGCTGCTGTGCTCTCGCCCTTCACTATCAGCATACGCTCTCCTGTCAAGGACAGTTTGCCGTTCTTGAAAGAAACGCCCAAAAGGACGATGTGCAGAGGAGCAGAATCTGCCATACATATTTCATTCGTAAGCTACTTTTGTTCCATTCTGATTACCACCTCCCACCCCCCAAAAAAGAATATTCCTGTGTACCTACCAGCGTTTGAGCGCGAAATCAGCGTAGTTTACTTGACAGAATATCAGTGCTGTCATATAATATTAGAACAAATTTTCAAGAAGGAGCACACAATGAGTAACCAGGGCAAGGAGCAGGGTCGTGAAGAACAGCCGCGTACCCGTACCTTTAATCCGAACGATCATGTGATTCAGTTGAAGAGCAGGGACGGCGCCAAAGACTATCTGCCTGTGCAATGGCGGCTCGTCTGGTTCAGGGAGCAATGTCCCTATGGCTCGATAGAAACCGAGATGCTCCATCTCGATCTTGACCGTGTCACGGAAGAAGAGACCTTTGTCTGGAATAACGAGCGGCGGCGTAGCGAGAAAGTGGTGAAGCAGGCCAACGGTTTTGTACTCTTTAAAGCCACCGTCAAGGATGGCAATGGTGGCGTGGCAACCGGCACCAAGTCGGAGAAGGCCGCGAGCTTCCCTGACTATATCGAGAAGGCAGAGACCGGCGCCATTGGTCGCGCCCTGGCTGCGTTAGGCTATGGCACGCAGTTCGCGCCCGAACTTTCAGAAGAACATAGGATTGTGGATGCTCCGGTTGATCGCCAGCCTGTAGCGTCTCCTGGCAGCAGCTATCAGAACGGCAGCATGAATGGTTCTGCCAATGGTTCAAATAATGGCGCGAAGAGTGCCGCCACTGAGAATACAGACGCTTTAGTAACCGAGCAACAGTTGTCGAGCATCCATAAGTTGTGCGAGTACCTGGGTAAGTCCGAGCCGGAGAATGTTACCGCCATTAGTTACCTGGCAGCCAAAAAGCTCATTAACCAGCTCACTGCCGAGTATCGGGCCATGAAACAGAGCAGCAAGGCTTCCTGAAAATTTCAGTATCCTCAACTGGGTCGAGAATGAACGGAGACTCCACCGACTCTTTAGGGGTGAAGTATACACATCGGACGCGATCAATCGGGTCCCTATGGACAGCAAGAGGAAATGCCCTGAGAAAGGAAATTATGACTCCCAGAGAGCTTGAACACGCGGAAAAGCGCATGCAGCAGAAATGGCGGGATCTGGTGATGGCGGAACAGAAAGGGGCTTCCGTGCAGGTGCTTGAACGTATGTATAACTCGTATATTCTGACCGTCGAAGAGTATAATCGTCGTGTGGAACAGTATCAGCGCGAACATCAGGATCAGCCCATTCCCGTTCCGGTCAAGCCGGAAGCTGCGTCGATGGGGCAGGGCGGACGCAAGAAGAAAGTCTCGTAGATTGATGGTCTCGTAGCGGAAGCATGTGGACTGGTCGGCGTTGCTGACCAGTCCTTGTTATGTTACCGCTCTTTGACGAAATCGGTAATTGCCTTCACCACAGCATCAGGAGCATCGATTAGCAGCATATGGCCTGCGTTGGGAACGGCCACCAGTTGCGAACCGGCGATCTCATGATGGAGGCGCTGCCCATACTTTAATGGCATCTGCTGGTCTTTTTCGCCCCAGATCAGCAGCGTTGGCTTGTCCACCAGTTGCAGGTCGGTCGAGACCGCGTTGGTGTAGTAGGGGATCAGCAGGCGAATATGCTGGAAAAGCACCTCTTTGCCCAACTCGCTGTTCCAGGGGTCGATATATTGATTGCTGACGTTAGTGAACTGCTGAGTATGCTCTACGCCGTTGGGCAGGGTTGCCTTCAGATCGTTGATCATATCCTCAAGCTTCGTGTGTTGCGGGGCGTCGAATTCCTGACGCTTCTTCATGTCCGGCAGAGGCCAGTTTTCCGCGAACGAATGCAGGTAACAGATGCTGTTAATCAGCACGAGTGCCGCCGTTCTTTCGCGATAGAGCCGCGTTGCCAATATTTGTGCTACCCCGCCACCGAGGCCAATCCCGACCAGAATAACATTGGTGAGATTGAGTTTCTTCAGCAGAAAGGCCATTACATCGGCATGGCCCCAGACGGAGGTATCCGCGGGCCAGGGATGATCGGAGAGGCCATAGCCGAGCATATCGATAGCGTAAACCGCTCGCCTCAAGTCGGTAAGTTGCGGCATGACCCCTTCCCATGCGAAGGCGCCCGCGGGAATATCGTGCAGGAGAACGATGGCTCCATCCGTCCCATGTTCCGCGCCCTGAACAATGTAACTGATATTGTAGTGGATAGCGCGCGCCGTGCGTCGTTCCTGTGTTTTAGCTGCGTCCGATGTGGTACTTGCCATAAATCCTCTCAAATCCTACAGGTATTAATCAAGTAGCTATCTTATACTATAGCGTGCTCAAGCCTTTGCTCGCAATGCAGGTACGTTGTAGAAGGCGCTGAAGCCAGCGTAGCGAGCAGTTTCATCGCCCAGTTCGTCTTCAATCACGAGCAGGCGATTATATTTCGCCACCCGTTCGCTGCGGGCGGGCGCGCCGGTCTTGATCTGGCCCGCGTTGGTCGCAACCACCAGATCGGCAATCGTCGTATCCTCAGTTTCGCCTGAGCGATGAGAAATGACGGCGGTAAACGCGGCGCGCTTCGCCATCTCCATCGCTTCCAGCGTTTCCGTCAGGGTACCGATCTGATTGAGCTTAATCAGAATGGAGTTGGCCGAATGTTCGGCAATGCCGCGTTTGAGGCGGGCCGTATTGGTCACAAACAGATCGTCGCCTACCAGTTGGATGCGATCACCCAGGCGCTGACGCAGGTGAGCCCAGCCGTCCCAGTCGTCTTCGGCCAGGCCGTCTTCGATGCTGATGATAGGATACTGGCTGATCCACTGCTCATACAGGTCCACCATTTCCCGTGAGGTCAGGGTGCGGCCCTCGCGCGCCAGTTCATACTTGCCGTTGTGATAGAGCTCGGTCGCGGCAGGGTCCATCCCCAGGAAGACGTCAACGCCGGGTTTATAGCCAGCCGTCTCGATAGCCGCCACAATCAGTTCCAGCGCCTCGCGATTGGACTTGAGGGAGGGAGCAAAGCCGCCCTCGTCGCCAACGTTCGTGTTGAGATGTTTATCGTGGAGCACTTTTTTCAGCCCCTGGTAGACCTCGGCACCCATGCGCAGCGCCTCGCGGAACGTGGCCGCGCCCACCGGCAGCACCATATATTCCTGCATATCGGTGGAATTGTCAGCGTGTTTGCCCCCGTTCAAAATATTCATCATTGGAACGGGCAGTGTGCGGGCAGAGACGCCTCCCAGGTAGCGATAGAGCGGCTGATTTTGAGCCTGGGCTGCTGCCTTTGCCACTGCCAGAGAGACGCCGAGGATCGCATTAGCCCCCAGATTAGCCTTGTTGGGGGTGCCATCCAGCTCGATCATAATTTCGTCTAACATCACCTGATTGGTAGCGTCGAGTCCTGCCAGCGCATCACCGATCTTATCATTGACATTGCTCACAGCCTGAAGCACGCCTTTCCCACCGTAGCGGCTTTTGTCGCCATCGCGCAACTCGACCGCCTCGTGAGCCCCTGTAGAGGCGCCGGATGGGACCGCGGCTATCCCTCTGGCACCGCCCATCAGTAGCGCCTCGACCTGGATCGTCGGGTTGGCGCGCGAATCAAGGATTTCGCGTGCCATGACCGCTTCGATAGTGGTAATGTCATTGATATTCTCTGCCATAAATATATCCTCCCTGGAAACCGTAATCGTCTATGGGATGCTTATGCTGGTTATGTCTTGTTGTGTGGATGAATTCATCCTCGCGGGGCTATTGTACATCGTGGGGAAGGTAGAGGGCAAGGTGCGTAGGGTGGGGGTCCCTACGCATTAGCATGGGCATTAATGGCTCATTCCCATCATGCTGCGTGTACCTGTGAGCTTTGCCAAAGCCTGTGCCAGCTTATCGGTGTGTTCAGGCAGGCCGACCGTGATGCGCACAAAATCGCGCAGATAAGGGGTGTTAAAGTAGCGCAGCAAGATGCCATGCGCCTCAACCTGCGCCCGTACCTGCGACATCGACACATCTTGATGGTTGACATGGGTGAGAATATAATTGCCTTGCGAGGGAAACGGTTTCAGGAATGGGTGAGAGGCGAGCATCGTAAAGAGGCGTTCCCGCTCCTGCACAATCTGCTGAACCTTAGCAAGCGTATAGTCAAGTTGCTTCAGGGTCTCAATGGCGGCAATATGTCCGGCGACATTGACCTCGAAGGGGCATTGAGCGCGCCGCATGTAGGCCACGATCCACGCGGGGAAAAGGCCGTAGCCGATGCGTAAGCCTGCCAGTCCGGCCCATTTGCTAAAGGTGCGCAACACGATCAGGTTCTGATGCTCGGGCACCAGGTGAGCAAAGCCGCCTGGATTATCGGAAAACTCCACATACGCCTCGTCAACGACCACGATGCGGCCAGTTTCGAGCAGGGCCAGCACATCTTCTTCCGCCACAGGATTACCGGTAGGATTATTGGGCGAGCAGAGCACAATCAATTTTGTCTGCGGAGTGAGCGCTTTCAGGATGCGCTCGACATCCACCTCGTAATCCTCAGTGCGTGGCGCTTCCAGAACATGAGCGCCGCAGAATGCTGTGACAGTCGTATAGAGCGAGAAGGTCGGCGGGCAACAGATGATGTTGTCGCCCGGAGACAGAAAAATGTGCCAGAGCAAGTTAATTAATTCGTTGCTACCATGACTTACTACAATCAAGCGGTCATCCACTCCGGTATATGCAGCGAGAGATTGGCGGAGAGCATTTGAGTCAGTATCAGGATAGTTGTTATAGTTGCCATGATCGCCAAGTGCTCGAAGCACCTGCGGCGCCGGCCCATAAGGGCTTTCATTACTATTGAGCTTAATCAATGCATGGATCGGGATAGCCGTGCGCGCGCTGAATGCTTCCAGAGATTCGCCCGGAATATACTCAGCCATCTGGTCCAATTCTGGGCGCGCACATACAAGGTTGGGGGGATCTGTATACATCATTTGTCCTATTTCTCAGAGTCGGCGTCCACGAATATTTGCGCGGGGCGGCGAATGAGTGAGTTACGAGGGCCTGTGCTTGTATTGGTCCCGTTGAGCCGGGAACCGTTGTTGGTATCCGCGAACCGATTGAGCGGTTGTGATACCGGTTGCCTTCGCATCATGGGCGTCTCAGCTGGCTGTTCAGTGGCTTGTTGCACAATATCGATGCCCCTACGCAAAGTCATCATGTCACGCATAAAACATGCAACGGCAGAAGCGGCGGAACCTTTATCGCGTGCAGTCTCGAAGCGCCTGGAAGTTGCTTCTCCAGAGACCTGAGCGGCATGAGCCAGAGGGTCTGAAGTTTGAGCTGCATAGACATCCTGGAAGATGTCGTCCCAACTGCCCCAGCGACCACGCAAAGGTTTCCAGCCAATCTGGCTATCGCTAATTGTACGCCATTTTTCTTCGGTAAACTGAATCCAGTCCTCGATCAGGCGTGCATACGCCTCCAATTGCTGGCGTAACTGCGCTTCCTCTGCGGAAGAACGTTGTGAAAAGCTCTGTGGCAGTCCATCGGTGCTCTGGGGGCTCACGTAGTTATTCCCCATTTGCTGAAAGGTCATCGTGGACTGACCGGGATAGTTATTGTTTGCACCGGGGAAAAATCCCGTGCCTGTGAGCTGGTTTGTGTTCATCGAGCCACCAGGGAGCCCTAATACGGGCAACTCGGTTCCGGCAGGTAGCTCACCGATGATATGAATGCCGCTGGCTCCAAGCATTGGATGCATCATCGTGCCGTCTTGCAGCACCATGCCTTCGGAGAGCGTGGGCAGCCCGCCAATCACAATCTCCTCATGCCCGACCGCGTCCAGGATGCGCCAGGCGAGCCGGGGATGTTTGATCGCCCACCAGATCCGGCGGACCATAAACGTGAAGGCGAAAGTAAAGTTGACAATTAACCAGACGATGCCTCGCACTGCTAGCCAGTTCACGAGCGCGATTGCAATAATCCAATACCAGGTTTCGTGTTGCCCTGCTTCTTCAATAAATGTGAGCACAGCGGCTACGGTCAGGCTGGGGTCTCGTAGCGGATTAATGAAATCCAGAATACGCCAAAGCCACTTCCTGCCAGTTGTTTCTTCCAATGTGCGCTCCTCTCGGCTCTGCCGCTGGTCCGGCAGAATCTATATTTCTTCGCATAGGTTCTTGCAGGCAATTCTAGCATGAGTGTTGAGCATCTGCAAGTTTTGCGCTGAGACTCGGTAGTTATGGGTGATAGTGAAACAGCACTTTCTGCCGTGAAAGTGTTGTTAAAAAGCAATCTTTTAAAAGATGCGCAGAGAAATGAATGGCGCAAAACAATCCTTTTGCGCTGTACAACCGCGTTACTTCTCTGTTCATTTTGTTCCACATTCATTAAAACGCATAGCCAAATGGCAGAGAGTAAGAACGGTACCATAGTACCGTTCTCTCTTAATTATAATCTCTACAAATATTGCTGGCACGAGGCGAATAATACATGAATTCCCCACCATAACAGCATGAACGCTACCAAACTCATCTCCCCTTTGTCCGAATTTTGAGTCGTAATGCGTTCATCGATTCGTGTCAGGAGTAGATCTTTTCGGTACTTGAACGCCTGCTGTGGGAACAGCGTGCCTGTTGCTGAATGATCAGATCAGTGCCAAAGCCATAATTCTGGTAATTCTGTTCCTTCGTATGGTAACATTAAACAGGGTGTCTTGCGTATCTTCGTCTTACGTGATCTGGTGTGTTTCTATGTCAAGACGTGTCAAATGTTTTTGTAAGCGTATATCGCTACTATTTTAGGGGCGCACCGTCAGATAGTTCAAAGGCAAGAACAGTGAGCACCTGTTAGAAAGGATAAAACCATGCCTATGCGGATGACGCCGGAAGTTCCGCAGTTGATGCATGCTCGCCGTCTTATCATTGCGTCTAACCGAGGTCCCATCGAGTATCAGTTGACTCGGGACAAAACACTTAAATCTCGTCGTGGCTCGGGAGGAATGGTAACGGCTCTCATTGATGCTGGGAAAAGCATGGAAGTTACCTGGGTTGCCATGACCATGACCGAAGGCGACCGGATTGCGGTGCGGGAGGCGCAGCAACATGGCGAGCTGCTGCAATCGCCTTTACGAGGGCAAAAGATGCAACTGCGCTATGTGGCTATCTCGAAAGAAGCCTATCGCAAGCATTATGAGAAGATCAGCAATGAAATTCTCTGGTTCTTACAACATTACCTGTACGATCCCATTCAGAACTCGACCTCTGCTCGGCAGTTGCAGGATGCCTGGGCCAATGGCTACTGCATCGCCAATCAGGCTATTGCCGATGCAGTGAACGCTGAGATTGAGCGCGAGACTACCCCCCCGGTGGTGATGCTGCATGATTATCATCTCTATCTGGTATCCGCGATGATTCGCAAGCGGCACCCAAGCATCGTAATGCAGCAATTTATTCATATTCCCTGGCCTGATGTCCGCTGCTGGTACTTCCTGCCCAGCAATATCGCGCAAGCTATTTATAGCGGGCTGGTGGGCAATGATATCGTTGGTTTCCAGACTCCGCGCGATGCCCGTAATTTCCTGGAGGGGGCGAGCACGATGCTGGATGGTGCCGTGGTTGATTTTGAAGAGGGCGCTGTCTGGTGGCAGGGCCATCGCACATACGCACGAGCCTATCCAATCTCGATTTCGGTCGCAGAAGAACGCCGCATTGTCAATAGCGCCGCCGGACGACGCGAGGCGGAGAAGATTAAGCCGCTACTGCGCGAGCATACGATTATGCGCGTGGATCGCATTGAGCCGACGAAAAATATTCTCCGTGGCTTTCAAGCCTACGAGTATCTGCTTGAAAGATATCCTGAGTTGCACGGCAAGATCACATTTCTGGCCTTCCTGGTGCCATCGCGTCAATCGCTGCCGATCTACCGACGCTGTACTGCTGATGTGCTCTCCTCTATTGAAGAGATTAACAAAAAATACGGTACGGCTGAGTGGACGCCGATCCATGCCTTTTGTGATAATGACCGGACACGCGCACTTGCCGCTATGCAGTTCTATGATGTGCTGCTGGTCAATCCAATTATCGATGGCATGAATCTGGTCGCAAAGGAGGGGCCGGTGGTCAATCAGCGCAATGGCGTGCTGGTGCTTTCTCGCACCGCCGGAGCGTTTCAACAACTGGCGAAGGGCTCTATCCCGACTTCTCCCACCGATGTGATGGAGACGGCCCACGCCCTGTACAAAGCTTTAACGCTCTCACCGGAGGAGCGGCGCGTCAAAGCTGTGCTTGCTCGCCAGGCGGTGGAGCGCAACGATCTCAATGTCTGGCTGACGCGTCAGATTATGGACATTAACGAGTTGCTCGACCGCGCTTTCTCAACTCCTGCTGGTGCAGCACCGCTGGACGAAAGCGTTGTCGCCAATGCAATGTAGTCTGAAGCGGTGACGCGGCGGCTCAGGGCGTGTGCAGTTCAACCAGTTGCGCGGTAATTTCGCCTAGCAGCTCGGCCATTGCCGCGACTCCCTGTACGACGCTATCGGCCTGTTCGAGCAGCGTCGGCAGCGTATCGGGATGCTGGACGACAACGGAAAAGGTCGCCAGCCCATCCCGCCGTAGCTCTATTGTCTCTAACACTGCATCCAGATCAGTGCGATCATCCCCGGCGAAGAGAATTCCCTCAAGCTTGAAGTGCTCTGCAAAACGGCGCAGGGCTTTCCCTTTGTCAATGGTCAGAGGGGAAAGCACCTCGACGATTTTCTTGCCCTCGCTCAAACGCATCCCTACCCGGCGCGCGGGCTGCTCCAGTGCGGCGAGGATCAGCTCTCTGGCTCGTTGAGGCTCTGGCGAGAGGCGATAGTGGATTGACCCCCCCACGTTTTTGTGCTGTATGATTACTCCAGGCACGGCAGCGAGTTCCCGCTCGGCCAGGTCGAGCAAATATTTGCCAGGTTCAACATAGGGCAAAGCTTCGGGCATGAGCTGGATAGGATGCGACGAAGGCAGCCCATCACACCATTCCAGCCCATGCGTGCCAATATAGGTCAGCCCCTCAACGTTGACTATCGGCGCCCCATCGGTGACCGCTCGCCCCGTCATGATCGCGACATGCGCATAGGCTTTGACCTTTTCCAGTAACGCAGCCACCCCTGGATAGAGCCGCGCCTCATCAGGAGTGGGCGCAATGGGACTCAACGTGCCATCGATATCAAAAACGAGCCCCAGCGGTTGTTGAGTCAATACCGCGCGCATGGCCGTCGGTATCATTGATTGCCTCTTTCTGCCCGGATAAATTCGCTCTTTCGAATCCCATTATACAATGCTGATCTCGACCTCGTTATGCGCGCCAGCAATTACCCTGGTGCGGTTGCCTGAGCGGACGAAGCGCAGGTGTACCTGCTCCTGACCGATATGCATGCCCTGTATTTCTAACGTTTGGAGCCAGTTGGGCAGTGTCGGGTTGTGCAGTTCCAGGCAGCCCTTTTCCGCCACAGGCTGAAAGCCCAGCAGTCCGTTGAGCAGCATAAACGGCGCTCCCGCTGCCCAGGCTTGAGGAGAGCAAGCGACGGGATAACGGGTTGGTCCGTAACCATGTCGCTGGGGGAAACCGCAGTAGAGTTCCGGCAAACGTCCGCCATCGAAGTAGAGGCTGGCCTCGAAAAGGCTCCTTAGCAACTGCCCCGCCTCCGCCTTTTTGCCAAAGTGCGCGAAACCCGCGCCAATGATGGCATTGTCATGCGGCCAGACGGAGCCGTTATGGTAGCTCATAGGATTGTAGCGGGCCGCATGCGTCGAGAGGGTACGAATACCCCAGCCGCTAAACATATCGTCGCGCATCAGCCTGGGGATCATCTCTCTGGCTTTTTCCTGCGGGACAATGCCGGTCCAGAGGCACTGACCGGCATTAGATGCCACGATATTGCAGGGTTCTTTGGAGCCATTGAGCGCCAGGTAAAAAGTATGTTCCTCTTCCCACCAGAAATGACGCAAGAAATTTGCCTGGAGCGCGTTTGCTGCCTGCTGCCAGCGTTCAGCCTCTTCCGGCCTGTTCAGACGCGTGGCGAGATAACTCATAGCTTTATACGCGGCGAAGGCGTAACCCTGCACTTCACAGAGGGCCAGGGGAGAGGTGGGGATCTGCCCATTGCCGCAGGAGATGGCATCCCAGGAATCTTTCCATCCCTGGTTAGTTAACCCCTTCTCCGAAGCTTTGTGGTATTCGATGAAGGTATCGCCGTCCCGGTCGCCGTAGTCAGTAATCCAGCGAGCGGCGGCTTCCGCGTTGGGCCAGAGCCGCTCCAGCAAAGCCAGATCATTAGTCCAGCGCAGGTAAGCCTCTAGCGTGATCAGGAAAAGCGGCGTGACATCGATGCTGCCGTAATACGGAATAAACGGGACTTCGCGACGGTTTGCCATTTCGCCGGTCCTGAACTCATGTAGCATCTTGCCTGGTTCTTCGTCGGTGAACGGCTCAACCTTTGTTCCCTGATAAGCTGCGAGAAAGGCAAGGGTGCCGCGCACAACATCGGGGAACCAGGGCAGAAATTCCAGGCAGGTAATCAACCCATCGCGGCCAAAGGGGCAGGAGAACCAGGGGATACCAGCGTATGGATAATGTCCATGTGAGGTGAGCGTGCTGAGCATCATCAGGTCGTGCATGCCTCGTGTCAGCAGCCGGTTGAAAAGGGTATCGTTGGTGGTGGTGATTGGTTCGGGCAGGTCATGCCGGGCGGGGAGCGCGACATCCTCCGCGAATTGCTGAGGATTGGATTCGCACATTTTGACTGTGACGCATATTTCGACTGGCATGCCCCGCGTAAGCTGCAATTTCCAGGAGGTCCTATCGTCTAACATCTGGTCTGGTGCTGGCTCGAACAAAAGCTCTGTCTCGCGCTCTACGTCATCAAGACCGCGGTAAGCCAGCGTGAGCCCGCTAAGATCTTTTCTGGGGGCATATAACTCGCCCCGCATCTCTCGGACCGAGCCCCGTACCTCGAAAAGATCGCGGAAATCCGCGCCTATTTTGAGATTCAATGTTAAAGGAAGAGGTACCTCATGAAAGCTTGTAACGGTAATCGTCTGGAGCATCTGATCCTTTTGTAGTTCCAGATGCCGGTGAACGTGGATCGCGCCCTGTTCGACGACAACGTTGTCGTCAGGAGTAAAAGTCCGGTTGGTTAAGTCAATCTGGCAGGCATCGCCAAATCTAGCCACATGATGGGAAAGCGTCATCAAAGGACGCCCTTCCAGGAACAAATTGCAGGTGCGCAGGAAGCGGGTCCCGTGCCAGAACAGGCCCATCTCCTGCCTTGATGAGAGGAAATCGCCACGGATATCCGTTAAAAGGAAGGCGTCGCCCGACTTGAGCGTAATTTGTGTGGCGTGGCTGCTGTCTGGACGCTCTTGTTCTTCAAGCTCGCCCACTACGATTTGTACGACCTGCTCACCATTGAGTTCGGAGAGCAACGATGCTTCTGGCCCATTGTTCGTCATGGCAGTTTCTTTCTCTACAGGAACAACTCGACAGCCAATCAGTCCCAGGTACAACAATAGCTTAAAATTTCTCGCCAGCTCTGTTCGCTGAAAGATACTATCACCGGCAGGGAATACCCTGTATGCTGAACCGTCAATTCAGGCGTCACCCTAAAAGACAATGCGACTCTCCCCACAGGGTGAGCCGCCAGGAATGGCCTTATTGTTGCGCTAGTACCTTTGTATACGTATAACGTAGATTACGGCTATCGGTAATTTTGTATTACAAATAGTTTGCAGTTGTTCCAAAAAATGGTACTCCTTTCCCTCAGCAATACCTAAATATATGCATATACCGATGTGCTGGCAAACTGATTTTATGCTAGAATAAGGCCATGTTGAGAACACTGATGGCAACCCGTTATGTCACCCCCCTCAGAGAAGGAGGCTCGCTTCCCGCCATTGTCGAAGCGGATGATGACGGGCTCTACGTGCTCAAATTTCGCGGCGCCGGGCAAGGCCCTAAGGCGCTGATCGCCGAACTGGTGGCGAGCGAGATTGCCCGCGAGCTAGGATTACCTGTACCAGAGATCGTCTTCATCGAACTAGATCCTGTGGTGGGCCGTTCCGAGCCAGATTTTGAGATTCAGGCCCTGCTGAAGGGCAGCGCCGGTCTTAATCTGGGCCTCGATTATCTGCCCGGCGCTATCGCCTTTGATGCGCTCGATGCTCATAAGCTTGATCCATTGCTGGCGTCGTCTATCGTCTGGTTTGACGCCTATGTGACGAACGTTGATCGGACTCCACGCAACACCAATATGCTGTTCTGGCATCAGCGATTGATGCTTATCGATCATGGGTCGGCCCTCTACTTTCACCATATCGGCACAAATTATATGGAGCGTAGTCGTACACCATTCAAGCTCATCAAAGATCACGTTCTGCTGCCCGTGGCAAACTCTCTGGCCGAAGTTGATAGCGTTTTGAGAGCTCGCCTGACCCGTGAGTCATTGCAGGGGATCATTGATGTTATCCCTGACGCCTGGCTGATAGACGATCCACAGTTTGCCGATCCAGGCGAGCGCCGCGCCGCTTATCTATCTTACCTGCTGGACCGCCTGGCTGCGTCCCATCTTTTTGTGGAGGAGGCGCTTTATGCCCGCGCTCAGCTCTTATGATTATGCTATTATCCGCGTCGTTCCGCTTGTGGAGCGCGGCGAATGCATGAATGTCGGCGTGATTCTCTTTTGCCGCACACGCCGCTTTCTTGATGCGCTGATCCACCTGGACGCACCGCGCCTCTTAGCCCTTGCTCCCGCTATCGACCTTGACGCTCTCCGCTGCCATCTAGATCAGATCCCCCTGATCTGCCGTGGCGGAGCGGACGCGGGCGCCATCGGCCAGCTATCGCAGTCGGAGCGTTTCCACTGGCTCGTCTCTCCCCGCAGCACTATCATCCAGACCTCCCCTGTCCACTCCGGCCTCTGCTCCGATCCAGTCGCCACCCTGCAACACCTGCTCAAAACACTGGTCCACTTATAGCTTTGCATGCTTGCCGGAAACTTCGTAAAATGTGGTAGGGACCCGCTTCAGCGGGTCCCTACCACATTCACAGCAATTGCAGCATTAGTGGTATTGGATTATCTGAGGAAGCTTGCTCAGTATGGAAAAATCAACCACATTCACAGCAATTGCAGCATTAGTGGTATTGGTGACGCTTTTTATATGGTAGAGAAACATTTCACTCTTTCAGGCGTGTTATACCCCGTAAAACATTGGTTAATCCAGACTTGATAAAGCGAGCAATAATGGGGAGGGACACATCACATGACAGGTAAATTACAGGATAAAGTGGCGCTCGTTACCGGCGCCTCCTCTGGCATTGGCGAAGCGACCGCCACGGCTTTAGCTGCCGAAGGCGCCCATGTCGCGGTTGCCGCGCGGCGCGTTGATCGATTGGACGCGCTGGTCAAACAGATCGAGCAGCATGGCGGCAAGGCGCTGCCAATCGCGGTTGATGTCGCGGACGAAGCTCAAGTTAATGCTATGGTGGAGCGGACGCATTCAGATTTCGGACGGCTGGATATCCTGGTCAACAACGCTGGCGTGATGCTGCTTGGCCCGATTGAGGGCGCCAATACCGAGGAGTGGCGGCAAATGGTGAACGTCAACGTGCTTGGCTTGATGTATGCCACCCATGCCGCGCTGCCCATTATGAAGCAGCAAAACAGCGGCCATATCGTCAACATATCCTCCGTTGCCGGTCGCACGGCGCGCGCGGGCAGCGGCGGCTACAATGTGACGAAATGGGGCGTGGTGGCCTTTTCGGAGGCGTTGCGCCAGGAGGTCTATCAGCAGCATATTCGCGTGACGACGATTGAGCCGGGCGCGGTCGCGACTGAGTTGACTGAGCATATCACCGACGACACGGCCAGGAAAGAGCTGGCAGGATGGCTTCAGTCGATCACTCCGCTCGAAAGCGAAGATATCGCGGCAGCAGTCCTCTATGCCGTCACGCAGCCTCCTCGCGTCGATGTCAACGAAATTTTGATTCGGCCAACCAGTCAGGAGCGATAAAAGGGAAAAGCCGCCGAGAAAGGCCGGGCAGGCGAGTAACTCGTTGCGTAATTACATGTGGTATTATGCAATAAGAGTTTGCTCGCCATGCTATTCCTTGTAGACAACTGTAGGGGCCTTCCTTACAGCCGACCTGAGCGCAGCTAGATGCGAGAGCAGCGTTGGTCGGCTGAATACCCAGGAAGGGCTGGCCCCTGCCCTATCAGGTTGTTGTTGCCAGGTTGTTGTTTGGAACGAGCGTACTTTCCGGCTCCATCGAAAAATCAACCTGTTTATTTATTTGCTACCGCTAAAGGTAATTGTCGTCCACCTGATTGAGTTGAAAGGATTTACGATGAGTGCATCAGATAGTCAGAAGCAGCCGACAAAGGGGAAGGTGCAGGTAGGGGACCAGGCTCCAGATTTTACTCTCCCCACCCTCTCGGGAAAGCAGGTGAGCCTGAGCGAATTTCTTGGCAAGAAAGACATCGTCTTATACTTTTATCCAAAAGACAACACTCCCGGCTGCACGGCAGAGGCATGCGCCTTCCGCGATAGCTATGAGACCTTCAAGGACGCGGGCGCCGAAGTCATTGGCGTCAGCTCCGATTCAGTAGCATCGCATGAGCAATTTGCCAAACAGCATCGTCTCCCCTTTGTGCTGTTGAGCGATGCCGGCGGCGCTGTGAGAAAGCTGTACGGCGTCCCTGCTACCCTGGGCCTGTTGCCAGGACGCGTGACTTATGTGATCGACAAACAGGGCATTGTGCGCTACATTTTTAACTCGTTACTGGGAGCCGAGAAACACGTCTCCGAGGCGCTTAAAACGCTCCAATCGTTTCAAGAAACCAACGCTTGAACCACCTTCCTGCTGCTTAAACAACCATCCAACCACATACTCGCATAAAGAGGCCGGGGAACGAAATGCTCGCTCCCTGGCCTCCTGTCACTTCTCTCCGTTAACATGATCTTAGCCATTATTTAACATAACTATGGTAACATTGTAGGGGCAGGGCTTGCCCCTGCCCAAAAACGCGCATCTACCCAAAAACGTACACCGGCCAGGAAACACGCGTAAGACGTGCGTAAAGGAAAGCGTCAAAGAACAAGAATGGAGGGAATCATTTGAAGATTTTGCGAATCAGGAACATCATGATCGCCGTGTCAATACTGGCGATTTTGCTGTTTAGCTCTGCTGCCGCAGCGGCATCACCTGCCAATAATCGTGCGGGGACGGCGACTCCGATTAAACATCTGGTGGTGATATTTCAGGAAAATGTCTCGTTTGATCACTATTTCGGTACTTATCCCTTCGCTTTAAACCCAGCCGGGGAGCCGCGCTTCCAGGCGTCGTCCGATACCCCTTCGGTCAATGGACTGAGCCCGGCGCTGCTTACCAGCAATCCCAACGCCGCCAATCCTCAGCGGCTCGACCGCTCTCAACCCATCACCTGCGACCAGGATCACACCTACACGGATGAGCAGAAAGCCTTCGATCATGGGTTGATGGATAAATTTATTGAGTCGGTGAGCGGCGGCGGCTGTACCGACAAAACCACGGTGATGGACTATTACGATGGCAACACCGTGACGGCCCTCTGGAACTATGCGCAGCACTTTGCGATGAGCGATAATTCCTTTAGCTCCACCTTCGGTCCCTCTGCGCCGGGGGCGATCAATCTGATCTCCGGTCAGACTCACGGTGTTACTCCTGCCGCGATCCCTGGTCTGGTTTCTAACGGTACCCTCATTGGCGACGCTCGCCCTTTCTTCGATGCCTGCTCTAAAGGTCCGACCGTTGCATTGAGTGGCACGAACGTCGGCGACCTTTTGAATGCGCAGGGGGTCACCTGGGGCTGGTTTCAGGGCGGCTTCCGTCCATCTTCGGTTGTCAACGGCGTTGTGACCTGTGGCACTGCCCATCAGAACGTCGGAGGCGCAACCATCACCGATTATATCCCCCATCATGAGCCGTTCCAGTACTATCAGTCAACCGCCAATCCTAATCACCTGCCCCCTTCGTCTGTGGCGATGATTGGCAAAACCGACCAGGCAAACCACCAGTACGACCTTTCAGACTTCTGGGCCGCCGCCGATTCTGGTCATATGCCTGCGGTGAGCTTCCTGAAAGCGCGTGCCTTCCAGGATGGTCACGCCGGCTACTCGGACCCTCTCGACGAGCAAAACTTCCTGGTGGATACGATCAACCACTTGCAGAAGCTACCGACCTGGCGCGATACCGCCGTGGTAATCGCTTACGACGACTCCGACGGCTGGTATGACCATGTGATTGGTCCCATTGTGAACCATTCCAGCGATCCCAATGATGCCCTGACCGGCCCCGGGCAGTGCGGCGTCGCCCGCGTGGGCGCATTCGAGGGACGCTGTGGCTATGGCCCGCGCCAGCCTTTGCTGGTCATCTCTCCCTTTGCTAAAGAGAACTTTGTCGATCATTCGGTGACGGATCAAAGCTCAATTCTGCGCTTCATCGAGGATAATTGGAAGCTCGGTCGCATTGGCAACCAGTCATTCGACGCCATTGCCGGCAGCCTGAACAATATGTTCAATTTCTCGCGTGACGACGAAGCTGGCAAATTGTTCCTGAACCCTTCAACCGGCGAAGTTGTCCAGCACGGCGACGATTAGTGTACCCGTAGAAACGTGATTGATCACATATACTGTGGAAACATGTTCGCTATGGCGTCTGGTTGATCGCCCAGCCGTTGGCCCATCAATGGTGGCACCGCAGCAGGGCAACCGCGAGGGATTGCCCCTACCCAGACGCCCAGCCGTTGGCCCATCACCCCCTCGGCCCTGTGGCGGTGCCCGCGATGGTGGATGATGGCAGGATCGGATGGGTAGGGGCAATGCCTTGCGCTTGCCCTGTGCCGGTGCTCCCCCCTATGGGAGCGACAGCAATTGGTAATTTACCGCTGTGGGCGAAACTCTACCGGCAACGATAGCAGTCCGCGTAGCGAATAGTTCGGGCGGAATTCAGGTTTTTCGACCGTCATTTTGAGGTCCTGCAAGCGCCTGACGATGGTATCAAAGGCGACCTGACTTTCCAGGCGAGCCAGGGCGGCCCCAATGCAGTAGTGAATGCCATACCCAAAGCCAAGTGAGCGACCAGGAGGCCGGTTGATATCCAGCTTTTCTGGATCGGGAAACTTTTCGGGGTCGCGGTTGGCCGCTCCGACCATTAGATAGATGCTGCTATCTTTAGGAATATCGATCCCTCTGATGGTCACATCCTGTTTGACCTGGCGAGCGAGCGTATGCACCGGGCTGACGTAGCGCAGCAGCTCCTCGACTGCCGCAGGCGTTTTGGCTGGATCGGCGCGCAGCTGCGCTAACTGCTCGGGATTTTGCAGCAGGTAAGAGAGGCCGACGGCGATCAGATTAGCGGTAGTTTCGTGACCGGCGAAGAGCAGAAAGTTGGTCGCGATCACAATTTCATCTTCGCTCAGCATATCGCCATTTTCTTCGGCCAGCACCATCTTGGTGAGCAGGTCTTCGCCTGGGTGCTTGCGTCGTTCCGTCATCAAGCTTTTGAGGTAGGTCGAGACATCGTTGAAGATGCCGGCCAGCTTTTGCCAGTTCTCGCCGCCCGCGAAGAGGATTGTGGCGACAAATTCATTGATGGCGTCCGCGCTGGCCTTGATATAGGGGCGCCCGCTTCTCGGAATACCCAGCAGATCGAGGATCACGTTAGAGGGTAGAGGATAGGCCAGATCGGCCACAACATCCATTTGACCCTCCGCTATCCGTTGATCGATTAATTCATCGACCAGTTTCTGGATCGTCGGTCGGAACGACTCCAGCATGCGAGGAGTGAACGTTTTCATCATCAGGGTGCGCTGCCGCGTATGGCCCGGGGGGTCCATGCCCTGTAGATTATAGGCGAGAAAAGGTACGATCTGCTTCAGATACTGGCTCTTCTCATCTTCGTCGGTAAAGCCGACGCGCTCTGGCATGGCTGACCAGATATCGGAAGAAAAGCGCCGATGGTCAGAAAAGACCATATGCACGTCATCGTATCTGGTGAGCATAAAGCAATTGAACATCGGGTTCCAGTGTACAGGTTCATGCTCCCTCAGATACGAGTAGACCGGGTAAGGATCTTGAATGGTTGCGAAAAAATTGTCTAGCTCCAGCGTTGTTTCTGCCGTCATGATGTTCCCTCCATGCCTGATCGACGGTGATCTTGTAACCACCAGAACGAGGTATATCATCTTATAACATCAATACTATCTCATGGACAACCGTATTGCAAAGCCAGAACTTCTCGCAACTCAGCCTCAAAACATATGCTATACTTGAGCATAATCACACAATTCAATTGCTGGCGTAAAATGGGATAGGAGCAACAATCTGCATGCCAAAGTTCGCGGTGTACTACGTGCCTGAGCCCGAAGACGAATTTTATCTTCTGGGTAGCTCTCTGCTTGGCTATGATGTCCGCGCACGCCAGGAAGTGCCGCTCCCCTCCGATCTCCAGGCGCAATTTGCACAGCTCCAGAGCGCAGCGGAGTGGACCGTTCACGCGCGCCCCTTTGGCTTGCATCTTACTATCACCGATTCGCTAACCTGCGATTGGGCGGCACTGCCAAAAGTTGAGCGCGAACTGGAGGAATTGCTTGCATGCTTTGACCCTGCTCATCCATTTACATTGCAGCGCCGCGAAGATACTCCGGTAGCGAGCTGGGGCAAGCCGGGGAAGCTGAGCATGGTGCTCCTCTACGAGCCGAACGAGTATTTGCGCATATTGCATACGCTACTGGTGGCTCGCATCAACTCGTTCGGCACGGGGTCGGGCTATCTCCAGAGCTATCTTGCTCATCCCCGTAAACATGAGATGCCATCGCATCGCGCGCAACAGATTCGCCTGTTCTACAGCCCGACCGTGCTGGACAACTGGACGCCCCACTTCACCATCTTTAATCCCTATACCGGCGCTGAACCTGAGCAGATCGCAGCAATGCTCACCAATATCTTCGCGCCGTTCAAACGCTTTACCTTGCGCTCCATCTGCCTCTTCCTCCTGCGCGACGAGCAGTCATCATGGCAGATTTATCGCGAGTTCCAGTTGCCCTAATCCTCATTGAGACGCAGGGTCTGGCTGATTGAAGGACGCGAGACGATCCACGCCATCAACATCAGTGCTGCCAGACAAATCATTGCCAGCACGCCCAACAATAGTAGTAGCTGCTGGTATGGGATCAGCGTCTGCACGGGTGGTATATCGTAGGGGTTGAAACTGGCACTCGCTCCGGTAAGGTCGAGCAGAGAGACGATAGTCGGCACAAAGCTGATCAGCCCTATTCCCAGGCCCGTGCCCAGCAGGAACGCCAGCAGATAGGCAAAACCTTGCTCCCAGAGCAGGACGGCAGCAATCTGGCGCGGCCTCATCCCCAGGGCGCGGATCACGGCGAAGCTGGTGCGTCGGCTGGTTGCATTGAGCCAGGATGAGAGTAATGTGCCGATCAGAGCCAGGATGATTGCTACTGCCACTCCTGCGCCTAACATCCCGCTGATATCAAGATGCGCTCCACTCTGCTGATTAGCCGTGGTAAGCACACGGCGGTCATTGAGATCGGGGAGCGCCTGCCGTATGTTGCTGAGCGAAGCGGCGTCATCATAGCTGCGTAGCCAGATGAAATTGGGTGAGAGCGTTTTGCTGCTATTTTTGGCGTACACGGCGGCATAGCTTTGATAATCGACCAGCAGGCCGATCCCGCGGTCGGGCGATACGGGCGTGTCATAGATGCCAGGAAGGTAGCTAACCTCCGCCAGCGCGATAAAACGTATATGTAACGAACCATCATCGCTCATCGGCAGCGTGAAGCTCTCGCCCTGTGAAAGATGAAGCTGTTGCCAGAGGGCCGCGTCAACCAAGGCGTAAACGACATTGCCGGTGGTTGCGTCGCTGCGGTGCGCGCTAAGCTGCGCGGTCAGGGCAGAGAGCGATTGAGACGAATTCTGTGCTGACCAGAGCGCCGTATGCGCGTAGGTATCGGCGTCAACCGCCATGATGCGAATATCTCCTACGTCGCGATTAATATGACCGGCATAGCCAATTGTGGCAGACAGAACCCCTGAGAGCTGGCTATATTGGGTTTTCAATGTGTCAAACTTTTTGCCGCTATCGCTAGCCGGAAGAAAGCCGCTAAAATCCGCTCCCACTGCGAAAGTGGCGGCAGCGGGGCCGCGCTGATTGTTGGTTGCGATCAGCGTGAGCAGGAAGCAGGAGGAGGCGATAGCCAGCATTAAGAGGGCGACGATGCGAGCCGCAGGACCTGATGCGCGCTCCATCTGGGCGAAGGCCAGAACTGCCGATGCGCTGCGTCTTTTCGTCACCAGGGCCGTTACCAGGCGCAGGATGCGGGGGAAGAGGCGCAGGAAAAGCATGAGCAGAGCCGCGACAAGCAACGGAGGCGCGACAAAGCTCAGACTGCGCAAAAGGTTATAAAGGACGGGATCGAATGTCTGCGTTGCGGCGATAGTTTGCCAGAAGTAGACATAAACAATGGAGCCCACCACGATGAGGACGATAGCCAGAAAATCCAGATGGAGACGCCGCCAGAGCGGTATGCGTCTGGAGCGCGAGACCTCGTGGCGCAGTGTTACGATATCTAACTTCGATGCACGGCTGATCGCTACAATCATCACAAAAAGAGCTACGAGCACCGCGATGATAGCAAACCACTTCACATCAAGCGCGGCCTGAATGGGATCGCCGGCAATCGTGTCCAGCGCTTGCTGGTTAGCAGGCGTAAGCAGCGCCTGGGCGGTCACACGCACCAGCATGATCGCCAGTATCGGGCCGATCAGCAGAGCCGCCAGCCCCAGCATGACGCCTTGCGCGACGAAGGCGCCGAAAATGTGCTGCCGCGCTGCTCCCCGACTGCGCAGTGTGGCTATAATCGCTGCCTGGCGCTCCACCAGCATATTCGCCAGCATGCCGACCAGAAAAAGCACGATGGCGAGAATCAGCAGCAGCAGGAACGTAACCACAACCTCCAGCACTACAACTTGCTGGCCGTAGCTGCTCAAAATGTCGAAGAGCGCGCCGGTAGGGAAGGCAAATGTTACGCCGTTGATATGCGTTAACGCTTCGTTGATCTGTGCTCGCAGCTCTGAAGCCTGTTGCGCCAGCGCGGCTATGTTATTCGCATCAAGCTGCGAAGCAGCAAAGGGGTAGCTCCAGAAGAGACGAACGGCAGATTTTTCTGACCTGATTTGCAGATTGGCGAGGTTTGCTCTGATAGCCCCGCCGGTCGCCAGCGCGCTGTACGCGATTTGCCCGTTGTCTAAGGTAAGGATCGAATTAAAGGGAGTTGCACCTGGCAGCCAGAAAGGATCATGGGTCGCTTTTTGCGCGATAATGCCAACGACCCGCAACTTCCATGCTTGAGCATTAAATGTATCAGGATAATGGCCCTGCAAAATGCTGCCAACGTGTACATGCAGGGTATCGGCGGCATTCGGTGTCAGGGCAATCTCTATGGTGCCGTCGCTCGTCTCCTGTGGCAGCCGCCCCTGTAGCACATCAGCATGTTGCGCAGCCTGTGCAGGATCGTAGCCGTCAAGGATGAGCGCGGATGGCTTTGTGCCGCCCACGACGAGCGTATCTAATGGCGGCGTTTGCAGCATCAGGCCGGGCGAGCCTTGCAGGTAAGTGCCAAAGCTGCTCTGCTTCAGCACCTGATCAATGTGCTGCCCGATCTGCTGGATCTGCTGCTCCGTGGGAGCGACGCTGGCAACCTGAATTAGCATGTTCTGCCCATTGGCAGCCTGCGCCACGGCCTGGCGTAGATCCGCGCTGATGGCTACCCGTGAGAAGAGCGGAGGGGCGCAGGCAAGCACGACCATCGCCAGCATACCGAGCCAGGTGACAAACAAAAATCTCCACATCTGCTTGAAACGCCAGCGAGCCAGCTTCGCAATAGCAGGCAACAGGCGCAGGCTATTCTGTCTTGCAAGCATTGGTATTGCCATAATGAGAGCACTCCTTAATCCTCGTTCAGACGCATTGTCTGGCTGATTGATGGACGCGAGACGAGACGTGCCATGAAGAGTAGTGCGGCCAGACAGATCACTACCAATGCGCCCAGGATGAGTGACAGCTGTGGATAAGGCATCGTAGTCCCGATGGGGGGCACGTTCGGCGCGCCCCCGTTGCCGATATCCCCATGTTGAATCGTGAGCACCGCGACGGTGGGCGCTACAAAAATGCTGAGCAGCGCGCTCAGGCCAATGCCAAGCAGCAGGGCGAGCAGATAGCTGAAGCCCTGTTCCCACAGCAGAACGGCGGCGATCTGATGCGGCCTCATGCCAAGCGCACGCAGAACGGCAAAGTTGGTCAGCCGGTTCGACGCGTTAAACCAGGACGCGATAAACGTTCCCATTAGCGCCAGAACGAGGGCTGCCGCGATGCCGATGATGAGCACGCCAACAATCCCCAGGTGATCAGGATTGTTCTGCAAGATGGTCAGGATGGCGCGCCGATCATTGGCGTCTGGCAATATACTGCGCATGTTTGCAAGAGCGGCAGCATTGTCGCTGGTCTTTAGCCAGAGATAATTGGGAGCAAGCGTCGCAACTCCCATTGCTCTGGCTTTTACGGTCGTATAATTCTGATAATCTGCGATCAGCCCGATACCGCTCCATGCCAGAACAGACGAGTCGGAAAGCCCGGGAACATAATTAATCTGTGCCAGGGCAATAAAGTTGGCATGCAGGCTGCCGGTACTGTCGATGGGTAGGCTGAACTGCTCGCCCGGCGTCAGATGGAATCTTTGCCAGGCTGCGGCATCGACCAGGGCATAGACGACGTTATGGGCGATACCATCGGCGCGATACGACGCGAGTTGTCCGGTAAGGGCGGATAGCGGAGATGACGAATATACTGACGACCATGCGACCGTCTGAGCGTACGTCTCAGTATCGACCGCGTTAATAGTGAGCGAGCCCTGTCCCCTGGTACTCTGATCGGTATCGAGCTGGATCACGTCGTGGTAGCCGGGCGTTGCCGATTGCACCCCTGGCAGGTTGCTATAATAGGTTTTCAACTGGCTAAGTGTTTGGGCAGCGCCGGACGCAGGGAGCGGGCCGCTAAAATCTGCTTGCTCGGCCACAAAGCTGGCGGTATCGCTGACGCGCTGATCTTTGGTGGCAATCAGCATAAACAGGAAACTGGAAGACGCGATGGCGAGTGCCAGGAGCACGATGATGCGCGCCGCCGGACGGGGGTTGCGCTCCATTTGAGCCAGCGCCAGTACCGCCGATGCGCCGCGTCTCCTGGTTGCCAGCGTGGTCGCAAAACGGACGATGCGCGGGAAAAAACGCAGGAAGAGCAGCAGTATCGCCGCGACAAGCAGGGGTGAAATGAAGACGCCCAGGTCCGAGAGCAGCACGAATATAGACGGATCGATCTGGCTGCCGGCTGTTGTGATGTTGGGCCAGAAGTAGACATAAGCGGTATAACCTGCTAACAACAGCAGCGCGAAGAAAAGGTCCAGATTGAGGCGTTGCCAAAATGAGCGTTGCTGCGCACGCGACGATGCGCGCCGCAGGCTCACGATATTCATTTTCGCGGCCCGATTGATCGCCACCAGCATAAAGCAAAGGCTGAGCGCAATGGCTATCATGGCGTACCACTGCACGCCCAGTATGGCCTGGAGAGGGTGAGCCATTACAGCAGTTAGGGCCGACTGCTCGCTGGTCGGAAGCAGCATCTGCACCACCAGGCGCACAAGCAAGAGCGCCAGCAGGGGTCCGACCAGCAAGGCGGCTAGCCCCAAGATGAGTCCCTGCGCGGCAAATGTGCCAAAGATATGCCGCAGCGTTGCCCCACGACTGCGTATCGTAGCAATCAGTGTCGCCTGTCGCTCAATCAGTATATTCGACATCATGCCCATCAGGAAAAGGACCAGGGCAAAGGTGATCAGCAGCAAATTTATCAACTCGCTTTGCACCAGCGCAATACGCCCGGAGCTAAAGTTTAACGCGGTAAAAAGGGTCCCGAAAATGTTGATATTCGTCAGGTCGGGAATATTGTTTTGTAAATCGCCTGCAAGATGTCCATCGAGAAAAGAAGTTTGCTGCGAAAGGCCAGAGAGATCATTGGCATTGAGATGCGTCAGGTCGAATGGATAACGCCAGAAAAAAACGAACTGATTGGCGGCGTCGTCTCGCGGCGCTGTCGATTGCAGAACGGCAATTTTAGGCTTGATTGCGTCATTGGCTGCGATCACATTATACGAGGGCGATCCTGCTACCACGATATAGTAACGCGAGTTTAAGAAAATTGTCGCTTTAGAGAAAGGGTTGCCCATCGCCCAGAAGGGGTCTTGAGCCACTTTAGGCGCGATAATACCCACCACGCGGAAATTCCATACCTGTGAGCCGAGCGCGATAGGATAGCGGCCCTGGAAAGTAGAACCGGTATGCAGGCCGAGATTGGCGGCAGCGTCCTGTGACAGCGCAATCTCTACTGTGCCATCACTTGTGACCTGTGGTAGCCGCCCCGCTAAAAGCGTTGCATGCTGTGCTGCCTGATTGCTATCGTAGCCGTCGAGACGGAACGCTGCCGGACTCGTCTTGCCATTTGCGAGCATATCAAATGGCGGCGTCTGCACAACGAGCTGAGAGGCATTGTGCAGATAGGGGGCAAGGCTGCCCTGATGTAGCGATTGATTGACCAGTTGCTCTATCTGCTGCAATTGCTCTTGCGTGGGATGGGTGCTGACGGTTTCAACGGTGATATATGGCCCATCGGCGGCATTTGCCAATAGAGCGGGCAGATAGGCACTCGTTGCGACAAGCGCGAAGAGCGGGCCGGTGCAGACCAGCACAACCATCGCCAGCATGCCCAGCCAGGTAATCAGCAAAAAGCGCCACATCTGTTTGAAACGCCAACCCATCAGCTTGATGACAGCAGGAAGCAAGCGCAGGCTGTTCTGACGCGTCAATGCGGGTATCGAAGCTGCCATAAGAAAACTCCTTTCAGTCAATGCGACCGTCATTGATCTGCAAGACGCGATCAGCTACGCTCACGACGGTCGCATCATGGGTGGCGACGAGCAGCGCAATGCCGGTCTGCTGGACAATGGAGCGGAAAAGCTCCACGATTATGCGTCCGGTCAGCGAGTCGAGGTTGCCGGTTGGCTCATCGGCGACCAAAAAACGAGGATGATGTACCAGCGCCCGCGCCAGCGCAACGCGCTGCTGCTCGCCGCCGGAAAGCTCAAGCCCGCGATGCCTGGCGCGGGCATCCAATCCAACCATTGCTAACGCTGCGAGCGCCCGCCGTTCGCGTTCAGCGGCAGGAGTCAATTGCAGACGCAAAGCGACTTCGACATTCTCCTGCGCGGTCAACGTTGGAAAGAGATGCGCATTCTGGAAGAGCAAACCAACGCTTTCACGCCGCAAGGTTGCACGAGCCGCCTCATTGAGACGCGCCAGGTCGCGGCCCAGTAAATGTACCTGTCCTTTTGTCGGATCGTCCAGCCCAACCAGAATATTGAGTAGTGTAGTCTTCCCTGAGCCGGAGCGACCGCGCAGGGCCACAAATTCGCCCGGCTGAATCTGTAAATCAATACCGCGCAGCACATGCACAACGCGCGGACCAATCCGAAAATCCCGTTCCAACCCCCGCGCCTCCACCGCCGTGGTAGCAACCGCTATGCTATTGTTCATCATTTATTTTCCTTTCCATTATCAAACCGTTCCGGCGGGCCATAATTCGACATGATAGCTGGCAATGCGTACATCAGCACGTCCGTTAAAGGGCAGGCGTTCCAAAGCTTCGCGCGGCAGTTGCAGGCGACCGGCGCGATCAACGAGAATCGTTTCATAGTGGGAGCGCAAGGAAAGGCCAATGACGGCGCTGGTACCGTGAACATCCTGCTCCTGTGCATGCAACCCATAAGGCCACAGTTCGACGTGGTCGGCGGCAATACGTACATCAGCCCGACCACGTAGCGCGACCTGCTCCATAGCTTCTCCTGGTAGCTGCATAATGCCTGACTGGTCGATAAAAATCGTCTCTCTGTATGTCTCAACCGGCAGCCCGATCACGGCGCTTGCCCCCTGTGGCGCGCCCGGCGTCGTTGCCAGTGATTGGCTGCGGCGAATCGTCTCGGTGCTGGTGCGACCATCGCGAATGGCAAGCGTCCGATCAACGATGGCGGCGACGGCAACATCGTGTGTGACAATCAGGATGGTCACATTCATAGTTTTGTTTAGCTGGCGCATGAAAGCGATGATTTCCTGCGTGGTAGCGGAATCGAGCTCGCCGGTCGGCTCATCAGCTAACAGCAGAGGCGGCTGATTGGCGAGGGCAACGGCAAGGGCGACTCGTTGCTGTTCGCCGCCGGAGAGCTGCGCCGGTTTTTTCTTCGCCATTGCAGCCAGCCCCACGATCTCCAGCAGTTCGCGCGTGCGACGCTTGTAGCTGGCAGCGCGCGTGCCGTTCAGAATCTGGGGGAGATCGATATTGTCGGCGATGGTCAGGTCTGGTAAGAGGTTGCGCCCGCTTTGCTGCCAGACGTGACCGACGATGAGGCTGCGGTAGCGCGCCCGCTGTTCATCGTTCAGGCGCGTCAGATCGTGGCCCGCGACGATAATGCGGCCCGCGCTGGGCGTGTCCAGGCCACCTAGAATGTTGAGCAGGGTGGATTTGCCCGAGCCGGAAGCGCCAACCATGGCAATCATTTCGCCGCGCCTCACCTCCAGATCCAGCCCTTGCAGCGCGACCACTTCCAGGTCATCAACCTTATAAATTTTGATCAGATTATCACATAGTATCAGCGGATCTTGCATGAGTACTCCTTCTGCGGCACCCGTCAGAGGATGCCCTGTTGCTTTTTCTACCTCAGTTGCCTATAGGGAATCGGGACCAGGTATTATCTTGATAGTGCAGAATAACAAATACGTTATCCTCATTACCGGTTATTGTGCGGCCCACGGCCCAGCCTTCATTGGCAGAGGGCAGAGCAATGCCGTACAGATTGACTTGCGAAAAATCGAATTTGGAGGGTGACGTATTGGCTGAAGAGGCGCGTATACTATCCGGCGCGCTCCATACTTCCGAGCGATACGTCAGGAAGTGTTCATCGCCGACGGCCCAGCCTGTCGTAACGGCGCTCATGGCTATCGCATAAAGATCCTTTCCCTGGCAGGCGTTCGGCATGCAGGCGACCTGCTCCCAGACGCCGATTTCATTGCGATAATGCAGCACAGTGTCTTGCTTGCCCACAGCCCATCCCTCGTTGGAGGAGAGCAGAGAGACATTGTTGAGCGCATTATGCGTGGGACTGGCGACAACCCTCCAGACGCCTGTATGATAGTGCAGAATGGTCCCGTTATCGCCGACGGCCCAACCTTCGTGCGCGGAAGACATCGCGATGCTGCGTAGATCGAACTGGGTTGGGCTTGCTATCTGGCTCCACTGCTTCCCATCATAATGGAGGATGGAACCGCCGTAGCCCACAGCCCAGCCGTCCGATGGTGAAAGCATAGAGACGCCAAACAAGTTTTTGTTGAAGTTCGCGGGTCCCGGCACGATTGACCAGCTATCCCCATTATAATGGACAAATGTTGCGTTATAGCCGACGGCCCAGCCATCGCCTGGCGAGTCCAGCGAGACGGCGAGAAGCGGTAACGTGATGTTGCGCGCCACTTTCGCCGGTTCCCAGGTTTTGCCTGTATAGTGCAGGATTAAGCCGCTATAAGGCGTAATGGGGCAGCTTATTTTATCCTGCGGGTTCTGGGTACTACATGCTTTGGTAAAAAAGCCGCCAACCGCCCAACCATCATTGCGTGAAAGCATGGTGATGCTATAGAGGGCTGAACCCGCTCTGAACGGTGATAGAGCCCGGTAGACAGGGGCGGGCTGTTGCTGCCCCCATCCTGCTAAGCGCAACGGTATAAGGAAGAGCGCCAGGAGCAGCAACGGCGCGTAACGCAGCGAGTATTTGAGCATAACTGGCATCCTCCTTGCAGAGCGACTGAGCGAAGCTAGCGGCTGTAGCTCCCCGATTGATCGTGGGAGCGTTGTCGCTCGGAATAGCAAGAAACTCCTTTTTAAAGCTCGATATCATCGAGTGAAATAATGCCGCGTTTAAGGGCGTAAATCACCGCCTGGGTGCGGTGGGCCAGGTGTAGTTTCGCCAGGATATTGCCGACGTGGGTCTTGACCGTTTCAGGGCTGACCATCATCGTCTCCGCGATCTCACGATTGGTGTGGCCGAGCGCCAGTTGTCGTAGCACATCCTGCTCTCGCTCAGAAAGTGCAACCTCCGGCTGCCCCCCGCGTGAGAGCTCCTGTAGCACGGTGCTGGCAACGGCGGGATCGAGCAGGGATTGACCGTGGGCGGCGGCACGAACGGCGGCAAGCAAGAGATCAGGGGCGGCATCTTTGCGCACGTAGCCAATGGCTCCCGCTCGCAACGCCGCGACCACCCGCGCGTCGTCGGTATAGCTGGTCAGGGCCACGATCTGCGTATGCGGCGTGAGTTGACGCACGCGGCGAATAGTTTCGATGCCATCCATGCCGCCCGGCATCAGCAGATCCATCACCACAACGTCCGGTAGCCATAATTCGATATGGCGCAGCGCCTCTTCGCCGCTGGATGCCTCGCCGATCACTGCCAGATCAGGAAAGGACTCCAGATATATGCGTAACCCCTGGCGCACCACGCGATGATCATCGACCAGTGCCACACGAATGCGCTCCCTCATACAACACCCCCTTTCTGATCCTGGCCGGCACCTTCGTTTAGTACGCTCAGCCTGCGTTGCCATTGGATAACACGGAAAGACTTCATGAGTAGAGCGAGGAGCCAGATCGCGAGTATAGCAAAGCTCATCTCCCGTAACAACTCATCTGCCGGGATAACAGAAAATACGTTCAGGTAGATAATTGCAAGACCGAACATGACGAGCCACACGATCCAATCGACGATAATTTGCTGCAACTGACGCTGGACCTGCTCTTGTAACGCCGCATGCGACAGGACCTTGCTATGGCGGTTAAGGTTGCGAGCATATTCTATATAAGCGAGGCCAATGGCGATAATCCAGGCAATGAGAAAAGATAGGGTAATCCATGTACTGAAAAGGCCAGGCTGCAATCTTTCATTGTGAAAAGCAAATAAAAGGTAACCGGCATAAAACATTATCAGTAGCAGGATGCTGGCGAGTAAATAGTAGCTCTGCGCCAATAAGAGAAGGTGCTGCTCCTGTTGTCGTCCAACGTGCAGTGAAATCTGGAAGCGATACTGTTGCGCCCAGAGCCAGGAGATAAGGGCTACAATGAGGCAAAGGCCGACCAACCACAGCGCCACCGCAACAGGCGTGTAAAGCAAGATGAATGCCGCAGCCAGCTCTATGCTATACATACCGACGCGCAAAGTGGAGCGCGTTTTGCGGACTGCGCTTGTCAATTCGTGGTTGGTATGTTCGCGCGTTTGTAGCTCTGGCTTGACGAGTGGGATGCACAGGTGGAGCGTTGTGCCATGGTCCGGCATGCTCCAGAGCGAGAGCGTTCCGCCCAGCTCCTCGACGCGTTCGCGCACATTGGATAGTCCCATCCCGCCATAGCTGCCGGGATGCTCGTTCGCCTGGGCCAGTTCAAAGCCCTGCCCATTATCGCCAATCTCCAGCAATAACGCATCTCCCTGCCGTTGTATGCTGAGCCAGACCTGCGTGGCGCGAGCATGACGCGCGATATTGGCAAATCCTTCCTGCACAATGCGAAAGATCATCTCCTGCGTCCCGACCGGCAGCAATTCGTCGGCTGGCAGCGCGCCCAGCTCGGTTGTAATCTGCACGCCGGTGCGATAGCTCAGGGCCTGGCATTGCAGGCGCAACGATTCAAGCAGCCCGATGTTCTCCAGTGCGCCTGGCCGCAATTGTTGCAGCAGAGCCTGCATCTCGACCTGAGCCTCCTGCGCGGTTCGCTCAATGTTCTCAATGAGCTGGCGCACACTGGCGAGATTATCTTCCCAGCGCGCTCTGGCTGCCGCTGCGCTGACGGCAATGCTGAAGATTTGTTGCTTGATCGAGTCGTGCAGGTCGCGTGCGAGCCGATTGCGCTCCTCCTGCGCCGCCGCTCTGCTCACCTGTTGCAGCAATTGGTCGCGATACGTATTATTGCGCAGCTCCACCTGTATCTGTTGCCCGCTTTGTTGATCGATCATTTTCACGAAGGTAAAGAGATACGCCAGGGGCCAGTGCAGGCGTAAGGCATCAGGCTCAACAGGCATATTGCGCGCAAGGCGGGCAAGCATGATTTCAAGGGTATAGAAGTTGTAGGGAATATTGAGCAGCAGCAAAAAACTGAGCAGGCATGCGCCAAGAACGAAAAGCCATTGCCCGCCGGAAATTATGGCGACAAGCACAATCAGGCTGTGGCAAAGCAGCAATTGCAACACAAGCCCGTGCCGTACAACGCCAGCTTTGAACACTTTTAGCGGGATGCTTGCCATACGCCAGTCCTTTCAATGGGTAACGCGCTGTGGAAAAACTGTTGCCATCGTCCTTGCGACGATCATATGCACAGTATAAGCTGAAGTTACCGATTCGCAAACACCCGATCAGGTACATCTCTTTCCCCCATCTGGGGGAATACTGGCGACAATGGATATGGTACTTATTTCATGACTTGCTAATCCGATTGCCGAGCGTAAAGAGCAGCAACCCGAACCATGCCATACCCAGACCGCCCTCGATGGTCGATAGCACGTCTCCCACGACAGAATCCTGAGCGGTATGAATGGTGTTTAAGCTCATGGTGAGGAATGTTGAGATGCTGTATATCAATGCTTCTACGTATGGTTGTAAAGATGATGCAGGCGGTATCGTGGCAACGAGCAGCCCGCTGGCGTTGAAAATAATGGCGAAAATGGCTACAACCAGTACTCCCCACGCGATAACGTGTGATGGCAATTCGCCAAATCCGCTGACGCCATCGGCTATCCAGGACGCGAGCCAGAAGAACGTATATTTGGGAAAGAACCAGAATGGCTTGACTCTTTGGTGCCACCACCACTGGACCCAGGAAATTTCGGTTTCCGGCGTTTCATCGTTTGCATAATATTTCCAGGCATGCCAGGGTGCAAACGTCTTGCGTTTGTAACGACGCTCTTGAATATAGGCCCATCGGGCGTCTCCATAGCGCCCGATGCCATCAAAGTTGGCTTTAAGCGTATCATAAATTTCCCAGGTGTTCATTAGCTGGCCCTGCGCCTCTTCATAGAAGGAGCCTGAAAGAGACCTGCGTGACAGTTTTGTCCGGTCAAAATTTGTCAGAAGGAGTTTGCAGCCCTTCAGGATGGCCTGGCGCAGATCGGTGCGCTCAAGATCGGCGGCTATCAGGCTTGCATCGCGTAGATCGCAGCCCAGTAGCGAGCCTTTCTGCAAATCGGCTTTCTGGAAATCGGCCTCGACAAAGTAGCTTTCCTCTATGATGGATGTGTGTAAGTCGGCGCGTGCGAAGTCGGCCTGGCTTGCATTCGTCTTTAATATGCGGCAACCGATGAGCCTGGCATCCTGGAACACTGTTTCCCGCAGATCGGCTGCATTGAAAAAAGCGGCGGTCAGGTTGGCCTCGGAGAAATCCGCTTTCCGCAAGTCTGACTGTAGAAAATAGGTCCCCTCAAGATCTGCTGCTTCGAGCTTCGCACCCTGGAGTTGGGCATGACTGAACAGGCATTCGCGGAGATTGGCTTTACTCAGATCGGCGCCGTTCAGTTTAGTTTGCACAAAATGCTTGCCTGCTAAGTCAACCCCTGCCAGTGACAGACCTGACAGGTCATAATACGATAGATTAGATAGTTCTCTATTCCGCAGCCGATAGTCAAGCTCTTTTTGGGTCAGTGGTATCAGTACAGTGTTTTCGGATGTGTCTCTATGCTCTATGGGCGCGGCATGAACCGGGCAGGATGTTTGTCCGTTAGCAAGCCCCCTACCGCATACCTGTTGCCCCACCATTGCTGAACACGTTTGCTTTTTCAATAGCATCCCCCAAAGTGTTTGTGCTGATCAGCTTCCCCCGATTCTGCGGATACGTTCCTCTACCTCTTGCAGCCTGCTCTGCACTCGGCGTATGTCGCGCTGGATGCCGAAATCGTCGATGCGTCCCGTTTGCCTGGCCGCTGCCTGGAGTTGCTGCAATTCCTCGCGGAGCTGGGCAAGTTCCCTCTGCGAAGCCTGGAGAGAGGCGAGCTTCTTTTGCCGGTCCCCGCTGATATCTTGCTCAGGATCATGAATCTTTACATAACATATGTAGACTCTGTGGTTAGAGTCGGCGGGCTGGCTACAACCCGAGTTCTGAAAGTCGAGGGAAAATCTGAAGTGAATAGCGGCGGCAGTTGGAGCCTGCATGCCATAGTCGATCGGCGGCACGTTATAGGTGCTTTCATGGACTGGTACCTCTTCCACCGTGGCGGTAGTGCCAGGCGGAGGGTTCAAATCGCGAAAGATCAGGCGATCATTCTTGGTTCGTTTTTGCACATAGACAATCGGCTCAAAGACCAGGCGAATAGTCGAAGGGAAGATAAAGGGATTTTGTTGACTCCCATCGCCGGATAAGCTCCCTGGGAGGCGGAGCGAGAGCGTGGCGTGCCCAAACGAAATGATCGGGCAGTCGATGCCCGGCATCGCGAGCGACATTGTGTAGTAAATTTCCTTCACCAGGAAGACGAAGGTGTATAACTCGCCCGTGATATCTTCCGTCGATAGCTGCTTGATCTTGTCTGCGGTCTGTGTGGTGGCCTCGCGGAGGTTCTGGCTCGTTTTGTGCATGGCTTTCGAACGCGTGCGCGCCGTATAAGAGGAAAGCAGTTGGACAAGGTCAACCACACGCGCGAAGGCGACGGTTTTTGCTTCACGGGCATATTCGGTATTACTCAACCATAGTCGAATGACGGCATTGCCTAAGATAGCCAGCGTTCTGAAGCTAATCACCAGATTCTGCTCGGCAGGAGTCAAGCGCTTGCCGGTACTTCCCATGTCGGCTATATCGACAAGATTGTACTGCTTATGGGCCTCGTTGAATTCATCGGCGACCCGTTTATGGTCCTCTTCGGTCAAGGCGTGCCACCATTGGGACGTTGCCTGCAACATGTGCCACCGTCCATAGGCCATTGTGATGCGAAACTCTATCCCTACCCGCACCTTCTCGGATTGCGCTTGAAAAGCATCCAGCTTATGCACTTCCTCAAAAAGACGAATGGTCTCTTCTAGAGTGGCAATTGCCTCGCCCATCTGCCCGTGAGAGGCGTAATGCTCCACACTCTCGTATTTACTGATCGCCGCATAGTACTTGCTGCGCCAGGGGATGGAGGCGAAGGCAAGGCTGGCGTGGGCATAGTAATCTGAAGCCAGCTCTGATAGTTCCAGGTGCGTTGCCAGTTCGGCGCCATATTCCAGGTACCAGTTGTAAAAAGCTGATGCTGGATATTCGGTCTCTCTTGGCAGGGATAAGTTCTCCCACAGATAGGTCTCAATCTCATCTATCAGCTCTGGGGACTTATAGAGCTGATCCGCGAGCTTGCTGAGGGAGAGGGCCACATTGCTTTTTATCTCGGCGGATATGTCTGGCCGCAGATTAGCGCACAAGGCAGGAAGGCAATCGGCTCCCATTGGGCCAAGCGTGCCGAATGTGTAGGCAGCGTAATCGCGAATCCCTGGATCTCCTTCGAGCAGGAGTTGACACAGGACAGGAGTAAGCTTCTTGATGAAGCCAGTCTGGCGCGAAAGGGTCGTCTCACCTCTTCTTCCCAGACCTAGGAGCGCGCCGCGCCGCACTACCAGCGACTGATCATTGCAAAGGGCGGAGAACAAATGCTGAATCACGCCGGGATCGTTCGTACGTCCCAGCGCAATGGCCGCAGCCCAGCGCGCATCGTCGCTTGGGTCCTGCTCAAGCGTATGCATAAGCTGCTTGATAGCCGCAGCGTTGTAGAAGTATCCCAGGTCCTCTGCTGCGTAGATCCTCACCTCGTCAACAGGATCATTTGAAGCTTGAATCAGCCCATCAATGCAGCGCGTGCCGAGTTCTGACTCCTCGCCGACCTCCTTAATCACCAACTCCATCCCACGGAAGCGCAAAGAGGCGGTAATGCGCACACCGGGGTCAGGGTCTTGCAGCAGGGTTAAAAGCGGCTCAAGTACTTCGGGTATCTCGATTAACCCGAGCAGCTCCCCTATCTCACGCTTCAGGGCCGCGTCATCGGTGCCGAGATAGCGAGAAAGATAGTGGATGATCTTCCGCTTCGATTCAAGCGGGAAGCGACCAAGCCTGATGCCAAACTTTAGCCGTTGGGCTATATCGGCTCGCCGGTCCGGCTGCTTATCTAGCTCGTCCAGGAGGGTGTCCAGATCGTCATCCTGACACAGGGGACCGATAAAGTCTGGCGGCAGGTTGAAGAATGTCACATGCTCGCTGGCGATAGGACGGGTTGCGTTTGAGCCTCCGACCTGGTAAGTTATGCCATCGCTGGTCTGCACCACAATGAAGCGCCGGTACCCTTGCCATAATGTATCTACAACCTTACCACTGAAATCAATAGGAGTAATCGTGATAGGCTCTCTGCCAACGATAGTGACTTGAGGAACTATTCCTCTGGCAATCAGGTCCTGCGCGAAGCGCGTAAACCTATCACTTTCCCAGCCCGTGAAGGGCAAAATAGTCGTGGTCTGCGAGTTTTGATCCGTCATAATAACGCCTCTTTAAATTTAGCATTGTGAGCTCTGCGATGGCGGCTACAGGTTATGACGTCAGTGAACGTAGTAATGCTGTTTCCATAACCTCGACCGGCGCTTCATGGCCGGTAAATAGCTTGAATTGGAAAGCGCCCTGCAAGACCAGCATACGCGTTCCATAAACTACCCGGCATTGCGCTTCTTTCGCCAGTTGCAGGAACAGCGTTTCCATAGGATTGAATACCACATCAAGCACGACAGCTCCCTGCCGCAATACTGCTCGTGAGACAGGGGCATCGTTAACGTTGGGAACGAAACCCACGGACGTTGCATTAATAAGGACGTCGTACTCGGGCAGTTGTAAAAAATTGGCGGGATCGGCGGGCGTAGAGCAGCCGAAATCAGACGCTAACTTGCGCGCAGCTTCTGGACTACGATTTAGAATGGAAATCTCAGCTCCCCGCTGCTTGAGGCCATAGACAATCGCCCGGGCTACCCCTCCTGCGCCAAGCACCACCACGCGCTTTCCCTGGAGCGAAACCTGCTCCTCAAGAGCGTGGATTGCGCCGATCCAATCGGAGTTCAAGCCTTTCAACTTTCCGTTCTCATTAAGGACGGTATTCACGGCTCCGATGGCGCGCGCGGTTTCGTCAATTTCATCCAGATAGGGGATGATAGATATCTTGAGTGGTTTAGAGACACTAAAGCCGCGAATATCCAATGCGCGCATCCCGGCAAGAGCGCCCGCTAAATCATCTACTTCAAACGCTAAATAGACATAGTTAAGCCCCAGGCGCTCAAAGCCCGCGTTATGCATAACCGGCGTCTTGGTCTGCCGGTTCGGTTTGGCTATTGAGGCACAGAGGATCGTCTGCGCATCTGGCATCATTGATCTTACCTCTCTAAGCTATTTTTTGATAATCATTCAGTCATCGGAGCCAACTCAACATAGCCATGAACTCCGTCAATGGCAATAATTTGTCCGGGTTGGATAACTTCGGTCGCTACTTGCGTGCCGAGAACGGCGGGTATGCCGAACTCGCGGGCGTTGATGGCGCTATGTTGCAAGACGCCGCTACCAGCATTCGTTACCAGTCCTGCGATGATGGAAAATAGCGGCGTCCACGGGGGCGTGGTTCTTTGACAAACCAGGATGTCACCCGGCTGCACCTGAGAGAACTTGTCAATATCGTTAATGATCCTGGCCGGCCCTTGCGCGTACCCGGGTGACGCGGGGATACCAATCAGTCTCAAGGGCATTTCCCGAGTTGGATCGGGATGGAAAATCATCGCAAGGAAATCTTCAGCGTCGGGCTTACTGGCGGCGGGGAACTCTAATGGGGTACCTAACGTTTGAGGGATGAGTAACCCCAGCTTGCTTTCGTATATCTCCCGCTTCCCCTTTACCAGCGCCTGTAGATCCGGCGGTTCAGCCGGCAAGGTAATAGCTGCTATTTGATCAAGCGTAAGGAAAAAAACATCCTGAGGTTCAGCTATTACCCCAACCGAGCTAAGGCGTTGCCCCAATTCAAGCGCAATCCTGCGGATATTAGCCACCAGCGTCTGTTCAATCAGATAATTGTGGTCCTCTAAAAAGACCGGCCAGGTTTGCGCCCGGCGCAATTGTCTGGCAAATTTCTCCTGTGTTGCGGGCTGGTCCGCAAGCACTTCTAGCAATCTATGCTCCTCCTCTATCCGCTCTTGCTCCAGGCGACGTATTTCGGTCGTAGGATCGACCTGGTTGTTTTTTATGTACGCCATGATGGTCATAAACAAAAAGGCCGGGTTTTCGCGCCATGAGGGGTGCATGAGGTCGTTTGGTCCGACGATCCGATTCCCCCACTGCTGTAAAAAGCTCTCAAGAGCGCGCAGGAAATCAGTTGCCTCGACAGATGAGCGCAGGCATGCAAGACACTCGTCAGCCGACCCGTGCTCTAAAGCGGCCAGCACCGTTTCGGAACGGGCAGCCATCTGGGCCAGTTCCCAGATGGCCGAGTTAATCTTCAAATTGGTGTTTTCGAATCCCTGGAGGAGACGAAGCGCCGTTCTCCATTCATCTTGCCCAAACAATTGCTTGAATAAGAGCGTAAACTGGTCGGCGACGTATTTCTTCGCACTCATTGCTATGTTGTGAATTTCCCAATGGCGCTGCCAGATTGCTATTGCTCGTCTACTATACCCGACTAAATCACTGGCTGACGCAACCTCCAAATCAAGCTCATTCAGATATTTGTTATTCGTCTCGACTTCGGCGCGAAATTCGCTCTCCCACTTATCAGCATATTCGTCGCACAAAGTTCTTGATCGCTCTGCACGCTGTTCGGGTGTCTCATTAGTATCGGGCACACGGCGCTCGCCAACATAAATATAGTCATGAAAGATGCCCCAGGTGCTCAAGGTCCGCAGGGCAAGCGTTGCTGAAGCTCTTTCGCAGGCAGCTCCGGTGGTGGACCATACCGACTGAGCAAACGGCACCAGAGGGATTCTGCCGATGTTATTGGATATTTGCCAGTACGCGTGTGGCTCTCTCTCTGCTACTTCTTGCCTAATATCCTCAATTATTTTATTCGTGGTGTCGCTAAAGCCGGTGATGGGGCGACTCTGCAAAATAAAAAATTGCCCCTCTTTCATGCACCACTCAATATCCTGGGGTCTGCCTGCTGCCTGCTCAATATTCCACGCCACACGGGCTAAGGCGACTAACTGGTCATCGGTAAGTGCCGGACGCTCGCTTTCAGGCCCGGTCTGGACTGCTATGCTAATGCCTGTCAAAGCGTCTGCAACAACGGCCTGCTCTTTGAGTGCGATGATTTTTCTGACAATCGAGAAGTCGTCTCTTTTAACGAGATACAGATCCGCGGCGATAGAGCCAGAAACGATCCCTTCCCCTAGTCCCCAAACAGCGTTGACGACGAAACAGTCTTTTTGCGATGAGACAGGCCCTTCGGTGAAGATAACTCCCGAGGCGTCTGCCTCGATCATCACTTGGATGATGACCGCCATCGCTGCCTGCTCAACCTCTATACCCAACTGTTGTCGCATATAGACGCTCTCCACAGTCCACAACGAAGCCCAGCATGCTTTCACCGCGTCCAGCACACCCGTCTCGCTCTTGACGTTTAAAAATGTTCTGTATAAACCTGCGAAGCTGCGACCAGGGGAATCTTCGGCTGTGGCTGAGGAGCGAACGGAGAAAGATGAGCCGTGGTGGTATAGTTGTTGCAACGCGCTCTTGATCTCCTCGGCGATGGCATCGGGCATGGTCGCGCTGAGGACGGTCTGACGGATTTCCTCTATGATCGGAGTAAGATGTATCAACTCCTTCGAGCTTGCATGGGCGTGAAATTTTTCTATTGCTGCTGCTATCGCGGGAAGTTCTACAAATTGTTGATAGGCTGTGGTGGTCACACAGAAAAATCCGGGTACAGGGAAACCAGATAACTGCAAATGGGATAGCGTTGCTGCTTTATTACCGACTACACTGGCTGATGGTTCGGCCTGGGGATAAGCAATAAAATTCTCCATGCCTGGTCCTCTTTCTTCCTCATATTCTTCTTGATAGCCCGGCAACCAGATGGCGTTACTCAAATTCTTTCTCTGCTGCTACTCCTCCTATTGCTGCAAGCAACATCTCTTAATGATCAAGAATGTCATAGAGTGCGTTACACTATATTATACTGTGTGCAATAAATTACTGACAATTCTCGATGCGGCGCCTCCATCCCAGAGATCGGGTAAAAGGATGTTAGAGCGGCGTTCCCCATGAAGAACAGCAAATACGTGTGCTGCTATCGTTGCTGGATCGCTGCCGACTAAGCGATTGGTTCCATAGTCTATAGAGTCCGTACGATGTGTGACATCAAGGCAGGTGAAGCAGGGAATACCTAGATAGGCCGTTTCATCTTGCATACCAGAAGAATCGGACAAAACGAATTTAGCGCCGCTCAATAGGGTCAAAAACTCGATATATCCTAGCCTTGAAAACCATAGCACGTTGGGCATTGAGCGCAAATTCTGTTCAAGGCCAAAGTGTGAAAGGGCTTCAGTCGTCTCCTGATAGGCGAGGAAAACCAGCTTTGTTTGCTCCTGCGCCCTTCTAATCCCTTCTAGCAGAGCCTCAAGCCTGCTCTTCGATTCCAGGTTACGCTCTCTGTGGAATGAGCAAATACCATACGGCAGGTTCTGTAACCCCCATTCGGCGGGCAGGTCTTTTCTGACGTATGGAAGATGCAGCTTTAAGCAATCAATGATGGTATTCCCGACAAAGTATATCTTCTCTCTGGAATATCCTTCCGCGATTAAATTCTGTGTGCCTGTCTGAGAAGCAGCGAAAAGCCAGTGGCTGAATTTATCCGCTATTGTTCGATTGATTTCTTCCGTGTCCGAGAAATCATGATTGCGCAGCCCTGCCTCTACATGGCCCAGAGGTATTTTCAGGCGCGCGGTACAGAGTGCGGCGGCTACCACAGCATTCAGATCCCCATATGTTAATAAAATATCTGGGGTGAGCCTTGTAAGCGCCTTCGCAAGTTCATGCGCTGTTTCCTTGATGGTGTCTATATAGGAGGCATTGCGGCTGTCAATGCTCAAAATAGCTGTGGGCGCGGGCAGTTGCAGTTCAGCGAAAAGGGCCATGCCGTGTGTTTTCATATACAGACCAACATCGATGATTGCGTGATCTACTCCTCTGTGCTGAAGTTCATAATGAATGGGCGCTAGCTTCATGAGATTAGCGGCCCCTCCCACCAGTGAGGCGATTTTTGGCATAGACAGTGCATTGACCTTTCTGAACTTTTTTGAACTTTTGCAACACCCATATATTTTAACAGAATAGAGTGCAAATGTGTATAATATTTGAAGAGACAGGTAAAAAAAGAAAAGACGCTCTTCCTCCGTGAAAATATTTAGCTCATCCTTTTGAAAAAAGTGTAAACAAAAATTTTTATGTATTTTTAATGCAATATAGTATACAGATGCTGGTATACTACAAAGGTGTAGAATGGTAAAATCGCTTCGGGGGGATGCTTTATGTCTTTTTTCTCACGTTTATGGCGCAACAGAAAGAGGGGAGATACAGCGCAGGTAGAGGCGGCGCCGGCAGAAGTTTCGCCAGCTAACGATCCGGTTCCATACGCTCTGCCTAAAGATCTACGAGAGATCAACCGCCTCGATTTTCAGCATTACATGCTGCGTTATGTGCTCCAGGGGAATTATCTGGCGCCGCTGGATGCGCAGGACCCCTTCCTGACGATGCTGGATGTCGGGTGTGGCAATGGGCGCTGGCTGTATGAGATGGCGCAACAGTTCCCTTCAGCTACGTTATTTGGCCTGGACCAGGCTCCTCTTCCTGCAACCCCATTTACGGCTTCTCGCTACTTCAAGTTTGTGCAGCATAATGTGCTCCAGCCGCTGCCATTTCCTGATGCCAGCTTTACTTATGTGCATCAACGCCTCTTAGTCCTCGCCATGCCGGTCAAGTTCTGGGCGCCTGAAGTCGCCGAACTAGTACGCGTCACACGCAGGGGAGGCTGGGTTGAACTGGTTGAATCCGATGGCTACTTCTCTAACTCTGGCCCGGCGACGCGTAAGCTTAACGAGTATGGTTATCTGGCTCTGAAGGAGCGTGGCATAGAGGTATTGCAGGTGCGCAACCTCAAACTGCTGCTGGAAAGCCACGGGTTACAGCATATCCAGTTTCAGCCTGTGAGCGTCCCGGTTGGGGCTTGGGGTGGGCGACTGGGACAGATGGCCCTCAGCAATGTCCAGGTGGCTACGGAAGGTCTGAAGCCACTCCTGCTAAAATCTTCCGGTCTTACCCCTGCCGCATTGGATGGACTATTACAACAAGTCTACGAAGAGTTTGAGCGCAACAACAGCAGCATGCAATTTTTTGTCGTCTGCGGCCAGCGCCCCTGACCTCCTCATCTCACCCCAAATTGGAACGCTTTAATCTGCTCTTGCGGAAAACCCGCGATCCTGGACGGGCTGAGTCCATCCAGTTCGGGTACTGCATGACCGGTGAGCTGGTCGGCGACGGCCCGACCGACGGCGGGCGAGATGGCGAAGCCGTGTCCACAAAAAGCCAGGGCCAGCGTCAGATTGGCAAGTTCGGGCGCGGGACCGATGAAGGGGATGTCATCGATGCTTCCTGCTTCGAGTCCGCACCAGGCTTGCGCTATTGCCTGCTGTGCGACGGCGGGTACGACCGCACAGGCGTTTTGCCAGTTGCCCTCGATGCTTGTCGCGCGCGTCGTACAGGCGAGCCTATCAGGCGCGGGGTCGCCGGGCCAGCCGCCTCCCAGGAAGAAGGCGCCGTTGGGGAGTTGTTTGAGCGAAAGGGCGCGCCCGACGGTACCCAGCACCGGCTCTAAAAGGCGCGAGGGGGCGGGGGTTGAGAGCAGCATTTGCAGTGCAAGCGTTTTGATTGGCAAGGAAAGACCAACTCCGGCAGCCAGTTCATCGCTCCAGGCGCCCGCAGCCAGGACGACCTGAGCTGCTGCAACGGGACCGCGCTCCGTCTCAATGCCCGTGACCCGCTGCCCCGAGACCAGCAAATGCTTGACGATGGTACGTTGCCAGTATGTTGCGCCATGACGCTGTGCAGCGGCGGCGAAAGCACGCGTCGTAAGCGGCGGGTCAGCTTGACCATCGGCAGGACTGTAGCTGGAGGCGCGGATATGGGCGTCCAGGGCCGGGGCAATTTCATGCGTGGCCTTGTGATCTAGCAGGCGGACATCATGGAAGCCGAGGGCGTGTTGCTCACGAACAAAATCGACCAGTTGCGCCGCTTCCTCGTCGTTCTCGGCCAGCAGCAGATTGCCGCCCTGTCGATAATGCAGATCCGCTTCCAGCTCCTCCGAGAGGCCAGGCCAGCGCGCAATAGCCTCACTGGCTAGCTGCGCCTCAGCAGGATGGCGACCCTGGCGACGCACGCCGCCCGCGCTGGCCCAGGAAGCGACAGGAGCAGCAGCGATATCACCTCGCTCTATCACCAGGACGCGCGGGCCCATACGGGCGAGATGGTAGGCAATCGAGTTGCCGATGACCCCCGCGCCAACAATTACAACATCAGGAGAAGACATGCTCATTTTTCAAATACCTTCCTCTGGATCTGCAGTGGTGCTACATCACCTGCATATAGTTTGAGTGTCGCATAGCTGAGAAAGAAATGCAAATGGGCCGTACCTCTTCACATACGAGGAGAACGCGATCTGATGTCGGAGGCCCTTGCGTTTTCTCAATATCTCTGGTATCATATGTTATATAATCGATACGGTCTGGTATCGTATCGAAATAGAACTCTTCCTGGCAGGAGGAGAGAGGAAGGACAATGGCCCCATCTGGCGCTGAACAAACAACGCGCAAGCCTGGGCGTCCACGCAGTTCACAGGCCCATCAGGCCATTCTGGAGGCCACATTGGCCCTGTTCGTTGAAGAGGGTCTCCAGGGCCTGAGCATGGAAGCGATTGCGGAGCGCGCTGGCGTTGGCAAAACGACAATCTATCGCCGCTGGTCTTCGAAAGAAGCGGTGATCAAAGATGCCTTTGATCTCTTACGCGCTGGCAAGCCTCTCCCGAACACGGGCAATATTCGTGATGATTTGCTCGTTCTCGCAAGAGAGTCGCGGGAGGTCTTCTGCCACAATCCCTTCATGGCGCAGTTGATGACCAGGATGATCGCGGAACTCAAAACGACGCCGGAGATCTATCGCGCATTTCACCGTCATCTGATTGTGCCACGATTAGAGCAGTTTCTGCATATTATCGAAGGCGCTCAAGAGCGAGGCGAAGTGCGCCCAGAATTAGATGCGATGTTCGTCATCTCTCTGGTTTTTACCACGCTGGTATATGGTCCTCTGTTCAGCGAGTTGATTGATCCAGATGCCCGGCACTTCTACGAACCAGAAGTAGCTGTTGACGCGCTTTTACGCGGCATCGGGACGCCATCCTTAGAGCAACGCTGATGACGTGAGAACAACGAGAAACAAATGAGATATAGGCGGATCGCCTCTTTCCCGTTGCTTTCATGAGGGTCTTTTGCAAGATACATTAACAATAGCAGCATGCATGAAAGGAAGTATCATCTTATGAAGGAAATCACCTTCGCCGATTTGCTCTCGCAAGCAACAAAACGCGATCTCGTCGCCTTCTCGACCCATCTTCGTGAGCAGGGGCCACTGGTCCGGTGTAGTAATCCCTTTGGAACAGGAAACACCTGGATTGTGACCACCTATGAGGATGCTCTCGCGCTGCTGAAAGATGCGCGGTTCGTCAAGGACCAGCGCAAAGTTTTCTCAGAGCAAGATGTGCGACAAACAAACGATGTGGTGCGTCGTTTCCTCATGTTTCGGCACGATATGTTGACCTCTGATCCGCCTGATCATACTCGTTTGCGCGGCCTGGTCTCCAAAGCGTTCACGCCTCGCATGATTGAGCAGTTGCGCCCACGCATTGAGCAGATTGCCGACGAGCTGTTGCGTGCCATGTCTGCTCAGGGCACGATGGATCTCATCGCTGACTTTGCCTTCCCATTGCCCATCACGGTAATTTGCGAGCTTCTGGGTATCCCCAAAGAAGATCGCCAGCAGTTTCGTGCCTGGTCGCAGCTAATTGTGGTCGGCCCGCTGGGGCCGCAGCCCGATCAGGCCCTGGCAGCCCTGGAGGAGTTTATTCAATACATCAAGCGCCTGCTGGCCGACAAGCGAAGCCATCCCGGCAACGATCTAACGAGCGGCCTGGTACAGGTAGAGGAGCAAGGGGATAGGTTGAGCGAGGATGAGTTGATTTCTATGGTCTGGCTGCTCATTATCGCCGGACACGAGACAACCGTCAATCTCATCGGCAATAGCATGCTGGCGTTGTTGCGGCATCCTCAGCAGTTGGAGTTGCTGCGCGCCAATCCTTCTCTGCTGCCCTCCGCCGTCGAGGAGCTATTGCGCTATACCGCTCCGGTAAGTCTCTCCACGCCGCGCTGGGCGAGCGAAGATGTTGTGATACACGATCAGGTGATTCGCAAAGGGGAAACGGTGTTCGTCTCCCTCATTGCGGCGGATACTGATCCTGCTCAGTTCCCTGATCCCACGCGACTGGATGTTACACGACAGGAGAATCAGCATGTCGCCTTCGGCAAGGGCATCCACTATTGCCTGGGCGCACCACTGGCGCGGCTGGAGGGTCAGATTGCAATCGGTATGCTGCTGCAACGCTTTCCTCATCTGCGCTTAGCGCAAGAGCCGGAACAACTGATCTGGGGACAGAATCCGCTCTTACACGGTCTCACCAGCTTGCCTGTAGCGTTTTAAAAACCGGTGCGCGCAGGAGTCACGATTTCTGGGCAACTTTTTTGAGATACCTGACCAGCCTGGAGAGCTGTTTGCGCGCAAGGCCGGGTCGGGATGAATGCTTGTCGCCGTAGCGTTCCCGATTGTAAGCAGTGATCAGATCAGTCAGCGAGGCTACCGTGGATCGAGCGGTGGCCTCGTCTGGCGCTGAGGCGATTCCATGAGGGGATATAGGCAAGGCATCTGGCGAGGTTTTTACTGCACCTGTTCGATCATGCGCGCCAGCCATTCAAGTTCCGCACATATTCTTTGAACATTGAATGCATTTAATTTCTCGACATAGGGCTGTACTTTGCCCACAATGGGGGAATCAAGGTATTTCTGGTAACGTCCCTCGTCCTGGAAACGGGACTGGAGGACCTGCATACGCGTTTGCAGGATCTTCACGCGATCCTCAGGTTCCAGGAAGCCGAAGAGGGCGAAACGCACGTAGAATTCCAGATCGTTGCGTGCGATCTCGTGCGGGAAGTCGCGCAGCATCGCGCGCAGTTCAGCCAGACCAAGAGCCGTCAAACGATAGATGTGACGATCAGGCTTTCCTGGTTGCTCAATCGCTTCGCGCCGCACCGCACCTATCTCCTCAAAGCGCCGTAATGCTGGATAAAGCTGGTTATGGTGCAGCGTCACCAGTCCGCCTAATGTCTGGTCGTACGCCTTCTTTATCTCATAGCCATGCATTGGGCGCGAAAGGAGCGCGGCAAGTATAAGCATATCGGCAAGCATATCCGTCCATCCACAATCTATTCTACAAAAAGAGCAAGAAAGACCGCGCTAGCCTTTCTAGAGCGTTGAGTTCGTTTTGCCTGACGATAGCGGGCAAAATCTGTGGGCAGCTTGTAAGCTCATGGTAAGCTTGCGCAGTCTTTCGCTACAAACCTCAGATCTACTCTCTTTGCGCGAGCAGAAATACCGGCAATGGCGAACGGCTACCAGACCACCGGCAAATGAGCCGGGCCAATGGTTGACCCGTCGTCTGAACGCCAGGGCACTTCAGATGGCGCAACCGCCAGACGAATGTTGGGCAGGCGCTTGAGCAGAGTGGTCCAGAGAACCTGCATCTCCATGCGCGCCAACTGCTGACCCAGGCAGGCGTGGATGCCGCGACCAAAGCTGAGAATAGGATTTGGCGTGCGATCAAAATTCACCACATCTGGATCGGGGAAAACCTCTGGATCTCTGTTGCCGGTGAGGAAGGACAGCATCAGCACTTCGCCCGGCTGGACACGGACGCCGCTGAACTCGATCTCCTCGCGAACAATACGTGGCCGAGCGCCTGAACCCAGCAGCGTGGTGCGCATAATCTCCTCGATAGCAGATGCCATTGCCTCTTCGTCATCGACGCGCGCTTTCAACTGTTCCAGCAGGTCCGGGCGCTGGAACAGCACGAAAGCGGAATTGGTAAAGCTCGTGCTGGTCGTCTCAAAACCGGCTGCGATCAACCCGAGCCCGAACGAGAGCATCTCCTGCTCAGTCAGCACCTCATCGCCCTGTTCGCGGTTCTTCACCAGCAGGCCCAGGACGGTATCGCTCGGATTGGCCCGCTCCTTCTCGATCAGGGGCATGATATAGCGCACCATTTTCGCCCAGCGCTCCTGCAACTCTTCTGAGGTAGCAGTGCGTGAGAGCAGGTCGCGCCCCCATTCGCGGAAAAGCTTCTCGTCTTCATAGGGAATGCCCAGCAGTTCGCAAATGACGACCATCGGCGTCTTGATCGCGTAGTCCTCATAGAGATCCGCTGGTGGCCCCTTGCGCTCCATCTCGTCGATTAACCGATTGGTCAGCGCGATCACCCCCGGGCGCATCTCGTTGGCGTGCTTGACGGTGAAAGCCTGCGTGACCAGGCGACGAATCTGGTTGTGGCGCTCAGGCGTCACGGTAAATAGCGAACCCTCGCGCGTCTGGGAGGCAACTTCCTGGCGCGGCACTTCGCCGTCTGAACTCAGAATGGTGCCGCAGCGTCGCGCGTCATTGGCCGCCTTCGTTACATCTGCGTGGCGGGTCAATAGCAGCGCCTCGCCGCCATATGGCATCTTCACGCGCGCTACCGGACACTTTGCTTGCAACTCCTTATACTCTTTGGGCATTTCCAGACTGTGATCGGCCAGCGGAAACGGGAAATGGAGCGGCGCTTCCTGTACACCCTGCTCCTGGACGTTTACGCCCTGTTCGTTGCTCATAATGGCTATCTGCTCCAATCTAGCATGTGTCTGTCTTTATCACTATCTCGCTGCAATGAGAGAATCTTCTCACTTGAGAGCGCCTGTTCCCCATGTAATGATGAACGCCACGCTCCCCATTGATCAAACTGCCTGGTCATTTTCTATAACGACGAGCTCCGATTCGTTCGCTTCGTCCTCAATCGTGAAGACCTGGCCTGGACAGAGGTCTACAGCCTGCCGCACTTTTTTCAGCAGCGACAGAGCAGGTCGCTCGTTGAGAACATGAACGGTGCCATCGCTGTCTCGCTGATCAAAAACGTCGGAGCAGGCGAGCACACAGTTTCCGCCCGCAATACACTTCTGGGTATACGCGATCACGCGCACGTCATCACCTCCTTTCTAAATATGTTACGTTGACATAGGTAATGGTAACATATCACAGCGACAATCGACAAGGTGAGACGAAGAGGAGGTCGCTGCTAATTCCTGCTAAGCGCAGTGAGGCCGTTTACTGCTCTATTGCAGGACCTGATACCTCGTTTGACGGGAGGGCTGCATTACTATCGGAAAGCTGCTGAGTTGTATGCAATGAGAGTCTGGTGATGAATTCGGGCGGAAGCCCACGAGAATCGGTAAGACGAGCTGTGCTGAAGTTCGTTTCACTGAGCCTGGCTCCGCGCAGGTCGGCTCTACTCAGATCGGCGTCACAAAAGTCAGCTCTACTCAGATCGGCGTTACTCAGGTTGGTGTCACTGAGGTTGGCTTTGCGCAGATCGGCCCCACACAAATTGGCTTCACGCAAATTTGCTTTGCGCAGGTCGGCTCTGAACAAGTTGGCGTTACTCAGGTTGGCTTTGCGCAGATCGGCCCCGCACAAATTGGCTCCCCCGAGGTAGACTCCACTGAGATCGGCTTCTTCGAGGTGAGCTTCACCCAGGTCGGCTCTGTAGAGAATGGCACCACTCAGGTTGGCTACGGTGACATCCTTCTCCCAGGAGGTTTTGCTGAGATTGGCTCCGTGAAGATGGGCATCAAGGAGTTGGGCTTCACGCAGATCGGCTCCGCACAGGTTGGCTCCGCACAGGTTGGCTTCGCGCAGATCGGCCCCGCGCAGATCGGCTCCGCGCAAATTGGCTTCGCTGAGGTCTATCGCATGCAGATCCACAAAGGAAAGGTTGATCCCTGCCATGTATGCTTGATTGAGGGCTACAATGCTCTTTCCTCCTGTCGCCGTCACGAGTCTCGCTTCACGTAAGAATGAAAGCACGGCACTCTGCCGCTTTGCATCGAGCTGGCTAAGAGCAGTTAAGGTTTGCACTCGGGCCACCCTCCGCACTTCAGCATCTGGAGCAGAAGATCGTAAGTGCTGCGCTATCATCAACTCGGACATGCGATCAAGATACCGCTGAAGTATGTCTTCTCGTTGCTTCTCAAGAGAGGCTTTCCCTGTGAGCCTCCTGGCTGCCAGGTACAACGTTGTGGTTGCTACAACCAGGGCAATGAGGACGATCAACATCGGCAACGGTAACCAGCCCCACACCAATCTTTGTTGTCGAGAAGAGGCGAGGTTCACATGTTGATTCAATCCGATCCAAGTCTGATAGCCAAAGAAGATGAGAAGGTGAATGAGAACAATTATTACGCAAATAGCAAGTGTCATAGCCCAAAAACGAAAAGATTTCTGCTTCCACCATCGACGGACGAACATGATACTGTTCCTCCTTCCTTTGCTTGTAGTGAGTACTAGTGTACTACATTCTGCAAAGCAGAAGAAAGAGAAGCTTCATTCACACGACAGCCATACGCTAGCATCTCTTGAATGCTGCTTTTAGCGGGGGATACTTTGTTTCCTATTCCTGACATCTTCTGACAGGGATTTCGTGCTATACTTACTCGTAGCTAACGCAATCTCATAGCATAGATATAAAGGAGGGAGCCTTTGCGAGCAGATCGACTCCTTTCTCTCCTCTTGCTGTTACAGGCGAGAGGACGCATGACGGCGCAGGAACTGGCGGAACGGCTGGAAGTTTCCGAACGCACCATTTATCGCGATATCGGCGCGCTCAGTTCGGCGGGGATACCCGTCTACACTGAAAGCGGCCCGGGCGGGGGCTGCGAACTTGTCGATGGCTATCAGACGAAGCTGACAGGATTGACGACGGCGGAGGTGCGGGCGCTCTTTCTCCTCAGCCTCTCCGGTCCGCTCGCCGATTTAGGGCTGGATCGCGCGCTGGATGATGCGCTGCTCAAGCTCTCGGCAGCTCTTCCCATCACCGCTCGCTCCGATGCGGCTCAGGTCCGTCAGCGCATCCATATGGATACAACAGCGCCCGATCAGGCCAATCGCGCTCTGCCCTATCTCGGGCTTATTCAGGAAGCCGTGTGGCAGGATCGCACGTTGCAACTGACGTATGGCAGGTACGTCCGCCAGGACTTTGAGCCTTATGGGCTGGTTTCTAAAGCCAATGTCTGGTACCTGGTGGGAACCACCGCAGGCGAGATGCAGGTGTTGCGCGTTTCTCGCATTCAAGCCGCAGAACTGACCGCACAGCGCTTCGTTCGCCCTGACACATTCGACCTTGCCAACTACTGGACCGAGTGGAGCAATCGATTCTTGGCCCATCGCTCTTCGCGCCCCAAAGAAAAAAAAGCGATTTATTTATTTGATGCCCGCTCAAAAAATAAAAAAACGAATTATGTTGACAAAAGTCAAAAAATAAAAAAATTTCGTTATTCGAATCACTCCGCACGCTCTGGCATATCTTCCAATATAAAAAAAATAATTTTGAAACATGCTGCGTAAGTAAAAGCCCTGCCAATTAAGCATAATAAAGCCCCACCAGATCTTACGGATCTGGCGAGGCTTTTCGACGTGTATCCCACGGAGCGCACGCTCTCAAAAATTTACAGTGAAGGTATTTCCTGCTTTGCCAGCGTTTCCGTGACGACGGCTGCCAGCGCCTTGATGAACAGAGGCGAGGTGTTGAGCGACTGCGTACGGGCGAACTGGATGCCGTGTATCTCTGCCTGCTCGCGAGCGCCTATTTCGATATCGTAAAGAATTTCAAGGTGGTCGGCCAGGAATTGCACGGGCGCGATCAGAACGTGGGTGTGGCCCGCCTGCTTCAATTCGGGGATCACATCGGCGAAGTCGGGTTTGAGCCACTCTTCGGGCGTGTGACCCGCGCTCTGATAACAGAAGGACCAGCGCTGATCCGGCAATCCCGCCAGCTTCGCCACGGCGGCGGCGGTCTCCTTGAGATCGTTGATGTAGTCCGGCTCGTTTTCGATGACGCGTTTGGGCATGCTGTGCGCGGTCAGCAGTACGGGGATGCGCTCTCGTACATCAGGAGGGAAGCCGTCCAGCGCCTCTTTGACGCGGTCCGCCAGGGCCTGTAAGAAGAAAGGCTGCATATGCCAGTCTTCGGCAATCTTCAGCTCCATATCCGCGCGGCCCAGGTCGCTGACGGCATCTTTGAGCATACGCACGTAGCCGCTCATAATAATGGGCGAGTACTGGGGCGACATGATGATGCCGACCAGCGTGTGCGCACCTTTGGCAGCTTCCGGCACGACATCGGCGATAAAAGGAGGCGCGAAACGCATGCCCGCGACTGCGCGATAGGTTGTACCGTCGGCGCTCTGGCGATTTAGCTCTTCCTCCAGGGCCGCAGCCTGTTCGCGGGTGATGCGCAGCAAGGGGGAGCCGCCGATCAGATCGTAGCGCCGTCGGAACTCGTCGATCACCTCCTGCGAGGCGGGGCGACCACCATAGACGTGTTTCAGGTAAACGGGGATATCATCAAGCGTGGCAGGCGACCCGTAGGTCATTAAGACCACACCAATATGCGATTTTGCCATGCTGTTTTTCTCTCCTTTATGCTCTTTTTGTGGTCTCACGCACGGCGTCAACGAGCTGACGCAGCAGGCCAGGATCGGTAGGAGCAAGAACGCCGTGCCCCAGATTGAAGATATGTCCGGCGCGGTTGTTAGCTCGCTGCAAAATATCGTTCATCGCATCTTCGATGATCGGCCAGGAGGTGAGCATCACTGTCGGGTCCAGATTTCCCTGAATGCCGTGGTCGTAGCCGATGCGCGCCCACGCATCATCAAGATCAACGCGCCAATCCACGCTGATCACATCGCCGCCCGCTTCAGTCATGGCCTCTAGCAGAGCGGCGGTGCCGGTGCCAAAGTGGATGGAGGGAGCGTCGGTGGTCTTGACCTCGGCAAAGATGCGCTTAATATAGGGCTGAACATAGCGACGGTAGACGCTGGGGCTGATCGCGCCGATCCAGCTGTCAAAGAGCTGCACCACATCGGCTCCCGCCCGCACCTGCGCCACAAGGTAATCGGCAATCACTTTGCTCAGCTTGTCCATCAGCAGGTGCCACGCTTCGGGCTGCCCGTACATAAACGCTTTGGCGAGGGCATAGTCGCGCGATGGCCTGCCTTCGATCATATAGCAGGCCAGGGTGAAGGGCGAACCGGCGAACCCGATCACCGCCTGTTTCCCCGCCAGCTCGCGGCGCACCATGCTGGTCGCGGCCATCACGTAGGGCGTCACCTCTTCGCCGGACGGCGTGCGCAGCGCCTCGACATCTTTGAGTGTCCGAATGGGGTTGCGAATGATCGGGCCAACCTCCGGCTGAATTTCGAAAGGTACGCCCATATCTTCCAGCGGCAGCATGATATCGGCGTAGAGAACAGCCGCATCGACGCCGAAGGTGTGTACGGGCATCAATGTGACCATCGTGCAGAGCTCTGGCGTCTTCGCCATCTCTATGATACCATATTTTTTACGCAGGTCGCGATACTCGGCAAGGCAGCGGCCTGCCTGACGCATAAACCAGATGGGAGTCGCGTCAGGTTGCCTGAGGTGGCAGGCATCAAGAAAACGAGCGAGCCCGGTATGCGCGGGCTTAGAGGGTGAAGTTTGTTGCTGCATGCATTTTCCTTTTTCAAAAATATACCTTGAAATGTTCCGCCAACAGGGACTGTAGGGGCAATCCCCACGATGAATCGGGGAGCTACAAGCGGTTGCCCTGCCCCTGCGGAATCGAAATTCTTGGGCATGTCCTTCTATATAATAACGTGCCAACAGGTTTGTGGCAACAAGAATCTATAGGAATCTCTATAAAAATCAGTCCCACATAGAGATTTTGTGATTTTTACTTTGACTCATGCCCTCCCAAAGAAGAAATTGCGCGAGCGCCGCACCAACGTAGGGACCCGCTTGAGCGCGTCCGGTTCACCGCCCGTTCATGCCCTCATCCGATCTCACATGCAATATCATCGATAGTGACGTTGGGGCAACAGGTTTGAGAATGTACAAGCGATCAATCGGACGCGATCAATCGAGTCCCTGCGACATTTCGGGTGGCTACGGGGTTTTGTAGAGCTTGAAGTTGGAGAAGCTGCCCTCAGCCGTGGTGATGGGGTCCAGGGTGCCGCTCGCCAGCGCGATCTCGCCGGAGGCATAGGTGTTATCGCGGGCCTCTCCAACAAAAGTACCGTTGATATAGAGCTTGAAGAGGCCGCCGTTGGCGCTCACGATCAACGTATTTTTTCCATCCAGCGGCGCAATCGCCGGGCTGAACGTGGGCGTGATCAGGACATGGTAGCTGGCATTCGTTCCCGCATCGTGGCGACGAAAGAAAAACTGCCGCTGATTGTTGATCTCGAAATCGTAAAACTGGTCGCCTTTGAGACGCACCAGAATTCCTATGTTGTAGCCTGCATGCAGCGTAGCGTCCACCTGTACGACCGCATTATCCTGTGGGAGCGCAAGGGGACAGGGCTGTAAGAAGTTCGCCTGCGTGACGATGACATGATAGCTGCCGCTGCTGAATTTGCAGCTCGTGGCGTCTTCGGCCCAGAGACTATTGCTATTCTGAGCAAGATCGCTACTAAGAATAAGGGAACCGAGAGCCACCTGATGTAGAGAGACCGCTGTTGCGCTCCCCTGAGCCTGTCCGGTTGCGGTTGCATGATCTTGGGTCAGGCGCGCTATACTGGCTGATTGCCCGTTCGGATCAGTGCCTGCATGCGTCGTGCGCATCAGGTAAAGCGCGTAGATCAGGCTAAGGGGAAGAATAATGGTAATCAGTATACCTGTGATGATAATGCGTGTAGCTGTTGCACTTCTCTGCCTCCCCCTATCCGTGCGTCGTCGCAAAACTTTACGTCGTGGTACTGCATAAGGAGGAACTGGCGTGTTTACTGCATCGTAAGAGCTTTGATAAAGTTCCGGCTCCACAGCGAACGGCGAAACCTCTGGCTGATCGTAGCTTTCCGCCGCCGGAACGGCTGTTGGCGCGGCTGTGGGATCATCGGGCAGGATAATTGGCTGCGGTTGCTCGGATGCGACCTTCATATGTTTCTTGTCCGGCTGCGAGACAGGTACCAGCTCAATAGGTCCAGAGGTAATGTGGAGCTCTGCTTTTTTAGCCACTGTCTGCGGGAAATAAGGCCCTTGCGAGGCGGATATAGCCAGAGCCGCTCTATAGGCGTCAGCCAGCTCCTGAGCCGTTTGAAAGCGCCACTTAGGGTCTTTAGCCAGTGCGCGTAGAATTACCGCATCGATCTCAGGTGGGATTGCAGGGTTAAACTGGGAAGGTGGCGGCGGCTCGTCGCGAATATGCTTCCAGTAGACTGCGATGGGGGTCTGTGCTGTGAATGGAACCGCGCCCGTGATCATTTCGAAAAGCAGGACGCCCAGGGCATAGATATCGCTACTGGTCGTGGCGGGACCTTCGGCGAGGTCGGGGGCCATATATTCGGGCGTTCCCAGCAGGATTCCCGTTTGCGTAACGGTATCTCCGCCCTCCATCGCCTTCGCCAGGCCGAAATCTGCCAGATACGCATAGTGATCGTCACGCAGCAGAATGTTAGAGGGCTTGATATCGCGGTGAATTATGCCGTTATCATGAGCGAACTGCAACGCGCTCGCGATTTGATCGAGCATCTCCCCGGCCTCCTCCAGGGATAATGGGCCATCGAGCAGATAGTCGTAGAGCGTCGTAGAGGATATATACGGCATGACGAGATAATGATAGGGTTCTTGAATGCCAAAATCGTAGGCGGGGAGGATGTGATCATGATTGAGATTCCCAACCGCCTCAGCCTCGCGGCGAAAGCGTTCGAGATAATCCGTATTGTTGCTGGTCACAACCTTGATGGCAACGTCGCGGTTCATCAGCTCATCATGCGCCAGATAAACCTCGCTCATCCCGCCGCTTCCCAACGGCTGGATGAGGTAATAGCGGCCTAACGTTGTTCCCTCTAGTCCTGACATAACTTCCCTGCTCTGGTTATAGGAACTCTAGCAAACGGTAATAGCAATCAGGAACGCATCTTTTGCAGTTACTACACTAAATTCAGGATTTCCTGAATTTACTAATATAAGTATGCTTGCCCGATTGAAAGGCAGCGCATAAATGGTATACGATCTTGTCCCCCAAATAGTGTCAAGGTACGGCAATTGTAGCATTCTATCGTTTTTAGGAGCGTGGGTTACGACTGCTTATTCTCATCCCGCCGCTTCTCCAGCCACTTCTTGATGCTGGCCTCTTTTCCTTGATGACCGGGTTGATAGTAATGGCGGCCCTTCAAGCTTTCAGGCAGATATTCCTGTACGCGCGTTGCCGGTGGACGCTCCGGGTCCTCAATCCGCATCTCCTTATAGTAATCATGGGCATACTTGTAATCTTTGCCGTAGTCGAGGTCTTTCATCAATTGGGTGGGGGCGTTGCGAATCCATAGGGGAACAGGTTCGTTGCGCGTCTGCTGAATATCTTCCTGCACGCGACCATATGCTTCATAGAGCGCGTTGCTTTTAGGTGCGGTCGCGAGGTAGATCGCCGCCTGGGCCAGGGCGAGCTTTGCTTCCGGCAAGCCCACAAAATGGACGGCCTGTTGCGCGGCGACGCACACCACCAGCGCCTGAGGATCGGCCATGCCCACATCTTCCGAGGCAAAGCGGATCAAGCGTCGCACAATATAGAGCGGGTCCTCGCCTGCCTCAATCATGCGGCCAAGCCAGTAGAGACTGGCATCGGGATCGGAGCCGCGCAACGCCTTATGCAGGGCCGAGATCGTATCATAGTGCTGGTCGCCGCTTTTATCGTACAGCAGCGCCCGATGCTGCATCACCTCTTCGACGATAGGTACCGTGATGTGTCGCTGCTCGTTTCCACCCACACTGATGCTGCCCTGCGCCGTCATCTCCAGCACGTTCAGGGCGGTGCGTGCGTCTCCATTGGCGAACACGGCGATTTCCTGGAGCGCGTCATCATCGACCGTTAATGCCAACTGGCCCAGGCCGCGTTCCTTATCGCTCAAAGCGCGGCGCAAAATGGTCAGCAATTGCTCTTCCGTCAGCCCCTTGAGCGTGAAAACGCGGCAGCGCGATAAGAGGGCCGCGTTAACCTCAAAGCTGGGATTTTCCGTTGTCGCGCCAATCAGGGTGACGATGCCGCGCTCCACCTGTGGCAAGACGGCGTCCTGCTGGGCTTTGTTAAAGCGATGGATTTCGTCGATGAAGAGAATGGTGCGCTGACCGGAAAACTGGCGCAGCTTGTTGGCCTCGTCCATGACCTTGCGCAGATCGGCCACGCCCGCGGAGACGGCGCTGAGCGTGACGAAACGGGCGTGCGTCTGGCGCGCTATCACTTCGGCGAGCGTCGTTTTGCCGCTGCCCGGCGGTCCCCAGAAGAGCATAGAGGAGATGCGGTCAGACTCAATATTGCGCCGCAGAAGTCGGCCCTCTCCGAGCAAGTGCTCCTGCCCGACAATCTCATCAATTGTCTGCGGACGCATACGCGAGGCCAGCGGCTCCCCCGGTGCCACATCGGAAGACGTTTTCTTTGCCGCTTGAGGCTGATCTGAGCCGAAAAGTGATGATTGTTCTGGCATAACGAACTCGTTTCTCTCCAGTACGCCCTGGACCCATTTACCTTGATTGTTGCAGCAGCGCCTCAATTTCCGCTAGCGACGGTAATGATGCGATTGCGCCCATGCGTGTGACCGCCACTGCTCCGGCAGCGTTGGCTCTGCGTAATGCCGTCGCCATCGGCATACCAGACGCTAAACTGGCCGCCAGCGCGCCGCAAAAGGCGTCACCGGCGGCAGTGGCATCGATGGCTTTGACAGCAAACGCGTTCTCGATGTGATGGGCTATTTTAGCGTCAGCGCCCGTGCTCCAGAGACAGCCTTGCGCGCCTAAAGTGATAATGATATGCTGCGGTCCGTGCATGAGCAGCCTCTCCGCTGCGCTCTGAGCCGTCTCGACCGAAGTAACGGGAGATTGCGCCAGTGAAGCCGCCTCGGTCTCATTAACCACCAGCACATCTACTAGCTTGAAAATGTCATTGAGCAGCGGCCCTCGCGGGATGGGAGCGACATTCCAGATTGTGGTCATCCCCAGTTCGTGGGCCACGCGAATACCCGCCTCGTACGAAACGGCGCTCGTCTCGCATTGCGTCAGGAAAATGACCTTCTCATCCGCCTGCCTCTGCTTATGGACCGCGTGCAGAGCCGTCTCTACCGCTTCGGCGGTAACCGATAGGTTAGCGCGCGGATTCGCCACAATCATATTCTGCCCGCTCTCCGTGGAGACAACCAGCAGCGAGACGCCGGTCCCAACGGTGGGATCGCGTGTAACATGCGCGCTGTCAATTCCTTCGTGCATCAACACGGGGAAAAAGTTGTCACCATACGTATCGGTGCCCACGCGCCCAATCATCGTCACCTTTGCCCCCTGTCGTGCCGCCACAATAGCCTGATTGATCCCTTTGCCGCCCAAGAAAGTCGAAAAGTCGTCGCCCAGCACCGTCTCTCCCGGCTGTGGCAGGCGCGGCGTGCGCGTCACCAGATCGGTAATCAGGCTCCCAAGAACTGCAACTATACCCATCGGCACTGCTCCCTTGTGCTATATATCGGCTTCCGCGTCGAAATGCAGAACATAAAACTGTACACAGTATAACATGAAGCAAAGGGACAAAAAAGCAAGCCACCCCGTACTGAGGTGGCTTGCTTTTCATGCGTTAGCGCAAGGCGCTGATTGCTGTATTACCAGCTTTCAGCATTGTTGCCCACTAATTACACATCGACGTTGCTGATGAATGTGCCCCAGTTAGCCAGGACGGTGCGAGGCGTGTTGGGCACAAACTCTGTTGCCAGCCAGATGGAGCGGCCATCGGGAGAAGCCACTGCTGCGGAATAGTCGCCCCAACGACAGAGACGGTCAGGCGCGACGCAGGTGAAGCCATCTTCCGGGTTGGCGCCTGCGCTGGCGATATGGACATCTCCAGTATGGAACAGCGAGATGGGCATATAGGCCGCGCTCGGGAAGAAGTCGGGACCGGACAGGGTGAAGCTCATCACACCTTCGCCAATCACGTTGACGCCGATGGAGGGGAACAGCACATTCTCGCCGTCCACCGCGACATAGCCGCTCTTGACTAGAATAGCATGCAACTGACCATCGGCAAAGAATGGCAGGACGCCGAAGAAGGCAATGCCGGTGCGGGCAGCCTCGCCCGGCTTCTGGACGATGGTATTGACGCCAGACCAGAGCACGCCAGCCGCGAAGACCGTCTGATTCATGCGATCATCGTTGCTGTTGAGGAAGCCAATCGGCGCGCCCTGCGAAGTTGCGAACGGGGTCGGGCCATTCTTCTGGGTCACAGGAACCGGCTGACCATAGAGCTGGCTCTTGATCACCGTGAAGGTGAGGTTCACATTCGGAGTGCTCTGATCAAGCGAACGCGTATTGGTCAATGCCCAGGTAGCAATACGATTGTCAACGGTACCCGTGAAGTCGAGCGAGCTCAGGAAGTACTCGGTGCCGTTATTCTCCAACCCCAACGGGATGCCCGCGGGCTGAGTCGAAGGCTGGATCGAGAAGGACAGGCCGCCGAATGGCACCAGCGCCTGAGATGCATCGATATGAACAACGCTAGAGGTGAACGCAGACCCGGGATTGCTGGCGGCCTGAACAAGCGCTCTCTTCGAGATGGCGTAGACCTGAGCGCCGTTGAAGCCATTAGTAAGCCCGAACTCATTGGTGGTGACGAAGAAGCCGTCGGCATTGGCGCCGATGAGCGGCTGGTCACCCAGACATGGACAGTTGGGATGACTGGGAGTGCCGTTGCTGCCGTCATCGGTGGTATCGATGGCGAACGTTCTCCAGGCGCCCGTCGGGTCCGCAGTCTGGCTGACCGCGATCAATGTATGCGTAGGAGCCTGGAATGCGCCATTTGCAGGATTAACACTGATGTGTAGCACGGTCAAGAACCAGTGCTGCGTGGCAGGATCGAAGTAGCATTTGGGATCGGAGGTGAAATCGCCGAAAGTAACGGTTGTGCGGTTAAGCTCCGGCGCAAGCCCAAAGAACTGGTTGATGGCCGTCGGGCCGGTCAGGATTTTACCACTGGTGCTACGCACTGCCAGCGCAGTATTGACGGAATCAAGCACGAAGTTATTGCTGGCGCACAATGCTTGATCTGGCGGCTCCAGGCTGAACTGCGTGTTTGTGAACGCGCCCGTGCCGGCGTTACGCTGGTCAAAATGGGAAAGACCATTGAAGCCCCTGAAGCCCGGGTTGTTGGTTGTCACGTTCAGGCCAGCAGGATTGGGCGGAGCTGTACCAGCCGGAGGTGGCGCGATGGGTGGGGGCGTTGAGCCATTAATTTCCAGCTTCGGGCTATCCTCTCTATCGGCGGCGGGCGACACTTCGATATCAGATGCACTCTGTGCCGTCTGACCGGAGGCGGCCGTCAATCTGGCGGTGCCAAGAGAGTTGAGCTGGAGCAGCGTTTGCGTGGGAGCCGAAGCTGTAGCCGCATGAGCTACCGAAGGCAGAGCAGCTTGAAAAATAGCCACTGATGCCAGCAGTGTAATCAGGGTGAGAAGCGAGATCGCGACGCTCATCCTTGAGCGAACAAAAGAGTGCATGGCAATGGCCTCACTTTCAAATACTTCGATTCTGCGTTCCATAGGGGCAGGGCTTGTCCCTGTCCGCCATCGCGTGTAGCTTCCCGCTTCATCGTGGGAGCGTTGGAACGCGGAACGTTTCAAAGGAGATCATGATTGCGTGGGTTGGAAAATTGAGATAACCCAATACTACGAAGAAAATCACTTTACCGCGCATATGTCATTGCTGCACATTATGCGCCTATAAACATAAATGTTATGGGAGATAAGGAGTACTGGCACCTCCTTTCCTACGGGTTCTGTACCATGTAGTGATATACAATGGCACATTCTTAAAAAGAAGCAAGCAAACGTACATAATTTTGTGTTGCTAGAACACGTTGAGATGTGCCAATATGATTATGCCATAAAAGTAAAACTTTGGACAATGCTCTATACTTGCAGTAGTACTATCTGGAAAATGTGTTTCTCCCAGGAGGTCTTTATGCTCAATTTGAATAACAAAAGGGATGCCCACATTGATCAGCGTCTGCGCAGCGAGCCTATGATCTGGTTCAGCACGGTGAGACCCGATGGTCGCCCTCACCTGGTACCCGTCTGGTTCTTCTGGGATGGCGCGACCATGCTGATCTTTAGTCAGCCGGATAACCAGAAAATACGTAATCTGCGCAACAATCCAGCGGTGAGCCTGGCTCTGGAGGCTGCGAATCAAGGCGAGGATATTGTAATGTTAGAGGGGACAGCGACTCTGGTCGATGAGCCTGGCTTGAAAGCATCTATGCCTGCTTATGCTAAAAAGTACGACGCCCTGCTGAAGCGCATGGGGATGAGCGCGACACAAATGGCAGCCAGCTACTCGCAAGCTATTCGAATTACGCCGACGCGCTTCATCGCCTGGGGAGTGTGACTGCGCTTACAATGTGCTTACCGGGTCGATATCGACCTCCCAACCAGGAGCGTCGATGACGCGCAAGAGCTGGTGCAGATCGGGGCCGCGTACAATCATCTGCCAGCGATACTTGTTTCTGATGCGCTCCATTAAAGCTGGCGCGGGACCTACAATGTCGGTCTCGTCAAGCCTGAGACGCTCGATCCACTCGCTGAGTCGTTCGCAGAGCAGCAGGGCTTCGTTCTGGCAGCGGTGCCGATTCTCATGGCTGTAGGTGAACTTGACGAACTGGCGAAATGGGGGATAGCCATAACGGCGCCGCGCCTCAATCTCTGTAGCGTAGAATTCGTGATAGCCGTGACGTGAGGCGGCGTCGATGCAAAAATGCTGCGGATTAAAGGTCTGGATAATGACGCGTCCAGGCTCCAGCCCACGCCCGGCCCGGCCAGCTACCTGCGTCAATAGCGTAAATGCACGCTCGGAGGCCGCAAAGTCCGGGAGGTTGAGCGCGATATCAGCCGAGACGACGCCAACGAGCGTGACCCCCGGCAGGTCAAGCCCTTTGGCGATCATCTGCGTGCCGATCAGAATATCGGCCTCGCGATTGGCGAAGCTATCAAGCAACTGCTCATGATCGTGCCGGTTGCGGGCCGTATCGTGGTCCCAACGCAGGAGGCGCGCTTTGGGAAAGGCGCGCTGAATGGTGGCCTGTACCTTCTCCGTCCCTACGCCAAAATAACGTATCCCTGAGCTTTTGCAATTGGGGCAGAAGTGGAGCACCTCGTTTCTCCTGCCGCAATAGTGGCAGAGCAGAATGCGTTCGGTGGCATGGTAGGTCAGAGGGATATCGCAGCGATCACAGATGGCGACGAAGCCGCAATCGCGACACAGCACGCAACTCGCCGCGCCTCTCCGATTCAGAAAAAGAATGGCCTGCTGCCGCTGCTCCAGCACAAGCCCGATCTCCTCTTGCAGGCGCCGGCTAATGATGCTGGTATTGCCCGTGTGCAACTCGTTACGCAGATCAATAACCTCGACAGGCGGAAGGGCTCCGGTGATACGACCAGGCAACTCGATCAGATGGTAATTGCCCTGTTCGGCCCGGTAAAAGCTATCGACCGATGGCGTGGCGCTGCCCAGCACGACCGGAATGCCCAGGAGCTGCCCCAGCACGGTTGTCACACGGCGAGCATGATAGGTTGGCCTGAGCTCGGCCTGTTTGTAGGCCGACTCATGTTCCTCATCGATGATAATAATGCCCAGATCGGGAAGCGGCGAAAAGAGCGCCGAACGCGAGCCGATGACCACATCAACCGCTCCCGAACGAATGCGCCGCCACTCGTCGTAACGTTCGCCTGCCCCCAGTTCGCTATGAATGATCGCCACACGTTGAGGGAAGCGAGCGGCGACGCGCTGGACCGCCTGCGTGGTGAGAGCTATTTCCGGCACCAGCACAATGCCCCGTTTGCCCTGTGCGATGACCGCTGCCAGAGCCTGGAGGTAGATCTCGGTCTTGCCGCTGCCGGTAATGCCGTGCAGAAGGATGGGCGTATGGTGATGGCGTGGTGCCAGGATATCATCCAGGGCTTGCTGCTGGTCTCTTGTAAGCTGTAGCGGCGCATCGGCGATGATGGTGCGATTTTTTAAGGGATCGCGCCTGATCTCAGTTTCTTCGATGGCAACAATGCGTTCCTGCACCAGCAAGCGTAGTTGCGCTTGCGTTAGCCCGCTGGCTTTACAGAGCTTATTGGGCGTCCAGTGGACATTGCTGCCGACGCTCTGCTCCAACAGGTTAATGGCGGCCAACTGCCGCGAAAGCCGGTGTTGTATGGCCCGGCTTTCTTTATCTTGTGGCTCAGGAGCTACAGCCGGTAAGGCCCAGGGATCGGGACGCAGGCCCTTGCGCCCCCGTGCAGGCACGGCAGAGAGATTGCTGATATGTTCCGATTCTACGCTGATTGCGGCAGGAACGGCGAGGTAGCTTTGCAATTGTTGTTCTTTTTGCTCGCGCCATTGGGCCAGCGCGGCCCCTTGCGCAACCAGACGGACAACGCGCTGAATTCGTGGCTTGACGCGTGGAGCTTCCAGTTGGGCTGCTCGCTCAATCTGGCTGTGGCCCTTGATCTCTTTGAGCAGCTCCCTGGTTTTCTTTTTCCCCAGCATTTCCTGTAGCCGTGTAATATCAATCTCCCCTTCAGAGAGCAGCAGGCCGATCAGCGCGCGCAGGCGTGGAGAAGCTTCCCGGGCGCTCTCCTCCAACGTCTGCTCGTTGCCTTCTACCAGCCGCAGAACGTAGCGCGAGCGCTGCACGAGTCCGGGCGGGAGCATCGTCAGCGCGACCTGCGCCAGGGAAGTGACATAGTATTCGGCCATCCACTCTGCCAGCGCCATCTGATGGGGTAAGAGCGCCGGCTGGTGGTCAATGATTGTATGCAGTGGGCGAAGCTCGACATCAGGATCGAACGCGGAGGCGTCGTCCTGGCGATGAATGCTCCATAAGATGCCCTCGACCAGTCTCTCTCCATAGGGCACGGCCACCAGTTGTCCTGGTTGCACCTCCGCTGCCATCACAGGGGGGACAAAATAGGTAAGCTGCGCATGCTCACTGCTCCAACTGGCGGCGGTAGTGACTACATCAGCCAGCATCGCTTATCGCCTCCCGAACTCGTGCTCCAGCGCGGAAAGGCTAAAATGCACCATTGTTGGTCGCCCATGACAGCAACTATACGGCGCGTTCGTTTGCTCCAACTGCTCGATCATTTCGCGCATCTCGCTGACCGTAAGAAAGTAGTTCGCCTTGATGGCCGCCTTGCAGGCAACATTTGCCAGCGCCCGCTCCTCCCACGTCTCAGTATGCCCCAGGTTCTCCTCAGCGGTCAGGTCAACCAGCAGTTCATGCAGAGAGCGGGCGCTGATCTGTTTGACCAGCACGCCCGGTACGGCGCGCATCGTCAGCGTGCGATGGTCGGTGATCTCCATGCTAAAACCAATCCGTTCGAGTTGTGGCTGGTGCTCCTCGATGGCCTCCAGCTCCCGCGGCGAAAGATCGAGCGCGATGGGCGTGAGTAAAAGTTGTGACACCGTGCTGCGCGCTTTAAGCGCAGCGACCATGCGTTCAAGCAAGATGCGCTCATGAGCTGCATGCTGATCAATGAGATACATGCCCTCCTCGCCTTCTGTGATGATATAGCTCTGTGAGAGCTGTCCAATGACACGCAGACGTGGCAGGCGACGCGTTTGCTTTGGATCAATCGTGCCACCCAGCGCCTGATGCGCCGCAGGTGCAGCAGGAACGCTCTCAGACTGTTGTGGCTGCTCCTCCATAGCAGGTTCAGGCGGGCTCCAGATCTCCATCGTCTCCTGTCTGGTCGGCTGCGGAGAAACGGGCGCCTCTGGACGATGTTCGCGCTGCGATAGCTGTGTATCCTCTCTATCCTCGCGTGGCATGGTCGGCGATGGTTCGGGCTCGGAGCGTTCAAGCGGGCGTACATGGCTTTGCCAGAGCCGATGCAGAGGCGGCCTCGTCCCCGTTTCTTCCTCTGTCACTGTGAGCCAGGGATTATCTCGCGGCAACGCATCTGTTCCGGCCTCTTCCTCCGGCTCGGTTGCATGGCCCTCGGCGTGATTATTTTCCCATTCCGCGAGCTCATCAATAACAAGATCGGCATCTTCGTCGGCAGTAACAGGAGTTTTCGGGGAGGAAAGTTCTGCTTCACGCTCCTGGCGCGGCCTCCATTGCGGCATCTCCGGCTCTTCTAATAAAGCGGCGCGGACTGCTCGCTGAATTGACGCAAAGACGCGGCGCTCCTTCAGGAAGCGGATCTCAGTCTTGGCCGGATGAACGTTCACATCAAGCAGCGTGGGATCGATCTGGATGTTCACCACGGCAATAGGGTGGCGTCCGGGCAGTAAAAGCGAGTGGTACGCATCCTCCACGGCTGCGGTGAGCATGCGGCTGAGCACCCAGCGCCGGTTCACGAAGAATGAGATGTGCTGACGTGTACTTTTGTAGCAGGCTGGGCGGCTGACATAGCCTGTGACGATAGGATATTCTGGATTATCTGGATGTTCGGCTCTTCTGATCAGCACCATCTGCTCCGCAACCTGAAGCCCATAGACCTCGACCAATACGCTTGAGAGCTGACCGTTGCCGGGGGTAGCAAAGAGCTGGCGTCCTTCACCGGAGACGCTAAAGCGAATTTCGGGATAGGCCAGCGCGTATTGCTCAAGCAGGTGGAGGCAGTGGCTGACCTCCGTATTGCGACTCTTCAGAAATTTGAGGCGAGCGGGGACGGCATTAAAAAGGTTGCGCACCGTTAGCGTCGTCCCCTGGGGAGAGGCCGCAGGAGTAATCTCCGAGAGCTGTCCATTGGCGGCATTAATCTGCGCTCCCTGATCCGCCTCACTATGACGGCTCAGCAGCGTCACCTCCGCCACCGCGGCAATGCTTGCCAGGGCCTCGCCACGGAAACCCAGCGTGCTAATGTGCTCAAGGTCATCGATCTGAGATACTTTGCTCGTGGCATGGCGTGCCAGCGCCAGGGGAAGTTCGTCGGCAGGGATGCCGCAGCCATTATCGGTCACGCGGATCAGCTGCAACCCGCCATTCATCAAATCGACGCGGATCTGAGTTGCGCCAGCATCAATGCTATTCTCGATCAGTTCTTTCACCACGGATGCGGGCCGCTCGACCACTTCGCCGGCAGCAATCTTGGCGGCGAGGTCGGGCGCGAGTTGATGTATAGCCATAACCTTTGACTCCCCTGGCTGCTATTTAGAGCAAATAAGAACGGTTGTTCATGCTGCATCATAACATAGAGCAATACTCATCGCAAGCAGAGTAGGCTTATGTAGCAGAGGCCAGGACAGCTTCTAAGTCAGAGAGGTAAATGCGGTGCGTCTCGGAATCCAGAGGGGCAGCACTGAAGTATATTTTTTCTTCTGGACGTGTGCCAACACGAAAAGTGAGAGTAAATGTTTGTGGTTCATTAGGGCTGGGGGTTGCATGAAGCTCTTGATCGCTCTGATATGCTCCTAAAGCCAGTGTTGGTACAAGAGTTAAGGGCTGGTTAGATTCCACCGGTATGACTGTTTTGGTGAATAGTTTACGCAACGGCGAGATAAACATTTCATCTATCGAGAACCGAAGCTGGGATGTTATTTCTGAATAATCCAATATACGTTCTGGTTGCCCTATTATAGGAGAGCCATCGCCAGCTTGCATCTGGTGTAAAAAATGCAACAATTGCTCATATATTGCTGTGATAGCTGTTGATGGTCCTGCAACGTCAATCACGACACGGCGCTGTTCAAAGTGCAGAAAACGTATCGGGATGATTTGTTGCTCAGGAGAAAGCCATACCCCCATATTAAAAACAAAGCCAGGAGGGTATGTTGCGGGAACGTCTCCGAACGTTGGGATAGGCGTTCCCATTGTCGATGATTGAAAGTGAAAAAGTTGCTGGATCTGTTCCTGAATAGGTTTAAGGCTCAATGTTGACAAACGCAGATCATCAGCATGAAATTCGTAAGCCCTTCGACTGGTAAGAAGCTTAATTTGTTCAGGCATAATTAAGCCGCCACCTTTCCATGAAAATGGGGGGATGTGATTGATCGAGTTTGGGCACTTGAGGCCGTGCTTGTAACGCCTTTAAAGGGCCACTCTTGAGATGGTCTTTTCAGGTATTCATCAACATGATCCAACGCTAGTTGCGTATCTTGATATGTGATCGTTGCTGTTACATTAACAGAAGTGGTATCCTGAGCCGTATATGTGCTGGTAGGTCCGGCTTGAATACTTCTGGTTGTCCAGGTATTGTAAGCATCGGGAGTTTTTGGCGCGTCTGGATTAGCAATAATGTACTCACGAAGTGAGCTTATTGGAACAAGCTGTATATCAAACGGTGCCATCCCACATGCCATAGCAACTTCGACGAAGCGACGAAGTGACATTGAACCGGTGGTATCCGCTTCCAAACGAGCTATAGCCGCTTGTTTCGTCTTTAGCTGCTCAGCTACCTGTGCTTGAGTAAGGCCAGCCTGACGACGAGCGTAGAACAAAGCATCAACTGCTGAAGATAAAAAGCTAGACTTGAGATATGCTTCTACGAAAGTCTGACCTTCCTCGCCCTCTTTAAGCATATGAGCCAGGAAGCTAGATGTAGTTTCCATCTGGATACCCTCGTCTTTTCCCATTGTTACTTCTCCTGTACAATGTTCCAATAACTCTCTGCCCGCGTTTCTGCAAGCTCGACTTCTTGACGTTCGCTCATCCGTTCTTTCTTAAAAACATATATCCAACAAGCTCTGGTGAATTCACAATAAAACATTATTACTGCCCTGTAACTAAGATTTTTACGGTTTGGACCTACATATATCTGATAGAGCTTATACGGACGCTTGATACCTTTATATTGCTTAAATTTGTATCTAGAAGGTAAATCATCATCGGTAATACTCTTTTTCCACGCTTGCTCGAAACTGTTGAGATTATTAAGTATGATTGCAGCATCACCAGGGCCAAAGTCATTGACCACTTTTTGAGTTTGGGTTCGAGAAAAAATTGGGTTTTCATTTCTCAACCGCACTATTGGTGGCCCCTCCTTCTCTACCATTCCCAGCCCTGCTCTGTGGGACTTCTTAGATGCCGGGGCCTTAGAGATATTATAACATATATGTTATATCGTGTCCATCACATTGCCTTACAGTTTTTTTATAGGACAATTAATAAATTTAATACGATTTTAATTGCCCTTTCGCATGTAAATATATATTATTGGATATATTAAGGGTATGTCGTAGTGTTTGAGCAGAAGGGTAAAACAATATGCAAAAATTTCAAAGCTGGCGCGAATTCCTTAGTACGGTGATCAGCGACCGGGACGAGCAGTTTCGCCTGGCACAGGAATTGAACGTCACTCCTCTCACGTTGACTCGCTGGGTACAGGGCGCCTCAACTCCCCAGACACAACAATTGCAGTCGTTACTGCACGCGCTTCCTCGCTATCAAAGGACCCTCCACCCCTTGATTGCCAAAGAATTTGAGCAAATGGATCTCACCGTACCTGAACTGACCAATCAGGTAATTGATATCCCATCGGTATTTTACGCCCACGTCTTGAGTGGCAGTACCGCGCTTTCCCACCCTATTCGTTTCTGGTCACTGGCAAATATGGTGATCCAGCAGGCGCTAGGGCAGCTTGATCCCCTGCGCCTGGGCCTGGTCATTAAAGTCGTTTGCTGTATGCCTCCATCAGGCCGTGGCAAAATTCTCAGCCTGCGCGAGTCGCTTGGGCTTGGCACCTCTACCCGTGGCAGCCTGGAGCATACGTCTATCCTCTTAGGAGCGGGCTCGTTAGCCAGCTATGCCGTGACATCACATCAGTCGGTGGTGATTGACCGCTTAGCCGATTATGACCTGTTTCCGGCTCAGGAGAGAACTCCTGATGAGATGAGCGCAGCGGCCCATCCGATTGAGCGCGGCATGCGCGTCGCCGGCTGTCTCTTTATGGCGAGCACGCAGGAGGGATATTTCACCCCGACTCGCCTCTCGCTGTTGCACCGCTATGCCGATCTGCTGGCGCTGGTTTTCTCTTCGGAGGATTTCTACGATGTCCAGGCATTTGATCTCCAGCGTATGCCATCCGCTCAAGATCAGTTGCGCTACCTGAGTTCGTTCCGCCCGCGTATGGCGGAGGTGGTGGTGGAGGCGACAAAAACAGCGCAGCCGGTCGATACCCTGCGGGCCGAGCAGCAGGTCTGGCAACAATTTGAGGCGCTATTCCTCGACCTGCTTTCGTAATCAGGGATTACACGCTTTCCCCTTCACCCGTTTCACAACAAGCTGTTGCCAGAACTCATTAAGCAGCGGACAGGCGGCAAGGGCTCTGGCTTTTTCCACGTCGTGGTTGCGCGCATGCACAAAATCGTTTGTCAAGGCAATAGTCCAGTCCGGGTAGGGGCGCTCGACAAGCAAGATGGGCGCTCCCGGCTGGATCATGCCTTCTTGCATGACGCGGCAATACCAGCCGGTGCGCCCGGTCGCTGCGGCGCGGTCCGTTAGTCCCGCAATACCCCAGCGCCGTTCGATTTTCCAGCATGGATAGCGCGGCCCGGAAACCTGGATGCGCGCCTCACCAATGGCATAGGTGTCGCCGATACACGCTATTTCCTCCGATAATTCTTCGACCGTAAAGTTCTCGCCGAACCCCCCGGGACCAATCTCCGGGCGTCCGAGTTCTGCCTGCCAGGCGGGATAATGCTGAGCCGCGTACAACAGCACGGCCTGGTCAAGACTGCCGTGGTGCTTTTTATCAGCCTGCTCATTTCCCTCAAGATGTGTGCTGTAAAGCCAGCGCGGCTCAGGGCTGGGTGTGCGGAAAAACGATGTTTTCCAGCGTTTCATTTTCTCTACCTCTTCCGCAGCCTGGCGCCACGCTGGCCTTCCTACCTGCACCGATTGGAGTATTCCTATCTGTGTCATATGCTGATTCCTATCCATTTCTTGCTCTATCTAAGGTAGACCCATTTTTGCAGCTCTCGTCGTCATAGCAAAAAATGTCCTTCATTCTAAACTCAATTCTACTGCGTGATCCATAAAATTGACACCCCAAAAAAGCAGGAAGCAATCGTATAGGGTTATAAATGTGGTATTACTCAGGTCGGTGAACGGCTCATAATGCCGGCAGGAGATGTTTTAAGGTTAATGAGTGTTTGGAGAAGAGAAAGCATTATGAATACCCTGTTCATGTCATTAGTTTCCCTTAGCGGTAAAACCTGGCGCAAGACCGACCTGGAGATACAATCGAACCATTCTCAGTCCTCCTCGGTGTGCGACGCGTTCACATTCCCGCTCCACAGTTCCTACCATCGTAGCATTTCACATTTGCTGGTTTACGATGATGCGACCGACGGTATCTCCGGCCCCTACGACGACGACGGCGAACCTGAATAGCTTGCTATTGGATGCAAAATTCGTTCCCTTCGGGATCTTGCATGACGACCCAGTACTCCCCGTGTTGCTCCATTGGACGGAACATCGTTGCACCACAACTCTGTAATCGCTTCACTTCTGCATCGACCCGCTGACGCCGCTCTTCCAGAGGAGTCGTGGCACCACCTCCGACGTTGAGGTCGAGATGTACGCGATTTTTGACGACCTTTGGCTCAGGTACACGCTGGAAGAAGATGCGCGGTCCCTTCCCATCCGGATCGACGACGGCACTGGCGGCGTTCCACTCCTCCTGCGGCACATTCATAGCCGCCAGAAATGCCTCCCATGATTCGTAGCCAGCGGGCGGGTCCTGTATCTTATAGCCAAGCGCCGTTGCCCAGAAAGAGCTCAGTTGAGCGGGGTCAGCGCAATCGATGACCACTTGAATGCCTGTTGCCATTGCGTATTTCCCTTTCCTTTGTATGTAGCCAATAGTCGTTAAAGACAACGCAAAAACACTATAGCAGCCAATGCGGTTATCTTCTATCCTGATATGATCGTTTGAGGAGGGCGAGTTTTGATTTTCTGGGCTTGCGCGATACAATAGTTTTCAGTACCCTCAAACGGGTCGAAATAACCATCAGCTCGCGCCCCTCCCTTGAGGGGAGTATAGCAGTAAACACGAAGACGTCAAGTAGAAATGCAATAGTGGAAGTGTGAGGTGGGGGGCGCATGTGGGTGATGGTAGATTAGCAAATGAAAGGTGTTTTTGATATGACGCAGGTTGAAACGTATATTAGCGAGCATAAGGAACGTTTTCTGGAGGATCTCAAGGGGTGGCTGCGTATCCCGAGCATTAGCACGCTGCCGGAGCACCGCGCTGATGTCCGGCGAGCCGCTGAATACGCTGTGGACCAGTTAAAGCAGATCGGTTTTGAGCAGGCGGAACTGATGCAAACGCAGCGACATCCTCTCGTCTATGGCGAATGGCTAAAAGCTGCTGGCAAACCGACGCTTTTGATTTATGGGCATTACGATGTTCAACCGGTTGATCCGCTGAATCTCTGGGATTCTCCGCCGTTTGAGCCAACGATACGCAATGGCAATATTTACTGTCGCGGAGCCTGCGACGATAAGGGCCAGACCATGCTGGTTCTCAAGGCGCTGGAGTCGCTGATGCGCGTCAGTGGCTCACTGCCAATCAATGTGAAGGTGCTGATTGAGGGCGAGGAGGAGGCTGGCGGCGAGTCCATCGAACAGTATGTCAAAACATATCCCGAGCGTTTGCGCTGCGATGCCGTGTTTATTTGCGATACCCATATGCCTGCAAAGGATATCCCCGCCCTGATTACCGGATTGCGCGGTATCACCTACACCGAAGTTGAAGTACACGGCGCGAAGCATGACCTGCATTCGGGAACGTATGGCGGCGTGGCTCCCAATCCTCTGCACGCCCTCGCGATTATTATCAGCCGCTTGAAAGATGCCGACGGCCATATCCATATTCCCGGCCTCTATGAGCATGTGCGCAAGCCTACGCACGCCGAGAAGGAGTTCTGGCAGCACGATCCCCTGCAAATTGGCAGGGCCATGCTGGAAGAGATGGGCGTTTCGCAGTTGTCGGGCGAACTGGAATATCCCCCGTTGGAGCGCATCTGGGGCAGGCCAACCCTGGAGGTTCACGGGATCGTTGGCGGCTTTGTCGGCGAGGGAGCCAAGACGGTGATACCTGCCGTGGCGAAGGCGAAAATTAGCCTGCGCCTCCCACCCGATTTGACCTCAGAGACAGCCTTTAAGCTGTTCGAGCGCGCAGTGCTGGATGTCGCTCCTGCTGGCGTTACGGTGGCGGTCCATAAGATACATGGCGGTGAAGGTGTCCTGGTCTTGCCCGATGCCCCACCGGTTGAGGCAGCGGCCCGGGCGTTGAAGGAGGTCTATGGCAAAGATCCGGTATTTATCCGCGAAGGTGGCTCCATTCCCATCGCAGCCCTGTTCTATGAAGTCCTGGGCGCTCCTCTCGTGCTGATGGGCTTTGGCCTGCCTGATGACAATCTGCACGCGCCAAACGAGAAGTATTCGCTCGACCAGTTCTTCAATGGCATTCGCACGGTTGCAAGCTTCCTTGAGAAGATGGGATAATGAAGCAATAGAACGGCACAATGGCTGTTCTGGCAAGACATTCCTTACAGACGACCTGAGCGAAGCTAGATGCGCTAGCAGCGTTGGTCGTCTGTATAGCAAGACATATTGAGCAGGCTCCCACGATGAAGCGGGGAGCTACAGGATCTCCCCGCTTCATCGTGGGAGCCTTGCTCAATAGTATGAGCAACAGAAAGGCCAATCATGTCCAATACTCCCAACCTTCCAACCGCCTACCTTGAGGAGCATCCAGACGAAGCCCAGTCGATCCTGACGCAGCTCTGTCGCCAACCGAGCGTGGCGGCGCAAAATCTGGGGATCGCCGAGATGGCCGACCTCGTGGAATCGCTCTTAACCGACGCAGGCTTTACCACGCAGCGCCTCTACGCCGAAGGCGCGCCGCCCGCTATTTACGGCGAAATGCACGGTCGTAGCCCCTATACTATTTTGCTCTATAACCACTATGACGTGCAGCCTGCTGAACCGCTCGACCTCTGGCTTTCTCCTCCTTACGAGCCGACTGTGCGCGACGGCAAGTTCTACGCTCGCGGCGCGTGCGACAACAAGGGTGAGATCGCGGCCAGGCTGGCGGCTATTCGTGCCCTGCGCGCCACGTATGGTGAACTGCCGATCACGCTGCGCTGGATTATCGAGGGCGAGGAGGAGATTGGCAGCCCGCACTTTGAAGCTATTGCCTCGAAATATGCCGAGCTATTGCGGGCCGATGGCTGCTTATGGGAGGGGGCAGGCTTTGACGATAATGGTCGCCCCACGCTGAGCCTGGGCACGAAAGGGCTGCTCTACGTGCAACTGGACGTGCAGGGCACGGGCGTGGATGCGCATTCAGGCAACGCTGCCATTCTGCCCAGCGCGGCCTGGCGTCTTGTTCAGGCGCTTGCCACCCTGCGCACCCCCGAAGGACGCGTGCGCATTCCCGGCTTCTACGATGCGGTCAAGCCGCCTTCTGAGGCTCAGTTAGAGGCCATCGCCAATCAGACCAACATAGAAGAGAAGTTGAAAACGGTCTTTAAAGTCGATCAGTTTATTGATGGCCTGACCGGTACAGCTTTGCGCGAGCGATCCTCTTTCACTCCTACCTGCAATATTGCCGGGCTGGTTAGCGGCTATACCGGCGAGGGCACAAAGACGGTGCTGCCGGCGCACGCAATGGCTAAGATCGATTTCCGCCTCGTGCCCGACCAGGACCCGCAGGATATTCTTGAAAAAATGCGCGCGCATCTAAAAGCCGAAGGCTATGGCGATATCCAGATTACCATCTTTGGCTCGGCGGAGCCGGTTGTGACGCCGATAGATGATCCCTTTGTTCAGAAAATCAGGGATCTGGCCGAAGATTTTGCCGACATGCCCGCTTCCATCACGCCCATCGTCGGAGGCACGCTACCACTATTGGGAGCGTTGCGCCGCCATGTGGGCTTGCCCGGCCTTTGCGCTCCCGGCAACGTGGCTTACTGGGGCAGCGGCGCCCATGCCCCTAACGAGCATATTCGCCTCTCCGACCTGCCCCGCGCCGTACGCTACAACTGCTATATGTTCCAGGCTCTAGGAGCATAACACATTTTTTGGTATGTGGCCTTCTTCCTGAAGGAGGCCACGATTAATACAAATTAACAAATCAATACGGTAATATCCCCGTAGGGACGTGATTCATCACGTCCGCTTTAGCGCCTGTATCACCCCAAAAACATGTATTACAGCGAAAGAAAAAGTCTATGGAAAAGTACCAACAACGGCCTTACTGGCCTACCTTCCTCGCCTCAGGCTTCGGCAGCAAGCTGATTTACGTCATTCCCAAGCTTGATCTCGTGATTACGACGATAGCTTCTACCAAGAGGGCGCTCAAAGACCGCGATCAGGATCAAGCAATCAGGGACCTGATACCGGATTTTATTCTGCCAGCTATAAAGGATAAATAGGGATAGATGTAACAAATATCACATCTATCCCCTCCTCAGAAGCCAGTTTTATGCCGTTCCCGGCTCCGTTTCGCCGCTGTTGGCGATCTGTGTCAGCTTGTTGCGGACCTCCCACAGTTCGGGGTAGAAGGAATCTTTTAGCGTGCGCTCCAGCATCGTCATCGGGGTGCCTCCTGTGCCGATGGAGCCGGGGCCGATCATGCGCTGAGCCAGTTTGACGTGATGGGCGCGAAACATCTGAAACACCTCGTCGTAATCGGTCAACGCCTCGGCGATTGCTAACAGCAAGGGATAGCGTTCGCTATGCATATAGACATCGACGAGGCTCACATGCTCCCGCTCCAGCATGGCCTTGTAATCGTCCCACAAAAGCGGAGAGAGCTTCATCAGCAGGTGGAAGCCGGGCGAATCGGTGCCGGCTCCATCCGCTAAAATCTTGCGGAACCCGTGAAACTCCCACGGAGTCATCGTCTCCAGCATGCGCAGATTCTCCAGCATCAGGTATTGTGTGCGCACCACCCGTTGCAGCAGACGCAACGCGTAAGACAAATCGTTTTGTTGTAACAGCGTGCTGATGGTGCGCAACTCGAATGCGCTCTCCTTCCACCAAAGCTCAAAGACCTGGTGGACCACCTGAAATTGTAGCTCGTCGTGGTGAACTAATTGCTCTTCAGGTTTTTGCAGCGATAACAGCTCTGCTGTACGCAGATAACGTTCATAAACCGTCTCACCCGGCTTATGCTTACTGCTCTGTGAAATATCTGGCTTCGCCATTGCTCGTACCAACCCTCCTCGGAGCTTATCGAAAACATCACCGTTTCCTTATTAGCAAAGCATAACATATAGCAACAACAGAGGGCCTGAGAATATCCCTCAATATATCCACGTTAGAGCATCCATGATCGTTTTTGTTGTCATCGGGCGATGCAATACAATGAATCGGGGTAACCTGCGGGCCTGAAAATGGGACTTATTGATAGAAAGACAAAACGCAAGCTGAACCGAGGTATGGTATGGACGAGTTGCACGCATTAGTAACTGCCGCACAGGGAGGCGATCTGGATGCCTTTAGCCATATCGTCCAGCGTTTTCAGGGCATGGCCTATGCCTCTGCCTACACGATGCTGGAGGATGCGCACCTGGCCGAAGATGCCGCGCAGGAGGCATTTATCGAAGCCTATCTGAAGCTGTCAAATTTACGCGAGCCAGCAGCTTTTCCTGGCTGGTTCCGTCGCATTGTTTTCAAGCAGGGAGACCGCCTCACGCGCGGCAAGCACCTCCTCACCGTTCCATTCGAGCCTACCTCGATCTTTGACATCCCTCTTGATGATCTCGATCCAGCTCTGCTCGTCGAAAGCCGGGAGCTGCGAGACGCTGTACGAGGTATGGTTGACGCGCTGCCGGAACGCGAGCGCATCGTCACCCTGTTATTCTACGGCAGCGGCTATACGCTCAAAGATATCGCGGACTACCTGGAAGTCCCGCTCTCAACCGTGAAAAAACGGCTCTTTGATGCGCGAAAACGTCTCAAGGCCCTGCTGCTCGATAGCGTACGAGACACGTTACAGGAGCAGCAACGCTCGCACGAGCGGAACTTTCCCGGTCGCGTGCGGCTCCTGATCGCGATCCGTCTCGGCGATGCTGCCCAGGTGCGGGCATTGCTAGAACTCGAGCCCTTCTTAGTCAATACAAAAGTTGTATGGCAGGTAGAGCAGCAGCAGCGCTGTTTTCCTATATTTCCCATCGGCTATACCGCCCTTCACGAAGCGGCGGCCTCCGGTCGTACCGAACTGACCGATCTGTTGCTGGATTTTGGAGCAAATCCGCATGTCAGAACAAGGAGCGGTCTGACCCCGCTGAGCATGGCGATTCTGTACAACCATGTGGACGTGGCGAAACGGCTGCTTGCTCATGGCGTGGATGCTCGCGGAGAATTGTGCCGGGCCACGATGCGCGACTATAGGGAGATCGTGCAACTGCTGCTTGCGGACGGCATAGAAGTTAATGCTCAAGGACGGTCAGGCCGCACGGCGTTGCACTGGGCCGCCCTCAAAGGTCATCGCAAGCTTGTTCAACTGCTGCTATGCTATGGCGCCGACGCATCAATTCAGGATGAACTGGGGCGCACCCCGGCAGATTGGGCTATTGTCAAAGGATATGACGAAATTGCGGCAATATTGCAATCTCAAATGGAGCATAGAGCTGAAACCTCTTTGCAGAAAGGTTGATAAACATGAGTAATAGCATCACGATCCCCGTTGGCAGACAGATTTTAGGACGAGTCATCAATAGTAGAGGCGAAGTCATTGATGGTCGCGAGCCGATCACAAATACCGCGCGCCTGCCCCTGGTCTCTCTGATGTCAGAGCAGCAAGCGCCACAAGTGCTCGAAACGGGCATCAAGGTTGTCGATCTGCTGGCCCCCATTCGTCGTGGCGGCGTGATTGGTCTGTTTGGCGCGGAAGGAGTAGGCGAGATAGTGCTGGTAGAAGAGCTGATGCATATAGTTATCACACATTATCACGGCTATATTGTATGCCTGGGCATGGATGAGAATAACTATGAGCTAAGCGAGTTGATGGAGCCGTTAAAAGAGCTTGGCATGCAAAACCGGGTCGCAATGGTGTTTGAGCCGCTCAGCAGCTCACCCGAAACTTGCCTGCGCCTGGTACGGGCGGGGCTCACTATCGCGGGCGAAATTCGCGCCAGGGGTCACGAAGTGCTGATGGTCGCTGACTATAATTTATCCGCGCATGGCAATCTGGCGGAGATGAGCGAGCTCAAGCGTGTCGCACGAGAGAAGGAGATTACTACGCTCCTGTTGCGAGCCAATGACGAGTTTGCTCAGCGCGAGCAAAGCCGTGTGCAGGAACAACTGGATGGGCAGATTGTCTTCAACCGTGACCTTGCCAGGCAGAATCTCTGGCCCGCGATTGACCGGTCGCTCTCGAACTCGCGCTTGCTGGAGAGCAGTGCCGTCTCTAGCGAGCATTCCCAGGTGGCGCGTCAGGTCAGATCGCTGCTCCAGCGCGCCCAGGAATTGCAGGGACAACAGAACCTCTCGCCTGAAGATCAACTAGTGGTCAAACGAGCCGCTAGCGTTCAGCAATTTTTCACCCAGCCCTTCTTCGTCGCGGAGCCCTTTACCGAGATTCCGGCTGAGTACGTCAATATCGCGGATACCATCAAGAATTTCAAAGAACTGCTGGAAGGCCACTACGACGATCTGCCGGAACAGGCGTTCTCCTTCACCGGCACAATCGATCAGGTGCTTGCCAGGAACAAGCACGCCAATAGTTAGCAAGCAAGCGAGAAGAGGAACGGTGCCTCTATGTGCTGTTACTTTTCTCGCATCCCACATCTCGACCAGGACGCATCCCAGCATCACCAGGTCGAGGCCGCCGACTTTCGCCAGCGTGATGTTATAGGTAGGGGCCATGCCTTGAGCTCGCCCTGCGCTCCTTACTGTTCAGACCTGCCATTTTCTGGTAAACTTTAAATTACGCTGTAAACTGATCAGCTATCTCATAAGAAAGTGTATTGACGCGGTTTGCAAGAAAGATTAGTGGCGCTTGTCACGGGCGGATCGCGTGGTATTGGAGCTGAAACGGCGCTGGCCCTCGCCGAGCAGGGCTGTGATGTGGTGTTCACGTATCGCAATAAGGCGGCTCGCGCCGAAGAGATGGCTGCGACGATCATGCAAAAAGGCGGAGAAGCTCTGGCGTTGCATTGGGATAGCACTCAGCCCGATAATGTGACGCACCTTTTTCAAGAGGTCGTCGCGCCACTCAGAGCGAACTGCCTACCGCTCGCGACATGGGGCGCGCAATCGTGCGAGCGGCTCTCGATCCCACTCTCGCCAGTGGTGCCACCGTTGTCATCGGAGCCCCGCTCGAATCAATGCTTATACAGCGAGGGGAGCAGGCTTAGCCCTCCTTTTTGCAGCTTTCAAATAGCCCTGGATTTTCCAGAGCTATTTACTTCTCTGAAGAAGAGGGGGTCAAGGGGCTGTGCCCTTTGCGGGGCGCGGGGTGTCCCCCTTAGGCGTCAACTTAAGCACTTGAACAATCGAAGAGGGAAACGAGATCATGTGCCCCAGCCAACAGAGTCTGAAAGCGAACGCGTCGCTGGTGTTCATACAAGGGCCTCCGCCGTTTGTTG
>DATGMF010000032.1:0-49764 GCA_035293765.1 Ktedonosporobacter sp.
GCCTCGAAGCGGGCCTATTTCGTCACGATTTGCACGCAGGGACGTGTCCCATGTTTTGAACAGCCAGCGTTGCGCAGCATTCTGGAGGAGACCTGGCACGCCTTACCCGAACGGTTTGCGGGGCTGATCCTTGATGAATACGTCATTATGCCCGATCAAGTTCATTTCATCGTTCGGCTGAGCGCCAGCACAAAGCACGTTACCCTGGGTCAGGTCATGGGGGCCTACAAATCGTTAACCGGCGTCAAATGGCTCAAACATCTTGAGATGACCGGCCTGAACGAACAGGGCAAATTCTGGCAAAGAAATTATATGGAACGTGTCATTTGCGATGAAGACGAATTAGTACGCATCCGCGCATACATCCGTAATAATCCATTGAGGGCCGCCTTGAAAAAAGATGGCCCCGAGAACCTGACGGATTGACAGGACGTATGGGACGAATAGGTAGGGGCAACTCCCACGATCAATCGGGAATCTACCGCTTGCCCTGCCCGCCAACGGTGAACGGATGGGTAGGGGCAATCCCTTGCGGGTGCCCTGTGCCCCAACGATGGTCCTACGGTGATCCTGCAATGATGGACGAATAGGTAGGGCCATCACCGCTGGTTCGGGGGTACGTGTGCCCGCCAACGGTGAACGGATGGGTAGGGGCAATCCCTTGCGGGTGCCCTGCTGGCTGGATGAAGAGGGATCAAAAAGGGCACCGCCTTTGGTGCCCCTTTTGTGACTCAAGCTTGCTCGTAAGCCTGATCCCCATCATCATAGTGACTCAATTATCTTCACCCCAAGAAATCCTGGAGCATCCGGTCTCGACACGGATGGTCCAATTTACGTAAAGCTCGAAACTCCACCTGGCGCACGGCCTCGTGGCTCAGTCCCAGTTTCTTGCCCGTTTCCGATAGACTGTGTTCCGCCCCACCATTGAGCCCGTACCTCAACTGCAATACTTTTCTCTCCCTCTGAGTCAGACCGTTGAGTAAATCCTGTATATGCGCCTGCAACGTCTGCGAGATAACCACCCGCTCAGGCGAATATATCGGATCATCTTCCAATACCTCGCTCAGGGCTACCTCGTCATCACCCCCCTTGCGCGGCATGTCCAGGCTGATCGTCTCCTGATTGGTTGATAGGAGCGTGATTACCTGTTGCACGCTGATCTCCATCTGGTTCGCCAGTTGCTCCAGCGTCGGCTCGCTCGCCATCCCCTGCTGCTGCAAACGCCGTCGCGTGCGACCCAGCCGTTTGATCTCCTCGACTTTGTAAAGTGGCACCCGAATAAGATGTGCCTGTTCCGCCAGAGCCCGGGTGATGTACTGGCGAATCCACCAGGTGGCGTATGTACTGAAACGATATCCCTTGCTATAATCAAACTTCTCGACGGCATGCATCAGCCCCAGATTTCCCTCCTGGACGAGGTCCATCAGGTCTACGCCGAAGCCCCTGTACTTTCGCGCGATGTGCAGTACGAGCCGCAGATTCGCTTCGATCAGTTGTCGCCTGGCCTCGCGGGCCTCTTCCGTCTCTTCCTTTGAGCTTTGTAATGCGCGCTGCCTCTTCCCCTGTTTCCCACGCTCGATGCTCTTGGCAAGTTGCGTTACCTTCTCCGTGGAAAGTAGTTCGACCTGTCCGATCTCATACCGATAAAATCTGGACGTGTCGGCGAGACTGAGAGCCTCCGGGTTCGCCAGGACGCGCGCCTCTTCAGTCGTGCTGTTCATCAGGACTTCCTCCATCAACTAGGGGTCAATTGGTGTCTGTGGAAGTGAGTATACGCGTGCGGCCTTTCCCTCTTCTCCTAATCTCCTCCCCATCATCACGTTTCCAATTTTTGCGCAATGTACAAGTTTAGAATGAGTTACTATGCTTTTAGTGCTTGTATTGCCAATACATACGTTTCTTTCATAATCTCTTCCCCCACAAGACTCCCCCGCTTGCAAATGTCTTATACCAGTCTTATTATTTTTCTCCCCGCCGAAAATCCCCCGTCTCGGAAAAAGATGGCAAGCGTATTGGGCCATTTGGGGGATAGGACGACAGGAATAGAAAAATGCGCATTGGTCGGGTATATTGATATTGGATACGAAGCTTGCGACAAGGCGTATCTCTGTTGACGTGTTTTGATATAATAAATGAGGCTCTTGACCAGTGTTGGCAATAGATTGCGGTATCCGGCGCTTCCTTGCAGCCGACCGTAGGGGCAGGGCAACCGGTAGCTCCGTGGCTCCCCGATTCATCGCGGGAGATCGTAGGAGTTGCCCCTACAGCCCCTGCCCTGCTAGACGCGGCAGCGTTGGTCGGCTGGATAACAAGGCATTCCTTCGCAAGGATTTGAAGGGGATTTGGCGATGAATGGCAAGGTCACTTACCACCAGCAGGTCAGTTATTGTGGCAAACCTCGCTGTCGCAAATGTCGCGAAGGCACCGGTCATGGCCCTTACTGGTATCGCTACCAGACTGTCGAGGGTCGCACTACCCGCACGTACATCGGCAAACATCTCCCCCCCGAGGTGCAGGAGACGATGGAGGGCTACCACGAGCCTCCCTCCTCCCACTCCGGCGAACGCGAGCAATCAACCATCCGTATCTATACGCTGGGACAGTTCCGCCTGGAACGGCGCAGCGGGCGCGATGCCTCCGAGTGGCAGACGGTGACAGACTCGGCCTGGCAACATCAACGCGTGCGCTCCCTCCTCTGCTCCCTGGTGAGCAGCAACGGGCGCAAGCTTGGCCGCGAGCAGATTATGGATGCCCTCTGGCCCGATCTGGATATGGAGACCGCCGCCAGCCGCCTGGACCGCGCGGTCTATAGCCTGCGCCAGATCTTCGAACCCTCCCGGGGCCGACTCGCGACCTCTCCCCTGCTGCTGACCGAGCGCGAGATGATCGTGCTGGCCGAACACCCACAGGTCTGGATCGATAGCGATGTCTTTGACCAGTTGCTTGTACAGGCCCACGCCGCCCCCGATCCTGGCGAGAAAGAACGCTTGCTGGAAGAGGCGGCGACGCTCTATGGCGGCGATTTCCTGCCGGAGGAGCGCAAACTCGAAGCAACGCTGGCCCGTCGCGATTCGTTGCGCCGGAGCTGGATCGGCCTGCTGCTCGATCTGGCAGACCTGCGCATCGCCCGCGAGGCCCTTAATAGCGCGATTGACCCGCTTGATAGATTGATGTCCATCGACCCAACCAACGAGGCGGCGGTGCAGCGGCTGATCAGCCTCTTAGCCCAGCTTGGGCGACGCGGCGAGGCGCTGCGAGCCTACAAACGCCTGGCGATGGTCTTGCAGCAGGAGTATCGCATCGCGCCCCTGCCGGAGACGCGCGCGCTCTACGAGGCGGTCCGCTCAGGGGCCGATAAGCTCCCCACGCAGCGATCCTCGCTCAGCGATAGCGGCGGCGCAACCTCAGCGGTGACGCGCGCAGATACGGCCAGCAATGCCGCTCCCTCGCCCGCTATCCAGATTGGTCGTACCCATCAGAGTCCGCTCGTCGGGCGCGAGGAGGAGATTGAGCTGCTGCGGATGCTGGTGACGGAGACCGAGCGGGCGGCGAAGTTCAAGCTGGCGGCGCAGAAGAAGACGTCGCTCTCCTCGCTCGATACGCAGCGTCGTCCGCAAAGCGTGCTGCTGCTGGGCGACGTGGGCATCGGCAAGACGCGCCTGGCCGAAGAGATCAGCCGCGACGCCAAGAAGCGCGGCTGGGCGGTGGCGTGGAGCCGCGTCTATGCGCAGGAGGGCAGCATCCCTTATCGCCTGTGGACCGAAGTGTTGCGCAAGGCGATGGCGCAGGGCGCATGGCAGCGCCAGGAGGTGAAGAATCGCCCCCTGGTCTTCCAGCCACTGGTTTCTCTGCTACCAGAACTGCACGAACTGCTGCCGCAGGTCGCGCTCTCCTCGTCGTTGCCGCCGGAGCAAGAGCAACTGCGCCTGTGGGAGGCCGCGCGCGAGCTGCTCACGATCATCAGCGACGGCACGCCGCTCTTGATCGCGCTCGACGACCTGCAATGGGCCGATGGCAGCAGTTGCGAGCTGCTGGCCTACCTGGCGCGCCGCCTGCAAAACCATCCCATTGTGATTGTGGGCACCTGTCGCGAGAACGAGCTGGGAGCCAATCATCCCCTGCGTCCGCTGCTCACCGACCTGCAACGTGAGAATGCCGTCGAGACCATCCAGTTGCAGCCGCTAAGCGATGAGCAGATCGGCATGCTGGTCTCGCAGGTCTCGCAGGTCGCGGAACCCGTGATGCAGCGTATCAGCACGCGCGCTGCGGGCAACCCCTTCTTCGCCGAAGAACTGGCGCGTTCGATTGGCGCGCAATCGTCGTTGTCCGCGCATGCTGGCGATAGCGAGACCGCCCTGCCGGAAACTATCACTGCCGTGCTCGACCTGCGCCTGAACCGGCTCAATCCCGCCTGTCATCGCCTGCTCAGCAAGGCCGCCGTGCTGGGAGGCTCCTTCGAGTTCCATGTCATCAACGAGATGGAGGCCAGCACGCCTGGTTCCAGCGAAGATGCCGTGCTCGACCTGCTGGAGGAGGCGTTGAGATCGGGTATGCTGACGGAGGAGGGCACGGGCACGCGGATCACCTATCACTTCTGGCACCCCTTGCTCGTCAACCATCTCTACGAGGCGTTGTCAGCCGCGCGCCGTGCCAGTCTGCACCGCCGTGCCGCAGAAATCTTCCGCCAGGTCTATCACAACCGCGAGGAGGAGGGAGCTGCCACCATCACGCACCACCTCGTCCAGGGCGGAGCCGACCCGCAGCAGATCGCCCATTATGCCGAACTGGCAGGCAACCGTTCCTACGCCTTCTCATCCTATCCCGACGCCGAAAAGTTCTACCGCATCACGCTGGAGCATCTCGGCTACTCGGCAGGCAGGTCCATCGCCGCCCTCTCCCCCGAAGAGCAGCTCCACTTCGCCTACCTGCTCGAATGTTTGGGAGAGTGTACGCGCATCCAGGGCAAATACGAAGAGGCGCGCCACATCTACGAACAGACGCTAGCCGTCCACAAGCAGCGACCCTTCGTAAAACCCTCCCCAGAATACCAGCAAGAAGCGCAAATACAAGCCCTGCTGTGGTGCGAGATCGGGTTTACGTGGTACAGCACCGGTAAAAACGTGCAAGCTCGGCAATGTTATCTGCGAGCTGAACATGTCTTGCAAGATGCTGAGATTGTTACGGGACCTGCCTGGGCATATTTGCGTTATCAGCAGAGCCATGTGAGCTGGCGAGAAGGCATGTATGAAGAGGCGCGCGAAACAGCCCTTAAAGCCTTGAACTTGTTTGAGGAGGGACTTGAACAACCAAAACATGATATAGGAAGCAAAAATCATCAATTGACACGCTTAGGGCGTATATTGGGTGGCGATCCCGTTAATCTTGGTCGTACGCATGCACTGCTTGGGCTTATTGCTAACGGCGCTGGTCAATCTCAGGAAGCCTTGAATCATTTGAGCATGGCACTAACATTGTACGAACAACATGCTAGCGAGAGGGAGATTGCTATTGTTTGTTGCAACTTAGGTGATGTTCATCTGAGAAAGGCTGAGCATAGCCTGGCGCAAGCATTTCTTCGTCGTTCTCTTAGCATTGCTGAACGTATAGGAGAGATGCCGCTTATATGTGTAATCTTTAACAACTTAGGTATTTTAGCTGCTCGCTCGGGAGATTTAGCAGAAGCAGAAAACTGGTATAAGCGAGGTTTGACATTAGCCGAGCGCGGTAATGATGCAGTTGCTATGAGCATATTGCACATTTACCTTGCAACCATCCTACAAGAGCAGGGGAGGTATGAAGAGGTAAAAGGTAGCCTGCTCAAAGCATTATCAACGGGCCGATCTATGCATATCACGCCTTGTATTGGATTTGCGCTAGTGGTCCTGGGCAATATACGGATTGCTCGGGCAATGGCTTTGAATAAAGACCACAATGTATATGAAGAAAGAAAAAAGCTCTTACAGCGCGCAAAAAAGACATTACAATATGCCCTCGCTCTTGAAAGCATGGAGGCCGAGACTAGGACCGAGGGCCAGTTAGCAATGGCTCAAGTTATGTTACTGTTGGGCGAGATAGATGCTGCTCAACAACTCGCGGAGCAAACACTAGAAAAAGCTCGCCAATTTGAGCTAACGTGGCTGATTGCTCGGACCCAGCAGGTTTTAGGAGGTATTCTGGAAGCCTGTGGGCAGCAAAGACAGGCCAGTGAGCAATTTGAGTTGGCGCTACGCACATTTCGCAGGCATGGGATGCGCCTGGAGTATGGGCATACCTTGTTGCTGTTCGGGGAAGCCCTGATACAGCGTGATGCAGCGGGTGGGAAGCAGTATCAATGCGGATTGAACTATCTACAAGAGGCTCAGCAGATATTTAAGGATTGTAATGCTGTAGCTAATGAGCAGTTAGTGAAACAAATTCTCGCCAGATACGAAAACGTTAGTAAGATATGATGATGATTAGAGCATCCCAAATCCGCCGCAGGGCAACCGCGAGGGATTGCCCCTAGCCATCTGTCCCAGCGTTGGGCAAGGTCATCGCAGGGAGGCAGGGCAACCGCGAGGGATTGCCCCTACCCAGACGCACAGCCGCACCCCCACGTCCGTCCCGACCCGATTGATCGCCCAGTGTCCATTGTGGGCTGTTCGCTGGCGGGCGACAATGGATTGGTAGGGGCAATCCCTTGCGGTTGCCCTGTGGGGGTACCCGCGACGTTGGATGATGGCTTGCGGTTGCCCTGTGGGGGTACCCGCGACGTTGGATGATGGCTGGGGCTTGCGGTTGCCCTGTGGGGGTACCCGCGACGTTGGATGATGGCTGGGGCGTCTGGGTAGGGGCAATCCCTTGCGGTTGCCCTGTGGGGGTACCCGCGACGTTGGATGATGGCTGGGGCGTCTGGGTAGGGGCAATCCCTCGCGGTTGCCCTGCGGCTGCCTGATTGTGCGGTTCGGCAATGCCCTGCGGCTGCCTGATTGTGCGGTTCGTCATAGCCCTGCCCGTCTGGTATTTCGTTGATAAACATCCACAGTTTTTGCGATGTCCACCGCTAATTGCTATGCGCCCCGTATTTCGCAATCCCTGTCTCCCCCCAACCTGTCACTCAGTCGTAAGTCTGTTCCCGTATGTGCGTACGGCTGACGTTGAGTAGTCGGGACACTGGATAAAAATGACCATATTTTTGCCTCCGATTATGTATATTTTACTCACAAGTTACTTACAGCTACTTGTACTGAGTGCCATCGCTCTCAGGTTCCGGCTCTCTTAGGAAATTGTTTCTTCAGAAACGGGCGCTGAAGCTTCCTTTCCGAACGACTGAGCACAGCTAGCCGCGGTAGCGGCGTTGTCGTTCGGAATACCAAGACCGGACGCGATGAATCGGGTCCCTACAGGTGTCGAGCAGCGGGTATTGCTGCATAGGTATTATCTTTGATCGGCGCAGTAGGCCATTGAGGCAAGAGAGTGTGACCTGACGGCGAGCTATAACAGCTTTTACTGTATCCCTGAAGCGTCCCTGGAGTTTGTTTTGTATTTTTGTGCTGGTGAATTAGTTTGTTATGCCGATCATTAGCACGTATCCAAGAAAGGATCTGTCACACATGAGTATTGCGCTGCGCACCCAACAGAAACTTGTTTTCATCATCCTGGCTCTCGTAACTATCCTGGCCCTCGGCTTCATCCTGGTCTCCACCGTGGCGCACATTGATGTGTGGCACATGCTCTTATCATGGGGACCTAAAGTAATGTATGGCGGAAACTAGACTGTTTCCCAGGAGCCTTATCTTACCAGTTGTGAAACGAAGTTGAGGAAATCTGTAGCGTTCGGTGCAAAGTGAAAGGACGTGAAAGATGTCGCACTATGACTAAATAAAACGTTTGAAGGGGCAAGGGCAGCGCGCAGGCAAGCGCGAGGCATTGCCCCTACAGACGCCTATCCGCGTGGGATGGGCGTTTTTGCGTTTTTGGGGAGGATGGGGTCGGATGGGGCAAGCACGAGGCATTGCCCCTACAGCGTAATGCCAACCCACACAATAGGGCAGCAGGGCAACCGCAAGGGATTGCCCCTACCCATCCGTTATCGTCGCCGGCGAACAGGGCACAATGGGACAGGGCAGCGTGGGCGTGACCGTGCAAGGGCCATGCCGACCCGTGCAATGGGGTATCGCGCCATGCGGGGTGATCAGGGCAACCCTCCAGGATTGGGACGATATTGGGGAATGGCAGGATGGATGGTAGGGGCAATCCCTTGCGGTTGCCCTGGTCACCCATCCGTTCATCGGTGGGGGACGCACGTCCCCTGACCCAGCGATGATGGCCCGACCTATTCGTCCAATACGCCCTGGGAATCTGATGGATTGACAGGGCCATCTTTTTTCAAGGCGGCCCTCAATGGATTATTACGGATGTATGCGCGGATGCGCATCAATTCGTCTTCGTCGCGAATGACACGTTCCATGTAGTTCCTTTGCCAGAATTTGCCCTGTTCGTTCAGGCCGGTCATCTCAAGATGTTTGAGCCATTTGACGCTGGTTAACGATTTGTAGGCCCCCACAACCTGACCCAGGGAAACGTGCTTCGTGCTGGCACTCAGCCGAACGATGAAATGAACATGATCAGGCATAATGACGTATTCATCGAGGATCAGCCCCGCAAACCGTTCGGGTAAGGCGTGCCAGGTCTCCTCCAGAATGGTGCGTAACGCTGGCTGTTCAAAACGTGGGACACGTCCCTGCGTACAAATCGTGACGAAATATGCCTGCTTCGAGGCATAATGATAATTCAGCAAGCGGATCGACCGTCTGTGGTGAAGATCTGGATCATACTGCGCTTTGCCCATATTCCCTTCAACCTCCCCTATTTCCGTTGTGTCGTGATTATAAACGTATTGATATGTCGATACAATACGTATTTCTCATGATTTATGTACAACGGATGGGTAGGGGCAATCCCTTGCGGTTGCCCTGTTCCCCACCGATGATCCTGCGGTGCCCCTGCAACGATGGACGAATAGGTCGGGCCATCACCGCTGGGTTGGGGTTACGTGTGCCCCGATGGCGATGACGGATGGGTGACCAGGGCAACCGCAAGGGATTGCCCCTACCCATCCGGTCCTGCCGTTGGCCCGTCATCGTGGGTACACCAGCAGGGCAACCCCTCGCGCTTGCCCCCCATATTTTGATACATACAGATACTCTCCACATTACCGCCAAAACCTTTACAAAAGGCAGGCAAGCAGGCAATAATTGATTATATCAGGATGAGCTTACTCGCTGACTGTATGGACACTCCTGAAGGACCAGGGCAACAGAGAAGCGGCGGGTATCTCCCCTGATGTTTCCTCTTTGTTGTCTCTACAGGAAGGTAGCGGTGAAGTGGTATGAACAACATCTGTACCCCCTTCCATTCGCATGTCCCCAGAAAGGATAATCCCTTGCAAAATGACTCCACAGGCCCGACTATGCTCGATTTCGCGGCAGGGTATGCGCGTCGCGGGCTGCGCGTCCTTCCCCTGCACTCGTTCTATCCCTCCGGCGGCTGCACCTGCGGCCAGCCACAGTGCAGCAGTCCTGGCAAGCATCCACGTACCAAAGATGGCGCGATCAGCGCGTCGTGCGATCTGGACCAGGTGAAGATCTGGTGGGAGAAGCACCCACAGGCCAACGTGGGTATCGCGACCGGCGGCGGGCTGCTGGTGGTCGATATCGACCCGCGTCATGGCGGCTCGCTGGAGGTGATTGAGCGGCTCTTCGAACTGCCGGAGAAGACGCCGCTGGTGCGCACGGGCGGCGGCGGCTGGCACCTGTACTTCCTGCATGACAGGGAGCTGATCGTGCCCAATAGCAGCGGACGGCTGGCCGACGGCGTTGATATTCGCGGCCATCATGGCTACGTGGTGGCTCCCGCCAGCCTGCACGCCTCCGGCAGGCACTACCTCTGGCGCGTCTTCGGCGATATCCCGCGTGCCCCTGAGCGGCTGCTCGACCTGGCGCTGACCTCGCGCAAGCAATCGTCCTCGCACGCCGTCATTCTGCCGCAGCAAATGGCACTCCCGAACGGGGCCGCCCCTGCGCCTCCCGCCGCCCCGACGCCGACCGTCGCCATTGTACCTGCTCCGGCGCTGATCATCCCCGAAGGCAAGCGCAACACCAGGCTGCTGAGCGTGGCGGGTGAGTATCGTCGCCAGGGCGCGAGCGAGGAGGGGCTATTGATCATGCTGCGCGCGTACAATCAGGCGTTTTGCAGGCCACCGTTGCTCGATGAGGAGGTGAGCAAGATTGCGCGCAGTGTCGCGAAGTACCCATGTGGCGCGACGGTGCGCGCGTCCGGTGCCGATGACGCGCTGGACGCGCGGCAAATCATGGCAAGGGAGTCTGTCGCCCCTCAATGGGCCGTTGCGGGGCTGCTGACGGAGGGCGTGACCTTGCTGGGGGGCAAGCCCAAGATGGGCAAGTCCTGGCTGGCCCTGCAACTGGCGCTCGCCGTTGCCAAAGGTGAGAACGCGCTCGGCAGCATGCCGACGCTGCAAGGGTATGTCTTCTACCTGGGGCTGGAGGATACGGAGCGGCGCATGAGAGACCGTATGGTGAAGCTCTTACAGGGCCGCGAGGCGCCAGATACCCTGGCCTGGACAGGCTGGTGGAACCCGTTGCCAACGGGCGGCCTCGACGATCTGGCCGACTGGATCGCCAGCAAGCAGCAGCCGCGCCTGGTCATTATCGACACCCTGGCCCGCGTACGCTCCCCTGGCAGCGGCAACATCTACGCCGACGATTACGCGCTGATCACGCCACTCAAGCAACTGGCCGAGCAGCATCACATCTCCATCCTGGTGATTCACCACCTGCGCAAGGGCGGCAACGGCAACACCGACCCGATGGACGAGATTAGCGGCTCCACGGGTCTGACAGGGGCAACCGATTGCAACATGGTGCTGCAACGCGTGCGCAATGAGATGACTGCCCAACTCTTTGTCACGGGCCGCGATGTCGAGGAGCAGCAGCTCACGCTCTCTTTCGACGAGCAGACGGCTGTGTGGTCGCTCGCTAAAGACATCAAGCCCCGTCTTTCGCCTGAGCGCCAGGCTATCCTGGATGTTTTGCAGGAGGCACAATCTCCACTCTCTCCCGCTGCTATCACAGAGAAGCTGAGAGGGAATTATCATAGCATCTGCAAGACCCTCTTTTTAATGAAAGAAAAGGGGCAAGTTCAAACTGCCGGACGTGGACTTTACACACTACCAGAACCTACCAACTCGCTTTTCCCAGAAGGAGAATCACTTCTCCCCTCCGAATAGTGGTAAACAGGTAAACGTGTGGCATGAAGCCGCTCGCCAGGCCGATCCACGAGTTTCCTTCCCTTGCTCTCATTAGGTAAACTTGGTAAACTCGGGTGGTGGTGATATCCCACCATCACCCCTCTATTATATACTAAACCTATATATATAATTGAAGAGGGGGAAAGATGCTGAAGATCTTTTTGAGAACACCTTCCTCCGCTGCGGCTGAAGCAAGGAGGGATGGAATGGGGGAGAACATTACCAGGTTTACCGAGTTTCCCGAAGAGTGCGAAGCGGGTAAATTTCATAGAGCCGCTCGCCAGGCCGATTCACGCCACAGATTTACCTGTTTACCTCGATCAGAGAGGTCCATTGATAGACACCCTTGCCCCTCATTTCCCTGTATCAACATTCGTACCGACCCGATTGAGCCGCAGGGCAATCCCTCGCGGTTCCCCTGCTGCCCTGTTGCTCTTTTTTTGACACATCCATCCTGCGATTTTGGTATCTTTTCCCCCGTTTGCGGTAGCGCAAATGCTTGCCTTTTTCCTATTTGGATGCAATACTCACTGTTGTCACATATACTATTCTTTGGTGTGCTGAAGGCCGTTGGCATCGCTGTGATGCTGGTGCGCCAGGAATTCTACGGCGGGAGGGGACTTCACCAAATCAATTTCTTAGTGTAAAATGAGATCAGAAGCGAGGATCGCAACTTTTGGGATTTTGAGGGACTGCTATGAAACAGGAAAATGGCGCAGAATTATTAGGTATAAATGATCCGCGAAGCGCGAATATTGGTATTATTTCTGTCTCACCCACGGACGATAGAAGAAGTGTACTGGCCGCTATTTTAACGCAAGAGAAGTTGGGGCGGAAGCAGATTGCGATTGTCTTGCCACCGCAGAATAAGGCTTTCCAGCGTCCATCCGATTTTGATGACCTCAAGACGATCCGGCGCAACCTGGAGGCGCAGATTATCTTTATCATACCCAGCGGCCCAGGCCCCGCCGAATTCGCGCGCCAGCGCCACTTCGCGGTCTATTCGACCCTGGAGAACTACGCCACAGCCCTGCGCGATGGCAATGTGAGCGGCGGCGTGAAGCGAGGCGGCTGGCTGTTCCATCGTGGTAAGCCCAAATTTCTCGGGGTTACTCCCGCCGCTGCATCGGCGCCTCCACAATCATCTATGCCTGGGCGTGACGACGAGGATGAAGATATTCACACGGACCCGCTGAAAGCTGGGGGCCTGGGCGCGGCAGGTTTTGGCGCTGGCATGCTGGCCGCCGATATGTTCAAGGGCGGGCCGGCAGACGAAGATCACACCAGAATGTTCCCTATTCGCTACGATGACGATGGCGACGCCCTCCCGCCCGCCGCCAATCCGAACGCAGGACCAACGTCCGTAGGGGCGGGGCTTGCCCCCGCCCAGCAACCACCAGGACAGGCACCAGGCCCCCATCCCACGGCAGGGCAAGCGCGAGGCCCCCGCGTCCCCACATCCCCTCTCCTTGCCCCTACCAGTCAATCTGACGCAACGGGGCAGGGGCAAGGCGGGGCGTCCGGCAGTGTGCAGCCTGGAAAGCCTGGAGGGGTTGCCGAGAATGGAGGGGCGAACGCGGGCGGGCCTAAGATTATCGAGCTGAATCCGGTGCGGCAGAAGGTGACGGCCAAGCTGTCACCGGCGGAGCTGGCGGCCCATCAGCCGCCGATGCCGCCTGCGGATGCGAACGTGGGAGCGAAGGCGAACAGGGGACGCACCACCGGCAAGATGGCGGCAGCCGCGATGGTTGGAGCAGGCGTGGGAGCCGCGAGTATGGCGTCAGGGCCTGCCCCTCAGCAGCGGATGGGCGGAGTCGGCAACTTCCCGCCACCGCCTGGACCTGGCCTGGGTGGTCGCGGCGGCGGCCCTGGTCGCGGACCCAGACCGCGCCGTGGCATCGTCGCGCTCATCGCCGTCCTGCTCGTCCTGCTCATCGCCGGCAGCCTGACCGCAGCAGCTTTCATGCTCAATCCCAATATGTTCAAGCAAGCGACCAGCGCATTCACAGGAGGCGGCACGACCGTCACCATCACCCCTGATAGCAAGCTGATCTCGAACAGCTACGTGATCCAGGGCGTCCCTGGCACCCCTGATCCCGCTCAGCGCCAGATCGCCGTCCGCACGCTCACAGCCAGCGCCAAATCCGACCCGAAGACTGTCAACGCCACAGGGCATACGCAGACGCCAGGTACCAGGGCTTTTGGACAACTAACGTTCTTCAATGGCTCTGCCTCGTCTCTTACGGTTATGGGCGGTACACGCATTGATAATGGCAACGGAGCCGTAGTGGTTACTGACACTTCTGTGTTTATTCCAGCAGGAAACCCAGGTGTTAGTTTTGGAGTTAATAGTGGCCTTGCTCACGCAGCTAATGCTGGTGCGGCGGGTAATTATGATGCTGGAGTCATTAATCAGTTATGTTGTACTGCCGGTAATTTTATACGTGTAAAAAATAGTGCTTTCACTGGCGGTCAAGATCCACAAAATTACAATTTTGTGCAGCAGTCGGACGTGGATGGGGTTGCTAATCCGTTGAAGGGCACCGTGTCGGCGCAGGCGCAGGCGTCGTTGCAGGGGCAGTTGCACACAGGGGAGCAGTTCGTCGCGCAGAATGGCAGCAATCCCTGTCCGGCCAGCGTCAATAGCGATAACCCCATCGGGCCGCATGGCGTCAATGTCAACAGTGTCACCGTTACCGTCACAGCCACCTGCAACGCTCTGGCTTACGACCATGCAGGGCTGCAAACGATGGTCGCTAACCTGCTGGCGAGCAAGGCCAATAACGATATCGGCTCGACCTATAAGCTCGCGGGCCAGGTCGTCATGCATACCACCGTCCAGAATGTCGATCAGCAGGGCAACGTCTCCTTGCTGGTCAACGCCAGAGGCATCTGGGCCGCCCAGATCAGCGACGCCGAAAAGGCGGCTCTGGCGAAGGCTATAGCGGGCAAGACCGTCGTGCAGGCGCAGGACATTCTCGCGGGACATAAGGATATCGGGCATGCTGATATCCAGGGCGGAGGGAATGTCCTACCCAGTGATCCAAACCAGATCAAAATCGTTATACAGAATGTGCCTGGTGTGCAGGATACCGCCACCCCTGCGCCTGGCGGGTCGCCCGTCAATATTCCGAACGGCACGCAGACGCCGCTGCCTGGCAACGGGTAGGGGCCGTGGTATAAGGACATTAGGGGGAATTCTATGGCGGCGGTTCCCTCTGTAGGGACGACATTCATGCCGTCCGATTTATCGCCGTGGGGAAGGCGAGGCGCTAAAGCGGACGGGATAAATCGCGTCCCTACGGGGCGTGGGGCGGCAGGACGGATGGGTAGGTGCCGCCACAGGGCAACCGCGAGGGATTGCCCCTCCCCATCCATTCCAGCGTTGGGCAAGGTCATCGGAGGCGGGCAGGACAACCGCAAGGGATTGCCCCTACCCATCCATTGTCGCCCACCGGCGAACGGGTCACAATGGGGACAGGGCAATCCTACAGGACTGGCACGATGATGGATACGGTAGGGCGGTAAACCGGACGCGATAAATCAGGTCGGTACGGCAGGATGGATGGGTAGGGGCAATCCCTTGCGGTTGCCCTGTAATGGATGGGACGATGATGGACGAAGGCAGGATGAATGGGGAGGGGCAATCCATCGCGGTTGCCCTGCCATGAAAGGATCACAAGACGGAATGCTTTCTTTGGAAGGCCAGCAACTGGGGAATTACGATATCACGCGGCGCATCCGTGTCGGGGGGATGGGGGCTGTGTACGAGGGACGGCAGCGGACCGCGTTTGATCGTCGCGTCGCGATCAAGGTCATCCTGGGCGATTACGCCAGCGACCGCGACATGCGGCGGCGTTTTGCCCGCGAGGCCCGTACCATCGCGCGTCTGCACCACCCGCATATCCTGCCCCTGATCGAATTCGGCGACGAGCGCGGCATCCTGTATCTGGTCATGCCCTTTATCGAAGGGGGCACCCTCACCAGTTACCTGCGCCGCAGCCTGCCTGGCCTGGAGGAAGTCACCACCATTTACACGCAGTTGCTCGACGCCGTTGAGTATGCTCATGACGAGGGGCTGATTCATCGCGACATCAAATCTTCGAATGTCCTGATGGATCTGCGGCACGCCACTCCGTACGCCTACCTGGCTGATTTCGGCCTCGTGCGCACCATGCGCCAGCTTGACGATGCGCAGGTGGGCAAGCCGATTCCTCTGGACCAGGTGCCAGGGACGCCCCATTACATGGCGCCCGAGCAGACGCGCGGCATCGTTACGGCCTCGACCGACATTTACGCGCTCGGCGTCCTGCTTTACCAGATGCTTACGGGCGAGCTGCCCTATAACGATCCCGACGACGTGCGTGTGATCCAGATGCACCTGCGCGACCCCATCCCCTCGCCCTGCGACCATGACGCCTCTATCCCCACAGAACTGGGGGGCGTCGTGCAGACCGCGATGGCGAAGCAGCCCGAAGATCGCTACCACAGCGTCGCCGAATTGCGCGCCGCCTTTCTCGCAGCCATCAACGGGTCCGTTCCCGCCCTCGCCGAAGAGGAACGCTCGTTTGAGCAGGAGGGGCAGCTCTACATTGTTGAGCCGCCATCCAGGCATCCCAGTCCGGTCCCGCTCTATCTCGACGAGTCGCCCGCCGTCACGCGTCGCCAGCGCAACGACGCGCCTCCGACCGTCACACGCGAACGAGAGCGCCAGCGCACCACCGAGACCGTCAGAATCAGACAGCGCATCACAGAGGAGCCAGCGCCGGTAAAAAAGCCGCGCCCGCGCCGCCGCCTCTCGCTGGCATTGGTTGCCGCCATGCTCGTACCCGTGTTGCTGCTGGCTTTACTGATCGTGCCGCGCGCGCTGGGCTTCAGCCTGCTGCCGGTCGGCTTCCCCGTCTTTGGCGCGCCCTCGCTTGCCACCGTCTACGTCACCGCGCAAAGTAAAACCTTGCAGAATAGCTACCTGCTCACCGCCTCGCCGCAGGTGCAGCAGCCCGACCTGGTGGCGCACACCATCCCTGATCGCGTGCTCAAGAGCGACGCCTCTGGCAACAGCACCGTGCAAACGACCGGCACCAGGACCATCGCCGGCGTCGCGGCCAGTGGCACCGTCGAATTTCTCAACGACACAGCCGCCGTCGTCACCGTGCCCGCCTCGCAGATCCTCGCCACCGCCACCGGTACGCGTTTCCTGATAGCGCAGGCGGTCCCCGTGCCGGCGCGCCAGGGGACAACGAGCGGACTCGCCCAGGCCACCGCCGTAGCCGTCACGCCTGGAGTTGCGGGCAACATTGCCGCGCACGCCCTCGACGGCATGTGCTGTAGCAGCATCAATAACGTCTTGACCGTCAAGAACCTTGCCCCATTCGTAGGCGGAGCCGATCCGCAGGTGGTCCATTTCGTCGCCCAGGCCGATCTCGACGGCGTCCAGGCCGCGCTGGCAGGCAAATTGCAGCAACAAACGGGTCAGCAGCTCCAGAAGTTGCTGAGCGCCGACGAAGTCATCGCCGGCATACCCGCGTTCACCATCAACGTCACCGCCAGCACGCCCGTCGGTACCCAGGCTGCTCAGGTCCAGGTGACCGTTGATGTCGCCGGAACCGCCGTCGCCTATAACCGCGTCGTCGCCAACCAGACCGCCATCCAGCTTTTAATCAAGCAAGCGAGCCAGACGTTAGACCAGGGCTACCAGATGCAGGACCAGCCCACCGTCACCGCGCAGCCCACGATAGTGCAGGGGAAGGATGGCATTGTCTATGTCAGCGTGGCAGTCAAGGGCATCTGGAATTACCAGCTCTCCGGTCAGCAGTTGGCGCAGTGGCGTCAATCCATCAAGGGAGCCACCGCGCCCGTCGCCCTCGCCTATCTCCGGTCGCAGCCTGGAGTCGCCTCCGTCCAGGTCAGCCTCCCCTTCGGAGCCGACCATCTCCCCACCACCCCCGACGCCATCAAAATCGTCATCGTCAGCTAAGCCCTGCCGTTGCCCATCATCACCTATCGCCAGCAGGGCAAGCGCGAGGGATTGCCCCTAGCCAGCCGGTGCTGCCGTTATCCCACGTCCGTCCCGACCCGATTGATCGCCTTGTGCCCATTGTAGGTTGTTGGCCGGCGGGCGACAATGGATGGGTAGGGGCAATGCCTTGCGCTTGCCCTGTGGCGGCACCGCGATGATGGGGACCCTACGGAATGAGGGTTATCATAGGGAAACTGTTGCGCTTATGCAGGGGATCTGCTAAATTAAGCCCATCACATATTGTTCGTACTGTTGTTCGTATTAATGGAATGTAGGGAGGCAATTTTATGAGCGTATCGTTATTATTTCTTCCTGGTGCCGTGGTGAGCGTCGCGGTGCCGGTGCCGGTGCTGCTGGCGCTGATCGCAATTATCGTGCTGCTGGCGCTCTGGCGCTATCTGAGCTGGCGCAGGCGCGCGGGCAGGATGGCCCATCCCGCCAGAGGTTTGCGTGTCAGGCGCGCGATAGAGAAGAGGATCGATCATGGAGCGCGCATAGCTCAGAAGCATGGGAAGGCGCGTAGCCCCGAGTGGGCACGCGTCGAGAAAGAGCATCTTCAGCGTCAGCCCGCCTGCATGGCCTGCGGTCACACGAAGGAACTGCAAGTCCATCATATTAAGCCCTTTCACCTGCATCCGCAACTGGAGCTTGACCCGACCAATCTGATTACGCTGTGCGAGGCCAAAGGCAAAGAGCATCACCTGCTGCTCGGCCATCTTGGCGAATGGGAGTCCTACAACGAGCACATTCACGCTGACATCAAACACTTTTACCGCATGAGCGCGGAGCAGATCAGGGCCGACGAACGCTGGCTGAAAAAGGTCATGTCGCGGCCCTAGACCAAAGGATTACCGACCATTCGTGTTTTTGCGGGGACGGAAGGCGCAATGGGGGGCAGCAGGGCAAGCGCAAGGCATTGCCCCTACCCATCCATTGTCGCCGTAGCACACGTAACCCCCGAACCGATCCCCCCGCAACGCTGGACAGAACCGGTCAGGGGGCAAGGGTAGAACGGCGTGGGGACCGCGCGTGCCCTGTCCCACCAACGATAAACGGATGGGTAGGGGCAATGCCTTGCGCTTGCCCTGTGGGGGTGCCCGCGATGATGGCTGGGATGTATAGGTAGGGGCAATGCTTGCCTGTAACGGTCTTGGTACGGTGGTAGATGAAAATTGATGATTTGGGAATTGTATGGTACCTTTACTGTTGACGTGTACGATATAATAGCATGTGCGCTATCATAGCGAATAGCAGGGCTTCTGATCGTCAGTCCTGGCTTACATTTGGGTAGCGACATGCTATCAGGTGCATGTCATACTGGCAGGTGTGTCTATGGTATCGATACGCGAATAGGGAGAGTACCGGATGAATGGTAAGATCACATACCATCAGCAGGTAAGTTATTGTGGCAAACCGCGCTGCCGCAAGTGCCGCGAGGGGGTGGGCCACGGTCCTTACTGGTATGCTTACCAGACCGTCAATGGGCAGACCACACGTACTTACGTGGGCAAGACCCTGCCGCCGGAGGTCCAGGCCGAACTGGCTGCGGGTAACGCCAGCGCCATCGAAGCGATTGACCTCGCGGACTTGAGCACCGCGTTGATCCGCGTCTCCACGCTGGGCCAGTTTCGCCTTGAGCGGCGCAACGGCCAGATGTGGCAGGCAGTCACGGAGGCATCCTGGCAGCAGCAACGCGTACGCGCGCTGCTGGCTTTTCTGATCTGTAGCCCTGAACGCAAAGCGAGCCGCCCCCAAGTGATCGCGGCATTGTGGCCCAGAAGCGATCAGGAGACGGCGACCGAGAATTTAAGCAAGATCGTCTATCGCCTGCGCAAAGTGTTGGGACATCCCCAGGAGATGCTGCTGCGTACCGAAGGCGATTGCCTGGTGCTCGCGGGACAGCAGAAAGTCTGGGTGGATACCGATGCCTTCGAGGCGCTGGTGACGCGTGAGCCGAGTCCGCGCGGTGAGAACGTCCACAATGAGGCTCTGGCGCTCTACGGAGGCGATTTTCTGCCGGAGGGACGCCAGGTCGAATGGGTGCTGGCGCGCCGCCAGGTCTTGCGCCGCCTCTGGATCGGTCTGCTGCTCGAATCTGCCGATCACCATCTTGCGCAAGGGGCAATCTCCAATGCCATCGATGTGCTTGACCGTCTGCTGGCGAACGATCCCACCAACGAACTGGCAGTGCGCCGCCTGATGGTTGTGCTGGCACGCTTGAAGAGACGCGGCGAAGCTCTGCGCGCCTATCATCGTCTGGCCGAGGTGCTACAGCGCGAGTACGGGAGCGCGCCCTCTGAGGAGACGCGGGCCTTATACGAGGCCGTGCGCCAGGGCGAGGATGCTTTCCCCACACCGGAGCCGGTCGTCATCGCCACCAGAACCTCCGCCGGCATATCTTTCACCAGAACGCAGGCCCCAGACGAGCCGCCCGCTCCCGTGGATGGCTCCGCGGCAACCGGAGCGACCATCCAGAAGGAACCCATCGGACGCAGCCATCAAAGCCCGCTCATCGGGCGCACCCACGAGCTAGAGGCGTTGCGCGCTATGCTGCTGGAGACCGAGCGGGGAGCGCAACTGCAACTGGTCGGGCAGAGGAGATCGCTCGGCATCCCGCTGGATACACAGCGCCGTCCCCAATGTATGATCTTGATGGGGGAATCGGGCATTGGCAAGACGCGTCTGGCAGAGGAGATCAGCCGCGAGGCGCAGTCGCGGCGCTGGACCGTCATCTGGAGCCGCATCTATGTGCAGGAGCGCGGCATCCCCTATCGCCTGTGGACCGAAGTGTTGCGCAAAGTGCTCAACATCGGCTCCGGTCTGGCCCCCACGCTGCGCTCGTCAGCTCAAGAAACGCTGCCAATCCAGCCGCTCACCGCCCTGCTCCCCGAACTGAACGAAATGTTCCCTAAGGCGGCCAGCGCCAATGCCGCCGTCCACTTCCTGCCCGAGCAGGAGCAATTGCGCCTGTGGGAGGCGACCCGCGACCTCCTGACGACGGTCAGCGAGAGCACCCCCCTCTTGATTGTGCTGGATGATATCCAGTGGGGCGACGCGAGTAGCTGCGAGCTGCTGGGCTACCTGGCGCGCCACCTCTATGGCTATCCCATCGTCCTGGTCGGAACGTGCCGCGAGACCGAGTTGCCCATACGCCCGCCGCATCCATTGCGTACATTGATCGCGCACATGCAGCGAGAACGCGCCGTCGTGACCCTGAACGTCGAGCCGCTCACCTCCGAGCAGATTGGTCAACTGGTTTCCAGCATGTCCAATGTTTCAGAAACGATGGTCGAACATATTCAGACGCATGCTGCGGGCAACCCCTTCTTCGCTGAAGAACTGGCGCGTTCCAGCCCGCCCACGTTGCCAAAGACCGTCGCTGCCGCGCTCGACCACCGTATGGGCAGGCTGAGCGCGCCCTGCCGGCAGTTGCTCGGCAATGCCGCAGTGCTCGGAGGCTCCTTCGAGTTCCCCCTGATCTACGCGATGGAGGCGGGCAGCACATCCACGGACGAAGATACCGTGCTCGGGCTATTAGAAGAGGCGCTGCAATCGGGGGTCTTAACGGAAGAGGGAGCGGGCACGCGCGTCACCTATCACTTCTGGCACCCGTTGCTGGTCAGCCATCTTTATGAGCGTGTCTCCGCCATCAGACGCGCGCGCCTGCATCAACGGGTGGCAGAGCTGCTGATACGCATGCATCGTGGACGGGAAGAAGAGGTTGCCGCCACCATCACGCACCACCTGGTCAACGCGGGCGCGGAACCCGCGCAGATCATCCCTTATGCCGAACTGGCAGGCGATCAGGCGTACGCCCTCTCCGCTTATGCTGAGGCCGAGCACTATTACGGGTTGGTCGTGGAACAGATCAAGCATCCGGCGACGACGGAAGAAGCGACGCACCTGGCGTATCTGCTCGAACGGCTGGCCGAGTGCTCCGTGGTGAGCGGCAACTTCGAGGAGGCGCGCCGTCTCTTTGAGCGCATCCTGGAGGTGCGCGCCGCGCTATCGGACGCCCCATCGCAGTATGAGGCGCAGATTCAGGCGCTGCTGCTGGGAGAAATCGGGCTCACCTGGCGCTATACCGGCGATAACAAGCGCGCTCAGCAATGCTGCGAGCAAGGGGAGCAGGTCTTGCGTGCCGCCAACGTCGTGGGTGGGCGGGCGTGGGCCAGGTTGCGCTATCTGCAAAGCAACCTCTACTGGCAGGAGGGGAATTATGAGCAAGCCCTTCAGGCAGCTCGTGAGGCCCTCGCCCTCTTCACAAAGGAGCAATCAGAAAGTGTAGCGCGCTCGCGCACAACTCACGCGGCTCGCACCACGCGCATCCAGCGCACATTAGAGGGCGATCCGGTTGATCTTGGGCGCGTCCATAGAATTTTGGGGGCGCTGACCAATGCCGTGGGGCAGCGTTCCACGGCGCTGGGGCATCTGAATACCGCGCTGGCCCTTTACGAGCAGTACGATCATAAACGCGAGATCGCCCATGTCTCCAACAATCTGGGGTATATCTTCCTCAAAAAGGCCGAATATGAGCAGGCCCAGGCCGCCCTGCGCCGCTCGCTCAACCTGGCCGAGCAGCTTGGCGACGCCCCGCTTACCTCGCTTGTTTTCAGCAATCTGGGCGAGCTGGCGGCCTCATTTGATGAGCTGGAAGAGGCGGAAGACTGGTACAAGAAGGGTCTGGCGCTGGCGGAACGGTTCAATGATCGTGAGTACGTCAGCCTCTGGAACTCTGCCCTGGCGATTGTCTTGATGTTGCAGGATGAAGCGCAGCCTGACGCCGCTGCAAGGGGCAAGCTCGACGAAGCCGCGCAATGCACCCTGCGCGCCCTGAGCATTGGACGTGCCATGCGCAACAACCCATGTATTGGCGTCGCGCTGGTCTCGCTGGGAAGAATCCGTACTGCCCAGGCGCAGGCGCAGCCGCTCCCCACAATGCGTACGCGCTTGCTACTGCACGCGCGCAAAGATATAGAGCGTGCGCTCGCTCTTGCAGGCTTGGAGGTCGAAGCCAGGACCAGGGGACGACTGGCGTTGGGGCACGTCTCCTTGCTACTTGGAGAAAGCGAGAAAGCCCATCAGGAGCTTGATCAGGTCATCGAAGAGGCGCAACGTTACGAACTCGCCCTCGTAGAAAAGCGAGCGCGTCGCCTGTTGGCGGATGTGGGATGACGGGCGAACGGCAGGACGTATGGGTAGGGGCAGTGCCTTGCGCCTGCCCTGTGACGGGTTGGCACGATGTTGGGCTTGCCCTGTTGGGCATAGGGGATGCTGGACGACGGCAGGATGGATGGGTAGGGGCAATCCCTCGCGGTTGCCCTGTGACTTGTTGCCACAGGCGAATTTGGCAACAGATGAGGATTGGTACAATCCTCTATTTTGCTTGACATGCCCCTTATATATTACTACACTGGCAGATAAGAGATATTGCCGTGGAGGCAGGTGCAATATTATTGAAAACTGGTCAGAGGGGGCCGTACCATGTCTGATCGCTCCGGTCAACAGTTAGACCGCTACCGCCTGATGCGCCTGCTCGGGGAAGGCGGTTTCAGCCAGGTCTACCTTGCAGAAGATATTTATCGCGGCACGGCTGTTGCAGTAAAACTACTCAAATTTCAATCGACGCGCGAAGAATTTCAGAGTTTTCTGAATGAGGCGCGCGTTTTTCGTCTCAAGCACCCGCATATTATTCCTGTGCTCGATTTTGGCGTGGAAACGAAAAGCGCGACGCCGTTTATTGTCATGACGTACGCTCCTAATGGCACTCTACGCCAGCGGCACCCGCGCGGCTCTCGCCTCCTGCCCTCCGTCATTATCCAGTATGTGAAAGAGATAGCGGGCGCGCTTCAGTATGCGCATGAAGAAAATCTGATCCATCGCGACGTCAAGCCGGAAAATATGCTCGTGGGTCAGCACATGGAGGTGCTGTTGAGCGACTTTGGCATCGCCACCGTCTCGCAGAGCGGGCGCGTCTCCATGTCGCAGCAGACGCAGGTTGTGCAGGGAACCTACTATTATATGGCTCCCGAACAATTTTATGGCAAGGCAGGACGAGCGAGCGACCAGTATGCGCTGGGGATCGTCACCTATGAATGGCTCTGTGGGACCTGTCCATTCCAGGGCCTGTTCTACGAAGTGGTAGGCCAGCACCTGCATGTCACACCCCCTTCATTGCGTGAGCACGGGATCGCTATTTCGCCACAGACGGAGCATGTAATCATGACCGCTCTGGCGAAAAGCCCTGGCGCGCGCTATGCCAGCGTGCAGGAATTTGCCCAGGCCCTCGAACAAAGCCTGAGGGAAGACCTCTCAAAGATGAGTTGGGAGGATGTCCAGCCAAGCGCACGGGAAGAAGTAATGCAGGAGACACAGCGCAGACGACATGGGGATATCATCAAAGAATACGCGCATACCAATAAAACCGCCATAGCGCGACCGGTCCCCGCCCTTTATAAGAAGGGGGGTCAGAAGTGGCTGGAGGAAGGCAATGTGCATTATGCAGCCCTGCGCTTCCAGGAGGCTATTACAGCCTATAACCAGGCGATCAGCGTCGAGCCCAGATGCGTCGCTGCCTACTATGGATTAGGCTCCGCCTATCATCAACTCGGGCTTTACCAGCGGGCCGCCAGCGAATTTGACCAGGTGCTGGCCCTCGATCCTGGCAACGCCTGGGCCTATTACTCTAAAGGGGTGGCCTATTACGAACTGGGGCTCTATCAGCGCGCCATCGCTGAATACGACCGCGCGATAGCCCTCGATCCTGGCATTGCCGACTTCTACGATAAGCGCGGCTCCTCGTACTACCACCTGGAGCAGTACCCGCGAGCGGTTAGCGACTTTGATCAGGCGTTGCAGCTCAATCCGCGCAACGCTGCGGCCTACTACAAACGTGGTTATATCTATTTGCAACTATCGCATTATCAGCAAGCTATCCTCGATCTTGAGCGCGTCCTCGCCCTCGATCCGCGTGACGCCTGGGCCTATTACAACCGCGCCCGCGCCTACGAACAGATAGGCCAGTACGAGCGCGCCAGAAGCGACTATGAGCGCGCCATTGCCCTTAACCCCGACCTCGCCCAGAGAAACGGGCGCAGCCTGTAATGCTTTTCTTGCCGTAATTCGCGGTCAGACATCGCAAAATTTTGCGACGTTCTTGCTCCCCAGAGACGCTATGCCGTCGTAAGGTAAGACGGCTTACCCCAGAGAAATTGTGATATTACACGCCTGAGCTCTGGACGAAATCCGCCTGTTTTGGCCCTCCGAGAACGTATACTCTAACCAGGGCAGGGCAAACCCCGACCCGCACAGGTGGAATGGAATGACCAGGGTAGGGGCAACTGGTAGCTCCCCGATTCATCGCGGGAGTTGCCCCTACAGGCGGGTATCCCCACGGAATCATGGACGAAATTGATGTTATGGTATGAGGTGTGAAGCGCGCATGAAAATGAAGATCGTGGCCTGCGTGGCCTTTTTGCTCAATGCGTTCCTCTTCGGAACCTATTACTCGGTTGCCAAAGCGGCACTCGGACGCATTGATCCCATCGTGTTCACCTTCTTCGTCATGACCGCGTTAATTCCGGTCGGGCTGGTGATCGTGCTTCTGTCGTGGCGGCAGATGACCAGGGCGGCAGTCAAGAGCGGCTTTGTGCTGGGAAGCTGCCTGTGCCTGGGCCTGTTCACGCTCGCGGTCGCGCTCAAATATAATAGCGCCACCAGCACGGCCTTTTTCCCCTCGCTCAACGGCTTGCTGGCCGCCGTGTTCGCGGGCTTATTTTTGCGCCACACTATCGGCAAAGCAACCTGGTTCGCCGGCCTCGTCTCCGTCGTGGGGGCGGCGCTGCTGATTATGAACGCGTCGATGGGAGGATTGCGCGGCGCGCTGATCGCCTTTATCGGCGGCCTCTTCTGCACCTTTTACGTCTTTCTGGCCGACCACGAGCAAAAAGAGCAGGTTCCCAACTGGCCGCTTTTTGGCGTTGAGCTGCTGACAATGGCAATCTGGGCCAATCTGGTGGCGCTGCTCTTCGGCAACTGGCAGGCCGTCCATCCCGCTCTACCGACAGATATCTGGATCATCCTCTATATCGCGTTCGGGACAACCTTCCTGCCGATCCTGATCACGGTCGTGTTGCAGAAGCACATCTCGCCCGTCACGGTCGCTTTTATTTATATCCTTGAGCCGATCCTGGGGGCCATTGCCGCGCATTTTCTGCTGCAAGAGATTTTGCCGCTTGACGGCTACATTGGCGGTGGGCTGGTCGTTGCGGGCGTACTGATTCATACCTGGGGAACGGCGGAACAGCCTGGCGGCGGCCTGACGTTGCACCAACGCTTCTCGCTGCTGAGCCAGCAGATGCAGTCATCATGGCTTGGCGTGCTGGGCTATCCCCTGATCTGCTTCGCGACCGGCCTGTTTGTCGTCAACAGGCTCGGCGGCTTTCCGCCCGTGGCGTGGCGTGAACTCTATCGGCTTGCCCCAATGCTGCCGTCGCTGGTCCAGCAGGGGCAGGGCGTGGCTGTCTTCCTGCTGACCGCGCAGGCTCTTTCCTGGCTGGTCGCCTGGGGCGCGCTGATCGTGATCGGGCTGCTGGCAATCTATCGGGCATGGGGCAGAGTTACTGCTGCGTCCTGGTTGGGGCAACCGACAGGGCAACCGGTAGCTCCCCGCTTCATCGCGGGAGTTGCCCCTACATTAGATGCGCAGGGAATACGTATGCTCAGGCAGATGGGGGTCACACCCTATGCGTCTTCGTCTGGCAAGAAGAGGGTTGAGAAACCACTGGTGCAGCAGAGGCGCAGAGCACGCCGCGAGCGTCTGGCGCGGGTCGAGCTGGTTGAATAATCACATCAAGAAGGATCGAGGGAACGATGAAACGCAGCGATACTGGCGATTTTTGTGTCCTTTATATAGAGGCGGATGATGATAGAACCGGACTGTTCCATACGGTAAGCGAGCAGCAAAAGCCGGTCGTGATCATGCTGGCTGAGCATACGCGGGTCTTCCAGCGGCCCGAAGATTTTACCACGCTCAAGCATGTCAAGCGGCAACTGGATAAGCCTGTCGTCTTCGTCATCCCTGATAGCGAGCGTATGACGCAAATGGCGGCGCGCAATGGCTTTCCCGTGTACGCCTCGATGGATACCCTCTCCGACGCCCTGATGGTCGGGCAATTGAGCAGGCAGCGCGTGCTGACGCGCACCACCGCCCCGCTTGGCTCCGGCCCCAACACGGCTCCCATCGGACCAACCATCAAGAAAACCACGCCTCTGCCGCCGCTAGAGGAGATTTTAGAGGAAGAACCTTGCAATTCCGAGCAACAACGCCGCTATCGCGCTAGCTTCGCTCAGTCGCTCGGAGAGGAAGTTTCTTTGCAGCGCCCTGCGCCGCGCGTCGCTCCTCTGCCCAGGCAAGCCATGCCGCTGCCAACGCCGCCGGCAAAGCCGCGCCGCCGTGGGAGAGCGATGATTGTGCTCACCATCATAACCCTGCTGGTCGCGGTCCTGAGTTCTCTGCTGGTCTTATTTTACAAATTCCCCATGCAGCTCTCCGCCGCCGCTCCTGTCGCTCCAGCCGCGCCCGCAATAGTGGGCAAAGTTGCCCTTTTGAGCAGCGGGCAATTGAGCGAGAATAGCAGTCAGGGCATTGCTGACCAAGTGCTGATTGATCTGCATAACTTGCCCAATCCCGCGCCGCAGAAAAGTTACTATGCCTGGTTGCTCGGAGATAAGCTCCAGAGCGACGCCAAAACCGTGTTTCTCGGCAAGCTGCCGGTCAGCAATGGTACGGCCCATTTGCTCTACCCTGGTGATGCGGCCCATACCAATCTATTACAAAGCACCAGCCGTTTCCTCGTCACCGAAGAGGATGCTAGCGTGCAGCCTATCGCGCCCTCACCCGACCAGAGCGTATGGCGCTTTTATGGCGAATTTTCGCAAACGCCGATCAATAGCCCCGATAACCCCAAGCATTTCAGCTACCTCGATCACCTGCGCCACCTGCTGGCCGCCGATCCCACACTGGACGCATTAAATCTGCCGGGAGGGCTCAACGACTGGTTTTATCGCAATAGCGGCAAAATCGTCGAATGGGCGGGGAGCTTGCGCGAGCAGTGGGAGGAAAGTAAAGACGTTGCCTTTGTGCGCCGCCAGACCGTACGCATCCTGACGTACCTCGACGGTATGACCTATGTCCAGATGGATGTACCGCCGGGCACACCGTTGAATATCACGCCGCGCCTCGCCAGCATCGGCCTGCTGACGGTTAATGGACCAAACCAGGAGCCTGCCAGCTATCTTATTCATATAGTCAACCATCTTAACGGGTTGCTCCAGGCTGGCGGCTCAACGCCCGAACTCAGAAAGGATGAGGCCGCAATTATTACCGCCATGAACAATGTCGAGGATGGGCTTTCTAAGGTACGCAGCGCCGCGCAGCAGATCATGAAAATGACCGATCAGCAATTGCGGCAGCCGCAGACGCTCACGCTGATCAACGACATGATCGATAATGCCAATCGCGCCTATGCCGGTCAGATCGATCCCACCACGGGCCAGATGCGCGAGGGCGTCACCTGGGTTCACGATAATATGCAATCTCTGGCAGTCATGTCAATTAGCAAGTTCAGCGCCAGCGGCTCATCCATTCAGATGATGCCAGGGCAACCGCGAGGGATTGCCCCTACCGATCCCGAGGCGTTGGGGTAGGGCAACAGGGAGCAGGGCAACCGGTAGCTCCCTGCTTCATCGTGGGAGTGGCCCCTACCAATCCATATTCATAATGAAAAAAAGAAAGGGGGAAGGGCGTGAATGGACGTGTGATGGCTATCACCGTGCTGGTGGCGCTTATCATCAGCGGGCTGGTCGCGGGCCTTTTCATGGGAGCGATCCAGAAGGCGCTGACCCTGCCGATGATGCAGGCGATGATGGGCGGCAGTCAGACCACCATGCCGCACATGCCAGCGCCGACCGCCACTGTAGCAGCGCCAAAGCCGAGCAACATCCTGGCTCAGGACACCTATAATCGCACCAATCAGCCGTTATGGGGAACTGCTTCGGATGGGCGTGCCTGGGGAGGTGATGCCAATGCAGTCCAGGCGTTTTCTATCGTCAACGCCACGGGCCAGATCGCCAACGGACAGGGGACCCTCAACGCCGTGCTGGGGCCGGCGGGCGACAATATGGAGGTAACGCTCAACGGCATGGTCAACCGTTTCGTCGGTGGGGCCAATCTGGGCGCAGTGGTGCGCTGGACCAACGCCGACAACTGGTACAAGGCATTTATCGATGGCACGCACCTGGTCATGCTCAGGCGCGTCAATGGTACATCGGTACAACTGGCCTCCGTCCCCTTCAAAGCTCAGGGCGGCACGTTCTATACCTTGCGTCTGCGCGTGGTTGGCGCTACCCTCTTTACGAAAGTGTGGCGTAGCGGTACTATAGAACCTGCTCGCTGGATGATTACGCTCACGGATAGCATGCTCGCCACCGGGCAGCCAGGCTTGCGCGTCGTGATGCTGCATGGCATCGTTATCAATATCATCTCGTTCGTCGCGACCTCTGTATGATGAGGCAGGGGGGTAGGGGCAAGGGGAGGGTGTGAGGGGATGTGGGGGCCTCGCGCTTGCCCTGCCTGGAAATAAAAATAATGATAGAGCAGCTAAAGACCACCTATACAAATTATCGCTGGGCAAAAGTCGCAGTATTCGTAGGATTACTGTGTTGTGGCGTGCTGCTCTACTGGTTGTCCGGCGGCTTCCCGCCGTGGGCCTGGCGCTTCCTGTTCCAGGTGTTGCCACAGATGCCGCATCTCTGGGAGGTGCAGGGAGCTGCTATCCTGATCCCATTTATCGGCTTGCTCCTGCTCTCCATCTCGCTGCTGCTCATCTGGGCAATCTTGCTGCCCACCCTGGTGCGCGTGGTGATCCACTGGTGGCAGGATTTTCATGAGCGGCAACACTTTGCAATGGATCTGCGAGCAGTCGAGCGTATTGTAGAGCGTATCACCGTGCCCGATCCTCAACGGGAGCGGCAGGCGACGCCGGCAGCATTGCCCCGCGCTCAACATGCGGCGTTGCATGAATCGGCCTCTGCTCAGCAGTCAGCTATTGCGCCGCGCTCGATCAGAGTCTCGCACAATCTCCCGCGATCAATTGGGGAGCTACAGGCGACCGGCACCTCCTCGACCTTCTCTTTGCCCGCGACCCAGGCGCCGCACAAGCGCAGGGTGCATATTCCGCCGCTGCCACCAATGCGAGAGCAATTGCGTCTCGTCACGCCACCACGGGAGGATGAGCTCGACGACGAGCTTATGGAAGTGTTTGATGACGAGGAATATGATGATCTGCGGGACAGCATATCCGAGCAAGAGACGGTGCCGGAGCAAGAGGTATACTGGGATGATGAACTGGACGAAGCTGAATCGGAAGAGGAAGAGGATGAGCCGGAGGAAGAGCGATCAGTATATAGCGAGCTGGATGAGCCAACGTTACCGGCCATTCGCGTGACGCTGCCTCCAGAAGAGGAGCCGTGCAAAGGAGGAACGCGGCTGGTAGTGGGCGCCGGCCTGGATGCGGGGCTGCTGCGCAAAGATGCTCCCAACGAGGATAATCTTTGTGCGGTGCAGGGGACGCGTATCACCGGTGCGGGGCCGGAAGAGGTCGGGTTATTTGTGGTCGCCGATGGCATGGGGGGTCATGCGCATGGTCAGGAGGCAAGCAAGCTGGCTATCCAGACTATGAGTGACGTGCTGGTACCCACGTTACTGCATGGCGGGGAGGATGAAGAAAACTTCCTGGACCTGCTGAAGGACGGCGTGCATCGGGCCAATCTCGCCATTTACCGGCGCAATCGCGAGCGGGAAGAGATGATGGGGACCACCCTGACAGCCGCGCTGGTCGTGCATACCACCGCGTATGTGGTGAACGTGGGCGACAGCCGGACATATCTCTACCGACAGGCAGACGGCTTGCAGGCCATCACGCGCGATCACTCCCTGGTGGCGCGGATGGTCGAGAGCGGGGCGATTTCGCGCGAGGAGATGTACACGCATCCCAGGCGCAACCAGGTCTATCGCTGCCTCGGTGAGCGGGCGACGGTGGAGGTGGACACATTTGTGGTCACATTACAGGCGGGCGATCTGCTCCTGCTCTGTTCCGATGGGTTGTGGGAGATGGTGCGCGACGAGAAGATGAGCGAGATCATCAGCTCTGCGCTGCCCCACGCTGCACAGATCAGCGCCACGCTCGTCCAGGCAGCTCTCAGCGAGGGCGGGGCCGATAACGTCAGCGTCATCACCGTCTATGTCGCTCAGGGCGACGAGTAATCGGGGTGGTATGTGGAGGCGGAATTGCATCTCATAAAGCTACAGGCGCACCTGTAGCTCCCCGATTCATCGTGGGAGCCTCAATAGCGCATCCCTACTGTAGCTCCCCGATTCATCGTGGGAGTTCGCAGAAGCTCGCTACTGATAGTCTTGGTACTCCGAGCGACAACGCAGGCGCGGTAGAACATGCCGAACGGGAACGCGATCAATCGCGTCGGACGCGCTGAAGCGGGTCCCTACGGTGAGCTTATGTTCAGCAGGCGTCGCTAATTTGTTGGACCTGCGAACAAAAAACATACGCCATAGCCATAAAACGACTCAAGAATATGTCCTATGGTCAGGGTAAGGAGGCGACCAAAATGGGGCAACTCATGGTATGGTTAGTGTGTGAAGCAGAGCAGAGTTCGTGTTTCAGTATCCTCAAGCGGATCGAGATAATTACGTACTCTCGCCGCCTCCCTTGAGGGATACTATACAGATCATTTCCGAAGACGTCAAGTGGAAATGCATTAAGGAGCAATCATATGGAAGATCAGTCACGTATTATGGGTAAATACGGTTTGCATGAGATTGAGGCTAATCGATTGGAGCCCTGGCCCAATCCGCATCCAGAGCGTAACTACGTCGATCATCTGGAGATCCCCGAATTTACCTGTCTCTGCCCGCGTTCAGGCTTTCCTGATTTCGCGACCATCGTCATTGATTACGTTCCAGACCAGTACATCATGGAATTGAAGAGCCTCAAGCTCTACATCAACAGTTATCGTAATCGCCAGATCAGCCACGAATCGTCGGTCAACGTCATTCTCAACGATCTGGTGGCCTTAATGAATCCGCGCTGGATGCGGGTGGTTGGCGATTTTTCTGTGCGTGGCAACATCAAAACGATCATCTTTGCCGAGCACGAGCAGCCTGGTTACACGGGTCCGCGCCCGGAGTTCCGGCGCTATCTGCCGCCGGCTGGCTTATAAATGTGACAGGAGGGAACTATGTCCACCAGACCAGAGAATGTGGCCGTATTAATTGTGAGCGGCGGTATGGACAGTTGCGTGCTGGCCCATTACTACGCTGCGGCAGGCTTTCACCTGCACCTGCTCTCATTTGATTATGGGCAGCGCCACGTCAAAGAGCTGACCTATGCCGAGAAATATATCTCCCAGTTGCGCGAGAAATACAGCACGGGCGCTCACAAACTCAATATTCAGCACGACGTCATCGAACTGCCCATTGCGCGGCTCTTGACCGATTCGGACTCGGCGCTCATCAACCCCAATCGTGCCATGCCGCACGGTCATTACACCGATGACAGCATGAAGGCCACCGTCGTCCCATATCGCAACCCGAACATGTTACTCCAGGCCGTCACCGTCGCCTGGGGAGAGGGCGCGCGCGTCGTTGCCTACGCCGCCCACCAGGGTGATTACGCCCAGTACCCTGATTGTCGCGAAGTATTTGTGCGCGCTTTCAACGAAATGATCGCCGTTGCCATGAACAGCGACGCCATCAAAGTAGAATCGCCCTTCATGTACTTCACCAAAGCCCAGATCGCCCGCCTGGGAGCCAGCTTAGAAGTACCCTTCGAGCTAACCTGGAGCTGCTATGAAGGGGGCAATAGCGGACTTAACGACAAACACTGCGCAAAATGCGGTACGTGCGTCGAAAGATATGAAGCTTTCAAGCTTGCAGGCGTGCCCGATCCTACTGAGTATGCAGATGATCCTGAAGTGTACCTGCGCATGCCCGGTAAATTTAGTTAACCTGAGGTGCAAGTTGCCGTGAGCATGGGCCAGGGGCGGCACTCTCTGGCGGGGTCACACTACAGGCGGTAGAGAAGCTTGCATATGGCGTTAGTTAGGAAGACAATGCGAGGAAGTCTATGACAAAATTTGCCATCATTACACGCGAATTCACGTTTGAAGCGTCTCATCATCTCCCCGGTCATAAGGGCAAATGCAGGCGTCCGCATGGTCACTCGTATCGCTTACAAATTTCCCTGCGCGGCCCCATCAAAGAGGCGCCGGGGGAGTCTGACGATGGGATGGTCATGGACTTCGATGATCTCAAACGCATTGTCAGCACGACGATCATCGACGAGCTTTCCGACTCCGTCCCCAGGGGATGTAACGCGCGTCCAATCGAGAAGGGAGGCATGGACCATAACGATCTCAACGCCCTCACCGGCATTCGCACCACCGCCGAGAACCTGGTGCATTGGATCTGGGATGCCCTGACCATAAGCGGCGTCCCGGAAGAGATGCTCTACCGTATCCGGCTATGGGAGACGGACAAGGGCTGCGTCGAGATTACGCGCGCTGAGCGAGAGGAAGGGTAAATGGTTGTTATGTGGGAGCTAGATCCCGAGTGTGACGTAAAATCCGAGTAGCACATGAAGCACTAGAAATCAAGAACTATCTTTTCTGTGCAAAGGATGGAATAATGCTGTTTGGGTAGATCTTGTCACCCTAAATTATGTAGAGATGTAACACATAGCTTGGTGAGGTAAGATGAACGAAATAGCGGAACGGACAATAGCTGTCTCAGAGGTATTTGGCCCAACAGCGCAAGGTGAGGGAGCACTCATTGGCAAGCCCACAGTCTTTGTGCGTACGGGGGGATGTGATTACAGGTGCCTTGCACCTGGAACCCTTGTGACGCTACATGATTTAACACAAAAGCCAATTGAGTTGCTACGTCCTGGTGATATGGTACTTGGATATGCACGCGTAAACACCGCAACAACAAATGGGCCATTACGTCTGGTATCTACACCTGTCCTGGCTGTAAGAGCACTTGATCCCGAGCCAACCATTCGCATTGTGCTTGATGATGGCACGGAGTTACTTTGCTCACCTGATCATCGCTGGTGGGTTGAGAAATTGTTGCCAAACGGATGGGTACATAAAAATCCTCGCCGGAAAGGGTTAGAAGGAAATTATCGGAAAGCATCTACTTTGACTCCTGGTCAGTATATAAAAGGTTTTGGGCAAGCCATTCGTCAGCCTCGTGAAACGGATATGTGGCGGCGTGGCTATCTTCGTGGGGCTTTTGATGGTGATGGTCATATTAGTGATGCATGGATAGCAATGCGTGTTACCAGTCGCTCATTTTTTGATGCTGTAGTAGCTACGAGCGCATTAGTTGCTACACCACTGGCTGAATATGCTGAAGGGGTAACTACGCATGGCACGCCGCTTTATCGGTCACGTTTACCGGAAGCGGCTCGTTCAGCGTTTATGCAGGCTATAGAATGGCAGGAAGCCCCAGAGTTTGCTCGCGGTTATTTAGCTGGTATGTTTGATGCCGAAGGTCATGTACCTGTGAGCGATTGTTATTATACGCAGAACCAGGGGGTTGTCTGTGATCGCATTCAGCATGCTTTGGACCTTACAGGCTACCAATACCGACACTGGTCCAGTAATGGTCGTTCTAGTAGGATCTATGTAGATGAAAATCCCGCTGCATTCCTTACTCAGATCGATGTGCGTTGTGCGCATAAAAGAGCTGCTGCTGCCAGTCGAGGTATGGTCCGGCAACGTCGTAAAGTGGTTAGTGTTGAAGCAGGTCCAACTGTGCCTTTATTCGATATTCAAACCGGTACTGAGAACTTTTTGGCAAATGGCATGGTGAGCCATAATTGTTCGTGGTGTGACACCCTCTACGCCGTTTTGCCGGAGTACAAAGCCGAGTGGACGCCGATGACCGCAGAAGCCATTATGGACGAGGTGCGGCGGCTCTCCGGCAATCAGCCTATTCTCGTCACGCTCTCGGGTGGCAATCCTGCCATACAGCCGTTAGGGGAGCTGATCGATCTGGGGCATGAGGCCGGCTATACCTTCGCACTGGAGACGCAGGGGAGCGTGGCGCGGCCCTGGTTTGAGCGGCTGGACTATCTCACGCTCTCGCCCAAGCCGCCCAGCAGCAAGCAGGTCACGCGCTGGGAGCGATTAGATCGCTGCGTGGCTTACGCTGGCAGTGGTCAGGGTGATAGGAGGGTGCAGGTCTGTTTGAAGGTGGTCGTTTTTGATGAGGAGGATTATGCGTATGCCAGGTATGTCGCGGAGCGGTATCCCGCCATTCCCTGCTACTTGCAGGCTGGCAACCACACGCCGCCGCACCTGGCGCAGGAAATTGACATCCCGGGCATTTTGAGCCGGATGGACTGGCTGATTCAACGCGTGACCGAGGACCGCTGGTTCAACGTTACGGTCCTTCCACAAATGCATGCCCTCTTGTGGGGCAACAAGCGCGGGGTCTAGCATAAACTGTAGACAAAGCGAGGACTAGAACCTATGGTAATGTATCAGGATAAAGCGAAGAAAGATGGGCTGAATGGGCATCATAAGCCCATGAAGGATCTTGAGATGCTCCCCAGGCAGATCGATTATGCCAGAGTGCTGGAGTTAGGACGCGAGTTGCTGATTGCGTTAGGAGAAGATCCTGATCGCGAAGGGCTGCTCGACACGCCGCGCCGTTGGGCCGATTGGTGGCGTGAATTCCTTGAGTATGACCCGGGGACAACCGAGACCTGCTTCGAATCTGTCTCCACCGATCAGATGGTCACGGTTTCAGGCATCCGTGTATGGAGCTTGTGTGAACATCACCTGATCCCCTTCTGGTGCGACGTTGCCATCGGCTATATTACCAAAGGCAAGGTGCTGGGCCTCTCAAAATTTGCGCGTATCGCTCACCAGTTCGCCCATCGGCTGCAACTGCAAGAGCAGCTTGGGCAGCAGATTGCCGACGAGATCAGCCGTATTACCGGAACGGAGGATATCGCCGTCGTGCTCAAGGGCGAGCATCTGTGTATGACCTCGCGTGGCATCCGCACGCCAGGCATCATGACCTCCTCCGTTATGCGCGGCGCCTTCCGTGCCGAAAGCGAGACCCGCATGGAATTTTTCCGCCTGATCGGCTAACCCCACCGATCCATGATGGTAGGGGCAATGCCTTGCGCTTGCCCTGCCTGTTTTATAGCAGCAAAACAGGCCGTTTCTCTGGCAAAGTACCTTTTGCGGTCGCTTGGGCAAAACCTGAGGCCCGTGAGAATTGCTAGTATACTCTGTAGGGGTAGGTCTTGTACCTGCCCGATAGCTAGCAAACTAGAACTGTAGAGGTAATGCTTTTTGAATAGCAGCAATTCTCTTTCAACCGCTGCGCCCTACTTGCAGCCGCCACCAGGCAGGCGGTATGTGCGCTCGTTTCTTTTTTCTCGCCGCATCAGTGCGCCCTTTGCAAAGGTGCATCTGATCCCGCGCACGTTACTGGTGCTGTGCATGTCCGGGGTGCAGTTGCGCGCCATTAATGCGACCCCCCCCGATATCGTCAGCGCAAGCATCCTCTGGATCGTATCGCTGGCACTGTTTTATTGTAGCGGCATGCAGGCAAAAACCGCCCGCATCTACCTGTTGCTGACCTTCCCGGCCCTCTTTAGCCTCTTCACCACCTGGATCTTCTTCAATCCCGTGCCGGGACGAGCTATCCTGTGGCGCTATCCTCTCTATTCGGGGACGCTTGTTCTGGGTCTGGCCGTCTGGCAATTGCTCTGGTTAGCAATCGTCGTGGGCTATTTTCTCTGGACGCGCAAGCTTGCGACAGGTATCCTCATAGCAACCGTGGTCGCGATTGCACAGACGCTGTTGCTGCCATTGCCTACCTGGACCTTTGCCCGGGTCGCGTTTTTTCATCCGCTCACCATTCTGGTCAGCGATTATGGTTTGCTGGTCGCCATCACTAAAGTCATTGGCTACTCCGGTATGGTGTTTACCACTATCGCCCTGGTCGTGACCAGCCGCGACGCCGAACTGATAGGGACGCTGCGCCAGTTGCGGGCTCCCCACGTTATCATCTTCTTTCTCAGCACCGTTTTTCGCGCGCTCAACCTGGCTTTAACCGACTATGAAACGATCCACCAGGCGCAAATCGCGCGTGCCATCAACGCACGTCCGCGCAGCTTTATCCGGCGGCTCCGCGACCTGAGCAGCATTGCTGTGCCGATGGTGGCGATGATGATTCGTCGCTCCAGCGAAATCGGCGATGCGCTGATCGCGCGCGGCTACCGCCTGGGTCAGGCCAGCGCCGATTTTTACGAAACGGCCCCGTTCCGGTTCATCGATTGGCTTGTGCTGGCCTGCTGTCTCGGCTTGCTCTATCTGGCAGTCGGGCCATATAGTAATATGACGGTGGTGTTGCATCTATGGCAATAAAAGGCGAACAATACGAGGTATCACCCGCGCATATGGAAGGGAACCGATCAGTCGCATTGAGCAGCGAGGGGCTGTGGTGGCGCTATCCAACCTATAGCGATACGCCTAATCCCTGGACGCTGCGCAATATCGCTCTGGAAGTGGAGCAGGGGGAGTGTTTTGGCATTACCGGACCGAGTGGCGCTGGCAAAACGACGTTATGTCGCACCCTGCTCGGCATCCTGCCATATAGCGCGCGTCTCACGGCTGAGCAACTGCCGCAGCATTTTCGGGGCGTGGTCAACCTGCTGGGTGAGCCGGTGACTGCCAAAACGGCTCATGCTCATCAAATGGGGATGGTGCTGCAAGATCCAGAAAACCAGTTTCTACGCATGAGCCTGCTGCACGAACTTGGTCTGGGTTTACAGATGCAGGGTCTGGCTAACGACGAGATTCTCCAGCGATCATACGAGGCGCTGCGCTGGGTCGGGCTGGAGCATCTCTGGCATGGAGCTGCCTATCTCCATCCTGCCGATCTCTCCGGCGGCCAGAAGCAGCGCGTCGCCATCGCCGCCTTCTTAGCCCTGCGACCCCAGGTACTGATCCTGGATGAGCCGACCAGCGACCTCGATCCCGTCGGCAAACGCGAAGTGATCGAGACCATTGCCCGCTTGAGGCGCGATTATCGCATGACCGTCATCCTCGTTGAGCAGGACCCCGAGATCCTCACCGCCTTCTGTGACCGTATCGCCCTGCTGCATGAAGGACGGATCGAACTCGTTGCCTCCCCTGCCGATTTTTACGCTCAACGTACCATTTTAGAAGAGTGCGGCGCCTCGGTCGGCGAATTAACGCGCATCTCCTGGCAGACCGGCTATACCTTCGAGTCGCGCCCGCCGCTCACGCTGGAAGAAGGCGTTGCGGCACTCGCTCCTGCGCTCGCTGGTCGTACATTCAAGGTGCAACAGGGGCCAGTGGGGGTAGGTCTTGCACCGACTCAACCTGTTGTCGAAGCGGAGCAGGTGTATTATCACTATGGAGATGGCACGCTGGCTCTCAAAGGGATTGACCTGACGCTGTATCGCGGGGAAATGCTGGCGCTGCTGGGGCCGAATGGCAGCGGCAAGACCACCTTCGCCAAGATTCTGGCAGGCATTTATCGCCAGACAAAGGGAAAAGTCCAGGTGCTGGGGCAGGACCTCTCCTCGCGCAAAGTGCGCAGATTGCTCCCGCGCTCGGTTGGTTATGTCTTTCAGAACCCCGATCACCAGCTCTTTTGCCGCAAGGTGAGCGACGAAATCGAATACGGGCTAAAAAACCTGGGCATGGACGCTGCCAGCAGACGCCAAAGGGTGAGTGAGACGCTGACCGCCGTCAATCTGGAGCGTTATGCTGACGAGGACCCGCTCTTTTTGAGCAAGGGGCAGCGCCAGCGCTTGGCGGTCGCGGCAGTATTAGCGATGGGACCCGATATCCTGATCGTCGATGAGCCAACCACCGGGCAGGACCAGCGTTCGATTACAGATATCATGCGACTATTGTGTGAGTTGCAGCACCAGGGAAAAACTGTGCTGATCATTACGCACGATATGACGCTCGTGGCCGAATATTGCCAGCGCGTCGTCGCCTTCCGTGATGGCCTCGTCGCTTTCGTGGGCACGCCGACGGAGCTATTTAGCGGGCCAGCGATTTTAAGCAAGACCGGACTGCGTCCACCCACAGCCGCCGCGCTCGCTGCCCGTTTGCGCCAGGACAAACCGGACCTGCCCCCAATACTCACGGTGGAGCAATGGGAGAATATACTGTCGTAAGAATCTTGACATTGTGGAAAAACTCAGGTAGTATCTTTCCAGAGTGAAAAGAAACACATCAATTTTTGTTGAGAAGGATATATTCATAGCTTGAAGGCCGTACTATACGCGCAGCAAGATGTTTTTCGTGCGCACTGCCGTGAGCACTGCACTCGATGGCTCCCGGCCCACGGCCATAGTATGCCCTTTTTCAGGTTGAAGAATATGAGAACTAAAACAAACTCCTAAACAGCATGTACTGAGAAACAGGGCCGTGGGCGAAGCAAAGATCGCTCACGGCCTTTCTATTTCCCCTGAAAAGACTCAAGAACCGTGAGACGAGCGCGCTGACCGTCCACGATTTTTTCCATGTTTGCCTGGGGTCAATCTGGCGCGCTGGCTCGCCTGTCGTACGAAAGGAAAAAAGACAATTATGGCAATACTACGTGCATTTACCCACCGCTCTTTTGTGCTGCTCTGGAGCGGGCAAACCGTGTCCCGTCTGGGTGATAGCTTCTATACGATTGCCCTGGCGTGGTGGGTTTTGCAGAAAACCGGCTCAGCCACGGCTATGGGAGGGGTCCTGATCTGCTCCACGGTTCCCATGCTTCTCTGTCTCCTCTTTGGGGGAGTGGCGGTGGATCGGTTCTCTCGCGTCCATTTAATGCTGGCCTCCGACCTGCTACGTGGGGCAGTAGTCGTGCTGGTTGCCCTGCTGGCGCTACTTCAATGGCTCGAACTCTGGCAAATTTTTGTGTTGAGCGCCCTTTTTGGCATCGTCGATGCGTTTTTCTATCCAGCCGCCCGCGCCATCACGCCCGATCTGGTGCCGACCGAACTGCTGCCAGCGGCCAACTCGCTTGGTGATCTGAGCGCGCAGGGAGCGACGTTCATCGGTCCGGCCATTGCCGCTTTGATTATCGCGCTGGGTGGAACCTGGCTTGCCTTCGCTTTAGATGGGCTGTCTTTTCTCATCTCATCGGTCTGCCTGGTGGCGCTCCCTCGGGTACCGGCGTTGCGTCAAGGCGCCGAGAAAGAAGCTGGTGTACTGCGAGACATGTATCAAGGGATCAAAGCGGTGCTGGATTCTCCCTGGTTGTGGGTCACGCTGGTGATTGCCTGTGTGAGTACAATTTTCCTGGTGGGTCCCGCTGAGGCGGTATTGCCGCTGCTGGTGAAGCAGCGTTTCGGGGAGCAGGTGGGCGTGCTGGCGTTGTTGACCTCCCTGTCTGCGCTTGGTTCTGTGCTGGCGGCGTTCTGGCTCGGACAATTTAAGCGTCTGCGCCGGCGTGGACTGCTCAGCTATGGTGCGTGGCTGCTCTCTGGCCTGGCGTTGCTGGTCATGGGGCTGCCTCTGCCCGTGGCAGGAGTAAGCGCTGCTTTCTTTATCCAGGGGGTGTGCTTCACAGTGCTGGGGCTGGCCTGGGTGAGTAGCCTGCAAGATTCTGTCCCCGCCCATTTGCTGGGACGCGTCACCAGCATTGACTACCTCGTCTCCTCCGCGCTCACGCCCGTTGGCTATGGAGTGGCAGGTATCGTGGCTGATCACATCGGAGCTGCGCCGGTCTTTGTCATCGGCGGAGCCATTGCGGTCACTGTGATTGCACTGGGGTTGCTGCACCCTGATATTCGTGCGGTTGATTAGATATCTTTAGCCTGTGAGAAAACAGGGTAAGGCGGCAGAGGTAAGTCACCTGTCGCCTCGCCCCATTGCTTACAAGCCCGAGACGGATGGGCTCACGGCCTGGCTCTTTATGCTTATACCTCCGGCGCTAAAGGCCAAAGGCGTAAAGTGTGCCGTTGGCGTTGCCGATGTAGAGCACGCCATGAGAAACCGTCGCACTGCCAAAGAAGGTTGCTCCAAAGCCGGGCGCTCTAAAGATAAACTTTGGCTGCCCTGTTGCAGTATCCAGGATGATCATTTGATTACTGGCGCTAATGATCACCAGACCTGGAATAACCGTTGGGGCAGCAACCACTTTACCGGGCGTGCAGTACTCCCACGCCGTCTGCCCGGTCGCCGGATTGAGCGCCCACACGGTACCGGCGCAACGCTTGCCCGCGACGGTGGAGACAGCCGTGGCGACGTATAGCTTTGTGCCGTCCCAGGCGCTGGCCGCAATATTGCTGATAGGCCCCGCGAGCTGTCTTTCCCAGACCGGCCCCGCGCCGATATTGGAGCGGTCAAAGGCGTAGTAGTGACCATTCTTGTTGAGGATTCCCAACATAGGATGGATCGTACCGCCGATCCTCGCGGTAAAAAGAGTCGGGCTGTCCCCAAAGTCGCTATCGTACGCCTGCTGAGCTAAAGGAACCTGCCAGGAGCGAACGAGCGTCAGATCGCTGGCGCGCAATTGCAGGACGGCATAAGCCAGCGATTCGTACTGGCCGCAAAGCGTTCGCGTTCCGGTCGAGACAAAAATGGTGTTGCTAGCCACATCAACAGCCGGAGCGTCCCAGACGCCAGCGCCGTTGCAGTTATTGGAAGTCGTATGAAAGGTATTCAGGATGGCTCCTGTGGTTGAGCTGAGCCGGTATACGCGCCCTGGCCTGAGGGGGCAGTCTCCGTACGATGAGATGCCAACGTAGATGCTTCCCTTGTATAGTGCTGATCCGGCCCAGATCATCTCATCGGGTGGGGTGCCCAGTGTCGTAGCCCAGATGACAGCGCCGTTAGAGGCGTTGAGTGCGTAAAATCTGGCATTCCCTCCTGGCACAAAAACGACTCTGGTGTTTCTGCCATTAATTGCAACGGTAGCAACCGTGGAGGTACCGGCAACCCCGGCGCTGGCTGGAATACATTTTCCTGGAGGAGTATCCTTCCCCAGGAAGGTTTGCCAGAGCTGTTGCCCATTTAGATTGGTGGCATGTTCATACCCATCCCACGAGCCCCAGTAGATGACGCCGTTGGAGACAATTGGCTGAGTATCAATGGTGCCGCCAGAGTGATACTGCCAATGAAGCTTTAATTGAGAGATATTGCCCCTGTTCAGGATGGTCTCGAAAGAGTTGTAGTTAATGCGTATATTGCTGCCCATGTACGTGGTGATATCACCGGCTGCCCCTGCGAAAGGACTGGTATCAGCGGAAGCAGAGCTGAACCAACCTGCTTGTACAAGTAGAGCTCCCATCAGCAATATTGCTTTTCCCACCGTGCCGAGTAGATGTGGTATACTCGCTTTTTGGGGGAACCACAAAAAACGTTGTTTAATCATATAGTTTCCTTTTTAGTTAAGAGCGGATTTTCCCCATCATTTCCCCACAACCACCATTGTTTGAGCCAAAGTGTTTACATAAGGTTGTGATATATCCTCGCACTCTGAAAGGAGTTTACTAAATTTTCAAAATATCAACCGTGTGATTACGGTGTGAATCTGGTTAGGTAATCTGCCTTACCTGTGTAGATTTCTTAATCGGTGGAAAACAGCGATGAGTGATGAAAGAATAAAAGGTAGAAATAGGAATTAGCTATAGACGCCGCGGTTTTCGGGTGGGAGCATCTGAGCAATCTGCTGCATCATCTCGTCTGTCACTACCTGCAAGCCAGCTTTGCGCGCCATACCTTCTGGCAACATGGGCAGGTACGGTGTGCCAATCTCCACCGTCACGCGAGGAAACCAGCCACGATGGCGGCGCAGGATGCGACGAGAGCCGTAATGAGCTATCGGCAGGATGAGGGCTTTGCTGCGTAATGCCAGCATGGCTACGCCGGTATGCGCGGCGATCATGCGCTCTTGCCGCGCAACGGTCCCTTCGGGAAAAATCATCACCGCTCTTCCCTGACGCAGATAGGCCAGTGCCTGCTCCAGAGCTGCTCTATCGCCCTCGCCGCGATGGACCGGAATTTGTCCGGTCAGTTGAGCGAGCCAGCCTGCAACGGGCCACTTGAAGACCTCAATCTTCGTGAAAAACCAGACCCGACGTGGTAGAAGGGGAGCCAGCAGGAATGGATCGTACCAGCTAAGATGATTGGCAACAAGCAAGAGCGGTCCATTTTTGGGTACATGCTCCAGTCCGCAGACGTGATAGCGGCAGACGAGGCGCGTCAGTATCCAGGCAAGGCCACATAGCAGGCGATAGACAATATTGCCGACACTTTCGCGCATCGTGCCACACCGTTTACATAAAAATTGAACATGGTTTTACGCGATATTCTATCACATTTTCTCTGCTCCTGATTACCCCTTCCTCTCAGTGGATGAAGTAATGGTGGAGGCGACCTGCTCTGGCGCAACCATGCCGCGCTCCAGCTCTGTAAAGCGTTGGCGGCCCCTTCGGCCAGCGCTGAAGGTCCAGATGATCAGAGCCGCAGTGATACCATAGATAACAAACGGCGAGACCGCCAGGAATTGCTGGACACTTAACATATTGACCAGCGTGATGCGGATGATGGCCTCCAGAAGCAAGCCAGCGCCCCAGACTGCCGTTATCACGCGCAGTCGGCGGCGAAAGCTCTCGTGCTCCTGCCATAACAGGTTAAAGCGAGCAATATTTGATGGATTATTGCCAGAGGCGAAGTGACGAGCCATGTAAAACATGATGGGTCTGGGCAGGGCGAGGGAAATCAGCAGCGCCAGGCCAAAGGTGATTGTAAAGAATGACTCGCGGATCAGATAGACCTTCGGGTCTCCACCCAGGACAGTAATGATTACTGAGACGGCAATACCTGCCAGCACGAGACCCGCCAGAAAATCGATACGTTTCTGGCGGAGAAGACCCACAAGGCTGTGGAGAAGCGAAGGGATGCCAGTGGCAACCAGCGCGAGGAACGACGAAATGGACGTATAATTCGTCAGAGCCCAGTAAATCAGAAAGGGGAAAGCGCCATTGATCACCACGCTGACGATGATCCCTCTGATAGCGTTTGTTTTGGTAGTCCGTCCAATGTTTGCCAGATCCGTGGAAGATGGCGTAGTACTCATGATATTCTTCTCCTCATGACGTTACTTGAGAAACGACCCTTCGTGCGCCGCTCTTTGCTTGTTTCTGTAAGAGACTCATCAGAAAAACAATGCATAATGCTGTTTCAGGCCCTCAACATGAAGTGATGGGCAGAGACTGCAAGGAGGATAAAAACGGGTTTTCTCTATCCAGGAGGAAGTATACCGACAAAATGATGGAAAGGGCTTCCAACTAAAGATGGAAAAAGCGGGAAGAGGCCCTTGATGCGCCGACATTTTAGAGCAGGTGTCGTGTGTTAGCGCGGATAATAGCCTGGGTGCGGCTCTGGACCTGTAGCTTGCCATAAATGGTGTGGAGGTGCGATTTGACGGTACTGACGGCAATGACAAGTTGCTGGGCGATTTCACGGTTCGATTTTCCTTCGCCCATCAACTGCAAAATTTCGCGTTCGCGTTTGCTTAACTGTTCAAGCGGGAGTTGGTCGTCTCTGTAATTGTTATTTCGCTCTTCCAGCTCTCTGCTCAACAAAGAGATCAGATGGTCCAGATAGCCAGTAGGAGCGTCGTGCCGGGTAGAAATCTTTGTGTTGTGTCTGACCTCACGCAGTTCAGTGAGTAGCGTGAGTATGGGCGTGCCTTCATCGAGCAACGTGCGCTGATAGCCCTCCGCTTCAGCATAGCCGAGCGCGCACGTAAGCCTGTCGAGTGCCTGTTCCTGTTTCCCCTGTGCCTGGTAGAGTACTGCCTGAAGCGTGTGTATTTTGAGCAGGCTGCCCCGCCGCTTCTGCGTTTCTGCTGCCATGCAGAGCGTCTGGAGCAGACGATCTGCTTCAGACCAGCGTGAAAGGCTGAGTAAGAAGCGCGCTTGTAGCAGATAGCATCCTTCCAGTATAGGGTTCAAATGCTGCGTTAGCTCGGCTTCCAGCGGGATCTCCTGTATCCAGCGATGAGCACTTCTGATGTCTCCTTGTATCATTGCTACCTGCGCTCGCCACGCAGCCAGCGCCCTGCTAAGATCGGTACTGTCTTCTCCTATTGACTTCAGTATCCCCTCGTTCTCCTGCAAAAGCTTCTTCGCTCCAGCCTCGTCACCTCGTAGCAGCCGTATCTTCACAAGCTTATACAGACCATTAAGAAGCGCTTCCACGCTATCGAATTGCTGGCACAGGGCAATACCTCTCTGCAAGTAGTTTTCTGCCTGCTCCAGGTTGTTCCATTCATATGCTACTATGCCAAGAGCAACATAGGCGGGTCCATGATGCATACGTATATTAGCAGCCTTTTCTGACCGGAGAACACGATGCGCGATCTGCGTCGTTTTATGTAGCTGTCCCGTCATGGAGAGCATATGCGTTAGCGTAGAGATAATGGCAAAGCCCAGAATGTTGGATTTGTTGGCGAGCATGGCTGACAGCTCCTCTTCCAGCCTCTTGATTGCCCCAGAGACATCGCCCCGCCAGAGGGTGATCAGCCAGGACTGCTCCTTGTCCCCTCTGTTAAGGCGTTGAGCATGAGCACTGGCACGGCTGCTCAACTCCTGGCCGAATGCCACGCGATTGTCCCGCAGCACGACCAGCGTCCCATACAGCCTGAGAAAATGTGAGATGATGTCTCCTCTAGTTTTCTCGTCGAGATGTGTCTGAGAGGTCATGCTCGTAAGAGTGTGTGTATATATGGCCTGCTCCAGATGATCAGCATCCGTCGTTTCTAGTGTTGGAAGCTGATGAAAATGTGCATACTCCTGGAGCATATCGACTGCCGCTGGATAGCGGTTGATCGCGATCATGTCCCAGCAAACGTAAACGAAGAGTACTGGATGGGTGAAAAGTGTTTCCTTTGACAACAGATTTACCCAGGGCATGATACTGGCGACTTCGTTATGCATAATCATTGCCATACCCGCGGTTTCGAGAAGCGTGGCGATTGTTACAACGTCGCCAACCTCCCTGGCATGCCCAATCGCCTCTGCGACCATGCCTTGCTCCTTGAACCAGCACATGGCCCTGCGGTGCAAGACGGTTACCAGTTCAGGCTCCCTTTGTAAAAGTAGCTGGCGCAGCGTTTCGGCAAAAAGATGATGATAGCGATACCATTGCCGTTCGTCGTCGAGTGGGATAAGGAAAAGATTAGCCTGCTCCAGCCATGCCAGGGTCGTCTGTCCACCTGCTTGCCCTGTGACCGCCTCGCAGAGCTTGCCCTGGAGCCGCTCAAGAACGGAGGTAGCGAGGAGGAAGTGCTGAATATGCGCGGGCAGATGTTCCAGCACTTCCTGGACAAGGTAATCAGCAATATAGCGATGTCCGGCGCTCAAAGCTTTGATAATGTCCGTGCTCGTGGCGCGCTGCTTGAGCAGAATGGCGATCAGTTGCAGACCGGCGATCCAGCCCTCTGTATGCGCAAAGAGCATGTCAATCTCTTCGCCAGAAAGTGTTAGTTTGCTATTCCTGCTGAGAAATGCTCTGATTTCGCCAGGGAGGAGATACAGATCGGTGCCTCGCAATTCCAGCAATTGTTCGTGCATACGCAGGCGCGCCAGTGGCAGGGGAGGATCGTGGCGCGTGGAGATGATCACATGGACATGGCCTGGCAGATGTTCTAGCAGAAAGGCCATACCTTGTGAAAGTTCTGGATCGCTCACATAATGGTAATCGTCCAGCACCAGTACCATCTCCTGTTGACAGGTCCCTAATTGATTGAGCAGTGTGGTCAGCATCCGCTCTCTATTCGGCTGTCGTCGCGTCCGCAGGAGCGTGAGCGGCCCTTCGCCTGTGCCTGGACATAAGCGCTCAAATGCTGTGAAGATGAGTCTCCACAGTCGTCCAGGCTCGTTATCATCGCGCTCTAACGTGATCCAGCCGGCGCGAATCCCCGTTTGCTGTGATAGCCAGCTACTCAGCAAGGTGCTTTTCCCTGCGCCAGCCGCAGCCGAAATCAGCGTGAGCGGTCTGCTCAGGGCGACCTGTAAGCGTTCAAGCAAGTGGAGGCGAGGAAGGGCATGTGGTGGTGGAGGTGGGATGCGGAGTTTTGTCTCCAGGAGCAGATCGTCCTGTTGTGCTGCTTCATGCGGCTGAGAGGTAGGTATCTCCTCAGCCGCCGTGGGTGCGGATGCAAAGAGCGAGGTAACGTGTTCGAGCTGGCTGATGGTGACAGCCTCGCTTTTCCCCAGATATTTTTTCTGTACGCGCTTGCCATTCCTGTGATAGGCATACCAGTACCCATGTTCTTGTTGAGCAGGTTCGCGGCGCATCGTACAACTGCCGACCTTGCCAGAAAAGGCGAACGAGGACACCGTACTTAACCACTCCTGCAATTGTCGATAATCATCGGGCAGAATGCTGCTCACTTGTCCGTGGTTTCCCGAGCACTCGTATACCTGGCGTTCAGCAGACCACTTGATTCTACATGCGGTACTTTTTGGCACACAAGCCCCTTTAGCAACGTGTAGTTTTGTTACCTATGACCGTAATTGTTACCTATTTTATCATATGGGACTGCCCTTTACCTTTGAGATAATAGCAGTATTAAAAGCCAGTGTTTGAAAATATAGCGTTTTATTGATTTTCATAGCGTTTTATTGCAGGATTTCAAATATCCAAAAAACAAAGAGAGACAGGGTGTATCCAACTCATGGCGGATACACCCTGTCTCTCGCTAAGAAATCTTTAGGTCATCAATATCATTCAACATGATAGATTTACCTAACTCTCGACTCAATACCTCAACAAGTGCTAATGCCTTTAAGTGCTGTATAGGAAGTCCCTCATCAGCCCTCTGTGCGGTTTTGTAATCTACATCAGCTAGACGAGCAAGCCTATTGACTGAGAGCCTTGCCTGTAAACGAAGTTCTTGAAATGTTGACATGGTTCATTTTTTACCTGCCTCCTATCGCCAATCTACAAGCTTTAAATCTGTGTCTTCTATAGTGATAGGTCTACCTAGCTTCTGGCTTAGAGCTTCAACAAGAGCGAGTGCTTTGAAGTATTGGATTGCTCGCCCTTCTTCTGCTCTCTGCACAGTTTGGTAGCATACATCTACTAAACGTGCCAGTTGATTTACTGATAATCCTGCTTCTAAGCGTAATGCTTGAAATACAGGGGCAGCACAGACCCTATCAATAGCAGGCTTAGTAGATATATCTACGCTTTGTGCGAGTGATTTAGAGGGCAAGATCAGCCAACTTGAGGGCAGGTCTGCCCAACAAGGAGTTGACTGTCATGCCGACACTATGAGCCGTCACTTTGGCGGCAACCCTGGTCATCAGGCCCCAGGTGCTTTTGGCATAGTGCCTGGACAAGTGCAGTTGCTCTTGTAACTGAGCGTTGACCGTTTCGCAGATCAAGCGCAAGCGATTGAGTTGCTTTTGAGCCTGCGGCGAGCGCTTGGGCGGCTGGGTACTTTTGACCGGAGCCAGCAGACGCAGGGCGTAAGACTGCTCAAGCACGAGCTGCAAGGCCGCATCGTTGTAGGCTCCATCGCCAAGCAAGTGCTGCAGACGGTGCGCAAACGAAGCCAGCAGTTCCACAACGGGTTGGTTGTCATAGCAACTGGCTGGAGTGAACAGGAAGCCCATGATCAGACCGGTGAGACTGACCACGCTATGGAACTTGTAGCCAAAGTATTTGATCGCCTTGCTGCTACAGACCCCATAGGAAGCACTCCCGGCAAAATCACTGGCCTGTTTGCTGCGTTTGTAGCTCACACATGGGACCGGAGCTGAGTCAATGACCGCCGTCTCTTCTACGTGCCATGCCTCCAGCACGAGCTGCAAGCTGGCTCGTAGCGCCAGAAGCACACGACAGAGGTCGCGCTTCCGGCGGTTGTAGCGGCTGCGTTCGTTAAGGCCGGGGAAAAAAGGGCGCAAACTGGCTTGATGCAGTCGCAAGAAGTGATCCTCTCGCGGTTCTCCGATCAGTTCCTGATGGAGGGCCAGAGTAATGACCTCACTGTCGGAAAGATGGGGGGCCGGACTGGAGTTGATCCAGAAAAACGTACTCTTGAAACTTGGAAATTAGCTCATCTGCGATTGATGTGCTTGCTCAAAAGCAAGCGGGCTCACATACTGTAAGGTCGAATGTAAACGGATGGGATTATAAAAGCACTCCAGATACTCGAAGATGGCTGACCGGGCCTGCTGCCGACTCTCAAAACGCACCCCATGAGTACATTCCTTAGCAAGCGTGGCGAAGAAGGCTTCCATGGCAGCATTATCCCAACAATTGCCTGTGCGACTCATACTGATCTGCACCCCCACCTCCTGCAGGGCAGCCTGATAGCGCTCGCTGGTGAATTCGGTGCCACGATCACTCTGATGCAACAGATCTGCTCCAGGATGCCGCCTTGCCACCGCCATGCGCAGCGCCAGTTCGGTCAACTCTGAATCTTCGCTCGCCGACATCGCCCAACCGACGACCATCCGTGAGAAGAGATCCAGGATCACCGCGACGTACAACCACCCTTCGGCAGTCTCCACGGCTTTGGTGTCGGTCACCCACTTGGTATTGGGCGCTGACGCAGCAAACTCTCGGTTGAGCGTATTGGGAGCGAAGCGCCCTCGCGGATCGCTCTTGGTCGTCGGCTTGCGCTTGTGCTTTTTCTGGGCACTGATGCCCAACTGCTGCATGAGTCGCAGGACCCGTTTGCGGGAAGTGGATATCCCACGGGTCCGCAAAGCGGCGTGAATGCGGGGACTGCCGTACAGCTTGCGGTGAGCCTGATACAGCTGCTGAATCTCGGCGGCAAGTCTGGCATCTTCTCGGCAGTGCTGGCTGGCCTTCCGGCTTTTCCAGCCATAATAGTCACTCTCAGACACCTCCAGCGTTTGACAGAGCACCGTAATCGGGTACTGCTGGTGATGCTCGGCGATGAACTGAAATTTTACCCTGGGCTGCGCGAAAAGATGCCGATAGCTTTTTTTAAGATGTCACGCTCCTGGCGTAAGACTTCATTTTCTCGCTTTAACCGCCGAATTTCCTCTTCTTGTGGCGTTTGATGCCCACTCCCAGGAAATGCTTGCTCGCCTTGTTCGGAAAAGAGCTTGCACCAGTGATGAAGGGTACTATCGGCAATGCCCAAATCATGGGCGATCTGCACTAAGGGTTTCTGACGAGATCGGGCTAACTGTACCGCTTCCACCTTAAATTCTTTCGTAAAGGTACGCTGCTCCTTTTGCATGATCTTTTCCCTTTCCCTAGAGGGCCACTCGTTCCAGTTTACCCTCCACGTTTTTCTGGGTCAAGACCA
>DATGMF010000033.1:0-34091 GCA_035293765.1 Ktedonosporobacter sp.
CGAGGGCAGGAAGGTGGCTTCGACGACGGAGCGGCCTGTACGTTGGAGATAGCGCCGAACAACACGATAGCCGATGGCGTAACCGGCAAAATCAGGAACGCCAGCTTTGGGGAGCCCCCACCTTGCGGCAATGGTATCGCCGAAGATATAGCTGCACACTGCATTGATGCCGCTCACCTCTAGCGTGCCACTGATGACGCGCCGGGCCGTAGCCAACTCCTCCTCTCGCAAATCAGTGACCATGTAGCCGACGAGAGCCTCTCCAAAGAGCTCGGCTGCAAACGCTTCCGCCAGCCCTTCGGCGATGATGTAATCGGCAACCGTGACGTGCATAGGCAGAATAGGCAAGCCCTTCTTTCTGTATGCCAAGCATACAGAAAGAAGGGCTTGTGGGTTTACTTTGTGGATCGTAGCCTCCGGGTTTAGTTGAGCAGTTGCCGAAGTTCTTCCGTCATTTGCTGAACCAATTCCGGCCTTCCATGAAACTGAGCGGGAGTATGTGGAGCGACGAGGAAGAGCCCGTAAGGGGAACGCCTGCTTGGATCAAAGGGCAGAGGATTCTTTTATTGTGTTTTCAAGATGAGCGATAATAGAGATAGTAGTGAAAAGGAGTTTTATGATGCTTGACGTAGAGCAATTCAAAGACGAAATTTGCTGTTATCTCACGACCACCGGTCGTAACTCAGGGCGTCCTCATACAATTGAGATCTGGTTCGCCCTTCATGGGCAAACGCTCTATATGCTCGCTGGAGGCCGTCACCGCGCAGATTGGGTCAAGAATGCGCTCCGGTTCCCGGAAGTACAGGTGAGGATAGGGGATACCACATTCATCGGCAACGCTCGCGTTGTTAACGACCCTGCCGAAGATGCTTTAGCCCGGCAGATTGTGCTTGCAAAATACACACTGCGAAGTAATGAGGATCTCCAGGATTGGTCCCGCCGATCCTTGCCGGTGGCGGTGGATCTTAGTAGCAGAAAGTGAGCGGGTGATATAATCCGGCACCACGGAAACCGAATAGTTACAGGTCAAGCTCATACTTTCTTTTTACGCACAATGGCATGCGCGAAGGACTGGTACTGTCCTATTGAATTCGTGTACTATGAGTGAGTACAATCGATAGTACTGGAACCATCGATCTCAATGCGGTGGTGCTGTGTAGCTTTTTTGGGGTGGTAAATCTATGAGTACTCTACCCAGGCCGGATATGCCAGAGGTCCCGCAACCTGCGCGCGACGCTATACCACGACGGCTGATTGTGACTGCTACCGTGGTCGCGTTCGCCATTCGCGACTGGTCGCTCTGGGTGCTATTGCGCGATGGCCCCTGGGGACCACCGATGCGCCTGGTTCTTGGCTCTGAAACGGTGATCGATGCGGTAGTGCGCACGCTCGATGCCCTGCTGCTCTGGCCTGACAAAGCGCCCCTTGTGCAGTTGAAAGCGGGATGGCAGGAGCAGCAGGTACATGTATGGGGCAGCACGGAACAGGGAGCAGCTATCTCTTTGATTCATAGCATGCTCTTACGCGCCAACCGTGATGAGCTTCGTCCCAATCTGCACGCGCAACCAGTCCCCAGCCTGCACGTCCGATGGCTGCCTGTGGCCGAGATCGAATCGGGGCAGCATCCTATCGATTCCGATGTACAGCCAGCTCTCACGACTGCGCTCTATACCTTGCGCTCGCTGGTGCAAAGGGAGCCGGAAATTGTGCTGCGCTTCCTGGCCGATATGGGTACGATGCGTACTGTGGAGGAACAGAGCGAGTGGTGGAAGCAAGAAAAAACTCCTCTGGCAGGTAAGGATGCGCAAACGCTGAGCGTCGTGAAGGAGCCTGCCCCAGGCGATGGCACGCTGACACTCGCCGAAGCCACGCTGCTATACCGCGCCTTCTTTTCCCCCGGTGAGCAAATTGACCTCTCGAACTTGCGCAGGCGTTTCCTCGCGACCGGCAGGCTGGAAGCCCTCAATGAGGAGCGCCCGGTGCGTGGGCGCGAACTTGACTGGCGGCGCGTCAGCCGCGCTTATCGCTACCTCGATACATAAATAATTTGGGTCAAAGGGCTATCGCTGTGGCCCACACAGGTGATATGATGGAGGGGTAATATATCTTTTAGAGGACGAAGATGGCAAAAGTGACGACAGGTACCGGCGATACAGGATATACCGGTCTACTGGGAGATCAACGGGTTCCGAAGTATGATCCGCGGCCCGATACGTTCGGCACCGTGGATGAGGCCACGTCGGCGCTCGGTCTGGCACGCGCTACGACGCAAGATCAAAAAGTGAAACAGATCATTTATCAGATCCAGCAGGAATTGTATCTGCTGATGGGGGAATTAGCGACCCCGCCAGAAAACTACGAGAAAATGGGGTTACGCATGACCGTTGAGCATGTGCAACGCCTGGAGCAGGTGGAGGAGGAGTTGAAGCAGGAAGTTGAGATACCGAATAAGTTCATCATTCCGGGCGATACCATCGATGGTGCGGCGCTTGACCTGGCGCGCACGGTTATTCGTAGAGCGGAACGCATGGCCGTCAAGCTATTGCATGATGGCGTCATCCAGAATACCGAAGTGGTGCGCTACCTCAATCGCCTTTCCGACCTCGTCTTTATCCTCGCTCGCTACATTGAGGTGAAATCGTCGCTGGCACAACGGCCTGAATAGAGCGACCAACCTGCTTGCAATAATTGAGGCACAAGGTAGGGAAAAGTAGTTGATTGTTCTGCATACTATCTGGCATAACACGGCCCCCGAAGGCTTGCATATCTGGGCGGAATCGTCGGACATGGCCGCAAACCTTCCGAGACGCGCTGCAAAGCAGGCCGGGGCTCAGAAGCCTCGGCTTCATCCTTTTGCGCTCTCTCAAAATACACTGACAGCAGTGATAGAAGAGATTGCAGGAAGTTTGCTGGCGGATAGCGCCGATAGCAATCTGCTGGCACTCCGGCTGCCTTCGTCCGCTAAAGGGCCATTGTCGTCCCCAGAATTGCTGATAGAAAAGGCCACCGGCGATTCTCAGGCCGCTGAGTTCAGATGGTGGAAAATTCCCACCCTCGTGCTGGACGCCGGACCGGCTTTTGATTTCTTGCTTGCGCTCCCTTCCAATCCTCCACATGGCGTTGCTTTCGGCAGTTCTTTACATTTCTGGTCCACAGCGGCCAACTTCACTTTTGAGCTGATTACGCGGCAAAATTTCGCGCCAGCCTTGAACGAGATCCGCGAGGGCAAACTGGTTACTTATCGCGCGGCCTGGGAACCGGTGCTATCGGCAGAAGACACTGAACGGCTACAATCGCTGGCGCGAGCCATGCCGCCGCTCTGCTGGTCCTTCGCGCCCGAAAGCAAGCAGCAAGCCGCATTGCCACAAAATATCATGCTCGACTTTCTCAACCAGGCCACCGATGATTTTGTGCGCGGTGAACTCTCCGCTGCCTCTCTCTATCCTCCTGCGAACCACCAGCGCCAATCGCTGCATGAACAGTGGTTGCATGCTCTTTCATCGCGCGACCCTGCTTTAAAGGGAAACACGCAAGAGCTGGCGAACTTCGCGGCTACCTTGCGCGGCTGGGTCGGACAACTTCGCCCATCTACGCTCAGCTCGCCATTTCGCACCTGCTTCCGGCTGGATTCTCCTGAGGAAGATAGCGCCGGAGCAAATGGCAAAGCTCACTGGCATGTGAGTTTCCATCTCCAGGCCAACGATGATCGCAGCTTGCTTGTTCCATCCGAGAAGGTCTGGCAGGAACGCTCAGGCACCCTCACCTTCCTCAAGCGCAAATTCGAGAACCCGCAGGAGCGATTGCTAGGGGATCTCGGGAAAGCCGTGCGTCTCTTTCCCAAGATTGAAGAAAGTCTGCACGCGGCCCACCCGACTGAAGTGACGTTAGATACTGAGCAAGCCTATAAGTTCTTGCGCGAATCGGCTCCGCTGCTGGAAGAGAGCGGCTTCGGCGTCCTCGTCCCTCCCTGGTGGCAGAAGCGTTCCGCACGCGTGGGCGTCAAATTACAGGTCAGACCCAAAAGCAACAGCCAGGCGAACCAGGGATTGATGGGACTGGATAGCATTGTTGACTATAGCTGGAATATCGCCATTGGGGATACAACGCTCACTCCCCAGGAATTTGAGAAGCTGGTCAAGCTGAAGCAGCCACTTGTGCAGGTGCGCGGGCAATGGGTTGAGCTGCGCCCCGAAGAGATTGAAGCGGCCATCACCTTTTTCCAGAAAAAACAGGCGCAGAGAGAAATGTCTCTGGGCGAGGCGCTACGCATAGGCGTAAGTCACGAAAAAGCTGAAATGGGCCTGCCGGTCCTGGATATAGAGACGGAGGGCTGGATCAAGGAGGCGCTGGACAAGCTCTCGCAGCGTGTACAGCTCTCGACCATTAAGACACCCGCCACTTTTCAGGGCAAACTGCGCCCATACCAGCTCAAAGGTGTCTCCTGGCTGGCCTTCCTCAAGCAATTCGGCTTTGGGAGCTGCCTGGCAGATGATATGGGTCTCGGCAAAACCATTGAACTAATCACCCTTTTATTACATGATCGCAGCAATCACAAACAGGAGCAGATCAACCCCACGCTCCTGATATGCCCGATGTCCATCGTCGGCAACTGGCACCGCGAGATCCAGCGATTCGCGCCCTCGCTCTCGGTCATGGTTCACCACGGGCACGAGCGGCTCTCGGGCGCGGCATTCGAGGAGGAGGCGAGAAGGCATGATGTCGTCATCACCACCTACTCGCTCGCTCTGCGTGATAAAGAGCATCTCGCGCCAATCGTGTGGGATAATGTCGTGGTTGATGAAGCGCAGAACATTAAAAACGAGTCCGCCAAGCAAACGCAGGCGATCAAGAGCCTGCAAGCCAGATATAGAATAGCCCTGACCGGCACGCCGGTCGAGAACCGCCTGTCCGAACTCTGGTCAATTATGGAGTTCCTCAACCCTGGCTACCTGGGCTCCGGCGCGGAATTTCGTAAGAGCTTCGCGCTGCCCATCGAACGCTATCACAATACCGAGCGCGCAGAAATGCTCAAGCAACTGATCCAGCCGTTTGTCTTGCGCCGGGTCAAGACGGATAAAGCGATCATCAAAGATTTGCCCGATAAGATGGAGATGAAGGTTTTCTGCAATCTGACCCAGGAACAGGCTTCGCTCTATGAAGCGGTCGTGCGGGAAATGATGGAGAAGATCGAGCAGGCCGAAGGCATCGAGCGCAAAGGGTTGGTGCTGGCAACGCTGATGCGGCTAAAGCAGGTATGCAACCATCCGGCGCAATTTATGGGGGATAGCAGCAGTTTGCCTCGTCGCTCCGGCAAGCTCTCGCGCCTGGAAGAGATGCTGGAAGAAGTGCTGGCGGCAGGTGATAAAGCCCTGATCTTCACGCAGTTCGCTGAGATGGGGGGATTGCTGCGTCAGTACCTGCAAGAGACGCTCGGCTGTGAGACACTCTTCCTGCATGGCGGCACGCCCAAGAAGCTGCGCGATGCGATGGTGCAACGTTTCCAGGAGGAGCACAAAGGGCCGCCCCTGTTCATTCTCTCCCTGAAAGCGGGCGGCGTCGGGTTAAACCTCACGGCAGCCAACCATGTCTTCCACTTTGATCGCTGGTGGAATCCCGCGGTCGAGAATCAGGCCACCGACCGGGCATTTCGCATTGGACAAACGAAGAATGTGCAGGTACATAAGTTCGTCTGCGTCGGTACGCTGGAAGAGCGGATCGATCAGATGATTGAGCAGAAGAAAGAGTTGGCGGAGAGCATCGTGGGCAGTGGCGAGAACTGGGTCACAGAGATGTCAACCGACCAATTGAAAGAACTCTTTGCATTGAGCCGCGAAGCGGTAGGAGAGTGACACGATGGGACGATGGAGACCGAGATACGAGTGGGAGGATTATTATCCCGAAAGCAGACCAATCCGCGTCCAGGGCGGCCTGAAGACCAAAAGCGAACGGGGAGCGATTGGCGAGACCTGGTGGTCTAAACGCTGGCTGCATACGCTGGAAGCCTTTGGTATGGGGGCAAGGTTAACGCGTGGTCGCTCCTATGCGCGCCAGGGGCAGGTGCTTTCAATCACAGTCGAAGCCGGACTTGTGAAAGCCCAGGTCCAGGGATCAAGCCGCCAACCATATAAGATCACCATTCGCTTGCAGCCACTTTCAGATCGGGATTGGGAGCAAGTGACGGAGGCGCTGGCCGAGCAAGCCATCTTCGCCGCCCAATTGCTGGCAGGCGAGATGCCCAGAGATATCGAGCAGGCGTTTGCGACCGTCAATCTCCCGCTCTTCCCAAAGATGGAGCAGGACTTGCAGACCAACTGCTCCTGCCCCGACTGGGCTAACCCGTGCAAACATATTGCCGCCGTCTATTACATCCTGGCCGAACAATTTGACGAGGACCCGTTCCTGCTCTTCAAGCTGCGAGGTCGCACCAAAGAAGCAATGATCGAGGCGCTCAGGAAAAAACGGGTGGCGGCGTTACCAACAGAAGCCACCTCGGCCCCGGATGTCACGAGCGCGGATAATGCCTCCGACGAGGGCTTACTCCTCCTTGAAGATTTTGCCAATACATTCTGGCAGGCTGGAGAGACGCTGGAGACGTTTGTCGTCAATCCGACGCGGCCCGAAGTCGATAAAGCCGTTCTCAAACGCCTGGGCGACGCTCCGTTCTCAGTTAGGAAGAAGAACCTGACGGTATTGCTTGCGCAGGCTTATGACGCGGTGGATGCTGCCGCGTCGCGGCGGGCGGCAGCAACGGAGGCTCTAGAGAGCTAGTTTTTGCTTTTAAGCGCCTAGCACAATCGTAGCCTGCGACGAAAGCAGGCCGCCGCTGCCGTGCGCTACCGCCAGCTTTGCTCCTTCGACCTGGCGCGCGCCAGCCTGGCCGCGTAGTTGCCGCGTGGCCTCGGTAATCAGGAAGATGCCGCGCATCCCCGGATGATTGGAGGAAAGCCCGCCGCCATCGGTATTGATCGGCAGCTCGCCTCCCAGCGTAATGCGTCCGTTTTGCACAAATGCGCCGCCCTCGCCTTTTTTGCAGAAGCCCAGATCTTCGAGGATGAGCAGCACAGTGATGGTAAACGAATCGTAAATCATCGCCATATCGATATCTTGCGGCGTGACGCCAGCTTCGGCAAAGGCGCGCGGACCGGTGATGGCTGCCGGGGTGACGGTGAGATCGGGCATTTGTGAAATATGGGCGTGTGTATGGCTTTCGCTGCTGCCCAGCACAAAGACGGGCTTTTGCTTCAGATCGCGCGCACGTTCCTCGGTCGTCACCAGGATGCTCGCTCCCCCATCGCTGACGACGCAGCAATCCAACAGGTGCAGAGGATCGGCGATCATGCGCGAGTTGAGCACATCCTGCACGGTAATTGGTTCACGATACATTGCCAGTGGGTTTAGCCCCGCGTGACGACGCGTAACAACGGCTATTTCAGCCAGTTGCTCTGAAGTCGTTCCATACTGATGCATGTGGCGGCGGGCAGCCATCGCATAGGCTCCTACCAGCGTATTGCCATAGGGGCTTTCGTATGTTGCTTCGGGAATGGTCGCGGGACGACTTCCCGTGCCGATCATGCGTCCACGGCTGGAAAGCTGATTACTTCCATAGGTAATTAACGCCACTTCACACTTGCCTGCCCGAATGGCTGCTACCGCGTGGTTCAGGTGGGCCTCGAATGAGGAGCCACCAATAGAGGTGCTATCGCTGTAACGCGGGTTGATCCGCAAATATTCGCAGAGCATGACGGTGGGCATCCCCATCGAGTGGGAACTACAGAACACCGCATCGATATCGTCCTTACGCAGCCCGCTATCCTCCAACGCCCGCCAGGTAGCCTGCGCGTGGAGTTGCAGCTCTGTCTTATCGGGAACTCGACCGTAATCTGACTCAGCGACGCCAACGATGGCGATACGTCCATTGTATGAGGGCATGTGCAGTGCGCTCCTTCGCTTCTATAAGTGTGCCGAGTGGCTGTTTGCTGTGCTTTCGATTATAGACTCGCACACTAAGAGATTGCAAGGGCGCGCACGATGCCGACAGGAGAGTCTAGCTTATACCCCGTTCTTGAGCCAGCGCCGCTCTTCTTTTGTAAGTGGAAGCTGTTCCACCGCCGACCGTACAATTTGCAAAACCTGTGCTACAATTTCTACATGTGCAGCTTGCATCACCGGTCTGGCAAAAGCAAATGTCTCACGATAAAGGTGGAGCGCAGCCATGCCTTGCGCTCTGAGGGGTGCAATATCTGTCGGACCTGCTTCCAGACCTGTTGCGATACGATGGTAACGCGTCCAGACCGAGTCGAGACCCGCCGCCTCCTGGACCTGCTGGTAGTAGGTACTGTTGTTGGTGATCAATGTTCCGTGACAGAGAGCTGTAAGCAGCGTTAATTCCGCGACCAGATTGCTAATCGCAAAAGCTAGCCCCGCTGCGTTCTCCTGTTGAAACTCGCGCAGCACCTTCTGGACATCTTCAGCCTTGAGCATCATCCATAAACTGACATTCTCATTCGCCGCCGCCTGGAGATCCTCCCAGCGAAACGCCTCGATCTCCGCCAGTAAACGAGCTACCGAGCCATCTTTGTCCAACAAAAGTTGATGTTTGCCACTGGCAAAGAGAATGACCGCTTGCGGTCGCTTCAACATCTCACGAATCTCGGTCACCGAAGTCATTTTGATGCTAATTAGCTTGCCCTGCCGATACATGAAACGCTTGGGTGGTGGCCTCAACCCTTCGCGCCAGAAACAGGCCAGATCGACATCACTATAACGAGTCGCAGTTCCCCGCGCATAGCTACCCCCCAGTGTTATCCCTACGATATCTTCATGATCAAGTTCCTGTACCAGTGCTTGCAAAAATTCATCGCTGAGGCTAATCGTTTGCTGCTCCTGAATGTCATGTAGAGATGTTTTTTGGGTTTCGCTCACGAAATCGCTCCTTTTTCTTTTTCCATGATTTTATAAGAGATGGTATAGAGTCGATTCATTAAGAAAGGTTGACATCAGGTTTCTCCTGCTTATGGGACGAGAGCTATCATACAGGGCTATTCCAAGTCTCAGTATGGCACAAAGCTGAGCAAATAGGCAATGCTGTATAGCTCCACCTGATCCTCCCCTCTAAGAGCAAAGGTGATCGAGAAATATGATAAAAGTGAAGAACGGGCGATAAATCGGACGCGATGAATCAGGTCTCTACGAAGCATTACAGCGACTCAAAAGCCTTTTTCAGAAGATTTTTTTCATGACAGAAAAGCTATGTGTTGAATAAAGCTTTACATAAAGCACCTCAAGGAGACTCTGGCATCATCTCCTTGAGGTGCTTTCATAGAGTAGCAAGCTGCTACAGATTACTCGTACCTGGGTCCATCACTCCCTTGCAGCCGTTCACGCATCTGATTGAAGGTGATTTCGTCGATCTCGCCGCGTGCGTAACGCTGGTGAAGGATTTCTAACGCTGAAAGCCTGGTTGGCGGCGTGTCGGAATGTGGCATGCCAGAATAGTATGCGCGAATGTGCCCGCTTCTGCCGTTGAACCAGCGGATCGCGCCCCATATAAGAAGCGCCATGAGGACCAGCCAGAATAACGAGGGCAGGAGCCAGAAGCCATGTATCATTCCCCCAATGCATAAAATTTCTCTCTTTCTTTAGACTTGCGCTGTTTAGCTATTTTTGAACCAGATCAACGATCTGTACCCAGAGTATAGCTTTCGGGGGTGACAGGGACATGAACTTTGACCTCTTTTTTTGTCATCGCTTTGTCATGTTCGTTCTCTCTTCCTGCCCATCATAGGCTGTATCGACGCTATATCCCTCATGAGCCAGGTTCATCTGGAGAGACGCATTAAGCCGATGATTATCTTCTACCACAAGGACTCGCATTGAGAATATTCCCTCTTGTTTTAGCCTATCTGCAACAACGCAGGTGATCATTCTATATTCTGTGCTGATTATCACATATCAAGATGACAGATCGATGACAAAAAATGCTCTAAATGTTCACATTGCTGTCATCTCTGCCGGCTACACTTTTGCCTCAAGACACTACTTTCTAGGTCATGTACGAAAAAAAAGAAAAGGAGTTCTGGTTATGATGGGGATACGCATCATAGTATGGGTTGCTCGTGTGGCTGGTGTGGGAGCATTGCTACTTGGATTGTCGTTCTGGATCGCGCAAATTGATCTTATCAGCATCCATATGTTGCTTGGCATCTCGCTCGCGCTCTCCATGATCGTTCTTGGCATTGTCATGCTTTTCATGCGCGGTATGAGGATATTGGGCGCATCCGCTATTGTCTATGCGCTGATCCTGCCCGTTTTTGGCCTGACGCAACCACGACTGCTCATTGGCGATCTGCACTGGCTGATTCAAACTGCTCACCTGCTTGTCGGCATCGGCGCGCTGGCACTGGTACAATGGATCTATACGCGTTATAGTCAACTGAGGCAGGCAACGGCGACACACGCCAAAACGCACCCTTTCCCCTCGTAGGGACCCGATTTATCGCCCCCGATTTATCGCCCGAACATCCCTTGTCCCTTCCCAGGCGGCCTCGAACGCCGCTATCCTCGTCGAGGGCGCAGCCAATGCTCGTTTTTGATCAACGAGAGCATTGACAGTGCCTTCTCCTCGACGATTTTCAGCGGAAGGAAACGATGCGCAGTGAGTTTGGCGGATATGCAATAAATTGGACGCGATCAATCGGGTCCCTACGGCAGTTCAGGCTTCAGCTTTATACCTGATCATCACAGGCTCCCGCCAGCGCCATAGTGGGGAATACATGCCGGTACAGGTGGTAATTGATGTAGAAATCGCGTGGGAAGCCTGTGCCTGTATACTCTCGCTCCTGCCAGGTGCCATCCACCTGGGTTTCGCGCAGATAGGTCAGGCCACGCAGACAGGCGGCATGCCGGCCCATACCGGCTACTTGCAAGGCTAAGACGGCCCAGGCTGTTTGCGACGGCGTACTCTGCCCGACGCCCGCAAAGGAACTATCTTCGTAAGAATAGCAGGACTCGCCCCAGCCATCATCGCTGTTCTGATGCGCCAGCAGCCAGGAAGCGCCACGCTCAATCATATCCTGTACCGCATAGCCATTTTTGCAGAACGCAGCAAGCGCCGAGAGCACACACCACGTTCCATAGATGTAGTTGACGCCCCAACGACCGTACCAGGCGCCGTCCGGTCGCTGCGTCTGCCGCAGATACTTGAGCGCCGTCTGTATGACCTGCTGTTTGCCTGGAGCATCGACGTGGGCCAGCATCTCCAGTACATGCGCCGTGACATCCTCGGAGGGCGGGTCCAACAATGCCCCGAAGTCGGCAAACGGCAGCCGGTAGACGATCTGGCGCGTATTGTCCTTGTCAAATGCGCCCCACGCTCCGTTACTCGACCGCGTGACCAGCACCCAGCGCGTAGCGCGCTCCACAGCGTTCCGCACGACCGGCTCTGAGCTGGCTTCAAGCAATGCCAGGACGACGACCGCCGTATCGTCGATATCTGGGTAGGTATCATTCTCGAATTCGAATGCCCAGCCGCCACAGGGGACGCGACCGCAGCGCACCTGCCAGTCGCCGCCCGTGGAGATCTGTTCTCGCAAAAGCCATTGCACGGCGCGTTGTATGCCAGGGTGAGCGCGAGCCACGCCGGCGCGCCGCAACGCCAGCAGCGCCCAGGCGGTATCCCAGACCGGAGACATGCAGGCTTGAAAACGCCACCCACTTTCATCCTCCAGAGCAAAGCCCGCCTGCCCCTCGATTCCCCGGCGCATGACAGGGTGATCAATTCCCATACCCTCCAGGGAGAGCGCGATCAGCGAATATACCCAGGGCGGCTGAATGCCTCCCCAGCTCCCGTCGGCCTCCTGTCGCTCTACAATCCAATCGACCACGCGCCGCCGCGCACGCGAGCGGCCAGGCTGCCACGGCCCCGCCTCATAGAGCTTGAGAAGCTTATCGCTCCACCAGAAAAGACCTGAACCGGGGACGCGGGCAAGTAAGCCTTCGGTGCCTGGAGCTATCAGTTCGGATACATTGCACCCCAGCGACTTTATTGGACGTCGCGAGAGCACGATCAGCAGCGGAGCGATAGTGCCGCGCGCCCAGCAGGCGAAATCATAGATGTTGAACGGGACCCAGGGCGGCAGGTAGATCAGCTCCGGCGGCATGGTGGGAATCCCGGGCCAGGGGTACTGACCGAATAACGCCAGCCAGATCTTCGTAAAAACCCTGGCCTTCGCCACTCCCCCCTGCTGGTGAATAACTTTGAGCGCGCGCCGCATCACATCGCAGCCAGGATCAACACCGAGCACCTTGAGCGCAACATACGCTTCAATCGTGGTGCTTAGATCGGCAGGAGCGCCGAAGTAGAGCGCCCATGAGCCATCTGCGCGCTGATCGTTGATGATGTGTCGAACGGCTCCGTTTTTGATCCGCTCCAGATCGAGCTCCAGAAAACGCAGCAGCAGAACATGCTCTGCCGTCATGGTCACATTTGTTTCCAGTTCGCCGCACCACCAGCCCTCACTATCCTGCCGCTCCAGCAACCATTGTACCGCACGTTCCAGCGATTGCTTCGACTCAGACCCCACCTCCTTGTTCAGTTTATCTGTCTCCATATGTCACCCTTTCGCAAGAGAAAGAAGGATGTAGCCTCCGCTCTATCACTCACCCCTATCCGGTTTGCTTTCCTTCGTCGAATATGAAAAATAGAGATTATTACAACAAGTATATACTAGTAAAGTAGAGATTATTACGAAAACAACCGAAATACTACATATACATGCCTGATACAACTGATCGCTGCTATTAGGGAAGGAGAACAGGTTATGGCGATCACGCTACGCCAGAATCTTCAGATCGCGCTATACGTCATCCAGCAACGGCTGAGGGGCCGTGACAAGTTTCCACTGGTGTTGCAGCTAGAGCCGTTGTACCAGTGTAACCTTGCCTGTGCTGGCTGCGGCAAGATCCAGCATCCGCAGGATATCCTGGCGCGGCGGCTCTCCGTGCAACAATGCATCGATGCCGTTGAGGAGTGTGGTGCGCCCATCGTCTCTATCGCAGGCGGGGAACCACTGATCCATCGCGAGATCGGTCAGATCGTGACGGCCTTGCTTGAACGTAAGCGTTTCGTCTACCTCTGCACCAATGCTATTCTTATGAGCAAGAAGCTTGATCAGTTTCGTCCATCGCCCTATTTCTCCTGGTCGATCCACATTGATGGCTTACGGGAACGCCATGATCAATCGGTTGACCGGCAGGGGGTATTCGATCAGGCCATCGAAGCCATCGAGGAAGCGCAACGTCGGGGATTTCGCGTCACCACCAATACAACATTCTTCGCACAGGATAACGCGAGCAGCATCCGCGCTGTGCTCGACTTTCTGAACAACGAGGTGCAGGTAGACGCCATGCAAATTTCTCCAGGTTATGCTTATGAGAAAGCACCAGATCAGGAACACTTTCTCGGGGTTGAGCGCACACACCAGATCTTTCGTCAAGCCTTTGCCGGTGGCAAGCGCAAACGCTGGCGCTTGAACCACTCCCCGCTCTTCCTGGATTTTCTGGAGGGCAAGGTCGATTTTGCCTGCACTGCCTGGGGGATTCCCAGCTACTCGGTACTGGGCTGGCAGCGCCCCTGCTATCTGCTGGCCGATGGATATGCCAGCTCTTATCGCGAGCTGATCGAGACGACGCAATGGGAACAGTATGGGCGAGGCAAAGACCCTCGTTGCGCCAATTGCATGGCGCACTGTGGCTACGAACCATCGGCAGTAATCGCCACCATGCAGTCTCCGCGTGAGTCACTACGGGCTACCGTTGATGTGCTGCGTGGCAATATAAGATTGGGCAGAAATTTAAAGAGACGGCGGGCGAGAGCTGATGGCTGAGCAACCACAACAGGGGATAGGAACAGGTGAGCTGGTCTTCTTGACGGGGGCCAGCGGATTTGTGGGCAGCCACATATTACGGGCCTTGCTGGCAGCTCGCTACCGCGTGCGCGCACTGGTACGCCCGGGCTCCAGGCCGCTACCTTCTCTTGAGGGATGTACTGCTGTCCAGGGCGATATCATGCGTCCAGGCGATCTGGTCCAACAGATGATGGGTTGCCGTTACCTTGTACATGCGGCTGCCCTCTATTCTTTTGCGCCACATATGCAGCAGAAGATGTTTGCCGTCAATGTGCAGGGCAGCGCCGGATTGTTGGAGGCAGCAAAGCTCGCAGGCATCGAGCGGGCCGTTGTGACGTCAAGCTCGTCAACGGTGGGACCGGCTCATGGGGAACGCCCGGCAACTGAAGATGATTGGGACGTAGAAGACGATGCCTCAGCATACCACAGGTCGAAGCTACAGCAGGCGCGGCTAGCATTGGCGGCACAGATACCGGTTGTCCTTGTCTTGCCGACCGCGCCCGTTGGACCGGAAGACTGGAAGCCAACCCCGACGGGAAAGATGGTGGTGGATTTCATGCGTGGACGCATCTTCGCCACATTATCCGGCGGCTTAAACATCGTAGCGGTGGAGGACGTCGCCAGAGCGCATGTCCTGGCGCTACAATATGGACGCCCTGGAGAGCGTTACCTGGTGGGCGGTGAAAATATTAGCCTGCCTCAACTCTGGAAACGCCTGGCCGAGATTTGCGGTCGCCCGGCCCCGACGGTGCGCATTCCCTTTACGCTAGCTCTCACCCTCGGCTGGGCCGACGAGCTGCGTTGTCAGCTCTTGCGCCACAGGGCAGATGGCATGGCCGCGCCGCTCATCCCCCTCGAAGGTGTACGTATGGCTCGCCATCACATGTATGCCTGCTCTGCCAAAGCCCGATCAGAGCTTGGCTATGCAGCAACGTCGGTGACTGCGGCCCTGGAACGCGCGGTTCAGTGGTATCGGGACAATGGCTATACGACATACCAATAATGGAGAAGCTTTGAGGCATTATCATACTGATCACCAAAATGCCGCATCGTTACAGGCAATACATAATGTGGAGATTCTGGCGCCAACCCTCCTTGAATACTGGGCTGTGCGCTGGATGCTTCCCCATGCGCGTGTGAGCCTTGCAGGGGTGCGGCTAGCTCGTTGGCGAGGCGCTAGCCGAAGATCCATCGTAGTTGTGTGCGGGCTGGCAGGCGCGCTCACACCTGATCTGCTGCCAGGAACGGTGCTGGTTCCCAGATGGGTTGGCCTTGCAGACGGCAGCATCATGCACTGCGATACCGCCATGAGGCAAGCGTTGGAGGCTGCCGCGCGCAGGTTACATTTCCAAATGCACACCGGTCCATTGCTGACCGCCCAATCCCTCGTCGTTGGCGATGATCGCTATCGCTGGTACCACCAGGGCTTTATGGCTGCCGATATGGAGACGGGGCTGCTCGCGGCACGAAACTTGCGCGTGGCGACGATTCGGGTCGTACTGGATAATCCAGAACACGGCATCTCTCCAGACTGGTTGCAACCCACCAGAGCGCTGCTGCAACCACAACTCTGGCGAGAACTGCTCTGGCTCAGCCACGAAGCGCCTCGCTATGCTCTACGGGCAGGGCAGGTACTGAAAGTCGGGCTTGGCATCATGTCAGGCAACATGGCTGTTGAGTAAAGGTTGTTAGTGGAAGGAGTTAACATAATGAGCATGAATGAAAATGCGCTGGCGATGCTGGCAAAAACCAGCCGGACGTTTTTTATCCCTATCAGTCGTTTGCCCACCAGACTACAGGATGCCGTGATGGCTGGCTACTTGTGCTTGCGCGCTATTGATGAGATAGAAGACCACCCCGGGCTGGATAATCAGACAAAGTCTATGCTGCTACGCTCCATCAGCCGCATCCTGCAAACAACTTTTGCTGCCAGTGACTTTACAATGGCTTTCAATCATCACCAGCAGGAGCTTCCCGAAGTAACGCTGCGCATCGGCGATTGGGCCTCGCTGGCGCCTCCCACCATCGCTCCCCGCGTGTGGGAGGCAACGGCAACTATGGCGGACCGTATGGCTCAGTGGGCGGACAACGGCTGGAGCATCCAGACAGAAGCAGACCTGGACCGCTACACGTTTGGAGTTGCCGGCTCGGTTGGTCTGCTGCTGTCGGACCTGTGGACCTGGTATAACGGAACAACTTCTAACCGCGCCTACGCTGTAGGCTTCGGGCGAGGCTTGCAAGCCGTCAATATTCTGCGCAACCACGCGGAGGACGTTGCGCGTGGGGTGGAGTTCTTTCCGCCCGGCTGGCAGGCAGAGGATATGCATACCTATGCCCGGCGCAACCTCGCCCTGGCTGATGCCTATAATCGCGCCCTTCCTCCTGGTCCCGTGTTAGACTTTTGTATCATTCCGCTCGCCCTGGCCTATGCGACGCTGGACGCTTTAGCCCGTGGAGATGGAAAGCTCAGCCGCAGCATCGTACTTCAGATCGTTAACCAGTACGCTCCCGGGTCCATATGAGCTGCTCGTTTGCGGTTGCCCAGAGCGCCGCAGATTTGCCGACATTACGATCATAGAGGGAGTAGCGTTACTCTCCCTCTACAAAATCGATCAGCGCCTCCAGTTCGGCCCGGGTGCGTTCGGCCAGCGCACTATTAGCTGTTGCCACCTGAGCCAGCGCCGACCGTGCCTGTTGACACTGCCGGACAAGGAACTGTTTGCAATACGCTCTGGTCCCGGTTCGAGCAAAGATCGCCAGAACCTCTCGCACCTGCTCCCCGGTAACCGGAGCTTCTTGAGCATACATTTTTGCCATGACCTCCCGATCAGCCGCCGAAGCATCCTGGAAGGCATGGAGAAGAGGCAGGCTCTTTTTACGTCGATAGATATCGCCAGCAGGTTGCTTACCGGATTCAGCCTCGGTCGCCCAGATTCCCTGCATATCATCTCGTACCTGAAATGCCAGCCCTAGCATGTGACCGAAACGCGCCAGGCCCCCTATCATCTCCTGATTACAGGTACCTAGCCTGGCCCCCATCGCCGTCGCACACTCCATCAAGGCCGCAGTCTTGCGACTGATCATCTCCTCATAGCCTGGAAGGGACACCTCTGGCTGCCGCTCAAAGGACATATCGAGGTGTTGTCCCTCGGTCACTTTGAGCAGTGCAACATCGAACAATTTCGCTAGCTGGAGAGCAGTTGCAGGTTCTACATCTTCATCCAGCACCCTCCAGAGATGGAGACGCGCCAGCGCCAGCATAGCATCCCCGACGAGAATCGCCTGAGGAATGCCCCAGAGAGACCAGACTGTGGCGCGATGACGGCGCTCGACATCCCCGTCCTGAATATCATCATGCAGCAGCGTAAAATTATGAGCCAGCTCGATGGCAGCCGCCGCGGGCAATGCTGGTCGCAGCGAGGGTGCTTGCAGATACGTTGCGGAGAGATGTTCCTGCGCCCAAGCCAACTCATAGCTTAATAGGAGCAGCTTGGGGCGCAGCAGTTTGCCTGGATGTCCCTCGATAGGACGAAATTGCCGATCAAGCCAGCCCAGGTGATACTGCATTTGCCCGTATACCAGTGAAAGAGCCTCACAGTTGACCTCTTCGACTAGCGACTGCTGTTGTAAGAGCAATGCATGATGCAGTTCTTCAAGAATCTCCTCGTGGTAGCGTTGAAAAACGTTCTGGATGGTATCTCGCATGATCATTGGCTGAGAGACGCTTTGCCCCTGCACTCAAGGGGCCTCAATCCCCCACTCCTTATGCTCGTATAAATTTTATCTATTCAGCGAAGCATAGGCATTACCTCGTATTTTTAAGATATAGCGCTGCATAATCCAAAAGCATAAGACTATCAATCTCAAAGCAGTTTCTGTAACCTCAACAAATCCTCCATCTGCCCCGTTACTTTGAGCTTGCGGGTGATGTACGCCTGGATAGGATTGACCGTGCGGTCTATGATGCCTGCCAATAGATCGCTGTTCGCCGTCACCCTGACGTCTGGCCTGGGAAGCGTCTGTTCCGCCAATGTCGCGCTGCCATCTTCAGCAATGCTCAGGGTAAAATCGCGCTGTAGATCGGGGAAGGTAAACTGCATAGTTTTGGCAAAGCCCCGAAAAGCCGCTCGCATCTCCGGTTGAGCGAAGCGAGCACAGATCCGCTCTAAATATGGGACGATATCTGCCATTGCTACCTCCTATTTTGGGTAGACACCAACAATCATCTTCAAGGTTTCTCAAACGTCGCTGCGCGCTCGCGCCTTCGGCGCTCACAGGCAGAGGAAGGTGTCGGGCTGTGGGCCGTGCCCACAGCCCGACACCTTCCTCTGCCAAACGGCTCGCAAGCGAGCCGTTCTGGATGAATAGACAACTGTTGAGAAGTCCTGCAACCATTTCGCAGGCCGACTGTTGGCTCTTGCAATATAATAGTACTATGTCCATAATAACATTCTACGAGGCAGACAGATGATGTCAGCGTTGCTCAAAAACTATCCTTACGTCAGAAAAGTCATGAGTGACGAAAATTATGACTATATCTATCTTTCCCCTCATCTTGACGATGTAACATTCTCATGCGCTGGAAGCATTTGCACGCAGAAAGCGCAAGGGTTACGCTCGCTTGTCGTAACCCTTTTCGCGGGCGATCCCCAGCCGCCTTTTCCGCCCCTGGCGCGCGATTGTCACCAACTCTGGCAGGTACCGGAAGGAGTTCCTCCCTATCGCGTGCGTAAAGAGGAGGATGAGCAGGCTATGGCGGCGCTCGGCGTTGATTATCTGTGGCTAAACTGGCTAGAGGTAATTTATCGCGATCCCACTTTATCCGAACTCAGCGAGATTAACAGCTATGATGTTGACTTCAGCCGCGAGCCTCTTTTCCCCACCCTCTGCCGCTGGCTCGCGGACCTGCACGCAGCCTATCCAGGCGCGAAGGTGATTGCGCCTCTTGGGATTGGCGGCCATCGAGATCATTGCATGATCTTCCAGGCAGCTCTCAGCACGCTTGATCATGCCACATTACTTTTTTTCGAAGACTTCCCCTATGCAGCTTATCTGCCGGATGAGGTGACGGCACAGGCACAATCATACCATCTCGTGCCTCTTGAGATCGATATCACGCCTTGCCTGGAACAACGCATTCACGCGGCTGGCCTCTATCAATCGCAGCACGCCATGCTTTTTTTCCCCCCTTCCTCTTTTGGAGAGATGATCAGAGAGTATGCACGCACCGAGACACCCTCTCGCTTTGTCGAACGTTACTGGCAATGCTCCCGGTAGCATTCTGGCTTGCTACACCCCTCTGTCAAGAAGAATAATACCGGCCTTTCCATGCCGTTCCTCGCTTGCGGTAATGCCAGTGCATCGAGTTCAGCAAAATCAAGCATCCTAAAATGATAGCGACCGGATGGAGGAAGCAAAGGAGCAGCGCCAACAATTTCTGAAAGCGCGCAAAGCGTAGCGCCAACAGTAAGCGCATCATGACCGCTATGCTGTAGTTACTCAAAGCAAGGAGTACCACTATGGGAGGAAGAGGCGCAATCAGCGAGAGCAAAAGAAGCAGCGGAGGGGCGACGAAAAGCGCGAGGTCAAGCAGAATGATGGCAAGCGCAGCCAGCGGCGAGTAGTTATAGAAAGCAAAAAAAGTTCTTGAGAAGCCAACCCATGTATTGGCGAAAGAAGTATACATATGGCAGTAGATCATATCGACCGCATCCACAAATGCCATGCGGTAGCCTGCTGCTTTGACGGCACGGGCCAGGGAAACATCCTCCAAAATACACCCTTTGATCGCCTGGTGCCCTCCCACCGCTGCATACGCCGTACGACACAAGCAGAGCAGCGGCCCATTCCCCACCGCCAGGATCGGCTCCGGTCGCCGGCTCACCAGCGTCAGAGGCAGCAGCGTAAAGACGCGGAAATAGAGCAACGGCACAATCATGCGTTCCCCTATGCCTTGGAGTTCGTAGCCTAACTGAGCCGTGAGCAGATCAACATTGAGGCCGCGCATCCGCTCAATAACTGCTCTCACCATCTCTGGGGCATGGACGGTATCGGCATCGGTAAAGAAGAGGTAATCGCCCCGCGCGTGCTGAAATAACTGGTGACAGGCGAAATTTTTGCCCACCCAGCCGGGCGGCAATGCTTCCCCGTAGAAGAGCTGCAAGCGTTCCTTTTGTTCGAGCGGTAATGCATCGATGATGCGCTGGACAATTGACGCCGTCGCATCGCTGCTCCGGTCGTCAAGCACAAGTACTTCTAGCCGCTCATAACGCTGTTTCAGCAACGAGTACACACACATCTCAATAGACGCCTCCTCGTTACGCGCCGGTACCAGCAGGGAGACGAAGGGCTCATCTAATGTACCTTTTTGCAGGCCAGTGCGTAAACGGCGAACGCTGAGCAAGTTGATCAACAGGTGCGCGAAAAGGAGAAGGAGAAGACCGGTTATCGTGCAAGAGAAGATCATAAGCCCCATCATATCACACCTGCTCCGTTAAGACGCTTCCTGGTAAAGCCTGCTGTACATGAATACATGATAAAAAACGCAAGCCCTATCAACTATCATTATATCAGGCAGATACTAAATCTTTATGCGGCCCATTTTTAGAATCCCATGTAACTATATCGCTATGTATAACGTGCTGCTTAATAGTAGACCCGAGGGGGTCCTTTTTCCCAAAGCAGGGTGAATATGCGCGATAGATATAGTATAGTATCTAGGGGACGTGCATAAAAACATTATCACAGAAGATATTAATTCGTTTTACTCTCTGTACTAGAGGCACAGTATCTTACTTCACAGACTAACAGATAAAGGGTTTTTCCAGGGATATGAATAAAATAGCTCGACTTTCGATTCGCAACGAACTGGTGCTCAATATATTATGGTTTTCCATTAATCTGCAATATGCAGCTCTCTTACCGGTGATCATTCCCATCCAGATCCTACTTTTCATTCCCGCCGGGCGGGTGGGAGACGCTCAACAAGCGATATTTCTTGGCTGGCTTTCGGCGGTGGCCTCCTTCCTATCTCTTTGCATGCCGCCATTGGTAGGTACGCTTTCAGATCATACAACAGGGAAATTCGGTCGGCGGCGGCCCTATATCGCTATTGGAGGGCTTTTATTGATCAGCAGCACGCCGTTTCTATCGTTATCTACCAATATCTTGATTTTTCTGATCGGTCTTTCGCTGCTGCACCTGGGCAATAATGTTCTTACCCCGGCCTATCAAAGCCTGGTGCCGGACCTTGTGCCTAAAGAGCAGCGAGGAGAAACCTCGGGCTACGTGGGGGCAATGACTATTCTTGGCAATGTCGCGAGCCTGGGCCTGGCCGCCTTGCTTTTAGGCGGAGTCAACCAGAATGCTTACAGCCAGAGCATCATTCGCACGCATGCCAGTATCTATTATATCACCGGCGCCGCTGCCTTATTCGTCGCCATCATCATTACACTTATTTTTGTCCATGAAAAGCCTCTGGCGCCTGATAAATCTTCTTCGGAAGAGAGCCAGGAGAAGTTCCTAACCAGGTTTGCTCGCTGGTTTGCGCATGGATGGAGCGCCCCCTGGCACTCGTACAACTTCATCATTGTTTTCCTGACGCGTTCCTCCATCATGCTCGGCCTCGCCCTGTTCATGACGTATATTGAATATTATTTTGCGCGCGTGCAACATATCACGAATTTTGTGCAGGTGACGGCGCTGGTGGCGGTGCTGGCGCTGGGCGGGGGAGTTGTGAGCGGCATTGTCTTTGGTGTGCTCTCAGACCGCGTGAAGCGGCGCGCGCCAATTGTCTGCGTAGCCACGCTTTGCATGAGCATGGCTTCTCTCGCCTTCGTCGTGACTTCCGCCAACATGATAAGCTGGCTCTGGCCTCTGGGGGCGCTTTTCGGCTTAGGCTACGGAGCGTATACCAGCGTTGACTGGGCGCTGTCGGTCGATGCCTTGCCATCATTGGAGACAGCCGGCGAGGGGCTGGGAATGTGGAATGCCACCATGAACTTACCGGCCATTCTCGCCCCGCTGCTGGGGAATCTCATCATCAACGTGGCGAATAGATCTGGACAGATAGAGCTAGGATATCGCCTGATCTTCCTGGTGGCCTCCCTCTGTCTCATCATAGCGGCGATATCCATCTTATTTGTGCGTGAGGGGAAGGCCGCAGCTCAACAGCAACCGTCATCCCTCTCTTAGTTTCGTTGGCCGCAAACGGGTCAAGTTAACTACTGGCTCCTGCCGCCCCTTTTGAGGCCGAGAGAGCAGGAGTCGCATAACGTCTGAGCAACTCTTCTCGCGACATCCAGGTCTCCTGTGGATATGTGCCATAGGTTGTCCCATGAAGAAGACGCGCGCCACCTTGCCGGTGGTAAAGCACCAGCAGCCCCATCATAAAGAAACGCTCCAGGTGGGCATGCACACTCTTAGGACGGGGCCGCAGCGTAAAGCCCAGGCGAGGCGCAGCGCGATATAATAACGTCGTACTATAGATCGCCAGTGGCTCAGCGGGGAAATCCGGCCCCTGCATCCAGCAAGCGAGCGCCCTGAGATTTTGCACGACCAGATGCATATACTTCCATACCGGAAACTGCTCTCCCACTTCAAGCAGCGCCCGATTGCGAAAATGCAGCTCGATAATAGGATCTCCCCTGCTTACATGTGTGCCATCGGACAAATCAATGGCCCGACCGTTATAACGCGTAAAGCGCACCTCCAGTAAATGGTGTGGGGCATGGGGAATGGGCCGTAGATGCCATATTGAGCGCGTGAAGCGTTCCCACAACGGCCAGAAGAGAAGGAACCCACGCGCTTTGCCTGCTCGCGTTCGCAACGCCAGTTTCCATCCGATTGTCACCTTCCGCTGAGCCTGTTCATTAGCAACAGACCCTGGATCGCTTTTTTTTTGTTCACGCACAAATAGCACTCCTACCGCAGCTAGAATAAGAAAAAACGTTGCAGCCGCGAAGACGAGGCGGTACCCCAGAACGGTTGATGCATGCGCCTGCACCAGGATGATAATAAAGCTCCCCAGTAAAGGCGCAATCACAGTGGGTAAGGTCGAAGAGGCATTCCATAGCCCCAGATCTTTACCCGCCGTCTCTAAAGAGGGCAAGACATCGACGGCCAGAGCCCAATCGACGCTCATATACGCGCCATAGCCCAATCCAAAGAGCGATCCAAGCAGCCAGAGAGGGAAACGACCGGGCAAGGCCGCAAAGGCGAAGGCCGCCAGCGCCATACAGCTTGTTGCCAGACTTATCAGAGGGACACGCTTGACACGATCAGAAAATATTCCCGCCAGAAGTGCGCTGAAGACGGCGCCGAGCAATGCCAGGACCGCGACAGTGGCCGTGGCCTGGACGAAGTTCGCGACATGTTCCACGTTCGCAAGGTAATATTCGATAAATGTCATAAATAAGGCCAGCCCCATCATGACCGCCGCACGCGTGAGGAACACTACGGTGAAATTATATTCGCGCCAGGGCTTCAGCCAGTTGTGCGCAAACCATTGATGGAACTGAAACGCTATTTTCGACTCCACTTGAGCCAGGGTCATGGACTTAGATGGCAAGACAGCCTCATGCGTCCCTATAACGGTGATGAGAACGCCGATGAGCAACACCACAATGGTGCTACTATAATAAAGGGTCGCCCCTCTTCGTATGATCTCCGCCCCCGTGGAGTGCAAGTTCACCGGCGCAAACAACCAGGCCGCGAGCGCAAGACTCCCCACATTCCCAAGAATCGTCATGAAGCCCATATAGCCCGAGGAAGCTCCTCTCTGCTCGTTCGGCACGAGATCTGGAATAAGTCCCTGATAGCCCGCCATGATGATATTGAGCCCCAGGAGCAAAACGCCCAGGCCAGCTATCAGCAGAATACTGCTAGCAGCATCGATGAGCAAGGGCACACTGATAAACACTCCTATAGCGCCGGCGATGATATAGGGACGGCGACGACCAAGAGGGCCTGGCGTGTAATCTGAGAGCATACCAACTACAGGCGGAACAAAGAGCGTAATGATAGCCCCTAGAGCCGAGAGCCAGGCGAGCAAAGTGACCTGTTGGGCGTTTCCCACCTGCCCTGGCGCTACAAAAAGCAATATCTGGGTTGGAATCACTATGGGCAGCAACGCCGACAATGGGAGGTTCAGGGCAAACCATAAAAGACTAAGCACCAGTTGCTCACGCACAGTGAGGCGTTGCGGCGATGTATGCAAATTCATAATATATCACAACTTACATATAGTAAAAACAGCTTTTTTCGGCAATAGCTGGACTGCATAAGCTGTTCTATGGTAATCACCAACGGGTAATGAGTCTCTCCTCTTTTCGTGTACACGTCCTTCTCTTTCTTTTCGTGACAGTCTATAGGAAGATACGTTCCTGGGTGACAGTATCTATGTAACTATCTCTATCGGTTGATCTATGCTATTATCAAGATGATATCGAAGTTTTCCCTATGCCTGAATGCTACCTACGCTGCTATACGCCTTGCAAGCAGGAAAAACCAGATACCCCTCGTTTTCTGATAACGCTGGATGTGGGGATAGGCGATGCCGTTGTGGTGGGGCTAAGTGCAGTAGACCAGATTATCAAACATGACCCCTGTGCCGCTGGCACAATAGATGTGCTTTGTAATAGCACCCAGGCTCAGGTTTTTGCCTATGACCCACGGATCAATCGAGTTATCGAGACCAGCAAAGTCTTTTTCCCTGGAGCTCATATTACCCAATGGCTAAGAGGAATTGCACTTGATCCAGAAGCTGCCGACGTTGCTTGTTTGCTGAGGCAGAGACACTATGAGGCTATTTTCCCCAGCATAGTGGCTCCGGGGCTCTACTTCCGCCTCCACTCACGCGTGATGTACCCGCATCCCATTGCAATGGCTCGCCACTTTCTGGCTTTGCGCAGGCACGCCTGTATCCATGTTAGCACAGTGGTCAAGGGGATGGTTAACCATTATTTTAGAAAGACCACAGCAACAGTTTCGGGGGAAAAAGGCATCCCGCTCTATCTATCCGCGAAGCATGTGCAAAAAGCCAGGAGGATGTTAGCAACCTTACGAGCAGAGGCAGCGATGGAGGAAGAAGACGGAAAAGTGCTGGTGATCGCTCCAGATACGGGCTCCGCCGTCACCAAACCCCCTATCGAGTTGCTCATAGCAGCTCTTTCCAGCGTACTCGCCGCGCGTCCGCATCTGCTTGTCTACATTTTGCCAAGTTACACGGAAACCGCTCGCTCATTCCATCTGCTGAATACGCTCGGGGAGCATCACCCCCATCGCGTTTTTCTCATGCCTGCCGAGCCGCGAACGCATCTGCTGGAGATTGCGGCATTGATCGACCAGGCAGACATCTTTGTCACCGGCGATACCGGCGTGATGCATCTGGCTGCGGCGCATAAACAGTTAAGAGAGGAGGAAGACACCTGCTTTGCTCCTCAGAACTCGGTGCAGATCGTTGCCCTCTTTGGCGGTACCAACCCGGGCTACTATGGTTACAGCCAGCGTTCAACCATTGTGGGATGGGGACGAAAAGAGCAGACGGCCCTTCGACCCGGTTTCTCAAAAGAGGCGTACAACCCGAAAGGTCGGAATTTATTCGACCATATCTCATCTCAGCAAATAGCCGACGCGATCCTGCTTCAATTGTAGAGATTTTGGGGCTTTTCACTTGATATGGTATAATCACAGAAACGTTGAGCAAACTGGAAAACAAGCCGAAGAGTAATTATGCTAGAACTACTTGAACAACTATTCCGCCAGGTGCGCGTTTACATACATTCTGAGCGATTTGACCGCGATCACATATACCAGCAATCCCACGAACACACCACGATGCAATTTGACCGTGATGCGGAAGACCTGATTATTAGTGGACTCAAGGAAAGTGGTATTGGCTTTGAGGTACTCACTGAGGAAAGTCCTCCCTTTACTACGGCCCCTGATCCCTCGTATCGCATCATCATCGATCCTATCGATGGTTCCACGAATGTGGCGCGAGGCATTATGACGGCAGGGGTCACGCTGGCGGTCCTGCCTATCGACGCACCTATTCTTCCCGAGCAAGTCCAATGGGCGCTGGTGGGCGAGCTATTTACCGGCACCGTCTACGAAGCTAAAAACGGCGGCGGCGCTTTTCGTAACGGGCGACGATGCCAGGTCAGCGATGCCAGGACCATTGAGGGCAGCCTGATAGGTGTCAACTTCGATGGTCGTGATAAAGAAGCCATTCTCGCGCTCTTCAAACAAGAGCCAGTTCCCGGACATATACGACGCTCCGGCAGTTCCGCGCTTGATAGCGTCTATGTCGCCAGTGGCGCTTATGACGCCTATATTGATATTGGCGGTGAGCTGACCGCCGAGTCGTTTCTGGCCTCCGCCTGCATTGCGCTGGAAGCAGGCGCTATCGTCAGCGATCACGAAGGTAAACCATTACGTCCTATTACTGATTTACACGAAAAGTTTTCGCTGCTGATCGCAGGCACGAAAGAGCTTCATACGGCTCTTCTGGAGCGAATTCGCACTCTGTGAAGTAGCTCATAGCCAAATGTTACATGATAAAGTATATATTCGTATAGAGTAAGTAAAAGAATATGATATGATAGTAACGACCTTACTGTTTTTTGCGGAGAGATGATGACCTATGCAATACTCAAAAAATAACACTCTCCGGCGTCATACGCCGATATACCTCGATTCCGCGTTCCTGAGCGAAGCTAGACGCGGGAGCGTCGTTGGAACGCGGAACATTTCAATATACTTTCTAAGCGGACTCATCCTCTGCCTCTTGCTGCTCAGCGCGTGCAGTTCAAGTGGCTCAGTTCCTGGTGGCAATACGATCAAAGCGATGCCAACGCCGCTCGTTGATACCGCTATCCAGCATCAGGGTACTGCACAATTACAGGTATTCCAGCAATGGATCGCCTTGATGCAGCAGTATGGTGGCGATACGACCACCTACCAGCAACAATACAATGCCGATGCGCAGGCGCTGCAAAACGCAAAAACCACGGCAGCCTATAAAACCGCATTGACGGCGCTGAACTCGCACGTTGAAGCCATCAAATTGCCCGCGATGAAAGCGGAAACCGTGAAATTACAGCAGCAGTTGCAGCAGGAAGTCGCCAGTTGGGGACAGCAGCACCAGTATCACAACGCTTATGACAACACCAACTACCCGCTAGGTTATGAGTATGGGCCGAATGGCATTGGCGGCTGGGTACAGGACGACCTGAATTCCGCCCAGACGCTGGCGGACTACCAGCAGGCCATTGAGAATGAGCATATGTACCTGGACAACTTCCAGGCCATGACAGCCAATAGCACAGACAAAACGCCCTATAATCAGCCGCACCAGGCCGATCTTCAGTTGATACAACACTATGGGAAGACCAATTCGAAAGTTGTTATTGTCTCATTACAAGAGCAGGCCATGCGCGTCTACGACAACGGCAAGCTGGTCAATGCGTTTCTGGTAACAACGGGACGTCCCAATCTGCCCACGCCTCCGGGCGTATGGTGGGTCGAGGGCAAACAGTCGCCCACCGTTTTCAAGCCTGCACCAGGAACGCCGCGCAATTCGCCTGAGTGGTATCCTGACACGCCGATCAATTTCGCGATGCAGTATCACAGCAATGGCTACTTTCTCCACGATAGCTGGTGGCGCGCCGACTACGGCCCCGGCACCAACTATCCGCACGCTGATGCCAGCGGCGACATTTTCTCTGCCCAGGGCTCGCACGGCTGCGTCAATCTCTCGAAAGAGAATGCGGGCTGGCTGTACAACTTCGTGCAGGTATACACCCCTATCATCATTTACTAGCGGACCACCTGTCACACCCATAACGATTTAATCAACAGAGGCCCATCTAATAGATACTCAGATGGGCCTCTTTGCCGCAGACAAAACTTGCTGAAATAACCAGTGGCATGATAAGTAACCCACTGGTTATTTCAGCAAGTTTTGTTAGCTATACCGTTAACAGTCAACGACTTCCTTATCAATCCATTTGATTCTTTGAAAGTATATACGTCCTATAATTGAACTACCAAAAATGTATGTATTCAACGTTTTACATGGGTAAGCCTTTTTAGTCTTTTTCTGGGAAATCAGCAGCGAGGGAGTTACTACCCTTTCAAGAGGTTTGTTCATATGGACTTACTACAAGTGGCAAACACAGTCAACCAGGAGATGGTCCAACTACAACGATACTATAGTTATCTCTTGCAGAAACAGGACCCTATGGCTATTTTCAACAGCATCGTAACCTGCCTTACAGAGGATTTAGTTGACAGTATTGAACTACGTATTCACAAATGTGAGAGACCTGATGACATTGTTGCTAGTTGGCAATACGATATGCAAGATCCCCGTTACCCAAAACGTACAGGGCCTACACTAGAACAAATCTTTACGCTCCTCAAGAATGTGCCTGAGGGTACTGCTTGTTTAAGCTGTTACCCTCACTGGTCAAAGCATTTCCTGACCATGACAAAGGTAGCCCAGAGGCAGGCGCTACTCTATACCATCTGGGCAGAAGATGATGAAAAAGCTGCTGAGGATGTTTCTTCCAGGACAGCCGCTGCTCTGGCAGCTATAGATCTGCAGCCTCTGGAAGATGATCTTCGGCAGCTTATCTCCATAAAGCTACTGGATGCCGATAAGGGTAGAAGCATTTATGATAGTGCGAGAAAATCTATTGGCACGCAATCTATTAAAGGCGTGCAATTTTCGTTAGATACAGCACAACCTGTGAAAGAAGCGGCAGAATGGGAGCTTGTACTGGATGCCTCATTAAAGCTGGTCCGTATCGGCACTAGCCGGGAACAAGCTTTAAAGATACTGCAAGCTGTGCGGTCAACACAAGAAGAGGCACCGCATATCAAAATCAAACCGATTCTGACTTCTGCCTTTAGCAAGTTACCGAAAAATGAGCAACATGATCTGATGAAAGATACTTACTGGGCCTCTGACTTCAAGAAAAAGGGCTTGTTTGGTTTCGGAGGATAGTTGATAGGGCGATGATGATAGTGCGATCTGATTCACAGAGAGCATGAAAGGATAGCGATGCAAAGCCAGGTTATTAGCGAAACATACAACATTACTCAGGCGGATGTACTCTATGTTGCTCAACAGGTGCTGGCAGATCTACGTTCGCTGAGTAATGCCTACCCTCGCATCTTGAGTCTTGATAGGGCGATGGATTATTTTAACTCAATTTCAAACTTCCTGCATAACAATGCCATCTCCGAATTAGGTTTTACTATCCATGACCCATTGGCTAATAATCTGGTCTATCACGAGTACCAGTATGCCATACTCTATGGCGATGCTGTTCGAGCTTTCAATCCTAAAGGAGCAGCCGTGGGTCGAGGAGGAAAGCCCGTAACCCCAATACGCCTACCTTCGTCGGCTGAATTTACTGCCTGGGTCATCTGGTCGCCGACTATGTTATCCCTCTCCGAATGGGAGCAGCAAAATATTGTCAGCGCGACACAGTGGGACATTCCATCACGTAGTTCTTCCTTTAACAGACGCTTTGTAGGTGGAACCTGGGGGGAACTCGGCTTCTATGGGCGTGGTTACCTGGGCACGAAGGGAAAAGAGTTCAGGATAACCTCATAAAGGAGACAGGTGATGAGTTTATTGCAAGTGAGGCTAATGCAAGGCGGGCAAATACACAGACGCATAGTGATAGTGGCTGAGGTCGTAATCGAGACCACGCTCACCATTTCACCCGATAAGGTATCTCTGCCAACACTGATCTCGACGGAAAACATTATTGCGAAAATCAATGAAGCAGGCTTTGAGCTTGCTCATGAGGGATCAGTGCAATCCATTGCTCATCTGGTGAACAGCCAATATCTCCCCATCGAGAATACACAATGGACGAATCACGCGCTCGATGTGGAAGTTCTGCCAATCACAGGGGAACAGATTGCTGTCTACCAGGAAATACGCCATATTCGCAGTACTGTACTGGAGACTGCTAAAAAGACCGAGCAGTATAAACAACAGGGTATGGATCTCGAAGCGAAGCAATCCGAAGACCAAGCTATAGAGCGCATTACAGAAAATATCAAAAGCAATCCCAATGCCAGCACTCCAGGTTGGGGCCGAAAAATCTTAAAATTCCTCGTTACAACTGCTCTTCCTATCATCTTCGAGAGCATGCTTGGCTTTTCAGTGCATGTCCTCATGGCGAGCATTTTCGGGGGCGTTTTTCACATCAGTAAAGATTATCTGGGTGGATAATAACATCTTTTGGAGGATGCAAGCATATGCCTTCACTGTACTGGGCAATTCATTGGGAGTATGGATTAAGGACTATTAACTCAGAGCTTGAAACTCTCCTCATCCAGGGTATTCAACAGGAAATCAGGGGACGGTTGTTTCAAGCGAGTGATATCGGCCTCAAACTGGAGCGACTGATCATTCAGATCAAGTCAACGCGTGTTATCTACTCGGCTCAGTTAGAGAAAATCGATCCCTTAACCGGTTTTATTGCCGATACTAACACCAACATCTATGTCGCTCTGGCTGATCACCAGGATCTACCGAGGCCGCGGAATCCAGGCCAGCCCACCACATCCCCTAATACTGAATTCGATGAATTTATCATGTGGCAGGTCGTTTTTGATCCAGCAAAGCCTGAAACACATTACCTGAATATCTATGACTCGCTGCTGGGCATCGAGAAAACGGAGATTCTCGAAGAGACGGCCAGTCTCCTTTTGCCATATGAAGCGCGAGAATACTGGAGCAGGCGCCATTACGGAACAATCGCACCTATTCTCAAAGTGACCACGAGTAAAGCGCCAGTAATCATTTTTAGCGGTGATCCAGGTACAGGTAAAACTGCTCTGGCAACAAGTATTGGAGCGCCACTCGCTCTACGTTTAAGGGAGCGCGTGCATTTTCGCCATATGAGTCTGATTATGCGTGGTATGGGTTATCAGGGGCGAGCGGGGGGAATGATCGTTAAGGCCTTCGAGCACATTAAAAGCGAATATCTGACACTGGGAGAGCCCATGCTTCTGTTCTTCGATGAAGCTGAAGCCATCGTAGGCTCCAGACAACTAGCAGATGCCAGCTCAGGAGCACAAGAAAACATTGCTATTGTAGATGCCATTATTGTCGGTGTTGACAGCTTACGCAAAGGTATGCAGGCACGTATTGTTGTCTTATTTGCCACCAACCTTATTAGAAACATTGATCCTGCACTGATGCGTCGTTGCTATTATCACCACTTTGAGAGACCTGATACTCAGACACGGCGCGCATTGTTTGAAACCTCTCTGCGAGGGCTGAACTTCTCTCCTCAGGACATCGATCAACTCGTTGACGCGACACGACCCAAGCTGCTGGGGGCAAATGAAGTACCATTTACCCATTCGGATATCGTAGAATTAATTATTGGACGTGCAATTTATCAGGCTATTAAAGCTGACACAACTCTCACGATAGAATATCTGCTTGATGCTTGTAGGAAGGCCATACCGGCAGGATTCCTCACAACCAGAGATTAAGATCGATAAACAGGGGTAAAGGGGCAACTATCAAGCAAAGAGAGCGGTTCACGCCAGCGAATGGACTGTAAGGTAAATCGCTCTCTTTGGAAAGCTTCTTCTCACGGGCTACGGACGCGGCGTGAGTACGGCGCTAAAGCCTTGCCACATATTAGTAAACATGGCATATGTCATGCGCTGGAAATTGGCGGGGGAAGAGTCGGCGATATAGACATACTGGCTATCGCCGCCACGCACCACAAATATATGCCCGCCAGGATAATAGTAGCTATCACGCACGCCGACAATGACGGGAGAGCCCTGATTGGCAATAGTGATGATATCCTGCAAAGAGCGCGTATGGCCGGCGCTGGTATCGAAACCGTAGGTGGCTGCGGTCATAGCGATCCCCTCTTCGCGCAACAACCCCAGATTGACGCTCCACACGCCCAGGTCAAGCTCCTTCTGGAGAACATCTGCCGCGATCAGGTGCCGTCCATAGGCGTTCATAACCTCTTCCATCGCAATCCCTGAGCAGGAAGAGTAGCTCCAGACGTGCAATTGATAATCGGTATAATACTGGTTACGCGCGGCAGAATCGACACGGACCAGGCGAACGCTGGCGGTATCGGGCAGGGGATGAGCCATCGGCGTGAAATCGGTTGGCTGGCCGTTGCTGAGGAAGGTAAAACCCAGGCTTTTTGTCAGGCTTTGAATCGCCCCGCCCCCCAGACTATCCTGCACAAAAAACGTGAGCAGGAGCATTACCAACAGGCCAAGCGAGACAATAGTGCGGCGGCGCCTGTACCACGAAGCTGGCAACGCCATCGCTCGCATTTGCACAGGTTTTTCGACGCCAATCACACTGCCGTTCTGCAAGTGTAAAATAGCTGTGACGTGCCTATCAAGGGGGTGCGTCGGCATATTCGACTGGGCTGCTAATTTCTGTTTATAGCGCTGTTGCTCACGCCATGCACTGACAATGAAGCCAATAATGATCAGCGCCATCACGATGAGCAAAAGCACTGAAATGATGGCAGACAACATACATGAACCTCGCTAAATCAATTTCGATTGGTAGTTATTTCCTCATCAATTATAGTACACACAAGAGCTAATCGGGCGTATTTAGCCAAAAAACAGCCAAATAGTGCTATATAGCCCGTCTGTAAAGTGATATACTGAGAAAAGGTTTGCACAACCTGCTAATCCGCCGTCGGGACGCGATCAATCTGGTCCCGACGAAGTATTCAGGCACTTGGGAATCTTTGGGAGCGATTCTGCTGCCCAGAGCTAAATGATCTACGACCTAAACCAGCTAACCGATCAGTTTATCTGGTAAACCATCTGGGAAACGTGGTCCAAACCGCCGCTGATCCCTCTGACGAAGAGCAGAAAACTTCCTGTGGCCCCAACGTTATGCACGGTAAACGTGATGGTTCCTGAGCTTGTTAAGGACGAGGGGGAGACGGTACTGGTGTCAGGGCTCGGGACGCCCTCGGCTGTAAAATTGATGGTTCCGGTGAGGCCATTCAAATACTGAACCTGGATGTGATAAATAGCCGTTCCTCCCGGGTTAATCGTCTGCGAAGTCGGGCTGACCGACATAGAGAAATCAGGGGCAGTAGCAGACACATTAAAGGCTAGCTTGATCGTATGTTGCAACGTGCCACTGGTCCCAATGACGGTAATGGTAAAGTTCCCCAGAGGAGAATCCTCTGCGGCCCGCATGTCAAATGTCGTATTCCCTGTACCGGTCACCGACGTTGGGGAAAACGTTCCGCTGTCGTGATTAGGACGGCCCGTGAAGCTAAAACTGACGGTTCCAGCGAAGCCATTCAACGCTTGAACATGGATGGTATAGAGAGCATCCTGTGCTCTGGGAACAGTTCGCGAGGTAGGAGTTGCCGAGAGCGAGAAATCGGGGCCGGAGGCGCTTGCCGGAGGCGCGATGAGAAAAGAGAGAGCAAATGCCAGCGTCAAGAAAAGCAGCATGAGGGCTCTTTTGAACCGGGTCTGAAACATCGTTGTTCTCCTTCTTCGTTCTTGCCTCTCGTATTCCGAGAGGTCACTCGACTTCAGCACAATAACCCATGTGTTCTGGGAACATTGTCTTCGAACCAAAACGACCCGATGAGAGATTTTCGATCCTCTTGAAGTGCATGGGATCGCAATCAGGCTTGCTCGGCTCAAAGCTTCCAGGATATGCAACGGGGTAATGGCACCTAAAAGAAGTATAGCAGAAATAATGAAGAAAGTATAGATTTGAGTGGTGCTGGGGTGCGGTTCATTTTTTTGCAAACCGGCCATCTTGAATGGCCCGTTGGGAAAACGTTTGCCGCCCCCAACGCCTTTGCCCTTCGGTTCGTCCTTTCGCAACGGGTGGAGCGGGAGGCGGTGGAGGGAAAACCGCCAGAATGAACGACAAAGGAAAGTGCCAGAAGGTGTGCTGCAAGCGCGCAGAGGCTCTGGCTACAGCGGCTTGACTGCGGACACGAAACCGCTCTCTGCGAGCAGTGCGCCAGTGGTCCCTGACCACCTGCCAGTCCTGGGTCCAACGACCACTACACAGCGTCGTTCGCAACGCCAGCATCGCATTGACCTTCTGGCGGTCCCAATGCATGCCGGCCCCTTTGAGGCGCGCCTGCACGACCAGTTTGTTGCCGCTTTCGGCAATGC
>DATGMF010000034.1:0-43141 GCA_035293765.1 Ktedonosporobacter sp.
GGGGAACCGTTCCCCAGAGCATATCAGCGGGGTCACAGTCGTGCGGAAAAATGCGGGATTGGCAACAGGAATAGAGCAACACACGACAGGGACATCCTACAAGGAGTGAACGGCATCAGAGAATAGTGCCGTAACTCAAGAGTAATCATACCAGAAGAAAAAGCTGTTAGTCAAGAGAAAAAGTGAAGATTTATTTTAGGGGCAATGCAATTGAAAGGTGTTATTGCGTGGAAAAATGATGCAGAAGAGAAAAAAGAATGCTTCGTGCGAGTGGATGACAAACAAGAAGCGTACTCAGATGCTTGATAAAGCCACTATTCTTAACCACTCTTTTTGCCATAGTCTATGACACAATGAAAAGGTCAGCCATGATCCAAGCCGTGTTGAGGCGGCCTAGTCCACGCTCCATTTTTCCGATAGTAAGGTCATACCTTGTTCCTCTATTAGGAAATGATAGAGGACCATAGAGGATCACTTCTTGCGACTACGCCAAGCCGCTCTACATCCCTTTTTTCCAGGACTCAATGAACGCGGCTGCTACAACACAGCAAGTTGGGCTCTCTAGTTAGTATCCTGACGGTGCGAACAGGTTTGCAGATCATACTAGAGGCATTCCACTTAGAAGAGACCACTACCATTAATTCAGCTTATTTAGTGCGTCTACATATGACAATAAATTTCGGCTCTATCCAATTGTGAGCCACGCAAATACCAGCCACCTTATAAGGCCATATTCTATGCAAGAAACACAGCCTTATGTAATATAACGTAGCGAAACAGGGAATCTCCAAAATAGCTTTTACCTTGCTAGCTACACATCGGTTTGCGTATAATCAGTAATGAATGCAGATTTCTTCACAGTTTACTTCGTCGCAATACAGCGGAACAAAGAGGTTTCGAACTGTCAGCACCGGAAGGAGCAGGCTTACTTCAAAACGTTCCGCGTTCCAACGCTTTCGGACGCGATCAATCGGGTCCCTACAGGGCAACCGCAAGGAATTGCCCCTACGGAACGCGGAATCGAAGTACTCCTGCGCCTGCCCTTTACGGATCGCTACCTGTTCCTTCAACCTCCTTGCATCTTTTAGCTGTACCTGGCCTGAGCGCCGGTAAGAGATGATACAGAAGGAGATATCCATGCCAGAAGATTTCATGCCGATCCAGAATTTCGATTACCTGGAATTCTACGTCGGTGATGCTAAACAATCAGCATATTACTTCAGCAACGCCTGGGGCTTCACGCCAATCGCCTATGCCGGACTGGAAACGGGCGTGCGTGACCATAGCAGCTATGTGCTCGAACAGGGCAATATCCGCCTGGTTATCACATCTCCACTCGGGCCGGAAGGAGCGATGGCGGAGCACATCAAACTCCACGGCGACGGCGTCAAAGTGATTGCGCTGCGCGTAGAAGACGCAGAGCGGGCGTACCGCGAAGCAACCTCCCGCGGCGCGCATGGCGCGATGGAGCCGACCAGCCTGAAAGATGAGAATGGCACTGTCAAACTCTCATCGATAGCGACGTATGGCGATACGATCCATACCTTCGTCGAACGACATGCCTATAAAGGGGCTTTCCTGCCCGGTTATCGCGCGCTCTCCGCCAACGTGCCACGCCGCGCCAGGCCAGCCGGACTTGCCGCCATTGATCACGTTGTGGGCAATGTCGAGCTGGGCAAGATGAACGAGTGGGTCAGCTTTTACGAGCGCGTGATGGGCTTTACGCAACTGATCCACTTCGACGATAGAGCCATCAGCACCGAATATTCCGCGCTCATGTCCAAAGTGATGCAAAACGGCAGCGGGCGCATCAAATTTCCCATCAACGAGCCTGCGCAGGGACGGCGTAAATCACAGATCGAGGAATACCTGGACTTTTATCGCGGCCCCGGCGTGCAGCATCTCGCGCTCAACACCGATGATATCATCGCGACCGTACGTAACCTGACGGAGCGCGGCGTCGATTTTCTCTCCACGCCCACTACCTACTACGAGGATGTGCTGGACCGCGTTGGCAAGATCGACGAGGATCTCCAGCAACTGGCGGAACTGGGCATCTTGATCGACCACGACGACGAAGGCTACCTGCTGCAAATCTTCTCCAAACCCGTGGTGAACCGCCCGACCGTCTTCTTCGAGGTGATTGAGCGCAAGGGCGCAAAGGGATTCGGCGAAGGCAACTTCAAAGCCTTGTTTGAGGCACTGGAGCGTGAGCAGGCGCTGAGAGGGAACCTCTGATGAAACTGGCGACATTCCGCACCAGCGGAGGTGCAACCCACGCAGGCGTTATCCGCGACGATACGGTGATCGCGCTCAAGTATCCAACGCTGCTGGAACTCCTGCGCGATCCTGAAGGGCTGGAGCACGCGCGAGTAGCCCAATCATCGCATGGTCATGCCCACTCCCTGCATGAGGTGGCCCTGCTCGCGCCCATACCGGACCCGCCCACCATGCGCGACTTCTACGCCTTCGAGCAGCATGTCAAGAGCGCACGTACCAAACGCGGCCTGGATATGATTCCCGAGTGGTACGAGATACCCACCTTCTACTTCACCAATACCAGCGAAGTCTACGGTCAGGATGCGCCCGTTCCCTATCCGGTCGGCTGCCACGAACTTGACTTCGAGCTGGAGATCGCCTGCGTGATTGGACGCGAGGGCAAGGATATTGCGGTAGAAGAGGCGGAAGACTATATTGCCGGCTATACCATCATGAACGACTGGAGCGCCCGCGATTTTCAGCGCAAGGATATGAAGCTGAATCTGGGTCCGGGCAAAGGGAAAGATTTCGCCACCTCGCTCGGTCCCTGGCTGGTGACGCCTGACGAGTTGGCAAACCGGCGCACTGGCAGCGGCGCAAGCGAACGCTATACTATGCCTATGCTGGCGCGCATCAATGGGCGGGAAATATCGCGCGGAAACTTCAACGAGATTTACTACAGCTTCCCCCAGATGATCGCCTGGGCCTCGCGCAACGTCCGCCTGCGCGTTGGCGACGTGCTGGGTTCGGGAACCGTGGGCACGGGCTGCATTCTGGAGTTGGGGACGGACGTTCATCCCTGGCTGCAACGAGGAGATATGATAGAGCTGGAAATCGAAGGTATCGGCGTATTGCGGAACAAGTTAGTGTAGAAGCACAGGAGATACATATGCCAAACTACCATCGTTTAGGTGAAATTCCGCCGAAACGGCATACGCAGTTTCGCAAGCCGGATGGAACGCTCTACTCGGAAGAGGTCTTCGGCACCGAAGGCTTTTCGGGCAATTACTCCATCCTGTACTACCATTATCCCCCTACACGCGTCAAAAAGGTCGAGCAGTTCATGCACGAACAATTCCCGCATGAAGTATGGCACGAGGGGGTACAGCGTCACCACCATCTTAAAACGACGAAGCTCTCGCGCGGCGGCGATGCTGTATTGGGACGCCAGACGCTGATGTTCAACAATGATGTTGTCATCGCAGTGGCAAAACCAACTATGGACATGGATTACTTCTACCGCGACGGCGATTCCGATCTGCTCTACTTCGTTCACGAGGGCCACGGCGTGCTCGAAAGCAACTTCGGCCTGCTACCCTATCACGGAGGCGACTATATCGTGATTCCTCGCGGCACCACGTTCCGCTTCGACATTGCCGTCGATAGCCCTGACACGACTCTGCTAGCGATAGAGGCGCGTGGCTCAATCGAGCCGCCGCGGCGCTATCTCAACAGTTATGGGCAATTCCTGGAGCATTCGCCCTACTATGACCGCGATATTCGCCGCCCGCAAGAGCTGGCGACGCATACCGAGCGCGGCAACTTTGAGGTACGCGTCAAAGTTGGCACACTCATTACCAGCTACTGGTACGACTTCCATCCCTTTAACGTCGTCGGCTGGGACGGCTACGAGTATCCCTGGATTCTCAATATTGCCGATTTTGAGCCGATCACGGGCCGTATCCACCAGCCGCCGCCGGTCCATCAGACCTTCCAGGGACCTAATTTCGTCGTCTGCTCATTCGTTCCACGTAAACTGGACTATCACCCGCAGTCGATCCCGGTGCCGTACAACCACAGCAACATCGATAGCGAGGAAATGATCTACTACGTCAACGGCAACTTTGGCAGTCGGCGCGGCATCGAACGCGCTTCGATCACGCTGCACCCGCGCGGCATCCCCCACGGGCCGCACCCTGGAGCCGTCGAAAAGAGCCTGGGAGCCGAGCGCACCGAAGAAATGGCCGTGATGGTCGATACCTTCCACCCTTTGAAACTGACCACCATCTCCCATACCGTCGATGACCCGAACTATCCTTATAGCTGGCTGGAGTGATAGACGTTTGGTAGAGAAGGGCATGGTGCGTGTGTGCCATGCCCTCACTGATAGGGCCTCTTGACAACTCAGCGAAAATATAAGCAGCTTTCTAAAAAATACGAGTACCTGAAGCAACATATTGTTTATGTGAACAGGGGAGATGGTCGTGAGTCAGAGTCCAAAACACCCGCTAGCAGAAGTATTTGGCTTCCCAACCAGTAATTTCTTTCCAGAAGCAGAACGATACAAGCAGAACAGGCTTTGTCCGTTCAATAACAAAGTGCCAAATTGTACTAAAGATAAAGCTGAGAACCCTCTTGGGGTATGTAGCGTCTTTGAGGGGAATCATATAGTAATTACCTGTCCAATACGTTTCCGCCAGGATTGGCTCATTGCTGAAAATGCTGCAAAATTTTTCTTTCCTCCCGGCTCCTCATGGACTTCGCTGACAGAAGTACGTATTAATGACAAACAGGGACGTTCAGCAGGCAACATTGATGTTGTCCTTGTTGCATATGATAACACTGGCAGAATTTTGGACTTCGGTTCACTTGAAGTCCAGGCAGTTTACATTTCCGGGAATATTCGCAAAGCTTTTGAGCAATATATGCAAGCACCAGCCAAAAATGCGAATATGGATTGGAGCAGTCAACGCTACTATCCTCGCCCCGATTACCTTTCTTCATCACGAAAACACCTTGCGCCACAACTCATATATAAAGGAGGTATCCTTTCTGCCTGGCAGAAGAAGATGGCAGTAGCCGTCGATAGCAATTTCTTTCGCACACTCCCCATAATAGATGAAGTTGCTATCGAGCAAGCAGAAATGGCATGGCTAATCTATGATCTTGAACACGATGCTCACCAGAACCGCTACTACATAAAACACCACAGGACAGTGTATACTCAATTTCAGGCGGCGCTTAGCAAGATTACCACTGCGGAACCCGGTGACATTCAAGATTTTATGGATATTTTGCAAGCCAAACTGGACGAGAAATTGGAAAATGGGATCTCTCCAGATGCCCCTACACTGTTGGATGCGCTTGGAGAAAATTTTTAGATGAAGTCACACTAAAAGTATGCATTTGTAGGTAATCTATGCAGTTAGCATTATTTGACAATCTGGAACACAGGCATATTGTTAACGTTGCTTCCGTTCCTCAACGTAGCCCATTCCGCTATCCAGGCGGAAAAACCTGGATTGTCCCGCGAATACGGCTGTGGCTGTCTCCTCTGGTGAGGCGCGCTTTTGGCCTTACACCTATTCGTCCCTCACTCTTACTGGAACCATTTGTTGGCGGAGGCAGTGTAAGTCTGGCTGCTGCAACAGAGCATCTGGTAGACCATACCATCATGGTAGAACTTGATCAAGATGTTGCCGCTGTCTGGCAAACTATTCTAGACGAGAAACAGTGGCAATGGTTAGCTCATAAGATAGAAACGTTTGACCTTACAACTGAAAATGTTAAAACATATTTCGCAAGAACAAATCTTTCTTTACAAGAGCGAGCTTTTAAAACCATTCTTAGAAATCGTGTCAATCGGGGAGGGATTATCGCCCCAGGCGCGGGTCTTCTCAAAGCAGGAGAGAACGGCAAAGGGCTAAAATCGCGCTGGTATCCATTAACTTTGAAAAAAAGGATTCAGCATATTGCGGAAATACGAGAGCGCATCACCTTTATTCAGGGCGATGGCATCGCATTTTTACGCCAATATGCCCGGCGTCCCGATACTATATTCTTTATCGATCCACCTTACACCTTCGCAGGTAAAAAGGCCGGAAGTCGGCTTTATACACATTCAGAGATTGATCATGAAAAATTGTTTGAGGTAGTAAACACACTGCAAGGCGATTTTTTAATGACGTATGACAACGTTGAAGATATCCGGCAAATTGCAAGACAATATAATTTTGATATGCAAGCCATTCCAATGAAGAATACCCACCATACTGAGATGACAGAGTTACTCATTAGTCGGAATTTAGAATGGCTGCGCCAACCTATACGGCTCCCCAATCTCAGTTGAACTACTGCTTGCACATCATTCTTGATGCTGCGTATAATTTTTGGTAGTGATTGATTTTCTGTCTGAAAAGTCGAAACAAAGGAGTTTCGGATCGCAGCTTGCTGAAAGTGCAAAGATAATCGATAGCGGCGTTTGATGCAGCAAGCTTGATGTCCTCCTCTCCTGACATCTGTTGTATTGATTGCGCAGGGTAGCGCAATGAAGGATGCATAGTAAAAGGAGTGATTTGCGATGGCAACTGAACCACGCATTATCAAGTTTTTTGAAACCACGCTCCGCGACGGCGAACAAACGCCCGGAGTGAACTATTTCCCCGAAGAGAAGCTGGCAATAGCGCAGGCCCTGGCCGATATGGGTTTCGATACCCTCGATTGCGGCTTCGCCATCTCCTCTCCCAGCGAGTTCGAGTCTATCCGCATGATCGCGCAAAAGGTGCGCAACGCCGAAATCTGCTCAATCGCACGCACCCACCTGGGCGATATCGACCGGGCCTGGGAGGCGGTCAAGGACGCGGAACGACCGGTGATCCATCCATTCGTCAGCACATCGCCGCTGCACCGCCAGGTCAAGCTGGGCAAGTCGCGCGAGGAAGTGCTCGAAATGGCCCGCACCGCCGTCGCCCACGCCCGCAGCTATACTGAGAGAGTTGACTTCGCGCTGGAAGATTCGACCCGTACCGAGCACGATTTTATCCTGGAGGTCTGCGGGGCTATTATCAAGGAGGGCGTGCGCTTCATCGCCATCTGCGATACCGTCGGCTTCGCGCTCCCCTGGGAATTCGGCCAGTTGGTCGCCGACGTCAAGCGCGAATTTCCGCAGGCGCGCATCTCCGCCCACTGCCATGACGACCTGGGCCTCGGCGTCGCCAATGCCATAGCGGGATTACGCAACGGGGCCGAGCGTGTTGATACCAGCTTCAACGGCCTGGGCGAGCGAGCAGGCAACGCCGCCACCGAAGAACTGGTCATGGCACTGCGCACCCGTTCCGCCGATCTGGGCATGGATGTCAGGGTCGATACGACGAAGATCATACCCACCAGCAGACTGATCGCCAGGCTATCAGGCATGCAGCCACAATGGACAAAGGCAATTACCGGGGCCAACGCCTTTGCTCACGGCGGAGGTATTCACCAGGACGGCGTCTTGAAAGATGCCCGCACCTATGAGATCATGACGCCCGAATCCATTGGCCTGACCGCATCTGATCGCCGCATGCACATGGGCAAACTCTCCGGTCGCGCCGCCCTGGATGCACAGTTGCGCGAACTGGGCTACACGCTGGAGAAAGAGCAGCTCAACAAAGCCTTCGAGATGGCAAAAATCCTGCTCGGCAAAAAGAAGGCGCTGGAGGAGATGGACCTGCGCTACGTTGCTGAAGCTGCATCGAGCAAAGCAGGTACAATGGCAGAGACACGTAATACATAATTGTCCAGGAAATTGAAGATATGCTCCTCAGCCAGAATAGCTGGGGAGCATATACTATCTATCACAAGATGTAAAGAAGCAACGCTCCTCGCCTTACAGCGTGTTTCAAGAAGCCAGAATCGCACTATAGACGAAATAATTATTGCAGCTTTAAACTCCCTATAATGCCGCTTTATTGCTCTTGAGTTTCTAGCAAACGTTGTGCCCGATCCACCAGCATACGAAATTGCTCAAAGCTCAGGCTAACAGCAGTTATTGGCAGAGTATGAGCCAGCCATTCAGAATATAAACGCCTGTAATCTATTTCGTTCTTCCTGGCAACATGAAGATACTGCACAACATAGCGATAAGGAGCTGCACGCATTGCCTGAAGGATAAAATTGATCGCTTGCTGCTCTGTAGCCTGTTTTATGCTATCAGAGGATGTTGACACGTTTAAGGACTTACGACAGTGCAATACAAGATCATATCCAACAGCATTTTCCGAAACAAATTGCTTGAAAGTGCCATGCTTCTTGTCGAAAGTCTGGCTACCTCTAATAACAAAACCGGCTGAGAACAGAGCCTTTTGTAGAGCATTCCACACCTGGGCAGATGAATTATGAAAAATAACTGTTAACCAGGCATTGTCTTTCATAACTCGCCTTACTTCAGAAAAAGATTGAGTGAGCAATTGCTCATATTGTTTCAGTCCTTTTTCCTGAGTTTTGTTAATGATAGCCTCTTCGGTAATGTTCGTATAAGTGCCTAGCTAACTCTCCCATAGGAAATTCATCTCCGAGTAATTAATGTTACCTCCAAAAGGTGGATCTGTAAAAACATAGTCTACAGACTTATCGGGTAGTTGAGTTAAATGGCAGGCTGACTGAGTACTTACTCGCACCTGTCGATTGACGTCTGGAGCATCCCTGAAGTACCACCTGATCGTCTCAGCTTTACGTTGAAAAGTCTTAAATATATTCTGTTCATTCATGATAGCGGGCACATTATAATTTGCGGTGTTGCTACTTCCCCCCCAAAAGCGAAATTCCGAGAAAACCGTTACTCTTTGATAAAGAGAGGTAAATGTAAAAAGTAACTTCGCCCTTATCTCTGGATCAGGCCATTGACAAATCAACGCCCATAAATGGGCCATCGCCCATAAAGCACGTCGGGTATACATTTTATTTACTGTTGTGATACCCGCATTGATAGGTTGGCTGGTATTCACCCCTTTAGGCAGCGAAGCGGTTGGATACCACAAATTTTGAGGGATCTCTGTCTGTTCAAGCACAGCAAGCGTTGTTAAATCGTATTCATCAGGGGAAGCTGTTTCTTCTTTTGGTCCCTTACTGCAACATTTATATCCCACTAAAACAGGATAACGCTTCGTCCTTTTTAGCTCCCTCTTCTTGAGATGTTTATTACAATAGGGGCAGTCAAACTCCTGTTTAATTTTGCTTTCACGCACTGATTCCCGCTCATCTCTGGCAACATCCCACAGAACAAACTCGCGTTTACATCCTGTACACAAAGCCCCATAGCTCCATACCATATAAAGCATAGGCGTGAGTTTATGGCAACTACGGCATTGAGTATGATAGAGCTGCTGCTCAAGCTCTTTAGTGGATTGTAAAACGCAGTTAACTGCTTCTATATAAGAAAACGATGAAACAGGGACAGTCAAGTTGTAAGCTATAAATGCCGCAGCGGGCGATATATCACAAAGGATGGCTTTCCGCTCTCTCTCTACTGCCGCAACCCCGGTCATGCCAGAGCCACAAAACGGGTCAAGAACTACATCACCGGGCCGTGTATAGTAGTCAATCAACAGACCAATACCTTGTGGCGGAACTTTGGTATGATATGTATGAGCATCATAGGCATAAGTATTCTTGCCACAGGAGATATCCTGGCAATAATGCTCGCTCACAGGCTTAGGAGGCTTCGACTGGTCAACGAAGTCAGCAAGATATGGATTCGGGGACAGGTAAAATTCCGGCTCAATGTTTTCTGCTTTGCCTTGTTCCCTGGCACGGGGCATTAAAACCACCGGCCCGGGAGTAGCAATATCGAAAAAGGGTAACGTCTCTTGCATATCGGACTTTATTCCGCTCTTCCCATACATTTTTCTTGAAAATGATGTCACCTGTGCCTCCAAATAGATAAGCAATCTCGTTGCATAGTATGTACGCAAAGAAGCATCTTGTCAATTCTTAGAAAGTGGTATATAGAAACATACTAAAACTGTGGTATGGTTTGTAACCAGTCGCTGCAAACCATACCACAGTTTTATTTATTTTTGATCTTGAAGGCATAACCACCAGACGACGCATATCGGACTACGAGAGAAACTCCCGCAAGGGGAAGGCGCGGCGTGAGCGCGGAGGAACCAGGAAGTTCTGCCGCCGCGTGGCTGTCAGGAAACGCTCCAGGCCATTATCTTCAGGAGCAACCGGACCGGTCGGCTGCTGGAAGCTGAGCGCGCCCTGGTTTTTACGCATAGTCGCGAAGAAGTCGGCAGTGGGCACGAAGACGGTGAACTGGAGCTTTGCCTGATTGGAACCATCTGGCACATCCATGTTGTCAAAACCAGGGCCATCCATCCTGATATGCACCGGCGTGCCATCTTTGGCCCGTGAGGATATCTGGAGCGCAGATAGGTGACCCATACGATTCTGCCCCTGGAAGGTGTTGATCGCCGCCGCGTTATTAGCAGCATCCTGCGTGCCCAGGTTCAGATTGGTGAAGTAGGATGGTCCGCCGCCATTCGTGAACTGATCCGCGTTACCGGTCGAAGGAATGGGGTCCGAGCGGAACATATACTGCACGCGTTCGGTGTACGGCTCATCGTCGGCGTAGAACTGCGGCAGATCTTCAATCACATGCGAAAGGTGCTGGATCGAACCGTTGGCGAAGTAACTGCTGGAACTGGCGTTGGTGAAAACGGCAGAACTGTTGCCCTGGAAGGTGCAGATTGAGGCGGGGCCGCTGCCGTTGACCTGCTGATCAAGGAAGCCCATCCACATCGGCGAGTCCGGGTTGATCCTGCCGGCAAAGGGAAGATTATTCGAGTTGGCGACTTTGCGCGGCATGCCAATTTGCGTAAACTGAACGCGGGTCGAGGTAAACTTGAACAGGCCATTGAAGGCTGGCGAAGGTAATGCAAACCCGTTCAGGCTGTTGCTACCCTGCAACCAGGCAACTACATCGTTCAGGTTACTCAGAGAATCGCTGCGCAAGGTGACCAGCACATCGTTGTTCTCAATCTTGACCGGCACGTTGAAGGTTTGCTTGGTGATGCCGGGATTGCCTGGCGATACGTCGGTTGGGCTGGGAACCGCCTCTTCCAGAGCGAAACGCGTATTGTTCGAGAGCAGTCGAGGCATGTTGGCGCTTACCAGGCTGCTGGGCAAGCGGTTGAAATAGGGCAGGCCATAGGAGACAATGGTAAAGACGCCGCTGGGACTGAAGGGATAGACCGATTCGATGCGCTCCAGAGCATCGTGCCAGGTCTGGAAGTCTGTCAACGAAGGGAAACGCGTGAGTTGCATCGTCAGAAACAACGTAAAGACCGGGCCGAATTGCACCAGGACGTCGCCTCCTCCATCGTTCAACGTCTTGGCCGGAGCGATAAAAGCGCCGAGATCAAACTGAATTTCGGGCAAATTTGCCAGAGGCGCTGCACGGGCCACGCGCACAGGTTGCCAGGCCAGGGCTTCCAGCATCCCCAGAGTAGATACTGAGACCAGGCCAGCGCTACCAACTTTAAGTATTTGCCGACGATTCAACCGTGGGACCTTAGATTCCATGTCATGTTCCTTTCTCAATTAAGCTCTCATCCGAGTACCTGCAAAAACAAAAGGGCTCAACGTAAAAGCAACCTTTACGATACTAATCACCTCCTTTCTCCAGACAAAGGCCGTTTTCATATTGCCTATATGTCTATACATAAAGTCATAAAGTAAACTATACCAGTTCTGCCACAAAAACATTCCGCCCAGAGTGAGTTCTCTGAAGAGGAAGTTCTCAGGAAAGAAACGGGCACATCAAACAACGAGCACAGGTACTATGTTCATCCAGGTATTGGTCAGTTCATGGGAATGCGAAGAAACATGCAACGGCACATGCGATAGCCGTCTATCGTTCCAACAGCTATCAAGGTAGAAAGAGTTTTTGCACGTTATAATGCGAATATAAGCTAAAAATCTGGAAATGTCAAGTATTGCCCAACAGCTTTTCAGGGTTCTCAAAAGTCCGAGAACGATCAAAGAAGCCAATCAAGGGCTTCATACGGCAACACCCTGCGCTGAGGCGATGAGCACGCCCATGCGGACTGACGTTAATAGGACTGCTGAGCGAAAGCAATACATATGTTGAACAAGTGTGTTATAATAGAGTAGCCAATCAATAGCAAGAGCAAGGTGAACGGTTTTCCAGGATAATCCTACCGGGCGACTTTGACGGTGCCCGGTTTTTTATGTGTGCAGGAGCAGTGACCCAACATTATGCATATGATAGATACTATGACGCAGAAAAATCAGCAAACGAGCAATATGATGCAGCGCACAGACCTGCGCAATGTGGCGATTATCGCCCATGTCGATCATGGGAAGACCACCCTGGTCGATGGCTTGCTCAAGCAAAGCCACATTTTCCGCGAAAATCAGCAGGTGGGCGAGCTGATTATGGATTCGAATGACCAGGAGCGTGAGCGTGGCATTACGATTCTCGCCAAAAATACGGCTATTACGTATCGAGATGTCAAAATTAATATTATCGACACCCCCGGACACGCGGACTTCGGCGGTGAGGTGGAGCGCGTGCTCAATATGGCCGATGGCTGCATCCTGCTGATCGACGCGGTTGAAGGACCGATGCCCCAGACGCGTTTTGTGCTGCAAAAAGCCCTGGAGCTGAACTTGCAGCCTATCGTGGTGATCAATAAAATTGACCGGCGTGACGCCCGCATCGAGCAGGTAGTGGAATGGACGCAGGATCTCTTCCTGGAGCTGGCAACCAGGGATGAGCATCTGAACTTCCCGATCCTTTATGCCATTGGGCGCGACGGCGTAGCCATGTACCACCCGGACGACGAGCGCAACAACCTGGAGCCGCTTTTTGAAACCATCCTCAATAGCGTGCCAGCTCCCCGCGTCGACGCAGACGCACCGTTGCAGATGCTGGTCGCGGCCTTGGACTACGATGATTACAAGGGGAAGTACGCCATTGGGCGCATTGTACGCGGGCGCATGACGCCAAATAGCGTGGTGGCGCGCATCAATCGTGACGGTGAAGTATCGCGCCAGAAGATTAGCCTGGTGCTGACCTACAAAGGCTTGCAGCGCGTCGAAGTGACTGAGGCGCGGGCGGGTGATATTGTCGCGTTGACAGGCATCGCCGATGCCAACATTGGCGAGACGATTGCCGATGTCGATGTCCCGGAGGCGTTACCGACCATTGCCATCTCCGAGCCAACGCTCAAAATGACCTTTGGCGTCAATACCAGCCCATTCGCGGGTCGTGAGAGCAGGTACCCGACCTCGCGTCAGTTGCGTGCGCGCCTCTATCGCGAGCTAGAGACCAATGTGAGCTTGCGCGTCGAGGATGGCAGTACCCCCGACGAGTTTATTGTTTCGGGACGAGGCGAGCTGCACCTCTCGGTCCTGATCGAAACGATGCGGCGCGAAGGCTACGAGTTCCAGGTCTCCCGTCCTGAAGTGATTACGCGTGAAGATGAGCATGGACATATACTAGAGCCCGTCGAGCATCTAGTTCTTGATGTAAAAGATACGAGTATAGGGGTACTCACCGAGAACCTGGCGGCTCGCAAAGCGCAGCTTGCCAATATGATCAGCGATGGCAATGGTAATGTGCGTATAGAGTATCGCATTCCCACGCGTGGTCTGATCGGCTTCCGTAATGCCTTCCTGACGCTCACTCAAGGCAACGGGGCAATGAGCAGCCTCCTGATTGGTTTCGAGCCGTGGCAGGGCAAGATCGGCACTACCCGCATGGGCGCACTCATCGCCTCAGAGCAGGGCATCGCCGTCACCTATGGACTCAATAACGCCCAGCAACGCGGCGATACCTTTATCGAGCCTGGCACCCCCGTTTATGAGGGTATGATCGTCGGCTTGAATTCGCGTCCGGCTGATCTGGTCGTCAATGTCTGCAAGGAGAAGCAGAAGACCAATATCCGCTCCTCCACCGCTGAAATCGCCGTACGTCTGACGCCTCCCATCATCCTGAGCCTGGAGCAAGCTCTCGACTTCATCAATAACGATGAGCTCGTCGAGGTCACTCCCCAGAATATTCGCTTGAGGAAACGCTTCCTCACCCAGAACGAGCGCGCGCGCAATCGTGAGCAGGAGTAGCAGATAATCGACGCTTTCTTTCTGGTTGCAGATGGTTCACCCCTCCATAGTTGCCCCCCTCACTTATTCTATCGGTGAGGGGGAAATTCGGTTGTTTCAAGCTGGTTATTGCTTGCCCCAGGTGACTGCCAGCCAGAGATCGTTCATGGCGTTGTTATCCAGGTACAGTGTAAATTTGCCGAGAGGCGTCGGCAAGGGAATGTTTGCTAGCTTGCCAACCTGGAGATTGAGCGTGCGATCAAGGGACAGCGCATCCTTGTTGCCGGTGCCATCGGGTTTATCGTTGATATTAACGGCGCTGGCGGTTTGCGCGAAACAGTCCATCTCTTTGAGCACGTTCAAAATGCCCTGGCTCCAGAAGGGATAGTGTTCCGGTCGCAGGGTCAGCGACAGCTCGGCGAAACCGGTCGCGCCGCCCAGTTGTACATTCTTAAACCTGGCCCACTCGGTCGGGAACTCGTGCCGAATAGAGAAGAGCCGAACCGAGCCAACCGCCTGAGCACTCTCGATGGCTGTCTTGAGGTTTGCCACAGCGCCTTTACGCAGCAACGCTCCACCCTGGCGCGCAGTATAGCGCACATGCAGGATGACGTCGGCGATGGTCTCGTAGTCGAACTGACGCAGGTCGGCGGGTAATTCCAGTTGCCACGCGCTGATCGCGCCCGATCCCTCGAAGGGCAGATAACGCTCATCGTGCAGATTGGCCTCGAAGAGCCCGCTATCGTTCTGCCCCGTACTGGTGACAATCGATTCCAGGCTGCTGAAGTAGTCGCTGAAGCGGGGATCGTCCGCGCCTGTGCGAGCATAATCGCCGTCGCTGACGATGCGGATCGAGCTTTTCAGCAGGGTCAGCGTGCAGGGAACGCTGGTATAGGGGCCGACAACGCAGGGGATACTGACAGCGACGGTTTTGATGCGGCGGAAGTAATGCCCCGGCGTGTCCAGATCGAACAGTTCCTCAGGCAGAGTAAAGGTACAGCGCCCGGTGGCCCGGAGCTGGAGCAGCGCCACAGGATCGAGCTGGAGCAGACTCACATTTTTCGTCAGCTCATACTCGCGCCGATTGAGGTCGTGATAGGCCATCTCCATGCGTTTGATATCCTGGTAAAGCCGTTCGCCCGCCAGCAGTCCTTCTTTGCCAGCGAGATAGCCCGTCTGGAGGAAGGTCAGGCTCTGATCGCCCAGTTCGTGTTGCAGGGCGCGCTCGGCCTTCCTGGCGACATCGAAGGCAAACTGGAAACACTGTCCATACAGGCCCTTGACTTCGCGCTTCATCCAGAGATAGAAATCCTTGTTCGTCTCCTTGCCAACCTTCTCATCGGTAAGGAACTGCTCAATCTCTTTGGCATGCTCGATCTGTTTCTGATGGTTATGCCATTCGCGCTCAGTGATGCTTTCGCGGATCTGAGCGGCGCGCAGTTGCTTGAAGATCTGGGTAATCTCGCCCGCCGCGAGGTTGCTCTGGTAGGTCCACTCCAACTGGCGACGATCATAGGTCGCCGTTTTACCTGCTTTAGTGGCCTCGTAGCTAAATTGATCTCCGGCAACTTTTGCATGATCGGCTAACATGGACATCATCTTGGCAAGTTGCACGCCGCCAAAACCCGCCGCCACGCCCACGCCCAGGGGCGTGCCGTGAATGTTAAACTGTGGGATCATGCTCAGTCCTGTGCCGACCATATTCAGAACTGTCGCTGTAATTTGCATGTCGTGCGCTAGATTTAGTTTGTCGAGCTCCTCCTTTTCAAAAGAGCTCATCAGTTTGCCGCTGGCCCCACTCAGGTCCTGAGCAATATCGACGGTGATAGTTCGGGTTGCCATATTCGGCTCGGTCTGCGAAAAATTCATCGTTTCCAGGCCATTGGCATCGACGCCATCCAGGCTAGGAATGGCGTTGGCGATATCGCTGCTCTGTTTGCCCAACTGCATTTCGTAGTAGGTATAGCGTTGCACGGCGTTGGCAAGCGACTTCTCCAGCCCTTCGCGGCTCTTAACGGCCTCCTGCCACTGTTGGTACTTGACCGTCTCCGAGATTTCCAGGATCTCGCGCTCATGCTGCGCCCGCAGAATAGCCAGGGACTCGTTATCCCCTTTCTCCATCGCTGAAAGCAGGCCGCCGCCCAGCGATTTGACCTCCTGGCAAACTTCCGTGGCTTTTTGCAAGAGCAGATTGAAGCGAATCAACGGCAACGGCTGATTCAAGCCGCTGACAATCGCGCCCACGTCCAGCCCGGCAGCGGCAGCCCTGGCGAGCAGCGCGGGATCGATAGGCGGCTGGAAAAGGGGCAGTTGGCGGAAGATACCCTGGAAGTTCAGGCTATTATGGATTTTGAACAGACGATCTGCGACGGTATCCCAATAACCAAGCAGATTATCGTTGCGCGGCACGCAGAAGTAGAGCACATTGCCCGCGCTGCGCAGCGAGTCAAGCGGCTCCTGCCTGGCAGAAGAGCTGGGATGAGGTGCGAGATCAAAGGGAATGGCAGTTTCCAGTTCGCGCAAGGCGTTGCCGAAAGCATCCAGATCGTTGCGCAGGCTGGCGTAGGTCTGAGTACGAACGGTTCCTTTTTGCGGCACCTCCTGCGGACGCGGACCGAGGATATTGGCGGCGAGCACGTAGAGCTGCGTGGCCTCGTTGATGCTTTCACCCGTATCCTGCTGGAAGAGGGTATCGCCCCAGGCAATCAGATTATCGAGGTAAGCCATCACCGCCTTGAACATAAAGGCCGTCTGGCGATAACGAGCTACCAGGAAGGGACGAAATGGAGCGTCTTTCCACGCGTCGATACTCTTGATCGTATCATGGTAAAGCTGCTTATCAACCGTCGTCGAAAGATTGAGCAGAATATCCTCAATCATCTTAACGTCGTTATACTGGAACGGCCTGACCTTCCAGAAACGCTCCGGGGCCGGGCCGTCGCTATTGTCGGTGGGATCGAAGATGTAATGGAACCACTTCTGCGCATCCTCGAAGTGCTGGTTTTTGCTCAAGTGAATAGCAATTTCCAGCGGGATGTGATAGAACAGCTCCCAGTTATAGACCGAATAGGCCCCACTGGAGGTGAAGTCGAGATCTTTCACCGGATAGGGCTGCTGCACCATATCCGAGGGGTTATAGTTGTTGGATGTGAATAGCTCATCGTAGAGCGTTGGGCGTGGCTTGCCATCGGGCAGCGTCACAAAACTGCCATCAGGATTTTTCTGATAATCGGTATCCGCATCCTGCAAGCCCTCGATATCCGTTTCAATCAGCCGCCTGACCAGCTCTCCCACATAAGGATGGAAATGGGGAAAGAACTGGTAATTCAGCGATCTCTCCTCGGTAGTAATATGTCTGACGATGACTCTTGTCCAGCCCAGACCCGGTCGAAATGTCTGGTAGGGCCGCGTCCTGTTATCATAATAGCCATGAAATGACTGTAAGCTTGTTTTCTCCATCATATTCCTCTCTCAACTGGGCAATCACAGGGCAACCGGTAGCTCCCCGATTCATCGTGGGAATGCCCCTACAGACCAAACCTACTGCGTATTGATTGTAGCTCCCCGATTCATCGTGGGAGTACGATTCACGCCGTTTAGATGTTGCTCAAGCTGCACATTTGTCAGTGCTCCCCTGGTCAGGCCCGTGGCATCGATAAGATTGAGGCTACCACCACCGACATGCACAACGCCGCCATTGAGCGACCTTGCACCATTGACGATTGGGGTACCGGTAATCCCCGGGACAATAGGTATCAACCGCAATCCTGTGCCTGGTGTGTTGATGGGAGTGCCCAGCGGCTGTTTAAGGACGGTCAGCCCGCCGCTCTGGCCCACTAAGTGATCTCCGTAGTGCAGCACCGTCGATTGATTGGTGGCCCAGTCCTGGAGCGGCTTGAAATGATAGAGCGATGTTGCATCAATGACGTCAATCGGTGGCATACGAAAAGTGGTGGGCACCGCTGCCTGCAGTACCAGATTACTCCACCACTGATCGCCATTGAGGTGTGCATAGGGCCAGGGATACCGAATCACCCACCAGTCCCATTCCTCGATCTTCGTCTCGGTCATCGTAGGCTCAACAAAAAATGTGTTCTCAGCATCTTGATAGAAGAATGGGCGTGTCAGAGTTTCGATCAAAAACGGCGAATCGAACCAATCGAGCCAGTTCATCGCTATCCGGTCCCTATTCAGCATAGGAGCTGGCGGCGGATTGCTGGCAAAGAGCAACTTATAGTCGCTTCCCTGCTGGAGAATGGCTTTGTTGACACTTACAACTTTGGGGAAGTTGCTCATGCTGGAAACTTCGATACTCTGTGTATAACTTACACTTAGCTCGCCTGTATCTGTATACTTTGTTGCTTCGTGACCGTTCGACGAGTATGGCTCGTACGGCAGGTTCGAATACTGGTAGTTATGCTGTGGCAAGCTATTTTTATTCACGACTCTAAAGGTCTGATTAATGGGATTGCTCAGGTAGATGTTGACAGCGCCCTCCACGCCGTTATTGTATTCGACAGAGACGTGAATATAGACATCGCCGCTATGGAATATATCGCTGCCCAGACCTGCCAGATTATCCAGCGTACCAAAGTCGCTGCTCTGGCGCGGAGTCCAGGAACCCTGGAAGTATTCGCACCAGTTGAGCTGGACATCGACCTGCTTTGGCGGCAAGCTGACATTGTCGTTATTGCCCATTTTCTGGTAGGTCTCGTTCGAGCTGGTCATAGCATTCTGCTGGGCCTTCTCCATAAACGTCACCCAGAAGATGTGCAGGCGTTGTCGCCAGACCACCACAGCGATATGATTGCCATCGATATCGGTCGTCACGGGAATCCAGGGCGTCCACATCTGATGGGCGCAGGTGCGGTAAAAGTACTTGTGCGGTGAATTGTGGCTGCGCCCGATCACATGCAAGACGTTATCTGCCGGATTCGACTGTTCTTCGCAGTACATCGAGACGATATCCAGGCGCGCCAGCGCCTCCAGACCCTTGAGGTAATTGTAAAAGGCATCGCTCGCCAGGTCGTCAGAGACGTCGCCTTGCAGCAGCGAGCTCTCAAGGTCGAGGAAGAGATTGGTCTTGTCGTCACGGAACTCCGGTTCGAGCCAGTTTTCGGGGAAGAGGAAGATCTTGCGATTGGCCTCCCAGACGCGATAACGCTTCATCCACTGCCACTGTTTGGCATTGATAGCTAGCGGGTTAACCTTAGGTTCAAGGTTGAGCAGACAGCGCTGGATAAAGAGCTGCACAGAAGAGATTGCCAGGACCATACGCGAGGTCTGAACGACGGGCTCCATGCCGGGATCGATCAGGAAGTACTCAAAGAGCTGCTCCGGCATCTCAAAGCCTTGCTGCTGCATAATATAAGCCACCAATGCATCGCGCTGCTGCTGACGCAGTTTGTCAAAAATGGGCTGAGCGATGCGCTGCCAGACATCCGGGCCATAGTGAGCCTTGATGGTATTGCGCAGATCGCGAGCCACAGCAAAATTCGGGGCGGGCTGCAACCAGCGCGTAAGTTCATCCATTGAAACGCCCAGTGTGCCGATGGCTTGTAACACATTCCAGAGGCGCTGCACTCCCTGCTCCTGCGTAAAATCAGGGGCGGTAATCAAGATCTGATCGATGCCGAGCGGTGTAACGCTGGTGGTGAAGCCCAGAGCCGTTGCTACCGCCTTGACCGTTGGCGCATCTCTACGCGTGAGATTCGCGACCCGCTGACAGAGATCATCGAAGAGTGCGGCCTGCCTTTGCGCCGCATTAGCAGTCACCGGAAAGCTGAGACGAGCATGGGTGAAAAGATCGATCAGGTCGTCCGTATTGCTTGCCAGTGTGCCTTTCAAGCTGGCATACGTGGCAAGGCGCAAAAATTGTCCAAAGAGGGTCGTGGCTCCGGCAGGCGTATCGTCCGCGGCCTGTGTGGGCAGCTTGCTCAGATTGAGATTGGCAAAATCACTGGCGTGCGTTAACAGGTAACGCACCTCAACTTCGCTAAAGCCAAAGCCGCCGATGAGCTGCAAAGTTTTCGCTATCAGAACCTGAGTGCGCGTCACCCGATCAATGGCGTTCTGGCTATAGAGCGTCAGGCGGTCAAGCGAGCCTTTGGGCAGATTCTCGCCCTGAACGAGCAGCGAGGCGTCGCCTCCTCCCAACGCGTGGACGTCAAAGGTGAAGTGATAGGGGATGCCCGCCTTCAGTTCGGTAAACTGGCTGCTCTCGCTATTATCGCTGCCGGCCATCACGCGCAACAGTGGATCGGGCAGCACCGTCAGACGAAACTCGGCGCTGGCGTTTTGCTTGCCCAGTTCGACATAAAAACGATAGGCGCCATTAGTCGGAACCTCGATGTATCCCTCAAAATGGGCGCTATTGGTGCCATTGGGTTTGCTGGCAGTATTAACATTTGCGACCAGGGAAGGCGCCTGTAAAGTTGCTCCGCTGCCATCTTGCGCGGCAAAGAAGCTGGCCGTCACGCCACGATCCGCGCTGGAGGCAAAGGCATCAAGCAGCGCATTGCCGGGTTGGCCCGGAGCCGGCGGATTAGTGGGATCGCTCAGCAAGCTGGAATCGGTTAAAAGATCCTCTATCAATACGGGGTCCGCACTGAGCTCCGTTGCCAGCGTCGCCACTACAAACTGCCGTGTGAGCTTCTGCTGTAAGTAGGGCAGGAACGCCTGTGCCAGTTGCAGCCGCCTGGCCTGCATCTGCGTTTGCTGATCAGCATCAGACAGACCAGCCGCCAGGGGAGTAAAGAGTTGGGTGAACGCGCCGGCTGAAAGGAACGGTAGCAGGTAGCTGGAGAAGAACCTGGCCGCCTGACCCTGCACCTGATTGAGCAGCGCCGCCAGCACAGGCGAGGTATGCGCGGTCTCAATCTGCATTCTCTGCGCATCCAGCAACACGCCGCGGAATGTGAGCTGTTGCGCCTGACGCACGCTATCATAGCTCACCTGAATTTCCGGTTCCTGAGCAAAATCCGCCGCCTTGAGCTGATCGGCAGGCAAGACGTTATTTTGCGTCGCGCTATAGAGGACGGCGCCACTCCACATGGCAAAGAAGGTATCGACGACATTGGAGGGCAACGCCAGCGCCAGCTTCTGCCGCAGGAAATCGTCGGTCAGGCTGCTTGCCGTCGTCGGCACTGCGCAGTCATTACTAATGCCACGAATTCCGGCTGCCAGCGTCTTCAGTAAAGCCAGGCTAGCATTGGGATCGGGCCGGTATTTTCCGACCGGATCAAAGCGGTGACGCAGGAGGTAGTTCAAATCTTCAACCGTGAAGCTGCTGCCCTTGACTGCCGTCACGATTTCGACAAAGCGCAGCGTCTGAGTGAGCGGGTAGTCATCGGTCAGTTGCGTCAATGGGTCCAGGCCGAGCGGCTTCAACGGGTCCAGGCCGGAGAGGCCCTTTAAAGCGATCAGATCGCGCACGCTTAATCCCAATCCCTTCGCCAGCAGGCCGTAGCGATAGAGCAGCGAGAGCGTAGCCAGCGTCAGGGGTTCGCTCTCCAGCGTCCTGCCCAGGTCTGTCAAGACCTGCCCGATTTCATCGGCTGAGAGACCAAGCGCGGCCTGCACAGAGCTGAGATGGCTTTTCAGTGGAACATTGCCCGTTTTGGGGTCCTCTGCTTTGGTGCTATCCCAATGGAACGGTTGGTACTGCTTGCTCGTAGTATCGAAGTAGGTCAGGTAGAGGCCCAACGGGTGATCGAACACGAGGTCATTCTGCAAGATGCTACGCTTGAGGAAAAGCTGAGCGTAGAGCGGCGCATTCCCCGTTGTGGCAAGATCGGACCAGAGGGTGAGCAGTTGCAAACGTTCGTTCTGGCCCGCTTTACACTGTCCGGCAAGCATGCCGAGATGAGCAATGTAGAGCAGAGCCGCCGTAAAGGCCGGGCCGAGATTCGCGCCGGTCAGGGGACTGGCATGCCGGGGCATAAAGACCTGGAGCGCGCGATCAGTCTCCTCAATGCTCCAACCCAGGCGTTTCCATAAGCGCACAAACAGATTGATCTTCAGGAAAACCAGGTTTTCCGCCGCGTTCCCGTTGGCGTAGCGCAAGGTCGTTAAGTCGAAATTGCCTTCGGTATTGGGATCGTAAAGCACAAGGATCGAGTTGAAGTCGCCATTTTGCCAGGCCGAGTCAAGCCAGGCGCTGGCATCAAAGCCAACGGTCGTGCTGCTAAAGCTTGCGCTCAGATCATCCAGCTTCTTTTTAAAGGCGGCCTGTTCTTCAGCGGTGAAAGCTGGATAACCCGCCTGTCCTTTGTAGCTAAACACATCCTCGGCGCTCACTCCCAGCTTATAGAGAATGCCAAGCGTGTGCAGTTGCGGATTGATAAAGCTGGTGCTTACCAGGGCGATCAACTCTTTATAGCTGACGCCCAGACGCTGCGAGAGCGTCTTTGCCGATGATAGAGCTGTCAGAGCATCGTTCTCGGCAGCATAGCCATAGAGTGTATACCAGTTAGTCAGCGGGTTTGTGCTGGTGAAAAGCGCGTATTCTGCTGGCGTGATGCCGAGATACTCGCTAAAGATGGCTGAGCGATAATAACTCTTTGGATTGGTCTGGGGAGCAAACAGTTCATCGGAGGGACGAAACGCGTCCAGCACCTGCCAGAAGGGCATCTGATAGTAGTTGAAGAAGCCACGCACCGTCTCCAGCCAGAGATCAAACGGGAGGGAAAGCGGGTAGTGAGCATTTTTTAGCGTATCATAGGCGCTGGCAAGGATATTCTGCGGCTCTGCCAGCAACTCCGGCGTGGTGGCCGAGCCGGTATCGTGAACGGCATTCTGGTCCAGGCTGCCATGCGCGATAAAGTATTCCAGGATCTCGTTGACGATATCGATATAGGGCATAGCTGTGTTAGTATTTTCGCAGGTCAGCGGCAGGTATGGCAGATCGGGACGGCGCTCAATCAACACGCTATAGGGCGTTTGCTGCGGATCTGGATCGGGAGCGCCCGGATGCGCGGTATGCCACTGGTTGAGAAAACCGGTCCACGACGCCTGATCGACGAAGGGATAAGGCGCGTTATTATGTTGCTGCTTCCAGGTAGTAAGGAAGCCGGTCCAGGCATTGGCGCGTGGATCAAGGAACTGGAGCAGATCCACAAAGTACGCGGCGGGGCTCAGCACCGAATGGCAGTGCTCGCACTCGCAGAAGTCAAGCGAGCCAAAGAGCGTCTCCATCGTCGGGTACTGCTTAATCAGGGTATCCCTGGCCTGCTGTCGCCGCTCACGCGAGGCGGAGACGGCAAACATTGGCGGGGTCGCGGTAATCTGCTGGGCAGCCGAGAAAAAGTTATAGGTGACAGTCGTGATTTGTTGCGATTTGCGATAGACCAGGTTCGCCTCTTCCTGTGAAGGGAACAGGCCGCCATAACGCGCCACAAAATCGCCTTGAGAGAAGGCTACAACATCGTGAGCCGAAGTGAAGCCCTGATCGAGCATGACCTTGAGCGACTCGTTCGTTGGCGTGATCTGATAAAGCCGTTGCAGAGTTTTCACGTTCTGCACTGTAGCGTTGATCTGGTCCTGGGTCGCGCCTGGAAAAAGCGCATTTTTATTGGCGCTGACAAAGCTATCGAGGTTGGCCTGGCTCAGGGTAAAACCGAGAGGCGTGGCATTTTGCAAAAACGTCTGCACACCCTGATTATCTTTGCCCTGGTTAATTTGCAGCTCGTTATTTGCCAGCATGCGCCCGACGACCTGGGTCGGATAGCTGATGCGAACCTTGCGGGCGAGATCGGCGGCGTAGGCATCGAGGTTATCGGAGAGCTGCGCATTGTCGGCGATGAAAGCGGAAGGGATCAGCGCCTGCAACTTCTGATTGTCATTGCCCGCGAGCGTGGTTAGCTGCGCTTTCCAGGTTTCGGGCTTATAGAAATCTTTGTTCGCCAACTGCTCAAGACTGCTCCCGACTGCCTGTTGGAGCGAGGCTGCCAGATCAGCATTGTTGAGGGTCAGATAGGCTAGCTTACCCTGAGTGCGCAGGGCGTCCAGCTTCTCCTGAGCAATACCTTTGGCCTGCGCCTGCTGCCAGAGATCAGCGCTCGTGCTCGGATGGGAGAAGTAAAGGTCGGCAAACACCGTCTGCTCATTGGCTACCAGGTTCGATTTGCTCAGCAGTTCGCCAAAGGTCGAAGCTGTACCGGGGGACTGCGTGGCGAGGCGCAACGGACGCGCAAAATCGTTGAAGGCCGATTGAGCCGCAGCAACCTGCTGATCGTTAAAATTACTAATGCCAGCTTGATTGGTCGCGCCAAGCGCCTTAGGGATCGCCGCGGCATCGACCCAGGCGAGTTGCTGCGGATCGGTAGGGAGTCCGGCGCGGAAGAGCGCGTAGAGCGTATCCTGCCCCAGATTGGTGGTCGCGCTCAGCTTGTTCGCGGTCGCAGCAAGAGAGACCAGGCGGGGGTCCCAGCCGGTAGTTGCCGCCAGATACGTTAAATCCTGACGTGTGCTATCTTCCTGAGCGTCGCCCAATTTGCTCGCCGGACCAAGCTGGACGCTAAGATCGCTATTTAAACGCTGATATTCAGGCGTCAGCGGCTGGACAGAGGCGGGGGCGACCAGGTTGAGTACTTTTTGCTGCGGAGGATTGTACTGAGGAGCGGTGATCGAGACTTCTTTGCCATCGGCTCCGACGACGCGCACATCCAGATTCGCGACCTGATTGCCTGTGCTATATGAAAAGTTATAGGCTCCTTGCCCATCCGTTCTTGTTTCGCCGAGCAGGGTATCGGCGCCGCCAAAGCCGCGATTATAGAGGCGAACAGCCACGCCATTAGCAGCTAGCCCATGATCGAGATAGATAGTCCCCTGAAGACTATTTGGCAGCGGAGCAGGGGGCACCGGGCCACCAGGTCCCACTGGCGGCGGATGGAGCGGCGGAACTACTGGCGGCGGCGGAGGCACGACCACCCCTCCTGGCGGTACAGCCGGGGGCGGAGGCACTGTCGGCGGCTGTACTGGAGGAGGCGGGGGCACAAACACTCCGCCGGGTGGCACCCCTGGATGAACAGGAGGTGGTGGTGCGACCGGAACGCCTGGATGCAGTTGAACAAAAGGAGAAACGGGCTGCACAGGCTGCGCAGGCAAGGGCGGAGGCGTCGATCCCCTGACAACCTCTATCGATGGTTGGCCTGATACAGCCCCTGTCATTCCTGGAGCGCCTGCCGGTCGTATTGGAGCGGCGATATGAGGCGTTCCCTCTGTTCCCGGTTGTGGCGCGGGAGGAGGCTGGAAAGGCTGCTGGATGGAGATAGCGGGCCGGATGATTGTTTTATCCGCCTCAAACCGGTTCACCAGCGCCTGCGCGGTAGCCGTATCGACCACGCCTGTGGGGGGCAACCCTTCCTGTTGCTGGAACAGCACCACGGCCCGGTACGTGCTTTCACCAAAAAATTCGTTCAGAATCTCCGACGTGGCAATAGTATAGCCAATGTTAATCAGCCGGCTGTGCAGCAGGACCACGTCTTTGCCCTGCTGGTTCAGCGACAGGTTCGGGTTCTGTTGTGTCATAGGTACGCCTCTCCTGATCTTTATTTGAACACGTATTTTATCAATGCATACTAGAACGGCCTGGTATAGGTTAAAACTAGCATTTTCTCTCCATAGGAGCGGGCATAGTGAGCGGCACGTCCAGCGTTTGTCGTCAGGTCAACCAGTATGCCGTGGAAAACGCCACGACCGATCCAGTCTGGCCTGCCGCGACCAGCCACAATGCCACGCAGGTTTGCCACATAGCGGAATAACCGGCTCAACATAGGACTGGAAGTGATGCTACGCTGCATTAGTTTTTCCATTGCCTGCCCATAAACGGCTGCTCTGATAGGCGACGAAGGATTAAGCAAGTGACTGATTTGTTTGGCAGACAGACCCGCTCTGCGCAGGAAAGCAACATCTTTCTGCAAGATAGCCTGAGCCAGACGTTCGCTTTGCCTCGTCGTCGCCTTTTGCAACGCGTCTACCGCGGCCACACGCAGTCCAGATTCACCAAGATGGGCCGCGGCTCGGGGCGCGGCATGAGCCGCCACATTGGGGGCAGCATGGGCTGCGGCATTGGGCGCAACGTGAGCTGCTACATTGGGAGTGGCATGAGCGGCAGCATTAGGAGCAGCGTGGGCTGCGGCATTGGGCGCCGCATGAGTGGCGGTCTGCGCCGCTGCGGTTGGCGCCGTGTGGGTCGCGGCTTGCGTGGCCGCATCGGGAGCTGCATGGGTCGCCGTCTGTGTAGCCACATCGGGAGCTGCATGGGTCGCTGTTTGAGTTGCTACATCCGGGGCCGCGTGAGTCGCTGTCTGTGCTGCTACATCGGGCGCTGCATGAGTTGCCAGTTGGGTGCCACCTTCCGTCAAGCTTTTTACTGCTGCCGCTTTCGCCAGACCTACGCCCATGCTGGGTACAACGCCAACCACGAAGTCAGTGCCCGCCCCGATATATCCTGCCGTTTTGTCGCTCGCCCCCAAACCTTTTGCGGCTGCCGTCACTGCTTGCTCGGTATAGGTTTTCTGGACTTCGCCCGTCCAGATTGTTCTCAACCCGGCCCAGGCTGTATCACCTCCATGAGCAATTGCCACAACGCCCAATACCTGGGTCACGCCGGTTGGTAAAGCCTCCCCTCCTACTCCGACCGCGATCTCTAAACCGCCTCCTACGACTTGCAAAACACCAATGCCTCGATTGATCCAGGTTCGCTTGTCTTTCCCGTTGGGATCATAGAGGTTGACAGGATTCCCTCCCACGTAAACATAGACATTCATGCCATCAGCTATACTGGCGGGATCTGCTGCGGTCCAGCGCCCTAACCACGGCGCATAATAGCGAGCGCCATGATAATATAGAGCATTTTCCTCATCGCGCTCTTTGCCTGTATAGCGATAGCGTTTGGGCGTCTCAGTCTGGCCGCGCACCGCCTGGTACGAGGTGCTACCGTAGGGATAATATTCTTCATACGTGATTATTTGCCCCTGGTCGTCTAGCTCCAGACTGGCCGAGCCGAGGTGATTGCTGAACTGATAGCGGATAAGCTGCTGTGGGGATGGATCGCTGCCCTGAGTACGTGTCTCGATTAAGGCAACGCGCTGATGCCCATCTACCAGGGCCAGCGTCTCACGCTCCAGAGCAACGGTGCTGCCATCCCCACCATATTCACGATAGACTTCAAAATCGCCCAGATAGATACGCTCTTTCAGCCGGCTTGGCACCTGCCCCTGAGCGGCCTGACGCTCGGTAACTTTGCGCACACGTTGCCCATTGGCGTTATAGACGTAGTAGGTTGTTTCAGGCACTCCCCCATTGTTTACCACCTGCTGCGCTGTTGCCTGGAGCCGGTCTTTATAATCCCATTGCATCAACGGCAGATGAGGCATGGTCACCATACTGCCGTGGACATCGTAAGTATAGGGCAAAGCCGGACCATTACTGATTTGCGTACTGCTCAGGCGGTTACAGAGTTTGCCTGCTTCAAGCAGGCTCGGCTCATTATAGGTGTAAACGCAAGTCCAACCGGGCTGGGCAGGATCGGTTCCGCTATGGAGCATTTGTAGAAGGTTGCCAACTTCGTCATATGTATACTGCTGAAGGTAGCGACCCATCGCGTTGCCATCGCCGGGTTGTAATAGATGCATACGTGATCCATCATCAAAGGTCAGGGGAAGCGGCGTCAATGAACCACCACCCCCAATCTGACCAAGATGTTCACGTCCGCTCGCTTCAATCAAGCGATAGACGGCGTCATAGGTGTAATCGGCGCTCGGCTCAACTCGGCGATTCTGGAAATAGATCGTCTGCTGAGCGTTATCCTGGATATGCGTAATATTGCCCGTCGGGTCATACGTATAGTGAAGGTTTTGCACGCCCGAGGGTGGAGAAGATGGGTCGCTCCCATCACCTGGGAACGATGCGCCTCGCGTGGTATAGAGACTGGTCATGCGGAACGTAAGCGGGTCATATTTGTATTGTGTACCTGTACCATTGCCATACGCAATCAGGACGCGCTGGCGCCTGGCGTCGTAATCAATATTTGTAACAAAGCTGGTTGTACTGGACGTACCGCGTATATTCCCCATCAGGCTCTCCAACAAACCAGCTTCGTTATAGGCCATATGAATTACTGTATTGTCTGGCGTGACCCGGACTATCTCTCGATTGAGAGCGTCATACGTTGTGGAACTGCTATAGGCCGACGCCTCCAGCGCCACGGATGTGGACCAATCCAGCGTTTGCTTATAGTTACTGGCAAGCTGGCGCGTCATGCTAAGAAGGTTGCCTTTAAAGTCATAAACGCCATTGGTAGTCATGCCTGAACAGTCAAAGACCTGATAGGATTTACCTCTCAAGTTCTTTGCCTCAGGCGTAGGCTGGCTTTCGCCGAAGACAGTGCGACCCACCAGCAACTCCGGCCCTCCGCTTACGTTCAAATGTACCTCGACTGGACGACGCAAAACGTCGTATACGGTGCGCAGCGTATGCCCACGACTATCCCAACCGCGCACAGGATTACCAATGACATCATCCAGCATCCAGCGTTCGCCCGCCTCCATACTGGCCTGATGAATGGGTTTGCCGAGCATTTCATAGTCATAACGCATGACCATACGATTATGAGCATCGCTGACCACACGTTTGTATCCTTGAATGTCAAGCACGAAGCGAGTTGCATAGTACTCATCAACAGGAGCTTGATTACGCAGAAAGCGATTATGGGCAACCGTCACAAAGGGGCGCCCCTGCGCATCCAGATAGGCCAGTGTGGGGGTACCAGCGTGGACGGCGGTTTTTTGGGCGGCAGCCTGCTCTTGCGCTCCCAGCCCACCGCTCTGACGCTGATCATACCATGTCGGCAGGTAATCGGAGTCAGGTAAACGCAGAAAAAAATCGCTTACATCAAGATCGGCTTTGGGGGCAAGCAGCGCTGTATCGTTGACATCCCACGTCGTCTGCTTCCAGGGTTCGAAAAGGACCTTCTCGTAGGTATGGTTGGGATGCAGCGTGGCTACCACACGATCCATTGCATCATAGAAAACAGTCGAGCTGACCCCTGTAATCACAGCAAATTCAAAGTGGTGGGTTGCACTGAAAAACGGCTCATACTTGCGCACGGGGTTGCCCTTATTATTGAAAATGGTCCAGCCGCTACCCACCCAACGGGTGCTAATTACTGGCCCCCCTTCAACCAGCGGCCCTGGCTCTGCCTGGACCTTCTTCTGAATTTCGCGCCCAAAGCCATCGGAATACGAAAAGCTATGCTGCACCTTCGTCTGTTGGCCCTGTGTCAGTTCCGCATTATGGGTCTCGCGCATCACAGTATAGACGACTGGGGACTGCGGCTGCGCATCGTTCTGTGTGCGCTGATAGGCAAACAAGTCATACATGATACGCGTAGTTGCGCCCTGTAGCGGACCGGTGGGATCGAGTAACGGGTTTTGCAGATGTGTACTAATAACTGCATCCGTCAGGTCTGCAACGAAACCATCCAGGATATCGCCCAGGTTTTCCTCGGGCTTCCCCATCACTGCCGTTCCTACCACCATCCCTAATACATCGAATGCCACCCCCGAACGATTGCGGTTGGCATCCATCATCAACGTAGGATGGAGCACCCGATAATCGTTGCTCTTACCGGTCAGATTGCCGTTGGGATCACGCGTTCCAGCAGTGATACGATTGCCCAGCGAGTCCTGCGTCTCCTGGAGCAAAAGATCGTACGTATCGTACGTGACGACGGTCGTATCCCCAAAGGGATCACGGAAGCGGTGCGCCAGGAAGAAGTGCTGGCTGGCGTAAGCGAGTTCCTGAGCAAAGGCATCAGTGAGATTGGGCGAGTAGAAAACCTGCCCGGAGGGCGCCCACCAATGATCGTCTGAATCGTTGCCAGGGAAACGCCCATCGGCTTTGAGGTCGTTGCTATGCAGATAGCTGCCCTCTTTGCCAAGCACGCCTGCCGGGTCGGGCAGCAATGCCTCCGTTACGCTACCGTTTTTGCGTTGATAAATGCCAGCGAGCAACCCCGGTGTGAAAGCCAGCTTGTAGCTTTCAAACGGCAATCCCATTGGCTGCACCTGACCCAATGGCAGCACTGCACTCATGTCATCCCTACGATAGAGGGTGCGATCTCGTTCGAGCAAACGGCGATAGGGCGCGCTGGTCGTTGCTCCTGCCGCATCAATATCCTCGTAGGGCAGCTCGTGCTGCCCGTCGCCAGCCATTTGCACTTTTCCTATTACTTCCTCAAAGCGGAAAAGGTTGGTTACCTGAGGCTGATTGGCCGCGGGCGTCATATTGATGAGCTCATAGAGATTTGTCTCGCAAAGGAGCGGCGTCCGATAGACGTCATCCTGCTGAATAGCATTAGTATAGTGATCTTCTCTATACATCAATGAGAGGCGTCTCTGCTGCTTGCGGTCATCGGCGGAAAGTTTTGGATCAGGGTCATCGTAACGACGGCCATAAGCGACCATCACCGTTTGCAAGACGTTGCCAAAGTTGTCCACCGTCAGCGTTAATGTATGATTGACTCGTGGATCGGCAAACTGCTGGTCGTTTACAGGATAGAGCATGCGCTCGTAATGAAAATCAAGGGATTCGCGAGCGTGTGTGAAGAAGACGGCATGCCGGTTAACGCCCTGAGGCTGAAGCAGTTCAATTGTGTAGTTATGCTCTGAGACGCTATAGGGGCGATTCTGGGCATCTGTGCCATCCAGGGCATAGATTTCCTGGCGCAATAGCGATCCTTTGAGTGCGCGACAGGCTTCCTGCGCCTCTTCGCCCGAGAGGTCAAAGAGCGGGCGCGTGCCATCGGGCAGACGTATTGTGGTCGGCAGGATGCTGTCATCGAGCAGCATCACCTCTAACTGCGCAGCGCTCAGATCGGACTCACGGTAATATTCGTCCTCGTGCTGGCGGCTGATATGGCGATGATCGATAAAAACTCCGGTATGGTACCACGTACGCGTCAATACCGGTGGCACATAGGAACTCTGGTCGATATTGGTGGCAGCCGGCAGCGTGCCGGAAGCGGTCAACGCTGCCAGCTCCTCAGTATCCCACTGCTCGACCATGCCGAAGCCGCGAAACTCGCGCTCGAAACCATCATAATAGCCATGATGATAGGCATAACGGGTAGTGAAGCGGTTGCCGCTGATGCGGTCGAGCGTTTCCACCCGCTCAACCACATGAACCGGGAAGGCCAGACGCGTGATCCAGGGCTTACCCGCCAACTTATCGGCCAGGTAAAATTTGCTGGAGGAGGCGTACTGGATCGCCGTTTCCGCGCCCAGATTGTTTTTGAGCGAGAGCAGCAGATGGGGCTTCTGCCCGCCCATCAGGTCAATATAGCGCACAGGACTACGCGTATCGCCTGGCAGCGAGGAAGACCAGACCAGACACGCGGTTCCATTGCCCAGCAGATCCACCGTCATCACCGACGAAAGTCTGTCGAGATGGGGTAGAGGGCTGAGCTCCTGCACCTGGCTCCAACTGTTGCCGGACTGGTTGAAGTACACCTGGATGGCATCCGCGCCTAGATAGATGAGATCGGCTGTGCCGGAGCCGTCGATATCAGCCAGCCGCACACGCTGCTGATCGAACAGCTCTGTCGTCGTAAACCAGGGGGCGGCGTCCATTGTGACCTTGCTGCCGAAATGCCCATAGCCCTGGTTGGGCCAGTAACAAATTTCGCCGTTGCGCACGCGCACCAGATCGGTCAGGCCGTCGCCGCACATATCGGCGAGATAGATCGACTGCGTGCCATCGGCGAAAACAAGCTGCGGACCGCGCTCCTCATCCTGTGGCTTGCTGGCCTGCTGAGCTGGAGCAAAGCCAGCCTCTCCCAGCGAGGCGTACCAGGTAAATACCTCATGTTCGGTAATCAAAACATCTGCCAGACCGTCTCCGTCCAGATCGACGAAGCGCAAATTAGCATCCTGCCAGGCAATATCCGGCAACGTGGTAAAGGTGGCGAAATTCTCCCACTGCTGATCCTCTGTGCGTTTGAAAAAGCCGGGGGCCGCACCTGAAAAATCGACCAGAGCGAGCTTGCCATCGCCGGCAAGGCTCAATAGCTGTTGCCGACCATCATGCAATGCGGTCAGTGTGGGCTTCTGCGCAACGGTCTCCAGAGGGCCAAACTGTCCATCGCCGAGATTGGGCTTATAGAACCACACGCCCGCTTGCTCCGTTAAGATGCCGGAAACGCCCTCTCCATCCAGATCCACCCAGCGGTAAGACCTTCCATCCAGCCCCGCAGGGAGATTCTCCAGGCTGGCTGCGTCAAGTTCCTGCACATCCGCGCTGATAATAGGCTGACTATAAGCAAATTCAAGCGGTGGCAGAGATTTTTTGAGATAGCTGCCATCCTGCTGGCGTTTGTAACCATTTTGCGTGACAGAAGCAATAAACGAAGCAAGCGGATGACCTTTCTTGAGGTCATCAGGATTATTGCGTATGTTTTGATAGGTAAAATCGGTGGAGCGCACCAGGCAATCCTGTCCGACGCCGGGCTCATTCGGAAAGTGATGGAACATCAGCGCACGCTGACACAGGCGATACGTGCGCACCTCGAAGCAAGAGCGATACCCAGAAAAGGGATCGTTGCGACAGAGCCAGGGCTGCGCCTCAGCAGGCGTCGGAGCTAGCAAATCGTGTTCGCCATAATCCAAGACCAGCTCGAACAGCCAGTCGGTTTTTGCAAGATCGGGCTGGACCAGATGGGAGGTAACATTCCCATACTTCACGCGCTTTAAGTAGCGTTGAGCGCAACGACTGGATGGGGTGCGATTGCTCTCGTTGGCCTGCGCAAGATCGATATTCTCCGAGTTCTCCGCCTTATACTCGTAGACAATGGCATTGCCCTTGTCATCGAAGCTGGCGCAGATCAGCCAGGTAAAGATGCGTTGGGAATGGGTCACGTCAGCCGGATCAAAGACTTCCTGGCCGAGCGACTGAGCGCTAGCTAGCTGTGAAGCAGCGTTGTCGCTCGGAATTTCAAAGATGCGCGAATTGTTGTCCTTGCCATAGAGCGTGGTGATGTTCTCCTTCGTGATCGACCGCCAGTGGATTTCGCCCGTTGCCAGCTCGGTCCAGCGTTCAATGCGCGAAAAAAGCCCTTCGATACGCGGTCGATATCCCTGAACACGATAGGCGATCCCATCTACCGTGCGTGTCGCCACCGCGCGCTGCCACTGGCCGCCAGCCTGTACCAGAATCGGCACCAGGTCTTCGGCCCCTGAGAGGAGAAAGACATCGGATTCCTCGCCATCGCGGTACTGCGGCAGCCCTCTGTCCGTTCTGCGCGTGATAGATGGGAGCATCAGATGCCAGCCAAAGCCAAACGGCCCATTGCCTGAACCGGAGTCATAAGAGAGGGAGAGCTGCGGGCCAAAGCCGGAGCGGCCAGGGCTGGTGGTGATTGGCACCGTCATAGAGCCAGTACCGGTAACAGGATTGGCGGCAAACTTCTCGCCGATGCCGCGAATGGCTCCCCCGCCCTTTGGCAGCGAGATCGATGGCGCGCTGATCTGGCCCTTATCAGAGGAGCCCTGCTGGTCCTGCTTCACATTTTTAGGGGTTTCAGCTAGCATATGACAATCCTTTTATCGCAAATAGACGCCATAGTAGAACGCAGGCAATGTGCTGTTAACGGGAAAGGAACGATCGTTGTGTATTAGAGATGCGATAGGATATAAAATGCGGTACAGATATTGAGACGATAGCCACCATTTTCCCTCCTCCAAACGCGTGGACGCAGATTATGCATCTGTAGATCAGTATACCAGAGCAGATACATGATCCGCTCTGATACTTATTCTAGCAATGTAGACGATAAAGGAGGTGGTTTTTTGTGGGGGAGTTTATCGATTGGCATCCTGATTAGAGTGCCACCATACGACCAGCCCCGTCTTGCTTCGCTCGCTGATAAACCAGGCTCGCAGCCGCCATATCTTCGCAGGCGTGGCCCATCGCTTTGTAGATGGTAATTTGATCGTTTGACTGTCGTCCTGGCTTCTTGTCCAGCAAAACTGCGCCGAGTTCTGTGCCTATGCTCGGGTCCAGACCGGTCAGCTCGCCACAGCCCGCTGGAGGTGGCTCGAAGGCCAGGCGCGTCTCCACAAAGAGGCGGCCTCGCTTGATTGCTCTGCGGTCCAGTTCTCCGCCTGGCGGGCTGTAGCCAACGGAGGTGATGTGCATGCCGGGCGCGAGCCAGTCCGCGCTGATCACCGGATCGGATGCGTCGGTGCAGAGACAAACCACGTCAGCTCCTCGCACCGCCTCTTCAGCACTTACAACGGCTCGCGCCCTATCATCGCTTGCTGCGAGTTGTTCAGCGTGGGCGAGGTTGCGGGAGGCGATGCGGATCTCGGAGAATGGGCGCACGCGTGGCAGCATCGTCAGATGCGCGTGGCCCTGGACGCCCGCGCCAATAATCGCCAGCACCCGCGTATCCGTAGGGGCCAGCAGTCGGGTCGAGAGGGCTGCCGCGCCAGCCGTACGCAGCGCCGTAATATGCGTCCCATCCATGAACGCGAGAGGAGCGCCCGTCTGGGGATCGAACAGGCAGATAAGGGCCTGGTGCGTGGGCATGCCCAGCCGTAGATTGTCATGAAAGACGGAGACCAGTTTGATGGCGATCTCGCGGCCCGGCTGATAGGCAGGCATGGAGAGTAGAAATCCCTTGTCGGGAACGGAGACGTTGATGCGATTGGGCGCATCCACCTGCCCGCTACTGAGCGCCTTGAAGCTTTCGGCTAGCGCATCCAGCAGCGCGTCAGGGTCCAGCAGCTGCTGAACCTCTGTTTTATCCAGCATCAAGATATCCATTTGCGGTCTCCTCTCTTGTCTTCGCCTATTCTATTCGACTACCCCAGTATACTCCCGGTGTCTACTTCGTAGGGACCCGATTGATCGCGTCCGATTGATCGCCTGTCCTTCACTGACCATGCTACATCCCGCACATCACATCCATGATAAAGCCGCACATTGCAATGAAACTTGTTGGTGGCATTCCCTCTCGTGATTGCATTAGTGGGAAGCGATGGCGGTAACCGCCATACCCTTCAAATAGGGGCAAATGCAAGCTCAGTTTAGTTGATTCTAACTGAGCTGTATACGCTTAGGTTCTCTTTCATTGAACGGTATGGCGGTAAACCGGACGCGCTAAAGCTGGTCCCTACCGAGGGGCGCGTCTTTTTTCTCTCAAACACTTTGCTCTCTCCCCGAGAGCTCAGTATATCATCAGTTTATCATGAAATAAAGAACAGGAGCGCCAGGGAGACAACAACGTAGAGCACAGGAGCGCCAACGACCAGCGCCCATCTGGTGCTGCGCGAAATCTCCGAGCGGCCAAACAGGAAGTAGGCGATGGGTCCCAGGATCGGGATCAGCAGCACTACAGCCATCCAGCCGAGACGTGTTCCGTCTTTTAGCTGGGCGCGGCGCACAATATCCCACATGGCGATGCTAACCCAGGCCGCATAGAGGGCCAGCGGCAGGTAGTAGGCATAGAAGGCGGTGAGCACCTCGAAAAAGGGATTGGCGAGGCCGATACCGGCCAGCGTCATTGTTGGGGCATAAGCAGCGGCAGCAGGCGTCATATTTAATGATGTCCCTTCTATTGAAGTGAAGATTCCTTGCGGTGTACTATTGGGATCTGGCATCCCTGGCTGGTTAATATCGGCGGGTACGGGTCGCGTCTTCCAATCGGGAGAGACATAGCGATTCTGCGCCACCTGCATAAAGTGAACAAAGGTGGAGGCCACTGCACCCGGATCGCCGGCTCCGGCATGCGCCATCAGAGAACCGCAAGCGTGCGTAAACTGCAACAAAGGTGGTGATGTGCGAGCCACTTTATTATCGGAGAAGCAGTTATTGCCGCCTGAGAGTGCTGCGAGAGCCAGATCGGCCACGCCTGAATTCGTTACATAGTTGCCCTTGACCGTATTGCCGCTCGGTACCCAGAAGCTTTTATCGATGTTAGGCACAATCAGGATGCCGTAGTAGCGGTGTCCATTGATACGATTATTGGCAACCAGATTGTTGTTGCCGCCCGCCAGCACAATCCCATTACCAATCGATGGATACTCCTGACCTTTGGTGGGAACATTTTCGTTATTATTGTTCTCAATCAGGTTATTGATAATGGCAGCGCCATCCTGCGGCGGATTCGGCTCGGAATCGAGCGTATTGGGAACAATGCCGGAGATATTGTCGCGCCATATCGAGTCGCGCAGCGTCAAATCGCCGCCCGCGTTCGTCCCCGAATAGCCCAGAGCGTTGTCTTCCGAGATCACGTTGGTAATGACCGCGTGACAGGGATGGCAGTCGCCAATGTAGAAGCCGGAGTCGGGCTGGCCCGCCGCCAACGAATGGTCAAACTGGCCGGTATTGGAATTGTAAGCGTAGACGCCATAATCGCCGTTGGTATAGGCCGTCAGGTAGCTGCCGCGAAAGCCCGTCACGCCCGTCCAGTAGAAGCCGTTGCTGACATAGTGGCGCGCCGTCATATTCTCGATCACCACATTGTTCGCCACCACCTCAAAGGCATTGCTCAGCTTAAAATCGCCCTCCATAATTACGCCGTTGCGGTCTCGACCGCGAATAGTAATATCGGGTGTCTTGACGATCAGCGCCTCGTGATACGTCCCGGGAGCAATCGAGATCATATCGCCGGATTTGGCGGCAGTGAGCGCGTCATTAATCGTCGGGAAATCTTCCGGCACGCGCAACGTGGCACCGGAAAATTTGCGCGCCGTGCGTTGCAGGCTATTTGCATGCTGATAATCATATCTACTGCTATTGGCAGGTGGATCGACAATAATCACGCCCGCCATCCCGACTCCCCCGGCGGCGCCATGCAAAGCGCAATAGTACGCATAAGTTCCGGGCTCGGTAAAGGTGTGAGAATAGGTTTTGCCGGCATCGATATTGCCCGAATCGAATTTGTGGTCATCGGCAGTCACTGTATGAGCCACCTGCCCATTATTCATCCAGGTGATGGTATCGCCAGCATTGATGTGGATCTGTTTGGGACTGAACTCGTTATCCAGCATCGTGACCCTCGGCCCGCTCGGCGCTGAACCGCCTGCACCACCGCAGGCCGCCAGCATTGCCAGCAGGAGAATGGTGAGCAGCGCAAATCCTGACCAGGCAAATAATGCGGGAGTTTTGCTCCTCTTGGGGGGAAAATGGAAATGTTGCCATGAGAGCAGCATAATCGTGCTCCTTCGTTCAAAGATAGGCGATAAACACGTAGGGACTGGGCTTTTCCCCGCCCTATTGCTAAGTATAGCTAGCAAGGGAAGCAAAAGCAAGTAGGGGCTGGGCTTGCCCCTGCCCTGCTCATCCTTGCCCCTGCCCTGCTCGTCCTTGCCCCTGTCCTGCTCATCCTTGCCCCTGCCCTGCTCATCCTTACCCCTGCCCCGCTCATCCTTGCCCCTGCCTCTACGGGTAAAAATATGGTATGATACCAATAATACAAGTGGTGATATTTGGAGTAAGATCCTTGAGTGACTACCAGGCGGCAGGCGGGCCGCAAGTGAAATTTTATACCAAAGCCGGGTGTCATTTATGCGAAGATGCCCGCGATATGCTCGATGATATCGCAGCCCTGACGCCTTTTGATCTCACGGAGATCGACATTCGCAGCGATCTCGCAATTTTTGAGCTATACCGTTACCGCATCCCGGTCATTATCGTTGATGAAACTATCGTGATTGAAGGCCGTATAGAATATGAAGATCTTGCAAAGGCTTTTCATGTCTGATTTTGCAAGCCTATGAGGAAAGAATAGTATGGCAACACAACAATTACCCGGGCCTATTCCTAATCGATCAATTTCACCCGCTCAAGCGGCATTCGCTTCCAAACAGCCGGGCGCACTGGACCGGCTGATGAACGGGTTGGGACAATTTTTGCTCAATCAATGGGCGAACATGATTACTGCTGTGCTTGGCCTCCTGGTATTGATTGCGATCAGTATCCCTTTCCTCTCCTACTTTGGCCTGGATGCCATCGCCAAGCCGCTCTTTTACGCGCTCCATTACGTTTGCGCGCAGATACCGTCGCATTCCTTCTACATTTTCGGGCACCAGCTCGGCCTGTGCGCCCGCAACTTTTCCATCTACACCTCAATGTTCCTGGGCAGCCTCATCTTTGTGCTGACCAAGAAACGCCTGCCGGGCATCCCCTGGTGGCTCTGGGTCCTGATGTGCCTGCCGATAGCTGCCGATGGCTTCACGCAGATGTTCGGCCTGCGCGAAAGCGACTGGGTGCTGCGCATGATCACAGGGACAATTTTCGGCCTGGGCAATGTCTGGTTCGCGCTACCGATGATGCAAAAAGCGATCCTCGAAGATACGGCTGCGATGTCTCGCATGGCTGTTTTAAGGCAACGCCATTGAGTATAGACATTATCCCCAATTAATCACAAGAAACGCGCTAACAGGGATGTTATTGGATAGGCCATCCTCCATGCGCCTCTATGGCCTCATCGATCTGCCCCATCAGGGTGATTGTTTCAGTAAGGGCTGCTACCACGCGCTGGTAATGCTGAAGATCGGAAAACGTGAGTTGTCTTCCCTTCCGATCCTTCAGCCACTTCTCACAGACCTGATAGCCACCGACACGAAAATCCCACACGTCAGGTCGAACGCCTTCAACATATTGCGTTTTGTTGATCCACACACATCCTTTTTCCGGCTCTTTCAGGTCGCAGGCATAGCTTACCTTTTCGATGATATCATTACCGTTTATGGGGAAGCGTGTTGTGATTTTTCCAAATTTCTCCAGCAAATGCAGCTCGACCAGTCTGGCGCCTGATTTACATAACGTGCGAAACAGATCAGCATTGGAAGTCAGGGGCAGACGCGGGAAGTCAACTTTGAGAAATTCAGCGTACCGTTCGCGGTAGGTCGGAGCATTCAGTATTGCATAAATATAATTAAAGACATCTTCCGGCCCAAAGGTATCTTGTAGATCGCCTCTGCCATCAAAAATAAAGCGCATTTTGAGCTTGCTTGAAAAATTCTCGATAAAAGTAGGCGCGAGATTGGGTTGATGACTATTAGAAGATGAAAGTGATTCGCCAGCGTTGAAAAGGCCATTGTTTTGTCGCCCATCAGGATAGAGATAGAGAGGAAAAACATAATTTCCTTCTTTACGAGTCGCTGCATGATGGACTGCAAGTGTATTCCCAACAAGGACATGTTCAAACCTGTCAATTTCATAGCCGCGTGATGCCATTAAATTACGTGAACATTGTTTTGCATGATGCATTACATAACGGCTACCGCCTCCTCTACCAATTTCCATCAAATCGGGCTCATAGTAAATTACTCTCCAATCGAATGGACGGTAATAAACCGGCAGAATTTTTTCTTCCCATTGTGACTTTCGAACTTTTTCTCTTTCACGCTCGGTATTCCAGTATGGACCATCTTTAACAGGTAATGTATTCAGGACCATTTCATTAGAGATAGCTTTATCAGCCAACATTCGAATACGATTATAAACTTCTGTTTTTGTGAAGCCAACATGCAAGAGGTCATTATGAGTACATATCCCTAACCCATAATGCTTACCTGCATCTATTTTGGGGTTGCCAGTTCCAAAAATATCGGTCAAACTGGGAGCCTCTTTGTATTCTTCCCCGAGTTTCGTACCTCTGGACTCAAATAAATAAAATGGAGGTTCAGGTTCAAACGTTGTCCAATCCGTTGTTGTAATATCGTGCATGGCAAGCCAGTGATATTTGCCGCCAACTAGCTTCCGTTCATTTCCCTGCCGCTCATATACCTCGCGAGGACCCCAAAGGTGAGCATGATGGACTATGCTTGTTACATTGGATGAACTAACTTTCTTCTGCCGCTTGACAAAAATACCTACGGCGACCCCTTGCTTAATGTCAAATACATTCCCATCTTTACTACCATTCGGCGAACGTTCTTTTTTATTACTATTCCCATGTAAATCAAGGATATAGATATCATCAAAGGTACTCATCAAACTCTGGCGCATCCCCCTGAAAGTCAGGTTATCAAGATAGCCATGATTGGTAATGAACGCGAGAATGCCATATCCGGTCTGTTCAATACGCCATTGTGCGAAGCGAATGAACTTTACGTAGTCGTCATTGAGCCACTTGGGGTTGCGCTCTCTCAGTGGCTGACCATCGACTTTAAAGTAGTTTGCGGTGGATGCTCCGGTTTGTGAGTCTTTACCCCGTAATAAATCAGTAATCCATTGTCCTTTATTCGCAGAATGCCCTGCATAGGGAGGATTGCCCAGCACCACCATCACAGGATACCCCCGCTTCACCTTCGCCGCCTCATTGGCCTCGTCAGAAATGTAACGCCCAAACATCAGTTGCGAACGCCTCAAAGCCTCATCCAGCGTATTTGTCAGGTAGATACCCAGGCGCTCATCTGCCTGAAAGTCATAAGCCCAGGTCGCCCTCTCACTTGCTGGCAGGTCTATCGCAGCGAGCAGCATCCCCAGCTTCAGATGGGCCATTGCGTAAGGGGCCATCAATAACTCAAAACCGAAGAGGCGCGGGAGAAGATGCTCACGCACATAGCTCGACCACATGCCTGCATTGCCTGCCTGACGATAGTTTTCGCGAATGTGGGCAATGACGTGGTAGAGGAATGTAGCGGTACCTGTTGCAGGATCAAGGATGAGGACGCGCGGAGTTTGCTCTGTATGCTTTTCGCCTTCTTCATCAGTAAATGAGTAGGGGATAGTTTCAGTATCTGCCAGGCCATCAGGGCAATCAAAGTGCGTTCGTAACAAAGAATCGATAGAACGCACGATATATGATACCACCGGCTCGGGCGTGTAATATACGCCTCGCAACTCCTTAATTTCAGGATCATACTGCGCCAGAAACGTTTCATAGAAGTATACAATAGGATCTTCCTGACGTGTCTTCTTGCCGAAATCCGCCATTACCTCATCTATATCCGTGTACGCCAGGACTTGCGCCAGCTCATCTACAAAACCGACAAACGGCTCGTCATCAAGAGCCGGACCAGCAATTGAGCCGAAGAGCCTGCGTAAAAAGGGATTAGTGCGCGGTATTTCTTTTGCAGCATCACTGCGGCTGAATGGCTTTTTCCCTTTATGGTTGTAGCGAGCAGCAAACAGGCCATAGACCAGCGTTTGGGCAAACATATCCGCAAAAGCGGCCTGGGTAAGGTCTGGCAACAACACTTCCTGAAAAGCTGCGTAAAGATCGCGTAGATCGTGTGAAACTTCTTTTGCGGTGAAAGCGTTGATAATGATATCGCGAATCATGCAAGTGAGGCGAGCCATCCGTCTGGCTAGCTCCTGGGGTTTGCGGATAGGTTCGGCGCAATGTTCTAAAAAGCTTTTGAGCAGATCTTCAACCTGCTTGATTCCTTCTTTGTCCAGAGCAAGATTTTTCCCTTTATCGATGACACCCAGGCTGACCGTCATTCGTCGCTCGCCCCCAATGTACCAGCGAAATTCCAGATAGTCAGTCAGGATAAGATTATCAAGAGCATTTCGATAGCGATGAAGCTGCTCATCCTGCTCGATTTTATCCAGGGAGAGGCCAATATCTTTTGCTTCGATATAACCGATGGTGAGATTATTGCGCTCCACAACATAATCGGGCGCCCCGCACTTCTCACGTTTCGGCTCGTTCGTTGCAGTAATATTGCTATCAAGCGACTCCAGGAGTCCCTGTAATGTGGCTCGATAGGTATGCTCCGTAGCTTTTCCAGCTTTGTAATACTTTTCAATTGCGTTAAAATAGTGACGCAACGCCGTTTCGCTCATGGCTCCCCCTCAATCCCTTTCGCTATAGAAATATGATGTAGCTCTTGCTCATATTAGCAGGTTCTGTGGTTTATAAGTTTAGCTTATAGAGAAAGATATGACAAGATATCTAAAGATATGACAACATACCCACATCTTTAGAAAGCTATACACCAGGGCTATTTAATTCTTCTTTTTTTGCCCCCTTCGGGGGCGAGGGAGGGGAAGAATGAGCGGAGACACCCCGCACCCCGCAAGGGGCACAGCCCCATAGGTGCGAACGTAAGCAAAAAAGTACCTGAACAACGGAAGAAAGAGACAAGGCATGGTTTTTTCTGCGACAGTCAACGTATTACACCATCGTTTGACAGAAAGCGAGAACCCCCATGCCTCATGCAACCCATCATACTCAATGGTCGTCGGGAGAGCAACCCTCCTGTCTGCTCGATGATGCACCCTGGCAAGCGCTGCTGGCCTTGCTGCCAGCAGAGAGCTTTGAGCAAGCTCGCCTCCAGAAAGCCTTTGTGCGGGCCCGTGGCTTGCGCCACCCGGCAGATCTGCTTCGTGGCATCCTGGCCTCCGTCTTCTGCCTCAACTCGTTCCGCGTGCTGGGAAGCTGGGCGAGGAGTATTGGCCTGTGTGGCAACGGGTGCCGGTCCTGGGCCAAGCGCACCCGCCAAGCGGCCTGCTGGCTGCTGTGGCTGCTGCAAGAGCTCTTGCCTCCCCATGGCAGCGAGGGTGAGGGAACACGGGCTTCCGCCTTTGCGGGACGGATTCATCTGGTGGATGCTCCCCACCTGCGCACCTGGAAGCGCAACGGAGAAAGCCGCCGACTTCACATGAGCTACGATCTGCTTGGCAAGCGCCTGGAACAGGTGCTTCTCACCGACCATCATGTGGGAGAAGGCTGACGCCATTTCTCCTTTGCCCCTGGCGACATTGTGGTGGGGGACAGCGCCAACTGTCGGCGTCACCCCCTCTTGGACCAGCTCGATGCTGGGGTGGACGTGGTGGTGCGGTTGCATTGGACCAACGTTCCCTTGCAGCAGCCCACCGGCGCGCCTTTTGATCTCTGCGCCTGGCTTAGGAGCCTTGGGGACGGACAAGGAGAACAGATCGTCTGGACCCACATCGGCAAACGCCGGGTGCGCTTTCGCCTGCTGGCCCAGCGCCTCAGCGAAGCAGCCGCCACGCGAGCACATCGCAAACGCCGAAGCAAGGCCCGTAAGCATGGGAGCAAGAACCAGCCCTTGACCATTGAGGTCACCTC
>DATGMF010000035.1:0-194623 GCA_035293765.1 Ktedonosporobacter sp.
GTTGATGAACGCTCTTGCTCCGGCAGGTCTGGGGCAAGACGGGGTGCTTGTCAATCACCCCTGATGCATCGGACGATGAAGCCAAAGCAGCGCTCCTTTCTGGATGGGCTGAGTTGCGGCAGAGCCCAGATGCAAGCCTCCACTCTCAGCGGGGGTCATTGACAAGTTGTCACAGGCCGGATTTTTCCCGGACCCGGCTATTGTATCATGTCTTTGGGCAAAAATCCTTCTGTCTAAACAGCATACGTTTCTCCTATGGCATAGTTACAGAATTTGTAACTATTCTTCCATAGATGGGTTTTCTCGCAACCTTATCATACCCTCGTTCGTCTAACTATAGTAGACGAAATCACTGCTAAATACCGTTGTAACTAGATATATGCCCATATGGAAATGTTGGTAGAAAAAAATGATACATGCTGTGACGCACTTTTTTCTACATGCCAGTCCGTTGCTGATTTATGTGATTGTGGCTGTCGTGCTGATGCTAGAGAGTTCAGGCGTGCCCATCGCCAATAATACATTGTTATTATTCACGGGGGCGCTAGCTTCTCTTGGTCATCTTAATGTAGAAATATTGACTATCGTGGCAATCGCCGGAAGTATTGCTGGAGCCTGTCTGGCTTACTGGCTTGGCGTATGGGGAGGGCGCGGGGTGTTTTTGCGTATCGCGAAGTTCTTCCGCGTGAAAGCTGATAAAATCGCGCAGGCGGAACGCTGGTTTCAAAAATCAGGGCTATGGATGATTTTTTTCTCGCGGATGACGCCCTATGTTCGCCCGTTTGCCTGCTTCCCCGCGGGCATTTCCGCGCTGCCTTTCCCGCGCTTCTTCGTGTCCGCTTCAGCAGGCTCAACGCTCTGGTGTGTTGCGATGCTCGCCATCGGTTGGGGACTTGGTCGCCGCTGGGGAGTGGCGCTGCGCATGATGCAGCAGTACACCATCCCGACCGTTTGCCTCGTGGTAGTCGCGATCATGCTGTACTTTGTGGCAGTATACATGATCAAGCGTCGTTTTAGCTTCAACACCCGTTTGCATGCGACTCAAACAGCAGGCTATAACGAGAAAAAATAGCCTGCTGTTTGTTAAACTGCTGCCTCTGTCCCTCACGATCAGTCAGTTCACAAAATCCTCTGTAATCCAGATCAGCCCTTTGGTATCGATATAGATGCCGATGCCGATTTTATGATAGCTCGTATTCAGCAGGTTGTAGCGATGCCCGGCAGGCGGCGGCTCATTGAGCATGCTCTGCTCGATCACCTGTACTCCGCTCCACGCTGTTGGGTATGGGGAGGTATAGCCGACGTTTTCGCCGCAGGTCGTGTATTGAAACCCTTCATTGAGCACTCGCTGGCATGGTTGCGGCTCGTTTGGACAGGCATGGCTCAAGCCGCAATGGGCCATCGCCCAACTGTGCAGGCGCGCGCCATTTGAGAGCGTCGTGTTCAACACGTAGGCGTAAAGGCTTTGCGTGGCCCGATCCTGATTAATCAAAGCAAATAGTTGCTGGCTGAGCTGGCTTTCGGTCGTTGTGAGCGGCGGCGGTGTGCCGTAAGGACCAGTTCCACCGCTGGCAGGGGTGGTGGGGTTTGATGACGGTGGGTTCTGACTTTGTCCGGCCCTGGTGGCAGTGGGGGTTGGCTGTGCCGTCGCTATATGGGCCGGAAGCGTCATTCCCATGCCCGTTGATGTAGAGGTTGCCGTTGGCTGCTGTCCTTTATTAGTAATTGCCGTGCTTGCCTGATTGCCCGCTTCAGGCGAGCAGGCGGCCAGTTGCCAGAGAACAAGCAGCGCAAAGATATAGCAGAGTTTTCTGCCCACAACTTACGCTCCTGACAATACATCAAAAATAATACTTTCCCCAGAGTGTATCATAAGGTCTGCTTGCTTATTTGGTCTGATCAATATAATTAGTACTTTTAGAATTTTGAAGCAGCGCAATGATCTCTGCATCATCGAGCGGGGATTGCTCCTGGAACTGTCTGGCAACGCGGATATGTTCTTGCTCCGTTGAGCGCAGTTGCTCAAGCAAATACGACCTGTAGCATGTCAAAAAGTGCTGTTCAAAACGAAGGGTGCGCTCGCATATCTCACGCAGTCGCTTGCGCGCGTGAGGTGCGGTTGGAATAAGATACTGCCACTCATCGCGACAGGAGGTGGTAATCTCTTCAAGCAACGCTGTCCATTCGTCACCAATATATTCACGATACAGCCGAACGCAGTCGCGTTTCCTCGCGGCATATTGTCCGGTCTGAAGGGCCAGCAGGGCTGTTGCCGCCCAACCCGTGGTACGAACAAGGTTGCGTGAGCAAGGGACCTCCCGTCCTTCAGGTAGTTGCAGCATTCTGTTCATATAGCCATAAAATTCGTCTGCCGGAGAAGGAAACGTCAGGGGAAGACGGAGTGGAGTGCTGCGGTGATATACATTGACCAGTAGCCAGTAGGCCGCGTGCATCCGCTCGCGCGTCCAGGATTCTATAGGCATGAGCGGATAAAGGCGGCATACATCCTCGCCATAGAGGAGCCGGCTTCCCAGCTTCACGTTCGGATGCACCCCGGCCAGCAAACCATCCTCATCTACTAGGCTAATATCGACTTCTTGCGAGCCTCTCAGGTCGCTTCTCCACAGGCGCTTCGCCAGACTACATGTATCCTCGTTAGCGAATCGGCCCCGAAAAACGATGAGCAAGTCAACATCGCTGGTAGTCAGCGATGTCTGATCGGCATAGCTCCCTTCGACATAATAGGCCGCAATTTGTCCAGGGAAAGCATCCTCGTATAGTTGGATCACTTCTTGTACGATAGCATCAATCTGGGGATGACCCAGCGTATTTTGCAAATGAATATCATTCATAAAGAGCAAATGACCTTAAAAACGGTTTAATATCGCAACCGTGGTAGGGACTCGCTTTAGCGCGTCCGATTTATCACCACCGCTTAAATCGTTCTACGTGTCACTAACAATCTCGTAGGGAGGATATGGTTAAAAAGCCTCATTGACAAAATTGACCTGCAATATATTTACGGTGTTGAAAGTTTCGTATCATCGAAGAAGAATGGCCGGTATTCGAATGGTATTGCGATAAATCGGACGCGCTAAAGCTGGTCCCTACAGCAATCCGAGCAATTCGCACATTTGGGGAGCGGTAGAGGCAATGCCTCGCGCTTGCCCTGTCGCGTGATATGCGATAATTCGGTAGCATCTGGTCATGAGACTTCTTGCGTGTTTTTTGGTTGGAGTGCTCTCTGCGAGCACTCCAACGCTGTGAGTAAATTGCTACAATCCTACCACGGTTGCACCCATGATCAGTTCGTCATTGGTGATTTCTTGCAGGACGGGATCGGGGATTGGGTCATCTACAGAGACGATCATCAGCGCGGTATCTGTTGTGTTGCGTTGCGTGTTGGGGCGGAGCCGGCGTACGCTGGGGCCAACATCCATGTGACGGATATTGATACTCGCCCGCCCCAGGATTGTGCCGACGCGCCCGATCATGCCCGGCTGGTCAAGGTTGCGACAGAAGAGAATGTAACCCACCGGCAAGAACTCTGTCCAGTAGCGACCAACCTGTACAATCCGCGGCTCGTCGTGCATCACCGTGCCACTGAGCACACCGATATGTTCATCGCCAGAGCCGGGTCTACCCGCAAAGGATGAGGTATAGCCATTGGTGTTTGGCACGCGTAACGTGACCAGGTTGGCGAATTCGGTCGGCGTGGTCGATCTCTGCTCGGTAATCTCCAGTCCCCATTCTTTCGCCAGCACCTGGGCGTTGATCATATTGACATGTGCATCAGAGATCGATTCCAGCATACCCTTGATCAGTGCCGCCTGAAGTGGGCGCAGGTCGTAGCTGGCGATTTCGCCGCTATAGGATAGCTCGATTTTATTGATCGGGCCGGGCTGGAGCTGGGTAAACAGGCGTCCCATTTTTTGTAGCAGGACCATGTACGGTTCCAGCACCTTCAACGTTTCCGGTAAGATCATCGGAGCGTTCACGGCAGCTCGCGGGAAACCGCCATGCAGGACTGCAATGATCTGCTCGGCCACATCCGTTGCTACCCCGACCTGCGCTTCCTCGGTTGAGGCTCCCAGGTGGGGCGTAGCGATAACCCGATCATGAGCCACGAGCTGCTGCAAAAGCGCGTTATCGCGGATCGGTTCCTGGCTAAACACATCGAGCGCGGCCCCTGCCAACTGATTTTCGTTCAGCGCCCTGAGCAGGGCGGCTTCATCGATCAAACCGCCGCGCGCGCAGTTGATCAGGCGAGCGCCCGGCTTCATGAGGTGCAACTCCTGTTCGCCGATCAGTCCCTGGGTGCCGCTTGGGCCGGTGGTGAGCGAAGTGTGCAGCGTCACAAAATCGGCTTGCTTGAGCACTTCTTCCATCGTCAACATGGTAACATCGGCTTTGCGCGCCTGTTCTGGGGAGACGAAGGGATCGAAGGCGATAATTTGCATCTCCAGCCCCTGAGCTCTGCGCGCAACCGCCATGCCAACCTTGCCGAGTCCAATGACGCCGAGCACCTTGTGACGCACCTCGACCCCTACAAAGCGACTCTTCTCCCACTTGCCCGCTTTCATGCTGGTGTCGGCGGCGGGGATGCGACGCGCCAGGGCCATGAGCATGGCGATGGTATGCTCGGCTGCCGCGATAATATTGCCGGTGGGAGAGTTGACCACCATGATGCCCAGGCGAGTTGCTGCCTCGGTATCGATATTGTCAACGCCAACGCCAGCACGCCCAACGATTTTCAGATTTTTTGCTGCCGCCAGTACATCAGCCGTTACCTGAGTTTCGCTGCGCACGATCAACGCGGCATAATCGCCAATAATAGCCTTTAGCTGCTCCGGCTTCAGCCCCAACTGCTCATCAATCTGCGCCTGGGGCAACTGCGCGCGTAAGAGATCGATACCTTCTCGCGCTATGCGGTCGGTGATGAGAATTTTAACTGTGCCTGTAATTCCCGCCTTCTCTATCTGCTCCTGTACTTCTGCCATCGTCTCTATCTCCTCTCCCCTTCCCTAGCCCTTATGCCCAAACTCTTGCAGGCGTTGCTCCATCGCATCCATTGCTTGCGCCAGATCGGCTGCGGTGAAAAAGCCCAGGTGACCCACGCGGAAGATTTTCCCGTCGAGATGTTCCTGACCGCCAGCAAAGACGATATGGTCTTCTTCGCGCAGCTTTTTGAGCAAGGCTTTGGTGTCAATATTCTTAGGCGTGAGCACGGCTGTGACGGTATTTGAGGCATATTGCTGATCGGCGAACAACTGCAAACCCATTGCCCTGGCACGCGCCCGTACGTAGTCCGCGCCGCGTCTGTGGCGTTCAAAGATGGCTTCACGACCCTCGGCCAGCATCATTTCCAGCGCCACATCGAGCGCATAAAAGAGCGAGACCGGGGGCGTTGTGGGATGTTGCCACGCCTCAAGCCGCTTGCGCGTAAGCTCCCAATCGAGATAGAAGCGAGGTAGCTTTGCCGTTTTATTGGCTGCCCAGGCGCGCTGACTGGCGGCAATCATCATAATTCCCGGTGGGATCATCCAGCCCTTTTGCGAGCCTGTGAAGACCACATCAAGGTCCCAGGGGTCCATTTCCAGCGGGATGCTGCCCATCGAGCTGACCGCGTCCACGATGATGAGCGCGTCTGGATTATGGCGGCGAACGATCTCAGCCAGCGTTTTGATGTCGTTGGTCACGCCCGTTGATGTCTCGTTATGGGTGATCAATACTCCCTTGTAGGAGGCCAGCTCTTGCAGCCGCGCCTCGACGGTCGCCGGATCGGCGGCCTGTCCCCAGGGAAACTCGATGCGGCTAACCTGTAGCCCATAGATGCCGGCGATTTTCGCCAGGCGGTTGCCAAAGCTGCCGATGGTAATCGAGACCACATGGTCGCCGGGTGAGAAGCTATTGACAATGGCGCATTCCTGACCGGCTGTCCCTGACGCCGGGAAGGTCAGAACCGGTGAAGCTGTCTGAAAAAAGTATTGCAAACGCAGGGTAACACGTTTCAAAATAGCTGCGAATTCTGGTCCTCGGTGGTTGATCATCGGATTGGCCTGAGCCGCCATGATTTCTGCTGGAATGGGGGTCGGGCCGGGAACACGGAGATTCTGCGTCGGGATAGGGGTGCGGGCCTCCGCCTGTGGAACAGGGATAGCCTTATTTGCTTGCGTTGTCATAAATTGTTCCGCTCCATCTTATTATATTTGTACCGTACTACTTATCCGACCCTGCCTGGTCGGAGCGTATCTAGCATAGCTCGTCTCACCGCAATAACGCGCGGCGGATAACCCCGGTGTTACCCGCCGCTCCATGAATGGCTTCTCTCATCAGCATATAGCATAGACCTGGGCTCTGTCAAACTGCACAGAAACTGAACAATTTAGCAAACTAAGAACGTAATTTTGGGCTTTATTGGGGTTGACAAGTATTTGTCAGGTGGTGTATCCTCAAAATAGGCGAACGAAATATTGAAGGTTCCGGCAAAGTTGCTGTTGTAGCCTCTCAATAGTAAAGCAGCGGAAAACGCCAGAGAGTGTAACAGGCTTTCATAGTACAAACAGCAATGATGGAGTAGAATCATGATGGCAACGTTTAACAGCGCGCAGGCAGCAACGAGTGCTGCTCGCTGCCGCTCTGAACGTATGCCCTTTTCCATGCCTGCTATGTCCGCTGCCGCAAGCACCACTATCATTGAAGCCGTCGTGTTAACGACGGTTTTTTTATTGCTCCTGGTGCTGTTTGCTGTGTCCCAACTCCTTACCCTTGTGCTTATTAGCCTTATAATTAGCCTCATCCTTATTAGCCTTACCGGGTCAGTCAGGCTAGAGGATCTGGTAGGGCTTACAGTAAGACGAGTCACAAGCACGGTACGGGGAGATTAAAGGGGGCAACGAAGCAACCCAATCCAAAGAAGGTAACCTGATAGAGGACTTCCCAGTCGGGAGGTTCTCTTTTTTTATTCTGTCGATTGAATTCAGGAGGAATTATGGCAATCGCTGCAAAGGTTATTCGGCAAACGGGTAGACTGGCACGACCAGAGCAAGCGGATGGAGCGCGAGAAATGGCTGGCAGCGCCATCCTGTGCGAGTCCCTGCTTCGCGAAGGGGTAGAGGTGATGTATGGCTACCCCGGCGGCGCGATCATGCCGTTCTACGATGCGCTCACATCTTATCCCGCACTGCATCACATTCTCGTACGGCACGAGCAAGCTGCCGCGCACGCTGCCGATGGTTATGCACGCGCGACCGGCAAAGTCGGCGTCTGCGTGGCTACCAGCGGACCAGGCGCGACCAACCTGGTTACGGGGCTGGCGACCGCGTTTATGGACTCGGTGCCGCTGGTTGCGATTACAGGACAGGTGGCGCGACCCTTTATTGGGCGCGATGCCTTTCAGGAGACCGATGTCATCGGCGTCACCCAACCGATCACCAAGCATAATTTTCTAATACGCAGCACAGATGAGATCGCTGACGTTGTGCATGAAGCGTTCCAGGTTGCGCGCAGTGGTCGCCCTGGCCCTGTGCTCATCGATATCCCTAAAGATGTGCAACTGGCTAAAGCATTCTATTGCCCACCAGCAGCAAGCGCGTCTCAGCAGCAAACAGGCGATGATACTGCGCCTTCCCCTTATCTAATGACGCGAGCGGCGCAGTTGATCGCTCAGGCGCAGCGCCCACTCATTATGACTGGTCATGGGGTCATCCTGTCGAACGCCTACGAAGAATTACGCGCCTTCGCGGAAAAAACCTCGATTCCAGTGATCGCGACCCTGCTTGGTTTGAGCGCCTTTCCAGATACGCACCCATTGCATCTTGGTATGCCCGGCATGCATGGTCCGGCTCATGTCAACCGGGCAATTGGGGATGCGGACCTGATTATTGGCGTCGGCCTGCGCTTCGATGATCGCGTCACCGGCAAAGTGAGCGAGTTCGCGCCACATGCTCGCCTCATCCATATCGATATCGACCCCTCTGAAATGCATAAGGTGAAGGTAGCGACCGTTCCCATTGTCTCCGATGCAAAAATAGCCCTGGCTGCGCTAACTGAGGCGGTTCAACCTGCCGACCATAGCGCGTGGCTGAACGAAATTCGCGGCTGGCAACGGGAGAATGAAAGACGGCAAAGGAGCATAAGGCGTGAGAAGGAAAGGCCCGATCCGGCCAGTATCCTGAGCGCAATCAGAGCCGCGACCGATGGCGAGGCCATTATTGTCTCGGATGTGGGGCAGCATCAGATGTGGACGGCGCGCTTCTATCAGTGGACGCGCCCCAACAGTCATCTGACCTCCGGCGGCCTGGGCACGATGGGATTCGCGCTGCCCGCGGCTATAGGAGCCAGCATGGGCAAGCCCGGCGCTCCCGTCTGGGTGGTCGCGGGCGATGGCGGCTTCCAGATGAACGTCCAGGAACTGGCGACCTTACAGCAGGAAGGGATCGCGCTCAAAGTCGCCATCATGAACAATGGCTATCTCGGCATGGTGCGCCAGTGGCAGCAGTTCTTCCACCAGCGCAACTACTCTGAAACTCCCATCACCGGTCCAGATTATGTCAAACTGGCGGCAGCTTACGGGCTGACCGGCATGTGCATCACGCGTGGCGACGAGGTCGAGGCTGCCGTCAAGCGGGCGATGGAGACGGAAGGCACTGTTATTATCGACTTCGTCATCGAGGCGGAGGCAAACGTCTATCCGATGGTGGCTCCCGGCTCAGGGATCACAAGCATGATCGAAGAAACGGCGGAAGAGGATGCCTGAGATGACGGAAATAACGAATCAGCAAGCTTCCATAGATCGTCCAGGGCATTCTGACGCCCCTCAGGGAGCGGAGCGCGTGTATGCCCTCATTATCCTGGTAGAGGATAGGCCAGGCGCGGTTGATCGCGTGGTGGGTGTATTGCGCCGTCGCCGCGCCAATATGCAGACCCTCACGCTAGGGCGCGGCGGGTTATCGGACTCATCGATAGTGCGTATCTCCGTCTTTGTAAGCGACTCGGAAGTAGGGATTGATCATCTGGTAGAGCAGTTGCGCAAAATTGTGGATGTGCAGCGTGTGGTCAACCTGCCGTATCAGCAGTCTGTTAGCAGGGAGCTGGCTCTGATCAAGGTGAGCAGCACGGCAGAGAATGTCAACGCAATTATTGATCTTGGTACCCTTTTTGGCGCACGCGTGCTTGAAATTACCCCCGAGACAATTACCCTGGAGGTGACGAATAGCGAGGAAAGCATCGAAAAACTGGTTGTCCTGTTACAGAGCTACGGCATCCGCGATGTCGCGCGCTCTGGGAGCGTAGCGATTGCACGCGGCGCTGATGAAAACGATTGATTTGATTTAAGGAGGAAAAATATATGGCGAATATTTATTACGACTCAGATGCGGATCTGGCGCTGATTCAGCAGAGGCGCATCGCCGTTATCGGCTATGGGAGCCAGGGGCATGCGCATGCCCTCAATATGCGCGATAGCGGATGTGACGTGGTGGTGGGCCTGCCCGGTGGTAGCAAGAGCCGCGAGAAGGCAGAGGCCAATGGTCTGCGCGTCATGACGCCCGCCGATGCCGCTGAGCAGGCGGACGTGATTATGGTCCTGATCCCCGATCAGCATCATCGTGAAGTCTTTGAGCGTGACATCCGGCCTGGACTGGCTGCCGGCAAAATGCTCATGACCGCCCACGGCTTCAGCCTGCACTATGCGCAGATCGTGCCCCCGCCCGATATTGACGTGGCGATGGTCGCGCCCAAGAGTCCCGGACATATGCTGCGCCGCCTCTTTACCGAAGGCGTGGGCGTGCCTGCGCTCTGGGCGGTGTATCAGGATGCAACCGGCAATGCCGAGGCGTTGACGCTGGCGTATGCGCGCGCTATCGGCAGCACGCGCGCGGGCGTTCTGCATACAACCATCGCCGAGGAGACCGAGACCGATCTTTTCGGTGAGCAAACGGTGCTGTGTGGCGGCATCACTTCGTTGATCCGCACCGGTTTTGAAACGCTCGTAGAAGCTGGCTATCAACCGGAGATCGCCTACTTCGAATGTATGCACGAGATGAAATTGATCGTCGATCTGCTCTATCAGGGGGGCATGGACTACATGCGCTACTCCGTCAGCGATACCGCCGAATATGGAGATTACGTCTCCGGTCCGCGCGTCATCGATGAGCATGTACGCGAGCAGATGCGCAACGTACTGCGTGAAATTCAGGATGGCTCGTTCGCCACGCGCTGGATTCTAGAGAATCAGGCCGGTCGTCCCAGCTTCCTGGCGATGCGGCGCGCGGGTTCGCAGCATCAAATAGAGCAGGTTGGCCGCGATTTGCGGGCTATGATGCCCTGGCTGCATCCTGGACAGAAAAAAACTGAAGCTGTTGAAGTAAAAGCAGAGCCAACAAAATGAGAGGGAAAGGGCAGCAATGAGACCTGCTCAATTCACAAAGGAGGAATCAACATCATGGCAGATCCTGCGGTAGTAAGAATTTTCGACACCACCTTGCGCGATGGGGAACAGTCGCCAGGGGCTACAATGACCACTGAGGAAAAGCTAAAGGTCGCCGAGCAGCTTGTGCGCTTGAATGTGGATATCATTGAAGCCGGGTTCCCCGCAGCCTCTCCCGGCGACTTGCTGGCGGTCAAAGAGATCGCGCGTCGCACCCGTGGAGTGGCGATAGCCGGGCTGGCTCGTGCCAGCGTCGGTGATATTGATGCGGCCTGGGAAGGCGTGCGCGAGGCCGAACGCCCGGTGATCCATGTTTTCCTTGCCACCTCTGAGATTCATCTCAAACATAAGTTGAAAATCAGCCGCGAGGAGGCTTTGCAACAGGTCAGATCGACGGTAGCTTACGCCCGCAACCTCTGTCCGACCGTCGAGTTCTCTGCCGAAGATGCCACGCGCAGCGATTGGGACTACCTCTGCCGCGTCTTTGAGATCGCGATTAAGCAGGGGGCCACGACGGTCAATATTCCTGATACCGTCGGTTATACTCTGCCGCAGGAGTATGAGGCGCTATTCCGCTATTTGCGCGAGCGCGTTCCGGGTATTGAAAATGTGACCATGAGCGCCCATTGTCATAATGACCTGGGGATGGCGACGGCGAATACCCTGGCAGCCATTAAAGCAGGAGCGCGCCAGGTCGAGGTTACGATTAATGGCCTGGGGGAGCGAGCAGGCAACACTGCGATGGAAGAGGTGGTGATGGCGTTACGCACTCGCCCGGAAGCTTTTGGCAACGTCGATACCAATATCCGCTCGCAGGAGTTGCTGGCTGCCAGCCAATTGGTAAGCCGCCTGACCAGCATGCCCGTGCAGCCAAATAAAGCCGTGGTGGGGGCCAACGCCTTTGCTCACGAGGCTGGTATTCACCAGGATGGCATGCTCAAGCATCGTCTCACTTATGAGATTATGACCCCTCAGGCGATTGGCTGGACCGATACCAAACTGGTGTTGGGCAAGCATTCCGGGCGTCATGGCCTTGATGCGCGCCTGCGTCAACTCGGTCACCGGCTGACTGCCGAGCAATTAAAAGATGCCTATAAACGTTTTGTGGCGCTGGCCGATCATAAAAAGCACGTCACGGATGCGGATCTGCTCTACATCGTGGAGAGCAGCCAGGAAACGCCTGCTGCGATTTAACCCTGTTTGCAAACCATCCCGTCTCTTGAATAGAGACGGGATCAATAAAGGAGTATTCTTGTGACTCAGATTGAAATTTCAAAAAACAGCCAGGCGCAGGAGGGGGCGTCCCAACCCAGAAACGGGGTCTCGCCTGCCGATGAAGGCTATGCCTACTTTGAGGGGCGTATCGTTCCGATGAGCGAGGCCAAAGTCAGCGTTGCGACGCACGCGCTTCAGTACGGTACTGCCTGCTTTGAAGGCATTCGTGGCTACTGGAATGAGCAGCAGCAACAGCTCTATGTACTCAAAATGCGCGAACATTACGAGCGGATGGCCGCCTCCTGGAATGTGCTGCATATGCATCCTAAAGAGTCGATAGATGATCTCTGCCGCATCACCACAGAACTGCTGCGGAAGCAAGAGTTGCGCCAGAACACTTACATTCGGCCCCTGACCTACAAATCTTCTTGCACGATTCGCTTAACGCTCCAGGAACTGGAGGACGCCGTTGCGATCTATGCCTTTCCTATGGGAAACTATGTAGATATCAGTGGAGGGCTACGGGTCTGTACCTCGTCGTGGCGGCGCGCGAATAGCAACGCCATGCCTGTGCGCGCGAAGGTGACAGGGGCCTATGTCAATAGTTCGCTCGCCGTAGACGATGCTAAAACAGCAGGTTTTGATGAAGCCATTATGCTCACGGATGACGGCACGGTCTCGGAAGGCAGCTCCTGTAACCTGTTCATCTTGCGCAATGGCAAGTTCTCGACACCGGCGGTATCAGAGGATATACTGGAAGGTATCACGCGCAATGCGCTGATTGAGATGATTGGGAGAGAGTTTGGTATGGAGGTGGAAGAGCGCCGCATTGATCGAACTGAGCTCTATGCCGCTAACGAGATCTTTTTCTGCGGTACGGGAGTGCAGGTTTCACCTGTCATAAGCGTAGATCATCGCCCGATAGGCTCCGGTCAGCCCGGGCCATTTACCATGAAGCTGCAATCCCTCTACCTCTCCGCCTGCCGTGGGGAGCACGAGCGGTATCGCCATTGGGTCACACCAGTATGGTTCCAACAATCATAGCGTTTTATTGCACACGCCAGTGTTGTTGTTTGATTGATACGGTAGAGCCGTACAGGCTGAACTACATAGGCCACTACTCCCTTTGCTTGCGCATCGGGCATACATGAGCACGATAGGGTCCACCTATCTTACGGTAGTGCTTTTACCCGTGAGGCCGATTTATCACGGAACCCACAAGCACTATTCAGTTGGCAGTGTGCTCTAAAGAAGAGTCTATCTTCTAGGGAAGATAGTGTCAAGGAGTGTGAAAATACTGTCATAAACCGTGGTGAAACGCTATAAGTCGCTAGAGTTTCAATACTGATGATGTCAACTTTGCTCATCAAGTAGAATTGATACAGCGGAGAGAGGAAAGGAGTTGTAGCTCCGGGGAGATAACGATTGTGACTTTTCTCCCTGGCTGGTCGCCTCGGGTGTGGCAGCATGATAAAATAAAGACATTTAGAGAAAGGATGAGATATGCACGCTTCATCAGAAAGGCAGGTAGCTGGCGATGGCACTGGCATTACCTGCTTCCGTTACAGTCTTAGCGCCGGCAACGTCGGCTAATCTGGGTCCGGGCTTTGATAGCCTGGGACTGGCATTGCAACTCTATAACCGTTTTGAGGTGGAAGAGGGAGGGGATGATCCCCACCTTCCGAGCATCGAGGTGCAGGGAGCATTAGGGGCAAGTTTATCGACAGGACCGGATAATCTCTTTTTTCAATCATTCGCTTTGCTCTTTGATCGTTTGCAAATTCCGCTCCCGCCTGTGCGCATTCGGATGTCAATTGCCATCCCGCCCGGCTGCGGCCTGGGCAGTAGCGCAACGGCTGTGGTGGGAGGGTTGGTCGCGGCAAACGAGTGGATGCGTATGCAGGGACTCGGCTCGGCGTTGCCTAAAGAAGAACTGCTCGGCCCTGCCGTAGAGGCCGAGGCAGGCAACCACCCGGATAATGTAGCGCCCGCGCTACTTGGCGGCCTGGTCGCGACAACGCATCTGGCGGGGAAGATCCATGCCATTAAAACGCCCTTCCCCGACGCGCTCAAAGCCGTCATTTTCACGCCATCGTTCCCGATGGATACCGTTGCAGGGCGAAAATTACTGCCCGCCAGCTATTCTAAAGCAGATGTTACGTTTAATACCGGTCGCGTGGCTTTATTGCTGACCGCGCTCCAGACACGGCGTTATGAGCTGATCGGCGAGGCCATGCAAGACCGACTCCATCAGCCATATCGCCAGGCGCTTTTCCCCGCCATGCCCGATATTATCAAAGCCGCCGTAGACGCTGGCGCTCATGGAGCTTGCCTTTCCGGCGGAGGATCATCGCTGATCGCGCTGGCTAGCGCCAATTTTTCCGTTGTGCTCAACGCCATGCAGCAAACAGCGCTGGCGGCGGGCGTACAGGGAACCGGTATGGTGTTACGAGCAGATCAAAATGGAGCGCGGGTACTGAATACATCGCGCAGTCGCATACGAAAGGAAGAGAGCGCTCGCTATGGCGATCAATTCTACTGGTCTCCAGCCAGGCCAGGGAGCAAACGAGGGCAATAATAACATACAGGGACAGCTTTCATCTGAAGTGCGTGACGCGCTATCGCTCATCTCGCTACGCTGCGTCGAGTGCTTGCGGCTCTATCCTGCGCTGGAGGCCGGGCGAACCCCTCGCTATCGCTGTGACTGTGGCAGCGTGCTCGATGTTGAGATAGCGTTTCAGCTTCCCAGTCGCCGAGCTCAGCAGAGCGGCGATGCCTTTTTTCGTCTCGCGACCGAGCAGGAGCACATGCCCGCAGCAGGCGCGGTATGGCGTCAGATCTTCGATGATCGGGCGTCTACCCCGCCTATCTGGTCCATCAGCACCGATAAGCTCCTGTTTGACTATAGCGGCGTCTGGCGCTATCGCGATCTGATTTTGCCTGCGCCCGAACGGTATATTGTAAGCAGACCAGAAGGCAACACGGGGCTGTATCCGGTCGGTATAGAAAATTGTGGAGCGGGTCGGGCCGGACATCGGCAACTTGGTATTTATGCGGGGCTGGAACGTTTCTTCCTCAAGCACGAGGGCGAAAATCCGACCGGGAGCTTTAAGGATCGTGGTATGACGGTCGGCGTCACAATGGCGCAGATGCTGGGAGCGAAAGCCGTTGCCTGCGCCTCCACCGGCAACACCTCTGCCTCGCTGGCCTCATACGCCGCTCAAGCCGGGATAGAGAGTATCGTCTTTCTGCCGGCTGGCAATGTCGCTGGCGGCAAGCTGGCGCAATCGCTGGCCTATGGTGCGAGAGCCGTCCAGATCGCGGGCGATTTTGACGCTGCCATGAGCCTGGTTGAGCAAGTCTGCAACGAGCAGGGCATTTACCTGCTCAACTCCCTCAACCCCTTCCGTATCGAGGGTCAGAAAGCCATCGGGTTTGAAATATTACAGCAGCTTGATTGGCAGGCCCCCGACTGGCTGGTGCTGCCCGCTGGCAATCTCGGCAATATCTCCGCGATTGGCAAGGCATTCCGCGAGGCGTACCAGCTCTCGCTGATCGGTCATGTGCCGCGTATAGCCGCTATCCAGGCAGGCGGAGCCAACCCCTTCTATCGCAGTTTTATGCAGGATTTTGCCGCATACCGGCCCGTTCAGGCTGATACGATTGCGACTGCGATTAAAATTGGCAACCCTGTCAGCTATCCTCGCGCCCGCCGCGTCATCAAGGCATGTGATGGCGTTGTGGAGGAGGTCAGCGACGAGGAAATTCTCGCCGCCAAAGCCATGATCGACCGCGCTGGCCTCGGCTGCGAACCTGCTTCGGCTGCGACGCTCGCGGGAGTGCGCAAACTTGTTGCCGCCGGTATCATCAAGCGGGACGAACTCGTAGTGGGCGTGCTTACGGGCAACCTGCTCAAGGATAGCAAGACCGGCATCCCGCAGGCGGTCACAGGCGAAGCCATTGAACCAACGCTTGATGCCGTCAGAAGCGTGTTGCTGCAATAATAGCTCCCCATTAGATGGACAGAACGACGTAATTGCGATTAGTTCAAGGAGAGAAGAGAGCGGGCAGGGCAATCCCTCGCGGTCGCCCTGCCCGGGCGGGCTCATGCAGATTCCCTATGCAAATCTGTAATGAACGCGGTCGCAATTGGTGAAGTAATATGTTCATGTGCATGATCCCATCCGGTTGACCGCCCTGCCGTTCCCCCATCAATTGTGGCACCGCCGCAGGGCAACCGCGAGGGATTGCCCCTGGCCATCCATCCTGCCGTACCGACCCGATTGATCGCGTCCGGTTGACCGCCCTGCCGCATCTATCATCGTGCTAATCCCTCGTGGTTGCCCTGGTCCACTCCTAGCAAAAGCTATCTCTTGTGGGTAGCCTGTCTGGCTGGTACAATATGAGTTACGGGTGCAGCAGCGTTTTATGGCGTAAAGAGGGGCTAAGGTGAACAGAAAGATCCAAATGCGTAGACTTATTCCGCCCTGGAATATGCCTTCTGATCCGGTGAAAGCCGTGTTCTGGTTCATGCACTGGCTTTTGAAGGTGCTGGTCCATTTCTTCTGGCTGCCGATCATCGTCATGATCATTATCGAAACATACCTGAACTGGATGGTTGGCGGTGTGGTGAACGGCTTGGTTGGGGGGAGCGTGACGTTGCTGGTCGGGATAGTGATCTGGGCGATCCTCTATGCGCTCTTGCTGATGGTAAACGTGGGCACCAGCGTGTCACAGGTGATTTCAGATGTGAACCGCATGCAGCGAGATGCGCTTCGCCACCGCCCTTTTTCCCCCTTTACCTATGGCGAGGCGGACGAGGGCAAGGTTGTTGAAGGCACCATTACCGACCTGGAGCAGGAGCGGAAGAAGCGCAGGCGCGAGAATCTGCAAGAATAGCGCCTGCTTCCTGGTATCATGCAAAATTATGCTTCCGTCCGCTGCCTGGGAAGCATATTCTCGTGGTTCCGCGTCTGCCACAGCCGTAGCGCCTCGTCGTCGGGTGTGGGTACGTACGAGAGAAGCAGAGTGCCATTGCCCTCAATACGATACTCCCCTAGAGCTGCGGGCAATACCATCGTCTGTCCATTTGAAAGGGTTTCACATTGGCGCAGCTCTTTGCCGTAATGTACCCTGATCTCGGCCCCTAAAGAAGTGAGAATGATGCAACTGGCATTGGTATTGTGAAGCAGAGAACTGGCGATGCTGGCGTGATCCTTGAGAAGGAGTTCGCGCGTCACAAAATAGCGGCATGCGACCAGGCAGCGATCTTCGTATCCCGGGCCACCGGCGAGCGCGACCGGTCTCACTTTTACCCGTGGTGAGACACAGTAATGCGCAACATCCAATGATCGTTCTATATGTAGTTCTCGCGGCTGACCGGAAGCTGTAAGCCGCCCATAGTCATACATGCGATAGGTGATGTCAGAATATTGCTGTAATTCGTACAGCATGACTCCGCTGCCAATGGCGTGAACTGTTCCGGCGGGAACGAAAATAACGTCTCCTGCCTGAACGGTCTCTTCATGCAAGAGTTGATCGAGAGTAACATTGTGGATGGCGGCATGGACTGCTGCACGCGAAGTCGGCGTTTTGAAGCCGTGGATAATTTTGGCTCCGGGCTCGGCGGCCAGAATATACCAGAACTCGGTTTTGCCGAGCTTCCCACCTTCGTGCAGGGCTGCGTAATTATCATCAGGATGGACCTGTACTGAGAGTTGCGCGTTGGCGTCGATAAACTTTGCCAGCAAGGGAAAGCGGGGACCTAAGATTGCGATAACCTGTTCACCCAGGAGCTGGGGACCCATTGCCGTGACCAGATTGCCCAGTGTTTTGCCTGCGTAAGGTCCATTCTGAACAAGCGTATTGATTTCCGTTTCCCATGCCTCCCCTATGGCGATGTCTCCTGGAGGAAGTTGTTTCCACCCGTCCCGTTCTAAGCGGCGTCCTCCCCAGATTGTTTCATGCAATGATGCTTCCAGGCGAATTGGATAAACTTCAGCTCCGCGTTCCTGAGCGGAGCTAGATGCGGGAGCATCGTTGGAATGCGGAATATTGCGAGATTCATATGCCACTATCAAGTTCTCCAACACCCAATATTTTGTTTTTATAGAATAGCGAACTAATTCGCCAGTAAAACGCCCTCGACCTGGCGACGTAGTCTATCGCGCATGGTAATGCCTGCGATGCGGTAAAGCTCGTTTCCGTCTTTGAAGAAGATGAGCGTGGGTACCCCTTCAACTTTCCACTGGTTGGCAAGGCTGCGCTGACTTTCCACATTGACACGGGCAAATGTCATCCGGTCACAATACTCTTTGCTGATCGCCTCGAACTCGGGCTCTTGTATCTGGCATGCTCCACTGCTGTCTGCCGAAAAGTTCACAATGGTGATCCGGGAAGAGTTCAGGACAGTTTCAGGAAAGTTTTCGCTTGTGACTTCAATATAGCTATCTGCCATGCTATCCCCTTGTGCTCTGTAAAAAATTTATTCACTTGTTTTCAAAGTACCACCCTGCCAAAGCGATGTCAAGAAGCACTCTGTTCAGTTGCACGAGTCCCGGCGCCAGTGCTGGTCGCGGGCCGGTGGCACTCGCAACAGTTATGGTCTTATAGCCAGCAGCGCTTCGGCGTCTTCGATGATATAGCGATACCCCTGCTCTGTCAGGAAGAGTTGGCGATTCGCTGAAAACTCCTGGTCACGGGTATCGCGTGTCACGATTGAGTAAAAATATGCCAGACCGCCATCGCTTTTAGGTCGCAGAATACGACCCAGGCGCTGCGCCTCTTCCTGGCGGGAGCCAAATGTGCCTGATACTTGAATGGCGACATTCGCGTCGGGCAGGTCAATCGCGAAATTCGCCACTTTGCTGACCACTAACCGCTTAATCTCGCGGCGACGAAATCGTTCATAGAGCTTTTCGCGCTGCGCTGTCGCTGTGCTGCCCGTAAGCAGTGGAGCATCCAGTTCTTCAGCCAGCGTTTTGAGCTGGTCCAGATACTGCCCAATGATCAGAATCTGATCATCCTGGTGATGGCTCACAAGATGGCGTGTCACAGCAAGCTTGGCCGGAGCTTCGGCGGCGATGCGGTACTTCTCGCGTAGATCGGCCATCGCATAGCTCATCTGGTCGTCCTCGTTCAGCCCAACACGGATCTCGTGACATTCCGCGGTGGCGATCCAGCCCTGCTGCTCCAACTCGCGCCAGGGAACATCGTATTTCTTTGGTCCGATCAGGCTAAAAACATCGGCCTCTTTCCCATCCTCACGCACCAGCGTTGCCGTCAGGCCCAGGCGTCTGCGGGCCTGCAGCTCGGCTGTAATGCGAAAGACGGGAGCAGGCAGCAGGTGTACTTCGTCATAAATAATCAATCCCCAGTCGTAGCTGGTAAAAAGCGAGAAATGGGGAAAATATTCCTGCTCGTCGTCCGTTTTGCCCTTGCGCCGGTACGTAAGTATCTGATAGGTGCTCACAGTAATGGGCGCGATCTCTTTGCGCTCCCCCGTATATTCCGCGACCATCTCCGGCGGCACGTCGGTTTTATCGATGATCTCGCTGATCCACTGGCGCACAGCCACCGTATTGGGGGTCAGGATAAGCGTCGCGCGCTGGATATCGGCCATCGTGACCAGCCCCACAATGGTTTTGCCGGCGCCACATGGCAGCACCACGACTCCACTGCCGCCGCTGGGAGCTCCTCCCGCGTAAAAGGCGGCTGAGGCAGCGTTTTGGTAAGCGCGGGGAGCAAAGGGTATTCCCAGGCGCGTCATGGGATGCAAGCGCATAGGCAGCGGCGAGCCGTCGGTATAGCCTGCCAGATCTTCGGCTGGAAAGCCAATATGGATCAGCGCCTGTTTGATGTGACCGCGGCGCGAGGAATCCACCTCAAGGGTGCAGCGATCTAGCTGGCGTATCAGGTAGGGCTGGGTGCGTTTATGATGCAGGATTTCGACGATCAGCGCGGCGTCGTCTGATTTCAGCAGCAGGTTCCCCTCCTCCTGCACCAGCTTGATGCGCCCGTAGCGGCTGATATATTCGCGCACTTCGCTCACGATGTTGCTGGGGATGGCATACTTGCTGTAGAGCGTAAGCTGGTCCAGAACTTGTTGCGCACTCAGACCCCCCGCCGCCGCGTTCCAGAGGGAGAGCGGGGAGAGACGATAGGTATGAATATGTTCTGGCGATTTCTCCAGCTCGGCAAATTGTGCCAGCGCGTCGCGGGCCTCGGCATGCTGAGGATGATCTACTTCCAGCAAAATGGTACGATCACTTTGCACGATAATCGGGTTACTAGGATTCATGAATTTACACTCCGGGCATCTCCGCCCACGCCCTCACATATTTCATAATAGCCTCGGTAGCGGCTTCTTCGTATCCTCGCATCAAGTGACGCGCCCCAGTGATGACCTTTATTCCCTTCTTGCCTGGTTGTTGTTCAACGAATGGTTCGAGTTTGTAGCGCGGACAAATCTCGTCGAACTCCCCGGTCACAAAAAGCTTTGGGGGTTCAAACTGCCGGGGAAAACCGCTTGCAGTGCGAAACAGAGGGAGACTGATGGCAACGATTGTGCGGATACGTACGTCGAAAGGAGCATACAACAGCGTAACATATGCGCCAAAGGCATGACCGATGATGCATAATTTGCTCGGGTTAGCACCTGCCTGAGCCAATCCTATATCAATCGCTCCTGCCAGGTCGAGCGGTTCCAGGCGCCCATCCGTTTGCTGTCCCTGGCTGCGACCGACCCCCCGGAAATTGAAGCGTACTGCAATCATGCCAGAGGCCGCCAGGCTTTTTGCCAGAGAGACGATGAGGCTATCATTCATATCGCTACTGGCGGGCTGGGGGTGGCAGAGAATAACAATAGGAGCTCGCTCTGTTGAAGCTGGCGTATGCACCACTCCTTCGAGAAGGAAAGAGGGCTGACCTTTACTCTGAAATGTGATCGCTCGCTCAACCTGTGCCGGTGGGGTCATGTTTTCTCTTTCTGCTACCTTTCGGATTATTCCATCGATTCTATATTATCCCAGGAAGGGCTATGCGTCAACTTTCATTTCTCTGGATATATTCCCATCCGATTTCCTGTAGCAAAAGCCACCAAAAGGTCCTGTTTTTGAGAGAATCTGTAACTATTTTGACGAATCTCCCGAAATTGTGTGACAAAACCCTTGCATGTGAGACGAAGAATGTTATACTTAAATATGACATTGTGTACTCTTATTATCATGATGGAGTTGCATGTGTCAAACGGAAGAGATTAATATTCTTTATTTTTTGCGTTCTGGTTCCAGATGAGTTTTTCGGAAGATGGTCTTTGCGGAAGGTAGCGAGCGTTGAGCACAATTCTGGCATACTCTATTTTGTATACTGCCTCGTCTTCTCGGTGCCTTTGCCCGATACATCTCCGGGAACCTCAATTACGCCTGAACATAGCTGCTGGCAACATCCAGTTTCTAGGCTTTGATCTGGATGCCTTTGTTTGCAGGGATGTAACTTGATATCTTCCGCGCTCCAACGCCGCTGGACACTGGTAGGGGCCATCCCTTGCGGTTGCCTGCACGATGGCAAGGGGCAGGGGCCAGCCCAGCCCCTACGGAGATGGCACGGTTCTCTGGGCAGGGGCCAGCCCGGCCCCTACGGAGCGTGGAAATGGAGAATTATGCTACTTTTGTGAACGGGTTGTGCTTGTGGAATACTGAGAGGCGTTGTAATGTTGTATTGGTAGGTTAAGTATGAGGGGCGGAACTAAACGTCTGGGTGACCGTTCCCGGTGGTAGTGTGTTCGATGAAGTATCCTTTGTTGGCATAGTGAATGTAGAGGCAGGAGCAGACATGTCCAGCATTTTAGTCGTTGAGGGTGAGGGATTAATTGCGGAGTTACTTCGAGGTACATTAGGACGTGAAGGGTATCAGGTCGTCATGAGCCTCAACGTCGAAGATGCTGTGCGGTTTATACTGCGCGATATCCCCGAACTGGTAATTATTGATCTGATGGCGCCTGGTGTGGATGGTTACGATCTGATCCGGCGTTTGCGCGATCATCCTAAAAGCATGCATATTCCCATTATCGCTTTAAGCGCCCGCAGTTCAATGATTGATAAGGTGCAGGCTTTCGAGCTGGGAGCTGATAACTATATCACAAAGCCGTACAGTACGGAGGAATTGCTGGCGCATGTACGCAGGCAACTTCGTCGCATCCAACAAACCTCTTTATCTCCCCTGACGCACCTGCCCGGCGGGCTGCAACTTGAGCATGCAATTGAGTATAAAATGAAAAGTGCAACCCCCTGGAGCGTGCTCTATGTAGATCTGGACAACTTCAAGGCGTTCAACGATGTTTATGGCTTTCTGGCTGGCAATAGCATGATCCTTCTCGTCGGGCGTATTTGCCAGCGGGTGGTATATGAGTATGGCAATACTGATGATTTTGTTGGGCACGTTGGCGGCGACGATTTTGTGATCGTCACCACGCCTGACCGCGAGAAGGTGCTCTGCAAGGAGATTCTCGCGCGCTATAAAGAGGAAAGTATCAGCCTCTACTTGAAGGAGGATGTTGATCGCGGCTCGATTAGCGGCGTGGATCGAAAGGGGCGGCCCTATCAGTTCCCCCTGGTGTCTCTGTCCATCGGGATTGTGAGCGAACGCATCAGATGCGCACATAGTATTGCAGAGGTGGGCCTGTTAGCAGCAGAGGCAAAACGCTACGCCAAGCAATCATCAAATAACATCTCTCATCTCTCGCCTCAATGGAGTAAAAAAGACTATCCGCACTCTTTCCACGCTTCATCCGTCAATCGCTATATTCCTCATCTGGGGCATAATCTCCTCTATTTTATCGAGGAAGACGCTTTGGCGGAGTATAAATTATGAGTAGGCAAGAAGACGAGACTGCCCGTCTGGCTAAGAGGGAAAATGCAAAGCGCGTTTTTCGCGAAAGCGGCGTCGCGGAAATGCTGCAAGGGATTAATAAAAACTTATTAAAGGGCCGCGGACGTTTCGAGGAATATGATACGATAGTGTTGTTTAAGTGGGGGACAAGTAGCACGCTGCGCCATATGTGGATTGAGGTGGTGGATGATACGCTCCGTTTTCGCTTCAACGAGCATCGTAAATGTTCCCGGCCCGCTCCCATCTGCGATGGGGAGTATCATACGTTTACCAGTGCGATGTGGCAGGACAGGGCGTTTATGCAGGCGGAGCTGAAGAAGTATTATGATCGCCCGGTAGCTGAATCCTCGTCCGACTAGCGACCAGTCAGCATCACATCAATTCTAGAGGCAGCACATGCATCTTTCCTGCGCTATTGACCATTTTATAAATGGCCTGGTAGCCAGGATGAGCATAAAACTCCTCGCGCTCGCTATCACTTGCCCAGCTAAGGAGATTGAGAAGGATGCCGCTGGAAGCCGAGGATGTATCCTGACTCTCGGTGGGAGTCGCGGGGGTAGTTTTAGGGGGCTCATGCGTACCGCGAGCCAGGAAGGAGAAAGAAAGGGTTGATTGAAGGGACTGCTGTCGCAATCTGCGCAACCATTCTTGTTGAGTTGCATCGGCCTGTGCAGGGCTCAGCGTCGCCAGATGGGCTGCGGCCATCGTTGTTGTCGCCGTTGAGCGGCTATATCCCCAGAGATAATGCATCAGCCATTGCTCAGGAGGAGCGGTCAGCAGGTCGGCGCAGTGTTCCAATAAGAGCTGCCCTGGATTATGGCGTTCCAGCGCCCTCTGCCAGCTCTCTTCATCATCCCAGGTCGTGAGCGCGAGGTAATAGGGAGCTTTGCCTCTTCCACGATAGAAGCGCGATTCGACCATACCAGGCGCATTGCGCACTGCGTCCGCGATCAGGCGGATGCGCGCCAGCACATCAACATCTCTGCTACCCGGCGTATGCGCCAGTGACACAACCAGCAATTCCATAAAACCTCTAAAAATGTCCGCCTTTTCTTGCGTGTGTTTGACGATCTCGTGTCATAATAACATAGGGATAACACTGATGCAATTGCCTTGACGAGGCTAAAGCGGTTGATCGGCTCCGCTATCGGCTCACAGTTTGGTAAGCGCCAGCGTTGCCTCTGGAAAGAGGGCTATATCCTGGAAAAATAGAGTTTTTGGCATTATAGTTTCAATATCCCATATCTAAACATGGAGGTGTGCTATGCAAGAGCCTGAAGTCACCCACAACCGGGTGGAGTGGAGACCGGCGCTCCCTGAAGACGCGGCGATCTGGGTTTCGGTGACGAGGCGGAGCGCGGATCAGATCTTTTTTGAGGAAGAAGATGCTCAAATCGCTCGCTATAAAGAAGAAAGTCCAGAGATGCAGGCGCAGCGTTACCTGCTCTGGCGCGACGATCTGCCAATTGGTCGTCTGCGCTTTTTCTCTTACAACAATACGGCTGAGCTAGATGGGTTGGTGCTGGTGCCGGAAGCCGGGGGGAGCGTGGCGGCGCAGGTGGTCTCGGAGGCGCTGGTACGTGCAGCCGCTCTCGGTGTGCGCCATCTCAAAGCGACCTATCCGGCGGCCTATATCGCTTCTTTCGCTTCCGCCGGTTTTCAGGAGTTGCGCCGCCGGACCGGTATGACCGGCTCTACCAATATCTCTATCCCGCTCTCGCCCTTGCCGGCTTCCCTGCGCATTCGCGAGATGCTGCCCGACGATGGGGAACAGGTGGGGACGCTGTTACAGCGCGCTTACGCTGGCGGACCCGACAATCTCCATTCTGATGTAGCGGAGTGGCGCTCCGAAGTGCGCGCGATCCAGGAGGGCCGTTTCGGTCCCTTTATCCCCGAGAGCTGCTATGTGGTCGAACACAGCCTTGATCGCTATCACCTGGCGGGCGCGATCCTGGTCCATCTTGAGCGAGGCTTTCCGCGCATTCGTCATATGGCCGTCGCTCCGTCGTTCCGCCATGTTGGGCTGGGCCAGTATCTGGCAGTGAAGACGATGCGTCGCTTGCATGCATTGGGCTATCCCACCGTGCTGCTCTATGTGACTCTCGGCATTCCCGCCTTCACGCTGTATCACCGGCTCGGTTTTGTCGAGGCCGGACCGACCTATATTGAAGCGGAACTGCTGCTGACGAGGTAAGACGAAGGATGGAGTCTCCGGGAGAATTTGAGCTGATTGCGCGCCTGACCGGGCAACTGACAACGCGGCCCGATGTGGCGCTGGGGGTGGGCGATGACTGCGCGATTCTTGACCTGCCAGGACCCGACCTGCTGCTCCTGACGTGTGATAGCCAGGTTGAGGGGGTTCACTTTTCCCTTGAGACGGCATCTCCCGAGCAAGTTGGGCGTAAAGCGTTGGCGATCAACCTGAGCGATATTGCCGCGATGGGAGGAGAGCCACGCTATGCGCTAATCTCGCTAATTTTGCCTCGGCAACTCTCTTTTACGCTCCTGGACGGCATCTATGCAGGCTTGCGCCAGGAGGCCGAACGCTACGCCACAGCGATTGTAGGCGGCAACATTTCCGGGGCGGGAAAAGGCGAACAGCTCATCATTGACATCACGCTGGTCGGCGCGGTTGAACGTAATCACGCGCTGGTCCGCAGTGGTGCCAGGGTGGGAGATATCCTCTGTGTTACCGGGACGCTCGGCAACTCTGCCGCTGCCTTCTATACACTGCTGCATGCTGATCAGCACTATTCCCAGGATGCGCTGAACTATGTGTGGAAGCGTCATTTTACCCCTCAACCTCGTATTCCTGAAGGACGTGTCCTCAGCCAGTTCGGGCCGGGCGTTGTCACCGCGATGCTTGATATCAGCGATGGGCTGAGCGGCGATCTGGGGCATATCTGCGAGCGCAGCGGCGTTGGCGCGCGTATCGAGCTGGCCCGCCTGCCACTCTCTCCCCAGATGCGCCTCATCGCCGCCCAGGCGGAACGCGATCCCCTGGAATGGGCTTTGCACGGCGGCGAAGAATACGAACTCCTCTTCACCGTCTCCCCCGACCATCAGCAAGCGGTGAGCCAGGCCGTCCTGACAGCAACAGGCACGCCCGTGACAAAAATCGGCGTGATCCGTCCCGCCGAGGAGGGTATGAGGGTTGTTTCTGCGGAAGGACGGCAAGAGGTGCTGAAGGCGCAGAGTTGGGATCATTTGCGAGGACCTGGCGCATAGTGGTTAGCAGAGGAGCGATGGGAATACCTGTACCTCAGACGGATATTCCCATCTCGAATTATGAGCCTTGCGAGTGAACCACCCTACTCCGGCAGAAGCGTCCCTTCGAGAATAGCTTCGCTTAGATCGACGCCGCTCAGGTCTACTCCACGCAGATCGGCATAGCTGAGATCCGCTCCTGTGAGGGTTGCAGGGCCATAACTGATAGGTTTGGACTGTCTATCATAGCGGATAGGAACGTGACTCGGCTTGCGCCCGTTCAAGTTGGCTCCACTGAGGTTAGCTCTCCTCAAGTTGGCCCCACTCAAATCGGTTCCTTCCAGGCATACCATCCGCAAATCAGCATCCTCCAAGTTGGCTCCTCGCAGGTTGGCTGCCCGCAGGTCTGCATCACCTGGCACGCCTCCATGCGCTGGTGACCATTCAGGAGCAGCTTGGTAAAAAACGGCTTGTCGCAAGTTAGCTCCCCTGAGATTGGCTCGCTCAAGACCCACCCCAATCAAGGAAGCAGCGTGCAAATTAACTCCGCTCAGGTTAACACCGTTGAGGATAGTCATATTTAAGTGAGTATCCGCCATATTTGCCCCTTGCAAGTGCGCTCCGACCAGCAACGCACCATCAAGAATCGTTCCCCGTAGATCGGCTCCGCTCAGATCAGCGTTTTCAAGGCCATTTAAACCCAAATTGGCTTCCCGCAGGTCTGCAGAACGTAAATCAGCTCTATTAAGGCAGGTGTCATAGAGGTAGGCTCCTCGCAAATTAACGTGGCTGAAATTGATCCCAGTATAATCGCCTCCTGACAAATCCTCACCGTGCAAATCTATCTGCACATCAGGATGTTGGGTTCGCCACTGATTCCAGGTGCTTACCAGTTGCTCGAAGGTCTCGGCATCTGGCCTTCGAAAAAGCAGGTCGAGATAGAGCTGTTCAGCCATATGATTTCCTCTCACTCCCATTTCATCGCCGTCTCACTTAATGCTGAGGCCAGTTGAGGATGCGAAGCACGATCAGCTCCTGATCGTAGAACTGATATCCTACTCGAAAAGGCAAGGAAAGGCGTAAGTGAGAGAAGAAGTCACCCTCAATCAATCGTTCAAGCACTTTCCAGATCACTAAGCGAACGTTCCCTTCGAGGTAGTCATCCTCATGATCCAGGCTTTTAGGATATTGCGCACTGTTAAAGAACTCTTCCCACCCGTGAAATGATACGTCTACATAGGAAGCATAAGCGAACAGATCGATACCAGGAGCATAATCGACGATCCTCGGTTGGGTCGAGTAATAGAGGGCGTATTTCCAGGCTTGTTTTTGTTCGAACATCATCTTTCTTGTTGCAATGGCGGATTGTTCATTCTCTTTAGCCATTTGAAGCGCATGATCGAAGGTATCAAAACAAAGCGAGAAGTTCCCCTCAATCGGCATCCAGGCATAAGCAAAGAAGGAACACACTTCAGTGGGGTGTTCAGTTGCAAATTGTAAAATAGCATCTTTTCCTCGTAGGAAAAGCGTTTCCTCAATATCATTCCAATCAGGACGGCTTACCATAATTGTCTCCTCCCTTGTTTCGCTTGAAACTCCCTTGAAGCGTAACCACAGAACTTTTACGGCATTACTGCTGCTTAGCAATCAACTGTCGTCTCACAATCTTTGTGTGGTTGTCTTTAAAAGGCTTGGAGAGTGAAGATTTCACTCTCCAATCAAACCACCGAAAATTTAGGTTATTCCACTAGACAAGACTGCCCTGCTAGAACGCTTGCTAACCCTTGTTGATCAATATCCATGTTCAGGAAATCTATAAGATTGAGCAACGATGTAAAAGCGTTCTCAGGAGTAAGCATACCTGCGTTGTTTAGTCTTGCTAGCTCAGCATCCATTAGACCTCTTACACGGCTGTTATACCGTGAATGAAACCAGTGATACGGTTCTCCATCACTTAGGGCTTCTGGCTGGTTACTTTTATTCCATAAAGGTCTCCCATTGTAAGCTGCATTTTTGTCGAATAGTCCGTCGGTTGCCTGAACCAAACCATGACCCTCCAACGCACAAGGAATCACATGATGAGGATTCTGTCCCGGTTGTAGAGGTCTTCCAGCTTTCGCTAGGTTATCTCTCAACGTTTGATAATCTTTAGGGCCGCATTTATTATGCACCACCCATTGCCCATCACCCACAGTAAAGGTGTGGTCCTGAGCGACCTCAAGATTATACATCACCTTTGTTCCGGGTACCACTTTCCAATCGGTCACGGTTCCAGTGCTACCATCGGCCCGTAGAATGTGCATACCTTTGTGCAGCGATCCGGCGGGGACAAAGCCCTGCTCTTTGGTGAGGAAGGGATGCTCACTGGTCGTATGGAGGACCTCGCTCTTCTGCGTGGTCTTCCCATTGGCCGCGTGTTCTGTGGTGGTAATGGTGAGATCAATCAGATCGTGATCGGTGTTTTTCCAGACGTGCAAGACCGGTTCAGATTCCATTTTGCCGGTTTTGGGATTGTATGCCTGGACTTTGTCTCCCTCATGCAAACTGCCAATGGCTTGCTGACCATGATCGGTTGTCACCGGGGTATCTGACGTGAAACTACAGGCGCCTCCTGGAGCCGTTGGCGGAGGACCTCCTCCAGGTGGTTGGTGTCCGCTCCCACCTGGCTTGGTCGGAGGCGGGTCTTGGGGTGACGTGGTTGTGTGCCCTAGCATCACGGAATTGACCCCGAGGTGCTGATCATTTGCAGCCATCAGTTGGCTGAACCTGTGGAACACGTCCTCATAGCCCGAATCACCAGGCATATATCCCACCCAGAGGATGGAGCCATCGTTCATGACGGTCTCGACTGCTGCTGTAGACGTGCTCTTCGAGGCCAAAGGCGTAGACGGTGATCGTTGTGCCGCTGCTCGTCGTGCTGCGCCGCAGGATGCGGTTGCCACCCTCGTCGTAGACGTACCATTCCTGGCTGCTGGCTCCCGCGTTCCACTGCACCAGGTCATCAAGGGCGTCGTAGGAAAGCGTGGCTGTGCTGCCGTTGTATGTGCGACTGGTGACGTTGCCAAAGGCGTCGTTGCTGCTGGTGTAGACCGCGCCGCTCAGGTTGCTGCAACTGGTCCCCGTTGGGTAGAGCCCGGTCAACTGGTGTGGGTGGTTGCTGTTGCAGTAGAGGTACTGGAAGTTACTGCCTGTGCCGTTGAGCGGCCCCTGCCAGAGTTGGCCCAGATGCGTGTAGGCGTAGCTGGTGCTATAGCTTGCTCCGTTGAGCCCACTGGAAAGGGTGCCACTACCACAGGTGCCATTGCCTGGCGCTGGCTGCGTGCCGGAGTTACCTGCCCAGACCAGTCGGTTCTGCTCATCATAGCAGAAATTCTGGGTTTCGCTGCCGCCGGAGCCGCTTTGCCCCGGAACGGCAGAGAGCGTCGTGCTGATGCTGGCGACGTTGCCCAATGGATCGTAGCTGCGACTCTGGCTAAAGATCGTGCCGCTGGAACCACTGCCACTTTGCCAGGTGGCGCTGGCACTTGCCGGACGCAGATCGCCATCATAGCTGAAGTGATCGTTGGCAAGCTGGGTGCCGGTCGTGGTCTGGAAGTTGATGTCGCTGACATCGCCCTGGGCATCGTAGCCCAACGTTGCCAGGTTGGCGGTTCCCGTCGTGTTGTTCGAGAGGCCCGTGAGCAGGCCGGTCGTGCTATCGTAGGCGTTAGAGAAGGTGTAGCCTGCTTGCCCGCCTACGGTGGTTTGTGTCGTGGTCGGTTGGTTGGCATCGTTGTACGAGAGGTTCATCTGATACGTCGGGAGTGCAGTCGTGACGTTCCAACTGCTGGGGACTCCTAGCTGTAGCGTGCTGCTGGTCAGTCGTCCCCGCTGGTCGTGCTGCGTTTGCTGGGTCGTTGTGGCTGCACTGCCATCAGGATAGTACGTCGTGGCGACGCTCTGGGTGAGCGCCCCGACCGGAAAATCGCTGCTGCCCTGTGTCCCCAATCGGCTCACGTCATAGGTGTTTTGCACGAAGGGATGACTGCCGATGGTGCAGGCGCCTGAGCCGTCGCTGGTGGGAACTGCATCCTGCACGCAGGTGACGCGTCCGAGCATATCGTAGCTGGTGCCGATGGTGCGACTGCCGGACACATCGGTCAGCGCCCGACCGGCGGCATCATAGGTATAGGTGTGCGTCCCTCGATCCGGGTCCGCGACGCTGGTGAGCCGCCCCACGTCGTCGTAGCTCGCCGTGGAGGTGACGCTGGTGACGGTCTGCCCGGTCTGTGGAGTCAGATCCATCGCCTGCACCGAGGTTGGCAGACCAATGGCATTGTACTGCGTGTTCGTGTAACTGGTGACCGTGGCGGTGGTCGCGGCTGCATTGTAGAACTCGTGCTGAATGGCATTGCCCATGCCATCCTGGAACGACTCGCTCATCTGTTGATTGGCGTTGATTGCCAGGACCGAGCTGTAGTAGCAGATGCCGCGGTTGGGGCAGGTGTTTTGGCCGGAAGCGGTATCGATGCCGTAGGCCAGACAGGTCGTCCAGGTGCCGGAGAAGCCGCCCAGATTTTGACAACTGAAGCCAGGCTCCGCGCTTGAGCCTAACAGCGGATCATGGGTGCCCACGACACGACCCAGTTGATCGTAAAAGGTGGCTGTGCCTGCTGGCGTGGCTCCGGTGTCGTCGGTGGCCCCGTTGGGATCGATCCAACTGCTGCCGGCGGCGACGCGGAAGGGCAGGCTGACGAACTTCGAAGGATAGCCATTGTCGTAGACGGTAAAGCTGACCAGGTCATGGCTACTATCGAGCGGGGTGCGCGTTTCGACGGCACGACCCTGCTGATCGTAGAAGGTGCGGGTGATGGCTCCTGGGTACTGTGCTGAGCTGGTATCGATCTCGTAACAGGGCAGCGTGCTGCTTGTCGTGCAGTGCGATACGTCCTGGGATTGCTGGGTGAAGCTGCCAGGCTCTCCCGGGGATTTCGTCTGTACCGTCACGTTGCCGCTGCCATCGTAGCTATAACTGGCGCTGCTGGTTTGCCCATTGGCATCGGTGCTGCTTACCGGCAAGCCGCCCTGGGTGTCATCGTAGCTGGTGCTGCTGCTCTGGGCGATGGCATTGCTCGTGCTGGTCGGTCGCACCCGATAGCTATCGTAGGTGGTGCAGGTGGCATACCAGCGCGTCCCCGACCAGGCGCTGGGGATATAGGCCGGAGTGGTGGAGAGCGCACAGCCATTGTTAGCGGTCACTTTACTGACGACGTTGGCATCCTGGAAGGCGGTGCCGCTGACCACGATCCAGCCCGAGAGGTTGCCCTGCTCAAAATCGGCGTTGGGCAGGCTCGCTCCTGCGATATGCACATCGTCCAGATTGATGTGGCCCCAGGTGCCTGAGGAATTGTCCACCACTTTGAGATAGACCTGCGTACCGATATGAGCAGAGGTGTCCCAGGTGACCCGTTGCAGCGTTTCCGTGCTTGGTCCGGTGGCTCTGAATAGTTCGGCGCCATCAGAAGCGCGAATCAGCGCCACATACAGGTTGTTGATGTCATTGCCCCCGCCGATGAGGAAATTGACCTGCCCATTGCCACCCAGGGTCACGGTTTGCGAGTGCAGCTCGCCCACGAGCCGGTCGCCGCCGATCTGATAGCCCCAGAGGTGATAGGTTCCCTGCTGCCCAAAGGGTTGTCCACTGCCGCCACCATCCAGGGTGCCCTGCGTAGCAGCAAAGGCATCGACCGTAGCGACCATGTTGCCCTGCCCGTCATAGCCGACATAGCTGGTGAGGGCGCTACTGGCCTGATTGCTACAGTCGCTGTGGCTGGTAATGGTCGTGGGCCAGCCTGCTGCCGGAGCCGGCACGCCTGAGGCTCTTCCTTCGTCGTAGGTAATATCCTGGCAGTTCCAGACGTGACCGGAGGCATCATCGACTTCGCTATGCACGGGTTTGCGCACGTTGTAGTAGGTCCAGCCGTTGACCACCTGGTTGTTCGTTTGATAGGTCCACTTCCTGGTGATGGTCGGGGCGTTGCTGCTGCTGATCACCTCCTGCACGAGGTTGTGATAGCCGCCAATGAGCCCGTTAGTCGTGTTATAGTCATCGTAGGTGTAATCGTGCTCGGTCTGCGGCGCATTGCTGTTGCCGGTGCCACTACCCTCATAATCGGTACTGATGCTGGAGAGCAGCACCGCCTCGCAGGGGGTGTAGACGCCGCTGAAGTTGCCGTTGCAGGCATTGTGCTGGCTGGCAGCGCCAGGTTGATTGGCATAATTGTTGACCAGGCGCTGGATCAGCATGCTATCCTGGAGCTGGTTGCCCCAGTAGCTATCTTGCTGGTAGAGCTGACCGCCCAGGTAGTTCTACCAGCAAGATAGGTCTCTGCTTACTCTCAGGATACTGGTGAAGACTGTGAAGACCAGTTGGTAGCTGCTAGTATGTTGATTTAGACCGAAGATTACCAGTGTATGGTCAGCTCTCGTAACTCTTTGATCTTCTTTTCGTTGGGCCAGACGGCATCCATGATTTCATAGGTGAGGTGCGCTTCGGTGTATCGCTGCTCACTTTGTAAACTCACAGCACCATTCATAGCCGCTTTCCAAAACCGTATCGTCTGCTCCATATCTTTGTCTTTTTGCTTCAACGATGAGAGGGCCATAAAATTTAATGTCTCCACTCTTGTGCGTCCTGAAAGTGGCAATTTCGTTGTCAATTGCTGTGGGTCAATTAACTGGTAGAAGGCATCCTGCGCCTTGCCGTGCTCACCGCTAAAATACTGCATTATGCCATAGTTAACGAACATATCCGAGAGCGTATAACCTGTATAGATGTAGTGCGATGGCGTTCCCTGTGAACTGATCAGGAAATACTTTTCCGCCTGTTCAAATATCCTGACGCTGCCCGGCTCACCATTTCTGGCCTGCATGACTGCATATGAGCAGCAGACGCCGCTGGAGAGTATCGGAGGTAATTTAGCTTCATATAGTCTGACCAATGCGTGTGCCTGTGCAGCCGTCTGTACAGCGAGTTTACTCTGCTGGTCATAGTAATACGCCCAGGACTGATAGTCCATCGCGGTTACTTGCAACGTCATATCCTCGGCTGCTTGGGCATAGGTAATAGCGTCCTGGGCGTAAGAGATCGCCTGTTTGAGCCCGACCAGGTGCCAGCCCAACACTGTTTTAAGCAGCGAGCATTGCCCGACCAGCGCAGCAGCATCCTGACGATACTGTGAGGAATGCTCCACGATGCTTTTGAGCGCGGGTATATAAGCTGATGCCGCTTTGAAAGCCCGATGGAGATCCTCTTCGAGGCTACTCTCGGATAGGTGCCAGCACGCTGCCATCCCGGCAGCGCATTGCGTGATGACGTCTGTCGGTTGTCGCACTGGCATGCCAGGACGCAGGCTTGCAATCAATGGGAGAGAGGCAAGACGCAACAGCGCATCTCGCCTAGTCATCATGTCTCCATGCATAGTATCAAATTCCTCCAGGATCGTGGTGACTTGCCTCTGGACGGCTTCAAAACGCTGTGGCACAAAAGCGACGGATTGGAGACGCATTACGAGATCATGTCCGAATAGATCGATAATGAGAGGGTGTGGTGGAGGTTGAACTGCATTGATGGCTTCAAAGCCAAAGCCCAATTCTTCCAGAGAAGCATTGAAAATCTTGCAAAGCTGGTCCAGGTTGTGCCTATAGGGGCGTTGCTCTCCTAATTCCCAACGATTGAACGTATTGATACTTACTCCTACTGCATTGGCTGCCTGTTTGAGCGTCCAATGTTTCTTCTTGCGTGCTTGTGCAAGCCGAGATTTCTCCATATAACTCCCCTTCTCATCAAGTCCACATCTGTACATTCGGGTTTAGAAGTACCATAGCATATACGACTAGCTTTGTCGAGAGCATCAATGCTCGTCGAGTGTGCAATGATTCATCGACGATTTGGTAAAAAAACGATAAAAACGCAAGAAAACGATGAAAATGTTTAAAAGAGATAGATAGATCGTGAAAAAACATCTTTTGTGATAAATGCTGATTCGGTACACTTGCTCGTGGTTCTCTATAGCAGTATCTAGATGATATCCAAGAGGAGGGTCGCTATGACGTATTATTGCCTAAAAATCGAACTGACGACCGAGGTGGTCAACTATCTGAACCGCATCGGCGTCTCGATTGTGCCCGAGAAGATCAACGGGGAGAGCTATCTGCGACTCGATTGCCCAGAAGGGACGCAGGAGGAATATGCCGATATCGTCACGCAGGAAACCATGTACCGGGTGGTGACGCCATCACGAGGGATCTTTTACATCCGCTATTTGCTCAGGCCGAAGCTGCCCAACGGGAAAAGCCAGTGCTTGCTGTATGTGTACGAGTCGGATATGCAACGCTTGGAGGGGAATTCAGATGCACCTCAAGCCCATTAATCTTTCCTTTGTCATGGTGGATATTACGGAGGTAGCCGTGTTAAGGAGGAAGCTGGTCGAACGGACGTACACTCCAGCAATTGCTTCCCACATCTCCGGCATTCTCCAGCAGCTTGCTACCACCAACACGCTCGAACTTGGCGGCATGCCGCTGGTCACGTTAAACGCTGTGCTGAATGATATCGTCGCTGATAGCAGCACGCATGGCGATGACGTGATGATGCTGCAACATCTCCTTCACAAAGTACAAACAGAAGTCACCCATCGATATAACGAAATAGCCCAACAGCACTAAGAGCATAATCTCCCTGATGATGGCAACGTGCGTAACCATCACAAAAGTGCATAAGCCGAATGATGGGGAAGCCTTACCTCGGGGATGGGAACGTGAGGAGGTCACAAGCTCATAGCCGTGCAGAGGTAGTGAAGAGCAACCTCCTTGTCAGAATACAGGGGAGCCATCCTCCTCGGTAGAAATGAAAAATGGGCAAGCGGAATTGATACAGGGAGTTCGGGGGAGGATGGTCGCTGAAGCGGACGCGATCAATCGCGTCGCCACCGAATGTGCGATACTTGTGATATCTGGGGAGGGACGGTAGAGGACAAGGGGAGAGGCTGGAGGGGTGTTGGGGCCTCGCGCTTGCCCTGCGGTGGGAGCTTATTGGTTCGAGAAGGAGCGGAGCGCGTAGGTAATCTGCTGCTCCAGCGTCATGGCCTGGTCCTGGGGGATCTTGGCCATCGCGGCCTGGGCTTCGGCATTGGAGAAGCCAAGACCCAGCAGCGCCTCTAACACCTCGGCCTGTAGCCTGCCTGCGGGCGAGCCGGCAGCGACGCCTGTTGCTGCCATGACCGGTAGTTTTCCCTTTAATTCAAGAATGAGCCGTTGAGCTAGCTTTTTTCCCACGCCTGGAGCCAGGCCCAATCGCTGCAAATCTTCGTCGGCAATGGCTTTGTATAAGGTGGATGCATCCATCACTGAGAGCAGAGCCAGGCCCACTTTGGGGCCAACGCCGCTCACGGCAATCAGTTGTTCGAAGGCGTTACGGTCCTGCTCGGTCGAAAAACCATAGAGGGCGATGCCATCTTCGCGCATATGAAAATGGGTATAGAGCGTGACCTCCATGCCGACCTCGTTCAGGCGCTGGAGCGTCGAGGCGGGAGCGAAAACACGAATGCCGAATCCCCCAACTCGGATGATAGCATGGTCTGTTCGACAGGCTTCAAGCGTACCGTAAATACTGGTGATCATCGCACTCTATAAATCCTCTTTTTTGTTATGCGCAAGAATGCTGACCCGGCTATGCCTATTTTTGCCGGATCTAATAAATAGTTCTTTTTCTCCACAGGCTGATAGGAAATGGCAGCTATCTGTAGCCGGAAAGGCTTCTGACGTAAGGAGCTGTATTGAGATGACAGATTGCCACCGCAGCAGCATCGGTGGCATCGTCAGGGCGGGGGACCGCGGTAAGTTTTAGCAGAATGCGTACCATCTCTCCCACCTGCTCCTTCCCGGCGCTGCCATAGCCCGTCACTGCCTGCTTGACCTGTTTTGGTGTGTATTCCGCGACTGAGAGGCCGCCATTTGCCAGCGCCAGCATTGCCACTCCCCGCGCCTGCCCCACCGTCATCGCTGTACGCGCATTTTTGGCAAAAAACAACTCTTCCATCGCAGCTTCTTGCGGTTTGTGGATAGCAATGAGCTTGCTCAGCCCTTCATAGATCAGTTGCAAACGTTGAGCCAGTGGCATACCTGCTGGTGTGGTAATTACGTCGCATGCCAGCAAACTGAGTTCGCTTCCCCTTGCCATAACCACCGCGTATCCCACAATAGCGGTACCAGGATCAATGCCCAGCGCGATGCGAGGAGTAGGAGATGGCAGTGTATTACTCATCTGTCTCCTCCTCCCTCAACTTCTGCCGCTTATGCATAAGAGGCTGCAATCTCGTCTGAAATATCGGCATTGGAATGAACGTTTTGCACGTCGTCCAGATCCTCAAGCTTGTCGATGAGACGCATGAGCTGGTGAGCGGTTTTTTCATCGCGTAGCTCGACCTTAGTTTTGGGGATCATGCTGGTTTCAGACTTGAGCACTTTATATTTCTTTGCCTCAAGCTCCTGGCGAATCTTCTCGACATCGGATGGATCGGTGTAAATGGTCAAGGTTTCGTCGTCGGGCAAGGGCGTTTCGACATCATCGGCTCCCATGTCGATGGCTTCCAGGGAAAGTTCATCCGGGTCCTTCCCATTTAACTCCACCTCGATGATGCCCTTTGCTTCAAAGAGCCAGTCAACGCATCCGTTCTCACCCATATTGCCGCCGTTGCGGTTGAAGGCGTTGCGCACCTCCGCTACGGTACGGTTGCGGTTCTCCGTCAATGTTTGCACCAGGAGCGCGGTACCACCGGGGCCATACCCTTCGTAGGTAATTTCTTCGAGGTTGTTGCCCTCGCCGCCGCCCATAGCGCGTTTGATGGTACGTTCAATATTGTCCATTGGCATGTTGGCGTCGCGAGCTCGTTGCACAGCCATACGCAAGCGGAAGTTTGCGTTGGGATCGCCACTTCCACCCTCGCGAACCGCCACCACGATTTCGCGCCCCAGCCGGGTAAAGAGCTGCCCCCGGCGTGCATCGTTGACGCCCTTTGCGCGACGAATCTGCGCCCACTTTGAGTGACCTGACATATCGTTGCTCCCCTAGTTTTCAAATGACTATTCTATCGTATATGCCTGAGCATATATGTTGCGTTTGTACTTCCTTGCCGTGTTCCGTAGGGGCAGGGCTTGCCCCTGCCCTGGTCAGCCGTTTCCTTGTACAGGCAACCGCGAGAGATGCCCCAAACAGCGCAACCGGTCATCGTGCAGGGCAACCGCAAGGGATGGCCCCTACGAGCACAACAACAGCGTTGGAACGCGGAAATTATTAAGATGCTTTGAAATAAGCTGCTGGCGGTATTGTAACACGAACAGCTATGGAGAGTCGAGAGGGAAAAACTGAGACCTCCCCGGCCTCAAGGCACGGGGGTTCCTGTTGCTCACCCACCGTTTCCGGTTGTTCCTGAAGGAGCAACCGGCTCTTGATAGGGATAGGCAGGACTTTCGAGCCGACGCGCTCCGGCACGGGCAGCTTTTCGAGAAGCCGACACGCCCATGCTTCGGGGCAAGTGCTGCCCTTCATTCGCACGTTGTTGTAAGCCCTCCATCACGGCTCTCAGGCGCGGCTCCGCACCTTCCCAGGTGTGCTGGTTGACAGAGGGGTGTGTTTGCTGTGGCTCCAGATAAGCCAGCAGAAAAGCCGAATACAGATCACGTTGCACTGGCCCGAATCCACAAGGACAGGTGTGCCACCGCTCAGATCGTGGCTTCATGTGATACTGCCGACATTGATGGCAATACTGACTCAGTTTGGTCTGGTACGCGGACACTTCGCGCAGGGTGCCGCCAGTTTTTGCAACTAGGCGTCTCAAATGCGCTAGAAACATCCCTGGAGCACGAAGTCCGATGCTTCGACCATACTGTTTTTGCCAGGCTTTGAACGAGGTTTTTTCTATCGTGATGGTAGTCCCTCTCTGGGCAATACGATGCGCCAGATGTCCATGCAAGCTCTTGCGATGAGCAGCCAGTTTGCGTTCGGTATTGGCGTGTTGTCGCCTGGTCGCTTTGTACCGCTTGCTCTCTTTCCAGTGCAGGCGACCTTTTTTGATGCGACCTTGCTCATCATAATTGTCGGGATTATTGACTCGTCGTTGTCGGTCCATCTTGCGCTGTAACCGTCGCTTTTTTCTCGTATCAGGTGCCAACTCCTCGCAGAAGGTAACGAGATCGGCTTTTGCCTGCCGTGGCACCATTGCCAGGGTCGATGGGCCAATGTCCAGGCCGATGGTATCCCTTCCCGTCTTTTCATGCTTGGGCTTGATGAATGCATGGCCCTCTAAGACCAATTGCACAGCATAGCGATTACCGTCCTTATCGGCTCCTTGCGCATGTTCCGAAGAAGCTTTGCGGCGAAGCAGGCGCACATACTTGATTTGGTGACGCATGCCATGTTGCACCACCGGATCACGCCAGTCGATGATGGCAGGGATGACCTGCTCATTCCAGACCACAAAGCCACCATCGCCCGCGTTGGGATCGAGCACAAAGCGCATGCCGACATCATTGCGCTTGCCCTCCACGCTATCAATCCCTCGTCCTCTACTGCGAAAGCGCACGCGTTTGGCCTTCCCGATACAGACCCGGTTCGCGGCGTGATAGGCGCGGGTGGCAAGCGTTTGGGCCATCGTGCTATCGATATGATCGGCGATCCACGAGGTACGGGCACGTTTGGCATATTCATGCAGGTCGTATTCTGAGAAGTGATACTGCTTGCGCAAAGCAGAAAACGCCTGAGCGCGTTCCTGCTTGTGTGAACGAGGGATGGCTCGTGCTTTGTTCCATGCCGGATCAGAGCGCATGCATCTGAGCCGCTTCATAGTTTCTCCAAGCAGAGCGTTATACAGACACCGAGCCGCTTCCAGGTGCGCGCGCAATTGGCGCTCCTGGCTCCAATCGACCTGGAGGGGCAATTCGATCAGAAATGTTGGTGTCTTGGCTCGTTTCATCACCTGGCTCCTGCTCCTGACCATGTGAAGGTCGAAGTGTGAGACGCTTTGCTGTCTCGTTTGTCCGCGTCGGTCAGCACGGCTCTGTCCTTCTCTTTGCAAGCATTGCTAGAAGCCACTTCTTTCTGTCTGAGCCGAAAGCGGCAGCGTTTGGGCTAGAATCCAGCCGATGAGAAAGTCAGCATTGGACCGCAGCCGATCTATGTCTAACAGACCTTCTTGAGCTAATTCCACCACATTGTCCTGTAAAAAGTCCACGATATCTTCTTCGGTGACAGGACGGCAAAGGGTATCACCATGAAAATACCAAGACGCTCCATTGTTTATCCCCTGCCGAAAAAGGGCACTATTCACTTGAACAAGAGATCTGTGCCTCAGTTCCGTCGTCATTGTTCCTCCTCGCCGTTTTTGTAACATTGGCAATCACATGAGTGGAGGAGAGCCGGCGTAAACGCTCTCCTCCGCTCATCAGAGGTTAGAGTTGTTCGCGCTTGAGCCAGTTCTCAATGATCTGGTTCACGGCTGCGGGCTGCTCTCGCATCACATAATGGCCCGCATCAGGGACGCTATGGAAGGTTGAGCCTTCAATATGTTTGTGCAGATAGTCGCTATACTTCAAGGGCGTCAGATTGTCATTTATCCCGCAAATAATCAGCGTCGGCAGATGAATTTCATTTAGCCTGTTCATAATATCAAAAACGTTGCAGGCAGCCAGGTCACGGTAGAGGATGGGGGGAGCGGACGCGTTCTGCTCCTGTGTGATCGGTTGAGAGGGAGCGTCGCCATTGTTCGGGGAGCCTGCAAGTTCTGATAGCCGCGAGCGCGCCTGCTGGGGAGCCTGCCGGGCGTCGTTGAGCAGATCGGGATGGACCCTCAGGCGCGCTCCTGTGCCGATCAGGAGCAATCCTCCAAGCTGAGAGCCATATTCCAGCGCCATCGTCAGTGCAACCGCCCCGCCCAGTGAGTGGCCCGCGATAATCGGTTGCTCAAGCTGCAATTCGCCCGTCACAATCTCGTAGGCCGCGTGCGCATAGTCGGGGACCGTCACCTCGATGGGAAAAATATCTGGTCGCTGGCCGTGTCCCGGCAGATCGATAGCGAAAGCGCGCTGTGGCCCGAAATGTTCGGTTTGCAGCCGCCAGATGCGCCCGCTATCGCCGGAGCCGTGAATGAAAACAAGTGGTTTGCTCATAGATTGTCCTTTCACGCAAGATCGCGACAGACTCCTTGCAAAGAGAGGAACTCTGCGATATGCTTGCTCGTGGTATCATGCTGCTGATGTATGCATGATACAACAAAGTGGACCGGGTAACGTACTGAATAGTAGGGGGTGTGTGATTAATCCTGTCAGGAAGGGGGCGCGTCAGGGGCTTGGTCGTCTGGGAGAGCGCCTGGCAGCCGAAAAGCTGGTTGACTGTGGATATCGTATTCTGGAGCGTAACTTTCGCTGCCAACACGGCGAGATCGATATTGTCGCAGAGGATGAGCAAGATCTGGTTTTTGTAGAGGTCAAAACGCGCCGGGGTAATTCCTTTGGTCGGCCCGAGGAGGCGGTAACGGTGCGGAAGCAGCGCAAGATCGTGCAGGTAGCAACCTATTATCTCGACCTGCATGCATGTTTTGAACGGTCCTGGCGCGTCGATGTGGTCGCGGTACAGTTGAGCGCAGGTGGTAAACTGGAAGAGATTCGTCTCTATCAACATGCTTTGACCGCTGAATAATCTTGTCGGGGTTGGTAGGGGCAGAGCCTTGCGCCTGCCCTTCTCAGATAAATGTCTAAGGAGGAGATCATGAGCGATTTTATAGAGTCGGCCAAAAACTTTATGAATTCAGCCGTGAGTCGTACGAGCTGGGAGGCTCAGAAGCAACTGCGCCTGCGTGGCAAGCAGGGCGAGATTGACAAGTTACTAGAGCAGCGTCAGCAATTATTGAATGAGCTATCGATGGTGGCTATGAACTTGTATCAGCAGGGAACCCTGACCGATACGCAGCTCTCGCGCCTGTGTGCGAGCGTCATCGAGCTGGACCATGATGTAAGAACGCGTGAAGGACAATTGCAGGACATCAAAAACGAGGCATATCCGGCGGATCAGTTTAACTCGGCGCCCATGCCCAACTATGCCCCGCCCCCGGTTACTCCTCAACCGGCGCCGGGAGCCGGGCCAGCACCGCAGCCAGGGCCAACCCCCCCACCGGGAGCGCAGCCGCACTGTCCGCATTGTGGCAGCCCGATCCGTTCCAATGCCCTCTACTGTCGTGGGTGCGGGACGAAACTTCGTTGAGATAACAGGACGCCAGTTATGCTATAATATTGCAGTATCCTCATTGCAGTATCCTCAAGCGGATCGAGGTCACTATCAACTCGCGCCGCCCCTTGAGGGAGAGTATAGGCATCACACCTGAAGATGTCAAGTGGAAGCGCATATTAGGAATGGCTGAGAGAACTTTCTTGATGCATTCCAGATCAGATGGGGAAAGAAAAAGAGGTAAAGTGTAGGTAGTGTCACCATATGCATGAAGGAAGTATCGTGACCAGGCATTCGCAGGATGGTACAATCTGTACGCTTGACGTCATCAGTCATAGCTCAGCACAGACGCAGCGTCTGGGGATGCGCCTGGGAGAACTTCTGCGTGGCGGGGAATTATTGCTTCTTGATGGGCAGCTAGGCACAGGCAAAACTACCTTCACTCAGGGATTAGCCACCGGATTAAATATCACAGAGGTCGTCAACAGCCCGACGTTTACGCTTCTCAAGGAATATCCAGCCCGTCGCTCCTCACCTCAGGTCCAGGGGGCACAAGGGAGGCCGGACCACCATCTCGCGCTCTATCATTTTGATTTGTACCGGCTGGATGACCCTGAAGAGATTGTTGATCTTGGATTTGAGGATTACTTTTATGGTTCTGGCGCCTGCGTCGTCGAATGGGCGGAAAAGGCCGATGTCGTCTGGCCGGTCGAGAATATGCGCATTCGGATGAAAATGCTCAGCGAGACCAAGCGTGGCCTGCTCTTTATTGCCACTGGCGAGCGTTATTGTGAGTTGTTACGACAGTTTCAGAAAAACACCTATGCTACTACTAGCTCTTGATACTTCTACCAATCAATCAAGCATCGCCCTATGTTCTGAGGACGAGTTATATAGTGAATATACCTGGCGCTCAGGCAATAACCATAGCGTCGAGCTTTTGCAGTATATTCAACGTATCGTCGCAGAAAATCATATGACCATGCAACAGCTTGACGCGATAGCGGTTGCCACGGGGCCGGGCTCTTTTAATGGGGTCCGCGTCGCGCTCGCCGCGGCGAAAGCGTTCGCATTCTCGTTGCAAAAGCCGCTGGTGGGCATAAGTACACTCGATATTATTGCAGCCCAGCAGCAGCACTGGCGTGGCCCCGTTTGCGCTGTGCTGGAGGCTGGACGTTCAGAACTCTATGCGGCCTGCTATGCCTTCGATGAGCAGCGCGATGAGTGTGGCGAGAGCTGCTATCACATGCAGCAGCTCGGTGATTATCTGCTGGGAGCGCCGAAACAGTTGATAGCTTCTGTACAGGAGCAGGTAGACAGGCGTTTTGGCGTGCCTGGTGAGCGCCAGTTGCCGCCTGTGCTCTTTTGTGGCGAGATCAACGAGGCGTCTCGTCAATCTCTGCATACACATATGCAAGAGAGTGGCGTACTGATCAGCGATGTGCTCTCTACTAGAAGGGCCGCAACCCTGGCGCTCCTGGCGCTGGAACGCTTGCGCGAGGGGAGAAAGGACGATCCTCTGGCGCTTGAACCTTTGTATTTACGACGTCCATCAATCACGACGAGCACGCGCAAACGCCCCCTTCTCGATGGCGCTGCGCAGCAGTCGTCCGGTCATGTTACGACAGAAAGGGGAGAGGGTGCGTTACGTCATTGATCGAATGACGATGTCGGATGTGCCTCGCGTTATCGAAATAGAGCGGCTGGCCTATCCGTCAACCTGGCCTCCCAGCGCTTATCGTAAAGAATTGCAGGATAATCGTTGGGCACACTATATTGTATTGCGCGATAAGCAGATCCAGGGGGAACAACTCGTTGCGCCTCAGGAGCAGGAGAAGCCTCGGCGGCCTCGCCTTTTCCCTCTCTCGCTCTTACCAGGCCGCCCTGCGGTTACTGCTTCATCGCCGGATCTTGCCTCGATGATTGGTTTTGCGGGTTTGTGGTTGATGGTGGACGAGGCGCATATCACGACTATTGCCATCCATCCTGATTATCGGCGCAGGAGCCTGGGGGAGTTTTTGCTGCTGAGTCTGATCGATATTGCCTATACTATTGGGGCCAAGTGGGTCACGCTTGAAGTACGGGTTTCGAACTATACTGCACAGAATCTCTATCGGAAATATGGTTTCCATGAGTCGGGTGTACGCCATCGCTATTATAGCGATAACCAGGAGGACGCTTTGATTATGTGGACAGAAGAGATCAACTCCCCCAGCTATAAGCAAAAATTTCAGGCATTAAAAGCTGAGTTGTTGCAGAAATTGGAGGCGCAATAAATCCTCGTCAGAATCCTCATTGCAGTATCCTCAAGCGGATCGAGATAGCTATGAGCCGTCCTACCGCCTCCTTGAGGGTAGTATAGGCATCACACCCGAAGATGTCAAGTGGAGATGCATTAGGGAGCGGAATTATGCTTGTACTTGGTATCGAAAGTTCTTGCGACGAGACAGGAGCCGCGATTGTCCAGGATGGGCGCTATCTGCGTTCGAATGTTGTGGCTTCGCAGATCGAGATTCATAATCGCTACGGGGGAGTCGTGCCCGAAGTTGCTTCACGGCAACAACTGGCAACGATCATCCCGGTGATTGAGCTTGCCCTGGAAAAGGCCAGTTGCTCATGGGACGAGATCGATGCTGTCTGCGCCACCTATGGTCCAGGGTTGGCGGGATCGCTGCTGGTCGGTCTTACGGCGGGCAAGGCGCTGGCGCTGGCACGCAATCGACCCTTCCTCGGGATCAATCATCTGGAGGCCCACATCTATGCCAACTGGCTGCGCACCGGAGCAACGCCTCAGCTAGAAGATCCCTCCGGCGACTGGCGTTACCAGGAGGGTGATCCTACTTTCCCGCTCATCTGCCTGGTGATCTCGGGGGCGCATAGCGAGCTTGTGCTGGTACGGGATCATGGGCAGTATGAACTGCTCGGACAGACGCGTGATGATGCCGCCGGAGAAGCTTTTGATAAGGTCGCACGTATCCTGGGTCTCGGTTATCCAGGAGGACCGGCCATCCAGAAAACTGCTCAGCAAGCTGAAGAGAGCTTGCTCCAGCAAAATAAACCGGTTGCCCTGGCCCGTAGCGCCTATCGTTTGCCGCGGGCATGGCTGCGTGGCACCTATGATTTCAGCTTCAGCGGCCTCAAAACCGCCATGCTCCACCTTGCCGAAGGAGCGACCGAGCAAGAGACGAAGCAGATCAGCCAGTATACACGCATGGGGGCGCAGGCAGCTCGTCACGGCATGCCCAACGTCGCTTTGCTGGCCGCCAGCTTTCAAGAGGCAATTGTCGATGTGCTGGCGGTAAAGACGCGTATGGCAGCGCAGGAGTATCATGTGAAGCAGGTTGTGCTTGCAGGCGGGGTAGCGGCCAATGTGAATCTGAGAAAGCGCATAGAGCAAGAGCTGGCTCCCCTCAACATTCGGCTCAATTATCCGCCTATAGAATTCTGTACGGATAATGCGGCAATGATTGCAGGTGCGGCGTATTTTCATCTCTGCCTGGGCGAACAGCATGGTTTTGACCTTGATGTTCAGCCTGGCTTGAGTTTACCGTTTAAAAAGTAAGAGGAAACCTGATGGCAGATCGGAAAATCTATGCCCTGGGCATTGACCTGGGGGGAACAAAAACGCTGGCAGCAGTGGTTGATGTGCAGACAGGCGAGGTCATCGCCTCGGCCCGCAAGCGTACACGCGCCGAGCGTGGGCAGGACTTCGTCTCGCAGCGCGTCTCTGAACTGGCGCAGGCGGCCATCAATGCCGCCAATCTGCCTGCCGAGAACGGTCTGGTCGCGGTTGGCGTGGGGGCTGCCGGTCAGGTTGACCGCAAGGCGGCAGTGGTGCTGGATGCGCCCAACCTCGGGGTGCGCAATATGCCGCTGGGCAGCATTCTCAGTAAGCAGCTTGGCAAGCCGGTTGCGCTGGGCAATGATGTGGAGGTAGCCGCCCTGGGCGAATACACTCATGGGGCAGGGAAGGGCTATAGCAACTTTATCTGTATCTTCGTGGGGACCGGTATCGGGTCTGGCATCGTCCAGAATGGCAAAATCTATACGGGATTGACCGGCACCGCGGGCGAGGTTGGTCATATGACCATCCAGGCTGGCGGGCGTCTTTGCGGTTGTGGCAGCCGTGGCTGTCTGGAAGCTTATGCCTCGCGTACGGCTATCACGAAGGCGATCATGGCCGAAATCCATCATGGTCGTCGTTCCGTGCTGGCCGATGATGCCGCGGCCCAGCTAAAAAGCGGCGAAACGGTCATTCGTTCGGGAATCCTTGCCGACGCCATAGAGCGCAAGGACAAGCTGGTAATTGAGGTTGTAGCTGAAGCGGCCAATTACCTGGGATATGGTCTGGCGTCGGTAATGAACTTCTATAATCCTGAGAGCATTATTCTTGGCGGCGGCGTCATTGAAGCGATAGATCTATTATTTGAAACCGCCGTTCATCGCGCCCAGACTGTTGCTCTTTCAGAACCTGCACAAAAAACGCCGATCTTGCGGGCGAAACTTGGTGACTTCTCAGGCGTAGTGGGAGCGGCGTGCCTGGGAGCTCAGGCAGCGGGCTACCGCGTCCTGGCGAGCAAATAGGGCAGCGGCCTCTGGGACTGGAAGGTAGTTAGATAAGAGGAAAAGAAAGCGGGTCGTGGTTATGAGCGAGGAAACGCCTCACATCGAAGTGCGGGCTGTGTATGTCAATGACGCGCCTGCTCTGTATGAACTCGATTACGATTTCGAGACAGATCGTGTTTACACCCTTCGTACACAGGATCACCTCCTGAAAAGTGAGAATGGCGCAAACGGGGAGAGGAAATCGACTTTTGCTTTTGAGCTGATAGAAACGCCGGTCGATCCGCCGATCTACAAGAATTACCGCGAAATCTGGGACACGTTAGCAAAGGTCGAAGCGCGATTGCAGAGTGTAGACGGTGGCTATGTTGCTCTGGCTGATGGGCAGCTTGCGGGCAGTATTTTGTTGCGGGTCGAGGAATGGCGCTCTGTGACCTATGTTGAGGAGTTGATCGTTGGACGCCAGTTTCGTCGCTATGGCATTGGTTCGCTCTTGCTCAGTTGTGCCGCGGATTGGGCGCGCGAGCGCGATTGTTGGGCAATTACGCTGGAGACGCAGAACATCAACTATCCTGCCATTCAATTTTATCTGCGCAACAACCTGGAGGTATGGGGGATCAACTGGCAGTTCTACCCACCTGGCCCGGCAGCTCATGAGGTCGCGATTTTTATGGGCAAGCGCCTCTCTTCATCGTAGGGGCGGGGCTTGCCCCGCCCTGTAGCATTACAGCCGCGAAAATCCGCGGCTTGTTGCATTTCTACGCGATTGCCGGTTCTTCTATTTTGGGGAAGAGCGGCGCGGGCGCAGGGAGTTTTTGTCCTGACGCGACTGCTTCGCTGCGCCAGCGCGCCTCGTCTACGCTCCCCTCGAAGCCCAGGTAGCCATGCAGCTTTTGCGATGAGAAGGGCAGGTAGGGGCAGAAGAGCACCCGCAGGCCGCTCAGCACCTGGAGCATAACGTAGATGGTTGTCGCTGCCCCGGCGCGGTCAACTTTAATCTGCTTCCAGGGAGCCTGTTCGTCCAGGTAGCGATTCGCAGCGCGGGCGACAGCCATAGCGGCGTTCAACCCATCCTTGAAGTGGCAGTGGGCGATATGCTGGCCGACCTGTGCGAAGCCGTGCTCCACCTCGGCCAGAATTTCGCGATCAGCTTCACGTAACGGCAGTGGGTCCGGCACCACGCCATCGAATTTGCTTTGTAAGAAGGTTAGGGTGCGGTGGACCGCATTGCCGTAGGTGGCGACCAGCTCATCGTTGTTGCGCCGGATCATTTCCTCGAAGGTAAAGTCCGCATCGCGCCCTTCGGGTGCGGTGGCCGAGAGATAATAGCGCAGCGCATCGGGGCTGTAGCGATCCAGCACATCGCGCGTCCAGATCACATTGCCGCGGCTACTGGAAGCTTTGGCGCCGCTCATGGTCATAAACTCATTTGCCGGAACGTCGTAGGGCAGGTTCCGGTTGCCGTAGCCAAGCAACATAGCAGGCCAGATAACCGTATGGAAGGGAATATTGTCCTTGCCGATGAAGTAGTAGGCTTTGACCGGAGGCTCAGCCTGCTCTGGCACCCACCAGGTTTTCCACGCTTCCGGCGTTCCCTGCTTTTCGGCCCATTCCACCGAGGCGGAGAAGTAGCCGATCACGGCATCAAACCAGACGTAGATGCGCTTGTCTTCGTAGCCTTCCAGGGGAATGGGGACGCCCCAATCCAGATCGCGTGTAATCGCGCGCGAGCGCAGCCCTTCTTTCAACCAGTTCATGGCGAACGCGTGAGTATTTGAGCGCCAGTGATCCTTCTCATGAGAGAGCCACTCCATCAACGGCTCCTGCAATTTGGGCAGGTCCAGAAAGAAATGGTCGGTCTGGCGCATCTCCAGCTTGCTTGTTTTGCTGCCGCACAGGCGACACTTTGCATCAATGAGATCAATGGGATCGAGGGTATGGCCGCAATGATCGCACTGGTCGCCGCGTGCTGACGGGTAGCCACAGTGGGGGCAGGTGCCCTCAATATAGCGGTCGGGCAAAAAGCGGCGATCTGTGGGGCAGTAAGGGGAGAGCATCGTATCCTTGAAGATATAGCCCTTCTCGTAGAGGGTCAGGAAGAAATCCTGCGTGATGCGGTAGTGGTTGGGCGTGCCCGTCTCCGTGTAGAGGTCCCAGGATATGCCCAGCCGGTTCCAGATTTCGCAGATTTGTTGATGGTAGCGTGCGACGAATTCGCGCGGCGTGAGACCCTGTTGCTCTGATTCTACAAGGATTGGCGTGCCATGTTCATCGCTGCCGGAGACCATCAGGACATGATTGCCTGCCAGGCGGTGAAAGCGTGCAAAGGTGTCGGCTGGCAGGTATGCGCCAGCAATCTGTCCAACGTGCGTGGAACTTTTGGCGTAAGGCCAGGCGACGCAGACAAGAATATGTTCTTCCATAAAGAGGAAATCTCCCGTACAGTAAAAGATTCTGTGTTAATTACCTATATAACGAGCGTAAACGGAACGAGCAATTTGCTCATCATCGGTTCCTTTAATAATGGCGCGCGCGTCGGGGAAAATGGTGAGTTCGTAGCCATCGACAACGAAGCGTAACAGAAACTCGTTGTACTGCACCTGCCCGACCGGTTGCAACCGTTCCGCCAGAGAGGCGAAATCGAGCCTGGTGCCGCGTCTGGCCGTAGCGCTGCGTACCTGGACCGCGTTGCGCCCGCATAAGCTGGTACTGCTGGCGCCGAGAGAATCGAGAAACTCGTAGTGATGTTGTCCGCAGGCGGGGCAATCTGGCTGCCGGGGAAGCTCAATGCGGTCAAAGGTATTTTCCCAGAGGTCCAGCCAGAGCATATCCCGGCTCACTTTCTTGCTCTGCAACAGAATTTTGAGCGCTTCGGTCGAAGCAATGCCGGTAATGGCCCCCACGATCCCATTGAGCACGCCGGCGGTATCACAGGTTGCCGTCGTGCCGGGGAGGGGCATTTCTGGGAAGGCGCAGCGCAGGCATGGCGTATCGCCTGGCAGGATATTCATCGTCACCCCGTAGGAGGCGATCACGCCGCTGTAAATCCAGGGGCGCTGGTGCTTGACGCAGACATCGTTGATCAGATAGCGGGTCTCGAAATTATCGGTGGCGTCCAGCACCAGATCGGTAGCGCGCACCAGCGACTCAATGCCATCGGCATTAATATCTTCAACCAGCGCTTCTACTTTCACCTCGCTATTGACGCGGCGGAGTTTTTCGGCGGCGGCAACCGCTTTGGGCAGGCGGCGTACAATATCTTCCTCATCAAAAAGGATCTGGCGCTGCAAATTATTCAGTTCGATATAATCGCGATCCGCAATCACCAGATGACCAATGCCGGCGCGGCATAAATTATTTGCCAGAACAGTGCCAAGCGCGCCGCAGCCGATGATCGTCACCGAAGCTGCGCCCAGGCGCTCCTGTCCTTCTTTGCCAATCGGCGCAAACAATGTTTGTCGCGAATAGCGGTCGAGCATTATCTCCTCCCTTACTATGCAGATCGGTACGTTTCTGCTATTGTAACATAGATGCGAAAAATCGGATATGTGTTCGTGTACTTACATGAGGAGGGCAATCGAGGGCATGCGCTCCAATGTATCAGCTTGCAGACCGTGCCAGTCCATCAGGTACCATAGAAATAGGACAAATTTTATAGCAGAATCGATCAAGAGGCGCATAGATCTAAATTGTTTTGAATAGCGTAATAGTACGAAAATATGGCCTCAGTTGGCAGGAGCGCGTAACTGTGTTACAATGCGAAAGGTGCAGTAACTTTTCTGGTCCCAGTAACTAGTGCGTTATGTCGAGGCTTACCTGGCCTATGATGAGCGGCAGGGGCGAGTTGTTCTTCACCCGAAGCGGTCTGGTTTTTCTAGGGGGAAGCTAAAGGTACAGGTTTGCTTGCTGGCACCTTTCTTTCTTCCCGCAGACGGCATGCGGGTTTCCAGAAAGGTTTTTCTATGAGCAACGAAAACGCAGTAAAAAAGGTATTAGTAATTGATGACAATCCGACGATTGTAGAACTCATCAAATATGCTGTGAATCTACAGGGAACGTATGATGTCATTGTCGCGTATGATGGGGCACAGGGGTTGGAGCAGGTGTACGCGCAACAGCCCGACTGTGTGATTATCGACGTGAAAATGCCACGAATGGATGGATACCAATTAGTACGTTGTTTGCGTGGCGATGTGCGAACGGCAGATACACCTTTGATAATATTGAGCGCAATGACGCGAGAAGAAGATCAAATGACGGGCTTGCTTTCTGGAGCCGACGAATATCTGACGAAGCCATTTAAGCCAACGGCCTTGAATGAGGCTATCGAGCGGGTATTACGCCTGACGCCGGTGGAGCGCCAACGTCGTATAGATTACCTGGTACAGACCCAAACTGAGCGGGAATAGAGGCTGTGTACAGCAATTCCGATTGTCTGGCACTTGACCCTGCTATAAGATGTACGTAACATACATATGGGGCGACTCTTCCCTTCTATTCTCTGTTTTGAGGAGCATGCCCTGTGTCGCAAACGGCCCAATCGATGCGCGTGGCGCATGAATCACAGGCATTACGTAGATTAAATATCCTTTTTGTGGACAGCGATCCAAATATTCGTGAGCGGATGCAGCAAACGTTAGGTAACATGTTTGCTCTACGGTGTGTTGCATCTATCGCAGAGGCGAAAGAGTATCTGAGCGTGTTTTTACCGGATGTCTTAATCTCTGAAGTGGTGTTGGGTCAAGAAAATGGATTGGATCTGTGTCGTTATGTACGCGATACCGCTTCTTTACGTCATCTCCCTATTATGTTATTGACCTCATTGACCACGCTGCAGGACAAGGTAGCGGGTTTTGAAGCTGGCGCTGACGATTATGTTGTCAAGCCATTCGATGCTCACCACTTGCAGGCCCGCGTTCGGTTATTATATCGTATCAAACGCATTGAACGGCGGACAGGCTTTTAGCTTGTTCCGCCGTTTTACACATTGAGAGTTTCCCCTGTCTGACCCGCTTTACCCCGGGAAGTGGCAGGCAGCGTAATGGTTGCTCTGCTTCTGTTCCAGGGGTGGAATGATCTCGCGGCAGATGGCCTGGGCCTTCCAGCAGCGGGGGTGGAAGTTACAGCCGCTGGGCGGGTTGACAGGGCTGGGCACGTCACCTTCAAGGATGATACGCTTGCGCCGTGACTCGATCTCGGGATTTGGCACCGGGACCGCGGAAAGCAGCGCCTGAGTATAGGGGTGCAGGGGCGTCTCGTATAAGGTCTCGCTTTTTGCCAGCTCGACGATACGTCCGAGATACATTACCGCAACACGATCACTGATGTGTTTGACCACGGAGAGGTTGTGAGCGACGAAGAGATAGGTGAGGCCAAATTTCCCTTGCAGGTCCTGTAAAAGATTGAGCACCTGCGCCTGAATGGACACGTCCAGTGCGGAAACCGGCTCGTCTGCCACGATAAAGGATGGGTGCAAGGCAAGTGCCCGAGCGATACCAATACGCTGGCGCTGGCCGCCACTAAACTCGTGTGCGAAGCGGTTGACGTAGTAGGGATTGAGGCCAACGATATCTAGCAGACGGGCTACCTCGGTGCGGATCTGCTGCGGATTGCCGCGCTTAAAGTTTTCTAGCGGCTCTGCAACGATCTGTCCGACGGTGTAGCGTGGGTCGAGTGAGCCGAAGGGGTCCTGGAAGATCATCTGCATATTGGCGCGCCTGGCTCGTACCTCGCCGGGGGAGAGCCGTGTGAGTTCGACGCCATCTAATTTAACACTACCCGCCGTTGGCTTGATGAGCTGGAGAATGGCGCGTCCGGTGGTTGACTTGCCGCAGCCGCTCTCACCTACCAGCCCGAGTGTTTCGCCACGGCGGACAAATAGATCAACACCATCCACAGCCTTCACCTGCGCCACTGCGCGCCCCAGCAGGCCGCCTTTCACTGGAAAGTGGACCTTGAGCCCTTTGACCTCGACGAGGGTTGTGCCTGCCTGTCTGGCCGTTTCAGTATTTTGTAACATACAAAACCTCTTCTAGTTTGGATAGAAGCAAGCTGCAACCTGCTCGCCGCGACCAACGGGTTTCAATTCCGGGCGCTCCTGACGGCAACGATTCTGCACGCGTGGGCAGCGAGCCGCGTATGGGCATCCGACAGGGACGTTAATGAGATCGGGGGGCTGACCTGCAATGGGGGTAAGCCGTGTGCCTCGTCTCTCATCGAGGCGTGGGATGGATTGAAGGAGTCCGATGGTATAGGGGTGTGCAGGAGTTTCGAAGACCTGCTTGACCGGCGCCGATTCCACCACATGGCCGGCATACATTACATTGACATATTGGCATGTACCGGCAACTACTCCGAGGTCGTGGGTGATCAGCATCACAGCGGTCCCAAACTCCTGGGAGAGTCCTTTCATCAGTTCAAGCACCTGTGCCTGGATCGTCACGTCCAGCGCGGTGGTGGGTTCGTCCGCAATCAAGAGCTGGGGATTGCAGGCCAGAGCTATCGCAATCATCACACGCTGGCGCATGCCGCCGCTAAACTCGTGTGGATAGTTTTTCACACGTCGTTTCGCATCGGGGATGCGTACAAGATCAAGCATCTCGGTGGCACGGCGCCATGCCTGATCGTTGCTTACCTCTTTACGATGGCGTTTCACGGTTTCCGCAATTTGATAGCCCACCGTGAAGACCGGATTGAGGGAGGTCATCGGGTCCTGGAAAATCATAGAGATCTTGCTGCCGCGCAGGTCGGTAAGCTCATCCATATTTTTATCCAGGATGTTTTCGCCGTTGAAATTAATCTCGCCTGCTACAATCTTTCCAGGGGGGGTCGCTACCAGGCGCATGATGGAAAGCGCGGTCACACTTTTGCCGCAGCCGCTCTCTCCCACGATTCCCAGTGTCTGACCAGGCTTAATCGTAAATGAAACATCATCTACGGCCTTCACCACGCCGCCTCTGGTAAAGAAGTAGGTTTTCAGGTTATTGACTTCCAGCAAATTTGCTGTCATAAAGACATCTCCGCTTAACTAGTCTTTAGATCTTGGGTCAAAGGCATCGCGTAGCCCATCGCCAAGAAACGAGAGCGCAATCACAATAAGAGCAAGAATGAGCGAGGGGAGCAATATTTCCCAGGGGTGCGAGTCCAGAACAGCCGTGGCATCTGAAATCATCAGGCCAAGACTGGAACCTGGCGGTTGTACACCCAGGCCAAGAAAGCTTAGACCCGCCTCGCCGACAATCGTACCAGAAATGTCAAGCGTCGCAGCCACCACAATGATGCTAAACAGGTTAGGAATGATGTGGCGTATGATGATCTTGAAATTACTCGTTCCAGCGGTGCGAGCGGCTTCAATGAATTGTTGTTCTTTCAATTGAAGCGTCTGTCCACGAGCGAGACGAGCCATAAAAGGCCAGCTTGCTATCGTGAGTGCTAATGAAACGAGGAGCAGGCGAGCATCGCCATTAGCCCCGATAATTGGGATGCGGCTAAACACAATGTCTGCCTGACTGCCGAAGATGCCTGTAAGCAGGATGGCGAAGAGCAGGCCAGGGAATGCGAACATCACATCGGTGAAGCGTGCCAGAAACTGGTCGATGATGCCCCCAAAGTAGCCTGCCAGGATACCAAAAGTCAGCCCCAGTACGACATTGAAGACTTCAACCGTAATTGCAACAATCAGAGAGATCAGCATGCCGTTCATTAAGCGAGCCAGCAGGTCGCGTCCGATGCTATCTGTGCCCAACCAGTACATAGCTGAGGGTCCCTGGTCTTGTTGCGTAAGCTCTTGGTGGAAGGGGTCATGATAGACCTGCGGACCTAACGTGCCATTAACGTCGCTATGGTAGAGGCCCCCAATATGAGTATAGATGGGCGGACCGATGATCGGGATGATGATGAAGAACAAAATAACCACGATACTTACCATTGCACGCTTATCACGGCGTAATCGACGCAGCGAATCTTGCAAGGGGGTTGGCGCTTTTTGGGCTGTTGTCGTCGTATCTGTGGTCTCACCCTCGGCCAGAACTTCAGCTTCAGGGATCGTTTCAGCCGCAACTGGCTGGCTGGCGGTGGCGCGCAATTCAGCTTCTAGTGATGTTATAGTGGTATCAGGAACGATTACATCAGGTTTGGTGTCTTTCGTGTCCATCGCGCTTTTTGCCCCCTATTGAGTTTTGATGCGTGGATCGACAACGGTATACAGGATGTCCGAAATGAGGTTTCCTATCACCACTGCGACCGCTCCTAGAATGGTAGTTGCCATGATAACAGGGTAGTCTCGATCTGTGATTGCTGTTAGCGCGGTTGAACCAATACCGGGGATGTTGAAGATGTTTTCGATGAAGAAAACACCGGTGACGAGGATGCCGATGGATAGGCCGAAGACAGTTATGAGCGGGATCATCGCGTTGCGGAACGCGTGCCGGTAGATGACTGCTTTTTCACGCAGCCCCTTCGCGCGCGCTGTGCGCACATAATCCTGGTTTAGTACTTCCATCATGCTGGTACGGGCCAGGCGGGCGATGCCTGCGAAGCCAAGAGCTGCAAAAGTTAAGATAGGTACCAGCTTGAACTGGATGTCATCCCAGGTGTAATGCCAGGGAATGCCCCAGTTGGAAACGGGCCAGTTGCCGCCTGTCATTTTATCCAATTGCACGACAAAAACCTGGAAAACAACAGCAAGGACGAAGGTTGGAACGGCATAGAGAAAAAGGGAGCCTCCCATAATGGTGGTATCAATCCAGGTATTGGCTTTCAGCGCCGAAACGATACCTACCGGAACGCCTAATAATACGGTGATTATCAAACCCCAGAGACCTAGCTCCGCTGAAGCAGGAACCCCATCCTTGAGGATATCCCAGACGGCGCGTCCCTGGTAATGGAAGGAAAGACCAAAGTCCAGGTGAGCCAGACCAACCAGAAAGTTGTAATACTGCTGATACCACGGGAGGTCTAGTCCATACTGGTGTTTGAGCTGCGCGTAAAGCACCGGGTTGAAGTGTAAACCGAGCATTGCCTTAATTGGGTCACCAGGAGCGTTGTATCCCAGGATGAAGGTGATAAAAGTAACGCAGAGGACCACGAAGATGAGCCCGATAAAGCGCTTAACGAGAAATTGAACCATATTGTACCCCTTACTCCCTTTTGCGAGAGGTGCATTGGCCTCCTGCTCCTTTGCAGGGTTGCTTACTATGAGCTTGATAACTTTGCTGATACAAACGAATGAGCCATTCGTGATCTGTAAAATAGCCCCTTCATCGATAGCATGAATGCCAACACAGTGTTTAGCAGTTGCTCTAGCACAATAAGCTTACTCTCTAGACTGCCAGCCGACGTTACTAGCCGCCTTGCCATTCTACCGTCTGACAATGCTCAGGCCGGCTGCGCTCAAAACTTGCAGCAAGGCAGGCTAACTTCACTCAGATCATCGATAGGAAGTGTCTAGCTTCGCTCGGGCGGTCTGTAATGAATAGCTTGCGCTTATTGTATGAGAGGTCATCGCTTATGTCAAGGTAAAAAATCTCATCTAATCATAGAAGAGGGTGAGATAGCGGCTTTTCAGTTGCTATCTCACCCTGGCTGCATAGGAAACTTATCACACAAAGATTGTTTCCTATGCAGCAAACTCCCTTATTGGAAGCTGGTGGTATCAGCGCACGGTGTCTGCGTTGAAATGAAGATTGAGCCCCAGTCGTCCGGCGGGGTCAACTGCTGCGCATTATCAACGACTCCAGCTACGCAGGGTTTGCGTACGATGGTTGCGTTGACCTGGTACATTGGCAGCCATGCAACGTCATTCACCAGTTGCTGTTCCGCCTGGTTGTACTGTTGCATACGCGATGCCTGATCAGGATTGACATCAGCCTGTTTCATCAGATCCTGGGTGGCTGCCTGCTGGGCGGCATCGGCGCTGTTATTCTGGCCAAAGTTCGAGTTGTTGTTAGCAGCTCCTTTGGCGAACTGGAGGGAAAGCCAGTCCTGCGGATCAGGATAGTCAGCAATCCAGCCGATGGACCACATCTGAAGCCCTTTGGGGTTGTTGGTGGCGGCGGGAATATCGTTCAGCAGCACGTTGAAGTCTACTGTCTCGATCTTCACCGACACTCCCAGCGTGTTTTGCCACATCTGCTGCACGGCCTGGAACTCGTGGCTGGCGTCAGCAGAGCCGCCGGTCGCTACCGTGAAGGTGATGGGGGGCAAGGTTGAAAGCGTATAGCCAGCTTCCTGCATGCCCTGGGTGAACAACGTTTTGGCCTGTGTCGGATCTCCTTTGGTTCCTTTGACTCCCAGAGGTCCCGTCAAGGCTGCATCGTAGCCTGGCATGCCTGCGGGTACGATATGATTGGTCGCCGTTACAGTATCTTTATAGACGCTGTGTGCGATGGCATCCTTATCAATCGCGAGGGCGAACGCCTGGCGGATCTTGAGGTTGTTGAACGGAGGGGTCAGGAAGTTCATGGCATAGTAGCTGATCCACAGGTTGGGAATCAGGTGGAACTGGCCGTTGGGCAGAGCTTTGGCTGCTGCAAGGTCTGCCGAAGGAACGCCAGAGCCGTCAACCTGACCGACCTGGTACGCTTTGTAGGTGGTGTCCGCTTGCTTGTAGAAAGGCATGACAACCTTTTTCAGCAAGGGTTTGGGACCGTAGTAGTTCGGATTGGGAACGAAATCGATTTCTTTGCCATGAATATACTGAGAAACCGTCCAGGGGCCATCGCCGCCGCCCTCGGTGAGGTGGTCGGTGAATTTGTCATTCCCATACTTATCGATCAGCTTCTTCTCGACCACATAGGAGCAGGAGTAGCTCAATGCGTCGAGGAAGTATGCTGCTTTGGCATTGGTGATGATTGAGATGGTCTGGGGATCGGGGGTGAGCAGGCTATCACCTATCAACGTCTTGACTTTCCCTGCGAGTCGCTGGTCGGAATCTTTAACGAGGTTTAAGTAAGCCGGTGAAGTGATCGACTTGAGGGCGGGATCAAGAGCGCGGTCGATGCTATAAGCGACGTCTGCCGAGGTTAAAGGTGTGCCATCGCTAAATTTCAGGCCGTCCTTGAGTTTGAATGTCCAGGTCAGGCCATCGGCTCCCAGGCTGTGAGACGCTGCCAGTTGGTCTTTGATCTGGAGCTTGTCATCAAGCTGCACCAGGCCGGTGTAGACCATGTCGATGGCTGTGATGGAGGGGGCGTCGGTAGATAGTCCCGGATCAAAGGTTTTGATATCGGCGATGCCTGATAGTGGCGAAATAAGAATCTGCTTATCGGCTGTGGCTTTAGTTACTGTAGGGCCCTGGTTGGTAGTTCCTCCGCAGGCTACCATCAACATTGCTATAAGCATGAGGAATGTTGGCAGAAACCCTCTTTTCATTATTTTGCCAAGTTGCATTCGTGGCTTCTCCTTAGTGAATGCTATGCAACGATACGTACGTTATGCCTTTTTGATGGATACGAACAATGTGTTCGCAGAGTCGTGGTGGTAGACTTTTTTGCAGACTCCTCCTTTCTCACCAACGCACAACCTTGTTGGAAAAGGACAGGATAATACTATTCATGCCAGCTTTGCTATTGGCACAAGATGCGATCCACGAGAGATCGCGCGTTAGCTTTGGCGCATCATACCCATCAATCACGAGCATCATATCCCGCTTAAACGCGTGGAGCCCATGAAATCAATATTATGAGGGCAGTACCTGCTTTATAAGGGTAGAACCTTAAAAGAAAGTACATCGTCAAAAAACTAACTCATTGTTAACTACGTTAGATATCTGAAAAATCTCTCACATGAGGAAAAATTGGTTGGCTACCCTTTTTCCTGGACGCGATAGATGTTGGCCCAATCATCGGGCGGAATCGTTCCCTGCGGGTTGTCAACAACCCCCACGATATTGGGCGTGCGCAGAAAATCCTCCGTCACCTGGCCTATTGGCAACCAGGCGACATCGTTGACCAGTTGTTGCTCCGCTTTCTGGTAACTCTGCATGCGAGCATCATTTTGCGTGGTGGCGTCGGCGGCGTCCAGTTGTTGCTGGACCAGTTGCTGTTGTGCCGCGGTATTACCCAGATTCTGCCCGTAATTCATGTTGTTGTTAGGCACGCCTTTGGCGAACTGGAGGGAAAGCCAGTCCTGCGGATCAGGATATTCTCCCACCCAGGCCAGACCCCATAGTTGCAGGCCGTCGCGGTTGTTGGTCGTTGCCGTTACTTTGTCAAGCAGCGTATTATAGTCAACCGGATCAGGCGTAACCGTGATGTTGAGCACTTTTTGCCACATCTGTATGATCGCCCTGACTTCTTGATCCAGATTGTTAACGCCCGATGCATATGTTAGTGTGATGGGGGGGATCTGTGCCGTGCTGGTCCAACCTTCGTCCTGTAGCCCCTGGCGCAAGAGTTCCTGCGCCAGGCGTGGGTTGCCAGAGAGCCCTTGCGTGCCATCAGGGCCTGTGAGATTGGGATTATACCCGTTCATACCCGCAGGAACGATGTGATTGGTGGGGATGATCGTTCCATGCCAGACGTTTTTGGCGATGGCGTTCTTATCGATAGCTAGCGCAAACGCTTGCCGTATATGCACGCTATCGAACGGTTTTGCCAGGTAATTCATGGTGTAGTAATTGATCCACAGTTGAGGTATCTGGAAAAAGTCATTGCGCTTCTTGCTCGCCTCGAAGGTGGAGACCGGTACGCCTGTCACGTCTACTTTATTGTTGAGGTATGCCTGGTACGCCTCATCTGCTGAACGATAAAAAGGGAAGATGACTCTGCGTAATTGTGGTTTAGGTCCATAATAATTGGCATTGGGCACAAAGTTGATTGCCACCCCATGCGTGTATTGAGCGACTTTAAATGGCCCCGCCCCGCCTCCGCCGGTCAAATAGTCAGTAAATTTTGCTCCGTACTGGGTGATCAGACTTTTCTCAACCACGTAAGAGCAAGGGTAGGTGAGCATCGCGGGAAAGTACGCAGCCTTTTTTCTGGTAATGATGACGACAGTTTGCGCGTCAGGAGTCTGAATACTGTCGTTGATGAGGGTGGTGATGCGGCCAGCCAGCAACTGGTCGGCGTCTTTGATCAGGCTCAAATAGAGCGGAGCAACTGTGGATTGTGTCGCCGGTTGCAGCGCGCGGTCGATGCTGTAAGCCACATCGGCGGCCTGAAGCGGCGTCCCATCGCTAAATTTCAGCCCCGGTTTGAGATGAAAGGTCCAGGTCACGCCGTCGGCGCTCAGATCCCAGCGCTGGGCTAGCTGGGGATGGAGCTGCATGTGGTCGTCTACTTGCACCAGCCCCGTGAAAATCATCTGGATGGCGCTGATGGATGCGCTATCATGGGCAAGCGCGGGGTCAAGTGTATCGAAATCCGCAATGCCCACCTGGGGAACCGTGTAGACCTGCTTATCGGCTGGCGCTTTTACCAGATCTTTCTGCCCTCCAAAGATGTTGCAAGCGGTAAGAAGCAACAGGGAGAGGAGACAGAGCATTGGCGGAAGAAGCCTTATGAGATATTTCTTCTGCTGGGAAAGCATAAAAACTACTCCTTGAAAAATTATATTCATTACAGTTTTTTCAGAATATGGAATGAATGAAAAAGGAACAGAACGGCAGAGTAACGAAGCAGGATAGTGCTATGAAAACGAGAACCGCGTTCTGGCTATGCTGCTCCGTTGCCTCTGCTGAATAAAGGACCTGTTGTGCAACGTTGAGTATTTTATAAGCGTGCGACCAGATCATGGGGTTTCCCATAAGCGGCGGCGCGCAGCGCGACCTGTAATAGCCCTTCGATGTTGGTGCTGGCGAGCGTCGCGGGCCACGCCAGAAACTCTTCGCTCGCCGCCTGGACGATTTGTAGCGTGTGCCCCTGGTCCGCGGTGGCATCGCTAGAGCTTGCCGCCATCGCGATGGTGCCGAAAATTGCTCGCTCATCCTGCCTGGCCGCCTGGTAGCGGCGAATGGAGGTAAGAGCCGCGGCCAGATCGTGTTCCTTCAGCTGAGCGAGCAGCGCCTCTAGTTGGGATATACCGATCAGCCCTCCTCCGGCAACTCTGTGGGCTGTCGGGGCAGATTTTGGCTGTGTTGCTCGTTCCTGTCCCGCGATATCTTTGTAGAGCGCGTTAACGTAAGCGGCAGAGGTGAAGAGGAGTGTTAGCACCTCCACATCCTGCACTTGCTGGAATACCAGGCGTATGGCCGCGGAGAAGAGTAGCCCATGCGCTGCGCGCACAAACAAATCGCGGTCATCATCGCCAACCATATGGATCAAATCAGCCGCTGCTAGCGCGATCACCGAGCCAACAGCTTTGCGGGAAGCCCCACCTTTGATCAGCGCATCGTAGACTCCCTGGCAGACCTGTGCCGTGTCTGCGTTACTCAAAACCAGAGCGCGCAAGGGGAGTGCATTTTCGTCTTTAGGGGCTCCCAGGCGTGTACGAATGCTCTCCAGACTATGCGCCGGGTCTTCTGCGAATGTGCGTACCGTTTTGACCCATGCAGGCTCATCGCTATCTGGTCGCAGGGGAAGATGGGGAGAGAGCCAGTGGATGATATTGGGAGCACGATCTCCCCACTCCACAGCGTCTAGCGCCTGGAAGCCTCTCACGGCAAAAATCAAGGGATGTCCGGCATTCTGGAAGGTCGTGGCAATACCTTCGTAAGCGCGTACCTGCATGGTGCGGTAGTCTGCCCCTGTTCCGTAGAGTCCCAGCAGGAGTCGCTCGGCTAACACGGCATCATTATTATACACGGCCTGATGCATCATCTCGTTCATGGTTTTGCCTTCCGGCAGGCCACTGGGATAGAACGGTTGTGGATACTGTGGCTGAGCGGTGCGGCCCAGGCGAACGGCGGGCGCGGCGAGGAGCAATGCCTGAGCAAAGAGGGGCAGGGCGCGTTCATGTACCGCTGCCTCGCTTTCCAGTGGGTGGGGGATTCTTTGAATGTAGCGTGCCAGCATGGCCGCGGCGGCCAGTGTCGTTACGATATGTCCATCGGCATCGCCATGAGCCGCAATCATCGCGATCCGCCCTAAAAGCACGTCAGGAGCTTCCCCCTGTTGTAAATGCTCGCGTGCCGCCGCGATAATCTGCTCCTCATTGCCAGAGGCCACTCTATCGATAAGTGTTGAGAGGTCAACTCCCATTTCTATTGCTGCCATAAATACACTCCTGGTAAAAAATACAGATGTATGATGAAAAAGCCTGGTATTGCAGATAGCCAACGCGGGACGCGACCAATCGGGTCCCGACGAAGCTCGGACTATCTGCAATGGAGAGCGGGCTACTCCTGTAATTCACGAATAGCCCGCTCGATGCCGGGGATTTCCGCGTATTCCTCGTCAAGTAATTTATAAGCCCGGCTAAGATATAATTCAGCCAGCCTGGCGCTATGTTGTGCAGAGCCAACGGCGGCTGCGACTATCTCAGAGCCGCGATACTTTTCCGGTAACTGGTTTGCGATGCGCTGCAGACGTCGCCTGGTTTCTTGCAAAAGCGTGGTATCGTGTCCTTCCAGAGCGTAGCGAGCCGTGCCTACCAGTTTTCCCAATTCTGCCAGTTTCTGCCGGTCTGACATTGTTTGTAGCAGCAGCTCCTCGGCATCCAGATCGTCCAACGGGATAGATTCCCTGAGCTCGGGCATTTCTGCCGAAGTTATCGGGCTGGCCGCTTCCATATACGTTGCGTACAGTTGCGCATACTCCTGGCAGCTCATGGTTGCCATTTGCATCCGTGATACTTCATCCCGTGAGGAGACAGAGCCCAGATCACAAAGATCATCCCCGCGACGCTCCGCCAGCATCTCCAATTGCGCCATGCTGATCCCTTCTTCTAGCATGGGAGGAATGGGCATACCGGTGACGCTGGAGGCTTCGCGTAGCTCCTCTGCGGGGATTTGCGCCGCGAATAGTGGTGGAAGATACTTCGCCAGCGACATGGGGATTGGTGGTACAACGCAGTAGGTAGAATAGACAACGCGTGGGTCGCTGGAACTGCGAGCAAAAAAGATCGCGTGCCCCTTTGGCGCTTGTGGGTTGCCGCGTAAGAAAGTCATGCCCATAACGAAGTGTCCCTCCGATGTATCTTGCAACGTTCCGCGCTACAGGGCAACCGGTAGCTCCGTGGCTCCCCGATTCATTGTGGGAGATCGCGGGAGACCGTGGAAGTTGCCCCTATAGAGCGCGAAAGCGATGTAAAGGGGTCATACAATATGCAAGATTGTATTGGCCCGACCACATTTCTCTCTTCCAGATATCTATGTCTGCTGCATTCGCAGGATGACTGCTCAATCGTAGCCCCTCTATTTTCTCACGAGGGGCGTTGTTTTACAATCCTTTACGGATCTGTCCCAGCCGTTTCACCAGATTTTTGTTGTTACGCAGCTCCTCCTCGGATAACTCGTCTCCGCTGATAGGGATGGTCTCTTCGTATTCCTGGAGGAACTGTTTCAGCTCTCTGGCTCCGGCAATGCGAACGTATGCTTGCAGACGAGCGCGAGCCTGCTCGTCTTCTCCGGCGCGGATATCGGTAATAGCTGTTTCCGCGTAAAGCTGGACATACTGACGCAGGAACATGGCCCATTGTTGTGGTGAACGAAGGCTTTGCATGACCCGTTCGACCTGAGCGATGGCTTTGGCCTGCTCATCTCTTGCCTGCGGCAAATCGCCACGCAGCAAGAAGATCCGGGCGCGAGCAGAACGGGTGTCAGCGACCCCGAGCGGCCTGCGCTGCTGGTGATAGAGCTTGAGCGCCTGCTCAAAATCGGCCAGCGCCTCATCCTGCGCATCTTTCGCGCTGTAAGCCAGCCCACGCGTCAGCATGGCATCGGCCAGCCCGATCATATCGCTGCTCTGGTTAAAACGTGTGATCGCGGCATCACAATTTTCAATGGCCTCGTCCCACTGGTCCTGTCCAATATGGACCTGGGCCACGCCCAGTACGGATTCACCATCTCCGCTTGTGCTCTCAACCAACTGAAAGCGCCGCCCGGCCTCTAGAAAGGTGGCGAGGGCTGGCTCCAGCGCCTTACGGGCCAGGCGAGCCTGGGCCATGCCTAATAACGCTTTTGCTTCCGCCCGGGGTTCTTGTTGCGCCTCGGCCTGGTTGTGGGCCATGCGAAATTGCTCCTCCGCGCGGGCGAAATCTCCCTGAGCGAGCAGCAACTGGCCCTGGGTGACAGTCACCAGAGGCGTCGCCTGCATTGCCAGGGAATTGTCGGCAATCGTCGCGGTCGCAGCGGCGAGATGGTCCTCGGCCTCTTTGAGATCGCCGCTTAAAATGGCAAGGCGAGCCAGTTGCACCTCCGCCTCTGCGATTTTTGCTGCTGCCGCTCCCGTCGTCTCACCCAGCCGTGCGATCAACTCGCGTACATCATTGGCGATACTTTTCGCCTGGCCGATTTGTCCATGTTGCCGGTAGGTATCGCTCAAACTGAGCAATGCTCTCTCCTCAACCTGAATGTTCTGTAGTTTTTGAGCCTGCTGGCGACCCTCGTTCAGCGTCTGCACGGCGCGTTCGAGAAAGCCACGCTGATACTGGATAGCTCCCAGCCCCACTGTAGTCTCGGCCTGACCGAGCTGAAAGGCAATGGCCTTATAGGTGCGCAAAGCCCGTTCCATCGTTGAGTTGGCGTAGGCAAGTTGTCCGCGGCGTAGATTGATCTCGCCCAGGAGGCGGTTCGCATTGGCTGTACCTAGCGCGTTGCTCTGAGCCGTATAGAGCTGGAGCGCCGCCTGTGCTCCGATCAATGCCTGGTCAATACTGCCTTGCAGGAAGCTGATCTCAGCCAGCCCGAGATTGGCATCAGCCTGCCCTAGCTCGTACTCAATCACCTGCGAGGAGGTCAACGCCTCGGACAGGAGTTTTGTAGCCTCATCAAAGCGTTCCTGATCGGTGTAGATATGGCTCAGGCCGATCTGGGCATCCACCATGCCGAAACGATCTCCGGTGGTCTGGTAGATCTCCAGAGCGCGGCGATAAGCGGTCTCGGCTTCAGCGAACTGGCGAGCGAGGCGTTGTATATCCGCAAGGCTGCGGCTGGCATCGGCCTCGTGCGTGCTATCGTTGCTCGTGTTGAAGTAGCGGATGGCGTCTTGATAATGTTCTGCGGCATAGCGCGTCTGGCCGCGTTGCAGCTCAACGTGGCCCAGCGCCAGTTCGGCGTTGCCGGAACCCTGCGTATCGTGGTAGGTCTGATATAGCTGCCGGGCTTCCTGGTAAAGGTCCTGGGCGCGATCAAGGTGGGCCAGTTGTCGCTCGACGTGTCCCATTGCTAGCAGGCTGGCCGCCTCGTTCAAGGGACGTCCCGCATCGCGGTAGAGCCGTCTGGCTCGCTGGTAGCTATTGATAGCTTTTTCGAGCGCATTGCATTGCCGCTGGATATCTGCGATCATAGAGCGGCAGTCGCCGGCGCGTTTGAAATCGCCCATCAAGCGGAAGTGTATTTCCGCATCGCCGAACGCTTCTTCGGCCTTATCCAGTTTGCCATCATTATATGCGTCAAAAGCCTGTTGCAGCCGTTGTTGCGCCTGCCTGGCCTGGTTTTCATTTTCCTGGATTGTCATGGCCTCATTATCCTCAAACCTCATCTATTCCTGAGTGGAAGCGCAGTCAATGATCATGCCTCTGTCCACATTGTAGTGCGTTAGCCTTAGAAAGTCAAAAAAGCTTGCCTGTGACGGTTGTGGCAGCTCTTTACTGATGTTGCTGGACCTCTGCAAAAGAGGTACTGTTGGGATGGGTAAAGAGAGAAAATAGTCTCGCAGGTCGCAAGATGATATAATGGCGGAGGGTCAGGCCACCTTGCATTGCGAAGATTCATGACGGTGATGTACGTTCTTATTGAGGTATTCGAAAGGTAATGTATTTATGGCGAACGAAGAAACTCTGGCGCGGGTTGATCTTTTTTCAGCGTTAGATAAGAAGGAGTTGCAGATCCTGGCGAACAGCTGTCAGGAGCGCTCATATAGCGCGGGGGCGACGATTATGGCGCAGGGCGATACGGGGGTGGGGCTCTATGTGATAAAGAGCGGCAAAGTTCGTATTGTTCAGGCAAGCAGCCCGGGCCGAGCGGAAGAAGTGATAGGTGCCGCCGGTCCGGGCGAAGTGCTGGGAGAGATGGCTTTGTTGGATGACCTCCCGCGCTCGGCCAGCGTCGTGGCGGTGGATGATGTGACGGCGCTTGTACTGCCGGTCTGGGAGTTCCGCACTGCGCTGCGTAAGCACCCGGAGATCCCCTTGAAGCTGCTAGGAACATTGAGCAGGCGGTTACGCAAAGCGGAGGCGCGTCAGCACGATTAGCCTGGCTCTTTTGGCAAAGCGAAAAGCGAGGCAGGAAAGCAGGCGTTTTCTTGCCTCGACGCAGCGAAAGCAACATATTAATATTCGTCGTGGTTTATTTGACGCGTATCGGCAATAGCTGGTTTCTCGCGCAGCAGTTTTTGTATTTCCTCGAACATCGTCTCCACATCTCTAAAAGAGCGGTAAACGCTGGCAAAGCGGATGTAGGCGATCTGATCCATGTGTTGTAAGTGCTCCATTACCAGTTCGCCGATCACGCTGCTGGGTATCTCCTGCTTGCCGAGTTGGTAAAGCTCTTGCTCAATCTCTTCCACCGCGTTCTCGATTTGCTCGGCGGGGAGAGGCCGTTTTTCGCAGGCTTTACGAATGCCGACCGAGAGTTTGTGCCGGTCATACGCTTCGCGGCGCTGGTCGCGCTTAATAACCATGAGGGGAGATTTCTCGACCCGCTCATAGGTGCTAAAACGGCCTTTGCATTGCTCGCATTCGCGCCGTCGATGAACAGCGTCACCTATATCACGAGAGTCCTTGACTCGTGACTCTGTTCCTCCACAATATGGACATTTCATATCTGTGCTCCCAAGCCTGGTGGAGTATGCGATAGGAACATTCTATCACACTGATGTAGCTGTGGAAGCCGGATAAAAATGTCAGAGCAGCGCGGGCGAGGCGACGAAATCGTCCAGGATCGCCCCCGGGGCCGTGCCCTTCTCCTTCTTTTCGGGAGTTGGCATCGGTTGTCCCTGCATGCTGGGGTGTATTTTCCCAACATAGCCCGAACGTAAGCGTGAGCCCTCACGCCAGTATGCATACCAATAGGGGCCGTGCCCCTGCGTGTTACGACAGGTACTGCACGACGGCTTCCCACATTTACGGTATTGCAGTTGATAGGTGACATGTTGATCGTTAGGGATTTCTGTCATGTACCACTTACCCTTCCACAAATCAATAAAATTGAACTTGTTCCTGGTTTCTACTACTATCATACCATCAAATCATGAACATTGTATGAATTTGTCACGTTCAAAGATGAAACATCGTTCATTATATGGTGGTATGTCCTGAAAACACACTTCTTAGGATAACATGTTCTTCATCAAATGAAAAGTCCTACGCTGAAAAGCATGCACGCGGGGTAGCAGAATAGTTTGTGCCAGGCGGGGTTGTGAGGAAGAAAAATGCTTTCCAGGTACTATTAGGTGTTAAAGTAGGCTTAACAAATTCCCATGACAATGTCACAGCATGTTAGCGCGTTCGACGAATCCTTCCGGTTTTGCCGTTGTGCGGTGGTATAATAAGGGGTAGAACTACCCGACGCAGATCGTCTATTCCATTTGTTATATGTGTTGTTGGAAGGAAAGAAGGCAAACGATGCAGATTATTATCAAGGGTAGACAGATGCCGATTACGCCACAATTGCGTCAAAGAATTGAGCGCAAGGTCCACCGGCTCTCTCGTTTTGTCGATGAGGAGACGCGTGTGGAAGTAACTGTGACCGAAGAGCATACGCGTAGCGCGCATGATCGTTTTTCGGTGCAGTTAGCCCTTGCAGGTATCGCCAGTCCTATTCGTAGTGAAGTAAGCGCCTTGAATGCAAGCACAGCCCTCGACCTGGTGCTTGACAAAGTGATTGCGCAGTTGGGCCGTCAGAAAGGGAAGCAGACGACGGTGCGGCGGCAAAACGCGGTCGTCAAGGTGCTGGCGCTCTCGCGTGTGGGTACACTTTCTCCCATTGACGAGGGTAACGAAGCGGATCAACATGTTGATGCGGCGGTTGATGAGCAGTGCAACGAGGAGATATGGTCGCGTATTATGGAGATTCGCCGCCTGCCCACCAGACCAATGAACGATCAAGAGGTGATTGCACAGATGGAAAGGAGCGGAGCTTCCTTCTTCCCCTTCTTTAATGAAGAGACGAACAGTGTGAATGTCATGTATCGGTTGGATGGGGGAGGGTATGGTTTGCTGGTGCCCGCTGTAGAGATGCAATAGGAACTTCCATTATGTTCCTGGTTGGGTAGTAGGGTTTGTTGAGCAAGAGGGGTTCGCAAGGCAACTGCTTTGCGAGCCCCTCTCAGCGCGTTACGCATTATAGCCTCGTAACGAGAGAGTGATTTCGAATTCCCAGGGTTGAGGCGGTTGCGTCTCAAATTGACCGAGCGGGTCTGCCGCGCGGATCGTCAGAGTGCGTGCGTCGGCGGAGGGAAGCGGTCGGAAACGCGCATTTCCCTGATAGACTGCGTTATTGGGGCCGCTTGCCAGTTCTGGGCGTGCCAGGATCATGCCGCCGCGATCTCCCGTCCATTGCGTCCCTATATTGTCTTTCAGAAAGAAGATGATCCGTGGAACAAAAGCGAAACCTGGGGTAAAGGGTGGTCTGATCCACAGATAGGTGAGCTCAAAGTGAGCCTGGTAGTAGAGCATCTGATGCAGGATCAGGGTCATGCCCTGTTGTTTCTGCTCTAATTCCAGCGTTACGGTTCGTGATGGTTCGCTTTGGGTTGTACCCTTGCCCGACTCCTGCTCTAGAAGCTGTGGGGCAGCGATGACCACCGGTGGGCGTGCAGCAAGCTCCAGAGCCTTTGTTGAAAAAGGCGTCGGGTCACGCAATATTTCGTTACAGAGCTGTAAGCAGTCATCACAAATGTAGGCTGCCCCGGGCCCTGCTACCATGCGTCGAACTTCTGATGAGTGGCGACCGCAGAAAGAGCAGCGAGCCATTGACCGATCAAAACTCATAATCTCTCTTCCTTAGAGGTTGAACCATTAGATTAGCCTTTTTGGGTGCGCAAAACAACTGCGGCTTCACTATATAATCCTAGACGTTCGAGTAGGGAGGCATGGGCCTCCCATTCTAATGCATCTTCTAATGGGGGGAGCGTGATTACGGCTGCTTCAGCAGTCGTTGCCTGCGCTACCTGTCCATCCATAGTCGTAGGAGTATGGGTGTTCCCATTATACACCTCTGGCTCCTGAGTTGTAAGCAAATGATTACCATATTTGCGCCGCAGGGCCAGATTGATGAGATAGTCGGCGAAATGCGGGTTTTTTGGCAAGAGAGAGCCATGCAGGTAGGTGCCATAGGCGTTGCGGTAGACCGCGCCTTCCGTGTGGTCCTCCGAATTATTGCCATGTCCTTTCAGCACTGTGCCTAATGGTTGGGCCGTGCCAAGATAGGTACGTCCGCCATGATTTTCAAAACCGACCAGCGTTTTACCTCCCCAGCGAATGGCAATATCTCCAATGCAGCGAGGGGTGTTCGGGCCTTTATGGATGGTCCAGGCATCGAATACGCCGAGGCCGCGCATATCTGGTCCCTCTGCTGGACGATAATACTGGGCCAGCAACTGGTAGCCGCCACAGACTGCCAGAACAGGCATATCGTCTTCAATGGCGGCCCATAGCCCTATCCCCTTGATCTCATACAGATCTTGCGCCACCGGGGCCTGCTCCTTATCCTGGCCGCCGCCAATGAATAACATATCATATTCATCGGGTGCCAGGGCGTCGCCAACTCCTAAGCCGATCACGCGCATCTCAATGTTACGAAGCTGGCAGCGGCGGCGTAGCGTTAAAATGTTGCCACGATCACCATACAGATTGAGCTGGTCTGGATACAAATGTCCAAGCGTTAACGTGAGAGCGGACTGGGCAAATCCCTGCGTCATGCGTCCCTTCCTTCCCAGTAGCGGGCTGTCAGTCCCCGCTGCTCTAACTCACGATGTATTTCTAATAGTCCTGTATACGTTGGTACAATAAAAAGGGTTTCTCCTGCGGGAACCTGTTGCAAAGCAACATCCAGCGCGTTCTTCAGACCATAGACACGCGGCGTCTGGCTTTCAACCGGATGTACAGGTTGTGCTTTTGCCACCTCCTTCCCCCGGCGATGTCCCCGCTGGATGGGCGCGGCTTCACCTTTTTGCGCCCGCAAAGAGAGGGGAGGCACAATGCATAATGTCTTTTGATCTACTCCCGCGTATTTCAGGCGCAGGCCCAGATCGAGCGCGCGCGTGCCCGCAACCACCAGCGTTTCCGTCTGACCGACGACGCGTTCAAAATCTACATCCCAGATCCAGGAAATATCCCGACCGTCAGCAGTATTATCATTTAAGACGAAGAGTACATGCCGCGGAGTACCATCACTAAACAGCGTGCGTAGCACTTCGTTGAAGCCTGTAGGGTTTTTAGCGAGCAGCAAACGCAGCGTTCGCCCCTCGGCCTGCACGCGTTCTCCGCGCCCAAAGACGGGTTTTGACTGCTCGATGCCTGTGATAATGGGAGCCCAATCAACCCCTAGTGCCAGCGTGGCGGTAATGGCGGCCAGGGCATTATAGATATTGTAGAACCCCGGCAATGGGATCGCTATTTCTCGCTGCCGCGTTGCCGCGACGACCTGGATACGGAGCCGATCAAAATTATCCTGCTGCACATGGGTTACGCGTACATCAGGTTGGGGTCGCTTTATGCCACAGTTAGCGCAAGCATAATGTCCCATATGGCTATAAAAGCGGATATCGTAGCTATATTCGCTGCCGCATTGTGGACAGGAACGGCTATCAATTGTCTGGTGCCCCCCGGCGGAGTTCTTCTGGGCTAGAAGATCAAGGGAGATGTCGTCGATGCCATAGTAGAGTACTTTCCCAGAAAAAGCAGAGCCGAGCTGCGCGGTCGCGGGATCATCCGCGTTAAGCACCAGTGTGGCTCCAGCGGGGAGAAGCGTCACTGCTCGCTGCCAATGGGAGATGACGCTATCGACCTCACCATAGCGGTCCAACTGGTCGCGAAATAAATTGTTGAAAACCAGCACCCGTGGAGTCGTTGCCTGAACAATGCCGGGGAGCGCGGCTTCGTCGGCCTCAAAGATGGCGATGGCCTTACCTGAATAGCGCAGGTGGCCGCTGGGGCGCGTGCGAATGACCAGAGAGCTGGCGATCCCACGTATCAAGTTTGAACCTTCGCGATTGTGCCATACGCGCAGGCCGCCGTCGCGCAAAATAGCGGCGATGAAGCTGCTGGTCGTTGTTTTCCCATTGGTGCCGGTGATGACCACATTGCCGTACTCTAGCTGTCCCGCCAGGTATGCAACGATGCCGGGGTAGACGCGCTGAGCAACTACTCCAACAATGCTGGTACCGCCGCCCAGCCCCAGGCGGCGGCTAATCGCTCCTCCTGCCCTGCCTGCTATCACCGCCAGCGCGGCCCGTGGCGAGAAGCGCCGACGGTTTGAACGGCGCTTCTTGCTGATAGCCAGCTTGCCGCCAGGAATCTGGGCATGATCCATCTGGCGCGCTCGTTTGGGGCCGGGATCTGTTTTCGAGATCGGCTCAGATGGTTTATTTCTTCGCATGCTTTTTCCCTCCGCTCAGCGCTTCTGCCTCTATCCTTTATATAGTAGTTTGCATGCAGCATAGCATGCAAGCTCAATGGGGTCAAGAGAGATGATCAATCTATCACTTTTTATCATTCTTCCTCTCGAAGGATAATCTGGCTATCGTCATGACCCCCTTGCCAATCTGTGATATGCTGCTAAAGAAATTTTTCTGTGCTCAGATTGGTTTACGTAGAAGATAGTGTTTTAAATTAGGTAGCCACTTGTCAACCTGTGCTATTCTATCTTGAGAGACGAATACTCATGCATAAGCGGGTCCTTTGAAGTTCATTAAGGTCAGGTCATAAGGGAAAATCGATGGCAAAGAAACTTGTAATTGTAGAATCACCGGCCAAAGCGAAGACAATCGAAAAATTTTTAGGGCGTGACTACACCGTGCTTGCCTCAATGGGTCACATTATTGATTTGCCCAAAAAAGGGTTGGGTGTGAATACGCGCAAAGACTTCACACCACAGTACGAGGTGATTGAGAAAAAAGATAAGCTCATTAATGAACTAAAAGCGGCATCCAGGCGAGCTGACGAGGTATTCCTGGCCCCTGACCCTGATCGCGAAGGCGAATTTATTGCCTGGTCGCTCAAAAATGTTTTGGAACTACAAAATCCCCACCGCGCCGTGTTCCATGAAATTACCAAGCGGGCTGTACAGGACGCGATTAAACAGCCGCGCCAGATCAATGAGGATCTTTTTAATGCGCAACAGGCGCGCCGCGTGCTGGACCGTCTTGTTGGCTATAAAATCAGTCCATTGCTCTGGCGGCGCGTGCAATCGGGCACCAGCGCCGGGCGCGTGCAATCTGTGGCGTTACGTCTGATTTGTGACCGCGAAGCCGAGATTCGCGCTTTTGTGCCCGAAGAATACTGGAGCATCACCGCGACGCTGAGCAAACACCGGCAGTCCGAACTCTTTGAAGCTATGTTGATCTCTCGTTTGAGTGACATTGCCGCGCTGAACAGCGAAGAAGCGAGAATGGATGGGGAGGAAGTAGCCGCAGCTTCCGCAGAAAATGGGCGTAATACCAGTGGGACCAACGGCGCAAAGGCTGGCAGGACTGGTAAGGGCCGCATAAAGGTCTCTTCTAAAGAAGAAGCTGACGCTATTCTGAGCGATTTGCAGGGGGCGACCTACAGTGTCCTGAAATACGAGCGGCGGGAGCAGAAACGTCAGCCATACCTGCCCTATACCACCAGCACCATGCAGCAGGACGCCTCGGCCCGTCTCTACTTCAAGCCAAAGAGAACGATGAGCCTGGCGCAGCAGCTCTATGAAGGTATCGAACTGGGAGAACGTGGGCAACAGGGACTGATTACCTATATGCGTACCGACTCTACCCGTATCTCCGAAGAGGCGCAGAAAAGCGTAAAAGCCTATATTGAAGGCGAGTTTGGGCAGAACTATGTTGGCCCGGGACGCACGGGTAAGGCGAAGGCGACGACCCAGGATGCCCACGAAGCGATTCGTCCGACCGACGTAACGCTTACTCCCCAGAGCGTCAAAGTGTACCTGACGCCAGATCAGTTCAAACTGTACAATCTGATCTGGCGACGTTTCGTGGCAAGCTTCATGGCTCCGGCGATATTCGATACCGTACGGGTGGACATTGTGGCGAAACAATATGTGTTCCGCGCCACCGGCTCCAACCTCAAATTTCCCGGTTTCTATGCCGTCTGGCCTCGTGAGGAGGATGAGAAGCTGCTGCCGGTGCTGGAGGTGAACGAGCAGCTTGACCTGCATAAGCTCAAACCGGAACAACATTTCACCCAGCCGCCTCCACGCTTCACCGAGGCGAGCCTGATTAAAGAGTTAGAGGAGCAGGGGATCGGGCGTCCCAGCACCTATGTGCCAATTATCAGTACGATTCAGGAGCGGGGCTATGTCGATCAGGAGCAGCGGCGCTTTGTACCGACCTGGCTGGGCGAGACCGTCAACGAAGTCATGAATAAGCACTTCCCCGACATCGTCGATACAGGCTTCACAGCGGAAATGGAGCGCAAGCTGGATGATGTCGAGGAGGGACGCCGCTCCTGGACAGAGTTCCTACGCAACTTCTATGGCGATTTTAAGACGACGATGGAAAAGGCTGAGGCGGAGATGGACCGCGTGCCTTTGCCGGAGATGGACGAGCAATGCCCCGACTGCGGACGCAATCTGGTCATCAGAAGCGGTCGCTTTGGGCGCTTTATCTCATGCTCCGGTTTTCCTGAGTGTCGCTATCGCCGCTCCTTCGTCAACAAAACGGGCGCACTCTGCCCTGTCTGTGGCGGCGATCTGGTAGAGCGTAAAACCAAGCAGAAGAAACGCGTCTTCTATGGTTGTAGCAATTATCCGACCTGCAATTTTGCCATCTGGGAACGCCCGGTCCCCGAACTCTGTCCCAATTGCAACGGACTGATGGTCGTTGCCAAAGCGGGGCAGGACCCTGTTTGCTATCAAGAAGTGATAGTCGCGCAACGGGGAGCTGGAGAGCAGCCGCAGCAAAACGGAGAAAAGAAAACGACCCGTCGGGCGGCAACCACCAGTCGAAAGAAAGCGGCAGGCGAAGATACTGCTAGAGGTGAAGGCGAAACGGCAACAAAAGTGCCAGCGCGGAAGCGGTCAACACGCGCGGTAGCGACTAAAACGACGAAACGCGCCATCGCGGCCAAGAAAGCACCCGCTCGGCGTGGCTCGACAGCGGCCAAAGCGAAAGCTGCTCAAGAAGATGCGGTTGCCGAAAAAAAGCTTGCGACAAGAAGCCGGACAAAAGCGGCGAAGTAACCTGTATAAGCAGGGATGCGCTGGGTGTGGTATAATCGTGAGGAGGCAGGGAAGCAGTGCCGGTAAAAATAATGAACTTGAATACAGCGTGTACGGCGACGAAACAGGGAACCCTGCTATCGTTAGAAAATGGTATGAGCGTAACCCTTACATATGCCGTGGTCTCTATAACAAGGCCGATCGTAGGGACTTTTGGGGAGCTATCAACATGTTACCTCTAAAAGACGAAACCATTTTTAAGTTACTTAGAGGAGAGATCAAGGATACAGACTTGGACCCGCAAAAGGACATCCTTCCATTTGACGAGCCAGGGGTATATAATTTTTGTGCTCGACATGAATAGGCCAAATCCTTCACGCATTGTGCAAATATTTCAGTACTGTGTGAAATCACGAACGGAAGACCACGAATAATCTTAGAACAAAAGGAAACAAACATGAGTGCAGAACTAAAACATCTACGAGACCGGCTAGCAGTACAAGAACGATTAACAACGTCGCTTTCTGGCAGCGTTGAAGAGATAGCAAACCAATTACAGGAAATTACGGCTACAATGGCAACCAGGGAAGATATCAAACAGCTTTCAGCAAGCGTTGATGACCGTTTCAAACAGCTTTCAGCAAGCGTTGATGACCGTTTCAAACAGCTTTCAGCAAGCGTTGATGACCGTTTCAAACAGCTTTCAACAAGCGTTGATGACCGTTTCAAACAGCTTTCAACAAGCGTTGATCAGCGATTTGATCATGTGTACGGAGAACTGGCTGATATTAAATCTGACACTACAGAGATTAGAAACATTCTTGCAACGCTTGTAGAAAGACTCAATAAGCCAAGTTAGCCTGTGGGCAAAAATGACACGTCCGGCTGTTACCCAACATGAGACATATTAACTATGCCTCATTATTGTTGCATCAAATGACATCAGTTTTGACATCAATCAGATTTACAACGGTTTACAATGGTACGCCTATACACACAAGATATGTGTTCACTTTCTAACCGTTGTGCTGCATGTTCTCTGCTGTGGTATAATCAAAAGATAATTCACCACCCTCCCAATCGAGGTATCTTAATACGTTCCGCGCTCCAACGCCGCTAGCGCGTCTAGCTTCGCTCAGGAGCGCGGAATCGAGGTCAATTCTGCAATTATTGGAGGATTACATGCCGCATGCAGTGACGCTAATTCCCGGAGACGGAACGGGGCCAGAAATTACCGTGGCAACCCGCCGTGTCCTTGAAGCGACTGGGGTCCAGTTCGAGTGGGATGTGCGCCAGGCGGGAGCGGAAATGCTGGAGAAACACGGAACGGTTCTTCCAGAAGATGTGATTGAGTCGATAAAGCGTACAAAGGTGGGGCTGAAGGGACCGGTTACGACGCCTGTCGGCAAGGGACAGCGAAGCGCGAATGTTTCTTTACGGAAAAAGCTTGATCTGTATGCCAATATTCGACCCGCTAAAACCTACCAGGGGCTACGCTCTCGCTACGAGAATATCGATCTGGTCATTGTACGTGAAAACACGGAAGACCTCTACGCTGGCATCGAGTTCCAGCGAGGCACCGCTGAACATGAAGAGATTCTGGAGGTGATCGCTCGTCATACCGGCCACCATCTCGACCCGAACTGTGCGTTAAGCATCAAGTATATTTCCGTAGCTGCCAGCCGTCGCATTGTCAAATTCGCTTTTGAGTATGCTCGCGCCAATAATCGACGCAAGGTGACTGCCGTCCATAAAGCTAACATTATGCGCCTGTCGGACGGCCTCTTTCTTGCCACGGCTCACGAGGTTGCTAAAGAATATCCTGATATTCAATATGAAGATCGCATCGTAGACAATATGTGTATGCAGTTGGTGCAGAAGCCTGAACTTTATGACGTACTCGTGTTGCCCAACCTCTATGGCGATATCATCTCCGACCTGTCGGCTGGCCTGATAGGCGGCCTGGGCGTTGCTCCTGGCGCCAATATCGGTAGCCTGTACGCCGTCTTTGAGCCTGTTCACGGCAGCGCGCCGAAGTATGCCGGACAGAATAAGGTCAACCCGATGGCGATGATGTTTTCGGGGGTGATGATGCTGCGCCACCTGTGCGAACGCGAGGCCGCCACTCGCCTGGAGAAAGCTCTTACGCAAGTGATCGCCGAAGGGAAAAATGTGACCTACGATCTGAAAATGCGTCCCGACGATCCGACTGCCGTTGGCACCTCACAGGTTGCCGATGCCGTTATCGAGAAAATGCAGCACCTGACCCCGTAGGGGCAAGCCTTGCGTTTGCCCAGGCAGCTCAGGCAGCCATTGACCCGACGGAGGGCAGAGGCTTGCCCCTGCCCCCTCAGGGTTCATTTTACAATTACGGTACCCATCATATATGGGTGAACGGTACAGTGGTATGCGAATGTGCCCGCGTTCGCGAAGGTCGCCGAGAAACTCTGTCTCTGGCCGATCAACCCCGAACTGGCAAAGCCGCCACTACTGGTTACTGTATGGGAGGCGTCGGAGCCATTCACCCAGACAACCTGCGATCCTTTAGGGATAGTGATGGCGGCAGGTGAAAAAGCATACCGTCCATTGTTTTCAACAATACTCACCCGAACGACCTGCGTCGAGGCTGACTGCCTGCTTGCTGCGCCCGCAGATCCACTGCCACACGCCACAAGCAATAACGTTACTACCACTGTCAGCGCGAGTGCGGCCCAGAGAACCTGTGGGCGCTTGATAAGTTGAGCCATTCCTCAAAAACTCCTTTCCACTACAACTTTCCGTAACCGCTTTATTTGTGTACCGGACACACAGAAGATACGCTGGCGAGTTACTATTATTTTACTGCTATTAAAGTGGAGATTGTAGCATGGCTTGTGGCGAATGCTGCGAAGGTCTCAGCAGCGCAGGGGTGAGACGGTCAGTCGTTGAAGTTCGCAAGGGAAGGATTATATTAACCAGCTCGCTTTACAAGCTGGTTAAGTTTCTTCATTATAGAACTGCAATGGCGCATTTTTGGCGCTATCGGTCGCTCGTCTATGAATTGCCCATTAGCCTGTTAGCTTTGCTAATCAGGCGGAAGGTTGAGGGATTAAGGTCCAGATCGGCGACCTCTGCAAAAGAGAACCAGCGTAAATCTTTCGCCTCTGAATGTAGGCATCTTACCTGGTCAGGCGATCCGGTATAAAATGCATAGCGAAAGTCTAAGTGATAGTGCTGGGGCCTGTTTTGCCCGGCGGGAATAATATGGGCATCAACATCCAGCAGTGTAGGATATCCCACATCAGGGAAGAAGCGCAGGTCGGGAAGGCCAGATTCTTCTACGGCCTCGCGTAGGGCAATATGTGCAGGGTCAAGTTCAGACTCTCCGTGCCCTCCCATTTGAAGCCAGCGCAGGAGTTTCTTGTGATGCATGAGAAGAAACTTTTTATTGGTGGTATCTAGAATTAAGCCTGAGCCGGTAATATGTCCCACTTCACAACTTTGAAACCAGAGGTTTGGGTATTCCCTCAGCATTTTCTTAATGAGCGTGACAGAGTCTTGCTCTTCATCATCTTCGCACTGATGTTTTTCCAATACTTGCAGCAGCAGCGAAGTAGGCTGGTGCAGGACATATTGAGAGAGCTCAGAAACTAAATCTCTCAGCAACTCTATTTTCTGTTCATTAGAACGCTCTTGCCACATTGGAAAAGCTGTGTGATAGGAAGCCATACATTCTCTCTCCATTAGACTGCTCAAACATACCTGAGGCATGATCCCATCATGCCTCAGATATGTTACTACCTATTCTGCCAGTATTCTAGCCCTTTTTTTACAATATCGTAAATGAATGTATCGTCGGGCGTGCGATTCTCGCGCAGGATCTCGATTTCGTCCAGGGAAATCCAGCGAAACTCGCTATGTTTCGACCATTCGAGTCGTGGCTCATCCAGGTTGCCTGTGACTTCTACAAGCAGGTCAAATTCCCGCTTAGCCTGTCCGCCAGCAGCCCAGTCAAATTGCTCCAAAACAGCGATGATATTCGCAATTTGCCAGCCTGTTTCCTCGTCTGCTTCCCGGCATAAGCATTGATAGAGAGTCTCTCCTGGCTCAACATGCCCTCCTACAATATCCCAACAGCCAGGAAACAACTGGCGATCTAAAGAGCGTTTCTGGACGAACGCCCTGCCCTGAGGATCGATAATGACAGCGCCAACGACGCATTCTCGGCCCTCAATTTCGGCTGCCCTCTGCCACGTTTGAAACTCAAGCGGGTCGGGCGGTTCTGATCTCATTGCCTTACGTCCCTTTGCCAGTTCTATTGCAGCGATGCAGGTGCCAGTAAGCTCTCAGGACAGTTGAGTACGACATCACATACCTTTTGGATGCCCTGAATATACTGATGAACGATGAACTGGTCGTCAGGAAATGCCCACATAGGCAGCTTCAAAGCTCTATGGTAGAAGCTATCGGCGCAAGGGAATGCTTCTTTTTGCGTAAAAGGCGTTTTGTAGAGCCGTGGCAATGCAATGTGGGGTTTGGTGAATAGCGGTAGGTTGTAAATCGGACCGGTTGAGCCAGGCCGGTCTACTTCGGTGAGACCTTCTGCGAGTAATGCCCGGTGAAAGACATCCAACGGAATATCATTGGCTCTATCTTCGTCATACTGCATCATAAACGCATACCAGCTTGGCTGTTTCTCAGAGAAGCGAGGCATTTTCAAAAACGGGTAGGGCGCTAACGCTTCGCTAAACTGTTGAGCATAGTCTTGCTTTTGTTGACGCCACTCGTCTAGATGCCCAAATTGCTGCAAAGCAATGGCAATAGCAAGCGGATGAGCTCGTAACTTTAAACCATATCCGGTCAACGCGAACTCGAACAGGTCGCTGTCCCTGGGGATCTCCTGCTTGCAGCGGTTATTATAATGGCCCTGGAGGAGCGCTCGATGATACAGCGTTGCGTCGTCCGTCAGTATGATCCCGCCTTCTCCGCCGGTAATGATTTTTTGCCCCTGAAGGCTCCACGCCGCTGCTTGACCGAATGTACCTACCTTCTTCCCTTTATAAAGAGCGCCGTGGGCATGCGAACAATCCTCCAGGAGGATCAGCCCATGTTGCTCACATATTTGCACAATGGCGTCCATGTCGCAAGGGAGCCCCCACATATGTGTGACGACAACCGCTTTGGTACGCGGGGTAATATGAGCCACAATCTCGTCTGGATTAATGTTGCCATCTTGGTTGCAATCGCAGAATATGGGAATAGCTCCAGTGTGCAGCAGAGGGGATACTGTCGCAAAAAACGTATATGCCGGTACAATCACCTCATCGCCAGGCTGCAATGCGAGGCCCTCGTACATGCCATAAATGGCACTTGTGCCTGAGTTCTCAACTAATGCGTAACGCCTGCCATGATAGTCGGCAAATGCCTGTTCAAAACGCGCGAAAATGCCAGATCGGTCGTAAATTGAGAGGCTTTCGTGCAGTTGTTTAAGCACAGATGCCTCTAGTTCGGGCGTGATGCGAGGCCAGGTATAGTGTCCTTCCTTCGTGGTTATGACCGGTGTGCCCCCCAGGAGGGCCAGAGTAGTGTTCATGTTAGAGTGCTCCTTTAACAAGTAGTTTTGTTGATAAGTGTTCGGAATAGAGGTGAGGCGAACAGGAACGACCGAGCTGGTCAGACTTGTAAGCAGCCTCAATGATTGCCATATGCGCCAGGTGTTCGTGAGCAGTAGGCGGCTGTCCTGAACGAAACTGTTGAATTTGCAACGCGAAGCTTTCAAATTGGGCAATAGCAGAAGAAAGCCAGCGGCCATGCCGTTCGAGGTGCTCAATCTCCTGGCCCTGGCAGTCTAAGCGTTGGATGGATCCGCGCTTGATTTTGATAATGCCCTGAGTACCGTAAATGGTCAGACTCTCTTGCTTTTGCGGATAGACACGAGAAATGACAAAGGTCCCAATGGTTTTCTCCTCTTCAGAATAGCCTTCCAGATGATAATCGAACAGGAGGTGAGCTGTATCCTCAACATCATACCTCTGTCCGGGACGATTGCCGCGTGAGAGGCGCGCTGTCACAGAAGAGGGAGTGCCAAAATACCACACCAGCAGGTCAATAAAGTGGTATCCCATATCTATGAGAGCGCCACCGCCGGCATCTGATTTGGTGGCGCGCCAACCCTGATCAAGGGAGGCAATGTTCATGGTGTAGTATCCCTCAATGGAAAAGATTTTGCCGATGTGCCGCTTGATCTGATGATATGCCTGAAAGATAGGGTCAAATCGGCGCTGCATAGTTACTCCAATATATATATGATGCTTCTCGATAAGCTCTTGCAGGTGCCTTGCCTCATGCATATTCATGGCAAACGGTTTTTCTTTGATAACATGAATACCTTGCGCGGCTACGAGCGAGATCGCACTCAGATAGGCGCTATGGGGCAAAGCCATCAAAGCCACATCTATTGTCTGGTGAGATAATAACTCCTCTACAGAGGAAAATCCGGGTACTGCGTATTGATGGGCAATCTGATCGAGCCTCTCGCGATTAATATCAACCACCGCTGAAAGTTGATAGTGTTCACTCAGTGCTAAGATCGGTAGGTGATCTTCGGTAGCTTGCTTTCCCAAACCGATTACGGCAACCTTCAAGACCATCAGGATATCTTTCCTCTCTAATAAAAGGTCTACTAAGCCAAAAGTGCTACAGCGTTTGCTGTTGGATAAGATGTTTTCTCTGCGACACGAAGAAGTTTGTTAGAAAACATCTTCAGATTCCATGATGAAGCGAACAAGCCTTTTAGCTTTTTTATGGATTGTTGCCAGTTCAGCGGGATCATCTATCTCATGTACTAAGATGTTCACTGCAAAAAATTCCTTATCCTGAACATCTATCAGGTCTCCTGGCTTACAAGAGCAGATGACCTCTTTGACGCCAGGCAATACCGTAACTTCTTCCAGGCCATCGATCTGTACAAGCCGTCCGCTTGCTGGCGGGAAAACTGTAAGCGTTGTTACCTGACCGTTCAAAGTGGGCGGTGTGGGGACTGGACGTGGCTGGCCCGTCTGGAGGGCAAGAATTTCATTGGTTAAATCAATGCCCCGCGCCTGTTGAACAGCCTGTACCAGAATCTGGCCTGCTGCTCGACCAGCATTAATTTCGACCAGCATAGGCCCTCTGTCGGTGTCGATGATTTCGACATGGGCGCTGGCATGGGTTATATGAGTAGCTGTTAAGCAGCACTCAACGTAGCGCCAGATCTCCTCTTCTCGTTGTGTACTTAACCCGATAGGGGGCGTGGTGAAGCCGCATTCGAGAAACCCTTTTTCTTCGACGAGAAACTTATGAAACAGAGCAATGCGATGATACTGACCGTCACGAATAATGAATTCGGCGGAATACTCTGTGCCCTTCATGTACTGTTCTACTAAAAAGTTGGTGCGAGGGGAGAGGGTCATGATCTCTCCCTGCGGGCCAGTGACCTGGATAGGCTGATCATAGTTCCCTGAGAATCCTCGATCTATTCTTTGTACCAGCTCCCGATAGGCTGTACGGAGGGCGGCTTTGTCCTCGACCTTACGTACAAGATGGCTAGCCATGCCATTCACCGGTTTGATAATCGCTGGAAAGCCAACGCTCTCCTCTACGCGGTCTGCCTCATTTTCTGAGCGCATCAGGTAGAAGCCTGGCGTGGGAATGCCTTGCTGAGCTAAGGCCAGTCTCGTGGCATATTTGTTGCGTGCAGTCTCTAAGCCTGGTAGGGATGGATGAGGTCGGTCGAGCAGTGCTGCTGCTCGGGCCACATATAACAGAATCGCATCAAAGCAGGAGAATAAACCTGCAATAGGCCGTTCTCTAGCACATTGAATAGCCGTTGCAACGAGTTTTTCTGGTTGATAGAGGGTCTCTAGCGCAACAAACTCAATCTCATCATAGATAGATCTCCACGCTTCTATTTTGCTCTGCGGAGCTGGACCTGTTATGAGCAGAGGTATTCTCCCTGTGTCACGAATGGCCCGCCCATAGGGGGTTACTCCGCCCAGTCCCTGCGATGACACCACGATAACTACCTGTTGCCGGTCATCAGTCATTGTTATACTCCTGATCTCTTATAAAGTTACATATGCAAGTTTTATCCTGTCATTCATCCCACTTTTTAGTAGTCCTGAACGGCAGCTAGAAGTTGCTGTAGACGAGCATGAATTTTTGGGTCCTGCGAAGCGATCAAACGTGACATCCCCGGTATATATGCCTCTCCCTGAAAATCGGTCACGTTTCTCCCTGCTTCCTGGGCGATAAACATCCCTGCGAGTTGATCTTCTTGCTCTGAATCCATGCTGATTAAGGCGTCAAGGCGACCGTCGGCAAGCAGGCACCAATCGAGAGCAGGGGTCCAGTTGGTGAAAACGCGTCCAAAGCTTTTTTGAATGGCAGGTAGTACGCTGGTAGCAGCCTTAGGAGCGGCGTGGCCCTGAATGTAAGCCACAGTCGTATATGGTCGGGCAGGAGGCTGGCCGACAAGAGCAAACTCATTACGGTATGCGCCTTCGCCACGCTGGGCGTGCCAGAGGATGTCAGCGATTGGCTGATATACCACACCCAGTTCTACCGTATCTTTGTGCCGCAGTGCGATAGAGATGGCGAAATGTGGTATGCCTGTGACAAAATTATGGGTGCCATCTAATGGATCGATGACCCAGGTATATGCAGCGTCGGTGTGGCTACTCCCATATTCCTCTGAAATGACTCCTATTTTCGCGTCCGCTCTCGGCAAGATCGCCAGGATGGTTTCCTCGGCAGCGAGGTCAGCCTCCGTCAGGAAATCCGTTCCTGCCTTCTCTTGAATGGCAAGCTCCCGACTAAAGTAGTGACGTAAAATAGCTCCACCGGCGTATGCTGCCCGGCAAGCTATATGTAACATATCCTTCATCATACCCTCCGATGTTTCATTTCTATCTAAAGATCTATGGAGGTTTTTCTAGGCTCCCCTACGGGCTCCCGAAAGAATTTTCAGAGGTGTCGAACGCTGGGAAAAACGTATCTATATCTACCGTGCCTGCGTCCAGGCCGAAAAAGCGATCCATCTGAGCCTGGTCGTCTTGAAGAGAGCGCAGAAACTGTGCTATGGGACCTTGTGGGACTTGAAGTTGTGCCATTGCGACTGCTCTTCTGTAGATGGGCATGATGCGTTTATCGCGCCTGCGCTGATGCTGACGCAAAGACTCTTCCAGGCTCTCTTCGCCTGTCAGGCCACGCCAGACCGCTTCAGCTACCGATGCAGCGTCATGGAAGGCGTCGCTAATGCCCTGAGCTGTCACCGAATCTTTATGGCAGCTTGCATCCCCAACCAGAATCCAGCCCTTGCCCCAGGGCTGCCGCAAAAAGTTAGGCTGATACGCCGTCCCACGGAAACGCTCAACTCTCTCGCCTGAAAGAACCATATCCGCAACTCTGGGGATAGCCTGGAGAGATAGCATAAAGTTTTTCTCTATATTTTCTCGAAAGCATGTAAATTCATGTAAGCGTCGCTGGACCACAACGATCACCAGGTTGTCATTTGTTGGGACCATTGCCATTGCGCAGCCATCGCGTACAAAGAGCTCGGCGTGTGATAGGGATATTCCTTGCCAATAAGAATAGTAGGAAAAAGTCAGGCTGGGGATGGCATGATACATCGCGCTGCCAACGAGGCGAGCGATGCGCGAGTTCATGCCATCAGCGCCGATAATGAGCCTTGCGCGTTCGGATATTTGTCCCCCCGTTGCTGTTCGCCCTCGTATGCCTACTATCTGGTCATGCTCCTGCAATAGTTCCAGTACTGTCGCGCCCTCAAGCCATTCGACACCCGCGCGAATGGCCTCCTCTAAAAGAATCAGGTCCAGTACAATGCGGCGGCAGCAGAGCGTCTCACTGATCGTCTCTGCCGGTGGAGGGCTTCCTGCGAGCATAAAAGAGCCAAAATCGAGCGACACTCTCCGAAACGGAGGACAGCCACTGGCTCGCACGCGCTCAAGAAGTCCCCAGCGTTCAAGGTAAGCTAGCCCGGATAGCTGTAGCGTATGCGTGGAAAGAGTATCGCTGGGAAAGTGAGCCCGGTCTAATAATAGGACTCGCAGCCCGCGACGTGCTAGCAAGAGGGCTGTTGTGGAGCCAGCACACCGAGAGCCGACAACGATAACATCATAATAGCGGTTACGCATATGTTCGACCTCTTTAAGTAATTCCCGCTTCATAGAGAATCTTTGCTATATTCGCCAATGACCTGCCTGGCATGGGCGAATCTTTCTGCTATCGAGCCGCGCAGTGTCACATAGGGAAGTTGAAATTCCTGTAATAATTCGAGTGTTTTGACATCCAATGCCTGTTGAAACTGTAGATCTTGTTCACGAACGCCATCACCCTCCAGAGGGAACTCAATAGGGATATAGAAAAAGAAAGAGTAGTGTTTCCCCAGGATACATGCCGTCGCGTTGCCCAGAGTATTCACAAGCAGCTCATCTTGCTTATTCTGCGTTCGTTGAACGAGCAAACTGCTATGCGTGACAACGTCAAAGAGCGTTCTATCCGCAATATAGCTCTGCAATCGATGCTCAAGATCGAACTGGGCAAACCACATAGCCGCCTGAGCTAACAATGTGGTTGCCAATCCAAGTGTAAAGCCCAACGATTGAACTGTACGGGCCACCTCCTCGATCAATGGCAAGTTCAATTCTTGCGCGAGGGCTCTGGCTAAAGTACTTTTGCCCACTCCCTGAGCTCCTGTAATGCCGACACGTATGCCTGGTTGAATGGTATCGGGCGGTTGTCGCATCTGGCTCCAGTTCGTTCTGTTAAAAGGAGAGTTAGCTTCGTCCTGTAGAAGGTGCATCAATCTTTTCCTTGCAACATGCGACCGGTAGAAACGGCCTCCACAAGCTGAGCGGAAGCGTTCCTATCCTGGGCACTACGAGCTTGTATAAACATAGGACAAACAACATGGACTAACTTTCCAGCTTGAAGACTATAGATTTTTAGGTAATACCAATGGGGCTGCACGGATGGGGGGATCGGTAATATGAACGAGACAGGATTGCCTTCCGCAAAACCGCATTCCAGGCTTGTTGAGAAACCAAATTTGCTTCCTGAATGAATGCTGGCTCCCAGCCAGCCGTAGGCCCCAGCAATGCTTCCCTGGACCTGTTCATCTGAGATATGCCATGTAACTTGAGGAAGAGAGACGTGCTCATCCCCAGGATAGTCAGCAACAACGCCGCAGCGGGGGCAGTGTTGTGCGATCCGGCAAAAAAGGAAAGGTGATGCGAAACGCACCAGATAACTTTTTTGCTGACACATCGGACAGATCTCTTCCTGAATATGCGTCGTTGTGCATTTGGTGCGGTAGGCATCAAGCAATTGAAAGCCGTGGAAGGTGCGCTCCAGAATATGGCGTAACATCAGGCTCTCTAGCTGTTGCATGGCCTGTTGCAAGCGTCTGAGTCGATCATGCAATTGTTTGGCCGCCCTTCCGCCCTCAACAAATGCCGCCTCTGCTACTAGATTGCTTGCGCCCTGTAATAGCGTGCGGATCTGTGCAAACTGGCCGGCTACAACATGCAGCGAAAAGCCGAAAAATTCTAGCTGCTCGTATCGTCTACAGGTTAACATGGCCTCTTGCAGAGCAGCCAGTTGCTCGTCAATGGGCGGCAGCGTGGCTGTCGTTGGCTTTGGAGTTGACTCTACTCTCATCCCCACCTCAATCGGCCCGATCCGTTCGGGCGTTCGCTGGAGTTCGGGAACTAGAATGGGATATCTATGGCGAGGATCTCCCCAGAGCGCAAAGGCCGGAATTTTGATACCACAACTAACATGGTGGTCATTCAAATGTCTGACCATCTCTCCAATCGTTTTTCGACCCATGTGCGCATGGAGGAAAAGCAGCTCCTCACGGAAGCCAGCCTTAATCATCGGGCTACCAATCACATTGACGCAGCCGCTCTCGACAAGCCGATATACCATACTGCTCTGAGCGGCAAAAACATCTGAGCCTAGCTTAAAAGTAGTGCAGCCATTCAGTACCACGACGTCAGCCTGCAACCTGCCGATATCTACAGGCGTCGAATCCGAGCGATAACACCTTCCAGTCGTGTAGCAGGCTGGCAAACGGTCATTTTGATGCTCCATTGGGACTCTGCCTGCATATTTGCTACACAGGAAACTATCGATGGTATACATGTGATTTTCGCGCGCGTGGGCTAAAAGAGAGATCAATGTTGGTCGCTCTCCATCCTCCTGCCAGGCGAGGAGCGCGCTGCCCTTTGCCGCCGATCCAGAAGCGTACCAGAAATCGGGCTCCTCAATAGAGATCGTGCGCTCATCGCAATAATTGAGAATGGCGTGTCGCGGGGCCTCAGGAATCTGTGGGGCGCGCGGAAGCAACAGGGAGAGTTTGGTAGGATGGGAAAAAAAGCCCAGCATAGTTCCCGTCGTCTGTGCGGCCAGGAGCATATCTACTACCGTATGGCTATGTAATCGTGAGCCAGAGGCGACGATCATTGCATATGCATTTTTTTCGAGATAGTGTTCTATTGGCTTTCCGGGAGCGAGAATAGCGACAGTTGCTTTTTCCACCATCTGCGACACTTCCAGCGCTTCCCGATCATCAGGAAAAGCAAGACACAATAGTTCCTGTTCCAGCATAAACCGTTATCATACCTCCTTGTGCAGGCATTGGGGCTTTCATGTAAGCGACCTTCTCCGCCTACCTATCAATGGGGCTAGCTCTTATCAGATGTCCCGAATAATGTGTATCCTAATAGGTGGCGGCTACTCAAGAGCAGCGTTGCAAGACTGAATGTGATACATATCCCGGCGACGGTGAACAGTCCTTTTTCCAAAGAAAGATTCTGCATAAACGATACAACCGGTACAACCGCAGAGGTTAGGATCGAAAGTAGTAAGTAACGGACTCCGGCTATTCTGCCTTGAATTGACCTATCTGTACGATGTTGTAAACCACTGGTAAATGCCGTGATGGAAAATGTGTTGCAACAGCCAATCAAGAACATAAACAGTATGGCAATATAGGATATATGGATCAAGGAAAGTGAAAGAAACAATATACTTTGACCGGTTAAACCGAACACGGTGGTAGTGCGTGTGCCCAGCTTGCTGATTACTTGCGCTGTGATCAGTCCAGCTAGAATTGATCCTGCCGCGAAGCCGCCATCAAGAGCCGAGAGCCAGTAGGTGTTGCCTGAATACCACACAGCAACGATAGGCACCAGCAGGAGATTAACGCATGAAACAGCGATATAGTCTGCACAGCAGAGGACAACATGGCAGCTTAATGCCAGATTTGATCGCAGTAACTGTAGTATTTCTTTCCAGTCATGAAGGAAGCCCTCTATGCCTTTACTCTGAGACGCCTTCCGTTCTTGATCAATCATAGGAATGCTTGCCATCCAGATTGCCAGCCCTGAGAGCAGATATGACACGCCGTCAAGGCCCAACGCAAAGCCGCTGCCAAAGCGTTGAAGAATGATGCCAACCAGCGCAACGCCCATAAGCTGTCCAGATTGGAGCAGGCTTCCGCAGTAAGCATTGTATTTCACGAGTGCAGGGCCAGGCGCTACCAAAGGGCCAACAACAAATGTGGCAGAGCGATAAAAAGGACGAAGAGCATTGATCAGGATGATGGAGCCGAAAACACACCAGTAGACATACGGCGTGTTGAGCATAAGACTGGCAGCGCAAACTCCCACGCCCCGCAGCAGGTCACAGTATACGGCCACCTTCTTGGGATCTCCCCGATCTACAATAGAGCCGGCAAAAACTTGTACAAGAAAGGTAACGACATACTGTAGAATGATAGAGGCTCCAAAGGCCGCGGCTGATCCTGTCTTCACATACAGTAACATGCTGACGGTCAATGTGTTCATGCCGTTGCCAATGTTACTAACCAGTACAGAAGCAAGAATCCAGCGCGCCGGCAGGGGAATTCGCTGACTTGCAGGAATTCCGCGCATTTTTCGAGTTAACCACAACATGATACTACAAACCTGAACTTTTGAATTGCACTTTTAGCACGATCAATGGCCTCATCAGCAGTATTACCTATCCCAATGGCATAGGCTGAGCGCGAAAAAGAATCACGCGTATCGCCAAGGGTCATACCAGGCTCTTTGAGGAGCTGAACATCAAGAACTCCTGGCATGTTCTGGGCTTCCTTCGCTCCTTCTATACGCTCAAGGGTACCTGCCGCTCGTGGGGATGCATACCAGATCGCGGCAAACTTATCGGCATGAGATGCCGGGGGAAGCTGTGCTAATACATGTTCTCCAAGAGCCTGTCGCGCGCATAGTTCCATCACGTCGATGCCACTCACCAGTTTGAAAAGATCAGGAATAGAGTCTCCGCCTAGCCTCGTATGCGTTTCCACCACACGCAAGCCCTGCTCCGTCAGCATAATTTCTGTATGGGAAGCTCCATCGCTGATGCCCAGAGTAGTAAGGACCTGTGAGACGAAATCATTAATCTCAATTTGGGTAGCCTGGTCTAATGGCATGGGAACGCAGTGACCTTGTTCTACGAAATGAGTGCTATCCTTGTACTTTTGAGTCACGCAGAAAATTCGATGCTGTCCCTGTTCTGATAAAGCTTCTACGCTCAATTCAACGCCGTCTATATACTGCTCTACATACATGTCGGTATGCGCGCCGCTACTACCAAACCAATCAATGGCGGCAGGGATATCGTCCACGTTACGGATCAGTGAAACGCCTGTGCTGGCCCAGCCATCAACGGGTTTAAGGATCAGGGGATAACCATGCTGTTTTCCGAAAAGAGCTATTTCGCTTGCCGCTTTTACCCGTCTACCTTCTGTCGGATCTATATTAGCAAGCCGCAGTTTTCTTCTCATCTTATCTTTTTGCCGCACAGACTCAACAGTTTCGGGCAGATGAAATGGCAACCCTAACCTTTGAGCGATAAGGGCCGCTTTATCTTGTTGCATTTCATGAAAAGCGCATACTGCATGAATAGGATCGATGCGATGGATTGCTAAAGCAATTTCAATCCATTCTTCTATCGTTGCCCCTGGTGACACGCCAATGATTCTATAATGATCTTCAATAAAATCAGCTTTTACTCTTTCTCTGTCTACCATTAAAGAAACTCTGGCGTCTAATCTTTTTAACCAGGTATGCACCTGACGCATACGATCACAAGCTAGAATATGCATTGTCATGTTCTTCCCTTTCTAGTACTTGTTTATCATCGTGAGCACCATTACGTTTTTCGCCCATGATAAAAACAGAAAGTACTTTTTGCCGTAGAAACGCATGTTTAAACATATTACTATTGTTGCCTATATTTATAGTACATTTGTTCTCACTTCTGGAGGCGTGTCAGGAGCAATTACTCCTAAATCAACGTTGGTACCTCTCAAGTTTTTGTGTTTACCGAGTCGTGTATGCGGCGATTTTAACTGTAAGCTTTGAGCTGACAATCGCTCATGAGGTCTTTTTGTCCTGGAAAGGACTGCTGCTCGACATAATGGTGAGGAGCTATAGTCACTGCTACTGAGCGTACCCAGCACACAGTTTCTTGGTCGTACAAAACGCATGTTATGCTTCGCAAAGGCGAAAAACGAGAAGATGATCTCCGTTGTTGATGATTACTTTTGTCTGTCAACTCGTATGCTGCTATGTTTGCCAACTTTTCAGTTCTAACTCTGATCTACATTTTTTCCGTTGGTACTTGAAATATCTAACTATAGATAGCGTATCTTTAAATGAATCGTTCTCATTCAGATACTCTACCCTTCGCTTATAGCGGTGTTGATAAGAGACGTCGCTAGTATAGCATATGAATGCTATAAAAAAAAGTATCATATAATCCATATTTTAGTCCATTTAATCCATTTTGCAGCTTCTATAGGAATATGGAGGAAGGGTTTGCTGTGAATATGGAGAAGAATCCGAGGATACATTTAATCGAAGAATACAAACGGCCAATGCGCATCCGACCAGCTTTATGGCCCCGGTTCAACAAGCGTTATAATACCAGAGAGAAGTTTGTTCGAGTCGAGCGCCAGACCAGACAGCCTGCTTATGCAGCATGAATGTCCCTCGTGGCTCTATCCTGTAACTATGGGAGCGACCACCATCTGGGAACGTTGGGACAGTATGTTGCCGGATGGCTCGATCAATCCGGGAAAGATGACCTCGTTTAATCACTACGCCTTTGGGGCTGTGGCTGATTGGTTACATCGCGTGGTCGCGGGTCTGGCGCCAGCCGAGCCGGGATATCGCCGCTTCACTATCCAGCCGCACCCCGGCGGAAATCTCACGCACGCACGCGCAACGCTTTACACTCCCTATGGGTTGGCCGAGTCGCGCTGGGTGATTGCACAGGGAGAAATCACCCTCAACGTGATTATTCCTCCCAATACGACGGCCAGTGTGGCGCTGCCGGGAGACGGAGGAAAAGCAGTAGCAATTGGCTCAGGAACTTACTCCTGGTCCTACCCCTATGTGCTATCGGCAACACCACCAGCCCTCACCTGACAGCGCCTAAGAGCCGCTTGTTCGCGGCTTCGTTTTGCGCCACTTATGGCGCGCTTGAATATAGCGTACGGTGCCCGAGCGAGCGCGCATCATCAGAGACGATGTGCGTGCACCCCAGCCAAAATACTGGACGCCATCAAGGAGTTCGCCGCTGGTAATACCGGTAGCGGCAAAGGAGACATCATGCCCCTTGATCAGGTCGTCAGTGCGAAATATCTGATCAAGATCGACCCCATCCGCTTTCAACTTATCGCGTTCTTGTTCGTTGCGGGGCCAGATCTTGCACTGGATCTCTCCCCCGATGCACTTAATGGCTGCGGCGGCCAGCACAGCTTCAGTTGCTCCGCCGGTTCCCATCAGCACGTCAATGCCTTTATAATCTTCCATTGCGGCTTGAATGGCGGCGGAGACATCGCCATCGGTGATCAAGCGGATACGGGCGCCGGTCTCGCGGATCTGCCTGATCAACTCCTGGTGGCGAGGACGATCCAGCACAACCACAGCCAGATCGTCTATGCGAGCCTCGCGTGCGCGGGCGATACGCTCCAGATTGACTGCTACAGGAGCATTGATATCAACCACGTCTTTCATGGCGGGGCCGACCGCTATCTTCTCCATGTAGAATACCCCCGGCGGGGCCGAATACATGGTGCCGCGCTCGGCGGTAGCGACCACGGCCAGCGCACCAGGGAGACCGAAGGCCAGCAGGCGTGTACCCTCCACAGGATCGACGGCCACATCAATTTCGGGAGGCGTGCCATTGCCAACATGTTCACCGATATAGAGCATCGGAGCCTCATCCTTCTCCCCTTCACCGATTACCACAACTCCACTCATGTCAACGCCGTCAAGGGCGTGACGCATGGCATCAACCGCAGCCTGGTCGGCCATTTCTTTATTGCCCTTCCCCATCCATCGTCCAGCACTTAATGCAGCGGCTTCGGTCACACGGATAAGCTCCATTGCCAGGTTGCGCTCTTTCGTACCGGATTGTTCAAAGCGTTCTTCTGCCATAGCACAAGGTTCCTCCCTGGTTTGTTATATCGTGATAGAGCGGGGCTGGGTCCGGCAATGTTCCGCGATCATAATTGCGCGCACTTTCTCCACCGCCTCACTGAGATGTCCCTGTCGGTTTTCTACTGTATAATCATAGTGTATTTGCTGGGCCAATTCCCTCCGCGAATCGGCCAGGCGGCGTTGTAATTGAGCCTCCGTCTCGGTCTGGCGGTTCGTCAGCCGCTCAACCAGTTCTTCGGCTGAGCCGGGCACTAGAAAGATGAAGATCGCTCCTGGCACTTTCTTCCGCACCGTTTCAGCGCCCTGCACGTCAATTTTCAAGAGCACATCGCGCCCGTTATTCAGGTGGTCTTTAATCTGTTGTATAGGCTGTCCGTACCAGTTTCCGTGGACATTGGCGTACTCCAGCAGTTCGTCCTGGGCAACCATGCGATCAAACGTTTCCTGGCTCACAAAATAATAAGGGTTGCCTTCGCTCTCGCCGGGCCGGGGAGGGCGCGCAGTCACGGACGCGACAACATGGAAATCCATCCCCTGCTCTTTGAGGGCTTTGATAACGCTATCCTTTCCAGTGCCAGAGGGCGCGGAAAGCACAAAAAGCAGTCCTTGCTTGAGCGAATGCTGTGTTAAAGTAAGGTGTGATGCGGATGTCATGGTATCAAGCTGCATTCTTTTCTTCCTGATCTTACTCAAATGTCAAGAGGGGTTGATGTACGAATGGACAACTCTTTGTTATACTGTACATCAATGTTTATACCAGTGACAAAGCGTTGTGTTCCTACACACATGGGTAAGTAAATGCTCATATTGATATTGTACAACAGGATTAGTGAAGACGGAAGTTGCAGGCTTTTCCCAAAGATAGAAATAAGGATAAGAGAGAACATATGCATGTAGATGCTATCACGCTGGCGGCAGTGGCTGATGAATGGCGCCTTTTGCTGGCGAATGCCCGTATTGACACAATTATTCAGCCAACCGAGTATGCGATTGCGCTCCAATGTTACGCTCCTGCCGCTCAGGGCCAGGGCGGCCAGAATCGCTGGCTCTATCTCTCGGCGCATCCGCAGTTGGCGCGGGCGCATCTAACCGCGCTCAAGCCTGCTAAAATTGCAAGTGAGCCTCCCGCTTTTGTGATGCTGCTGCGTAAATATCTGGAGGGGGCGCGGATCGAAACCGTCGTGCAGCCTCGCTGGGAGCGCGTGCTGGAGATCATCGCCGGGTATCGCAGCGGCGAGAACGATGAACGCGTGCGCTTTCGTCTGATCATCGAGATTATGGGCCGCGTCAGCAATATTATGCTGTGCAACGAAGATAGTATGATCCTGGGCGCGCTCAAACGTGTTGGCGCGGAAGTGAATCGCTATCGTGTGATTGCCAGTGGCGTCGCTTATACGCCGCCTCCGCCACAGCAGCGCGAGGTGGCAGGTAAGCTTCTGCCGCGCCTTGAGCCCACCAGCGTGACCGCCGCTCAGCTTTCGATCTGTGCCGCTGAAGAGCGCATGGCAAGCCTTGAACCCGCAGCAGCGCCGGCGAAGAAGTCCAGGCGCGCGACAGAACAGCCGAAGCTCTGGCAGTTGCTCACCAGGAATCTGCTCGGCTGTAGCCCTTTGCTTGCCCACGAGCTGGTCTATCGTGCCACTGAAAACGCTGAGATGGCTGTCGAGCAGGCGAATGAGGCGGTGTGGGAGGAGCTGGCATGGAATATTCGCGACCTGACGGCGCTTTACGATACTCATCGCTGGCAACCTCAGCTTATTGAGCGAAGCGGCGAGGAAGGCGGTCAGGTGGTGCCGCTCGCCTTTGCTCCTTACGTGTTGGAGCAATACGCGCAGCAGCCGCATGTGAAGGTGCGCAACTCTCCTTCGATTAATGTGCTGCTGGATGAGTTTTATGCGCGTGCCGAGTGGCATGGTGCGGTGGAGAGCCTGCGCGCGCCCATTCGTAAAGTATTGCAGACGCAGCGTGAACGCTGTAAACGTAAGGCGGAGCTTTTGCAACAGGAGATGCAGGCGTCCGAAGAGGCGGCGCGTTATCGTCTCCAGGCCGATTTACTGCTGGCGCACCAGCACGAGATTGTGCAAAAACAGAGCAGCATCGATCTGCCAAATATCTTTGAAGGCGGCGACCCGGCAATGGTCACGATCCCGCTGGACCCGCGTTTTGATGCTGTCGGTAATGCCAATCGCCTTTTTCACAAATATCACAAGTTGCGTCGGGCGCTGTCGCTTGTACCGGGGCAAATCGAGCAAAATGCGGTGGAGCTGGCAACGATTGAACAGTTCTTAGCCGATCTGATGCTAGCAGAAAATCCTGCCGAGCTGGTACTGGTCAAGGCGGAGGTGCAGACGGCTGGCTATATGCGCGGCAAGCCCATCCAGGAGAGCAAGAAAGCACAAAAGGCGCAAAAAAAGGGCAAGGGGAAGGGGGGCAAGCAGGCGAAGGGCAAGCCGGTAGCTCCTGGCGGTGGCGTGCCGCTGCATGTGCAGAGTCGTGATGGTTTTACGATCCTGATAGGGAAGAACAGCAGGCAGAATGAGGAAGTGACCTTTCACCAGGCGACCGGCAGTGATATCTGGCTGCACGCGCGTGGCGTTGCAGGTGCGCATGTGATCATCAAGTCTGCCGGACGGGAAATTTCTCGCAGCGCCATCGAGCAGGCGGCGAAACTTGCGGCCTATTATAGCGAAGGACGGGGCAGTACCAATCTGCCGGTCGATTACACCTTGCAGCGCCATGTGCGTCATATGAAGGGCGGCGGCCCGGGCATGGTCATTTATGAGCGCGAGCGCACAATCTATGTGCAGCCGGAGGGACCGGCAGAATGATCAGGGCATTACTGACCATTCTGCCCCTCGTGATTTTTTTCAGGGGCAATTTCCGGCCACGCGTAGACTTGCGTAATGGTGCGTAACAATTCCTGTTGCAGCGGCCATCCGTTGTCTGAATTGGTCATGAGGACGTACCCCTGTCCTCCCTGTTGCAAGGAGACCCAGCAACCGGTAAAGCCGGCGTTGTCGCCCGGGTGTCCGAAGCGAGCGCCAGGCCCTGCGCCTTGCACGAAAACTCCTAACCCCATATCTCCGCGCGCATCTCCGTGGCTTTGTGGCATGAGCAACTCTTTTACCATCTGTGTTGAAAGAAGCCGATGGGGCTTCTCTGCCCGCGCGTGTTGCAGTTCCAGGGCGAACTGTGCCAGGTCAGCGGGCGTCGTCCATAGCCCGGCAGCGGCCATCTCTGGATAGACGTACCAGTTACCGGCCACAGGCTTGCCACTTTTGCGATGCCCTGACGCTGCCATCTTTGCCTGGGCAGCGGGCAGTGGCTGCTCATACGTGCTGTGTGTCATGCCAAGCGGCTCCAGCACCAGTTCTTGCATCAGGGTTGGAAAGGGTTGTTGCATCACATCAATCAGCAATTGCTGGAGGATACAATATCCCCCTCCAGCATACTGAAATCGCTCCCCAGGAGGGGCAACGACGCAGATTTCAGGCGTATTGCTGGGCTGCTCGCCATTTAAAATCTCATGCAGCGTTGGAATATCCTGCTCACGGTGATAGCCCGCGAACCAGGTCGAGGCGGCCTGCTTCGACTAAGCAAAGCCGCAGGTCCACTCCAGATGGTAATCGTTGATAATCGCGAGGCTTACCCCGGGAATGGTGTAATCCACCATGCGCTCGTAAAGCGAACGGGGGCGACCATCCCTGGTCATCATGACGGCAGTTTCAATGCGCCCTTTCTTCTCTTGCATGAGCTGATCCGCGGGCGTGATGGATTCCGACATGGTGGTATCTCCTCTACAGCGATGATCTTTGATGTGCTGCGATTATGCCATAAAAAGCGGCTAAAACCGATCCTGAATGATTGAGATGGTAGTACCAATGTCAGCGTTCGCGAGAGGAGCCGATGCCCATCTCTTCGCGGTACTTCGTCACGGTGCGGCGGGCCAGGGGCGTGCCTTGCATCGTCAGGAGGCGAGCCAGGTCCTCGTCGCTGAGGCGGTGGCGCGGCTCCTCATTCTGGATCAGTTCGCGGATGATATCCTTAATGCCCAGGGAGCTATCGAAAAAGTCGGAGAATGGGATCAGGCGGCCATTGGGCAGCAGCGCGTATTTGTTCGCGGTGGCGCGGCTGACCGTGCCTTCATCCAGACTCAGCCGCGCGGCGACCTCGGCGCGGGTCAGCGGGCGCAGGTAGCGAATGCCTTTCTCCAGGAACTCGCGCTGATAATCTACCACCAGCTCGGCGACCCGTTTCAACGTGCGCCAGCGGCGATGAATGCAATCAACGAAAAATCTGGCGCGGTCGCCATGTTGATGGATATAACGCTGCACCTCATGCCCGCCAAACTCCGGCTGCTGCTGTTCCGTTGGGATGGCATAGCTTATTTCGACCTGGAAATGATAGCGTTTCTCCTCGATCAGCTCTACCTCAAAGCCCGCGTTCCCTTTGCGGATGATGACATCGGGTCGAATATAAGTGATGCCATTGCTGATAGAGGAATAGTATGTATCGTCTCTGTAGGTATGGGCTGGGAAAGGATGGAGCTTGCTGCGGATATAGGCGCTGGCCTGGCGTATCTCCTCCTCCGTGACCTTGAGCTGGCGAGCTATCTCATGGAACTGGTTGCGTCCCAGCAGATCAAGGTAGCGATCAACAAGGATGTAGGAGAGGGGCGGAGGCGTCTCCAGCTCGCTCAACGCTCCTAACTGAATGAGCAGGCATTCACGCAAATTGCGAGCGCCGATGCCAAGCGGCTCCAGCGTTTGCAGTTGGAGCAAGACGTAATCAACTCGCTTGACCGGAACCTGGAGGTGATCGGCGATTTCCTGCGTGCTGATTTCGAGATAGCCACGTTCATTAAGATTGCCAACTAATTGCTCAGCAATCAGGGCGTCATCAGGAGCGACCAGCGCCTCCAGTTGCTGGAGCAAGCTCTCTGCCAGCGTTTCACCGTTGGGGATACGCGATAAGGGATCGTATTCATCGTCATTGTCAGCTTCTGCGAAACCGTAATTATCGCTATCGTAGAGCGTCTGTTGATAAGACCACTGAGATTGAGGAGCTAGATAGTCGTCGTGCGACTGAGTTTCGCTCTCGCTGGCAGCCTGAGAAAGCGGAGCCAGCGGCGTGGTCGGCATGGAGTGGCCGCAATTGGCGCAGGCCGAGCTATACATGGGTGCGCCACAGTAAAGACAAACCCGCTGCTCTATCACATCAAGAGTAGGATTCTCCATCTGTTCCTGATTGATCGCTCGATCCAGTTCATCAGAAGAAAGGTGCAAAATGGTGCTTGAAGTGATAAGTTTAGCGCTGACGCGTAGCACCTGTTCTGGTCTTGGTCTCGGCTCTAACCGCATAAATTCCCCCTACCTGCCCCTTGCTGATGGTTTTAAATCCATCCCCGGCTGACTAACGCGCTATATGCTGCTTCCTGCTCTGCTGCTTGTTTGTTACGACCATGACCCTGGCCGACTACTGTGTCGCCCAGCAAAACCTCAACGGTGAATTCCCGATTGTGCGATGGCCCTTCCTGGCTGGCGATGCGATATGAAGGCGTGATGCCTTCACGGGCCTGCGCCAGCTCCTGAAAGAGGGATTTATTATCCTTAAACAGGCGTTTGCTAACAATGTTATGAGCGATAGGCTCCAGGCGTGGGATAAGAAACTGTTGAGTTGTGCTCAGCCCCTGATCAAGGTAAATCGCGCCTAGAATAGCTTCGAAGGCAGAGGCAAGCACACGCTGACCGCCGCCGCTGTGCTGCTCACCTTTCCCCATACGTAAAAATTGGCCGAGATTGATTTCCCGGGCGAACATTGCCAGCGTCTCTGTGCGCACCAGGATAGCCCGCACATCTGTCAGCTCTCCCTCGGTTAAGTGAGGGAAGGTGCGGTAAAGGAAGTCCGCGCTGATTAACGCCAGCACCGAATCGCCCAGGAATTCCAGACGCTCGTTGGAACTCTGCCCCTCACCGGCGCTTTCGTAAATAAACGAGCGATGGGTTAGCGCCATACTGAGCAGCTTTTTATCCTGAAAATGTACCTTGAGAATCTCTTCTAACTGTTCGTACATTAAAATACCTCTAGCAATACATGAGCCTCATCCTGCACTCGCTCCGTTACCACACCAATGCGCCAGAAGGTGACATCCGGCGCTATCTCAGCAAGTCGCGGCCATACTGCTGGATCGATGGCTGCGAACAGCCCTCCTGATGTCTGCGGGTCCCATAGTATGGCGCGTTGCTCTATATCTAACCGGTCGCTGATATGTACATGGGGAGTGAGGTAATCCTCGTTGCGATGAGCTCCCCCGGGAATACAGCCTAATGTCGCATAGCGCTGAACGCCTGGTAGTAGCGGCAATGCCTGGTAATCAAAGCGCATGCTGGTAAGGCTCTGGGACGCCATCTCCCAGGCATGGCCGAGCAGGCCAAAGCCGGTAATATCTGTGACCGCGTGTACCCCTGAGCCTGACTGTACCAGGGCTTCGCTGGCACGGCGATTAAGCTGCATCATGGACCGGATGGCGGCTTGTAGATCGTTTTCCTCAACCTGGTCACGTTTGTGCGCGGTTGTGATTAACCCGGTACCCAGCGGTTTGCTGATAATGAGCAGGTCGCCGGGCTGGGCGCCGCCTTTAGTCAGGATATGTGCGGGATGGACCATGCCGGTAACGGAGAGACCGTACTTTGGCTCTCGATCCGTCACAGTATGGCCGCCAGCGATAACGCCCCCGGCCCGGGCTATGGTATCCATGCCTCCCCGTAATATTTCGCTCAGCAGGTCCGCGGCCAGGTTATCGGGCCAGGCCACCAGATTGATTGCCATCAGCACCTGTCCCCCCATCGCATACACATCGCTCAGCGCATTTGCTGCGGCAATAGCCCCAAAAGCGTAAGGGTCATCCACCACAGGCGGGAAAAAGTCCGCTGTGCTAATTACTGCCTGCTGCTCATTGACACGATAGACGGCAGCATCATCGATAGCATCCAGCCCGACCAGCAAATTGGATGGCGTGGATGCATAACCTTTTAATAGACGCAGAACCTGCGCCAGGGCATCGGGACCCATTTTCGATGCTCAACCTGCGCAACTGGCGAGCGATGTTAAGCGTATCTGTCGGCCTGTGCTCATGCCAATCAATCCTTTTATCTTTGTGCAAACTTCCGTGGTCATTGTAGCGCGTTTTGGGTCAGGGCGCAACGCTGAGCATATGACCCTCAGGGCTATTTACTTCTCTGAAGAAGAGGGGGTCAAGGGGCTGTGCCCCTTGCGGGGCGCGGGGTGTCCCCGCTCATTCTTCTCCGCCCTCGCCCCCGAAGGGGGCAAAAAAAGAAGAATTAAATAGCCCTGTATGACCCTGAAAGATGCTAGACTGTTCTCTGGAGATGTGATACTCTTAATCAGGATGGATTTGAGGAAGACAGGCAATCGCGGGTCGCAAGATCCGAGGAAAGTCCGAACTCCACAGAGCGGAATGCTGGATAACGTCCAGTGGGGGCGACCCCGAGGAGAGTGCAACAGAAACATACCGCCCGCCTCCTCTTAAGAAAGCGGGCAAGGGTGAAATGGTGAGGTAAGAGCTCACCAGCAACCAGGTGACTGGTTGGCTGGGCAAACCCCATTCGGAGCAAGACCGAGCAGAAGGGATAGCATACTTACCGTGGTAAGTATGCTAGCAGGTTGCTCGCCTGTCAACCTTCGGGTTGGTCGCTTGAGGCGTCGGGTAACTGGCGTCCTGGATAGATGATTGCCACCCATGCCATCGAGAGGTGGCATGGAGACAGAATTCGGCTTACGGCTTGCTCAACTCCATCGCGCAAGATGAAGTTAAAAGAGACAGAAGACCTCATATCTTCTGCCTCTTTTATCTATATTTTTAAAGAATAGGAGCGTGTCTATTACCTGCTCAAGCGATCATGCTCGATCAGCCAGCGGATAAAATTGAGACGACGGCTTTCTTCTACCATCTCGCGGTATTCAATTTCCTCGGTGACGTGGTCCCTCATATAGATCAATCTCATGGCTTCAATTTCGCTAAAGCCCATTGAGAGCAAATCTTGAAGGCCGGTATTTTCGGTTGTATATGATTGTTCTGACATGATGACGCTCCCTTATATAAATGGAACGAACTACGGGACAGAGCCGTCAAGACCTTACTGGCTTACGATACAACAAACCTGAGCGGACGCGATCAATCGGGTCTCTCCGGGCGTGGTACATCTGCCCCTTACGAAGCTCAGATCTGCTGTAGTGAAGGCTTGCTTGATACATATACGGATCAAAGCATCTCACTAGATACAACATCTTTTTCTCCCCGCCTATTTCGGTGAAGACGACTGCATCGGTTCCTCTGGGTGGTAATAGTCCTCCATCCCTACGTATACTACTACGTTCGTGGGGGAGATTTTTGGGTGAAATGTCCGGGCCACCGAGAAACGGATACAGGAATCAACATTCATAAGTTAGGGGACTGTATCGTCGTACCCGCGAGGAAAACTGCTTGAGGTTGACGACCTTTGAAGATATACTAACACAGTCGTCAATGGGGGTCTATTGAATAGCCAGAATTTCCTATAGCCACTGTAGCGATTCCCATCTGAAAAATCTTCAGGCTGCGTTCCGTTGTGTCACTGAGCAGAGGCGCGGCGTGTTGCATGGCGTAATCCAGTGACATCGGACCAGCAGGGAGCGCGGCAACGGCGGAGACGCCCAGCTTGTACACGGCCTGGTACCCTTCTCCGAGGCTGCCTGCGAGCGCAAGGACAGGGAGGCGGTAGCGTCCTGCCAGTTCTGCCACGGCGCCAACGCTTTTGCCATAAGCTGTTTGCTCATCGATCTGTCCCTCCGCCGTAATAACCAGGTGTGCCGTACGAATTTGCTCCTCAAGATGAACCGCCTCCAGCACAATCTGCGCTCCCGGTCGCAATGTGGCATGGACGAAAGCCAGCAGGCCAGCTCCCAGGCCGCCGGCAGCTCCTGAGCCGGGAATTGCGGCGACGGTGCGCCCCAGGTCTCGCTCAATGATCTGCGCGTAATGGGCCAGAGCTGCATCTAAGGCGACGATCATCTCTGGAGTCGCGCCTTTCTGTGGACCGTAAATTGCGGTTGCGCCCTTTGGGCCACAAAGAGGGTTGGTGACATCGCAGGCCACGTCGAAGACGCATTCGGCCAGGCGCGGATCGATATGTGCGGTTGAGATCGTGGCGAGCCTGCTGAGGGCGGCTCCGCCAGGTTCAACGGCCTGTCCTGCGCCGTCTGTCAGCGTTGCCCCGAGGGCCTGAGCCATGCCCGCGCCGCCGTCATTCGTCGCGCTGCCGCCGATTCCGAGGATGAAGCGCCGGTAGCCGTGGTCCAGCGCTGCGCGGATCAATTCGCCCACGCCATAGGTGGTGGTAATACGCGGGTCGCGCTGTGCTGGAGGAACCAGCGGCAGACCTGCGCATGCCGCCATCTCGATAGCTGCTGTACGTCCGTCGCCCAGCAGTCCAAAGAACGCCTCGACCGGCTGGCCCAATGGACCCGTTACCACCTGTCGTACGATGTTTCCCCCGGTTGCCTCGACCAGCGCCTGGACCGTTCCCTCACCCCCATCGGCAACCGGAACGATAGCGATATCTGCGTCGGGATAGACGGCGCGCACGCCCTCTGCGATAGCCCGTCCCGCCTCCGCCGCTGTCAGGCTCCCCTTGAGCGATTGGGGTGCAATCACAATACGCATGGCCGTAAACCTTTCACCATCGGTTGCTGCATAAGTCATTAGCTTTTTTGATTATTGTATATCATATAGGGCGGCATCGTTGGGGTTTCTACTGAAGATTGGATCTTTTTCTTCTCGTTTGCATCCTCTCCCGACCTGCACTATAGTTCCAAAAAATGTGGACGTCTCTGGACACCACATCGTTTGTTTGATTTAGACGGTTATCGCTAACCGCAAGGGCTGAACTACATAGGCCGCTATTCCCTCTGCCTTGAAGGCATCAGGCTTACGTTTGCGCAAAATGTTATAGCTCCCATTGACATCGGCGCAGATCTTGCGCCCGTCTTTGGCACGATACAGGCGGTTTCTCCGCCCCATGCGCTTGCCGCTAAAGGTGTGCTCGGTCTCATCATCAGGTCGGTACGTTGGAATGGGGTCCAGGTCCAGAAAGCTGGCTTTGCTGGTATAACTCTCTTCCTGGAGTTCCACTTGGATGCCAACAAGCGAGGCTTTGTACGTGAGCATCTCAATCAATCTCGCGTGGGGAATATTCACAAAGTTCTGATTGTTACGCCGCCCGTTGTTCACCTCTTGCTTCCAGAGCGGATTTTTGCCGATGATGAGGGTCCCTGCCCCTTCTTTGACCATCAGGTCGATGATGGCTTTGCTGGCAGCATGCAAGTAGTGGTCTACCTGCCGGTTGCGCTTGTTCGTAATGCGCTGCATCTGTTTAGTAACACGGTCTCGCTCTGCTTTAGGTAAGCAGAGCTTTAACTCTTTCATGCGTTTGTTGTACCATTGATTTCTGGCTTTGAGCGTGCGACCGTTAACCAGGCGAGGGACAAAGCCCTCTCGGTTTGCTGTTATCGCCGCTAAGTTCGTCACCCCAAGATCAATGGCGATGCAGAACGAGGGGTCAAGGTGGGCTTGGACAGGGTCTTTGCTATAAATGACTTCCACCACGTAATAACCGTTGCGAGGAACGATACGCACTTGATCAATCGTCTTCGGGTCCTGCTGCGTTTTGACCTCAATGGGGAGCATGGAGGGCTTGATGATACCATGTCGTAAGGCGCTCTTGCCTCGACTTTTGTGCAAGGTTTGCTCGCCACTGATGGCCTGAAGGGTATAAATCAAGACATTCCGTCCCTCGGTTTTGTGCTTGTACTTGGGCAGCCGTGGTCGTCCGGTGAATTTCGATGAGTCTTCCTTGTATGCCTCCAACGCCTCAAAAAACGATGTCCAGACGTCGTCAAGTTGCCGTAGCACCTGCTGGCTCACTTTTGCCGGTAACGCCTTGTACGCTTCATGCGGCTGCATGCGCTTGTCCATCTTGCTATAGTTGAGATAGACGCCCTCATGGATGAAGGCTTGCCGTATCTCATAGAGCGCCGCATTGTAGAGGTTCTTCGACTGGAAAGCGGCAGCATCAATCACCGCAAAACGGGGGTCATCGCGCCCGATGATGTGCTGTTCTGTCAGTTGCATACTGCCGCCCTCCTTGCTTGCGCTGTGTTCCTACTGAACATGCCCAACGAGCGCCAGGCGTTGCGCTTGCTCATAGCTGTTGCCTTGCTCACAGCAGCAGTGCACCCGCGCTCGATACGCTTTCACCGCACGATCATGCAGGGGGCGAGGGTGATACGGCTCGGAACGGGGCCACGTTGCCGGACGAGGCTGGGTGAGCAGAGGAAGTAAAAAACAGGGATGCGCCATCCCCACAGCAGCCAGGGTATGATCTGTCTCCGCCAAACGAGTCAGGTCCCGCACCAGCCATCCGACCTGCCAGGGGAGGAAGTCCGGTCCGACCGCATCAGTCAGCAGGTCGCGATACAGGCGCGTGTCCGTCAGGCACATATAGATATGGTTCACCAAGCGAGGAACGTTCATGGTCCATGCTTCTTCCTCTGCGCTGGCTTCTTCGCTCAGATAATTGGACGCAGATGCGCCATGGCAAGCGGGGTCATCCAGGATGCAACGTGGCACCGCAACCGGAACGAGCAGCGGACAGACCTCACCATCTGGAAGAGGGACCTCGATGCGGGTGATCTGCTCGGGAGCAAGAGGACCAACGGCATACGAGCACGTTGAAGCGGTGTGATCGTGGGACAGCGTGCAAGGAAGAGATGTGAGGGGAAAAAGCGTCCTCGTGGGAGTTGGGACCTGCAATTGATCTAACATGCTGATGCGCCTCCTTTGCGCTGCTTGACATCGGACTCTCATGCAGGTATCATCCCCACTTGAGAGTCTAGGTTGGACTTTACTAGTTGGACTCTCATCGCTAGCTAGATATTCACAGTATCTAGCTAGCTTCCTATTGTTGAGGAGAATAGAAGTTAAGAGTGTGGAGTTTTACTATGCCGGATGGTTTATCGCTCATATGGCCCTGGAATCCAGGGGCAATTATATTGCTACTAGTTTTGTGCCTGCTCTATTTGCTGGGTTTGAGGCGGGTTCGCCTGCACTATCCACAAGGAGAGACGGTGAAGATGCGTCAAATAGTATGTTTCTTCTCGGCTATCGTGATTGCTGCGCTGGTGCTATTGACGCCTATTGATACGATTGGCAGCACTCAGCTCTTTGTTGTTCATATGTTTCAGCTCGTCGTTCTGACCACACTTTGCACGCCGTTGCTTATTTTTGGGTGTCCTGAAGCACTGCTGCAACCTCTTGTTGCATTGCCTGTTGTTCGCAATGTTGTCAGAATTTTTACGCAGCCGCTGGTGGCCTCGATCCTTTTCAATGCGACGTTCCTGCTCTGGCACTCACCCAGGTTCTATGACGCTACCATCGGCAACGCCTCCCTCTACCATGCTCAGGTGCTGACGATTTTCGTGCTCTCGTGGCTAAACTGGTGGCCGCTCATCGGTTCCGTCAAGCAGTTGCGCCACATGAGCTATCCTCTACAGATGCTCTACGCGTTTTTTGATGGGCAGCCGGTTGATATCTTTGCCTTCATCCTGGTGTTTAGTGGCGTGGCGATCTACTCGCATTACGCCATCCCTCCTCAACTGGGCCTCTCTGCCTTTGCTGACCAGGCTGCCGGTGGCGCGCTCCTGTTAACCCCTGGGCTGGTTGACCTGGTGGTGATGTCGCCTCTCTTCTTCCGCTGGCTGGGGCAGATTGAACAGCGGACGCGCCTGGCCGATGAGCATAGGCAGGAGGAAGAGATAGAGCTTGTGCATTTAGAGAAGCAAGAACTCTAGCAAGCTTGCAGGATAAGCGTAGACATTATTAGCAAACTTTTCCATGTTTTTCCACTTTTGCCCTTCAATATGATATAGTATGCATATGTTGCGGAGTGTCACCGGAAGAGCAGAAAGGGTCATCAACATGGAAAAGGCTGCCAATAGCTATATCATCAATGTGGAAAGTGGCGCGGAGATGGCGCGCCTGATCGACCAGGATAAGTTTGTTACAAAATGTATGGGAGGGCTTTTTCCCGAAATTCCTGATCTTGCGAAGGTGGGCAGTACCCTGGATGTTGCGTGTGGGCCGGGGGGCTGGGCGCAAGAACTGGCGTATACGTATCCCGACATGCGGGTCGTAGGTATTGATATCAGTCAGCGCATGATTGAGTATGCGAAGGCCCTGTCGCAGGTTCAGGGATTAGATAACGCGGAATTTCGCGTGATGGATCTGCTACAGCCGCTCGACTTTCCTGACGCGTCCTTTGATCTGATCAATGCACGCTTTCTCGTTGGTTTTGTCCATGCGGACGGCTGGGTTCCCCTGATGAAGGAGCTGATGCGCATCTTGCGACCTGGAGGAACTATTCGATTTACAGATTCCGACGGTCGATTGATCACGAGCTCTCCGGCGTTCGAGAAGCTCATGGATCTGCTGATGCAGGCGTTTTATCTCGACGGACGAAACTTGAGCGGAAGCCCTTCGCATGTTGGCCTTACGCCTTTGTTGGGACGTTTCTTGCGAGAGGTGGGGTGTCAGAACGTTCAGGAAAAGGTCCATTTACTGAACTACTCAGCCGGAATGGAGGCGTATACCGGCGTTTGTGAAGATGTGAGAGTTGGTTTCAAGCTGGTACAGCCCTTTCTCGTGAAAATGAAGGTCGCCGAGCAGGAAGAAGTGGAGCAGCTTTACGAGCAGACACTGGCGGAATGGCTCTCTGAGGATTTTCGCGGCCTGTGGTATTTTCTGTCGGCCTGGGGGCAGAAGCCTGTCTGAACATCAAAACTGCATAATGCTGCTTACGGGCGATTCCAGGTACAGGGAAGACGCAGAGCCTCTTTCAACCGTTGTTCGTATAGGGACCGTGGAATCTCTGTGACCCCGAGCGATGCCAGGTGCGGAGTAATAAACTGTGTGTCATGCAGTATATAGCCCTGTGCCTTCAAATGATTGACCAGCGCCACAAGGCAGACCTTCGAGGCGTTGGTAGCATGGGAAAACATACTTTCTCCCATGAAGGCTCCGCCCAGCGCCACGCCGTATAAGCCTCCAACCAGCTTATCACCTTGCCATGCCTCGACGCTATGCGCGATTCCAATGTGATGCAGGTAGCAGTATGTTTTGATAAACTCCTCATTGATCCAGGTCTCTTCCCTCTGCGCGCAGGAATGCATGACCATCTCAAACGCGGTATCCATACGGGTCTGATAAAGGTTTTTGCGCAGAAAGGCACGCAGGGAACGCGAAATGTGCAGATGATCGTGCTCCAGGATAGCGCGCGGATCGGGAGCATACCAGCTGATACGGCCTCTCCGGTCGGCCATTGGGAAAATCCCCTGCTGGTATGCTCGGATAAGCAATGCTGGATTGAGTGGTTCCGGTAGTCGTCCAGGCATTGGCTCTTATCCTCGTACAAACCAGTGCAGGTACCTGGCTATTTTCGGGTTTACGCCCTCGATCATTGCCACATCTGCCGTACTCAACGGCTTGAGCCAGGTGAGTAGCCAGAAGCACAGCAGCAGGAAAACCACCCCCGAGACCCCCAGGACCGCTGCTTGCAGCAGACGATTCGCTGGGTGCCAGAACAAGATAAAGATGCCAGGTAACGCCGCTAAGATCAAAGCCAGTAAAAATCTGCTGGTAAAGATCAATAATTCTTTCGGATAGTGCCGTGGCAGATCGCGTAGCACGAATACGAGCATCAAGACGCCCGTCAGGGTTTTAGCGATGCCGTCGGAGAGCAGCGCACCGGCGGGACCTAAGAGCGGAACGAGCACAACGCCGGTCGCTATCAAGCAGAGAATAGCAGGCCACTGGCTCAGCACCACCAGTCTCGGCTTCCCCATGACGTAGAGCGTTGATTGATGGATGGTGGTGCCAATGATACGCACAAGCAGGTTAAAAAACAGGAAAATCGCCAGCAGCGGCCCCACCGGGTCGTAATTGCTTCCATAGAGGACATGTGTGATGGCCTGCGCGTTGAAGAGGCTGAAGACCAATCCTGGTGCGGCTAAAAGTGTCTCCACTTTAATTAATGCCTGCCAGGAGCGAGCCAGACGTTCGTGGTTATGCCCGACGAAGGCAGCAGCCAGCGCTGCCCCTCCGACGCCGCTAAAGCCGGCAACCAGCAGGAAGTTAGCAGAATCCGCCAGTTGGAACGCAAGGTTAAAGTAGCCGATACCTGTCAGAGAGATAGCGAAAACGCCCAGCAGGATAAACGAGATTTGCTTCAGCAGCGCGCCCGTTGCCAGATTAGCCAGCCACGCCGAAAGGCCAAGCTGGATGACCGGTTTCAACGGCTGCTTGTATTCTGCGCCACGCGTGAAAATGAAGGGGGCCAGCCAGAGGGCGAACGCGGCTGTGACAAGCAGCGAAGTGAGCGCCAGCATCCAGAAGACGCCGTTGACGCCCCAGCCCAGTTTTAATACGACGAATCCCAGCGCCAGCACGAGGGCCTGAATGGCGCTGCCAACATAAAAAACGAAGCGCATGCGCATCAGGGCCGCGTAGACGGCATTGAGCAAATTGCCAATCGCGCTTCCCAGGACGTAGACCGCGATGGGGATGGTATTTGCCAGCACCTGGGGGCTGCGTAAGCCTGCCGCCGTCTGGGCTGCTCCTGGGATGGGTAAAAGCTGAATAAGTGCGGCAGTTACGGGCAGACCGAAGATCATAATGATCATACAGGGGACGAGAGTAGCGAGGCGTAAAGCCAGCAGTCGTCTGGTAAGCTGCGCCGCGGAAGCACGCCCGTATTCGGAGAAGATGCGCGGAATGTAGGTCGTTGTCGCATCTTCCAGACCGAAAGCAATCACGTAGAGGATGGTATTGAAGGCCGTCAGTCCCACGGTAAAGATGCCGTACTGGGTTGTGGTGACATTGTGGGTGATGATCAGAGTGAGAATGAACCACGAAATAAAGAACCATAACCCGTAAGCCTGGTTGTATAGATAGCTATGGGGAGTTCGCTTGAGCAGGTGTTGTGCCTCCTGCTCACCACGCACTTCCGTTTCTGGTAAGACATTAGATAGCATCGTAGAGTCCATTTTACCTTATTTTGAATAAATTGCGAGCTAACCAGCCAATACCTCCTAGAGCTGCGAACAGTTCTAGCGTACTGACGTTAGCGGTTACATGATCGGTAGAAACGAGGTAGAACGCGCCCACCTTAAAGGTCGCTGCGACCACGAATAGCCCCAACCCGAACCAGGCGGGCAGTGTGGCATATAGCAGAGCTCGCTGCCAGCTCCGGCAAAGGAAGCCTATAGCCGTGGGAAGCAAGTAGAGCAATGCCGTAATTACCGGCGCGATGGTTGGAGGAAAGGGTCCATCTAACGTCGTTGATGCCGAAGGCGGCAGGATACGCGCCCATAATTGAGCTGGTACGAGGGCCATAACAATGAGAATAGTTTCAATGATAAGAAGGCCAATAGTCAATCGATCCCAATATTTCCCTGGGATTTGTTGTGCGATGCCTGATTGCATTATCGTTTCCTCTTGATGACCTACTGTTGTGGAATGGGCAGTAAGCCCATTGCATATTTCATTAGTAAAATTCGTCGTACAGAATCATCAATGCGTTGCTGGCTAATGGCTCCGGAAGCGATAGCTTGCTTGATACCTTCGATCATGGTGGTAAGCTCGCTCGGGCTGCGTGCTCCCATCAGCAGATCGGCTCCTGCTTCAACTGCCAGCGCGGCAGCCTGTGAAGGCGTATAATAGTCTGTTACCCCTTGCATGGTTAAACTGTCGGTCATAATAACGCCCTGGAAACCAAGTTCATCCCGGAGAATTCCCTGAACAATCTTGCTGGATAATGACGATGGTACCGTATTGTCCAGGGCAGTAACGATCTCGTGCGTGACCATAATGGCGTGGACATTGCCTTGCCGGATTAAGTTGCGATATGGCGCCCAGTCAATCTGCTCCAGACCGCTCCTGGAGCGCGTCAGACGCGGAACCCCTATATGTGGATCGCCGCTAACGTCGCCGAGGCCGGGGAAATGTTTCAATGTGCCAATGACCTGTCCGCTCTGTTGCAGCCCTTGCAGATACGCCGCGGCCATTTTTGTTACCAGCGCGGGATCTTTGCCATAGGTACGCATATAGAGCTGTGGATTGAACACGCTGGTGACATCGACGACGGGAGCAAGATTGAGGTTGATCCCATAAGAACTGAGGTCTTGCGCATCCTGGAGACCGGCAGCTCTGGCCCTGGCCGGGTCATTGGTGGCTCCAATAGTTGAGGCCGCGGGCCTCGGCCCATCGAGATTAAGCAGGCGGTCTACCTGTCCCCCCTCCTGGTCGATGGCTATCGCCAGAGGAATAGTTCTTCCCTGCTGCATCTGTTGATCAAGATTCTTCAACTGCATTTTGTTAAGGATATTATTATTGGAATAGTACAGTAGCACGGCTCCAACGTTATATTGAGCCAGCATGGTATTGAGAGCAGGTGAGTAGTCCGGGCCGGTGAACTGCACCATCATCATTTGTCCTAGTTTTTGGTCAAGCGTCATATTATGGACGATCAGGTCAATATATTGCTGGGGAGTGAGCGCTTGCTTTTTAGTGCCCGGCGTAGCATTACCTTGAAGCTGTTTGTTCACGTTTTTTAACAGGTCAGGCGTAGCGTTGCTAACGGGTCCGCCAAGCACCGAGGCCCATCCCTGCGAGCCCGAAAATAGCTCTGGGCCGACATTGAGGGCATGTAGGAGTAAGATGCACAGCAGGCTGATCAGCAACAGCGCCTGTTTTGTTGGCATCACGGTTGCCTGCGGCAATTTGGGGAGAGGTAAAGTGGGCGTCTCAGGTAGCGTGCGTTCGGCAACGCGAACAGCGACGGCCTTCTGGATATCAACAGCTTCTCGTACACTCCCTAAAATTTGTTGTGTATCAATCGTTCTCAGAGTGTTTTTATGCAAAGATAGCTGCTCTCTTCTCGTAGAGATACTGAGAGCGGTCGCTGCTCTCTCTTTTGCCATGCTTCTGGTTGTGACGGTATCGATGGCCTCAATAGCTATGCGCTGTGGCGGGGAGCCGTTCTGATGGTCCAACTTAGGAGGAAAGACCTGATCAGTAATGGGATCAGCATGATCAGAGCTTGCCTGCTGAATGTTGCTCTGTGGGCCGTTAGAGCTATCTGTAATATTGGGTATTGCCTCCGTTTCCTTATCTGTCACTACATCTCCAGGCGGCTGCAGCGCAACAATATCCGTGGCTGGTGGAGGCGCTTTCTCCAGAGTACCCGTTTTGCTCTTTGCTCTGGGGACAGGCAGCTTTTGCGTGTCTTCCTGTTCATCGTCGGGGCGCGGTTGCTCTTGCGGTGAGCGGGGAGTGGCTGGCTCCATGATAGACCCCTTTCATTAATAGAAGAGAAAAACTCTTTTGCTTTAGTATAGAAGTACATAAAATAGTAAGACCCATCATTGATACGTATGATACACGAATGTTGTAACGTAGATCCCATATAGATGAGTACATACCAGTTTATAACATGGGTATGCGTTATGGGAATAGCTAAAAGAGGCTATAGGCGCTATGTGCTATACGCCTCTTTTTTTCCTTTTCCTATCGGCCATCAGATGAAGTTTGCTATGATTGGCGTATAAGTAAATAGTACTACAAATTACGACTGTTCATGAATCAATGAGAATGGTTGTCTTTTCATAGAGGATCGTGTATGCTGCGTATGAAAACTGAGCCGTATATATTTTGCAAGGAGCGTAATCCATGACCAGAGCAACCGACTTCACACCTGACGAAAGCGAACTCCTGTTTACCGTTCCTTTTGTTGTGGCAGGAACCTCCCTGGCTGTGATCCAGGTCAGCGCGCTCAAAGCTGTTAAAACAGCACTCTCATTTTATCTGATTGTGCGCGATACCAGCAGACAATTCTCTGAGAGCGAGCTGATCTCGACAATTTTTGCTCTCAAAGGCGAAAATCATGCGGGACATAATGAGCTGATCGAGCGGCACGAGGGCAACAGTAAAGAGGATGCGATTGCGGTCAGGAATCAGATGTGCGAGCAGGCCATCAGCATCTTGAACGAGAAATGCCAGCCTCAAGAGGTTGAAGAGTACAAACGCTGGCTCCTGCAAATCGCCAGTGAAGTGGTGCATAAAGCGCATTCCACTGGTTTCCTGGGCCTGGGTAAAGCGCGTGCCGAAGCCGACATTGCCCTGGCGCTTCAGGATTTTGCTCAGGTCTTGCAGGTTGCCCAATAATCAGAGCTATCAAACAAAAAGGGATGAGGAAGTATATTGATCAAAGCCGCACTTTTTGATGTCGATGGGGTTCTGGTAGATGGCGAGCCGTTCAGCAGGCATCTGGCCCGAGATTATGGCATTTCAACCGAGAAAACCGCCGCCTTCTTCAAAGGTCGTTTTCTGGAATGCCTGGTAGGCAGGGCCGATTTGAAGGAAGAGCTTATCCTGCCTCTACATCAATGGGGGTGGCAGGACTCCGTCGATGCGTTTGTCGATTACTGGTTTCGCTGTGAGCATAACGTAAATGGGCCGCTTGTCCATGCCGTTCAGCAATTGCGCCGTCAGGGCGTGCGCTGCTATCTGGCGACAAACCAGGAAAAGTACCGTACCGCCTACATTCTTGAACACATGGGGCAGGCCGAGAACTTTGATGGCATGTTCTCTTCAGCGTATGTTGGGTTTATGAAGCACGAAACAACCTTTTTTAAATATGTTTTAAATAAGCTTGACGGTATAGAGGCCGAAACGATCATATTCTGGGATGACACCCCCAGCAATATAGTCGTAGCGAAGGAAGTTGGGCTCCAGGCAGAACTTTATCGCGATTTTGCAGACTTTGAAGAGAAAATGAGACGCTATCTCGGAGCTTTGTAGTTGCGTATCTCAGAGAGAAATGGTATCTGCCAGGTTGTTATCTATTGCGTTACATGAACCATGCTTCTTATAGCCATCTATGAGAGCGACGCGCGTCGTTGCGTTGCCAGGTGTGTATAGTAGCTGTGGTTCGCGAGCGTCCATAGCATCTGAAAAAAAGCCGGGTCCTTTCTTTCGAGCTGTTTGAGCAGGATTTGCTGCTTCTCCAGGTTGGCTTTACGGAAACAACCGCCGGCTGCTGCGTTTAAATCGCGCAGCACTGTCCGTAGACGCTGTTGATTAAGCATGAGAGGGTTTTCGCTTGCAGTGTTGGGTAACAGGTGACCCAGGAAAACATCAATTAAATGGAGGCTTGAGGGGGCGGGAAAGTGATCATCAGAGGGAATAAGAAGGTCAATGATCGTATCCAGTTGCGCCCGCTCTTCATAACTGAATTCAATCGTACGCTGCCGTAATGGCAATTCGGGCCGAATCATTTCGTGCATAGCTCTCCTTCTAGAAATGGTGGGCGACCCTTTCTATCTCCCCTAATAGTATCATATGCCCCGTCGATAATTCAACCATCCTCGCGTGGTTGTGTAATTAAGCCTGTGTTTTTTGTATTTGACGCCTTCTTGACTATCTATTGCCATGTTCAACTCTCATAGCGTGCAGCTATGCTTACAGTATCACAGGTACTTTTGGAGAACGGAATAGTTGGAGCACATACAAAACGAGAAATCGGGTGAGAAAACATCCGTGGAGAGGTGAACAATCATGTCACAGAATAAGCTGCAATGGCAGCCACCGATGCCAAAAATCATTGCGCAACGCTTACAGGAACGCTATTCTCAGGTTGATTCGAAGCTAATAGAGGAAGTTGCCATAGTCAAATCCCTCCTGCTGGATATTGAGTATGGAAAAGAGATCCTGATCGGCTTACAAAAAAACCTGGGAGAAAAATTACTGTGCCCTGACTTCCTGGACGCCTTTTTGACGAAAGTCGAACTGGAACTGGGATTTGAGAAACGAACGCCTGTCGATCACGGTCTGACGGTAGAGGAATTTCAAAAACTGCTGGACAGCAAACAACACATGCTGGACGCGGGAGCCAACGCGGATCATGGCCCCCATACTCATCGTTTGCAATGGTACATCCTTTATACTGCTTTTGAGCAGAAGAAATTTGAGACCAAGCCGGCCGAACTCTTCAAAAAGCTGGCATCGAAGGAATTTATAGATACGCTCAATCAGAATCGTACGATCTGGGATGACATCTTCGATTACGATGATCCTGCGGGAATGATTATTGGGGTCCAGGAACAAGGCCCTGAAGCCCGACCGTATGCCCGCTTTAGCTCACCGGAGTTCCTGCTGGCGTATCTGGTCTCGCCATCATTCCCAAAGGGCGTGCTGCAAAAAGAACTCAGGCTGATCCAGCTCAGACAAAAAAAGTTGGGGAAATTGAGCATTCTGAATATCAAAGATGAGTTGTGCGAGGCCATCATAAGCTCCATGAAAAGCAAAGAGTTAATAAGTATGATGAGCATGGAAGAGGAGCCCAAAGATAATGTAGGCCAGGAAAAGCTAGAAGAGGGGTTCAAAAGTAACATAAAATGGGAAAAGCTAAAGGAGGAATTGTCCAAGAAGACCCTCCAGGAGCTCGACCAGGAATACGCACAATACGATAAAATCTTTCAAAAAGAGCTGGAAGAAATTCTCAATTAACCAGAGTTCGTGGGCGAACATTTAGCTATACAAACGCCTTTTATATGTTTTGTGCAAAGTCTTATCACCTGCCTGTTTGACGTTCAAGCAAGCCATTTGTTTGATCATCCTCTCAGCCAGCCTTCTTCATCAAGGGGCTGGCTGAGTACCGCCGAGAATGCGGGCAAGTTCGTCTTTGGGCAAAGGCGTGGTCAGGTGAGAAGGTACATGCTGCGGTAGAGGCGTGCCGATGACTTTGACGGCGGCAATCGCGGCCCTGGCAAGCTGAAGCGGATCGCCGATCCCTCTGAAGTGGATGAAGAAGACCATTGGCTGTAAGTCAAAAAAATGTTGATGAAAAGCCTGAAAGACGAGGCCGCCCGCAAAGAGCTTGTCAATGAACGGATTAGCCTCGTGAGGGAGCACAGGGAAGTCTCCATTGAGAAGCGCCTTGCCGTTGCCAAGCGGCTGAAAGAAAAACTCGCCGTTGAGCTCCCAGGCAGGCTTGAACGGGATGCCGTGGGGGCCGATGACGTGGAGATCGTTGCGATCCAGTTCGATGGTCAACACACCATTCATCACGGTTGCATTGTTCGTCTCCATGATTTGCTCGATTGCTTGCACAGGAAGGCTGGTGCCGCTAATGCCAGCTGCGTGTAGAAGTGATGGGGGAGCGTTGATTTCCAGGGAAGCTATGCCAGCTAACCCGGCCCCGGCGAAGAGCATTTCTCGGCGCGTCAAATAATGATGCTGATTGTTCTCATTCTCATTCATAATTATGTTGCTTTTGCCTTTCATTTTTTGATGCATGTTTCCTTGAGAACGGTATTTACCTGTACCGTAGGGGTAAAGACAACATTCTCGTAACATACAATCGTCCGGCGAGGACACATCGGTACTATGTCCTCACCACAGAAAGGGGCAGCTAGAACACAATTGTTTTGTTCTCATAGACCAGCACCCGGTCTTCCGTGTGCAGCCGCACGGCCTCGGCAAGGACGCGGCGTTCCACATCGCGCCCTTTGCGGACCAGATCTTCGACGCTATCGCGATGATCGCAGTGGATCACGTCCTGCGCGATAATTGGTCCCTCATCCAGGCTGTCCGTCACATAATGAGCGGTTGCTCCGATCAGCTTGACGCCGCGCTCGAAGGCTTGCTGGTAAGGATTGGCGCCGATGAAGGCGGGGAGGAAGCTATGGTGAATATTGATGATCTGTTCAGGATATTCCGCTACGAAAAAGGGCTCCAAAATCTGCATATAGCGGGCCAGCACCAGAAAATCGACTTTGCCCTGGATGAACTCGAGGATGCGCGTTTGATCCGCCTGGCGCGTTTCACGCTGACTGGGAAAGTGGTAGAAGGGGATATCGTACATTCGCGCCAGTGGTTCCGCATCCGGGTGATTGCTGATAATGAAGGGGATCTCCATTGCCAGTTCCCCGCTCTTCCAGCGCCAGAGCAGGTCGGTCAGGCAGTGATCGAGCCTGGACACAAAAATCCCTGCACGCTTGCGCTGCCGCGAATAATACAGAACCCATTGCATGTGGAAGCGTTCGGCAATGGGGCGAAATTGCTCGGCGATCTCTGATTGACTCAGAGGAAAGCCGTCTTCGGAGATGCTAATGCGCATAAAAAACGTCGATGCTTGTCTATTGGTTGAATATTGGTCTGATTGAACAATATTGCCGTGATGCTCGAAAATAAATTGTGAAACGGCTGCGACGATGCCGGGCTGGTCAGGGCAGGAAATCAGGAGCGTAATGGTCTGTTTCTGCATGGGCACGTCTGGCACTTACCACCTTTCACTATTTTTTGTTGTGGGGAGCGCGCCTTACGCTCCGGCAGTTGAAAGGACCTGCCTGAGGGCAGGGCGCGCTCCCCATGATGTATACTATGCCCCCAGCATTGTTCTGTCAATATATTACCAACATCAGCTGCTCAACAGCCGCAGTGAAAGAACGGCAGCATCTATGCGCTTCCAAGCATTGCGGAGAAACGCCGCACGCAGCGGTCACAGATGAACGTGCTCAGCGTATCACTTTGCGCGATCCTCTTCTCTGGCGAGAAGAGGTGAGTGACCAGTGAACCGCTGCGACCGCAGAAGGAGCAATTTTGACTGGCGGTGGCAGGAATCAGTGCATTCCGTGCCTGCAAAAGGCTGATGCCCAGCGAGCGCAGCAGACCCGCGCCGATCCCTTCGCCTTCGTTCATCAGGCCGAGCAGCAGATGCGTCGGGCGTATCCCCTTCTCTCCCAGGTTCCTCATCTCGTCTCCTGCCAGAACGATTACCTGTTGAGCGCGATGCGTGAGCAGCTTCTCCGTTGCCACCTCCGCGACTGGCGGTGCTTGAAGTGACAACTGACCCTGCTGTGCCTGACGGTCGAAGATAAAGGTGATGCCGGCATGAATGCGCTCAGGAGTGATGCCCAGCGGCGTGAGAAACGAGGCAATGCTGCCCTCGCTCGCCAGTCCCCACAACAGATGTTCGGTACCAATAAACCAGTGTTTCAAGTTAAGCATCTCTTCTCGGGCCAGATCAAATACCCGCCGGCTCTCCGGTGCCAATAATTTAATAGCTGAATCGAATGGCGTTTCCTGTTCTTGCATCCTGTCTCCGTTCCTTTCCATTGTTTCAAGTTGAGCTGCTCTCCTCAGGGCGCGCAATTGCAGCACGCGTATATGGCTTGCGCTGGTGCCCATAGCCTCGGCGATCTCAGAGGCACTGTACCCCTGGAGATAGCGCAGGGTCAGAATGTTGCGATCACGCTCTGGTAGCAAACTGAGAAGGTGCTGCACGCGCATCTCAGCTTGCTGGCTGGCAAGTTCCGTGCTATCAAAGGCGCGAAGCTGCATCACAAGATTATCAAGCGAGCGCGTCTCGTATTGACTTTGCATCTGCCAGTGGTCAACGATGGTTGTGCGAGCCGTTGCATAGAGCCAGCCGCGCGCACTTTCAGAGCTCTGATCCTCCCTGAGCCAGCGCAGCGCCTTGAGGAAGACCATGCTGGTCAGGTCCTCGGCTAAAGCGAGATCGTTCACTCTGCTGTAGATCGAGCGCTGGAGATCCGCTGCATACAAGCGGTAAATCTCCGCCAGCCAGTTCAGCCGCTCCTGTCTGCGTGAGTGCTCTGATGGCTCCATAACGCTTGCCATAATTCCTTTCTGAGGCTCTTGATTTTTCATTGTGGTATACAGGGAAGCGTTACAGGCCAGCATTGAGTAAGATAGTCCGATGAATAAGGCTGGTAACGCGACCAAAAATAATGCATAATGCAATCAGTCAAGCTTCGTAGATTATTTTTCTAGCTTACAGCATGCGACCATATCCGCCCATCAGGCAAGGAGGCATAGATGACTGCCACAAAGATCAGCTATAGAACCTGTCCGCTCTGCGAGGCTACCTGCGGCCTGGAGATTGTGACGAGGGGGCGCGAGGTGCTTTCCATTCGTGGCGATGAGCAGGATGTGCTCAGCCACGGCTATATCTGCCCCAAAGCGTACAGCCTCAAAGAATTGGATGCCGACCCTGATCGCATCCGCGAACCAATGATCCGGCGAGGCGACCAGTGGCAGATGGTAAGCTGGGACGAGGCTTTTGCTGAGATTGAACGGGGCTTTCTGCCAGTCATTCAGCAGCATGGTCGCAATGCGCTGGCGCTATATATCGGCAATCCTAATGCTCACAATCTCGCGGGCATATTCTATTTGCCAGCCCTCCTGCGTATGGCGGGAACGCAAAATATCTACTCGGCCTCGACGGTTGACCAGATGCCCAAGCAGGTTTCATCGGCGCTGATGTTTGGCACCGGGCTGACTATTCCTATTCCCGATATAGATCGAACCGATTACCTGTTGCTGCTCGGCGCGAATCCGCTCGTTTCGAATGGCAGCTTGATGACCGCCCCTGATATGCGCGGGCGGCTGCGGCGTTTGCATCAGCGTGGCGGCAAAGTTGTGGTCATCGACCCATATCGTACACGGACCGCCCAGGAAGCTGACGAGCACCATTTTATTCGTCCCGGCTGCGATGCTCATCTGCTCTTCGCAATGGTACACACGCTTTTCGCGGAAGGATTGGTCAATGCCGGACACCTTGCGGAGCATATCACCGGTCTTGAAGAGGTACGCGAACTGGCCCGGCATTTTACTCCCGAAACGGTTGCGCCTGTCTGCGGCATTGCTCCTGAGCACATTCGCCGGCTCGCTCGTGAGCTTGCGCGTGCGTCCCATGCTATCGTCTATGGGCGTATCGGTACCTGCACCCAGGAGTTTGGCACGCTGACAAGCTGGCTGGTCGATGTACTCAATATCCTGACCGGCAATCTTGACCGTGAAGGTGGCGTGATGTTCCCTAAGGGAGCGGCAGGAGCTCGTAATGCCAGCGGCGTGCCGGGCAAGGGACGTGGTACTCGTTTTGGGCGCTGGCATAGCCGTGTGCGGGGGCTGCCGGAATTCTTTAGTGAGCTGCCTGCTGTCTGTCTGGCCGAAGAGATCGAAACTCCAGGAGATGGGCAGGTGAAGGCCATGATCACGGTTGGCGGCAATCCCGCGTTGAGCACGCCCAACGGTCATCGGCTCCAGCAAGCTCTTGGTATGCTGGAATTCATGGTTAGTGTGGATATCTATCTCAACGAAACGACGCGCCACGCCAATGTAATTCTCCCTGCGCCCTCTCCGCTTGCGCGTTCTCACTTCGATGCCACCTTCTACCAGCTCTCCATTCGCAACTTTGTGAACTACTCTCCCGCTATCTTCGAACGTGAAGCGGGGATGCCGGATGAATGGGAGGTGCTGCTGCGGCTGGCAGGCATCCTGGCGGGTCAGGGAGCCTGCACTGATCTGAATATTCTCGATGAAATGATGGTCATGCAATTGATTCAGCGCGATGTAGCAACGCCCGGAACCTCGATTGAGGGGCGTGAACCATCCGAGATCCTCGCCGCTCTGGAGCCGAGGCGTGGCCCGGAGCGTATCATCGATTACCTGCTGCGTAGCGGTCCCTATGGGGACGGTTTTGGCGCACAAAGCGCAGGTCTGGATCTGGCAACGCTGGAAGCGCACCCCCATGGCATTGATCTTGGTCCCCTCCAGCCGCGCATTCCAGAGGCGTTGCGTACTGTATCGGGCAAAATCGAGCTTGCGCCGCCACCAATCACTGCCGACGTAGAACGCCTGCGGGCCTCGCTTGAACAGGCAAATAGCAGTAATGGGCGGCTGCTGCTGATCGGGCGGCGCGATTTGCATTCCAACAACTCGTGGATGCATAATCTACGCGTTTTGACTAAAGGCAAAAATCGCTGCACGCTGCACATCCATCCAGACGATGCCTCCCGCCTGCAATTGGAGAATGGCGAGTGTGCCTGCATCTCTTCACAGGCTGGCACGGTTGAGGTGCCGGTAGAAGTAACTGCCGCTATTATGCCCGGCGTCGTCAGCCTTCCGCACGGCTGGGGCCATAATCAGCCCGGCGCGCGTATGCAGGTTGCCGCCGCCCATGCCGGTGTCAGCGCGAATATGCTAACCGATGAGAGCCGGATCGATCCGCTATCAGGCAATGCTATATTGAACGGAGTAGCTGTAACGGTACAGAGGGTCGCAGCACTCCCTGCATATTCATAGAGGGGAAAGGAAATCGTATGGACTGTCGGGTTGGTTGCGGAGCCTGTTGTATTGCTCCATCGATTTCATCCCCGATTCCCGGCATGCCGCAGGGAAAGCCCGCCGGAGTGCGCTGCGTTCAACTGACGGCAGACAATCGCTGCCGGCTCTTCGGTAAGCCGGAGCGCCCGGCAGTATGTAACGCCTTACGCCCTTCTGAAGACATGTGCGGGCGTTCGCGACGGCAGGCGCTCATCCGGCTTGCATTGCTTGAACGAGCGACGGCTCCGTGACCATCACCTATATTTCTGTCCTCCAATTAAGAGATCTTTTTTCATTTTTCGCCACTAGTTATGTAGATATACTTCTAGATGAGAAGTATATACATGCAAGAGGCGAGCGATGAAGTGCTTGCCCTCGTGCTCAGCCTATTGTCGCTTAAAAGCAGGCAACAGGCTGAGTGAGGGCATCCATCAAATCATCAAGGGAATTGGCCCCATATGAGGCGTCCAGAGAGCGCGGGCCAGTTCGTGACTATCGACGTCGATGCCGTATGGCGCGAAGTACTGGCAGGTGCGTTCGACATCGCGCGTGAGCAGCGAGAATACGTCCGAGTTGTGATACGGGTCAACGGCCTGAGCGAAATCGATCAGCGTCACCGCTCCCTGCCAGTACAGGATGTTGTACGCAGAAAGATCGCCGTGGATGCGGCCATGCACCAGGGCCAGCTCAATATTATCGATGATGCAGTCGAAAAGTGGCTGCACCTCCTCGTCCTCAAGGGTCACGTCGCTTAACCTGGGAGCTGGCTCTCCCAACGCGCCGATATACTCCATGAGCACCGCATTGCCGATATGGGCGAAGGGTTGAGGAACTTTCGCTCCGTGAGCGTAGAGCAGACGTTGCGTCTGATACTCGTAGTCGATCCACGAGGCGACCTGCGCCGCTCGTCCCCTCTCGGTCTTGCGCGTGGCGGCGCTGCCACGGCGCGAGTTGCCATGTTCCGCCTGCCCCTGCTCATCGCGCTGGACGCGGCTATAGCGATAGACAGCGTCGTTACGCAGACTGCGGAACATACGCGGACGATAAATTTTCGCAGCCAGGTATTCCACGCCCGTGTCGGGATGGGCCGCACAACAAAAAACGGTGGCCTCCTTGCCGCTGTGAGCTTCGTGCAGCACATCGGTGATTAAGTTCTGGTCGTAAAATGGTGTCAGCGACGAGAGAATCCAGGGGGCGTCACGCCTGGAGGCAAGCATCGAGGGGTTGAACGCGGGCTTTGCCGGCTTTTTCTCCTCGTATGATTGCTCACGTAGCCAGCGCTGCACCTCGGAGCTGCTTTCGTAGCTGGCCTTCTTCTCCGGTTTCTCCTGGGGATTAGAGCGAACGCGCGCTCGCTCTCGTGCGCTCGGTTTCATCTTGACAAACGTAACGGTCTCGTCTTCGGGGTCATACTCGAAATGTTTCTTCAACACGAATGCTCCTTGATATCTATCTGCTTGTATTGTTGTCTCAATCTTGAATTCCTCTGCCACCGGGCGGCGACAATCGACATAGACGCCTCCTTTCTTCGCATGCGATCAGCATTGATTTACGCGGTTAATCGATAAGGGTATTCCTGTAAGCCTGATCTGGACAAAGGGTATAAAGCGAGCTAATAGCAGGTATTACAGGCGTGCAGCCATACAAAAATGGTGTATGAGTGCGGGGGGAGCATCTCCAGTGGTGGTGAAACGGGCTTCACAGGGAAGAAGCGTGCCGGAGGTCGTGGGCAACAAGAGGTGATACGAGCAAGGGTGAATACTCGCGCGCAAGCAAAAAGTTTATTGATCGCGCATGGATGCCATGCTAACAAACTTGCTTACAGCAATTATCCTCTGTGCTCTATCAGACCCTCGGACAGGCCAGTTCCACGCGACGTGGAGATAGCAGCAACGAAGACAATCTGCATAAAAACACCTCCATAAAAATGTGGTATGGATGAAGAGTACCATACCATCATGGGTCGAGTCAACCATCGTGGAAGCAGGATACTTACCCTATCCTGCTTCCTGTTTGTTGTATTGCGTATTCCCGGAGCAGCACCAAGCTAGGGGTGCGAATGCGACTGGCCGGTGACGGAGACCGAGACACTCAGGGAGAGATTCGGCAGCGTGATACTGCTCGCCGAAAGAAATGGCGAGTCAATCGAGACATTCGTCAGCGTTGCCGAGTCCGCTGCTTGCTGGACGACATCTATACCTTGATTTACATCGCTGAGCTGGAAATTCGTGAGGGTGGCTGAATCAGCTCCCTGGTTAATGATATCCGTCACCAGGTTTGACGCCGTCGCAGGGCCACCTGAGCCGCCACCAGAAGTGATGGTCACGGTAACGACGACATTCGATCCAAACGGGATCGTTTTCGTAATGGTCTGGTTGGTGATGGTAGCAGTTGTCAGCGTGTTGACGGCTACGGCCTGCCCATTGAAGATACTGGGCGTGATCTGGAAGCCAGTGCCAGTTATGGTTGTCGCCTTGATGTTGAATGTACCGGGCAGCGTTGCTGCTATCCCGATTGCGCCGTTAGCAACTAAAGCGCCGAGAATAGTCAAAAGCGAGAACGATACTAAGAGGGTGAGTGAGTAAACGAGACGGCGTGTTTTGCCAACCAGGGGTGCTTGCTCGACCTCTGGTTCCTGATCTGGACTCGAAGTCGCTGCGTTTTCGTCTTCCATGAGATATCTTCCTCTCTTGGTTTAATCTTTCAACTGCGGTTTTCGCTGAGCGGCTTTTCTACGTTTGCCAGACTTTTTGCTTCTCGTAGGCAAGGGACGGGCATTTGCTTGCCAGGCGATTCCCTGAGCGCTGCCCAGGATGCCAATGATCATGCCAATTCCAAACCCCCCAAAGCTACCTGTGATCAGAGAGACGATGGAAAGAACAATACCAATTAGCCCTGTGATGAGTGCGTGGGCTGGCGCAAAGAGTTGAGCCAACGCCATGACCAGCATCAAGCCACCGACCAATAATGCTATCGGGACTGCGCTGCCGGGAAAAAACGCCGTGTTCAGCAGCGCCAGGGGCCCTGCCAGCATGAGCAGACTCGCGAGCAGCATCAAGATCGATCCCCAGAAAGGACGTCGCAGTCGCCACAGGCGGAAAGAGGCCCCTCCCGCTCGCAGGCGAGAGGGCAAGTCTGGCCGCCTTTGAGCGTGTGACAGCTCCAATTTTTCCGTGATCTCTTGCGAGGCTGGGTTGGTTTCATCAACAGTGGCGTTGACGCTCTCAGATAGGGGCGCGAACTCGTTCATCCCCGCTTCCTGGGAATCAGTCATGGTCGTTTCTCCTCCTCCCCTCCGCCGAGCTGGCTTTTGGCGGAAAGGACGTCGTCTGACAGTCCCCCTGATTTAAGAGAGATAGCAAAGGCCCTGCAAAATATGACTGACTGTCAGTTATGATTTAACTATACTGAGAAGATACCTGTTTGTCAAGATGAGAGTATTTGTTTGTCTGTTTCTCGTGCTATAGCTACTGCGCCTTGCGATGTTATTCACTTGCATAATGAGAGTTTTCTCAGTTATCGCAATTTTACCTCATTATCCCTTGAAAAGACACAAAATGTATGGTATGATGGTGAAGAACAAAATTGACTGACAGTCAGTCATCAATTGGAGATGAAAAGACGATGTGACGTCGAGCACACGATCTTCTCCAGGAAGCCAGGTAGCCAGTCCACCGTATGAGGTCTCTGTAGCGTAACCGATGTGTTTATGTTCAGAGAGCAAAGAGCCTCTCACCATTTTCAAAGGAGATTTCTATGCGGCACACCACCAAGGAAGCCATCAGTATGACCCGTAGACTGGTCCCCCGTATGTTCAGGGTTCTAGCCATTGCGATACCTCTCTGTCTGGTTCTCGGCTGGAGTTTCAGCGTGCCAGCCTCTGCTCACCAGGCCCGACCGACCATCGCTGCGAGTTGCACCGTCAGCCAGACCTGGACGCTCGATGCGCCGGCAGGAGGTGTCACTGTCTACTCGAACCAATCCCCTTTTCCCGGTCCGGGTCCATCAAACAATGATGCCAACGTCACAGTTACGCTTGATGCCAGTAACAATGTATGCGGCTTCACATTGAATGCCTCTTTCACGGTCACTGATCCACATACTCATAACACCGTCACGGTTTCCGCTGTCACACCGTGTAACAACCCCACTTTTGGGGCATACAATCCCACAACTGGCGCGCTCACGTTAAATGGCACCCTGACACTCAATAATGTGCCGCTCTTTCAGGGGCCGCAGACGACAAAATGTGCCAGCCTGACCACCGAGGGCTCGGTCACTACCAACGGCGGGGTAGTGCTTACAGGCAGTCGTGTAAGTCCCCCCTCGGGCGGCAACGTTACCCTTGTGGGCCAAACGACTTTTGGCAGCGGCTTTTTCGTAGTGACTACCTGGACGCAGTTTACCGGCACATTCACGCGCAAGAGCTAGCTGCGGCTGCTTAGCCAGAAGCCAACAGTTCTGTGTCGCCGCTCGTCGAACACTGAGCGCTTCATAGTCAATGCCGGAGTTCGTCTCTGTGTGGGAGAGAACGGACGCTGGCATTTGACAACTTTTTTTATGTTCTCATATACTTTTCTAGAGATGTTACATCGTGATACATCAGGTGAAGGTATCATATCTCTCACCAGCATCGTTTTCAGGTTTTGCTTCGGGCTCAACTTCCACATTCGAGCACTTTAGCAAGAAATGGGTCAACCGCATATGGGAAAAAGCGTCCAGAACATGTCAAGCAAACATGCAAAAATGCAAGCTCGCCGCACGGAACTTTTGAGAGCTGCCCGCGAAGTCCTGGCTGAGAAAGGCTTTGAGGCCACGACTATCTCCGAAATTGTTGCCCGCGCCGGGGTAGCTCAGGGCACGTTTTATCTTTACTTCCCCTCTAAAATCTCACTTGTGGTAACCCTGGCTGCTGAAATGCAGACAAGCATTGAACAGGCTTTGCGTACCGCCCATGCCGAGGCGAGAAGCCTGGGCGAGATGATAGATCGTAGCGTCCAGGCGGCCTTTGATATTATGGGCCAGTACCGCGATATCCTGGCGCTCGTTCATTCCGGCATATGCTGGATTGAGGCCGAAGAGGCGCGTTCGCATATCTTCTCACCCTATCACGCTCTGATCGCCGAGATGATTCATCGCGCGCAGGAAGTCGGGATCGTCAACCCCAGCATCAATGCGCAGGTCACCGCGGTTTTCATCGTCGGCGTGATTTACTATTCCGCCGATCAGTGCTACGTGTATCACTCTGCTATTCCCCCAGAAGTGTATATCGCGGAAGCCTCTCGCTTCATCCGTCAGGCCCTGGGCGTCTCTTAATCGTTCCCAATAACCAGAACGTACCCTCCCTTGACAAAATGCTTTTCTATCAGTATAGTGTTAAACAAAGTGACTGATAGTCAGTCACTCTTACAGAATTTATTGCACGTTTTCTCACTTTTTGATCGATACTCCGGCAAAGTGAGATGATATGTATTTAATAAAGGGGGCTGCATGACGACCGAAGCCAGCGAACAGAACGGTTTTATCGATATCGATTCCGAGACAGGCACACCGGTTGAACGGGATCGCCTCTATCGGCTCTGGGAGGAAAATAACTGGAGTGCGAAGGACCTCGACTTCAGCCAGGACGCTCAAGACTGGCAAGAGCGACATACTGAGCAGCAACAGCGCGCCATTTTGTGGAACTGCGCCATGTTTCTCGATGGCGAGGAGTCCGTCACTGTCACCCTTGCCCCATTTTTGAACGCTGCGCCACGCTACGAAGACCGCATCTACCTGGCGACCCAGATTGCCGATGAGGCGCGTCATCATGTCTTCTTTGATCGCTTCCTGCGGGAGGTTTGTCATATTGGTCAGGATTATCGCAGCACGCTCTCTGTGACCCACCCGTATCTGCCCTGGGGCTATAAGCAGGTTTTTACAGAACTGGACCGTGTCTCTGATCGCTTGCGCCTCAAGCCTGACTCTCTGCCGCTACTGGCTCAGGGCGTCGCGATTTACCATCTGGTCGTCGAGGGGATGTTAGCGCATACCGGACAGCATTACTTGCGCGACTATGCCAGCAGAACAGGTCTCTTTCCCGGTTTCAAAGAGGGGATTAACATGGTCGCCCGCGATGAGTCGCGTCATATTGCCTTTGGTATGCAACTGCTGCGTGAACTTGTCACCAGCGATGCTGCTTGCAGGGCAGCCGCAATCGAAATGCTCGATCTCGTGCTGCCCTGGGCTGCCGGCGTTTTCATGCCGCCTGCGTGTGACTGGAACTATGTTACTTGCCTGGGCTGCTCTCCTCAGGAGGTGTTCGCCTTTGGCCTGCGTTCCATCGAAACCAAGCTGCGTCGAGCCGGTATAGAACCATCAGAGGTCAAGGCGCTGGTAAAGATTGGTTATGCAGATCCACCAATGGAGCAGGCTGACCGCCTTGTCAGCATGATCGAGGGTCACATTATTGGTACTGACGAGGAGCCATGCGTCAACGAGAAGTCTATGGATGCGCTCTTCGTCAGCATGGCCTGTGTAGCGGATTGGACGCGGGCGCGACATCCACGCACTCCCTGCGCGATCCAGTGGGTTTTCGACGAAGCTGGGCCTCGCTACCTGGAACTGCGCCCCGGCGAAACACCACAGGTGGGCACTGGCAAGTGTGCGCAGGCGCGACTGACTCTGCATTGTAGCGCTGCCGATTGGATTCGCATTGTTACGGGTCAGCTCAATCAACAGCGCGCCCTGTTCACGCGTCGGCTGCGTCCATCGGGTGATATGAAACTATTGCTTCGGCTTCCGCATATCCTCCCAGCCTGAGGATTGCTCCATTGCCTCTCCATTCTGCAAACGACTCTACTCGGGAGAATGAAGAGGCAATGGAAGATGCTGGTATCTCTGACATCACCATGAACGGTGTAATGGTAGCATGGAATGTGCCAGGATACCAGCACCTAACAAAAAAACCTGCCCGCTACCGTTTAGAGCCGAAGCGCCGCATATGCTCCTGCTCTTTCTGCAAAGCTCCGGCTGGAAATGGCTTTTCGCCGCCGATGGTACGCGCGTCGAGGGTAAGCTGCGCTGCCTCTTCCATGATGATAATCAGTTGCGCGGTCGCCAGCGCATCGCTACTGAACGCCAGCAGGCCATGATTTGCCAGCAGCACAGCGGGAACGGTGGGATGTTTTTGCAGCTGCTCCACAATATACGTCACCGCCTCCTCCGATCCGCGCGGCGCCCAATTTGCTACCGGAATATCCTCGGTAATGCCAAAGCGCAGGAACGCTTCGTATACACAGGGCAACGGCTGATGGGCGAGCGCAAAGCTAGTGGTGCGGGGCGAATGGGTATGAATGACGGCATTGACATCGCTGCGAACGCGATAGACGCACGAATGCATGCCCACAATCTCGCGGCTGGTCGCATCAATCGCGCCTTCCACCACCTCGCCATCGAAGGTGACGACCACGAGCTGTTCGGGCGTCAGGTGTGTCAGATGGCTAACGGACGTCAGCAGCATAAGATCGGTTCCAGGCAAGCGCGCGCTCATATTGCCATGCCCGCTATGAGACATTACGCCCGCCTGTCCGAGCCGTCGCGCTGCCTGCACAAGCTGTTCCCGCAATGCGCTGTAGCTGAGATTTGTCATTATTCTCTCCTGAAAAATACTGATTGTACCTGCATACTAACTGTACTCTTTCTTGCCAGTTTTTACCATAGCCGTTCCTTTGGATTTGCTTCTAAATGTATACCATCCCTCATTTTCTGGTCCAAAAACCTCGGTCAGTACTTCCCAAACCATCTTAAATGCCAGGCGGTCACGTTCCTGATCTTCGATAATATCTGGTAGCCTCTCTTTAATACATCCTCCAATCCTTCCCCAGGGTGTGCCACGAGCCACATCCGCTCGGAAGTTAGCATCACTACGTAGAGACTCTATCACCTGGCGTTTATATACAGCCATTGCGTCAATGATTTGAATTTCTGGATGGTTGCCATCCTCAAGGGCCTCTTCTGCTGTTGGTATATTGTCAATGGCTTCGAAACTGGCAGCCAGCGCCTGTTGGTATTCCGCCTTGAGGTCCTGAGCGAAAGTTTTTGCGGCTGGCAGGTTGTAATGGGGATCGCGCACGGTATAGAGCTGTTCGAACGAAAGGGTGCGGATCGGAACGGGATAGGGTTTGCCTCCCACTGAGCTCCAGAAAACGCCCTGCCCCGGAATCGGTTCGTTGAGAAGAACGCTGAGGATGTCTCCGCTGAAGTGCGCGTTGGCGCGTTGCAGCGTTGTGAGATCGGCGGCAGAAAGCAGATGGAAGATGAACCAGTTGTCACCCTGACTGAGGATATCGACGGGAATGCTGCCAGGTTGCTGAGTGATCAGCAGAGAGCCCAGGTCGTATTTGCGTCCTTCTTTCACCCAGGCAATGTAAGGTTCGGCGGCGCTGGAGCGTTCGTTAAGCACCGATTGCGCTTCCTCTACTACCGCGATGGTGGGGATCGTTTTAGGCTCGGCCTGCGTGAACTCCTCCTGGTTGCGATCAAAAATTCGCCGGAGAATCAGGCCGGAGAGGATCAGCGATTGCGAGCCACGCATGCGCGAAACATCAATAATGCAAAGTTTGCCCTGCGAGAGCGATCTGAAGAGCATGTCTATGAGCTGGCTGCTTTTGTCGTGCAACGTACTCACGATAGAGGCCATATTGCCACGCGCGGCTAATGCCTCGACCTCCTGTTTATTAGCCTCCAGGCCGATAATCTTGCCAATTTCGTCCAGCGATGCCTGATTTCCATCGTGGTCGATTAAGTTCACCAATCTCTCCCAGCCATCCTGATTCAACCCTTTGAGCTTACGCACATTTTGCTGCTCCTGCCTCTCGGGGCCAAGCGCGATGGCGATGACATCAGCCGGGCGAAAGCGCCTGATATCCAGTTTGATATCGCCCGCGACGAAGGAGCTATAGAAATCGCCAGGCCCCTTACGAGAGGTGAAGACGACAAGCTTATCCTGAAGTTCGGGGACGTCGCAGAGTCCGGGGCGGTCTTTATCATCCGGCCAGAAATATTCGCCATCTGGATCGAAAATAATGGTACCGACCGGAACTTTTTTCCCTTTGCGCTTGGTAACGGTAGGCGTCTCTTTATAAAGGGTGCTGAAAAGCAGTTTATTGAGGTTTGATTTCCCAAAGCCCGCGCGGGCGAAAATGAAAGAGCGTCGCGAAACCAGGCTCTCTACCGGGAAGCGGACAAGGATTTCAGGCGCTTTAAGCTGCATCCATTCTTCTTTCACCAGCCCATCATTCTTGCCAGGAGTGTGATCGTCCTGGGCGTAGATGTATTCCCCCAGCGCGAAATGCCCAATTACGGCCCCGTCGATATTATGTCCCACGATCTCGCGTAAAATCTCGCCAGAAGGAAAGGCTACGGGGCTGCCAACATGCGGCAATCGGCGGTGGGATGCGATGAATTGTAGCTGCTCGCCAGCTCCCTTACGCAGCACGCCAAGCACGCGAATATTCACCCGGTACTTGAGATAGTCTTCGCGCAGATCGTCGGGAATCTGACGATTCTCGCGCAAGGCCCGGATGTTAAATTCCTCGCCATAGCCGGAAGCCAGTTTGCCTTCTGACGAAAAGGGGCTCATGTCCACTTTTGGGGCTCACGGCTCGCTTCCTTCTTTTGGAATCGGGCTTGAAAGTCTTGCGGAATGGGAGGCTGTCAGCGGTGTTGAAGAAGGAGCAACTCGCTTGAGCTGCTGATCGACATACTGCACAAACGATGAGCCAAAAGATTGCTTGACACAACTCCAATGATAGGCAAAACCGTTCTCAAGGATGAACTGGTCAAGGCCAGTCCTCCATGAGGAATAGTCCGCGTCATCAAATTGCTTCTCGCTCCAGTGATGATAGGTTTCCGCATAGATATTTAATGTATACATGAACAGCCTTTGATATCGCCACAACTGGACCTCACTGAGAGCCTCAGGGGTTTTTGTTCCCTGAAGCCAGAGCTCCGCGAGGTGTTCATCTTGGGCAAGCTGTAATTGCCAGGGACCTGCTCGTTCTGTTTGTCTCTGCGAATTCGCCGTTCGCGTGAGTCGTACAGCTTCTCGGAGTTGATACCAAATGAAGCCGAGAGAAACAGCAACGAAAATCGTTTGGACAATCGTAGCGATGCCTACCCAATCGTTGAGCGTCATGACTCATTCCTCTCTTGTATCTGCATGAGAAGTATCTGCATGAAAAAGAGCATAACCAGTCTTAAATGTATAGACGTAAGAAAGTGATCCCAGCAAAATATGGAACTTCTCAGCTTCGTTACAGCGCATGAAGCACACGTTTGCGCAGGAGAGGGAAACCTGCTCGGCCATAGCCTTGCCTTTTGATCAGTTTCAGCTTGGTGACATGACCTTCCACCATCCCGTTATTGATCGACCAGGTGAGCCCAGCTTTTACAGCTTCTTTATCTTTCTCTATCCCAGAAGCGAACGACCGAAGTTCTGGGAGATTGCTCTCGGCCACTTGAGCGAGCCAGGCATCTAAGCGTTCTCCCTCACGCTGGTGAACCATTTTCAGGAAGTCTTGAACGAGATCATACGCTTTTTTGAGGGAGATGCTCGCCTGACAGAAGGCTGCAAGGTCCTCCTGTTCCACTTCATCCAGGACTTTAGGAGGACGAACAAACAACCAGACGGCGGTGTTGGCAGAGAACTTCTTGAGACGATGAAGAGGAACTTCTGCCTTGACTTCTGCCAGTTTGAGGGTTTTCAGGTAGCGATAGACACTCCGATCTGATCCGCTGTAGCCTTGCTCCTTGATTTCTTTCCAGAGGGTGAGACCATTGTGCTCGCCTTCTTGCCACCGCTTGAGGACATAGGGGGCAAATGAGTCAAAGGAGCTCTGTTTTTTGCGTCGTTTCCTGGCTTCTGGAAAGGTTCCTTGCTTGAGCCAGTCTCGAACGGTTCGATCAGAGAGGCCAACCAGCTTGGCAATCTTCTGCGACCCCATTCCTTGCTCATGCAACGCGACGACTTGTTGGTAGCGTGCATAGCGTCCAGACCGTCGCGCCAGTCGAGCTTTCTCGACATGGGCTGGTTCTAGAGGTCGCCATTCTTCGATGGAGATTACCGACTTCGTGGGAGCATCGACGTGGACGTCTTTTGCTTTGAGCTCCTCCAGAAGCTTTGCATGGTAGCGCGCTAAGAGCAGTTGCGTGGCTTCTGTTAAATTTTTCACCACATGAAAACGGTCCGCACACTGGGTGGCCTGGGGCGCGCCAAGAGAAGCTGCCTTGGCATATTCGCTGCCACGATCTCGGCTCACGACGGTAATGTCTGGATGCTGTCTCATCCAAGCTGCCGAGGTTTCTGCCTGACGATCAGGTAAGAGATCGACCACTCGTCTGCTCTCAAGATTCACGAGGATGGTGCCGAAGCGGTAGCCGCGCCGAAATGAGAAATCGTCTATGCCTAAAAAGAGCACCGAGCCTGTCAAGCTATCTGGCAGAGCCATAATGCGGCGTAGGATGGCCTGACGAGAAGTCTGTAACCCCAAGCGAGCTGCAAGCCTGGCGCCCCCTTCCCCGCAGGTGGAGAGCCCAATGGAGGTAATTTGCTGACAGAAGCGGATAGTGGTTCTTGCCCACGGTTCCACAAAGTCTGGGAGCCGTTCGGCAAAGACTTTTCGCTCGCAGTACGAATTGCGACAGGAGAATTTGCGAACGGTCAGGAGCAGTCGGACACGCCGACCTGCACAAGGCACATCACGTAAGGTCCGCTGATAATGACAGTGGAGAGACGTGGATGGCTGAGTACACAGGGGACAACACGACGTGGGAGTCGCCGTCGCAACTGCAATGACCAACTCGTTTTCGCTGGTCTGGATCTGTTCAATGCGCATCCCTTCGGGCAAAGCAAGCAGACAAGCCCCTTCCATCACACCCTCACTTATGGCTAAACAACACGCTTTGCATACATTCCTCTAGAAGAGACTCTATCATTGTCTGTCAATCTATCGTGTATACAGGGCAAGCGAGGACTAAGCCCCTGAAGTGGCCAAGAGCCGAGAGAATCTGTAACGAGAGGTAGGAGGGTGAGCGGATTTCCGCCCCCCCCGTTTTGTTGATGACTGTTCAAATCGAGGCTACGATCAATTTCGCGCTACGGTAACGTGTTCAGGTGCGGTCGCACGGTGCCGGAGAAGTTGTTGCCGTTGGAGGCGTCCCAGTTGATCGACCACGTCATCGCGCCGCGGATGCCAGGCCAGGTGGTCGGCGGCTTGAAGGTGCCGCAGTTATTGCCGGTCGCCAGACAATCAAGTGCGGCATTGACGACCGATGGATCGACGACGCCACCGCCCGCCGCCGAACTTGACGCGGGCAGGCCGATGCCAACCTGATCGGGGCGCAGGCCGTTTTCTAGCTGAATGCAGGCCAGGGCCGTGATGAAGTTCTCGGTTCCCTCGGCGTAGACCTGGCTATCGCAGCCAAGCATGGTGCCGGAGTTGTAGTACTGCATGTTGACGATGGTAAGAATGTTTTTGATGTTCAGGGCAAGCTGGAAGTAGCCGTCGCCGGTCGATTGCATGTCGATGGTCTGTGGGGCGAGCGTGATAATCAGGCTGGAGCCCGCTTTAGCCGATAGCTGCTGGAGCGCGCTGGTCATCGCCGATGGATTGATGCCGTTCTCCAGATCGATATCGACGCCGTCAAAGCCGAAGCTTGTCATCAGCCCGAAGACGCTGTTGGCGAAGTTGGTCGCGCTGGTCGAGTCGGAAACGCTAATGGTGCCGTTCTGACCGCCGACGGAGATGATGACTTTCTTGCCGCGCGAGTGCATCGTAGCAATGTCGCTCTTGAACTGCGCATCGGTATAGCCACCGAGCGCGGATGAGAGGCCAGAGTCTACACTGAACGTCACTGCGCCCGCGTTGTTCGGATCGGCATTGGCGAAGGCGACGGCGACGATGTCGAAGTTGGAGTTGACATCGGTCAGCCGCAGCGGCGTCGCCCCGTTGGTAAAGTCCTGCCAGTAGCCAGTCAGCAGGTGTTTGGGCAGTCCCCCGCCGCATGATGGGCATGGCGTGGGTGTGGGCATCGGGGTGGCAGTTGGCTGAGGCGTGGGCGTCGGTGGAGTATTGGTCGGTGTGGGCGTGGGGGTATTGGTGGGCACAGGGGTCGGTGTGCTTGAGCCTGCCGGACCGCTCAAAACGATATCATCAACATCGACGCTACCCTGCGCGTACCAACCATGCACAAAGATGGTAATGCTGGTCGCCGAGGCAGCTGTGGTGAATGGGACTGTGAGCTGAGTATAACTCGTGCTGGTGGTCCAGGTGCTGCTGCCGTTAAGGACGCCAATGTAGGCAAAGGGGCCGTTAAGGAAGCCACTGAGCGTATAGGCGGTGTTGGGCTGGACGCTAATCGTTTGTGTACACTGACCTGTGGTCGAACTGGTGGGATTCATTTGCAGAGCAAACGATCCGCTATGGACCGGACTGCTTACGACCGCATCCCCGGCATCACAACTCCAGCTACTGAGATTCCCGGTCTCAAAACCTGCATTGCTGACCAGATTGCTGGTGGCAAGGGCGTTTGAGGTCCGATTAGAAAGAAAAATTGTACCAAGACTTCCAATGATCAATATCATGGTGATAGCGGTAAGCATGAGAAGACGCGAAGAACGCAGCATGGTAGCTCTCCTTGCAGCCATGTGCTCAACCATCCCGACAAGGGCGTGGCTGATCTATGCTATGGCACAATAGCATACGATATACGGTATTGACGAAATCACCTCTATCTATCGGTCGGACTCGTAACGAGCGGTTCTAGACATAATCATAGAGGATCGTGGTATTATTGTCAAGATGTCTATACCACTAAATGCAGGAAAAAGTTGCAATCATGAGGAAAATAGCGTATTACCGCCCTTGCCAGTTCGGTTTGCGCTTCTCCAGATAGGCCCGCACTCCTTCGGCGAAATCCGCGCTACCGTAGATGCGTGCCACTACGGCGTCGAAATCGATAGCCTCTGCCGCCGCGTTCAGCCGCTTTTGCGCTTCTTTCGTGGCCCAGATTGTGAGGGGAGCGAGCGAGCTGATTTGTTGGGCAACTTCGGTTACGCGGGTCATGAGCTGCTCTTCATCGACTATCGCGGTCAGAAAGCCACATTGCGCGGCGTCAGCGGCGGTGAGTAAGCGTCCGGTGAAAAGCATTTCTTTGGTACGCATTGCGCCAAAAGCATTGACAAGATGCTGGTAGTTTTTATGTGTGATGCAGTTGCCCAGCGTGCGCGCTATCGGGACGCCGAAGCGAGCGGCAGGAGTGGCGTAACGCAGATCGCAAGCTGTGGCAATGACAATGCCAGCGCCGACAGCATACCCGTGAATTGCTGCGATGGTTGGCTTAGTGATAGTGTAGAGGCGCTCGACGATGGCTTCCATCGTATGCTCGTAAGCAACGCCGTCTTCGCCGGTAAAGCCTTGAAATTGCTGAATATCGGTCCCGGCTGCGAACGCCTTGCCCTCTCCACGGATAATGAGGGCACGAACGGTATCGTCGGCTTCGAGCTTCTCAAGATGTTTTTCCATCTGCTGATACATCGTCCATGTGAGTGCGTTGAGCGCGGTGGGACGAGATAAGGTAAGGATGGCTATCTGGCCGTTTTGTTCGAGCAGCACGGCTCCTGCATCGGCGTTTTCGGTTGACATTCAGTTCCCCCGCTTTGTATAGTTTTATCTGATCTGGATAGAACTATTTTAGAGTATCATATATGGCGAGATGACAGTCCAGACATACGTATCTATCAGGGAAAGAGAGCAGAGTATGCCAGCCGCACTCGCGGGCATCCGTGTGTTAGATTTGACGCAAATCATGGCCGGGCCGTTTTGTGCCATGCTCCTGGCCGATCTGGGGGCTGAAGTGATCAAAATCGAGAATCCTCGTGGCGGAGACGATTCGCGGCGCATGGCCCCGCCTTATTATAACGGCGAGTCGGCGGCCTTTATCGCGATGAACCGCAACAAGTACGGGATCGCCATTGATATTCGCACGCCAGCCGGCAAAGAGATGCTCTGGCGCTTGATCGCGACGGCGGATGTGCTGGTCGAGAATTTCCGTCCAGGCACGATGGAGCGGCTTGGCTTCGGCTTTGAGGCGGTGCATGCCAGGCATCCCGCGCTGGTCTACTGCTCTATCTCCGGCTTTGGGCATACGGGTCCGTATAGCGAGCGCGGCGGCTTCGACCTGGTGGCGCAGGCCATGAGCGGCGTACTCTCGGTCACCGGCTCTGCTGAAGAACCGGCCAAAGTAGGTGTGCCTATCAGCGATCTTAACGCGGGACTGTATGCCAGCCATGCTATCCTGGCGGCTCTGCTCTCGCGCACCCGTACAGGAGAAGGGCAATATATTGATACCTCGCTCTTCGAAGCCGCGCTGGCCTATACTATCTGGGAATCGAACGAATACTGGGCCACCGGAACGGCTCCGCAGCGTCTGGGTACGGCTCACCGCTTATCGGCCCCCTATCAGGTGTTTGCGACCGCCGATGGCTGGATTGCGATTGGTGCGGCCAATCAGCGCAACTGGGAGCTGCTGGTCAGGGCGCTGGATCGCGTTGACCTGCTACAACAGCCACAGTTTGCCACCAACGCCGACCGCATGGCTAATCTGGCCGAACTTGTGGAGACGCTCACGGCAACCCTGAAGACGCGCGCAACGAGCGCATGGTTGGGGATACTGGAGGAAGCTGGCGTTCCCTGTGGGCCGGTTTTGACGCTTGACCAGGTCTATCAGCATCCACAGGTGCAGGCGCGCGCGATGGATATCGAGGTCGAGCATCCCATCGCGGGTCGCATCCATGCCATCGGCTTTCCCGTCAAGTACTCCAGCACGCCTCCGCAACTCTACCGCCCCGCTCCTGTGTTGGGGCAGCATACCACCATGATACTGGAGTCGCTCGGCTATACGCCTGAACAATGCCGCCAATTTGAGGCTGATGGCAGCATACTCGATCCGCATATGGAGCGTCCTGATGCGCAAGAGGATAGGCAACAATGATTATGGGCAATTTTATTTTTCCAGAGCTACGCTTCTGGGCGCTGGCTACTGCCTGGTGCGCAGCCATACTAATTTTCGGCGTGATTGGGTGTTTGATTATGAGCAATGTTCGTCATAGCGTTAAGGGATGGCAAACTGTTGCGCTTTTGCTTATCCTGGCTGTAGGGGGCTGGTCGTTAATGGTCGCTTTCAATGGGTATCAGCAATGGCTCGACATCGTTCATCATGCGCCAGCGCATGGACTCGGTTTCTATGCTCGTATCATTAATCAGTCTTATATAGTGGACGTCCAGCGGTGTCAAATCCAGTTTGCTTTTACAGCCCTGCCGTTACTCTGGATAGGTTGGCATTTACTCAACCTTTTCAAGCAGAGAGCTGTCCCCTCTTTAGGTTTGTAGGTTAAAAGATGTCAGCACAATGCCCACAATGCGGCGCTCTCCTTCCGGCGGAGAGCACCTGTCAAATGCTTATGGCAAACTGGTGAAACAATGGGCGCGGGCCACGTTGCAACAGATGGCCTCGTGGCCTCTCTAAAATGTCTTTATTCGCTTGTAAAGCGTGGCTTGCGCTTCTCCAGGAAGGCGGTCACGGCCTCTTTATGCTCGGCTGTGCCATGCGCCATCGCCTGCATGCCTGCCGACATCTCAAGCAATGCCTCCAGCTTGATTTGCGTCGCTTCACGGAACAGGCTCTTGGTCATGCGCAGAGCGTAGCCGGGGTTGACAGCGATCCGCTGAGCGAGGTCATGAGCTGCTGCAAGCAATTGCTCATCGGGTACGACCTTTGAGACCAATCCGCAGGTCAGGGCCTCGGTTGCGTTGATGGGGTCGCCGGTAAAGGCCATCTCATAGGCTTTAGAAAGTCCCACGATGCGCGGCAAGAACCAGGCTCCGCCGTCGCCCGGGATGATGCCGAGCTTGACGAAACTCTCCGCAAAAAACGCGCCCTCGCTGGCGATGCGAATATCGCACATACAGGCAAGATCGCAGCCCGCGCCCACGGCGGCTCCGTTCACGGCTGCGATGATGGGAACCTCAAGGGCGAAGAGGGCGCGCGGGATGCGCTGAATGCCGTTGAGATACCAGGTGCGTATCTCCACCGGAGAAAGGGTGGCGAGGTCGCCAATTTTCTTGAGATTGCCGCCCGATGAGAATGATTTACCTGCGCCCGTGAGGATGACGGCGCGCACACGCTGGTCTTTGTTGATGCGTTCAATGATGCTGATAAAATGTTCGATCATGTCGCTGTCAGAAATAGCGTTGCGGGTCTCCGGCCTGTTGAGCGTCACCACGACGATAGGGCCTTCCTGTTCATAAAGGATCGGATCGCTCATGCTCTCTCCCTATAATTTTTTTATCTGCCATATATTTTCGCACATCTGCCACTATCATCGGAGAGCAGGGAGGTCCTGGTGTAAGAGGCGGCTGGTAATGCTGGCTGAGAGGAGCACTCCTGGTATGCCTGCGCCTGGATGGGTACCGGCTCCCACGAAATAGAGCCCCCCAATCTGGCCCGAACGATTGTGTGGGCGGAAATAGGCGGACTGGAGCAGCGTTGGCTCAATGGAGAAGGCAGCTCCCAGGTAGCTGCGCAACTCGGTGGCGAAATCTGGCGGCGTGAAAGTATGCTCGGTTACAATGCTTGCTGATAGACCCTCCAATCCGGCGTGTTGCTCTAAAAAATGAATGATTTTGTTGCGAAATGCTCTTGTCTCCTTTGTCCAGTCAACGCCATGTGCCAGGTTAGGAACGGGGGCGAGAATATACAGGCTTTCTCCACCGGGAGGGGCCATTGATGGGTCTGTGCGCGTGGGCGTATGCAGGTAGAGCGCCAGATCATCCGGCAATCCCGGACCGTCGAAAATTTCCTGGACAAGCTTCTTATAGTCATCAGGCATGATGATAGTGTGATGGCGGAGCCGAGGATATTGCCGGTTCAATCCCAGGTAGAGCAGAAAACAGCTCATGGAGTAACGATAACGCTTCATTTGCTTACATGTGTTTGTAATATCATGAGAGGGTGGCAGGAGTTTAAGATAGGTGGATGCAACATCGCTATTAGCAACGATAGCATCGCTCTGGAGTACTGTTCCATCTTCCAGCAATACGCCTGTTGCTCGCTTTTCTTGGAGCAGAATCTGTTCCACGGCATTGCCACAGCGAATTTCGCCTCCCAGATCGCGCAGAAGCTTTTCCATCGCCGTAACGAGGGTATACATCCCCCCTGGTGTGTAATGTACTCCTCCCAGGCGTTCAAGGTATGGTACCACGCTGTAGATGGCGCTGGCGCGGAACGGGTTGCCGCCGATGAAGAGCGGATGGAAGGAGAAGACCATGCGCAGTTGCGGGTTGTGAAAATAGCGCGAAACGTAGCTATAGACGCTGCGCTGCGCTCCCAGGCGTACCAGTTCAGGAGCAACACGCAAGAAGCTATTGAGTGTGAGAAAGGGCTGTTCTGCCAGGTCAACGAAGGCGCATCGATAAATACGCTCCGTTGCCGCGAGAAATGCGCGGTAGGCCGCGACATCATGTGGCTCAAATTTGGCGATCTCGGCTTCATCCTGCGTGGCGGAACCCCAGTAGTCAAAATAGCGTCCATCCTGGAAACAGATGCGATAGAACGGGTTGAGACGTAGAAGTTGAACGTCATCGTGCAGGTTGCGTCCGGCAGCGCGCCAGAGATCTTCCAGCAAATGGGACGCGGTAATCAGGCTTGGTCCCATATCAAAGGTAAAACCGTCGGCCTTGAGCTGGTAGGCGCGACCTCCCAGGCGTGCGCGCGCTTCCACCAGCGCCACAGCATGACCTGCTGCCTGGAGGCGAATCGCGGCAGCCAGTCCCCCAAAGCCTCCGCCAATCACGATAATCCTGTTCTGACGTTGACGTATGGCAGGTGTAGCAGTATGGGTAAAGACCTGTGTCATAATGGAGAACCCCCTTTTATCATAGAAGAATCTGTAACAGCCGAGCCCTGATAGGAGAGCGCCCTCACACGTTCCTCGATAGCGAGGAGTAATTGTTCGGCATGGGCAAATTCGTGCCGGAAATATGCATGACCGAAACGCAGTGTGGCATGCCAGCGCCCACGCGGACGCGTATAGATCAGGCCAGCCGGGACAATCGCCACTTGCGTTCGCCCGTCCCTTTCTGCCATTGTTACTAAGCGTGCAAGACCCGGGCGAAATGGCAGGAATGTATCAATATCGGTTTTTGGCGTTGGAGCCGGATCAATATTAGGATAAGCTTCTGGAAAAATCACCAGTGCCTCTCCATTGCGGAGCAAACGAACGGAATCCCTGACAGCGCGGCGTAAATAAGAACCGTGCTCGTCTGCTGTATAAGCGCTATTTTCGCTGCCATCCTGCTCGCGTAGCCGTTCATCTCTTAATACAATCGGCCAATTTGCCATGTGGCATGCCGGCTCCATGAAACGGCGCACGAAGGGTTGTTTGACCCAATCGAGCGCAACAAGAATATGGATTGGTCGTGGTATAGCATGGAGCAGGATAGCGCCATCATAAAAATGGTGGACATGACGTGCCGCGATCAGTACGGGGCCTTTCTCTGGCAGGTGTTGCAGGCCCTCTATGGTGAAATCAACATTGCGCTTGACAATAATTCTGCTCAACAGGCGCATTGTCAGCCATGACATTACCTCGCTGGTGGGTTTGCTGCCCGTAGGAGTATCGCGGGGAGGAGCTTTTTCGCGCAGCAAAAGGGCCAGCGAAGCCGGTAGCAGGCCGAAAATTACGGCCATGAGCGAAGGAATCCAGAGACCGACGCCCAGATTCAGTCCGATGGCAAACATAATATTGGCGGCATAGACGCCAAAGGGGAGCCAGACGGTGAGTTGGCGTGTCTCCAGATCGGTTCGCCAGAGCAGGCGGCTCACGCTCATATAGATCAGGCCGTTGCACGTCCAGCCGACCAGGTTGCGAACGGGCATGCCGAAGTAAGGGCCAACATCATGCCAGATCCAGAAATGCACCGGCAGGTATTTGCTAGCCATCGCCGGATCAAGCGCGAGATCCCAGGCCGTCAGAAAATAGGCTCCCAGCACCAGCGCCCAGAGCGTATGGTGGCGGAGCCGTAGCTTTCTCACGATCACAGTAGCGAGAATATAGGCGGTAAAACCCATATAGAACCAGGAGAGCGGGATAGAATAGGGAACAAGCCCGGCGACTTTGAAGCCCAGGAAGCTGGTATAGGAATAGGCTCCGAAGGGGAAACCCGTGCTGGTGCCAAGCAATTCCATCCCTAGAGAGATAATTGTGGAGGCGGCAAAGAAGATCAGGGTCTTTCCAGATCCAATAAAAAGCAGGCCGAAGAGCAGCATGGTGGCTGCTCCAAAAAGGATATGCAGCGAGCCAGCGTAGGTAATGCCAAACTGAAAGACCTGTCCCGCTAAGGGGCTGCCGCTCCATAGCTCTGGATGTGGCAGGGCGATTAGAAGGCCCGCCAGACCAAATGCGAGGGCGGCGAGATGGCAGATGAAAAGAGCTTTGACCACTTTCACGATAAGCCTCCACGGATGAACGTGCGACCTCGCCAGGTGTGGCGGCGGCGTAAGGCGCTGATCCCGAGTTGAATAGCAACCGGCAGATCGCATAACGGTGAAAACCAGTAAGACCAGGGCCGCCGCTGGTAGGCACGAGTGGTACCAACGAGAACTCCCAGTCGCATCATTACCAGGACCCCATTGAGAAACCTGGCAACCCTGAAAGGAGATTTGCTTAACGACAGCAGCAGGAGTAGCGGCAGCGGTAGTGCCTGTACCAGCAAAATTTCCAGCCAACCAGGCAATGTATTGCTGCCTGAGAACTGATCGTGCATTGGCAGAGAGCGCGTCCAGTTGCGCCAGGCATCGCGCCAGTTTTCGTACATTTTCGTCGTTACCAGCTCGCCCGCTTCATAAAAACCGATGGTATAGCCCGCAGAGACGAGAGCCCGCGCAACCGTAATGTCTTCGCAGACCGAATCGCGTGCAATGGTAAAACCGCCAGACTTCTCCAGCACATCGCGCCGCAAAAGAAAGCACTGACCGTTGGCCTGCACTGCGTTTATCTTGCGTATCGCATTTCCTGGAATGCCGAAACGATAGACCAGGGTGGTCAGGAGCGAAGGATGGAGCAAGCCTTGCGCGCTATCTTCAACCTTTTGCAATGTCGCGATGCTCAGAGCCGCAAGGCTCCGTTTTCTGGCCTGCATCACCAGCGTCTCTGCCAATGCCGCTGCGGGCTGTACATCGGCATCGATAGTCAGAATCCAGTCGCAGTCGGGGTTGACCGCGTCCAGTCCTTTTTGTAGTCCCCAGACTTTTCCGTTCCAGGCAGGAGCGATAGGGGAGGCATCTATCAGGCGGATGCGAGGATCGCGCTGCCCATAGAGCCTGACCAGATCTTGCGTGCCATCGGTTGAACCGCCATCCACGACCAGAATTTCGGCCACTGTGATGCCTTGAGCGATTAACCCTTCCAGACAAGGAGCAAGACGCTTATATTCATTGAGAACAGGAACGATGATAGCAACGCGGTCTGCCGCTAAAGCCTCTCTATCTATCCTGACTGGCTGAATGCGCTCCCCTCCAGTTGTGTAAAGCAGACGTTTAAACACTCGTATGCCCAGTATGGCCTGGGCTATGGTGAGGATCAAGAAGAGATAATTCCTTTTCAAACAACACCTCCATCTCTGAAGTCGTCCATATCTCCCGGCTCCTCCAGAGCCGATCAAGCATCAAGGCTGTGCTTGCCTCGTAGATTTTCTCCCCAAAGCTGGTTGTTGCGCGTGAGTGGAGAACATCATACTGATTGCGCTCAATCACTATCAGAATACGCCGGTACAGTCGAGCTGCTATCAGGATGGGCAGACGACAGTCAGGAGGAAGCAGCCAGATCCCGGGCATAGCGGTTTTATAATAGTAATGCGTACGTTTCACCTGAAAACGCAGCAAAGAGCGAAAATGATCATCTGGCTTTTGGCGCGCCTCATAAAGTTTAAGCAGATGGGTACGCGGGCAGCCGAAGCTTTCTAGTTCATTCCTGGGCAGGTAAACACGGTTGGCGACCAGGTCCTCGCCGACATCGCGCAGAATATTAGTGAGCTGCATTGCAATCCCCAGGTTTTTAGCTGCCGTCAATGCCGGGGCAGAACGGACACCTAAAACATAAGCCATTGCCAGTCCCACTGTTCCAGCAACCTGATAGCAATAGCGGTAGAGCTCTGAGAAATCCGGTACCTCCTGCGCTTCTAGATCCGCAATCAGCCCATTGAGGAAGTCAAGAAAAATGGGAGTAGGAACGGGATGCTTGCTTAGCATCCAATGAAGAGCACTGCCTAGCCGCTCGCGTGGAGCGGGAAAAGCGCACTTGCTGATAAACCAGCTTTTCCAAGCTTCCAGTTCTGCACGTACGTCTTCAACTTGTCTGCCTGGTACGGGCTCATCGACCAGATCGTCCAGGGTGCGAAAGAAAGCATAGAGGAGTACTACAGCATGGCGCAGTTCCGGCGGTAAAAAGCGTGCGGCGAAATGGAATGTTTTGCCGTGTGTTGCCAATAGTTCCTCATCGATTTTGCTTGTGGTCATAGCTATTTGTGGAAAAGGGAGCATAATCTTGTCTGAAATATGCTCCCTCTTGCCAGAATTGTTGAGCTTTAACGTACACATATTGAACCTATCACTACTCCTCGACTGTACCATAAAAGGCGAGCCAATAGATCGAACGCCACTGTCTGAGAAGGTGAAGTATCGCCGCGTGCCGATGCAGGACTCCTCACCTTCCACTATATCGGATGCTACGCAGCGCAATTCTGGGTAATTACGGTAAGTTCTCCCGTTCAGGTAGCGCAACCATCAGTGAGTGCTGGATACTCTTTTTGATTGAAGGGTGATGTGGTGGGGGAGCGGTAGAACAGGTGGGGAATGGTCAGAGACCAGTCCATTTTATGTCAAGGCTCTTGCTAAAAAAGACCATATTATGTATAATTCCGTTGTTGAGCAAAAAAAGCAACATTTCTCCGCAGTCCCATATGGCGTATAGCAACTAATATTTACGAATGAGCCATCAAATAAATAATTCTATGACTTACCGGCTATTTTGCCCGTTAAGGAAGCAAATAACAGTTATGATTAACATCTATTCATCAGGAGAAAAGCTATGAGCGATGAATTCAAGGTTGTTATTCATGAGATGCGTTATATCTCACACCTGATCTCTTCTGAAACTGATACCCTGAAAAAGCAGACGGACACGCAGATTGGCAGGGTCGATGAGACCTGTAAAAGTCTGCCGCCGGTCGTCTACAATCTGGCAGCTCCGGGTTTCCTCGTCATCAAGGCGTTCCTCGGTCGCTCCACCGAGATACGCGACCGCATCAGCACTATTCTCAACCAGACAGCCGACATGGCAGAAAAAACCGATCAACAAATTGCCGGGCTCTTCGACTGAGCCGATCCCCTGTAGAGCAATTTGAGCACAAAAAATCGCGAGAAGGAGCAGCTAAACATGACGGTTAGCCTATCGAACCCGATAGATGTTTTTGCGAATGCCATTGCTCAGCCATTAGAGGACGCGGCCAGGGAGTGGAGAGAGCTGGCAAAAATGCATGAAACGGGCAATGATCATCTGCGCCAGCAGGGAGGCGCGCTCGCGTCAACCCTGGGCGGAGATATCGTCCAGCCCTTTACGGATATGATTTCCAAGCAATATAAATTCACCTATGGCATCACCCAGGGCATTAACGAAATTGCCGGTTTTTACGACAAGGGTGCGGAAATTGTGCGGGACGCGGCCCGCATTGTGGATTCGATCATTGGACCCTATTTTGAGGTCATAAAATGGGTGCTTGATCGCATCACGCCGGATATTGTCGTGAGGCATGGCGAAGACGCGATCCATGCCGTCTTTGACGACCTGCGCAACACGTTGAACCGCATGACCCACGACGCGGGCAGCTTCTTTGGCGACCTTTTCCATCTGAACTTCGGAGCTGCTTTACACGATGCCACCGACGAAGTGAAAGCCATCGCTCATCTCACCGGCGATGCTATAGCGATGCTTGCCGATATAGAGCCGATCCTCTGCCAGTGGGCTACGCAGATTATGGATGGCGTCAACTGGTGCTTCAACGAGGTCAACAGCCTGACCCTGAAGCTGGAAGATTGGGTGCTGGGCATCTCTGATATCGCCTCCGAAGCAGCCATCCTCAGCGACCCCAATGCCCTGCCGCAGGAAAAATGGCTGGCCGGTGGCATGCTGGTGGTCAATGTCGCGCTCGACGTCATGATGTTCATCCCCGGATTGCAAGAAGCCATCTTCGGCAAGATTGCGGAGAAGCTGGGCATCAAGTTTCTAACGAAATGGCTCGTTACCAAGATCTCCGAAAGTATCGTCGGCAAGCTGATCCAGGATTTCATCGAAAAATTGATGACAAAGTTTGCCGAATCGGCTGTCCAGCGAGCTCTTGAGCGCAAACTGACCCAGACCGTCTTCAAGAATATCGAGGGCGATATCACGAAAAAGCTGCAAGATGCTATTCAACTAATCATCGAGCAGTATCTGGCGGGCAGCATTAGCAAAGCCGAGGCGCGAGCTCAGATTGATGCTCTAAAGGCTCTGGCTGACAGGTTTGGGCCAGATGAACTGGTGGCCCTTTTCAAACGTTTTAGCGCCGAAGATCTGGTCAAAATCGCCCGGCATAACATCACTCTGGACGATATTACCAAGCTCATCGCGGATAGCAACAAGAAATTTCCTCTTTCTGATACTAATACCGTAAATGCTCTCATCGGTCCTGATGGCACGGTTGTTGATATTGCTGGCAAAGGCACTCAGGGAGCGGATATTCTTTTCCGCGATAGTAGCGGCAAAGTTGTCTTGAGCCGTGAAGTTAAGTGTATTGTGGGAAAATCGCAAGGCTCTTTTAATGACTATGTGCTCCACGCAGGGCTGGACCAGGTGCAGGCTGGTGCTACGAAAGAGATACTGATTCAGCTTCCTGCTGGAACCACCGCGGAGGATGCTTTGTCAAGGATCGCTAGAATGCGCGGGGGAGATCAGGTGAAGCGGTTAACAGCGGATGAGGTGAGTAAGTTGCAACATGTAAATATCACCATTGTTGATCCATCCGGGAACGTACTTTTCAGCGGGCCGGTGCTTCCATAGGAGCTGAAGCTTGTTGCTGTGATGTATATAATATAGCAATGGTCACATGTGCATCGCCGGGCTGAAGAGGAGAACAGGATATGAGTCTTTACGCAAATTTTGCATGCATAGATTGTAAAGTAAAACTCTGGCTGGGCAAAGCCATTTTCCGTGAAGATGATACTGTCGATTACTTTAAAATCGGTAACGAGGAAGATCCGCCCAATTCCCAGCGTCCAGAGTTAAACCGGACCATCTGGAAAATGTTTGCCGACCATGCTGGACACCATCTGCGGGTGGTAGTCGAAGGCAGTCCTGATGAAGAACTGCTTGATGATGACGATTTTGTAGAAATTGGTGGTCACGGCTCTTCTATTAGCTTCGACCAGTACCTCAAAGATTGGCATGGCTGATCCGCTGACCTGTGGCGCGCGCTACCTGCGCCAGCCGACGCTTGTATTCCACGCCCTGGAGCGGATGGAAATGCTTGAGCCCGAGCTTATGCGCGGGGTCTGTTGCGATCTGCCGTCCTATGCCCTGGTGTATGTGGAGCAGTACCGGGGCGATGTACCGCGCCTGGAACGCGAGCGAGAGTTTCTATGCGCGGCCCTGGTGCAAGCGCGGCAGCAGGACCGCCATACCGATGTGCTGCGGCTGGCTGAAGGGCTATCCTACCTGGTCGGACGCCTCGATAACGCTGCCGACGCTGATCGCATCCTGCTCTGGGGCATTGAGGCCGCCTGTCAACTCCGAGACAGGCGGCGACAGGCGTGTTTGCTCAACCGCCGCGGCAATCTGCTCTTCTCGCATGGTCAGAGGAGAGAGGGGCGACGGATCTGGTGGGAGAGCCTGGATATGGCTCGGGGCCAGGTTGTATCAGAATATCTCTGGGAGATATTCTATAGTTTTGTGCATATTGCTGATATTTTAGGCGATTACTGCACAGCACAATATTTCTCTGAGATGGTTCTGCAAGCTGATCAGGTGGATGATCTCGATAGCGCCGCTGTGGTGATTTTCATCAGGGGGTTTCATGCTCGCCTCGCGTATAATTTACAGCAGGCATACACCGACTATCAAACCTGCTTGCGCTACTTATCTCGTCCTGAACCTGGAGTGGCTCTTTCTCCCGAAAGGCAACTTTTTATGATGGTTGTCCAGGCGGAACTGGCACGCGTGCAGGGAGACTTTCCCCGTTCTCATGAATATAGCGAGAGCGCGCTTGCCCTTGCGCGGCTCTTCAGTGACATATATGCCATTGTCGATCTATTAATGGATCAGGGGGCCTTCGCCTATCAGCAAAAGAAGTTCTCCGAGATGGAAGCGATACTCGCTGAACTGCAAACTATCGCGCAGCAGACGAACGCGCCGCTTTTTCACACGCGTACCAACATGCTACAGCGCCTGCTTGAGGACGCGGTGCCGAACCAACGGCCTGCCAATGCTTTGCAAATCCACCGGCGCTCGTCACCCCCTCCTACTATATCTCTAAGCGACCGCGAATTGGAAGTGCTCCATCTGGTTGCCGCTGGCCTTAGTAACAACGAGATTGCCGCTCGTCTCGTGGTGACGACAAGCACTGTCAAAAAACACCTTGAGCATATCTACGACCGACTCAATGTCTCCAGCCGCACCCACGCAGTAGCGCGAGGGCGCGAACTCAATTTGCTACCCTAAAATCGCCGATTTTTTGAGAGAATTCGTCTTTTGGCGAATGACAACCCATCTGTCGTCTGCTACTCTGCCCTCGTTACCATACTTATAGTTGCTTACTTACTAATAAAGAGGTTACATGATGGCAGACTGGTTCTCTACTCCTCTCTCCCGGCAGCTTCGTTACGGCATCTATGTAATATTTTGTATCTTGCTCGTTCTGCTTGCCGCGTGCTCTTCCTCTGGCTCTGCGAGCACTGGTAGCACGCCCACACCGAAACCTACGCCATCGCCCATCCCTACGCCGAACGTCCCGGCGGTCTCCAAAGTGCTCACAACCTATAAAGGGCATTCGGGTCCCGTTATTAGCGCCCAATGGTCCCCGGATGGCACGCGCATTGCCTCATGTGGCAATGATGGCACTGTACAGGTCTGGACGGCCAGCGATGGCAAGACCATCTGGAATACCTCTATCGACCGCTATGCTTTTGCTCTTGCCTGGTCGCCCGATGGGAAAAAGCTTGTTGGGGGTGGGAGTAGCAGCTCGCTTTTTGTGCTGGATGCGGCCAACGGGCATCAATTGGCTACGTATCAGGGCCAGGGCGCTTTTATTGAGGGGCTGGCGTGGTCGCCCAATGGACAGTTCATCGCTTCAGGTAGTCAGGATGATACGGTGATGGTCTGGGATGTGACCACTGGCAAATCGACGCTAACTTATAAGGGGCATTCAGACGCGGTTGCCCATGTCGCCTGGTCGCCCGATGGCACAAAAATTGCCTCCGCCAGCCATGATGGGACGGTGCAGGTCTGGAATGCGAAAGATGGACATCTGCTGCTGACGTACAAAGATCATAACGCTCCGGTGTGGCAGGTTGCCTGGTCACCTGATGGCACAAAAATTGCCTCGGGAACCGGCTCGGCTGGCGCGAGTGGTCCCGTGACCGATAACAACGCGGCGAAAGTCTGGAACGCCGCCACGGGACAGACGTTGCTGAGCATACCGGCTGCCAGCGGTCAGGTCTACGCGCTGGCCTGGTCGCACGATGGCAAGCGTATCGCTTCGGGCGATGGTCAAAATGTCTATGTCTGGGACGCTGCAAGCGGAAAAATGGCGCTGTCATACAAAGGCCATACCGGTGATGTCTTTATGCTAGCATGGTCGCCTGACGATAAGTACATCGCCTCAGCCAGCACCGATGGCACTGTGCAGGTCTGGCAGCCGCAGCTATGAATTAACCACTTTTCTGTAAAAGCTCATACAGAAGGCAAGGATGCAAGGGCATTTCGCAGACGCGCAGATGAAATGGCGCAAGCGCATCGTCAATGGCGGAGGCGAAGAGGGCTGGCACCGGGATAACGCCCGCCTCGCCCGCCCCTTTGACTCCTAGCGGATTGAGCGGCGAAGGCGTCTCTATGTGGTCAATCGCGATAGCAGGGATCTCGGCTGCGGTCGGAATAAGATAATCCATAAAGGTGGCGCTCAGTGGCTGGCCCTCCTCGTCATACACCAGCCGTTCAAAGAAGGAGCCGCCGATGCCCTGCGCCACGCCTCCGCGAATCTGTCCCTCAACCACCATCGGATTGATCAGTCGTCCGCAGTCATGGACGGCTGCGTATTTTAGAAATGTGACCTGCCCGGTATGTGAGTCCACTTCGATGATCGCGCCGTGAACGCCGCTGGCGAAGCTGGCGTGCGGCGGGCTGTAAAAGCCGTCAGCTTCCAGCCCGGGGCCGCCGCGCTCTTGAGGTAAAGCGGGACCGGGACGTGCTGCCGCGAGATCCATCGCCGCCAGCTTGCGCGCATTTTCGCCATGGGTGTAGCGCAGAGGATTGGCTTTGATCGCCATCTGTCCCAGTGTTAAGGCGCGGTGAGGCGCGTCCTTAACGAAGACGTTGCCATTGGCAAGCTCAATGTCCTGCGGCGCGGCTTCAAACAGTTCGGCGGCAAGCGCGATAATCTTTTCACGCACCTTAACTGCCGCGAGATGCATGGCCGAGCCTGCCACGGTCGCGGCCCGGCTGGCAAAAGTACCAACGCCCCAGTGGAACGCCTGAGTATCGCCCGTTGTGACCATGACCTCTTGTGGCGTAATGCCAAGCTGATCGGCTATAATCTGGGCAAACACCGTCTGATGCGCCTGCCCCTGCGTTGTCACTCCAGTTGCAGCAAAGACGCGACCATCCGCCTCAACGCGAATATGCGCTCCCTCGTATGGTCCAATCGATGTGCCCTCGACATAATAGCCGACGCCGATCCCCAGGTAACGCCCTTGCTTCCTGGCTTCGGCCTGTCTGGCAGAGAAATTGTCGTAATCTAACAATGCCTTGAGTTTATCAAGGGCTGCCTGGTAGTTGCCGCTGTCGTATCTCGTCGGCCCGCCATCCTGATAGACCAGCCCGACATCCCAGGGAAACTCATCGGGCCGGATAAAGTTGCGGGAGCGCACTTCCAGGCGATCAAGCTGCAACTCGCGCGCAATGCCATCCATGATGCGTTCCATCACAAAGACCGCGTGAGGCCGACCCGCGCCGCGATAGGGGCTGACGGGCACCTTATTGGTATAGAGCACGGTGCATGCGCTGGCGTAATGTTTGATCCGGTATGGCCCTGGCAAGGAGCAGGCGGTGATGATGGGGACGATGATCCCATAGGGAGTATAAGCGCCCGTGTCGTGGAGGAAGACGTCACGCACTGCCAGCAACATGCCTGCGTCGTCAAAAGCGTATGTGACCTCGTGAATCTGGCCGCGCTCCTGGTTGGTGGCAATAAAGTTCTCGCGTCGATCCTCGATCCACTTGACGGGTCGGCCTGAGCGGATGGCGGCAAATGGCACCAGGATTTCTTCAGGATAGAAAAGCATAATCTTGGGGCCGAAGCCGCCGCCAATGTCGGGCGCGATCACCCGGACCTTATGCTCTGGAAGGTGAAAGATCGCGGCCAGCCCGTTGCGGATAGCGATTGGTCCCTGGGTTGAGATCCAGCAGGTGAGCATCTCTTCGTAGCGATCCCAGCGGGCGACGATGCCCCGGCACTCCATAGGCATGGCCGCGCCTCGCTCCATCCTCAACGTCTCGCGTACAACATGGGGCGCGTTGGCGATTACCTCATCAGGTTCTCCCACTGTTTGGACAAGCTGAGCCGCAACGTTGCCAGGGACATCGTCATGAACCAGCGCAGCCTCTGATGCAGAGGCTGCTTCCAGACTGTGGGCAACGGGAAGGGGCTCATACTCGACATCAATCAGTTCCAGAGCGTCTTCGGCGATATAGCGGCTCTCCGCCACCACGAAGGCGACGGCTTCTCCAACGTAGCGTACGTCTTTAAGCGCAAGGGGAAGCTGCGTACGCGGATGCGTCAGGGCTTGATGGGGAATCAGGAGCGGCGAAGGCTCCAGCACGTCACCCAGGTCTTCAGCCGTCAGCACCAGATGGACTCCCGGCAGGTTACGCGCGGCGCTGGCGTCAATACGTACAATCTTTGCGCGGGCGTAGGGACTGCGCAATACCGCCGCGTGGAGCATCTCCGGCAGATCAATGTCATCGACATAGGTGCCCTGCCCGCGTAGCAGGCGTGGATCTTCGTTGCGCTGAACCGATGCGCCAAACCAGCGTGTTGCCATAGCTATTGCCCCTCCCGCTTTTGCTCGCTCAGGTATTTAGCCGCACATTTGACCGCCTCCACAATATTCTGGTAGCCAGTGCAGCGACAGAGATTGCCGGAGAGTTCGTGGCGAATCTCTTCTTCCGTTGGCTCTGGCTTATCGCGCAGCATCGCATGGACCGACAAAATAATGCCAGGAGTGCAGAAGCCACATTGCAGACCATGTTGCTCACGAAATGCCTGCTGGATCGGGTGCAGCGGTTCTTGAGGACCGGCCAGCCCTTCGATAGTGGTGAGCGTCCTGCCATCGACCTGTACCGCAAGCAGCAGGCACGAGCGCACCGCCTCGCCATCGAGCAGAATAGTGCAGCATCCGCAGACGCCGTGCTCGCACCCAACGTGGGTGCCGGTCAGGTGCAGCTCGTGACGTAGAAAGTCCGAAAGCAGTAAGCGTACAGGTACCTGTCGTTCATACTGGCGACCGTTGATTGTGACCGTGATAGTGGATGTTTCAAATAGTTCTGGTATAGATACAGGCTTTTCCATAGGTTACGCCCCTTTTTCCGTACGGGTACAGCTCCGCCAGGCGGCTTGCAGAGCGCGTTTCGTGAGCTCCATTGTCAGAGCGCGGCGGTAATCGGCAGTGGCATGGATGTCGCTGACCTCATCATCGACGAGTTGGGCCGCGGCAGAAGCAGACTCATTGAGCGCCTTATCATCAAGCGACGTGCCGGAGAGGAGCTTCTCGACGGTGGATGCTCGTACGGGCGTGCTGGAGATGCCGAGATAGCTTATCTGGGCGGATAGGCAACGACCATCGGGCGCGGGAGCCAGCACTGCAACCATTCCCGCGAGGGCGTAGTCGCCGGAACGACGAGCGAACTCCGTAAAGGCCCGGCCAGCGTGCGAAGGCAGCCAGGGGAAACGCACCTCTGTCACTAGCTCATCGGGCTCCAGGGCTGTTGTGAGGTAGCCTTGAAAAAAATCTCCCGCTTTGATGACGCGCTGCCCTCTCGTGCTGGTTGCTACTACCTCGCCATTCAGGCAGGTGAGCAGCGTGGGCAGCTCCGCGGCGGGATCGGCGTGAGCGATACTGCCGGCAATCGTGCCGCGATTGCGGATCTGCGTATGGCCGATATGCCGTATCGTCTCGATGACGAGCGGGTGGCGCTGCTGCACTACCGTTGACCGCTCGACCTGGCGCTGGCGTGCGAGCGCGCCAAGCGCCAGGTAGTCCTCTCGGGCCGTGATATAGTCGAGTGCTGCGACGCGATTGATATCTATCAGGTAAGCCGGAGTTGCCAGGCGCATATTTAAGAGCGGCATCAGGCTCTGACCGCCCGCGAGCACTTTAGCATCCGGGCCGTGGCGTCCCAACAACTCCAGCGCCTCTTGCAACGTTGAAGGTGCGCCATACTGAAAACGCGGTGGTTTCATGCGACTGCTTTCTAATGTGCCAGTATTTTTGCGATTGAAGCGGCGCACGCCAACAGATACTCGTCGCTCATCATCGCGCCAACGCACTGGAAACCCTGGGGCAGCCCGTTAGCGGCTCGTCCGGCAGGAACGGTAATTGCCGGTAAGCCCGTGTACGTCCAGGGAAGGTTCATCAGCGGACTTCCGGTAGATTCCAACCCCTCGGGAGCTGGACCCGTGGTAGCGGGGCAGACCCAGAGGTTAATACTATTTTGTCTCATACCTAATTCTAACTCGTCGCGTAGCATTGCTCGCCCTGCACGCGCGGCTGCATGTTCTTCCTTTGTTACCGTCTGCCCTTCGCGTAACGCCGCCGCCGTACGAGGCCGGTAGAGCGATTCGTATTGCGCGAACCATGTGTGATGCACCTGTGCCATTTCGGCGAAGACCATGCGCGTGTGGCTGCGGTTGATCTCCTCGATATTGCTCAAGGTTTTTACGCGCCGCACCGTGTATCCAGCTTTTTGCAGCAAGGCAAGCTGCTCCTCAAATGCGGCGATAGCTTCCTCAGATGCCTGGGCGAGGTAAGGTCCCTCCGGCACGCCAAGTATGGGCAACGTCTCAACCTTGACCTCGTGCCACTCGCTGCACAGCAGTGGGGCGGCGAAGGCAATGCCCGGCACATCCTGCGCGAAATAGCCAACGTGTTCAACCGAAGCGGCGCATTTAATCAGTCCCTCGGTAGAAATGCGGCCATAGCTCGGTTTGAAGCCCACAATGCCGCAATAGGCGGCAGGGCGGATAGTCGAGCCGATAACCTGAGTGCCCAGCGCCAGAGGGCAATAGCCAGCCGCCACAGCGGCAACCGAGCCGCTACTCGACCCACCCGGAGTATGGGCGAGATTGTGCGGGTTGTGGGTGGGACCGGGCTCAAAATAGGCGAACTCGGTCGTGACCGTTTTGCCGAGGATAAGCGCCCCGGCTGCTCGTAACATGCTGATGCAGGGTGCCTCGGGGCCGGTAAATAACTCGGGGGACAACTGTGAGCCTGCTTGAGTGGGAAAACCATCGACGCGAAAGGTATCTTTTACCCCGATGAGAACGCCGTAAAGCGAGGGACGATCAGCAGCTCTGGAAAAGCGCGCTTGCAGGGCCGCTGCATCTTTTTTCAGCCGCGCCCGCCGCTCCGGTTCGGGGAGGAGCGCATGCACCAGGGAATCGCTCGTCTCAATACGGTTGCATGTCTCATCGATATAATCAAGCAGGTCAAGTTGACCGCTACGGAGTGCTGTGGCTATTGCAACGAGTGGTGCCGGGAAAATCAAGTGGTCGTCTCCTCTCTGCCTCCCACGATGGAATCGGGGAGCTACATATTATGCAACAACACCGAAAGCTGCATTTTATCACCCTTGAGGGCTGATGTACAGTCAAAATGTTGCCATATTCTGTGATCCGCAAAACTTGCTCATAATATACAATAGCATTGATGCTACATAAAAGACTACCTACAGACTACCTACATCAATGTAGTGAAGGAAAGGGAGCAATATGCAATCAATTGACCTGAGCAATATGCGCGTAATAGATCTTTCCCAGAATTGGGATATGCACACGCCGGGGTTTGCCACCTATGAGGGACCAACCATCAAGTGGATCAAGCGCGTTGCCTTTGATAAAGTGGGCGGGCAGCATATCGCGTCCACGCTCCACGTTGGGACGCACCTGGATGCGCCCCTGCACTTTATTACCAACGGTCAGGATATTGGCAGCATACCGCTGGACAAGCTCGTGGGGCCGGGCGTGGTGGTGGATCTGGAGGCGTTGGGCGTTGGCGATTACGATATTTACACCTCCGCACACTTTGAAGCGTGGGAGCGTAAGGTCGGCCAGCGCATCCAGCCCGGCGATATCGTCGTGGTCCATACCGGCTACCATAAATATTACCCAAGCAACTGGTATGGCGAGTCGCAGCCCGACGAGACGCGCTACTTTATCAAGCATCCCGGACCAACGCGCGAGTTCGTGAGCTGGGTGCTGGAGCGCAAAATCTCCTGGTTTGCCATCGATGCAGGCTCGATGGATCATCCGATGAATACCGTCATTCGTAAAGTGCGCCCGGACTTGGCGGCTAAATGCGCTCAGAAACTGGGAAAGCCGCTTGAAGAAATCTGGCCCGAGGAGGATTTGCAGCTCATGCACTACGACATGTTCCCGCACGGCGTTTTCCATGTTGAGAATGCTGGCGGGATGATCGATGAAGTGCTGGACCAGCGCGTCTGGATCGGCTGCTTTCCCTGGAAATTCAATGGCGGCGAGGCCGCATTTTGTCGGCTGGTTGCCTTTGTTGGTAATCAGGACTGAGCTTGCTTCAAGGGAGCGGTGAAATACTGCTCCCCTGCATGCTATAGCGACCGGATAATGGGCCGCGTTATTAAGAGATAGAGCGAGTAGCCGCCGACCAGAATGGCGCTGATGATTACCGTCAGGGGGCCACCGATCAGGCCGATTAACGCCCCTGCTGGAAAATCGCCGAGGGGGCGCAGGCCCATGATAAAGAGCGTATTCAGGCTCATCACGCGTCCTCGCATCTGCGGCGGCACGCGTATCTGCATCAGCGTAATCGTGGTTGCCCCGACGCCGTTTTGAGCAATGCCTAAAACGAGCAGGGCGACAATCGAAAACCAGAGATCCTGGCTGAGCGCGAAGGCCAGCAAGGAGGCCGTCCATAGCAGAAACGAGATCAGCAGCAGACTTCCCTTGTGCTTAAAATCGCCTAGTGAGGCCACGATCAGGGCTCCAAGAATAATGCCCAGGCCGGAGGCGGAAAAAAGTAATCCAAGCTGAAAAGGTTGCAGGTGCAGTGTTTGCACCGCGAAAACAGGGAGAATGAGCGAGGTTGAAGGTCCGAAGAAGAGCAAAGCCCCGTAACCGGAAAGTACCCAGGGCAAAGCCGGATCTTGTCTCACGGCCTTTAATGATGCCAGGATAGAAGCGAGCATCGGCCCGCGTTTCTCCATACTCTGCGCTGCGGCTTCTTGTGGGATGCGCATCAGATAGAGCACAAACAGCACGCCTAAAAAGCTGATCCCGTTCAACAGGAAATTCCCCGCGTACCCGATCAAAGGGCTGGCGATATGCAAGTTTTTGCCAAGATATTCAAATACGCCGATCATGATGCCACCCAGTGCGGGGCCGATAAAGGCCGAGCCATTGAAGACGATTGACTGCAATGAGATCGCATTCATCAAATCTTCTCTCGGGACGAGAACGGGCACCAGCGAAGAGCGCGTAGGCTGGTCGAAGCTCAGAATAGACCCGGAGCAAAATGCCAGTACCACAATCATCCAGACCTGGATCCCCCCTGTAATGGTCAGTATGCCCAGCAGGAAAGCCAGCAGCATTTGCAGCGTCTGCGTGAACAATAAAAAGCGGCGTTTGTCGGCGCGATCAGCCACGCTGCCACCAATGAGCGCGAACAGAAAGAAGGAGAGCGCCTGCGCCAGGGAAACGACGCCGAGTGCGAGCGCAGAGTTATGGGTAATCTTTAACACCAATAAGCTCTGTGCCACAATTTGCGTCCATGTGCCAACCGCAGAGACAATCAAACTGATCCAGAGGAGACGATAGTTGCGGTGGCGTAGCGCCTTAAACGTCTGTACCCCTTTACGTCGGGGTACAGAGAGTTCTGATCGGTGGGTGACGGGTGGTGTTGCCATAAATACTCTGTTCCTGCCTCTGTTATCTCAAGCGTTTTCTTGGCATTTATTATGCCATAGAAAACGGCGATCTGCCAGAAATATTTATATTGATCCATAACACTGGCTTTTCCGCGATTTTCAGGATGTAAAAGTGTATGCTTTGATGCCTCCCTGTTGCATAGAGGGGGAAAATATTGATAGGAGAGCAGATTAATTTTGTGAGCGCAAAGGAAAAAGTGGGATGGTTGAACAGTCTAAGGCTTTGGAAGGGTTGCGAGCCTTCTCGATGAGCAGGATTTGCTTATGGCTAGTAAGGACAATAAGTTTTGGCGGCGTGGGTTTGCTCATAGTGGGGATAGCGATACAATTTGTGACGCCTGGAGCGCCTCGTCATCTACAACTGGTGCAGGATGTCGCACTGCCAACCATTGTGATTCCTCCCGCAGGCCAGCGTCTACCTCAGGCCATTCGCTCAGATCGCTTTGATTTTCAGGCGCTCGATCCCCAGACTGGATTGCTTTTCATCGCTCATCCTGGTCCGAGTGCTGCCAAGCTGGCTATCTTGCAGGAATTGCTTCCGGCAAACACGCAGTTCAAAACCACGGTCGTAGTATTTAATACCAGAACTAACCAGTACGTAGGGAGCCTTGCTATCCCATTTGTGCATGGAATAACCGTGGCTTCCGCTTTGCACCGGGTCTATGCGGCTGATGCCGATGAGAGCAAGATCTATGTGATTGATGAAAGTACCTGTAAAACTCGTGCTGTATCCGGCCAGGATGCATGTCGCGTGGTTGCTCAGATTAAAGCCACTCAGACTCCCGATGGCCTGGAGTATGATCCTGCCCTTCAGGAAGTATTCGTGGCTGAGCCAGGGGACAAAACTCCGCCAGAGGGTGTAGAAGATGTGATTGATGCGCAAACAAATAAGATTATCCAGACGGTCCATTTAGGGACGGATGTGGGTCATACACGCTATGATCCCGTTTCACATCGTATTTTCGTCATTGCAGTGACCGATAAAAATAGTGAGCTTGTAGCCATTGAGCCATCGACAGGTAGGGTTGGCCCTCACACCATCTTGCCTGCCGCGTGTAACAATGCTCATGGGCTGATCCTTGACTCTCAACAGCAGGTTGCATTTGCTGCCTGCGTTGATTCGCAGAATCTGGTAATGATCGATATGCGTGCTATGAAAGTGATAGGAGATGTAACAAACCTGCAAGAAGTGGGCGTGAAGCCGGATATTCTGGCTATTGATCATGGCTACCACCTGCTCTATGTTGCCAGCTCAACCTCAATAAGCATATTTGACGAGAGAGAGGCCGCAAATGGCATATTGCACAAAGTAGGAGATTTTATCATCAGTAGCTCCTCCTCTCATACTATTGCCGTTGATGATACAACTCACAATATTTTTATTGCTTTAACGGATGTAGGAGGCAGGCCCATAATGCGCGTCGAACGCTATAATCCATAGATCTGGGAGGATCATTTTTAGAGCGTTTTGTAATGCAGAACAGCGTTTGGAGCAATGTAGACCTTATCGCCGTTGGAGAAAACGAGACGTTCAACGCGATTGCCTTGATAGACGAGGCCGTTCATGCTATCGGCATCTTCAATGAGCCATCTGCCATTCTCTAAGCGTATTTTTGCATGCAGGCGGGAGACACGTCGGTGAAGTATCTGGACATCGTTACTTGCCAGACGTCCAACAGTTATAACTGGCTTATTCAATACTTGCTCGCCGATTAGTTTCCCTTCCAGTTCTATCAGGATGCGGGGGGGCCGAGATAAGTGCAGGCTCTGATCTCGGCTGGTACCGGTTGGTGTGACTACGAGGGGAGAGACCAGAGAAGGGCTGGACGTGCCCGTGTTTTTTGCAAAGGCCGAGCGGATAATCGATTTCTCGTCGATACGCTCTATGTTGTAGCGATTTTGCTCCTCCAGTAAACCTGCGAAAACGCCCCCTCGAAGTTTCAACTCCTTAAAGCTTCCCTGCTCGGCGATTCGACCATCCTTGAGCACAATAATTTCGTCAACATTGCCCAGTGTACTGAGGCGATGAGAAATGATCAATACGGTACGCCCCAGCACCAGTTTATCCAGTGCATGCATGACCTCCGCCTCTGACTCGACATCGAGCGCGGCGGTTGGCTCATCGAGAATAAGAATGGGGGCGTCGCGCAGGATAGCGCGGGCAATAGCCAGGCGCTGGCGTTGCCCGCCGGAGATATCCTTGCCCTGCTCGCGCACTGTGCGATTGTAGCCGCCCAACTGGTTCAAGATGGTGTCATGAACATTGGCTTTCTTCGCGGCCTCGATAATCTCTTCCATACTTGCTCCAGGCCGCCCGATCTCGATATTCTCGCGGATCGTCCCCTCGAACAACACTGAATCTTGTAGCACCATACTGATATTCTGACGCAAGACCCTGAGCGGGTAGAGGCGATTATCAATGCCATCGATCTTTACCGTCCCCTGCTGAATTTCATAGAAGCGGGGAATGAGCTTGACCAGCGTAGTCTTTCCACCTCCAGAAAGCCCAACCAGCGCCACCTTCCGCCCGGCAGGTATATGCAGATTGATATCTTGCAGCACCAGATGATCTTTCGTATAGCCAAAATGCACCTGCTCAAACTGGATATCCCCGCGCAGTTTCTGCGGACCATTGTAGGGGATTGCCTGGTCGATAACTTCAGGAGCCTGGTCGAATACTTCTTGAATGCGTTCGGCCCCTGATGAGGCGCTGCTGGCAAGATTCGTCAATTTCGAAAGATCGCGCATGGGTTGATAGAACATCTTCAGATACGTCAGGAATAAAATCAGCGTTCCAATATCAACTCCGCTTGTCGCATCAATAGCGATGCCGCCGAAAAAGTGGAAAATATTGCCCGCTGCCACATATCCTCCTACGCCAACAATCACCGCGGTGCCCAGAGCGACGAGGATAGCGACAAGTGGCGTGAACTGGGCCTGGAGTCCGCCAGCGCGCAAGCCTGCCGCACGATTCTTGTCAACATACTTGCCGAAACGCGCGCCTTCGCGTTCTTCGCGGGTAAAAACCTTAATAACGGTTAACGCGTTGATGTCCTCCGTCGCAACATCCGCAACCTGCCCCGTCGCTTTGGCTGCCGTTTTGGCGGCAGCTTTAATGCTTTTTGTGTAGGTCAGAACGATCATAAAAAGTGCGGGGGTGATGGCAATCGAGAGCAGCGTGTAGGCGGGGCTGATGGTGTACATAATGATAGCGACGCCCACCAGCGTAAGAATGCTGGAGAGCAGGTCAACCAGCCCGTCTATCATGAGCTTCTCGATGTCGGTGATATTGCCGGTCACGCGCTGAACAAGATCACCCTTTTTATGCTTACCGTGCCAGTCGAGCGAGAGGCGTTGCAGATGGTCAAAGAGCTGGTTGCGCAGGCGCGCAGACAGGTTTTGCGCGATATAGGCGGCAATGTAGCGGGCAAAATATGTCAGGACTGCGCTTAACACGCTAAAGATGACAAGCATCAAGGTCGAGAAGATAATCACCCCGATCACGCTATGGTGGGTTGTCTTGGGAGGAGCGGGCAAGTTGAAGAACAAAAACTTCTGCGTGGTTGTTGAGACCGGGCAGGGTGAGGTGGGAGGCTGCTTGGGTTGAGTTTGCCCAGGAGGAGGCTGTAGTGTGAGATCGAATGTGGGAGTGTCAAAATAGCTCAGCATTCCATCGAGAAATGGAAATATGCAGGTGGGATCTGAGCCAGGGTTGTTGATCTTGCTGGGAATAAATTTCAGGGGCATAGCGGCAAAAATGTCTGAGCCCACCTGCATAATGGTCAGCAAGATCGCAATCACAACCAGGATACGATATCCTTTAAGGTTACGGTATAAGAAGCGTGAAAGCATCGTCCCCTTCCTCTCATCACTTATCCTCCAGGCATTGTGTAATTTCGTTGAGCATCGCCGACAATTCCCTCGGTCGCGGACTGTTGAGGCGGTTGACGCGACGAGTCGCGATTTTGAAGATGAGGGCCGCCTCGTAGAGCGGAGTGCGCTCCAGAATACCTGCCACGACTTCAGGCGCAACTCCTCGCTCCACCATCTCCTGTTGATAGCTATTGCGAAAAATGCTGGCCGCTTCCTCGAACCACTGGCGCATCCCTGGGCGTTGATACCAGAGGGCGCTGGGGCGCAGGTAGGCGAGAAAGTAGCCAGCATCCAGAGCGGGATCTGCCAGGCAGAACCCATCAAAATCCACGACATAGACGCGATGGCTATGAAAAAGGAGCTGGCTAGCTTTAAAACCGCCATGCGCGGGGCGGTAGAGATCAGGCTGTACGCGTTCCAGCCGCGACGCCAACTGCTGCACGCTTGCCTGTATTTGTGCGGCCTGCGCCTGATTATGTTCTATCAGCAGTTGCGCACGTTCCCGGGCGCGCCTGGCCTCTTTCGCGCCTGTACGCGGCCCTTTCACAACAGGATGAACGCTACTCGTATGGAGGCGAGCAAGCGCCTGGGCTGCAAGACGCAGCTCCTCATCTGGCGGGATAATCTGTATAGCTGTTCCCCCGCGACCCAGCGTTACCTGTGGCTGCAATGCCTGCGTGCCCGTGCGCAATCTATTCCATCGGTCATCCTGATCATCTGGTCGGCTCTCAGCATCGCTTACCTGCACAGCCTCGTTAAATGTCAACCCGAGAGCATCCATTATGCCAAGTGGTTCTGGCAAGAAGGGAATCGCCCCTGCCTGCTTTTGTTCTTCGTAGAGCCGGTGTTGTAACCCTTGAATGTCGTGAGCCTGTTCAGAATTATTGTACACCTTCCCAAAAATGGTCAATGTTTTTTGTTTGCTTCCAGCTTCATCCCCAGCTTGCTCCAGTTGTAGATGGTAGCGGATCACGCAGCGATTGCCCGGCTTGTAACGTACCGGCTCTGCGCTTGCTTTTACGAGACGAAGGGCCATATCACCAGTTTGTTGAGCGGCGGCAAGCTGTAGGGCTGCGAAGAGGGGACTCTGAGGGCTGGTATCGCAACATGCAGGCAACGCAGGCAAACCGTTATCGGCAGGAAAATGTTGTACCGCGAGCCCTAAATCCGTCAGGTGCAGGACGCCGGAAGGCAATATTGTCAGCGGGGCTTGTTCAGCTTGAGCCGCGCTAAAGCGAATATGCACTCCATCCATCGCTTGCTCATCAATCGTCAGGCTCACCGTATGATCAGGGTTATTGATACGCCCTTTACGAGCTGAATGCTTTTCATCAACCGTATAGATGACGGCAAGCCCGCGCTCCGCTTTGCGCCGCAGGTAACGCACGAATAGCCCCAACGGCCCCTGAGCCTGTGGCAGCAGAGGGCGGTGCGCTCGTTCAAAAATCTGAGTAAGCGTCGCCGGAAGATCGGTAAGAGCTAGAGCTGGCTGCCTGGAAAGAGAGATATCGCTCATGCTATTATTTTCCCTTCTTTGCCTAAGCTTTCTACCAGGCTTACCAGGGCGTCGTCGGCGCCCTGCACGCCGCGAAAGCCCGGGAATGAGTTAACATCGACGATGACCGGGCCAGAGGCGGTCATCAGCAGATCAACCCCGTAAAGCCGCAGATGAAACGCTTTGCCAATCTCCAGCGTAATGCGCCTCCAATCCGCTGGCAGTTCATCTGTTGCCAATGGGAAATCTTCTTTAGATGCGCCTGGTTCGAGCGGCGTGCGGCGGCGTGCGGCGAATATTGCCTGATCAATCACCCAGAGTTTGATATCCCAGCCATCGCTCTGCGAAAACTCCTGAAGGATAACCGGCTCTTCGTCCCATTGAGGTGATAGCGCATGGAGGTCTTCAATAGCATGTATTTTGCCCACCAGATCGCCGCGGTGGCTGTAGCGGCTTTTAATGATCATTGGAAACGACAGGGCGGAGAGCGCGTCTTGCTGCCTGAGCAGATCACGCAGGCTGGAAAAATCTTGCGTGCGCGGCCAGGGGAGGAGGGCTTCTTCCAGGTATTGCGTCATCAGAACGCGATCCTGGCAAGCAACCGACGCCGCCCAGCTATTGACGACGAGCGCTCCCTGCTCTTCCAGATAATGGGCCACCTCCAGCGCCTGTAGTGCGTGCGATTTTAGCAGGTAAAGATCGGCCAGAGGCTGGCTCTTCTCCTGCGCAATGGCCTGTATGCCTGTCAGCGTACGTACATCGAGCAAACGAGTAGTGTGCTTATGGCTCAATTTTTGTAATGCGACTGCGATAACCGGATGATGTGGAGTTTCTGGATTGTCCATAATAAGACATATATGCATAAAGAATCCCCTTCCTACCTTTAATGCTGAGAATGAACCAGTTGTAGCAGTGAGCCATCAGACGTGCTAGAGGCAACTTGCGCAACTTGCTCGGCTTTTGCCTGCCGGCGGCTCTCGGCACGTCTGAAGCGAGCGACACGCTTGCGCTCAGCTTTTTTGGCGGCGTGCAGGATATATTCCGCAATGCGTATGACCGCCCGGGGCACGCCGCCGAAGCTGGGGAAATCGTTGATATCCAGGATCGCCAGGCCCTGCGGCGTCTCGACAACATCAATACCATAGATATCGAGGCCAAAGATTTTGCCGGTATCCAGAGCTAATTTGCGTAATTCGCGCGTTAGCGGGATAAACTCTTCCTGTACATTGCCGTGGAGCGGCGATTTTTTAGCAATAGCAGCATAGACCTCCCTGCCGGTGACATAGACTTTAATGTCAAAGCCTGCATTTTCGGCATAACGCTGCGCCAGAAAAAAGCTATCGTTTGCTTCTGCTATTTCCAGAGCGGTAAGATCGGCGGGCGTATTGATGCGATAGATGCCCCGGCAAGAGCTGCCATTGCTGGGTTTAACGACCAGGGGATAGTTCTCTGGTGGAATCTGTTTGAGTAGTCTGGGGTGGGCCACGAAGTACGTTGGGGGAATAGGCATACCATGCGCGTGCGCGAATGCCACTGCGACCGCTTTATCGCGCACGAGGCGGATAGCGCGCGGATTATTGATCGTCGGAATACCCATCGCCTCTGCCGCTTCCAGGATGCTAAGCCCTGGCCCATCTGCCACCGTCTTGAGGACATAGGCATCGTAGCCTTGCTGGAGCATATCAGTTAAGCAGGTAGCAGAATAGCCGGGCTCCAGCACATCGACGGTGTGCCCCCATTGCTGTAGCTGATAGGCAACGACCATTGGCATAGGATCATGCCGGTATTCTTCCTCAATGATGAAGCAGAAGCGCATGGGAACCGCTCTCCTTGTGTTAGTAAGCGTGGCCGGTCTATTTCTTAATAGAAATTTAACACAAAAGCTATCAAAAAACTGTTGTTTTATTCACATCCTGCGTATGCAATCCAACCTGAACTCGAGTGTTAAGCTCATGTTAAAAGACTATAGCATATCTCAGCTAAAGAGGAAAGAGGGCATTTAAGCCCTCTTCAAAATGCCAGTTTGCTCTATTTGAAGGCATATTACTCATCAGAAGAAAAGTGTAAGAGGCGGGACCACCAGTTCGGGCGTGTGGTGGAAGCCTGGAGCGAGCCGAGTGAGACCAGTGATTGCACTCGTCCAGACGATGAGGGGACGTTATGCTCGTGAGTGGAGCTGGCGAAAGACTCGCTATGCAGCGTTGTGGTCTCTTGTTCTTCTCCTCCCTTTCCATCGAGAACAAAGGCGGAAGACTTGCGAGAAGACCACGCCTCGATCTCTCTATCCTGAGTCTCTTCGCGGCGCACGGGTTCGTGCGGGTTAGGAAGATCGGCGGGCGGCAGGTTTCCCGAAAGGATCGGCTGCTGCCGTAAAATCTGGTCTTTGCGAATGGGCTGGGTTTCGTGCTTCTCCAGGGCCAGTCGATTATCGACCTCCGCCAGCAGGCGCGCGATCTCCGGGCGCAAAACGCGGTTACGCTCCGGTATGCGCGTCCATTGCGCCAGCGCGGCAGGATAGTAGCCGGCGCGATAACAGTAGAGACCTAACATAGAGCGTGCATCAAAGATGTTCATGCGCTGCCACAATGCGATATTTTCGGCAGGCGTCTCAATCACATCTTCGCTGGCCTCGATGATCTCAACCAGGTGGTAGAGCTGCAAACCCATCAATTTATAGGGATAGCCGTAGTACAGCGCCAACCTGCGGCGACGCGTGCGCTCGGGTGGATGCTCCCCGACGAAATAGTTTTTAGACCAGGAGCCACTGGACCAGATGATGCCTGCCAGGATCAGGACGAGAATACGCCCTAAGTAGCGTTCCCAGGTGAATGGAGCGAGAGTGATCAGCACGCCTAACGCTGCGAAGCAGGCACCCAGCGCCCAGGCGCCATAGACCAGGCGGCGACGGTCCCATCCTAACAGGTCAAAATGATGGTGCAGGGGCGTCGCCAGGAATGGCAGTGGAAACTCGGTATGGGGAACGAACTCTTTGCTATTAGCGAAACGCAATAACTGTAAGTGTTTGCGGAAGAAGCGCGTCATCAAACGGGCCGATATCAGTGCCGAAAGCCCTTCCAGGACGAAGGCGCCCCCAACCATGAGTAACAGCAGCTCGTTGCGTGAGAAAATCGCCACCATCGCCAGCAATCCCCCCAGGCCCAGCGAGCCGCTATCCCCCATATAAATCTTTGCTCTGCGCCGTGCTTTCCCGCGTCGAGCCGCCCAGGAAGAGGGCCAGTTCCACGGCAGGAAGCCAAGCACACTGGCGGCGCAAAGGAGGGCCAGCACCTCCAGCACGATTCCTCCTGAATGTTGCGGGTCGATAATACCCATAATGATAATGCCGAGCGCCAGCGCCGTGCTAAAAACCAGGCCGCCAGCCAGACCATCCAGCCCATCGCTAAAATCGACAGAAAGTGATGTCATGCTCCCGATAATGCCGGTCATGAGCATCAGGAAAATCAACCAGCCATAGTGGGCGACGGGGCCAGCATTCAAGAAGAGCTGGCAGGTGAGCGCATCGGGATGTTTGGCATTGACGCATGCAGGCGTGTTGAACAGGGTCGTCAGGAATGGCAGGTCCTTCCAGGGGCTATACGCCTCCTGTCCGCTATTGGGGAGAAGAAAGAAGTAGAGAACGGCTGCCGTGATTGAGACCAGAAAGACTCCGCTGAATTTGGCACGCTCTGATAGCCCTTCATTGCTAAAAACCTTATTCCAGTCGTCAATAAAGCCCACCAGCGTATAGCCAAAGGTCGTGCCCAGGCCAATCAAAAGCAGCGTCCACTGATCGTAATTGAGGTGAAGAACGTATCCTGCTCCAATACCCGTGCCGATAATGGCTAAAGCCATAGCTGGACCCCCGACCAGGGGCAACTCTATCGTCTTAATCTCGCGTCCGCCCGCGGGAAGGTCAGGGCGATGCGTGCCTGGTTTATGCTCACCGCTACGAAATTTGGGAAACAGCGCTTTAGCGACACCACTCAAAATGAAACTTATTGCAGCACAGATCAGAAAAAAAGCTAATAATAACCAGATTGCATTCATATACACTCCCAGGATGAGTTGATGGCCTTAACGCTCACTCGTTCAAACGCGATAGTAGCATAGACAGTAACGTATATGTTCTCCTGATAGGAGAGGGGTACCCACTTTACCTATATGTCTTTTGCTATCCATAATTTTGCAATAACTCCCGTGCCACTCTGCGATCATCCCAGGGTAGCTTTTCTCGCCCAATAATAATGCTTTGCTCGTGCCCTTTCCCCGCGAGTAGCACGGTGTCGCCGTTTTGCGCGTGAGCGAAGGCCGCCGCAATCGCCTGGGTGCGGTCCGCAATACAGAGAAAATCTTGCCCCTGGCGTTTGCCAACAGCTTCAGCGCCAGCAGCAATATCGCGCAAGATCCCTTCGCGGTCCTCCTCTCGCGGATCTTCATCGGTAATCACAAAGAAATCAGCCATCTGAGCGGCAACACGCCCCATTGCCGGGCGTTTCTGAATATCGCGCTCACCCGCTGAACCAAAGACGATCAGCAATTTTCCTGGCGTTACCGGACGTAGCGTCGCCAGCACTTTCTCCAGGCTATCGGGCGTATGGGCATAATCGACAATCACCGCGAACGGCTGCCCGGCGTCAATATGCTCCATGCGCCCCGTGACGCCTGTAACCGTGGCAAGCCCCTGCACAATGGCCGCTATTGGCACTCCCTGGCTGTATGCTGTGGCGATAGCGGCCAGGCAATTGCTCACGTTGAAACGGCCTACCAGTCGCGTTTCGATCAGGCAGGCGGTATCTGGAAGTATGACGCGAAAACGGGTGCCGGACGCGTTCAGCTCTAGCTCTGTCGCGCGAACGGCGGCTGGCGTGTCGATGCCATAGTCGAGGATGGGAACGCGGCAATAGGGTTTGAGCACTTCGTAGCTCACATCATCGCGATTGAGGATAGCCACAGGATGGCTGCCGACGCCTTTATCGCGCTCTGGATCGAGCATCTCGAAGAGGCGCGCCTTCGCTCGTCGATAGGCATCGATGGTTTTATGAAAGTCCAGGTGTTCGTGGGTAATGTTCGTGACAACGCCCACGTCGAAAAGGCAGCCATGCACGCGCCGCAGCTCCAGCCCGTGGGAGGTGGACTCGATGACGGCGTGGGTGACCTGCTCATCGACCAGTTGCCGCAGAAATTGTTGTATCTCCAGTGCCTCAAGCGTGCTCTGGCGCGTGGCATTTTCCCATTCCTGCCCACTGATCTTAAAGTTTGCCGTCGTCATCAGGCCGTTGCGCCATCCGGCGGCGTCGAGCAATTTGCTAATGAGATTGCTGGTCGTTGTTTTGCCATCGGTGCCGGTGACGCCGATAGTGCAGAGCTGGCGGGCGGGATAGCCATAAAAAGCGCATGAGAGATTGGCGAGGGCGGTACGGACATCTGGCACTTCAACATAGGGCAGCGGTATATCCTGGGCATCCTGGAGCGGTTCGCCGATGGCTGTAATAGCGCCTCGACGCGCTGCATCATGGAGAAAAAGGCGTCCATCGGTGTGGACCCCAGGTACCGCGATGAATACTCCCCCGGCCTCAACTTTACGCGAGTCATATGCCAGGTTGACAATGTCGCTAGCGATATTCAAGCTGTCATTGTGCCAGATGCGTATTGGCGATTGCTCTAGCGCCGCCAGTAATGATTGTAGTTGCATAGAGTTTTTACCAGCATAAAGAGATTATGAATTGTGATAGAACACTAATAATAGATGGTACGCGTACGGTGATACGGGCGCATCTCTCCTGCATTCTGGCCTGTCAGCCAAAGCCGCAGATCGACCTCGGATGCCGTCATAGTGCGACCCCGTTGCAGCATGGCGCGCCGCAATAGTTCACAGGCCCAGATCGTCGCCGCTCGTATTGCTACTTCTTCCTCACTTCCTGCTATTAGTATCTCCTGGTTGTCAATACGCTCAGCCAGCGTCGTCCGGTATTCCAGCACATTATAATGACGCAGGACCTGCGGGAGCTTGTAATCGGCAAAGGCAGTAAGCTGATCCATATCGCTAAATGCTCCCCATTGCTTCCCCTGGAAGGCGCTATGCAGGTCGGCAACGCAAATCTGGGCGCGTTTAAAGAAACGCACGGTTCGGTTACGATAGGATGTGACATCATAAAACGAAGGAAAGTCCTGTGCTAACAACAGGACAAGCTTTACGGCGCTTCCTTCGGCCTTTTTAATTGCATGAGTGAATTGCCCATCGTAGCGTTCCAGGAGGACGCGTCCCACTTCCTGCGCGTTTGCCACCCGCTTTTGCAACAGTGGGATGGTCTGCGAGCCGCGAAAAATGTGCGCCATCGTCTCGCTGGAGATAGTACTAAGGTAGTGAGCATCCCATAGGGGCAGCCCTTCTTCAATCGCGCGCGTCAGCGCCGCCGCCTCGGCCCAGTAGCCGTTAAGGACCTCGCCTTTATACTCAATCGTCCATCGTGGCTGGTTTTTTTCGGCCCAGAAGCAAAAATTAAGGGCATCGAGCAGCAGGACCCAGTTCACGCTGCGCTCGGTGCCGTCATAAAAATGGTATTGCTCATACCATGCCGATGGGGGAGGGGCGAGCCCGGCCTTTTCCTCCTGTATCCATACATCACAAAGATGATCGAGCTGGTTCCTGTTAATCCAGACGTCCTCTCCCTGCTCGACCACCGCTCGCGTACTGCTGAGTATGCCCAGCGGATCGTGGCTGGGCAAAGAAAGCAGCTCTTCCTCTTCAATGTCGAATGAACTCAGGTTATCGGCCATCGGCGGTAAATTATGCCTCCCTCGTAGTCCTTGCTTCGATTCTACAAGCAATGGTGACTTTCGTCAATCGTGGAGAAAAAAATTTGCTGCCATACCCGACTTTCTTAGGGGATACGTCATGTTACTGAATGCATATCGTGGGTATATGCAAGAACGAGAACAGCATCTAGCAGGAGATTAGGTATGACAACATTGCGCCGTACGTCTACCAGCATCACTCCACGTCAGTTGGAAGTCCTCGCCTTCCTCGCTCGCCGTGAGCACTGGTCTGTCGGTGAAGTTGCCTCTGCTCTGGGGGTGAGCTCGGCAGCAGCGACAAAAGCTATCGCTCGCCTTGAGCGCAAAAGCCTTGTAACGCGTACCGTGGATATGATGGATCGGCGTTGCGTGAATGTACGCCTTACTCGGGCAGGAATCGAAGCGGTTCGTCAAGTGGCAAGACCTGTATAGATAAATAGCGATATTTTGATATACAGGTTCGCGTTACAGCAAAGTCGTGTCGTGCTATTTCGTACGTAAGATGGTCGTCAAAAGCAGGAAAACATTTCACCGTTGCAGGTTCAGGCTATGAAGCTTCCTTAACGTAGCCTCTGTCCTTTGCATACTGCCAGAGCGATTTTTGAAGTTGCCGTCGCGCGCGCGAAATACGACTCATGACTGTGCCAATGGGAATTTGTAGCGCATCAGCGATCTCCTTGTAGGAGAGTCCCTCAATATCGGCGAGGATGACTGCCATGCGAAAGTTGGGGGGGAGATCGCTCAGTGCTTTATAGACATCCTCATCCAGGTATTGGGCCAGCACCTCCTCTTCAGCTCCCTGCGAAAGCTCCTGTCCACTGAGGTCCCTAATTTGATTATAGAGGTAAAACTCCTCCCCCTCCGGCAGTGAGACCGTGCTGGGGTGGGACGCCTGTTTGCGGTAGCGATTGATCGCTGATGTATTCAGGATACGGAAAAGCCAGGCGCGCAAATTCGTGCCAGGCTGGTAGGTATGGGCAAAGCGAAAAGCTTTGAGCATCGTCTCCTGCACGAGATCCTCGGCCTCCTGCGGATTATTCGTCATGCGTAAGGCTGTGCGGTAGAGGCTATCGAGTTGGGCCAGCACACCTGCTTCAAAATCTTCGGGCGGAGCGCCAGACGTAGTTGGCGTAGATGTGTTTTCGGACTCTGAATGCTGCGATTCTAGTTCTTCGGATATCGATGGTGATACGGATCTATTCTCAAAATGTGGCTGTTCCGACATTAAATACTCCTCGTTGCAAAGTCCCCGCCTGATTCAAGGTGTTCTCATCTCAGTATTGTAGCACGTTTTAAAAAATATGGAAATTGCAGTCGCACATCTTTCCAGGGCTATTTAATTCTTCTTTTTTGCCCCCTTCGGGGGCGAGGGAGGAGAAGAATGAGTGGGGACACCCCGCGCCCCGCAAGGGGCTGTGCCCCTTGACCCCCTCTTCTTCAGAGAAGTAAATAGCCCTGCACATCTTTTATTCCCTGCCCAGATCCCCCCTTCTCACATCCAGCCGGGCCGCGAGCGGAGAGAACCATATAGCTCATCGGAGCGAACCAGGCTTATCCAGAACTCATATTGCTTAATATTTCAGCAGCTCTCCCAGGCCCTCCATACCTCTGAAAGGCGCTTTGAAGGGATTTGGATGCCAGAGCTATCTGAGAATCCGTGAGTACTTTTTGTAGCGCTTCCTTCAAATTGTCCGATGTAACCTCATCAGGTGGTAAACAAAGGGCTACTCCTGCCTGTTCGCAACGTTCGGAGAGATCGAATTGCTCACCGCCCGTAGGTATTAAGAGACTCGGAAGCCCATGGGTAATCGCTCCGAGTACCGCCGTTGTCGTTCCACTTGCCACGACAGCCTGTGCATGTTTCAGCACAACCCCCTGTGGAACGTGGTCGCATATAAAAAAATTTCCTGGAGCATCCGGCGCCTTGCTTCTCATCCGACCAACCGAGACGGCAACTCTGATTGGCCAGTCCTTGAGTGCGTCTAGCAGAGCAGGTAGGAAACTGGGATACTTGAAGGCAGAACCATGCTGGACATAGAGGATTGGCTCACGAGAGGCAAGAGCTTCAGCCACCCATGCTTCTAATTCTGGATCACATTGAGGAGGTTCCCAGAGGCAGGAACCGACGAGATGGACCTTGTCAGGAAGTTCCTCTACATGATTTTGCAGTTCAGGAACACTCTGTAAGAGAAAAAGATCACCTAACCATGGTGTCTTTGCGAAAGGAGCGTCAATTGTCGGTAGTTTCAATTGTTGGCGAAGGTGGTTGTAGTGCTTCATCGTTTCTTGTTGACGCCAGATACGACGTCGGGCGCTTTCTGAGCGAGGTGCTTCCGTAAAATCACTGGCGAAAGGCCAGAGGTATGCAGCAAAACCGATAATTGCTACCGGCAGCGAGAACAGCTCCCCGGCGATCAGCGTTCCAAGTGTAAGGGGGTGACCTACCAGTACATTAGGAGCAAAACGGTCGAGCGCGTATTTGATATGTTTAATCTGTATAGCTACCGAGATGAGATGTGCCCACTGTGGCAATTGAAAACTCTGGTCATCTTGCTTCCCATAGGGAATGCGTTCAAGTCCTGCCTGAGCAATTGTTTCACGGAACGCAGGACCCGTGACCAGCGCAACCTCGTGGCCTTGCCTTTGCAACACTTGAGCAATACCAATGGCAGGATAGACAAATCCGTGACTTGCAAGAGGACAGAAGAGAAATCGCATACGCTGCAAAGAGCAAAGGTTCTGATTATTGGAGGGCAGAACCGGTGCCCTGCTCCTTTCTTAAAAATCGGAAAGGTTTTTCGCTCTAACTGCTTTTCGATACCTTCGTACATTTTATCGATTATTTTGTCGATCTGTCCAGCTTCCAGGGGTAAATCAGCAGAGCTTTTGCGTCTTCCCGCCATGTCCCTCGTGTCTACTACGCTCGCCGCCATCCCTCTTCCCTTGCGAGCAGGGCAAAGCCCCGCGAGCATAACGGGAGCAACAGGAAAACGCAAAAGCCCTGGTAAATCAGATTGCTGTGTGACTCATATGTAACGTGGCTGATCAAGCAAACGGAAGCTGTGGGGTTGAGAGACGTCCATGCCTTTTGGAACCATATCACTAGAGATTGGGAATGAAAATCCCTCTAGAATATGTTAGAATCAACAGGAAATAGTGGCGAGCTCACGTAGGAGAAGGTTTCTATGGACTGTATAAACTGTTTTGAAGCAACGGCTCGTCTGCATCTCTATATAGATCGGGAACTGAGCGTAGAAGAAGTTGCTATTGTGCAGCAGCATCTTGCCGACTGTGCGGATTGTGGGCACCGCTTTCATTTTGATATGAAGCTGAAGCGGTTGCTGCACGAACGCTGCGCGATTGAGCGTGCGCCCGCCCATTTGCGCGAAGCCGTGATGCGTATTGCCCGCACGCCTCGGGGAGAGCGAGTCGAGATCGATCCCGAACTTGTTACTGGAGATTCAGGCAGATCTGGAAAAGCGTGAAGAAGTAATTTAAGCGCCAAGTGTATGTAATAGGGCCAGTTTTAATTGAGCCAGGGCCAGCAGTTCTCCAATGGCAAGGATGACTGCCAGGCTGAAGAATGGCAGCAATTCCCGGTGGCGTGCAAAGGTTTCGTCGCGTTTACTTATCGCAATAATAAAAATCAGGTTGATGCTACTTACTGCTGTGAGCAAGCCTGCGGTGCTGAGCAGGGCCAGTGGGTAAAGCACGTAGATGCTCTGTGAAGCGGTGGCAAAAAAGCAAATAAGCAGGGCCGGGAGAAAAGGCAAGAGCGCTTTCCACGAGGCAAGGTTGCGCTGCTCGTTATATTGGTGCCAGAGCTGGCGGTTCAATATCGGGAGCGTGAAGATTCCCATTGCCAGTCCAGTAATCAGCCCGGTACCCAGGCGAAGCAGGTTGTGTGGCTGGTACAGATGCGGCAGACCCAGATCGAGCAGAAACGAGTTGAAACCGTCAACGGCCAGCGCGGCAACGCCGATAGCGAGAACAATCACCATCGGCCACGGCGGCAGTTGTTGCGCGCGGCTGCGCCCGGTTGCATACAGCATGATCAGCGTTACTATGAACCCGAGGTAAATGCCGGTGTTGCGCGCGCACAGCGGTAAGCGTTCCCCTCCCGGATAGAAGGAGTGCGCAGGGATCTGGGCGCAGATCCCGCTATCAAGCCAGCGCAAACGATCAAGCAGAGACGCCCCTGGAAGAAACACGAGTGCAGCAAGCAAGCCCAAGTAGAGCAATGCCCTTGTGGCAACGAGCCAGAGCGGCATCGTCAATATTTTCGTGGAACTTGTTTGCTGTTGCATTGATATGTTTCCTCACTGTAGGGGCGAGCCCCGTCCCTACACGCCGACCCCCAGATTAAAAAATTGGTTGAAATAGACTAAGAGATTGAAGAAAACTATTACCCCCAGGACAACCATCAGCACCCCTGTCCCAATCTCGATTTTGCCCAGGTGAGGCTTGAGCCATTGCAAAATGCGGCTGAATTGATCTATCCCCAGCCCGAGCAACAGGAACGGTACGCCTAGCCCCAGCGAGTATGCCAGCAAGAGCAGCACGCCCGTGCGCAGGGTCGCGGCGCTGGCGGCCATGACCAGGATTGAGCCAAGAATAGGGCCGATGCAGGGGGTCCACGCGATGCCAAAAATAATTCCGATCAGCAGCGATGCCGGGTAACCAGGCCGCGCCGGGTGAAAATCGAAACGCTTGTATGTATACAGAAATGGCAGCTTGAAAATTCCCGTCAGGTGCAAGCCAATTAGCACCAGCAACACCCCGCCCGCCTGTCGCAGCACTACCAGATGTTCGCGCAAGAAACTTCCCAGTGTGCTGGCAGTCGCTCCCAGAGCGATAAAGGCCAGGCTAAAGCCAAAAACAAACGTTGCCGCGTGGAGAAAAGTAAAAAGACGCCTGGAAGGCGTTTTGTGGTCAGCGGGCGATTGATAAACGCTCGGCCCTACCAGTTGCGCCAGGTAAATTGGTACCAGCGGCAACACACAGGGCGAGAGAAAAGACGCCAGACCGGCTATAAAAGCAATTCCTATGCTTAGTTGGGACGCAACCATGATGATACCCATCTCTGGATTGATAAAATCGCTTCTTCGTTCCCATTATAAGGGCTTAAAGGGAACTATGCAACTTTCTGGTGGTCTCTCTTGTGACTGATTTTTGCCATTTTCTCAGTAAAGCCCGCGCTTCTCTGGCTAAAGGCGGCGCGTCATAATCGCTTGCCAGTGTATCGTATGCCAGTTCTGTCAGCACATAGGCCACGATGGCGTCTTCAGCAGTGGCTATGTGTGCAAGCGTATGGAGAGCGGTCAGGGCTACATATTCATCGGGATCGAGCAAGGCCAGGATCAGGTCGGGGATAGCCCAGCGCGCCTCTATTTGTCCGCAAACATAAGCAACACATGCCCGCACTCCGCTATCGCTATCGTTAGCCAGCAGCTGCGGAAGTTGCGCCTGCACCGCGGTCAGGCCAGTTGCCTGGCTGCCGAGCATCGCCAGCAGTTCAAGCGCGCACTGGCGTACCCAGGCGCTCTCATCGAGCAACAATTGTAACACTGAGCCGTCGAGAATAATACTGCGACCGATATCATGCCATGCCTGTTGCATCCCTCGTTTGCGTGCCTGCCATAGCAGATGGCCCAGCGAGTCCAGGGCTGTGACGCGTACCTCTTCCCGCCCTTGTGAGAGCGCCAGCAAAAGCCAGCGTATGACGATGATACGTATGGGGGAGCGCAGAACGCCATGAAGTAGCCGCAGTCCCTCAATAACTTCGATATATGCCGGGTGTTCCTCGTTGAGCATAATACTGCCAAATACGGCCATCACGTATTCCCCTCCACATGCCGCCAGCGTGTAACTGGCCTGACGCCTCAGTTCGCGTATATCAGCTTTAAGCAAGGGTAGGATGCGTGCCGGGAGCGCCTGTTGCAGCATTTGATGGCGTAGAGCGGTATGGTGAGCCAGCTCTTCCAGAGCCAGGAGAGCCGCAATGCTGCTGTGCGGCTGTGCCTCGTTCAGCATTGCGCTCAGAGGTGGCAAAAGAGAAGGGAGCGCAATCTTGCCAATCGCTTGCGCGGCATAGTTGATGAGCTCTGGCTCTGCGCTCTGAAGCAAAGCGAGAAAATGTAACGCAAGCACCTCGCGTTGAGAGGTGGTAAGGTCTACCGGTAGTGCGGTTGCTACGACGAACGCAGCGGCCTGGCGGACCTCTCGCGGGACAGGTGGGTCCATCAACTGGAGGAGCATCCATAGTCCCGCCTCTTCTCCACTGTTGAGTAACGCGTACGAGGCGGCGAGGCGTACCGGGAACGCTTCGTTTTCATGCTGGTGAGCGTGTAGCATGGCAATGGACTCCGTTTGTAGAGCGGCGCGGTTGGCTCGCGTTGCCAGAGCCATAGCGGCGGCATAGCGGACCGTCGTCCAACGCGTGGTCAGCCCTTGCCGGAAAAGCGCCTCGTAGTCATCGTGGCTCAAAAGTTCGGCGGCCTCTATCACGCTGATCCAGAGAACCGGACCGGGTGGTTGGTGGAGCGATGGGTGTCGCAGCAGTTCATCGGGGCGTAGATGTCCCTTCCGGCAAAAATAGAGCAGCAGATGGCTACAATATTTGTACTGAGGGGGCCACGCGGGCCAGGGCGGCGTGATAATCTCGGGGTAGCTACTCAGGGTAGTTAACACCTGTGGCAGGAGCGAAAGCCCTTGCCTGGCTAAGCGGCGGGTGGCGCGTATCCGCAAGTCTTGATCGGTTTCGGGGCCAAGTAAGAGGGTCAGAGCCACGCAGATACGTTCTCGTTGAGTATGGCGCAAGAGAGATTTCCTTTGTTTGCTAGCGTAGGATCGATTGTTCCTGATGTCTTATTCTATCAGAATGTATCATCTATAGCCATGAATATTTCTACGACTGAATGATAATCTATCTTTGTTATATCATCCTATGCCAAATAAGCAAACAGGCGAAACAGAGGTGGCTGTACCTTTTTCCTTCATCGGGAAGGTTGGTGTATGAGCGTAGTACTGAGAGATGAACAAGGAAAAGCGGCGTTACTGCTTGTTGAGAGCAGAACGCCAAAGGTACTTGTAATGCAGCGGCAATCCTAATGGGGCGACTTTTTGAGCAATTTTTGTAGCTGGCTCCAGAGCCCACGCTTAGCTGGCGGGTGAGGATAAGGCGCCTCTACCTGAATCTCTTTCTCTCTTCTTGCCGGTTTCTCCTTAAAATCTGGCGTTGGCTTTGGTGAATTTATTGGACTATTGGCGATCTGAGCCTGGCCCATTCGCGCCTCCTGCGAAAGGATCATCTGGGAAGGGTATGTGCGCGCCGCTGATGGCTGGATATCGGGCTCGTTTGTTGGCGGTTGCGTCTGCTCCAGATCGATATCCTGGCGTGGCGGGGGTTGTGTCTGTTCCAGATCGATGTCCTGGAAAGATGGGCGTTGCGCTTGTGGCCGTTTAGGGAGTTGCGCAACTCTGCGATCTCGCCCATTCTGTGCTGGCGTGGTGGAAGAGGGTTGCAGGTGCAGTGTGCGCAAAAGCTGTGCCATCAGCCCTGCACTCTCATATCGCTGCTCGCAGTCTCGTGATAGCGCGGTGAGGATAATCTCTTCCAGTTGAGGCACGATAGCCGGATTGATGGCTCTGGGTGGTTGTAGTCTGCCACGGACGATAGCCTGGGTTAATTCAGGCATCGAACGTCCTGTGAAGGGCCGCTTGCCTGTAACCATCTCGTAGAGGACGACGCCCAGAGCATAAATATCGCTGCGGTTATCCAGCGTCTGGCCCCAGACTTGCTCCGGTGAGGCATAATAAATGCTGCCAACCAGCGTTTTAGCTACCGTGATCCTCTGATGTCCGGTGGCGCGTGCCAGGCCAAAATCCATCACTTTGATCTTGCCCCAGCGGTTCAACATCAGGTTTTCCGGCTTAATGTCGCGGTGGATGACGTGACGCTCTCGATAGGCGGCATCGAGCGCATCGGCAATTTGCGTGGCGTATTCGGCTGCCAGGTATTGTGGAATGGTCCCATCAAGGTGCAGCAGGTTTGCCAGCGTTGGCCCCTGGACATATTCCATCACAAAGTAAAGCAGCTTGTTTTGTTGCCCCGCGTCGTAAATTTGCACAATATTGGGATGGTTCAGTCCGGCAATAATTTGTGCTTCGCGAATAAAGCGGGCCACATAGGAAGAGTCGCGCGCCAGCATTTGTGGGAGTACCTTGATAGCAACTTCGCGCCCCAATGCTATTTGCTTCCCTCGATATACCACCCCCATCGAGCCTCGTCCAATCTCTTCATCTAATTGATACCCGCCCAGATTTTGCCCTGCCAGCTCATTCATATCGCGTTCGCCCTCAATCTCGGTGTAGTTATTGTGGTTGAGATGGTGTACAAGTATCTCTTTGAGTATTAAACGTGGGAACTATACCTATATAGTGTACAACTTACAAAAGCACTTGTCTCGCGAAGTAGCCAGAAGGTCCGCTTTTGCGCTCGCATGCTTATTAAAAAATTACATCTCTGCCGTGCAAAATTCCCGCGGACACAAAGAATCACTCGCCATCAACGTTGATGGCAAGTGATGTGTGTAGCTCAATTAGGTCGTATCAATCGAGATAATCTTTGAGAATGCGACTCGCCTGAGGGTGACGCAGCTTGCGGATCGCGCGCTCTTCGATCTGCCGTACACGTTCGCGTGTGACTTTGAGCTTCTTCCCTACTTCTTCCAACGTGTGATCGTGATCGTCAAGCAAGCCGAAGCGCAATTCGATCACCTGGCGCTCGCGCAGGGTAAGTTGCCCTAAAACTTTACGAATTTCTTCACGCAAAAGCTGCTGATCCGTGATTTCGGTTGGCCCTCGCTCGTGCATATCCTCAATGATATCGCCAAGAGTGTTCTCTTCCTCTTCGGAAAGAGGAGCGTCAAGCGAGAAAACCTTCTCGGCCCAGATTAATAGCTCACTGACGCGATCTGCGGTCATCCCCAGCCGCTCGCCAATGCTCTCAGGGGTGGGTTCGCGACCCAATTCCTGGTAGAGCTGGCGGGTAGTCCGTTTGACGCGCATCACCTCTTCCATAATGTAGACGGGCAGGCGTACAACGCGAGTCCCTTCCAGGATAGCGCGCGTGATGGCTTGCTTGATCCACCAGGTAGCGTAGGTTGAGAAGCGGAAGCCCTTTCTGTAGTCGAATTTGGTGACTGCTCGAATCAGGCCAATATTCCCCTCCCCGATGAGGTCCTCCAGAGAGAGGCCCTGGCCGACGTATTTTTTGGCAATACTGACGACGAGTCGCAAATTGGCTTCAATCAGATGGTTGCGTGCATCCCTATCGCCCTGCTCTGCGCGTGCGGCAAGGCGAGACTCGCTCGCTGCAGAGAGCAGAGGGATACGTGAAATCTCCCTGAGATAGAGTCGTAGACTGTCGCTCTGCGCCAGGCTACCCAGATCTGTATCCTGCATGGTTTCGCGTTCTGTCTCGACCACCTTATCACGGTCGCGTTCTGCATTAAACATCACATTTCGTTCCAAGTGCTTGCTCTCTTCTTCTGCAACGTGTACGTAAGATCAGTTCGGTCTTGGTTATTGTATCATACGTATGGGCTATTGCAAGCAACAGTTTTTGTCATTATACCGAATCGCTTTTTATAAAATTTTGTTGTTGTCGTTTTGTTATTAGAGGGCTATAACCCGCTGACACATCGCGACGTAGATATGTTGTGTATGGCGATGTATCTATCTGTACCATTAGCGATAGTAGCTGTATAATAAGATACAATATTTTTCCAGGGAATTATGGAATAGAAAAAGAAGGAACTCTCTCGGCTATGAGCTTACCATCAGCGCTGGCTCCAGGAACCACGATTGGCAATCATTACATTGTTGGTAATCTTATCAACCGTGGAGGCTTTGGAGCTGTTTATCGGGGGGTCGATACTAGCGAGGGGGGCCGCCCCTGCGCTATTAAAGAAACGTACGACGTGACGCCAGCCGCACGCCGCCAGGCGCTGATGGAGGCCAGCGTACTGTTCACGATCAGAAGTAAGCACTTGCCTGAGATTTATGACGCTCTGGAGGCAAATGGGCGTTTTTATCTCATTATGCAGTTAATCGAGGGGCAGAATCTCCTGGAGTTGTTGCGCTCGCGCGTCCCCGGAGGCATTGTGGGGGAGCAAGAACCGTACCGGCAGGCAAAAAGTCCCTGTAGCGAGCAGGAGGTGCTCTCCTGGCTCCTGCCAATTATCGATGTGCTGCAAGAACTGCATAGTCGCAACCCTCCGGTGTTGCATCGCGATATCAAGCCTGGCAATATTATCCTGACCCCCCAATATACCTCGGTGCTGGTCGATTTTGGCCTCACCAAGCTGTATGATCCTGTCAGCAGCACGCAGACGATAGTAAAGGCGGTTTCGGAAGGGTTTAGCCCTATAGAGCAGTATTTGGGGAAGACGAGCCCACAGTCGGATATCTATGCGATGGCCGCAACTATGTATTTGCTGTTGACAAACCGGCTGCCACCCGCGGCTATCTCGCGCGCGAGCCATGACGATTTGCTTCCTCCGCGCCAGATCGTTCCTGCTATTTCACCAAAGATGGAACGTGTGTTGCTCAAGGGGCTGGCAGTAAACGCGGACCAGCGTTTTCAGAGTATGAGTGAATTTGCGCAGGCGCTGCGCAATCCAGCGTTTACGGCTTTTGCCGATCCCACCATCGCCGTTGCGCCTGTGGGAGGCAATGGACATGTTCAGACAACGCGCTCTGCCTCACCTCCCTCTCAACGCTCCGCTCCGCCGCCCCCGCCGGCTCACAGCTATCCGGCAGTTCCACAATCTCCCAGAGGAGGCTACAGCCCGCCTTCGCCCGTCTACCCCGTCCCACAGGGATACGTAATGGTGCCGCAATCGGCTTTCACGGCGGCGCGACCTTTGCCAACGCCCTTTGGGCAGGGCTGCCTCTGGGGACTGGTCCAGGGGGTACTATCGGGACTGATGGTAGCACTTATGCCAAAGCAGGAATATTTCTTTCTGGCTATTGTGATGGGCTTCCTGTTTTACATGCTTGCAGGCTTTACTGCCACCCGCAGGGGCGGCGGATCGCTGCGCGGCGCCTGGGCAGGATACTGGGCCGGCATTATCAGCACAGTCATGTTCTGGATTGTGCTCTTTATCACCATTACGATTCGCGTCGCCCAGTTTATGCAGGCCCAAAGGAGACCTGCAACCGAGCTTGGCAGAATCTGGCGCTCTTTTTTGCCAGATATCCTCAAGCAGCCTCCCGCGACCACTCAAGGCCAGTCTCCCTGGTCAGGTCTGCTCATCCTGATCCTGGGAGGGCTCTTGCTTGCCTTCATTCTTGGCTGGATTGGAGGCATGTTCGGCTCGTCGCAATATAAAGCAAACATGCAGAAGAAACAGGTGGCGGTCAAACCTTGACCCCTGTGGTACTATCAACCTGCAATATCTTCTATCACAGCAAAAAAGGTGGACGACATAGTTGACTACTCAACAATCTAATCAGGCAACTCCTCCTACGACCACTCCTGTTGAGGAAACATTATCGGTGGCAGCGATTGCTCGCGTGCTTGCTCCCGAGCTGAGCATTAGCAGCGATCAGATTGCTCGTACGATTGCTTTGCTTGACGAGGGCAATACCATCCCATTTATTGCACGTTACCGCAAAGAGGTAACCGGCACCCTGGACGAGGTGCAGATTCAAGCAATTGCCGATAGAATGGCGGCGGTACGTGCATTGCATGAGCGTAAGAACGATGTGCGCCGGCTGATCGACACGCAGGGCAAGCTCACGCCGGAACTGGCAGGCGCAATTGAGGCTGCGACCACCTTGCAAGAAGTCGAGGATCTCTATCTGCCCTATCGCCCCAAACGCAAGACGCGCGCCAGCGTAGCTCGCGAGAAAGGGCTGGCGCCGCTGGCAGACATCATTGTGCAGCAGCTCGAATTGTCGGGTGATAAAGAAGCGATCCTTGAGGAGTATGCCCGTCCCTTTCTTGATGCGGAAAAAGGGGTTGATACCAGCCTGGAAGCGTACTCCGGGGCCTGTGATATCGTGGCTGAGATCATTGCCGAGGACGCTAATGTGCGTGGCAGCGTGCGCTCGTCATTTTTCAAAAATTCAGTGGTCAGCGCCAGGCTGGCCGATCCCGAAAAAATTGCTGAGAAGGACCCGGACGGCACGTACCGGCTCTACTACGAATTTAATGAGAGTGTGACGCGGCTGGTGCCTCATCGCATCCTGGCCCTCAATCGGGCGGAGCGAGAAGAGGTGATTCGTCTCAGCGTCGATCTGCCCTATGAGCAGGCCCAGCCGGAGCTGACGCAGCATTACCCAGTCAAAGCAACCTCGCCCTTTGCAACGCTGCTCTCCGATGCTATGGAGGATGGCTACAAACGCTTGCTCGCGCCCGCGATGGAGCGCGAAGTGCGGGTCGAACTGACGAAGCAGGCGGAGGAGCACGCGATCAACATTTTCGCGGCGAACCTGCGCAACCTCCTTTTGCAGCCGCCGTTGCGCAACAGGAAAGTGCTCGGCATCGACCCCGGCTATCGCACCGGCTGTAAAGTGACGGTGGTCGATGAAAATGGCAAGTATATCACTTCCGATACTATCTATCTGCACCAGCCCGACAAAGCGAATCAGACCCTGCGCAAGCTGCTGACGCAATACAACATCAGCGTGATTGCGATTGGTAACGGGACCGCCTCGCGCGAAACGGAGCAGTTGGTGGCCGCTTTGCTGCGCGAGCTTGAGCATGATGAGAAGCAGCCGATGCAGATTGGCTATGTGATCGTCAATGAGGCCGGTGCGTCTGTTTATTCGGCTTCCGAAGCGGCGCGCGAAGAGTTTCCCACGTTGGATGCAACGCAGCGCGGCACGATTTCGATTGCGCGCCGCCTGCAAGATCCTCTGGCGGAACTGGTCAAGATCGATCCCAAAGCGGTCGGTGTGGGGCTGTACCAGCACGATGTGGACCAGAAAGAGCTGGCGGCGATGCTGGATCGTGTGGTGGTTTCCTGCGTCAACTTCGCGGGCGTCGAGGTGAATGCTGCTTCTGCTGCCTTGCTGAAGCATGTATCGGGGATCAACACGCGCGTGGCCAATGCGATTGTCAAGTATCGTGAGGAGCATGGCGCGTTTAAGTCGCGGGAGGAGCTGCGCAAGGTCTCCGGCTTTGGTCCGGCGACTTTTTTGCAGGCGGCAGGCTTTCTCAAGATTGCGAACGGGGTCGAGCCGCTGGACAATACCTTCATCCATCCCGAAAGCTATAAGGCGGCTCAAGCTCTGCTGGAGATGATCCCGGACGATGAGGGCAAGCCTGCGAAGCCGGCTGAGCGAGTCGCACAGTTCCGGCAATTTATCAAATTGCAGAGCAGCCTGGGACGCTCGAAGCGCAATCGCTCTCGCGACGGGCAAAGCGATAGCGAGCAGGCTTCCTGGGCCGAGATCGCGGCAAAAGTTGGCGTTGGGTTGCCCACCCTGAATGACATTCTGGAGAATCTGGAAAAGCCCGGCCTGGACCCGCGAGACGCGCTGCCAGCTCCTATTTTGCGCCACGACGTATTAAAAATGGAAGATCTCCAGAAGGGCATGATTTTGCAGGGGACGGTGCGTAACGTCGTGGACTTCGGGGCCTTCGTCGATATCGGCGTCAAACAGGATGGCCTGGTTCACATCTCTGAGATGGCTGACCGCTATGTCAAAGATCCCCTGAGCATTGTCGCCGTCGGCCAGGTGGTACAGGTGCGCGTGCTGGAGGTGGACCTGCAACGCAAACGCGTGCAACTGAGCATGCGCGGGATACAGCAATAAGTAAAAAAAGATGGGACGGTTCGTTCAGCCGTCCCATCTTTTTTACGAGAGCGTTATCGCTTTTGCTCTTTCTTCCTGCTTCTGAAGCAGGTATTGCTCGGCGTGGCCCAGGGCCGTGAATGAGAAGATGAGTGGAATCAAAAACGTCAACAGACCAATCACCGCATAGACCAGCACCACATTCTTCGTTAGCTCAATAGCCAGTCCTCCCAGCAGCGATCCTAACGGAGATGCTGACCAGGCCAGCACTCTGGCGATGCTCATAATGCGTCCCAGCATATGGTTGGGGACGATAGCCTGTCGCAGGCTGGCGGTATTGATGTTGAAGAGGGTTCCCACGCCGGATATCAGCGCCCAGCACACCAGTGCTAACCAGTACCAATGCATAAAAGCCAGGACTATTGTCAGCAAGCCATCCAGCATGAGTGCGCTCAGAGCAACTTTACTGAAGGGGAAATGCTTACGCAAAGGACCTGCCGCTAAGGCTAAAACGACGATGCCAATGCTGCCCGCCGAGAAGAGCAGACTGACCTGGGTATCATTGGCCTGAAGCCGTTCTTTGGCGAAGAGGACAAGCTGAGCTCCGGTTGTCGTGGCAACAAAGTTCACCAGCGCCATCATCAATGAAATGTTACGCAGCACGGGATGCTTGATCACGTAGCGCAGCCCTTCAATGACATCGTGCCCGATGCTTTTCTTCTCTCCGTTTGTGCTTGAACTGGCATTGAAGCTTTTTTTGATCAATCCTAACGTCAGAGCCGAGATCAAAAATGAACCAGCATCAAATGTCATCAATCCTGAAATTGGCATAACTGCCACCAGGGCGCCCGCCAGGAGCGGCCCAATCACGCTGGCTGCCGAATAGCTGGCCTGGATGTGCCCGTTCGCGGTAACCAGATCATCCTGATTGACCAGAGCCGGAATAGCGGCAAACTGCCCTGATTCAAAGCAAATGGTCAACGTAGAGTGGATAAAGCCAATCCCGTAAATCCACCATACAGTAAGGGCGCCAAACTTTGCTATCAAGGGGATTAAGGCAATGACCAGGGCGCGAGCGAGATCGGTCAGGATCATCATCCGTTTGCGCTCCACCCGGTCCGTCCATGCTCCCAACAGCAGGCCAAAAAGTAGGTATGGGAGGAACTCGGCGGCAGTCGTAATGCCCAGATTAAGGGCGGAACCGGTGAGCTTGTATACTAACAGTGGGAGGGCAAACAACGTAATCGAGCTGCCAAGATTAGAGATGGTCTGCCCTGTCCAATATTTCCAGAAATCGCTGTTAAGCGTCGAAGGCACTTGCATTTGTGGGCTATTGATTTGCATGTATGGCTCCTACTATGATTTATAGCTTTTTCTGATCATTGGTTTGGAGATAGGATGGCGCTTTAAATAAAGCTGTATATAGGCTATACATCTGACCGTCGGGCGCGGGGGTCTCCTGCAGAAAATCGTCAACCAGCGCTTGCAGACGCTCCATATAGATTTTGGCCCGTTCAGGTGAGAGACGCATATGAGGGAGGCCAGAGGTAAGCACGGCGTCCTCTCCCTCGGTCTCCATTGCCTCCGCCATTTCAGTGCGGGCATCTGTCATAATTTTGAGGCTCGTTGGCGTGTTACCTGTGACTTCGGATGGAAAATCAAGCATGAAAATGCGGGCGGTGCGTGTATAGTATTTGGCTACAATGCCATGCACCATACGTCGCGCAACAACCTGGGCCAGCCCGCTGGCCTCCAGCACTTGCAGGTGATGCCCGATGGTCCCAGGCGACGCTTTTAGCCGCTCGGCAATCTGTTTAGCTGTATACGGTTGATGCTGGATGAGATTGAGAATGCGCCATCGCAGCGGATCGCCCATCGCTTTGAATTGCTGGACCGTATTGACCTGGAGCCGCATCGGTAACTCAGGCATGACGACCGGTGCCTCTTCGGGCAGCACGGCATCACTTGCGGATTCGGGAGGTGTAGCCATTGTTTAGCGTCCCTTTCTGCCATCTGGATTTTATAGATCGTGCTATATTTTTAGTATGTGCTATTGAAACTGAACATGAGAGTAATGTAGCATATACTTATGGGCATGTCAATAGCGATGGTGAGAAGATACTCGCCTCCTCGTATCCATCGAGTTCTTACCACAGCAGCTTGCTACTGGCATGTCTTTGAAATGCAGTTGCGAACGCCGCGACCTCGCAGCCAGCCCAGATCGAAGGAGGTTTTCGAAGTGCGATTATCAGGAAAAACATCATATAATAAGCTCTAGCGTATTTTCCTTGACGTTTTAGTGTATGATGCGTATACAGATCTTCCAGAGATGCGGCGGGAGCCAGGGGCCAGCTCGACCCGTTTGCGGGTGCTGAAATGAGCGTTGTTTTGAGTGATTGGATAGCCCTGTAACAGAGAGGAATTGTTTGTGGGAAAAGCACAATATAGTTTTGAGCGATATTTGAACGTCCGTGCAGCCTATGGAGCGAGTTTTTCTCCTGATGGGCAGATATTAAGTTTTCTGACCGATATCACAGGGGTCGCGGAAGTGTGGAGCGTGCCTGTGATATCCCAGGAGACAGCGCAAGCCGCGCGGCCTTCCTGGCCCTCCCAGCTTACCTTTCGCGGAGAGCGCATTGCTGGCGCGACCTTTTCTCCCAAAGAGCAGACATTACTGGCGACCGGTGATGTCGGCGGCAACGAACTGACTCAGCTCTATACGCTCAGCGCCGATGGTTCAGCGTTTGAGGCGCTGACTTCACGGCCCGAAGTGATGTATCTTTTCGGCGATTGGTCTCCTGATGGGAAGCGCATCACATACAGCAGCAATGAGCGCGATTCACGCTACTTTGATGTATACGAGCGAGACATGGAGAGCGGGGCGGTGAAACTATTGCTGCAACAGGATGGTACAAATTACGCTCGTAGCTATTCTCCTGATGGGCAACAGGTGCTGGTGGCTCATCAGGTATCAAATATCTGCAATCAGTTGATCCTGGTAGATAGGGTGACAGGCGAGCAGCGTAACTTGACTCCTGAAGCGGGTGAAGGCCCGGCGCTGCATCAAATGGCAGCCTGGTCGGCGGACCAGCGTGGGCTGTACCTGGTCAGTAACCGTGGCCGCCAGTTTCTCTCGCTGGCGTATCTTAATCTGGCGACCACGGAACTGACCTTCTTGAGTGATACCCCCTGGGATGTGGAGTTGTTGGCGGTGACGCAGGATGGACGTTTTCTGGCGACAGCAGTGAACGAGGATGGATATTCACGCCTGGAGCTTTTTGACGTCTCCAACGGTTGGGAGGCGCGTCAGGAACTTATGGGGCCGACTCTGCCCGGCGGTGTTGTTTATGAGATAACCTGGTCGCTTGATGGCACAAAACTGGCGGTGGTATTTGCCAGCGCCATCGATACCAGAGATATCTGGGTCTGGGATATGCATGCAGCCAATGTGCAGCGTGCCACGCAAAGCTCGCTGGGCGGTATTCGTCGTGAGACACTGGCGACCCCATCGCTGGTGCATTATCCCACGTTCGATGGTCGGGAAATTCCGGGCTTTCTTTATCTGCCCGCCGGGCAGCCGCCCGCATTGCCTGTGGTGATAATTGTCCACGGCGGCCCGGAAAGTCAGGCCCGCCCGGTCTTCGATCCTGTCTCTCAATACCTGGTGGCATCCGGCTATGGAGTTTTCATTCCCAATGTACGTGGTAGCACCGGCTACGGCTACGAATACCAGAGCCTGGACGATGTACGCAAGCGCATGGATTCGGTGGCGGATTTGCAATATGCGGCCTTCTGGTTAGGCAAAAGCGGCATTGCCGATCCGCGCCGTATCGCGGTGATGGGGGGAAGTTATGGAGGATTCATGGTATTATCGGCCATTACCACCTATCCCGATCTCTGGGCGGCGGCAGTGGATATCGTAGGGATTGCCAACTTTGTCACCTTCCTGGAGAATACCGGGCCGTGGCGGCGCAAACTGCGTGAAGCTGAATATGGCAGCCTGGAAAATGATCGCGAATTTCTGGAACGGATATCGCCAATTCGCTCGGTAGATCGCATCACCGCTCCACTCTTCGTTATTCACGGGGCAAACGATCCGCGCGTGCCTGTAGGCGAGGCGGAGCAGATTGTGAGCGCTCTACGTTCAAGAAACGTCCCTGTTGAGTATCTGCGTTTTGAGGATGAGGGACATGGGCTGGTCAAGCGTAATAATCGGCTGGTTGCCTACCCCGCGATTGCCGACTTCCTTGAGCAATACCTGGGTTAACAGGCTATCTTCGGGCGTGCTGTAGGGGCGGGACTAGGCCCGCCCTGGCTGTCCCAGCGCTAGGATGACGTAGGGATGAGGTCTGCCTCGCCCAGGTATATCCAGATCGTTACTATCCTGCATCAAAGATTGTGTAGTACGTTTGAGGAAAAGGCCATAGTTTGTGACCGCGCTGTAAAGAGGCTTTCGTAGGTTTATCAGGTGGTAAACGGAGCTATTGCCATTGGAGAATTGCAGGAACCGACTATGCTGAACCGATTTCGCAATCGAACAGAAGCGGGACAACTGCTCGCGTCCAGCTTGATGACCTATACTCATCGTACAGATGTCCTGGTGCTGGCGTTGCCGCGAGGAGGCGTCCCGGTCGCCTTTGAGATCGCGAAAGCCCTTCAGGTGCCGCTAGATGTGCTGGTTGTGCGTAAACTGGGGGTGCCTGGCGAGGAAGAACTGGCGATGGGCGCTATCGCCAGCGGCGGCGTACTGGTGCTGAATGAGCGTGTTGTGCAATCAATGGGTATCGCGCGCGAGGATATTGCCCGAACAGCCACATTTGAACGCAAAATTTTGCAGCAACGTGAGCAACTCTACCGGGGAAATCGTCCCCTCTACAATGTGAAAGACCGCACAGTGATTCTTGTTGATGACGGGATCGCGACCGGAGCAACCATGCATGCTGCTGTCTCTGTTTTGAAACAGCAGCAATGCGCTCATATTGTGGTTGCCACCCCCGTTGCTGCCGCTCAGACATGCGATGAACTGGAGAAAGAGGTGGACAGCGTTGTATGTCTCCTGAAACCGGAGCTATTCCTGGCAGTTGGCTACTGGTACGAGCAATTTGAGCCAACGAGCGACGACGAGGTACGCCGTTTGCTCGAACAGGCCGCCACGATAGCTCCTTCGCAGAGTGACCCTTCCGCTTAAAATATCTTATAGCCTGCGTCGCCGCAATTGTTCGATCAGCAAGGGTAGTAAGACATGCACGTCGCCCATGACTCCAAGATCGGAATGCTTGAAAATCGCTGCCCGCTTGTTCTTATTGATGGAGAGAACATACCCGGCTTTGCGGATGCCGGCGATATGTTCTGCTGCCCCTCGAACGCCCAGCGCGATATAGAGCTGCGGAGCAACGGCGCGCCCTGTCAGGCCGATCTGTTTCTGTTTGGGTAGCCATCCTTTGTCGGTGACGTTCCTGGTGGCCCCTATCGCCGCCCCCAGCAGTTCCGCCAACTGGTATACGGACTGATACTGATCTGGCTCTCCCATACCCATGCCGACGCCAATGATGGTGCGAGCCGATTCCAGTTCGGCCACGCCCGTATCATGCTGCTCGCGGCCCACGATACGCGCTCGAATCTGTCCACCGATGTCACTCTTGATTGTTACCTGTTCTATCGTTGGTACGCGGCTGAAGTCAGGGGTAATCGCGCTGAGCATCCCAGGGCGCAGTGTTGCCATAGCGGGCGTTGTGTTGGAGAGGATGGATGAAAGAATGCTTCCCCCGAAAGCCGGCTTATATTGCACCAGGCGCTGCTGCTCGTCGATCCCAAGATCAATGCAGTCGCCGGTCAGACCAAGATTGAGCCGGGCGGCTATGCGTGGAGCGAGGTCGCGCCCTTCTGCCGTCGAGCCCATCAGCACAACGGCGGGCTGATAGCGTTGAATAAGCTCAGCCATCACTGCTGTATAACCGTCCGTCGTATAATGCTCCAGAGTCGCGTCCTCGACGATGTAGACGCGCTCGGCTCCATAAGCTGCGAGTGTGGCGGCATGGGTGGTAACGCCTGGAGCGCCGATCAGCACTGCTGCCAGCTCGCCCTGTAATGTTGCCGCCAGTTCGCTGCTTTTCCCCAGCAGTTCAAAGGTAATGCGGCGTAGAGCGCGCGGGCCGTAGCTGCTGCGTTCCGCGATCACCCAGAGAGCTTTGCCTGGCAAAGGCTCGTTTTGCCGCCGTAATGGCGCAGACGAGGCGGTATGATCAGCTCTCGCTGTATCTTGCAGCAGTCCGTGCGCCTCAAGATCTGCAATCAACAGCTCTATGGCCTTCTCAGGATCGTTTTCCGCGATAACGCGGCCTTCGCGGGCGTATGGATCGGCGCTCACCTCTGCAACCCAGGTTGGCGAGCCTGGCTGCCCCAGGAGATGAGGCTCGACCTGTAGCTCGGCGGCGCTGATTACCTGGATGCGGTCTCCGGCCTGTTCGCTGGCGGCACGAATGGCGTGCTCATCGGGCCAGATGCCTTCATTGAGCTTTTCAACAGTGGTGAGCAGCGCAGGCAATGGGATGATTAATGTCTCATTCCCCTCATCGGTTTCGCGCGTCACAATGGCCTCGCGTGTGCCGTTGTGCCGCTGAAGATCGATTCTTTGCACCGCGCTTACCTGAGGCAGATCGAGCATCTCCGCGATCTCTGGTCCCACCTGTGCCGTCTCAGCATCAATGCTATGGCGACCGCACAATATCAGATCGCATCCAGCCTGATTCTGGAAATATTGTCGGATCGCCAGCGCCAGGGCGCGTGCGGTTGCGGCTGTATCTGCGCCGGCAAAAGCGCGATCATTGAGGTGAATGGCCCTATCTGCTCCCATTGCCAGGGCGGTCGCCAGCGCCTCTCGCGCCTGCGGCGGCCCCATTGTCATTGCAATAACCTCACCTCCGTGCAGATCCCGCAATCGTATAGCCTCCGTAAGTGCGTAAATATCCAGCTCGTTGATTTCTAGCGGCACGCCCTCGCGTACAATGCGGCGTGTTTCGGGATCGAAGCGCAGGGCCGAGAGCAGCGGCACCTGTTTGATGCAGACAAGTATGGTTAAAGGGCCTGTATTCCCAGTTTCAGGAGTCTCTGCTTCCATGAAAAAACCCTCCTTTGCTTGCGACTTCTCATCGCATATCGTACCATTATAGAACAAGCAATATGCTGTTATGCAGACGATCAATGATGCCGGGACGCGATAAATCAGGATAGGACGGGATAAATTGGGTCCCTACGGAACTGAGACTGTCCAGGTTGCAAAAACTTTTGCTGCGAGCTACTATTTTTACGTTCTATTACGTTTTATATCATAGTTAGTGCAGGTAAGGGGGTTGTCAATGCCTGGTTCATTTCGTATTGGCAGCATTGCCGGGATTGAAATTTATGCCAATTTCAGTTGGTTGATAGCTCTGGTCTTGCTTACGGTCTCCATCGCCAGTGGCTGGTTCCCCAGGCTGTATCCTGGGTATCCATATACGACTTACCTTCTGTTGGGATTGATCGCGGCGCTCCTGCTGTTTGCCTCGGTCCTGGTGCATGAGCTGGCGCATTCGCTGGTAGCCAGGGCGCGCGGCATGAGCGTCAAAAGTATCGTTCTGTTCATCTTTGGAGGCGTTTCTAATATTGAGCAGGAGCCGCAAAGCCCCGGGAGCGAGTTTCAAATGGCTTTTGTGGGTCCCCTGACCAGCCTGGTCATCGGCGCTCTGTCTTACGGCCTCCTGCTCCTGATTGGCAATCGGCCATCTCCTATCGCTGCCATTCTGCTCTACCTGGCCTGGGCTAACGTTTTGCTGGGTATCTTCAACCTGATCCCCGGCTTCCCGCTTGATGGCGGTCGCGTGCTGCGCTCGATTATCTGGAAAGTGACCGGTAACGGTAATAGAGCGACGAACATCACGACGATAGTGGGCCAGATCATTGCATACCTCTTTATCCTGCTGGGTATCTGGCTCTTCTTTGGTGGCGACACGCTGGATGGCATCTGGGTTGGCTTCATTGGCTGGTTTTTGCTCAATGCGGCGCAATCGGCTCGCGCCCAGGCGACTATCGACACGGTCTTTCGTGGCGTGACGGTGGCACAGGTCATGAATCCAAATCCGGTGACGGTTCCTGCTAACATTTCGTTGCAGAAATTAGTAGATGAGTACTTCTTACCGCAGGGGCTGCGCTCGGCCCTGGTGATGCAGGGGGACCTGCTGGCAGGGCTGATCACGCTAAGCGATATTCGGCATGTTCCTCGGGAAGAATGGTCGCAAAAGCCTGTTGGACACGTAATGGTGCCGTTGGAGAAATTGCACCTGATTGCCCCCCAGCAGAGCCTGAAAGAAGTGCTTCCGTTGATGATTTCACAAGATGTCAACCAGCTACCCGTGGTGCAGGATGGGCGTCTGCTCGGAGTGGTGAGCCGTGATGCAGTGATCCGCTCGTTGGAGATTCGTCGCCATCTTGGCCTGGACCGGGCGGCCTGACAGGTTTTTAAGGGAGGGACCCCGGCTTTATGGCAGAGGCTTTTTCATCGGCAGAGAATACTTACATCATTAACATCGAAAGTGGAGCGGAAACCGCCCGGCTGCTGGATCAGGATCGCCTGGTAACGTTTTTTATGCAGAGCCTGTTCCCTCCACAGGTTGATCTTTCCAAAGTTTATCATGTGCTGGATGTTGCCTGTGGCCCCGGTGAGTGGGCGCGAGATGTCGCTTTTCACTATCCCGAAATGAAGGTGGCGGGCGTTGATATCAACCGCACAATGATCGAGTATGCACGCGATATGGCCCTGGTACGGAAGCTGGATAATGTGACTTATCGAGTCATGAATGTGCTGGAGCCTCTGGATTTCCCTGACAATGCCTTTGATTTTGTCAATGCCCGCTTCCTGGTCGGGCTTATGTCCCCCTCAGCATGGCCTGAGTTAGTAAAAGAATGCATGCGGATCACTCGCCCCGGAGGCATCATTCGCCTGACCGAGTGCGATAATATGGGGACGACAAACAGCCCTGCCTATAACCGACTGAAGCAGATAGCCGTGACAGCTATGCAGAAGGCCGGGCGGACCTTTTCCCCTGATGGACTCAGTATGGGCATTACCAACCTGTTGGGACGTTTTTTGCGCGATGCAGGCTGCCAGAACATCCAGAGATCTGCCTACGCCATTGACTATTCCGCCGGTGAAAAGGCCCATGCCGCTGTGTGCCTGGATATTCAGATGGCGACGAAACTCAGCCAGCCGTTTATGGTGAAAATGGGTGTAACAGACAACAAAGAGATGGACGATTTGTACGAGCAAATGGTCAACGAAATGGAGGCTGAAACGTTTAATGGCCTCTGGATTATTGTAAGCGTGTGGGGCGAGAAACCTTGATCAGGCCACAAGGGAGGTTAGCGTGGGCCAGCCTCCCTTGTTGTACTAGACGAGCAAGACTACTTTGCCCATTGTCTGGCGATTGGCGATAGCCTGATGGGCCTGCACCGCCTCAGCTAACGGATAGGTGTTGCCAACGATAATCTGTAGCTTGCCGCTGGCAAGAAACTGCATTAATTCCATTGCCGCAGCAGCAATACGATCAGGACGACTCATCCAGGCTGTCAGCCAGTAGCCGATGATGGCCTGGTTTTTGTACATCAGTTGTATACCCGTGAATTGTGCAATTTGTCCGCTGGCAGCTCCATAGATCACCATCCGTCCAAAGGGGGCCAGGCATTGCAGGCTCTGGTTTGCGATTTCACCTCCGACCATCTCTAAAATAATATCTGCTCCCTGTCCTCCTGTTGCCGTCTTTACCTGCTCTGCCCAATCGTCTTTCGTATAGTCAATAGCAGCATCAGCTCCAAGTTTGCGAACGAGATCGAGTTTGGCCTCGTTGCTCGCAGTGCCAATTACTTTCCCTGCTCCCATCAGCCGCGCAAGCTGAACCGCGAGCGTGCCCACGCCTCCGGCTGCTGCATGTACCAGTACGCTTTCGCCGGGCTGGAGGTGGGATGACTCGCGTAGGAGCTGGTAAGCGGTCAACCCCTGTACCGCGAATGCAGCCGCGTGCGGGAAGTTGAGGGTATCTGGAATGGGGATCACCATGTTCGCGCCAGCCGTTGTATATTCTGCATAGCCTCCATTGGCAAAGGCAATCACGCGCGTCCCCGGCGTTGGAAATGTTACTCCTGCTCCCAGAGCCTCGACGGTGCCTGCAACCTCAAACCCTGGAGTCATGGGCGTGCCGGTAGGAGTGAGATATGCTCCTTGACGTTGCATTAAATCTGCATAATTGACGCCCGCAGCCGCAACTTTAATCAGCACTTCCCCCGCAGCAGGCGTGGGGACCGCTATCTCTTCCAGATGCATTACTTCTGGACCACCTAGCTCATAAATACGAATCGCTTTCATCTCGGTCCTTTCGTTATGATATGGTTCGCATCGTTCTTGATTCTATCACGTTTTACTACCTGCCTATATCAGTCAACCAAGCAGGTAGTGAGCGAATACTTTGCGAATAAGTCTGATGTACAGTTTGCTTGTGAATAGAGGAATTGACCGACATTCAACACAAAAAGTGTGCGCAATGGCAAGCTTTGCTCCCGCGCAAATCGGCTGGCAGGCGCTGAAACGCGCTGTGTTAGCCGCTCGTATTAAAAGTGTGGGTCTTAGGGACGCAGTGTATGTTATTACTCAAGACGCGCGAATGAGGCGGAGCATTGCAGATTTTTCGTGGTGGTGGTCTTCCTCAGAGAGGTAACTTTCAGCGTAATAAAATATAGAGAGCGAATAAAATAAAGTTCTGGTGCCTGCGGCCTTTTCTTTTTTTGTATGTCATAATTTTCGATATGTAGCGTTGTATATAATAAAATATGGAGAAATGTCCTGATACAACATAGCAATGGGAGAAAAGTACTGATCATTCCACGATCCTCACTAATGAGCTGTACACTATTCCCTGATGTCCATTGAAGTTATGGCTGTTTTCTTATTATCTATTCATCGTTTTCTGGTCTTTTTCCTGTAATATTACAGGAAAGAACGTTGTAACCCATTCCTCATTTTGTGGGAGCGGTGGCGCGAGGGAACTTTCAGCAAGCGCAGTTCTTCTTGTTGTATAAGGGGTGGTATGAGGAAGGGCATGAATTTGGATAGGGTAGTAATGTGTGGAGAGAGGGCATACTGGGGAGCTTTTAACGGTCTCCTCCGGGATACCTGGCGTTGTTCCCGCATGCTATATCGTGTAGGGTTACAAAGAGCGCCTGCTCTAAATAACCTTTCTCAGGTGAGGTGAAGGCATGGATGACAAAGTCAGTCGTCGCAATAAGTCGGAGGGATATGGGCGACGACCTAAGCAGTCGAAAAACGGTGGACGTCACTTTTGGAAATTGCTTCAAACCCATAAAAGCGCGTTTCTCACAAGCTTTATGCTTTTACTATTATTAGTGCTTCTGTTTGGTATCGCGAGCCAGTTACGGCCCCCTGTGATAAATTCTGCTCCTAACGGAGAAACGGTCATTGATTACAGCACGTTTATCAACCAGGTAGAAGCTGGAAATGTGCAGGCGGTGACCATACGCGGCGAAGATATCAGCGGATTGCTAGCTACTCCTGTGACACAGCCTTCTAAAGTTGCGATCAATCAGAGCGCCAGACCCCTGAGCAAACTGACTGCCGCCGACTATGCTGCCTGGAGCCGCGCTATCAACGCGGCAAACCCGGGCATAGCGAGTGTAACCGGGGCAACGACTTTAAATCCCGACCGGATGGTGTATACGCGTGTACCTGGGGGCCAGGATGCGTCACTCATGTCTTTACTCTTGAGTAATCATGTGGTGGTAAACACACAATCTCCATCGCAAACCGCCGCCTGGTTAGCGCTGCTCGGGCGTTTTGCTCCCTTTATCCTGCTCGTGGTGGCGCTTTTAGTGTTTCTGGCCGCTCGCAACAGTCCCCGCATGGGTCGCTCAATGAATGATCGCATGAACCAGATTGGTAAGAGCCGGCCACGTCGTTTTGAACCCGCTAGAGAGAAAGAGGCTGATCCATTGCAATCCGGGAAAAAGAGTACTGCCCTGACGCCCAAAACTGGGACCGCTGGCAGGTCTGTAATAAGACCCTCTGTCACATTCGAGGATGTGGCGGGGATTGATGAAGTACGGACGGAACTGGAAGAAATTGTGCAATTCCTGCGCACTCCAGAACGCTTTAGTCGTCTGGGCGCTCGTATTCCGCGCGGCGCCCTGCTGGCAGGCCCTCCGGGAACAGGTAAAACCCTGTTGGCGCGGGCGGTAGCGGGTGAAGCGGGCGTTCCTTTCTTCAGTATGAGCGCCTCCGAGTTCGTGGAGATGTTCGTGGGCGTCGGTGCCAGCCGTGTGCGCGATCTCTTCAATCAGGCGCGACAGGTAGCCCCTAGCGTTATTTTTATCGATGAAATCGACGCTGTTGGGCGTAAACGTACCATGCGGGTGGCTGGAAATGATGAACGCGATCAGACGCTCAATCAACTGCTGGTCGAGCTGGATGGCTTTGATCCTCGCAAGGCTGTAGTGGTGATGGCGGCAACGAACCGGGTTGATATCCTGGACAAAGCGTTGTTGCGTCCCGGACGTTTTGATCGCCGTATCACCGTGTCCCTGCCCGACCGTATCGGACGCGAGGCGATCTTGAAGGTCCATACGCGCCGCACTCCCCTGCATGAAGAAGTAGACCTGGTCCGCCTGGCGCGCATGACCACCGGTATGAGCGGGGCCGACCTCGCCAATCTGGTCAACGAAGCCGCGCTCTCTGCCGCCCGCCAAGATCTGGAGCATATCACGCACGCCTGCTTTGAAGATGCCCTGGCGCGCGTCCAGCTTGGTGCCTTGCGCCCAATCGTGATGAGCGAGCGGGAGCGCCGCATCATCGCCATTCACGAGGGCGGCCATGCGCTCGTGGCCCATCATTTGCCCGAAGCCGATACCGTGAACCGGGTGACGATTCTGCCGCGCGGTCAAAGCCTGGGCGTCACTCAGTTTACCTCCGAAGAGGACCGCTATAACTATAGTCGCCAGACCCTGATGGCCCGCATTGCGGTCGGCCTGGGCGGGCGCGTGGCTGAGGAACTGACCTTTGGGCACGATTATATCACAACTGGAGCGGAGAACGATCTACAGGTGGTGACGGACCTGGCCCGGCGCATGGTAACGCGCTGGGGCATGAGCGAGGAAGTCGGGGTGGTGTTCGCGGATTATCAAGCTCAGGGTGATGCCTCGCTCAATATGAAACGCTTCGAGCCCGATGCTTTCCCTGTGCAAGCTCGTTCTCTGGCGGTGGATGCCAATGGCAACCTCGTCCTGAATGGCGCCCTGCCTCCCCGTCCAACTCTGTCAATGGCGATCCCCGCTCCACAGAGCACTGGCGGTGTAATGATGAACGCCCTGGTCGATGCCGAGGTGAGGCGCATCCTGAACGAAGGGCGGGCAATGGCGCGCGCGATCCTCACCGAACACAACGATCAACTACTGCTGCTGGCTGATACCCTCATGGAATGCGAGCAACTCGACCGCGCTCAGTTCGAGGCGCTCTTACAGGCATAGCAGGTCTAACTGCTTTTACTATAGATCCTAAAACAAAAGGAGCGTTATTCGTCATAACGCTCCTTTTGTTTTAGGATGAAAATGATGGGCTTGAAGAGATGGTTGCAGCCGCATGTAATCTGCCACAGGGATGTTTACTTATTGCCGTATAACATGGACCTGGCTGAGCAATTGTATCCCATTAGGGAGAGGATCAAGGCCCTTGAAGTTGGAGCCTGCTTGATTAAAATAAGCATGGATGGCAGTGCTACCATCCTGATTGACCAGCGTTACGTTCAACTCAAAGCCCTTTCCAACCTCACCTGGTTGATCTAAGCCTACATGCACACTCGTGCTCCACCTCCCTTCGTTAGTGACCATCACAGGGCCGGGCAACTGAGGATAGTAACCTGTGACGCCGTCTGGCACAATCAGTATCCACAATTCCTGACTGGCGGGGATGTTACAGGCTGTGCCTTGCATGGTGGTTACCACCGGCACTCCGCTCTCGGCCACTGGAGAGATGATATGTACATCCAGCGATGAAGAGGAAGAACAAGAGCTGCTATTAGTCACGGGGGGACTAGCCGAGCTAGAAAGTGCTTTTGTGGGAGAGGATGCGGTAAGCTGTGTAGTGCCACTCGTGCTTGGAGGGGTGATAACTTCTATGGATGTAACAACGACACTTAATACAATCAAAATGGTACCAAAGGTCGCCAGGCCAACACGTTGTCGAGTGTCAAGATCGATAGTGCTAGGCCAGGGTATCTTGCCAATAATGGCGAAAACTATGAGGACGACAGCCGCTATGATGAAAAAGATTATGGGAGCTTTGAAAAGTTGGTCAAGGAATATCGCCATCTCATGCCTGCCTTTCTCTTATTTAGAGTCACTTATTGCCCTTTCAAAGAGATAAACGCAGGAAGAGCTATTTTTTCAAAAGGAAAAGAATACTTACTGGATTAAATATAGTTTATTGGGAAATATAACGTAGTACTGACAGTAAAAGACGCCCTACAGCGGCTGGAAATCGGCGCAATAAAAACGTGCGCGCTACTACAGGTTCTATCCCACTAAGTATGAGCATCTGCGCTTGCTTAGACTTTTGGCTATGTGCGCCACGTTTACAATTGGACGCTCAACTTACCTATAATAGCCTCTCAAAAGTGGAAAGAACACTTACATTTTTTGCACCTGATGAGAAGTTACTACTCCATAATAATTCTGATGCCATACTGATTGCCTCCTGTCTTATTTGTATGGTATACTTTTTTAAAGGGCAAAAGATGGAGGGTCTCTCAAAGGCTATGCCAGGTTTATCGCGCAATACTCTCTGGGTGAAATGCTCAAAACCTCATCCCCAGGCACGCCTCCGCTTATTTTGTTTTCCCTATGCCGGTGGAGGCGCATCGTTGTTCAGGAGTTGGGCAAATCGATTACCCAGCGAGGTCGAGGTATGTGCTGTGCAGCTACCCGGGCGGGAGGACCGTCTGGCGGAGCCTGCTTTTACCAGGATGCCGTCTCTCGTTGAGGCACTCGTCGAGGCGCTTGATCCCTACCTGCAAGAGAAACCTTATGCTTTCTTTGGGCATAGTATGGGCGCTTTTGTGAGTTTTGAACTAGCTCGCTCCCTGCGTCAGCAGCGTCATGCCCATGCAGGCCCGGTACAGGTATTTGTCTCGGCTCAACGCGCTCCCCACCTCCCTGACCCGGAACCCCCCGTTCATGCT
>DATGMF010000036.1:0-70609 GCA_035293765.1 Ktedonosporobacter sp.
GCATTGCCGAAAGCGGCAACAAACTGGTCGTGCAGGCGCGCCTCAAAGGGGCCGGCATGCATTGGGACCGCCAGAAGGTCAATGCGATGCTGGCGTTGCGAACGACGCTGTGTAGTGGTCGTTGGACCCAGGACTGGCAGGCGGTGAGGGACAGTTGGCGCACCGCTCGCACAGAGTGGTTTGGGGCCCGCAGCTAAGCCGCTGTAGCCAGAGCCTCTGCGCGCTTGCAGCACACCTTCTGGCACTTTCCTTTGTCGTTCATTCTGGCGGTTTTCCCCTCCCCGCCCCCACTCCCAACGGTTCCCAAGGGACGAACTGAGGGGCAAAAGCGCTGGGGACGGCAGACGTTTTCCCAACGGGCCATTCAAGATGGCCGGTTTGCAAAAAAATGAACCGCACCCATTACTTTATGCAGGGCTTTTCAGTTTTCGGAAAGGGGGTGTAAAAAAAGAGCCATCCTTGTAGAATACAAAAACTCAACAACGCTACAAGGAGAGACTCAGATGGACTATACCACATTGCTTCAAGAACCTACCGCCTCCCAACAGATGGAACCGGTGGCAATGCATTCATTGTACGCAGCTTTTCAAGAGCTTGCCGATCCACGCAAAAGGAAAGGCAAACGCTACGAAATGGCTCTGTTGCTCACGTTCCTGGTGCTCGCCAAACTCTCAGGAGAAACGACGTTGAGTGCAGCAACGCATTGGATACGCTTACGCGGAAACTGGCTTGCGGAACAGTTCCGTCTCAAGCGGAGCGGGATGCCCTGCCAGAATACCTACCGCAGCCTCTTAGCCCTCCTGGATGCCCAAGAGGTGAGTCAGCTCCTGGCTGCCTTTTTTACCCGGTGGGAGAGTCAGCGTCGCTGCGCAGACGAACCCAGCCGGTTGCTTTTGCAAAAAGGACGCCAGGACAAAGCTCATATCGCTATCGATGGCAAGACGAGCCGTGCGACAACGAGCACAGAAGAAAGCGTGCATCTGCTCAGCTTCTATGAGGTGCATACGGGCCTGGTGCTCACGCAGTGTCAGGGGCAAGAGAAGCAAAATGAGATCAGTGCGCTCAAAGCATTGCTCACTGCTGCTCTGGTGACGGGGCGCATTCTCACGGTGGATGCGCTGCATACCCAACGGGAATTTTGCCGTCGAGTACGAGAACTCCAAGGCCATTATCTGGTCATCGCCAAAGACAATCAACCAACGCTGCGCGAAGACCTTGAAGCTTTTTTTGAAGATCGGCAGGCAGACCGGCGCACCTGGCAGAGTCATGAGCAGATCGAGAAAGGACTTGGACGGCTAGAGCGACGCTTGATCTGGACTTCTGCTGACATGAACCCCTGGTTCGCCAAAGATTGGTGCGATGTGGCGCAGGTCTTTCGCCTGGAGCGAGAGGTTCGTACCCTCAAAACGGGCAAGCTTCATCTCGCGCGACGGCATTGGGCCGTGGAAAATGAATTACACTGGCGTCGCGATGTCACGCTCGGGGAGGATCGCTGTCAAAGCCGAACGGGAAAGGTTCCTCAGATGCTTGCTACCCTCAACAATGTTGTTTTAGCGCTTATGGAGATGCTCGCTGTCTCCAATGTGGCGGCCAAGATGCGCGAGTTTGCCGCCTGTCCTGAGCAAGCCCTTCGGCTTGTGCTCTCTGGAGCGGAAAACTGAAAAGCCCTGACCGCATTCTGGGGACTCTTGACGTATTACAGTAAATATCGTACGATAAATGGGAAACATACGATTCATTACTTTAACGTTAGAAACGTTATTTCACTTCCTTCTTTGTCACCTGGATTCCATCTCCAGGTCCTCTACGAAAACGGGGCAAGTTCACCTCGCCATTTGCAGGAAGTGTTGGGCTATGAGGGCATGGCCCAGGTGAAGCAGTATCTTCGCTGATATGAGCAGCTGCTTCACGAGCAATTGCGGCAAGAGAACGATGAGGAGTGATGGAGCCTTGCTGAACGAGCGACGCCGGTAGGATCCACGCCAGAGGGAGAGGGAACCGGAGGAAAGACGCTCATGGTAAGGAAAAATGCCTGGCATGAGAAGCTTCTCCCTCTAGGAAAAAGGCATAAGCTCTCTCCTCATATTCCTTCTTCACAACGCCTTTTTTCCTTGATACTAGAATCTACATTACTTCCTGGCTTCAACGGGAGCGTTTGTCAGCGCGTGCAGTCGTGTTGCAGCCTCATCCTGCGTGATTTTATTAGCAAGCAATGCGCCTAATACTCCCTCAATGGTTGAGAGCTGCTCAGGCACTTGTGGCGCAACGGGCACGCCTGCTGCGGCAGGAGTGGTTCGTCTGATGAGGCCACTGAAGAGATGCTCTCGTATAGCAATCCATAGGTATACACCTACAAGGATAACGCCCACTATAAAAGCTGCCAGCCCTATCTGCGCTACCTGCTGCCAGTCCGGGATCGGCGAGCCAAAGACGGCTGTCGCCCAGGCATAGAGGGCAGTTGCGCCACCGATGGCAAAGGCAAGAATACCGCCCCCCAGCAATGCCAACACAAAGCCGCGCCGTGGACCTGCAGTGACGACAGGATCGAGAGCATTACGTCGATAGAGGTAGAAGCCCAGAGGAACATATTCAAGACCGGCTACAATAAAAGCAATGCTGGATATCCATGCTTGAGCATCCGGGCTTGCCGGAATTGGCGATACTGTATGGAGAGCATTATACAGAATATAACCAATCCCCCGCCAGAATACAGCAGCTGAAAGTACAGCGGTAACTGTACACTCTATCAGGTACAATACTGCTTGCTCTATCAACCCTTGCTTCGTTGCTGCCCGCAGCCAGATGTAATAGATCACACTGATAAACAGCCCTAGAGTAAGAGGCGAGACAAAATCGTAACGGGGCGATGGTCCCAGCACATCTTTGAACGCCAACGTTTCTCCGAATAGCGGCAAGAGCACAAGTTGGAATACGTAATACAGACCGGCGAGGACAAACCCAATTCCATAGGCAAATCCCACATGATGTAAAATCAAACGCAGCAGGCGGGCATTATCTTTCCTGATCATCAGCCCGTAGCCGATCCAGAAGACTGCAAACCAGAGCAGCAGACAGATTAAACCAAAGATATTATAGGTAGGACACGGTCCCTCGGTCCCGAATTGACATGACTCCAAAAGGCCCTTTCGACCAAACAACAGGATATCTACAAGTGGCCTGAAAGACGTAAACCAGTTCGGCGTGAGGAACAAGAGCAGGATAATCTGAACGCCATAGAAATGGATACGCTGAAAGACCATAGCTACTCCCTTAGTAACTGGTGTGCGTCGGCGCTCTAGTTCAAGCACTAACGCTAGCATGAGAGCGGCAATAGATCCAGAGGCTGCACCAACCACATTCGTGTCGGAAGAGAAAGCCAGGCTGCTTATCACCATGCCCATCACGGGAACACCCACCAACACGCTACAAGCTTCTGTGATATTAAGGAAAAACAAGCGAATCGCACTTGTGCTTGCCGTGGGATCGTGACGCATATCCCGCCGAATCAGCCAATAATGCAATCCACCTAGCAGGCCAGCGGCGATCCAGGAAACAGTTACGAAGACGACTGGCTGCACAACCTCTGCTTGAGTAGGTACATTCGCATACAAACCACGCAACGGGGTAAACGCCAACACGGTATTCAACAATTGACCAAGCCCAACAGCCGCGAAGATCAACAAAGCGATAAAAACCACGTAGAGGTAAAAGCGATAAAGATTGCGTGCCATGGTGTCCCTGCTGATGAAGTACTCAATCAAACATACTCTTTTACACCTAAAATGTCGAATATTAAAATTACAAAACCATCACTGCCGATCACTTGATTCCACCAGAATCATCACAGATTTTTTATCTCTCTAGCCTGAGGGACTGACAAATTTCATGTGCCTTAAAAAAATGCTGAGTTTACCCAGTCATGGGAAGGGCAAGCTCATGGCTCTCTTTGAGAACGGGTTGCAGTTGACGGACTTTGACGGAGGAGCCAAGGTGAGCAATCACGCTTAAACCACTGCCTTTTCACCAGACAGCCCCTCCATGTTGGGGCCTGACTGACAGTGCGGTGAGCCAGCTCAGCTTTTCCTGTTTGCTCGGGGAGGAGTTGCTGTTCGGGTCGCTTTCTCTTCTCTTTTCCATCAGATTCTTGCGGAAAGTGACGGCACGACGGCAAACTATCAGAAAGTGATCCGACCGACTCGGAGCGCATTGAGTATGACCAGCACATCGACAGCTTCTTGCAACAATGCTCCTGCCGCCGGGCTAATAAAGCCAAAGGCAGCGAAAAACATGGCGATACTGGAGAGCCCCATTCCGATCCAGATGCCCTGCTGGGCCACATGTATGGTCCGGCGACCCAGACGCACAGCACGGGGCACCCGCAGGATATCCGTTGAGAGCAGGATAGTGTCAGCAGCAGTCGCTGCGGCGGTTAATCCCTGCATGCCCAGAGCCATGCCTACCGTTGCGGTGGCTAGAGCGGGAGCGTCATTGATGCCATCACCCACCATCAGGACCCGATGTCCTGCCGCCACCAGTTCTTTGATCGTACGCACTTTGTCTTCGGGCAGACAGCGTGAGTAGACCCGGTCCACCTGGGCCAGGGCGCCAATTTGCCGGGCCACGACTTCGCTATCCCCTGTCAGCAGGATCGTTTCTTTGATCCCCACCGCGTGCAAATCGGTCGAGAGGCGCGCTAGATCGGCACGCGGCACGTCGGCTAGTACTAAGAGTCCCTTGACCTGCTTTCTCACGGCGATAAAGCTACAGATTTGTCCGGCATCGACACGCCGCTCTCGTTCGGTAAGTAGCCGCTCCGGGATGCTGACCCCAAGATGCTTCATGAAAGTCCGGTTTCCCACCGCCACTTCGGCCAGATCTGTCTGCGCACGTAGCTCTTCCGTTTGTCCGGTTGGGATGAGAGCAGACCTCATCGACACCCGTCCATGCACGCCCTTGCCAAAGATCTCCTCGAAGTCGCTCACGGGAATGAGTGGTAAGCCGCGTTGCTGGGCGGCATCGACCACGGCCTGTGCCAGAATATGCGTGGAAAGCTGCTCAAGAGAAGCGGCCAAGCGCAGCAGCGTATCCTTCGAGGCATCAGTGGGCAATCTCTTCTCTTCATCCGCTGCAAGAGCTAGCTGCATATCATCATCGGCCAGGACGATGTCAGTCACTTTGGGAATGCCCAGAGTGAGCGTGCCGGTTTTATCAAACACCGCCACATCCACCTCGCCGAGTTGCTCGATCGCGGCTCCACTCTTGGCAATGAGTCCATTACGCGCCGCCAGGTCGATGCCAGACATAATGGCAATTGGGGTCGCCAGGATCAACGGACAAGGCGTGGCCACGACTAGCACGGCCAGAGCATAGATGCTGTCGCCCGAAAGCGCCCAGGCCAGGCCGGCCAGAGCAACGGCAGCCAGCGTAAACCAGATGCTATAGCGGTCGGCTAGTCGGTGGATCGGGGCTTTCTGAGTCTGAGCTTCCTCCACCAGGCGCACAATCTGAGCATATTTACTCTCGGCGCTGCGCTTGCTGGCGCGAATATGCAGGATACTATCCAGGTTCACGCTCCCAGAAAGTACAGGCGTGCCAACCGTTTTGCGCACTGGCACAGGCTCCCCCGTCAGGTCAGCTTCGCTCAGGCTTGACGCACCAGCGGTTACGATGCCATCGACCGGGAGCACTTCACCAGGTTTGACCACCACCTCCATGCCAACCTCGACCTCTTCAGCCGGAATAGTGACAAGTTCCTCACCCTGCCAGATGTGCGCTGTTCGTGGGGCTCGGTCGGCCAAGGCCGAAAGCGAGGTGCGGGCTCGGCGCAAGGCATAGGCTTCCAAGGCTTCCCCGCCGGAAAGCATCAGGACGACTATTGCCCCTGCCAGATATTGCCCCAGCAGAAATGACCCGCTGATCGCGAGCACCGCGATCACATCAATACTGAATTCTTTGTGCAGGAGCTGCCAGATCGTTTCCCACAGTAACGGAAGTCCTCCCAAGAGCACTACCAGGAGCAGCGCCCAGTTGGCAAGATCGCCGCGCCCAGCCAACCACAACACCAGGCTTATTGCCATCAGTAGCAGGGAACTACAAGGGAGTGGGTAGCGCTTGACGAACTGCCAGAACCGTTGCGGCCAGGGATGGCTGGTTGCCATAACGTGCTCTCCCAGAAGGGGAGAGGGCTCTGGAGATGGTGATGGACGTTGCTGTTGGATGTTGAGCATCAAACCATTGCCTTTCTGTCTACGATCATCTGTCTTCTCTCATCCCACTTGACTATAGCTCCCAGACATCACAACAAGCTCTCAGTGAGGGAAACCATACTCTCAAACAACTCACAGGGACGTTCCCCTGGAGCAAAGGGAGCGGGGTACGGTCAGTTTCCCGTCTCTCGACCTGTCGGCCTGTGTCCGCGTGAAAACAGTTTGCTGCGAGCTTCCTTGTGGATGATGATAGGGAGGTTGCTTACGCATATGTTGCTGTTTGAGCCAATGGTCTGTTTCATTGCACATCTCCATGGAGCAATGGTACGCTTCCCTTCCCTTCCTCTCTGATTCTTCTCTTTTGCCTGGCTCCCAAACTCTGAGAAGCTGAAGGGAGTCAGGCAAATAGCGGCGCTCATACCAGCCCCTGTGGCACCAGGTACCAGTAGGCGCGGTTAAAGAGCTGCTTCTCCATATGGTAATATCGGCTCGGGCGTGGTGGTCTGGGTGGCTCCTCGTAGTTGAAGACCAGTTGAGTCGCCTTGTGCTGACCCGTTTCCAGGAAGCACATCACCTCCCCGTCATACGTTGCATCATGGCCCTGTGGCTCTTGCCCACGAATGGCCGCAATTAGCCGATGGGCGACCACCTTCGCCTCAAAGTGAGCGGCGGAACCGCTCTTGGAGACGGGCAGGTCGGTAGCATCCCCAATGGCATAGATGTGTTCATGGCCCTTGACCTGCAGCGTGTGGCGATCCGTAGGGAGCCAGCCCTGCTCATCTCCAAGACCAGACTCCTCAACCACTTTTGCCCCGCGATGCGGCGGGATCAGCACCAGCAGGTCATAGGGGACCTCTTCGCCCTCAAGTGAAGAGATCACCTTGCGCTCAGTATCGACCGCTTCGGGATTGAAAAAGACGGTCGAAGCGATATGGCGCTCCTCTAACATCGGCGCAACCACCTCTGCCACACTTTCGATAGGAAAGACGCGTGGCAGCGGGAAGAGATACTGGATCTCCGTCTGGTCGCGTATGCCACGTTTGCGCAGCCAATCTTCCAGCAGGAAGGTGAATTCCAGTGGAGCTGGCGGGCAGCGATAGGGAATGCCTCCGACGGCAACGACAATGCGTCCCCGCTCAAAGGTATGCAGCGCCTTTTGTAAGGCCAGAGTGCCCGAGGTGCTGTAGAAGTGGTGCCATTGGCCCTCCCCTTCTGTGAGCCCGGGAAGGTCATTGAACTCCAGCCGCGCTCCCGTTGCCAGGACCAGGGAATCGTAGGCATAGGTCGCCTTAATTGCGCCACTGGTGCCCCCAATCTCGCCCAGACCATCGCTCTGCTCAACGAAGAGTTCCTGGTTGCGCGGATCAATCTTCCTGACATATCCCTGCACATAGTTTACATGCCGGCTGAGCAGCGTCTCCTCGGGGCGCATGAGCAGGTTGCTCTCAGCTTCAAGGTGATTGAAGGGCATGTAGAGCCACATGGGCATGTAGACATGTTGCCCGCTGCTTTCAATCAACGTGATTTCCGCCTCAGAGGGATGCAACGCCCGCGCCAGAACGTTAGCGACAATCGTACCGCCGACCCCTCCTCCGACGATCAAGATGCGCTCAGGCATAGGTCAGTTCCTCTCTAATGCAATTTGCGCATCACAAAGCGGGTGTATCCCTGCTCAGGGAATGCCCCCACAAACTCATGTCTCGCTTTCTGTATCCAGGCCGGGATGTCCCGTGCCGAGCCGGGATCGCTGGAGAGGACAGCCAGCACTCCATTCGTGGGAAGCGACTTCACCCCGCGAATCAGTTCCATCAGCGGGCCCGGGCAGAAGCTGCCGCGAGCATCAATCTCTTTATCAATATGCAAATCAGTTCGTTCTGGCATGATAATCTTCTCCTTCAGGGTAACGAGGATGTTGCCCTCTTACGCGTTAGACGAACAGGGTAATGCGTCCCTCTTTGGCGCGCTCGACAAAGGTGGCAACGCCGGTGATATCATCTACAATGGGCTCCAGGTCCTCCAACTTCATGCCAAAAAGCTCCATGGTCATGCTGCACGCGTAGATGTGGACATTGCCAATCTCTTTGGCCCCCTGCAGGTTCTCCATCCAGGATGGGACCTTCTTCAGCATCATCTGCTCCATCATGATTGGAGCGTATTCTTCGAAATCTTTGCTCACCTTCGTGTTCTTCAAGTAATGGCCTTTGCGAAAGGCTTCCAGGCCCCAGGTGGTCAGAAAGATATCGACCTCCATTTCCATTGCAGCCGCGCCGGTGGCTAGGATCGAGGCGGCCATCAGTTTATCGACCGTTCCTGAAAAAACGATCAGTGACATTCTGTCTTGCATGGTTGTGTACTCCCTTATATTCTCAATAGCGAGAAATAACTTCTCGCGAAATCTATTTCCAGGCAATTCCTTTCCGCTGATCTGAGTGAAGCCAGACGCTTCCGATCTGAAGGTCTGAGCTGTAGCTCCTCGATTCATCGTGGGAGACGCGTTAGCGGCGTTGACCTACGGAGTTCCAAGATCGGCAGCGGCGTTGGTCGGCGGAATAAAAAGGCTCTATGCTTCCAATCTCTATGAGGCGGGAGCCACAGCGTGAGTGGTTGCGGGCGTGATCGCCTGTGCCTGAGATGCCTCGATGAGACGGAAGGTGTGGATCAGGCGAGCGGTTTTGCCCAGCATGGCTCCGGCTCCACAGTAGCGATCCTTCGAGAGTTGAATAGCCCGCACCACGGCTTCCGGCTGCAACTGATGACCGGTGATGATATGCTCAACGGTAATCTCGGTAAAAATCATCGGGTGGTCGTCGGCGCGTATTCCTTCAACGTGGACCTGGTAGCCAGTCACCTGTTGGCGCTTTTTGCGCAGGATCGAGATCACATCCATGCCGGTACAGCCCGCCAGGCCAACCAGCAACAGCTCCATTGGCCGGAAGCCCGTATTCTGGCCCCCGTCGTGTTCAGCGGCGTCCAGAGTCACATGATGGCCCGATCCAGCCTCGACCTCAAAACGCATCTGGGTCGCGAGGGTGGCTTGCGCTGTCATTTTTTCTCCCATGATCGTGCTCTCTTTCATTCGTCTATTCGAATACTATTGATCATAGTAAGGATAGAAAATGAAGCTCACACAATCGTCACACCGTTTGTGTGGCAAATCACAACTAGCTCACAAGTGGGAGCGTGACTGCAAATATGTCAGATGAGGATGCGTGTTACTGGGACGGATCTTTATCTCATCTTTTCTACTGCAAGCTATTCTCATCGATTTGTGATCTCTTTGTGATGGGAAAGAGATGCCTTTGTTACTCAAAAAGGATGAATACCGGCTCCTTGCAGAGTACCATGTTAATATATATTGTTTCGCTCATATAATCTTCTTTGGCCTTTTTTGAGCCAGGGAGGGCAGTGCTATGAAAGATCGGGGAGAGATCCTCTAAGCTGCTGCCGGAGGCGAATCTGATGGCGGTCGCACACTACGCGGAGTATGTGACTCATTCCTGGTACAACTATCAGCAAGGGGACAGCGTCTGGCTGCATCCCTGGAAAGGAGAAACCGCGCCGAACTATACGGATCCGCAACCGCCCTTCGAATTTCTCAATACTGATGGGAAGTATAGCTGGCTCAAAGCGCCACGCTACGACGATCACGCGGTCGAAGTCGGCCCATTGGCGCGCATATTCATCGCTTACGCAACGGGGAAAGCCTACGTCAAGGAGCCGATTGATGCCGCGCTGAAGATGCTGGGAGTCGGAGCGAGCGCGCTCTTCTCGACGTTGGGCCGCGACGCGGCCCGCGCTATCGAGGCTCAGATGATGGCGAACCAGTTACCGCTTTGGCTGGCCCAGCTTGAGGAGAACATGGGACGCGGCGATCTGCGCATCCATGAGACGGAGCATTGGGACCAGAGTATGTGGCCTGAAGAGGGCTTTGGCTTCCACGAGGCTCCGCGCGGCGCTCTGGCCCACTGGGTTCATATCAAAGCTGGCAAGGTGGCAAACTATCAGACCGTCGTACCCACAACATGGAATGGCGGTCCGCGCGACGCACATGGGCAGCGTGGCGCATACGAGGCCGCGCTCATCGGCGCAATGGAGGCCCTGCAAAAGCGGTACATCCTGCCAGAATGTGTGCAACTGGTAGATGGTGGCACACTCGGCCTGGATCTCCTCTGCTACCTGGAAAATGCCGAACACCTGCTTATACTGGATGCAGCACTGACCGAAGGCTCGCCAGGAACCTTGTTGAGGGCCTGCGATGATGAAGTGCCTGCCTATTTTGGCATCCACTCATCCCCGCATGAAATAGCCCTGGCCGACCTGCTCGCCGTCATGCGCTTGCGCGGGACCGAGCCGCGCGAACTGGTGGTCCTGGGCATGCAGCCCGACACTATTGAGTTGGGCTGGGGGCTTTCAGAATCGGTTATTGCGCATCTAAACGTTCTAGTGGACAGTGCCGCCGAAGAATTGCGACGCTGGGGATTAGTTATTGAGGAGGTATAGCATGCACGAAGCTGCGGCAATGCGGGGCGTAGTGAACAAGGTGCTGGAAGTAATGCAACAGGCTGGCGCAACGCAAGTAACCTGTATAGAGCTTGTGCTGGGAGCATCAGGGCATTTTACGGCGGAAGCGGCGCAACAACATTTCGAGGTATTCTCCGCCGGAACTGCCATTGAAGGGGCGCCGCTCAAAATCATGTGGCTCCCGGCAACCTTTCAATGCTTTAACTGCCTGCACCGCTTCCAGAGCTGCGAAACGGCCTCTTACGCGACCTGCCCGCTTTGCGATGGGGTCGCCCTGGAGACCGAACACCAGGATGTCTGCTATGTGGGCGCGATAGATGTCGCCTTCGATGAAGGTAATGCAACACAGCATCACTTCGTTGGGGCAGGGCTAGCCTCTACATTACAGGAGAGCTGACCATGTTCCCACGATTAGATAAAACAACAATGAGTTTGCGACGAAGAATTATTGTGCAGGGCATTGTGCAGGGCGTGGGTTTTCGTCCCTTTGTCTATGGACAGGCCCGGCGTTTTCATCTGACAGGCTTCATCCTCAATGATAGCCAGGGGGTGACTATCGAAGTAGAGGGAGCTGAGCAGGCGCTTGACTGCTTCCAGCGCGCTCTCCTGACCGAACTGCCACCCCTTGCACGTATTGACACGATACAGAGCGAGCCGATCCCATCTTGCGATGATGACGATTTTGTGATCGTCCACAGCCGGACAGGAGCTGAACGACAGGCGTTGATCTCGCCCGATACGTCGATCTGCGCCGATTGCTTGCGTGAGCTCTTCGATCCCACCGACCGGCGCTATCACTACCCCTTTATCAATTGTACCAACTGCGGACCGCGCTTCACCATCATTCAGGACGTTCCCTATGATCGCGAGAAAACGACGATGAGCGTCTTCCCTATGTGTCCCGACTGCCAGGCCGAGTACGAAGATCCGCTCAACCGCCGCTTCCACGCTCAACCCAACGCCTGTCCAGTGTGTGGCCCGCAGGTGCGCCTGCTCGATAGCACAGGATTGGTCATAGAGGAGACCGATCCCATCGCGGCTGCCGCCCATCAACTGGCGGCAGGGGCCATTCTGGCAATTAAGGGACTGGGTGGCTATCATCTGGCCTGCGATGCCCTCAACGCAGAGGCGGTCCGGTGCTTGCGGCAGCGCAAACATCGCGAGGCCAAACCGTTTGCACTGATGGTACCCGATCTGGAGACGGCGCAACGTCTGTGCTTAGTCAATACAGCAGAGTCTCAATTGCTCTTATCGCATCATCGTCCTATTGTGCTGCTCAATCGCCGCGATGATTATCCGGTGGCTACGGATGTCGCTCCTCTCCATACGACGCTGGGTATCATGCTGCCATACACGCCCCTGCACTATCTCCTGCTCGCCGCTTATGCAAAGCTGGTTGCTCCTGGATGTCCTGCGGCGCTGGTGATGACGAGCGGCAACCTGAGCGATGGGCCTATCGCCTACCAGGACGAGGACGCGCTTGAACGCCTGGGCACAATCGCCGATGGCTTTCTGCTGCATAACCGGACCATCTATATGCGCTGCGACGATTCAGTGATGCGTATAGTGGCTGGAGGAGAGCAATTCTTGCGTCGTTCGCGCGGCTATGCACCGGAGCCGATCTCGCTCGCGCTGGACTTCCCTGTGCCGCTGCTGGCCTGCGGGGCGCACCTGAAAAATACCTTCTGCCTCGCCAAAGGGAAGCGAGCATTTATGGGGCATCATATCGGCGACCTGGAAAATCTGGAGACGCTGCTATCGTTTCAGCAGGGCATCGAGCATTTCAAAAATCTCTTTGATATCGCGCCCGAAGCCGTGGCGTACGACCTGCATCCCGATTACCTGGCGACGCAATACGCGCTCGATAGCCCGATTGAGCGCAAAATCGGCGTGCAGCATCATCACGCGCATATCGCCAGCGTTCTGGCCGAACACGGCTTGAGCGGTCCGGTGATCGGGGTTGCCGCCGATGGTTCAGGCTACGGCACCGATGGCACCATCTGGGGCTGCGAGATCATGACGGCTGATCTCTGCGCTTTCGAGCGGATGGCACACCTGGCATACGTCCCGTTGCCGGGAGGCGAGCAGGCCGTGCGTCAGCCCTGGCGCATGGGAGCCGTTTACCTGGCGCACACCTATGGCGATGCTTTCCTGAATAAGTCGTTACCCTTTGTCCGCGAGTTGGAGCGTCCAACCTGGCATATGCTAGAACAGATGATGGCGAAGGGGATCAATAGCCCGCTCACCTCCAGCCTGGGGCGCTTATTCGATGCCGTCGCGGCCATCGTCGGTGTACGCAGTTATGTGCTTTACGAGGGTCAGGCCGCGATAGAGCTGGAGGCGCTGGCAACCGGCTGCTCTGACGAAAATATCTATCCATTTATGTTGACATCGTGCAGCCCCGCGCTGCTAGATGTGCGCCCATTAATCGACGCGGTGGTAAGCGACCTCGAACGAGGGATACCGGCGGCAAACATCGCCCGCCGCTTCCACAATTCGATAGCGGAGATGCTGGCAATGGCCTGTCTGGAGGTAAGGGCGCAGACAGGAATCGGCAGCGTCGCGCTCAGCGGCGGTGTTTTCCAGAACCGCATGCTGCTGCAACGGCTGGTAGATTTGCTCGAAAAGATGGGCTTGCAGGTTTATACTAATCGTAAGGTGCCGACGAATGATGGAGGAATCAGTCTGGGTCAGGCCGCCATAGGTGCGCGTCGTTTGCGCGAAATGCCAACTGGCCTGTAGTTCCCCGATTCATCGTGGGAGAGGCGGACATGCAAAGGAGGAAGAGATGTGTCTTGGTATTCCTGGGCAGGTGATAGAGATCGTTGATGAGACATTTTACATTGCCAGAGTCGATGTTTCCGGCATCAAGCGGGGCATCAATTACTCGCTGGTCGCTGACGAGGGGGTAGCGCCGGGCGATTGGGTCCTGATCCACGTCGGCTTCGCCATGAGCAAGATCGACGAGCAGGAGGCGGAAGAGACGCTCAAGATGCTACAGCAGATGGGCGAGGTGTATGCTGACGAGCTCAAAATGATGCACCAATCTGCGGACTTGCATTGAAGAATGGGAGGGCTTTATGAGCAATAACGGCAGGCCGGACGACGGACAATCCATAGATCTGGAAGCATGGGCAGAGCAGAGCTGCTGCGCGGCGGAAGATGCCTGCATTACCTGCGCCGATAACGCCATTCCTGCTTGCGTGCTGAGCGTTGACGATGCGACCGGACAGGCTGTCGTGACGATTGGCGATCATACCGAAGCGATTGATATCTCGCTGGTGGATGGTGTAACGCCGGGTGCTCTGCTGCTCATTCACGCAGGGATTGCAATTGGCTGCTTGAAAGAGGTCCGGTACGAGTGAAAGGCGCGATAGAATGAATAGTAGAGCTGAAGGGAGCAGAGGCGGTGAAGTACGTTGATGAATTCCGCGATTCACATCTGGCAAGTCATCTGGCCGAGGCAATCGCGCAGCTAAACCCTGAGCAGCCGCTCAAGCTGATGGAGGTCTGCGGAGGGCATACGCATACCATTTACAAGCATGGCATCGAGGATATTCTTCCTCCCACAATTGACCTTGTTCATGGTCCAGGCTGTCCCGTTTGCGTACTGCCTATGGGGAGGATCGATGACGCGATTGCCCTGGCGCATACCGATGGGGTGATCTTCACCACCTTTGGTGATATGATGCGCGTGCCAGGCTCCAACGGCAGCCTGCTTGATGCCAGGGCGCAGGGGGCTGACGTGCGTTTTGTCTATTCGCCGCTCGACGCGCTCAAAGTCGCACAGCAGAACCCTGAGCGCCAGGTGATCTTCTTCGCTATCGGCTTCGAGACCACCGCACCTTCCACCGCCGTGACGCTATTACGAGCGCAGGCCGAGCAGATCAGGAACTTCTCGATCTTCTGCAACCACATCACTGTCGTTCCGCCCATCAAAGCTATCCTCGATTCGCCCGATCTGCGGCTGGACGGCTTCGTCGGTCCTGGTCATGTTAGCATGGTCATCGGGCTGCAGCCGTATGAATTTATCGCCCGCGATTATCACAAGCCTGTGGTCATCTCCGGCTTTGAGCCGCTCGATATTATCCAATCGGTCTATATGATCGTGAAGCAAATTAGCGAGGGACGTTCGGCGGTCGAGAACCAGTATATCAGGGTGGTGCGTCCCGAAGGAAACGTCAAGGCGCTGCAAGCAATGGATCGTACAATGGAGTTGCGACCAACCTTTGAGTGGCGCGGGCTCGGCTCTATCCCCTACAGTGCCTTGAAGCTGCGACCTGCATATAAAGCGTGGGACGCGGAAGAGCGGTTTGCGGTGCCAGGAATACGCGTGGCTGACCCGACCGCCTGCCAGTGCGGTGAAGTGCTCAAGGGCGCGATCAAGCCGTGGGAGTGTCGGGTGTTCGGCACCGCCTGTACGCCGGAGACGCCCATCGGCACCTGCATGGTCTCATCAGAAGGGGCCTGCGCTGCGTACTACAACTTTGGCCGCTTCTCAATGGCGGGCGAGCGAGCCAGATTGCGTGTGCTGAATAGCGAAGCGACGAAGCAATAGAGCGGGAAGGAGACAGATCAATGGAGAGCAGACGAACTAGCCCAGGCACCAACCCCGACCAGGTGCTGGCAAAGATCGAGCGTGTGAGGCAGGCGCGGCGACAAAAGTTTTACCTGCGCGATGAACGCATTACCCTGAGCCATGGCAGCGGCGGCAAGGCAACGCACAACCTGATCGAAGGCATCTTCGCCCCCGCCTTCTCCAATCCTCTACTCGACCGGATGGATGACGCGGCGGTTTTCCTGGCGGGTATTGCCAACGAAACGGCTCAGAATGCGCCACGCATGGCCTTCACTACCGATACCTATGTCGTCAGCCCGCTCTTCTTTCCAGGCGGCGATATCGGGAAGTTAGCGGTACATGGCACGATCAACGATCTGGCGATGGCAGGAGCGGAGCCGCTTTACCTCTCGGCGGGCTTCATCCTGGAAGAGGGCTTCGCTGTTGCCGATCTGCGGCGTATCGTGTCCTCAATGGCGGAGGCGGCTCGTAATGCTGGCGTCGCCATCGTCACAGGCGATACCAAAGTCGTGCAGCGCGGCAAGGGAGATGGCATCTTTATCAACACGGCGGGCGTGGGGCTGGTGCGAGCGCCTGGCATGATCGGCCAGAACCAGTTGCGGCCAGGAGACAAAATCCTGCTTAGCGGCCCGATTGGCGATCACGGCATCGCCATTATGCTCGCCCGCGAAGGGCTTGAGCTTGAGAGCGAGATCAAGAGCGATAGCGCACCACTGCATACGCTCGTCGCCTCTTTGCTGGATGTAGCAGGCGAAGGGCTTCATTGCCTGAAGGACCCGACGCGGGGGGGAGTTGCGACCTCACTCAACGAAATGGCTCTTGCTTCCGAAGTCGTAATTATGCTGGATGAGGCCGCGATTCCGGTGCGCACAGAGGTACGGGGAGCGTGCGAGATCCTGGGGCTTGATCCCCTCACCATCGCCAACGAAGGCAAGCTGATCGCTATCGTCTCGCCCGACGTCGCTGATGCCGCCCTTGCTGCTATGCGCGCCCATCCACTCGGTCATGAGGCAGCGCTCATCGGCAGCGTTCAGGCCGAACCCGCATCAATGGTCTTCATGCAAACCGACATCGGTGGCAAACGTGTCCTGGACATGCTCGTTGGCGACCCGCTACCGCGTATCTGCTAACGAGGATGCGATGTCATGCTCCGCTCCTTCTTATGCCTGGTCAATCTGTAATGTGAGAAAGTGGGTGGCGCACGAGATACAGGGATCATAATTGCGAATAGCCTGTTCGCACTGCCACGTCAGTTGCTCTTTGGGCAGGTCAATATGCTGTTCAACGTAGTGGCGCAGGTCGTTTTCGATGGTTTTCTGATTTTGTGATGTTGGTGGGATAATTTTTGCTTCACGAATGAGTCCCTGATCGTCGAGGATATAGCGATGGTATAAGATACCGCGTGGGGCCTCTGTGCAGGCACATCCGTTCGATGCCACAGGATGTACCTCGACAAAAGGAAGGTCCGGCTGTTCGTATTGCTCAATCAGGCGCAGAGCTTCATCAAAGGCGTAGAGAATTTCAACACTGCGCACAATAATGCTTTGAAAGGGGTTGTGACAGGTTGGCCCAAGCCCTGCCGTTCGCGCGGCCTCCTGAGCCAGAGGGGAGAGCCGGTCAAAGTTCAAATTGTAACGAGCTAGTGGCCCAGCAAAATAGGCTCCTCGCTCTTTGAGCCTGGAGTGCAAGGCATTGGAATAGGGCATGTGTTCTTCAATAAAATGCTTTTCGTACTCGCTGACTGCAATATCCAACCCTTTGTTGGAAACCAGGCGTCCCTCATTGAGCGGATATTCTTGCGGATGGCGAAGCGCTACGAACTCGTAGTCCCGTACAAAATCGGGAAATGAGAATTGCGCGACCCAGCGCACCGTCTCTAGCGCAGCCTCTCGTCCCCACTTGAGTTGCTCCCGCAAAGGTCCAAATGCTTGCTTTGTGGGAGTGCTATAAAACCCGCCAACGCGCACATTCACTGGATGGATTTCGCGGCCTCCCAGGAACGCCATGAGCGCATTTCCAACCTTCTTCATCTGGAGGCCTCGTTTGACGATGTCGGGATAATCCTGGGCCATATGTATGGCATCAGGATAACCCAGAAAATCGGGGGCATGCAGCATATAGACATGCAGTGCATGGCTTTCAATCCATTCTCCACAGTAAATAAGCCGGCGAAGTAAACGGAGTGGCCCCTCTACGTGGGTCCCGAAAGCCTGTTCTATGGCATGGGTCGCGCTCATCTGGTAGGCAACTGGGCAGATCCCACAAATACGCGCAGTAATATCAGGTGCCTCGCTATATTTACGGCCGCGCAGAAATGCCTCGAAAAAGCGAGGAGGTTCAAAAATGTTCAGGTGGGCTTCCGTCACTGTATTGTTGCGGATCTTGATGGAGAATGCACCTTCACCCTCGACACGAGCAAGATAGTCCACTTTGATGGTTTTTGTGTTCATAATTCGTGCGCCTCACTCTCCTGACGGAATGGCTCAGCATAGGCGTTGAACGTCCGATACGTGTGCAAGAGATCCTGCTTGGAGACAGCAAGTTGTTGCCAACGTCTGCTCAATGAGATAGTATTGGGTGTTTCCTTTGGTCCGAAGCAGCCGTAGCACCCGCGATTGTATGCTGGACAGATCGCGCCACAGCCGGCGTGGGTAACCGGCCCGAGGCAGGGAATACCCTGCGCGACCATGACACAAACAGTGCCACGCAGCTTGCACTCCATACACACACTGTGCGGTGAGATGGCGGGTTTGCGCCGGTTCAGGTAGGCGCTGATGACTTCGACGAGTTGCTGTTTGTTGATGGGACAGCCATGGAGTTCGAAATCAACCGGCACATGGGCAGAGATAGGGGTGGAGGTGCTGAGCGTTTTAATATACTGCGGGGTCGCGTAGACGACAGAGATAAACTCTTCCACATGCTGAAAGTTACGCAGTGCCTGGATACCGCCTGCCGTTGCACAGGCACCGATAGTCACCAGATATTGTGAGACGCGACGGATGTGTCGAATACGCTCGGCATCATGCGGCGTGGTAATCGATCCTTCAACCAGTGAGAGATCGTAGGGGCCTTTGACCACGGCTCGCGAAGCCTCAGGGAAGCTGGCAATCTCAAGTTCGCCCGCTACCGCCAGCAGTTCATCTTCGCAATCCAGCAGGCTCAACTGACATCCATCGCAGGAGGCGAATTTCCAGACAGCCAGGGTCGGCTTATGCTCTCGGCTCATCTCAGATTTCCCCCTTTGTCAGAAGGCGTTGCACGCGGCTATATTGGAAAACAGGCCCATCCCGGCACACAAAATAAGGTTGGTACTGGCAGTGCCCACAGAAACCAACAGCACATTTCATATTACGTTCCATAGAGACATAGATCTGTTCTGCTGTCACGCCACGGGCCTCCAAGCCTGCGGCAGTAAAACGCATCATTATTTCCGGGCCGCAAACAAAGGCAATAGTTTTGCTGGGATCAAATGGCGCACGGGGAATCAGCCTGGTGACGACACCAACGCTGCCATGCCACTCATTGGTAGCATGATCGACGGTGATATACACATCTAGATCCAGCCGTCCTCGCCAGCGCTTCAGCTCTCGACGATAGAGGATATCCTCAGGAGCTTTTGCTCCATAGAGCAAGATCACTCTCCCATACTGCTCGCGGCGGGTAATGAGCTGGTACATCGTCGAACGTAGCGGGGCCAACCCGATGCCACCTGCTGCAATGACTACATCTTTACCAACCCCCTGCTCGATTGGCCAGTGACTGCCAAAGGGTCCGCGTACCCCCAACGTATCTCCCGGTTTGAGTTGTTGCAGGGCGCGTGAAACGATGCCAACGGCACGTGTCGTATGAATAAGTGGTCGAGGTTTGTCGGGATCACCACTGATCGAGATGGGGATCTCGCCCACGCCGAAAACGTAGAGCATATTGAACTGGCCGGTCGCAAACGGCGGGATAGCGCTATCGTCATCCGGTTCCAGTTCCAGGGTGAACGTGTCAAGCATTTCATGCCGCACCCGCTGTACCCGGTAAAGCTTCGGCAGCATGGGATCAGAGAATGTGACACTCATCTACTCGGCCCTCCCCCACTTCCTGGGTTGACATTGTAGATATCGAGCAATTGCAGGCGCGTCGCCTGGAGCCGCTGGATGAGAATATGCGCCACACGTTTCATCAGCTCGTAACCCAGATCGTGATCAGTCTCGCCTTTTTCGCGTAAGCAGACACCATCCAGCATTATCGCGCGGATCGGCTCGACTGCCCGTGCGCTGAAATGCCAGCGATAGGGCGGAAAGAGCCAGGACCAGCCAAGTACCTCTCCTGTTTCGATGGTTTCGATAGTTACTGGTTGATGCGGTGTTGCGACTGTCTCTAAGGCGATCCTGCCCTCGCGAATCAGGTAAAAGTGGGCTGCCTGCTCCCCTTCATGAAACAGATAGCGCCCAGCATGAAAACGGACATTGATAGCGCACCTGGTAATGAGTTCCATATACCGCGCATCAAGTCCTTGAAAGAAGGGATGTGCCGCCAGAATTGCTTCGAGTGTTTGCATTACGCGTCATCTCCCCTGGTATTTGTCACATGTTCGCTCGCACGGATCGCCCGAACTTCTTCCGTAATGTCAATGCCAACCGGGCACCAGGTAATGCAGCGTCCACAGCCAACGCAGCCAGAGGTGCCGAACTGATCAATCCAGCTCGCCAGCTTGTGAGTCATCCACTGTCGGTACCGCGCTTTGGTGGAAGAGCGGACACTGCCGCCAACGATGTAGGAGAAATCCATGGTGAAACAGGAATCCCATTTGCGCCAGCGCTCTGCTCGTTTTCCACTAAGATCGGTGGTATCTTCCACTGTCGTGCAGAAGCAGGTCGGGCAGACCATGGTGCAGTTTCCACAGGTCAGACAGCGTGAGGCCACATCCTCCCAGCGCGGATGATCAGCATTGCGATAGAGCAATTCCTTGATATCGGTCGTGTCCATGGTCCGTCCCATCTGCGCAGCAGTATCCGCAACGATGTACTCCGCCTGTGCAATTTCTTCCGCACTGGCCCGACGATGAGAAACAGAGCGAAGAAGCTCCACACCAAGTTCTGTGCCAACTTCGATCAGGAAGAAATGCTGGTGTTCAGCCAGCACTTCGGTAAGCGCCAGGTCGAAGTCAGAGGTTACCTTTGGGCCGGTTTGCATCGAGGTGCAGAAGCACGTTCCACCTGCCTGTCCACAATTGACCGCGATAAGGCAAATCTGCTCGCGCTGCGCTTGATATGCAGGATCGCGATAGGCAGTATGCAGAAAGACTTTATCTTGAATAGCGATGGCATGAAGCTCACAGGAACGCACCCCAAGAAAGGCGAGTTTCGGAGGCTGCTGACCCTCCGGCTGGAACTGAATCTCCCTTTCGGTGCGTTGAGCCGACCATAACCGCAACACTGGGGGATGGAGAAACTTTTTCCAGGAATGTGGCCCGACCGTATAGCCAAACAGCGCCGAGTCGCCGCGCTTTTTGAGACGATAGTAGCCACCGTCTTGCTCGTCGGTATAGCCCATTGGCAAATCTTCAACAGAGTTCAGGGTATCGTACACGATGGCGTTTTCGCGCACTGTTGGCCCAACTACCTGGTATCCCAGACCATGTAGACTTACCAATAGCTGAGGGAAATGCTCACGCGTGACTATTACCTGGTCACCCTGTTGTAAATCATTCGTGCCCATTGCACAGGTATCCTTCGTCTCTTCTCATCATCGACGCATTTCTAGAATCTAGTATAGAGGCATCGCGGAAACGTTTCATCATGAACAGATTGCCGTCGCCATTGGCTGCAAAGCTGAACAACCTAGGCAATCTATCCGATAAGGACAAACTTCTCCCACCCATCTGATATCCGATACAGGCAGCATAAAGACTGAAGGTCACCAGACCATCACAGGCGAAGGAAAAAGTCACACAAAAAGATCACAAAAAGCGGCTGTGTTGCAACACAGCCAGTTTTGATCAAGCAAAAGCGCGAACATACTTGCTCGCGCCTTTGCTATTATTGCTCACACAAGCGGTAGCTTTATCCGCTGATGAGTACCTTCATCACGACGTCGCTGACAATCGAGCCATCAACCGGGGTAGAAGAGTACAAGGCTATTACCCCTTCCTGAGTTCCACCGTGGAAGCTAGCATTGTAGCGAATCTGAACGGTAAACGTCGTAGGAGTGGGTGGCATCGTCGGCTTGTCCCCCATAGCGAAACCGTAGCCGATATCAGTGTAAAGGTGGTCCAGGATATGCACGACGCCGATTTGATTCTCGAACAATGGCGTGCCATTGCCGGCTACCGTGGCAGGGCTGGTTATAAGGGCATTTTTCTGCGGAGAAGTAATCGCTATACTATCGGACTGGAGCGCGATTGCTACCCACATATTGTGGATGTTACCTTCTAACCTGCTCAGCGTCACTCTGGTGATAAAGGGTCCGACGTGGACGCGAGGATTCTGTACCTGGACGACTGCATCAACATCCTGTGCGCTGCCGCCGCTCAAGATTTTCGTTTGTGCGGTAGGTAACCACTGGAGAAACTTCACGGCGGCGTTGAGAGCGACCTTCGCGGCATCGTTCTTCCAGGCATCCTGGCCGTTATTCACAGCACGCTGATCATTTTCAGCCTGCCAGCGTGTCAGGTCCGGGAAGATGCCAGGGAAGGCCACCTGGACAAAGGAACCCTTGCCCGCGTTCCACTTGAATTCGCGGAAAAGATCCTGCGTCATCTGTGTGGCTCCCTTATTGATGCTGGAGTTCGGATCAACCTCAGCCGTCATAATGGTGCTATAGGCACTGATCGCGGCTCCCGCGTTAGTCAGTCCGGTGAGCTTGAAAAGCTGTACCGGTTTGGCGTCGGTGATGCGGTCGTAGACGTAGATGTCTCGTACAGTGGAGCTATTTTCGTAGAAGACCGTGACCAGGGCCTGCAGGGATGGGTCGCCCTTCATATTGGCGCAACTGATCTGGGTCACTCTGGAAACGCCTGCCTGCGCTCCAACAATAGGATTCCAGTAGGCTGGATCTTGCACTTTGTCAGGGCAGGGGAGGGAACCCAGCGCCACGCCGGGCTCCGGGTCCAGTAATACTTTTCTCATCACCGCCGTTGCTGGCTCATCGCTGATTCCCCCGTTCGCTTCCTGAACCTCTACAATGCCTTCTTGCACGCCGTTATGGAAAGTTGTATTGTAGATGACTCTGGTCGAGAACGGGCCTTTCCCCATGCCGACCTGGGAGGCCGTAACAGTGGCATGGCCGATGTCAGTGTACAGGTGGTCCAGCACCATCGCCTTGCCGATCACCGCTTCAAAGGCACTCCCCTGGCCCTCGATTGTGACCGGGCTGGCGATCAGTGTACGCGCCTGGGGCGATGCGACCGAGAGCAGAGTTGTATCTTCGACTGCTATTACGACCCAATAGTTATGGGTGCTACCTTCGAGGCGGCTCAGCGTGACGATAATCGTTGGATTGTTGTTGACCGTCGTTGACTCCACTACTCGAACAGTGGCATAGACATCCTGGGCACCGCCACCGCTAACAAGCGTGCCGGTGGCAGGGCGGGTCCAGTTGAGAAAGCGCGAGGCCAGCCGCTGGGCAACCTGAACTGGATCGTTCTTCCAGGTATCCAGGCCATGATTGACCTGAGCCTGCGCTGCTTCAGCTTGATAGCGCGTCAGGTCCGGGAAGATGCCAGGGAAGGCTACCTGTACCAGCGCCTGCTGACCAGCATCCCAAGCAAATTCGCGGAAGAGATCCGGTGTCAACTGGGCATCAGGCTTGCCAGCGTTGATGCCAGAGTTCTGATCGACTTCAGCCGTTAGAATAGTGTTGTAGTAACTGATTTTGGCATCACCTTTGGAGAGTCCTTGCAGCTTGAAGAGCTGTTTGGGCGTTGCACTGGTGATCTTGTCAAAAACGTAGGCATCAAGCGTTGCGCCTGTGCCACTATGACGTGCCGTCACTAATGCTTGTAAAGAGGTGTTCCCCAGGACGTTGGCGCAACTCACGCTCTCGACCAGGGATACGCCCGCCTTCGCGCCAATGATTGTGTTCCAGTAAGCCGGGTCTTTCACTGCGGAGGGACAGGCTTGTGGACCGAACGTTACCCCGGGCGTGGGGAGCGGCGTGACATCGCTGCCACTGGGTGGAGGCGTACCCGGGACGGTCGTGGGGAGAGATGTGACCGTCGGCGCGGGAGTGGCTGTCCCGTTGGGATTGGGGTGAGCGTTCAGTTGCGCAAAAACTACCAGGCCACTCGTCAAGAGCACTACCACGATAACCGCTACAATGGTCGCGATTGTCCAGGGGTTGTTCCTGGGCCGGGGCGGCTGTACATGCAACGGTGGTGGGGGAGGTGATGGAGGTGGCACAGATGGTATCCTCTGCTCATGCATGGTATCTTCCGTGTAGATCGAGTCAGGAGGTGGCGCATCGCTGCGCTGGAGCAGGTCTTTCTGCTCTGTTTCAGTGTCATGCTTGTACGTACTCATATGTTTGCTCCGTACAGAACTAGCTATTTATATACAAAATGATTCACTCTCTTCTTCCTCATTAATAGAGTATAGATATTATATGTATCATGTTGATCACTTACGATTAGAGAAGTATCACAATGAAATCACTGGCGCATAAGCTAGTGTTTGCTTCTCAGTATGAGGGTGTTGCAAAAAACGAGGCAGATGGTGGTGGTAGAGAGTTCCTCCTCTGTCCAGTTTGGGCTGCTCCCCCAAACAGTTCAGCGATGAACGCCGCTTGACGAGAACGCTCCCCTTCTCAGCCACACTTACGGCACACGGGAATTAGTTAGAACCAAGAGCTGTTGCGAAAAAACCTGCCACCCGATTCGCATAGACGTCCCCCATCTTCGCAAACGACTCGATGTGGTTTGCGCCCGGCACCATCCAGGTCTGAATATGAGCTTGATGAGCGGCAGCCGCGGCCCGCGCCAGTTCTCGCATATTATCAGGTGGAACGACCGTATCAGCGGCGCCTTGAATAAAAAAGATTGGGCGCGGCGCAATCTTCGCAACAACATCCACCGGCCTGGCCGCATAATAGTTGATGCCGTAAAGGTCATGTATGGCTGTCAAAACGCCGGGCAGGAACATCAAGGGCACGTTTGATTCGCGGAGCAACGGCACAATAGCCGCAAAAGCGCTATCGGTCACAACGGCCCGAATGGCCGGTTCATGGGCGGCAGCAAGCAACATCGTAGCTCCACCCATCGAATCGCCCCATCCCCCAATGACGCGAGGATGCCCTAAATCGGGATAAGGCAACGGACCCGAACGCAGAAAATCGACCGCCCCCAGCACGTCGCGCTGCTCAAAAAGACCCATAGCTAATGGCGCTGGGGCCGATTGGCCGTGGCCGCGTAAATCAAAATCTAAAACCGCGAAGCCGCGCCGGGCCAGGGCAGCACTGAGCCCAAGCAAGAGAGGAGAAGCCCGATTGGAATGGAGGCCATGCACGAGAATCAGCGTGCGCTCAGATGTCAAGCGCCCATCGGGAAGCACACCGGGAATAAACCAGCCCCGCAACGCCAGGTGGTCTTCGCGACTGGTAAAGGTGACATTCCGAAAGGGAAGACCAAAAGCGGCGGGGGTCTGAACGACCGGCTGCGGTGGCCCATAGACGACACCGATAGCGACGCCTACCGAAATACTGGTATACAGCAGACTTAACAGTCCTGAGATGAGCAGCAGCCAGCGAACTACTTTATAAACCCTGTGCGTGTGCATAACGGCGTGCGGAGAACTGGCGGCACTTATAGCTATAGGTGGTTGTTTAATAGACATGAGGTCCTGTTATCTGATCAATATGGCGCCAACAATACAATACGGAGAAAAACATTACACTAACTCTACTGTGAAGCAGTTATATGCTATGTTATTTGGAGGACTTTGTCAAGGACGGTGAGCATGCCTTAACACCAGAGGTTTGATATCATCCTCATATTTTGGCGGCTTCATGCCGAAGAGCAAACGCATAAGTGGGATACGTCGAACCAGCAGTTCATACAGCGCCAGCGTCAAGATCAAAGCCATCGTGCTTATCAGTAAAAAGCGCAGCAGAGGATTATCACTCCAACTCTCAATATAAAATGCGGTGATGACAACGACAGGATAATGTAAGATATAAAAAGGCAGCGCCGCTTCATTCATATAGCTGAGAAGCCTGTTGCCAGCGTCCAGGAAGCGCATCGCAAAATACAGAATAAAGGCCAGGAGAGACCAGTTCAGGAGCCCACGTAAAAGCTGGTAGCAGATATAGCCGATGGAAAAATCTGGTCTGGCTTCCCAGCTCTGGATATATCCCATCATATAGAGCCCCACAAGTAGCAGCAAACAGGCACTCGCAGCCAGCAGCGTAAATCGCCTCTGAGACCGGATGGCCTGTTCAAAACGTGCATCTGCCAGCAAGATGTAGCCGTACCAGAAGCTAAGCAGCCACGAGAAGCAATCGGCCCAGTTCTGATAGCCGGGGAAGGGAGCTTTCAAAAAGACCTGAACGAGGATAAAGGGGATTGCCAACAGCAGCAGGCCGCCGGGTGGGGTAGAGATTGCCGCCAACCAGTGGATGAGGCGCAGGCCCTGTTTCCGCCTGAGCAGTATGAGCAGCGGCAAAGAGAGCAACGAAATCAGGAAAAGGAAGACCAGGAACCAGAGATGATAGCCAAAGGACGCCAACCAGCGAAAGTCCCCGCCAATGTGGATGCTCGCAAAAAAATGGGGCACAAACTGAAAGAACGAGTTGTCGTACACCAAGCGTCGCAGAGCATCGAAGTACGCTTCTATAGGCGAGAGCAAAAGGATACCAAAGATAGATGGGATCAGAAGGCGCTTCACCCGCTCGTTGATAAACTGAGCGCCATTTCTGGAACCCAGAGCAAACTGGGCGGTTGCCCCGGCAAGTAAAAACATCAGCGCCATCCCCCACTGTGAGCCAAAGCTGGTAAAGATCATAATACCAACGGCATGTTCCTGATATCTGGTGTGCCAGTCAACCAGATCCAGCATATCAATGCTATGCGCGAAGAATACCCCTAGCACAGCCAGCACCTTCAGCCAGTCGAGGTACAAGAGTCTTCTTTGATGAACGTTGGGGCCTTCCAGATTCATCATGGCATCATCCTCTCTCCTCCAACAAGAAGCTTGTATGTAGTGCTCTACAATGTTAGCAAGGCTCTTTCCAAGATACTGAGAGTATATCGCCTACACTTCACACACCTATCACAGTGGCTGGCTCTCACCCTCACAAATCAGACATATCAGTCGTTGACTCTGCTTTGCTGTGCTTCCGCCTGGCCGTCGTTGTGTGACCGTTGCCGAAGTCCCGCAGAAACTCGGCGTATTGTTGCAATTTGCCTTCAACTAACTGGTGAACCGTCCCAACGGGGTATTGCCCATCAGAACCGCGCTGACCTGCCGGATGGCCGGTAAGCAGCTCGATGCCTTCGTCGATGGTATGCACGGCCCAGACGTGAAACTGGCCGTTGCGGACAGCATCGATCACTTCTTCGTTGAGCATCAGGTTCGGTACATTCGCCGCCGGAATGATCACGCCCTGTTCGCCGGTCAGCCCTCTGGCTTTACAGACGGCGAAGAAGCCTTCGATCTTAGGGATAACGCCCCCCACCGCCTGGATCTCGCCATGCTGATTGACTGAGCCGGTAACGGCAATGCCCTGGCGCAACGGGAGATCGGCTAGCGCGGAAAGGAGGGCGTACAGTTCAGTCGATGAGGCAGAATCTCCTTCAATCTCGTCGTAAGACTGTTCGAAGGTAATGGTTGCACTGATCGAGAGGGGATAGTGCTGGCTGTACTGACCGGTCAGATAGCCGGAGAGGATCAGAAAGCCCTTCGAGTGAAACGGGCCGGACAGTTCAATCTCACGCTCGATGCTTTGCACAGAACCACGGCCAGGAGAGACACGGGCCGTGATACGCGATGGCTTGCCAAAAGCATACCCACCAAGATCAATCACTGCCATCCCGTTGATCTGTCCTGCTCTGGTACCATTGGTATCGATCATAAGAGTGCTATTATTGATCATCTCCCCGATTCGCTCTTCGACCAGGTCAGAACGGTATTTTCGCTTGTTGATGGCCTGTTCAACATCAACGGCCTGTACCATCTCATGTCCGGCCTTCCCAGCCCAATAGTTCGCTTCATTGACGATATTAGCGATGTCGCCCATCCGGCCCGAAAGCTTGCGTTGATCCTCGCAGCGTCGGGCGCTATATTCGATAACACAGGCCATGGCTGTGCGGTCGAAGTGGCGCAGACCGTCCTCGCGCGCCCGCTGACCGATGAAAGCCACGTAGTCGTTGAGGTGCTTCTGGTTCCAATCCATATCTGGCGCAAAGTCAGCTTTGACCTTGAACAGCTCCTGGAAGTCGGGATCATGCTGGTAGAGCAGATAATAGATCTCTGGTGGCCCAAGCAGGATCACCTTGACGTTGAGAGGAATGGGGGCGGGCCGCAGCCTTTCGGTTGGGATAGTGGAATATTGCTCCCCCAGGTTCTCAATGGTCACCTCTTGACACATCAGCGCACGTTTAAGGGCTTCCCAGGCAAAAGGAGCACTCAGAACATCGCGAGCCTGCAAGATGAGAAAACCACCATTGGCCCGATGCAATGCCCCCGCTTTGATCTGGCGAAAATCGGTCATCATAGCGCCAAAGGTAGACCGATAGTCGATCCGGCCTGTGAGGTTGTAATAGGTGGGATTGCGCTCGAAAACGACCGGCGCGCCCTTGAAGTCGTCATTGTCAACGAAGAGATTCACGCGATAACGAGCCAGATGCTCCTCACGTTGCACTCCAGCCAGACGGTTGAGCATCCCTGACTGCTGCCCCTCGTCCTCATTGCTACGGAAGTCATCAAGATGCTCCGGCAAATCGCTCTGGATCTGGTCAAGGTAGGTTAACACTGCTGGTAGATCGGCATATGCTTCGCGCAGTTCGTCAAGATGAGGACCAACAACGAAGAGGGCTACATCGCGGTCAAGCTGTCGTACCTGTTCAGTGGCTTCCTTCTGAAGCTGACGAATCTGGCGCAGCGTGTCAGAAACATGCTCCTGAAGTTTACTGCCACGCTGCTCCAGTTCTTGCCGACGCTGATCGGGCAGGTGCTGGAACTCTTCATTTGATAGCGGCTGTCCCTGGTTCAGCGGCACAACGACCATACCTGAAGGGGTCATTTCGATGGCAAAGCCATTGTCGCGTGCGAATGCCTGGAGTTGCTCTAAAAGCGCCTCGCGTCGCTGGGATAGCCCGGAAAGTGCCTCGCGACGGTGGCTCTCATAGTCCTCGCCCTCAAAAGCGCGTGGAATATCACGCAGAGCGGCCTGCACAAAGCCATCAAGGTCGGTGGCAAATTTGCGTCCCCGCCCCTGTGGCAAGCGAAGAGCAATTGGTTGGTCTGACTGGATAAAGTTATAGACATACACCCAATCAGATGGAGCGGGCCGGGTCGGGGCAAACTGCCGCAAGAAATCGTGGATAGTTCGTTCACGTCCCGACCCCACTGGACCCGCGACGAAAAGGTTGTAACCAGATGAGTCGATTTCCAGGCCAAAGGCGATGGCATCGACCGCACGAAGCTGTCCAATTGTCCCCTCAAGTGGAGGTGTATCGGCGGAAGTCAAAGGTAGTAGCGTGGAATCGACACGCCGACGGAGTTGCTCGGGCGCCACCTCGGTCGGTGCGCTAATAGTCTGTATCATAACAAACTCCCTTCCAGGTTCTTCTGCTCAAGTGTGAGTTAGCAAACGGCTGCCATTGTCGGTATTGATCGTCCTTCCAGAACATCAAGGCAACACAAACTGTCTCCTGCGTAGATGGCAATCCTGATTATACTCTTTCTTTACGTGCGAGAATTTTCTATTCTTTTCTCGCGTTATGCTAACTATGAAGCTTTAGAGTCACATGCTTATCTCTTTGACAATCTCTCTCTTCACAAAGCGGTCACATCTGTCACCGCTCTTGGTATCTTCCGGCTTCATCGTCCTCCCCATTCGAGCCCATCACTACCAGTTGTCATGGCAGTGCCACCTCTCCCACTCAATACAGCCTGTAATAGTATCTATGCGCCCTTCTTTTGGAGAGCGTAGCCCCTTTAAGGACGCGCCACGATGTGTGACGATGTGTGAGCGTTGTGTGATCTTCTCTCTCTAAGCTGTGAGAACACTGTGATGCTGGGAGTGTAACATTGGGAGGAGAAGAGGAACTCCTGGGAGATAGCCTGACATGAATTGTCTGTGCCACTGGCGTTCTTACAAGTTCAGTGCGCCAAATCGCAGCACTGAAAAGAGGAGGCTTATGATGTCTGGATCGATTCATATCGGCAAAATTGCCGGAATTGATATCACTGTTCATGTGAGCTGGTTCGTTATCCTGGTGCTGCTCACCTGGTCTCTTGCCACAGGCTGGTTTCAAGTTCTCTATCCCGGATGGCCCACCCTGATGTATTGGATCGTTGGCGTGCTATCAGCCCTGTTGCTATTCGCTTCAGTTTTTGTTCACGAACTGGCACACTCCCTGGTCGCCCGCGCGCGGGGCCTGCCGGTAAAAAGCATCACGCTCTTCATCTTCGGGGGCATCTCGAACATCGAGCAAGAGCCGAAAAGCCCGGGTGTAGAGTTCCAGATGGCTGTCATTGGCCCTCTGACGAGTTTGCTGATCGCCGGATTGTCGTATCTCCTCTTGTTTGCCATTGGACTGGGAACCTCTCCGCTGGCGGCCATGCTAGGCTATCTGGCAATCGCTAATGGGCTCCTGGGTGTCTTCAATCTCGTCCCGGGTTTTCCGTTGGATGGGGGACGGATTCTCCGCTCAATCGTCTGGAAGATCAGCGGTAATCTACGAACCGCTACCAGAGTAGCGACGGTGGCAGGACAGAGTATTGCCTATCTCTTGATTTTCTTAGGCTTCTGGCTGATTCTGGGATCGAGCATATTAGATGGCATCTGGCTCGGATTGATCGGCTGGTTTCTGCTCAACAGCGCCCAATCTGCTAACATCCAGGCCACGCTGGAAACGATGCTCAAAGGCGTGGTGGTAAGCGAAGTCATGAATCCCCACCCTGCCACAGTCCCTGCCAACATTTCGCTACAAAAGCTGGTAGATGATCTTTTCCTCCCTAATGGCTGGCGTAGCGCTTTTGTGATGCAGGCCGACCGCTTCGCTGGCTTGATTACTTTGAGCGATATTCGTCATATTCCGCGCGAGCAATGGGCTCAGACCCCTGTTGGTCTGGCTATGACACCTGTGGAGAAGCTACACCTTGTTTCTCCGCAGCAGAGCCTCAATGAGATTCTGCCTGTAATGGTCGCTCAGGATATCAATCAGTTGCCGGTCGTGGCAGATGGTCTCCTGGTTGGTGTATTGGGCCGAGAAGACATTGTGCGCTTCCTGGAAATCAGACGCAGCCTGGGATTGGAGCCGTCAGGCAAATAGTAGCGTGAGTTTTCCTTGCTCTTGAGAGGACATATCGCCAGACGGTATGTCCTCTTCATCGTTTTAGGAAGATGAAACGGTGAGCGTATTGGTAAAGGATTGCCACTCACCCAGGAGTTCGACATTGAGCGCGAGACTGACCCCAAACCTGGCGAGAACCTGTTGATGAGCCTCGACGATCAGTGTGGCAATATCTGTTGCGTTGGCGCGATTCAGATTCACAATATAGTTCGCGTTCTGTTCGGAGATCTGGGCGTTGCCACGTATTTTCCCTGCCAGACCTGCACGCTCAATGAGGACCCGTGCCGTCGTGCCGGGGGGATCTTTAAAGATCGAACCACAATGTCGTTGCTCTGGATCAGCCTTTCTCCGCTCCTGGATGTGTTGCTTGAGCAAGTTTTCCAGTATCGCGGGATCTTGTCTGTGGACACGCAGACACAATGTGACAACCAGTTCGGCGGGCTCGATCAAGCCGCGTGGAGGCAATATCAACTGCCCCTGTGGCGTAATGTGAGTCAGCCTGTTTTCGCGGAACCGGCTATGACGGTAGCCCAGGTCCAGATCATCATGCTGATAGCGACGAAACGCCATGACCGGAAACATGGATGGTTCCTTTTCTGGACGATTGCATGCGCGGGCATCTAGCACTTCAATCCACTCTAAAGCCTGTCCCAGTTCCTTGTTGTGCGTTCCCACATTGCTAATAACTCCAGCTCCCATAGTCCCAGGAATGCCTACGCCAAATTCCAGACCTCCCCAGCCAGGCGAAACCAGCTCCTTGAGTAACTCTGTCCAGCGGACGCCGGCCTCGGCGATGATGAGGGCCGATTTGTCAGCTTGCTCTTCAACATGGTAGTTGCTCATGGCAATACGAGCAACGATGCCGCGTACACCTGTATCTGCATAGAGAATATTGGAACCTGCACCTGTTACAAGCAACGGCCAACGTTGTTGCGTGCATAGGCTGATGAGATCATTCAGCTCCTGGCGCGTTTCGATTGATAGCCAGAGATCTGCTGGCCCCCCGACGCCAAAGGAACTGTGCTCCGCAAGCGGCTCATGACAACGCACTCGCTCCTGAAAGTAAGGATGGAGCGTATTATATGCCAACAGACTTTGGAAAGTCATGAGATGTCTTCCTTTCTATGGCTTCTCTGCATTCGTGCATACTATGTGCATCACAGCTCAAGTTCCGCTTTCATTACTTCCTGTTCTGGCGAAAACTCGAGCCTGAAGCCGAGCTTCTTACAGACTTCTTGCATCCCGTTATTTTCGACGAGAATATCACCGGTCAATCGCTGGAGCTTTTCGTCGCGTCCAAACTGGATCAGGCGACGCAGTAATTCCGTCCCCAGTCCTTTTCGTTGGAATTGATCAGCGATGAGGAGCGCAAATTCCGCCTCATCGGTATTACGAATTTTGATGATGCGGCCTACACCAAGAATTTCATGTTGCCCGGTATCTGGATGAAGATGATCGGCCACGAACGCCATTTCTCGGTCGTAGTCAATAAAGCAGACGCCAATCAATCGCTCGTGCGCAGTCCGCTGGCTCAAGCCGAGCATGTGCAACCAGCGGAAATAGACGCTGCGCTCCGAAAGCGATTGGTGGAACTTGATCATCAGCGGCTCGTCCTCTGCAAGGATAGGACGAAGCGTGACTGGAGTACCATCAAGCAGCGTCCAGGGTTGGACGTACTGTAGCGGATAAGGTCGAATGGCAAGTTGAGGCAACGCATCTTCGCAGGTCTCCGGGTCATGCAGGACCACGCGGGCGTCCAGGGCCAGCAAGCGATCTGGAGAGGCCAACAGCGGATTGATGTCGATCTCCTTAATACGGCGTTGTTCTACGACCAGAGAACTGAAGCGAACCAAAAGGTGTTCCAGGGCGGTAAGGTCAACAGGCGGGCGTCCCCGCACTCCCTTGAGGGCGCTCAATATACGGGTTTGTTCCATCATCCGCAGCGCCAGCGTCGTATTGAGTGGAGGAAGGGCGATGGCGCGGTCTCGATACACTGCCACGAGCTGACCACCTGAGCCAAAGAGCAGGACCGGACCAAACTGTGGATCAGGGCTGCTGCCCAGAATGAGTTCATAGCCATCCAGCGAGATCATCGGCTGGACCGTCACGCCCAGAAAATGTTCGGCTCCCACGTTGTCGCGAACCGCAGCGGCAATTGCCTGGTAAGCATGACGCACCGAGTCCGCTCCTGATAGGTTTAACTGTACGCCACCCACATCGGTCTTGTGCGTAATGGTTTTTGAAAAGAGCTTGAGCACGACCGGGTAGCCGATGGCTTCCGCGCATGTGACGGCCTCGGTTTCACTGGTGGCAACTCGTGTCTCGACCGTTGGGATACCATAGGCTGCAAGGAGCTGTTTGGATTCAACCTCTGTCAGTATCGTCCGACCCGACTGGCGAGCAGCCTCAATCATCTTCGTCGCCGACGCTTTGTCCGGGCCATCGTGATCTAGTTGCGGAGAAGGCAAGGGGGTCTCGTAGATACCGCGCAGGTTGAAGACATAGTGCCACATGTAATTAAATGCCTGAGCAGCGGTGTCTGGATAAGCGAACGTGGGAATACCGACCTGATTCAAAATGGTATGGCCGGCGGTCACGCTGGCCCCACCCATCCAACTAGCCAGGATCGGCTTGCCCGTGGTAGTGGCGTAGCGCTTGAGATATTCGGCAGTCAAGGTAGGATCGGTCATTGCCTGAGGAGTCAGGATAACCAGCAATCCATCGCTGTTCGGGTCTTGAGCCGCGATCTCCAGAGCTTTGGCGTAACGTTCAGGATCGGCATCACCAAGAATATCCACCGGGTTGGCGTGGCTCCAGTGTGCAGGGAGGACTCGATCAAGCGCGGTGAGGGTTTGGGGTGATAATTCAGCGAGTGTACCGCCTGTGGTCAGTAAGGCATCGGTGGCGAGAACTCCAGGGCCACCCGCGTTAGTCAAGATCGTAAGGTGTGGTCCCCGAGGGCGTGGCTGCTTCGCCAGCACATCTGCCATCGAGAAAAGCTCATCAATACGGTTGACAGAGAGCACGCCACAACGGCGACAGGCTGCGTCGAAAACTTCCTGGCTGCCGGTTAATGCCCCGGTATGTGAAGCGGCTGCTTGCGCAGCCGCCTGAGTCCGACCGGCTTTGATAATAATGATTGGCTTCGTGCGGGCAACTTCCCTGACGGAGGAGAGGAACGACCGCGCATCTCCGATAGTTTCCATGTAGATGACGATGCTCTTCGTGTATCCATCACTGCCCAGATACTCAATCAGATCACCCCAACCCACGTCCACCATTGAGCCAATGGAAATGAAGGCGCTGAAACCGACGTTTTCACTGATGCTCCAATCCAGAACGGCAGTGCATAGAGCGCCACTCTGACTGATGAAGGCGACATTACCGGGTCGCGCCATAATGTGAGCAAAAGTCGCATTGAGCCCGGTGAGTGGGCTCATCACCCCCAGGCAGTTGGGGCCAATGATACGCAGATTTCCTCGACGCGCTTGCTCCAGGATCTGCTGCTCCAGATATGCACCTTCTGCACCTTTTTCTTTGAAACCAGCCGAAATAATGATAGCTCCCTTGACGCCCGCATCAACACACTCGGCAATAAGGCCAGGCACCGTTGGGGCAGGCGTGACAATGATTGCAAGATCAACCTGCTGGGGAAGAGCAGCCAGGTGGGGGTACGCCTTGATGCCCAGAACGCTGGCGTGTCTGGGATTGACGGGAAAAACTGTTCCCCCAAAGGGATTGCTGATCAAGTTCCAGAGGATCGTACGCCCAACACTGCCTGCCTTTTCTGTCGCCCCAATGACCGCAATACTCTTCGGCTGAAAAAAGACATTAAGAGGATGGTGCTGCTGATACCAAAAAATGTTCGTAGGAGTTTTTCTACCCGGGATAGAGGCAGTTCCAACTTGATGTGCTTCCATATGTCTCCATGCCTTTTCATGAGCGATACTCTACGGCAAAAATGATCTGCCGGGTTATTCGTAGGCACTCTGGAGAGTATCTTGCATCATGGTCTTTACTACTCTGTGCCAGATGGCCCCAACTCCAGGAAAAACAGCAGTTCCGGCGATGTTCTTCCCTTTGATTCTACATACATAGACTAATCACCTGATGTCACATCTACGTCACAATGGCAGGAACTCATCTCACAATCACTACACTGAACTCAAATTGTTCAGAATGGACCTTTAGCCTGAGCCCTCCTTGCTGCTGGAGGCAATTGGAACCACCGGCGCTCAACTGCCGGGATCCTCGGCTTATTCAAAGCCTGAACTTGATATCAAATAAAAACTCTGGTCGGTAGCTCGATAACTGCACCTTCTGAGTAGCAAGCAGGGCGACGACCACTCAGTCGCTCCGCTTGCATCCTTTCCGTGTAGCAGAAAAAATGCTATGATTGGCTCGCGAAGTCAAGGAAAACTCATATGAGGGGAGAAGTAGTATGCATGAGCCTCGGCAGTCTGATAAACGGGCGCAAGTTGCAATCAGTGATTTTACAGCCATGTTACAGGAACTGACACGCCCGCAAGCGTTTCCATTCGTCTTACCCAATGGATCGTCCGTTGCTCTTATCCAAACGCATGCCTCGGCTGTTTTACTGACGCCTGACCGTGTCTATAAACTGAAGAAGCCACAGGATTTTGGCTTCTTTGACTACTCAACTCCTGCACTGCGTCGCCATTTCTGTCAGCAAGAGGTACTGCTGAACAGACCGCTCGCGCCGCACATCTATCTTGGCGTTGCCCCTGTGCTGGCTTTTCTTGAGGGACACTATCGTTTTGGTCCCATCGTTCCGCCGGAGGAAGCACCTCTACCAGAGTCAACATTCGCAGATGGCACTGTCGTGGATTATGCTGTGGTAATGGTGCGCCTTCCCGACGCGGCTCTGCTGGAAACCTGGGTACAAACGGGCAAGGCTGATCTTCCGCTCCTTGGAGAGATTGCTCGCTTTGTGGCAAACTTTCACGCAACGACCCATACCGATGAGCATATAACTAGCTTTGGCAACCTGGATGTGATTCGGGGAAACTGGGAGGAGAACTTTGCGCAGATGCAGCCTTATATCGGTCGTACGCTTAATAAGGCTATATACGATCATATCGTAGCATATGTTCACAGCTTTCTCGAAGCGCGCACAGCCCTCTTTGATAGCCGGGTCCGTGAAGGGCGCATTCGTGACTGCCATGGAGATTTACGCCTGCAACACGTCTATATCCTGGATCATACACAGAGATCCCCTCACAGCGGGAGGCAATTCGCGATTCTGGATCGGATCGAATTCAATGAACGTTTTCGTTATAGCGATGTGGCTGGCGAAATCGCTTTTCTGGCGATGGAACTGGATCTTGCCAGTCGTTCTGATTTGGCGCGGAGTTTTGTCGATGCCTACAGTGCGGAAACTGGTGATGAGACTTTGCGCGAGCTCCTCCCTTTCTATCTATGCTATCGGGCCTGCGTTCGTGGCAAAGTGCTCTCCTTTCAATTAGACGAACCGGAGATTTCCGAAGTTCAATGTGAGGTCTCAGGTCAACAAGCCTCAGTATTGTTCTCATTAGCTGCCCACTATGCAAGTGGGCCTACGAGATCTATACTGGTCATGATTGGTGGCTTGATGGGTACAGGAAAAAGCACGGTAGCACATGTACTTCAGCGGGAATCAGGATGGGTGCTCCGCTCTTCAGATAGCCTGCGTAAACGGCTCGCGCAGCTTGATCCAGAGCAGCCACAGGCAGATGCCTTCGGTTGGGGCGTCTATCGCCCTGAGTGGACGGCTCGTACCTACCAGGCGCTGCGAACAGAGGCGGGGGCAGCGCTTGCCACTGGTCGCAGTGTACTGCTCGATGCCTCCTTTATGCGCAGAACTGACCGCCAGATGATTGCTTGTGAAGCGAGGGCGCACGGGGCTGCGGTCTTGTTTGTCGAGTGCGTGTGTCCGCGCGAGACGGCGCTTCAGCGGCTGGCACATCGTTGGAATGCGCGCGCGGGGGCTGGGCAACCTCTTACGAACATGGCATCACTTGCTTCTGATGGCCGGCCAGACCTCTATGAGAAACAATCCACCATGTGGGAAGCCTTTGCTTCCAGTGAGGAACCTGATGTGCAGCACATCGTGTTGACAACAACACAGCCTGTATCTCATAGTTGTGAGCAAGTGCTCGATGTCCTCGGTATGCCGCGTTTGCTCTGTTGGCTTGAGCGGGAAGTCAGATAGGACTCAGAAGAGAAGACTTCCAAGTCTCTGTCTGGCTTCTCAAGGCAGGTACGGATCGAACGAGTTGAGCGTCTTCATGTAGTTTGCTCGCTCGAAGGCTGCCGGTTCTGCGACTGCACGCCGGCTCATACTGCCCTGCATTTGTCTAATAGATGCATATTCGTGCTCTTCCATCCAGCGGTGCAACTCTCTCAGAAGATGGGGAAGCCGATCAATGCCTGCTTTGAGCAGTTCAGAAGTCATCATCGCCACCTTTGCTCCTGCCATCATCGCTTTGAGCACATCTCTCGCAATATGAACGCCACTACTGAGAGCAAAATCGGCGTTGACGTGCCCGTAGAGCAGCGCAATCCAGTGCAGCGGGAGATGCAAATCGCGGGAGGTACTCAGTTCCAGGTGGGGAGCTACCTCCAGCGTTTCCAGATCGAAATCTGGCTGGTAAAAACGGTTAAAAAGCACCAGACTATTTGCTCCCGCCTCGACCAGTTGCCTTGCCGTGTAGGGGAGCGCGGTGAAAAAGGGACTGAGCTTAACCGCAATGGGAATTTTTATCGCGGCCCGCACATCCCTGACCAGGCAGATATAACTGTCCTCCAGTTCCGCGCTGGAAAGCTCCGGGTCGGTCGGCAGGTAATAGATGTTCAGTTCCAGGGCATCGGCTCCCGCTTGCTCTATGTTGTGGGCATGGCGTATCCAGCCGCCCGATGAGATGCCGTTCAGGCTGCCAATGATCGGAATATCTACAGCCTGTTTCACCTTATAGAGGTGTTCCAGGTAGGCTTCTGGCCCTCTGTTATAGTGCTCCAGATCGGGAAAGTAGCTCAAAGACTCAGCATAGCTGTGCGTCCCGCGACTCAAGTAATGATCAAGTTCATAGCTTTCATGTGTGATCTGCTCCTCAAACAAAGAGTACATCACAACGGCGCCTGCTCCAGCATCTTCTAAGCGACGCACGCGGTCAAGCTTCTTGGAAAGCGGCGACGCTGAAGCAACCACCGGGCTCTTCAGGTGAAGCCCGAGATAGGTGGTGGTAAGATCAGGCATGATGGTGCTCCTCCTCTTCATGATGTGACTGAACTGCTAGTTGCTGATACTGCTCCCAGCGGTCCTGCACATCGCGTTGAGCCTGTTCCATGAGGGTTTCGGCGCGCTGCTCGTCATTTTGCAGCAGCATGCGATAGCGCGTCTCGTTATAGGCATAGTGTTCCAGGGGCAGTGTTGGCGCTTTGGAATCGAGCGTCAACGGGTTTTTGCCGCTCTGTGCCAGTTCTGGATTGTAGCGGTACAGCGGCCAATAGCCCGTCTGGACGGCCAGCTTTTGTTGGTCCAGTCCCTTCTTCATGTCGATGCCATGGGCGATGCAGTGGCTGTAGGCGATGATGAGTGAGGGGCCATCGTAGGCTTCAGCTTCCAGGAAGGCGCGCAGCGTTTGCTGATCGTTGGCGCCCATCGCAACATGTGCAACATAGACGCTCCCATAGGCCATTGCCAGCATGCCCAGATCTTTCTTGGGCAGCGCTTTGCCCCGTGCCGCGAATTTAGCGACGGCGGCTCGTGGCGTGGATTTTGAGGCTTGCCCTCCTGTATTGGAATAGACCTCTGTATCCAGCACCAGCACGTTGACGTTGCACCCAGAAGCCAGCACATGATCCAGTCCACCAAAGCCAATGTCATACGCCCACCCATCACCGCCGATGATCCAGACACTTTTCTTCACAAAGGCATCTGCCAGGCTAAGTAAGTGCTGGACGCGCGTGCGCTGCTCTTGCAGGTCGTCCTGGTGTTCAGCCTGGGTGGACGCTTCTTGCAGGCTGTACTGGAGCCGATGTTTGAGCTGCGCCACCCGTTCCCGCTGCGCCCATATTTCGGCTGCTGTAGCTTGAGTGGCAGTCAGCAAATCTTCTACCAGATGCACACCAACGATATCGCTACATTGCGAGAGCAGTTCACTGGCGTACTCAAGCTGTTTATCCAGTGCAATGCGCATGCCCAGGCCAAACTCGGCATTATCTTCAAACAACGAGTTGGACCACGCTGGTCCTCTTTGCTCACAGTTCATTGTCCAGGGCGTCGTGGGCAGGTTGCCGCCATAAATGGAGGAGCAGCCCGTCGCGTTGGCAACCAGCATCCTATCACCAAACAATTGGGTGGCGAGCTTGATATAAGGGGTCTCGCCACACCCAGAGCATGCCCCCGAGAACTCGAACAATGGGAGGAGCAACTGCGTGTCTTTGATGGCTGCCATATTCAGGCGCGTTGGATCGACATCTGGTAAGGTCTGGAAGAACTCCCAATTGGTCTTTTCGCGTTCGCGCAACGGTGGTTGCGGAGCCATGTTGATGGCTTTGCGTCCGACCTGTTGTTTATGCTTCACCGGGCATGCTTCGACACAGAGAGCACAGCCCGTACAATCTTCAGGGGAGACCTGGAGCGTATAGCGCATGCCAGGAAACTCCTTGAAGTGGGCATCAGTGGTCAAAAACGTCTCGGGAGCATCAGCCAGCAAAGCCGGATCATAGACCTTTTCGCGGATGACGGCATGTGGACAGACCATCACACACTTGCCACATTGAATGCAGATATCCGGGTCCCAGACAGGAATCTCCAGGGCGATGTTGCGCTTCTCCCAACACGCGGTCCCTGAAGGATAGGTGCCATCGACAGGCAAAGCGCTCACGGGGAGCGTATCGCCCTCTCCAGCGATCATGGGACCAAGCACCTGGCGGACGAAATCGGGCGCTTCTTGCGCGACAGGAGGACGCCGTTTGAGCATTGGCAGGGCAATAGGGACATGGAGCGACGCCGGGACAGGTGCCGCGTCCTCGTTTCTCTCTCCTCCTCCTTCTGCTATCTGTGGGAGGGTTTCCTTCATGAAGATGGGCACCTCATAGAGATGGGCCAGCGTCTCATCGACCGCACGGAAGTTGCGCTGAACGACGGCTTCCCCGCGCTTGCTATACGTTTTCTTGATGCTTTGCTTGATATGTGCAATCGCCTCTTCTTTTGGTAAGACGCCACTGAGTGCAAAGAAACAGGTCTGCATGACCGTATTAATGCGCCCCCCCATGCCTGTCTCGCTGGCTACCTTATGTGCATTTATCACATAGCAACGCAGTTGTTTTTCGATGATCGCTTGCTGCACCTCCTGGGGCAAATGGTCCCAGGTCTGCTCCGGTCCATAGAGGCTATCGAGCAGGAAGACTCCGCCTGGTCTGACATACTTGAGCACGTCGAAGCGCTCCAGGAGCGCAAATTGATGGCAGGCCACAAAGTTTGCCTGATCGACACCGATCAGGTAGGGAGCATGGAGAGGCTGTGGTCCAAAGCGCAGATGCGAGATGGTCACCGATCCTGATTTCTTCGAATCATAGACAAAGTAGCCCTGAGCATAGTTCTCGGTCTCCTCGCCGATGATCTTGATCGAGTTTTTGTTAGCTCCCACGGTCCCATCGGAACCCAGACCCCAGAAGACGCATTGGACCGTATCATGGTGCTCGATAGAGAAAGTGGGATCATAGGCCAGACTGCTGTGAGTCACATCATCGTTGATACCAATGGTAAAATGATTTTTGGGATCGCTCTGACAAAGTTCGTCAAAAATGCCCTTCACCATTGCGGGAGTAAACTCCTTCGAGGAAAGACCATAGCGTCCACCGATGATACGGGGATGGAGCGCCTCTCCGTTGTTTATCTCCCTTCTTTCGTTGAGCGCTGTCACCACATCAAGGTAGAGTGGTTCCCCGATGCTTCCTGGCTCTTTCGTGCGATCCAGCACGGCAATGGCCTTGACCGTTGATGGGAGTGCTTGCAGGAAGTGCTCAATCGAGAATGGCCGGAATAAACGCACATTGACAACGCCCACTTTCTCGCCCTGCTCCACGAGAGCGTCAACCGTTGTCTGAACCGTTTCTGCTCCCGATCCCATCAAGATAATCACGCGTTCGGCATCTGGCGCGCCCACATAGTCGAACACATGATAGTGTCGGCCAACCAGCGCGGCGAAGCGATCCATGGTTTGCTGAACAAGGGCCGGGCATGCCTGGTAATAGGTATTGACACTTTCACGCGCTTGAAAGTAGACATCAGGATTGTGTGCGGTCCCTCGAATGAAGGGATGATCAGGTGAGAGCGCACGCGCCCGGTGTGCCTGGACTAATGCATCGTCGATCATCGCTCCGATGTCTTCGCGGCTCAGTTGTTCAATCTTATTAATTTCGTGCGAAGTGCGGAAACCATCGAAGAAGTGAAGAAAAGGCACACGCGTCTTGAGCGTGGACGCATGGGCGATCAGGGCCAGGTCTTGAGCTTCCTGCACAGAGCTGGAGGCAAGCAACGCGAGGCCGGTGGCACGGGTTGCCATCACATCAGAATGATCGCCGAAGATGGAAAGCCCCTGGGTGGCGAGTGAACGGGCAGCCACATGAAATACCATCGGTGTCAGTTCCCCAGCGATCTTGTACATATTGGGGATCATGAGGAGCAGACCTTGCGAGGCGGTGAAGGTCGTGGCTAACGCTCCTGTCTGGAGGGCACCATGAAGTGCTCCGGCAGCGCCGCCCTCTGACTGCATTTCTACCACAAGCGGGACCGTGCCCCAAAGATTGCCGCGTCCTGCCGCCGACCAGGCATCGGCCAGTTCTCCCATTGGGGTCGATGGGGTGATGGGGTAGATCGCGATCACCTCGCTCAAAGCGTAGGCAATGTTCGCAACGGCCTCATTGCCCTCGACGGTTATCCAGGTGCGTTCCATATCACCCTCCAAACGGAAGCTGCGCTTTACTCTTCCTCATACTATGCATTTTGTTTCTCTGCAAGTTGGGCATGAAACATCTCAAACCGCTCTATAATCTGGCGAGTCCATCGTTCGGCTCGTTCCAGTTCTCCCTCTTCCAGGGGACCTTCTCTGTCAACCACAAAAAAGCTTTTTGCAGGCAAGAGGAGGTTAGCTCCCGCTTTTTCCAACCTGTTGGCAAGAACCGTGGAGGCGGAGCCGGACAGCAGGCGAGACATGCGATAACGGGTATCGAATACAGCCACTGCCAGACCTTCAAATGAGCGATCAAGGAGATGCTCTACGAAAGCGCGCATTGCAGGCGCAAGCCCATGAAGCTGAGTCGGGCAACCAAGAATCAGCAGATCCACGCCTTGAGTGTCCAGGGCATGCACTTCTGATACGTTAAGACACCTCACTGTTCCAGAGGTTTGCAGGGCACTGGTAATGGCTCCAGCAATCTGCTGCGTGTTGCCAAATGCTGAATCATAGATAATCAGTGTGTTCATACTATGACACTCCTTCCTGGCTGTGGCGAGACCATCGATGAAACGTTGTACCGACTAGAGCGTCCGGCTCAAACTATTGCTTGCTCTCAAGTGTATTTCTGATGGCTCTCAATGGCATCACAGGAAAAATATGGGAACTCACAACTCTCTCACAGATCAGTTGATCCTCATGCTCGGCACAGCAAAGAGGGTGAGATAGGCGTTACTCCATTGTGAGAGAAAATCACGGTCTTGTGATCGTTTTGAGAAATCTCCCCGTTCTCCTTCTTAAGAAGATCTATTGAATATGCAAAAGCAGAGCAGACACATGTGTTTGCTCGCCTGTCCCCTGAAGCCGCAACGCTGGAATATCAGCTTGATTCGCAATTTTAGGGTCTTTATTGGCCCGATCAGCTCCATTTTTGATTTTCTCACCTTTTTCATCATGCTGGCGATCTTCCATGCCTCCGCACCACTCTTCCACACGGGGTGGTTTGTTGAATCGCTGGCGACACAAACGCTGGTGCTCTTCATTATTCGCACGGCGGGCAACTCGTTGCGTAGCCGTCCAAGTAGACCACTGGCAGCCACGACCTTGCTCATCGTTGCCATCGGGATCGTTCTGCCGTTCTCGCCGTTGGCTGGCTATCTCGGCTTTACCCCGTTACCAGCGCTCTACTTCCTCTTCCTCGTAGTGATGACAGTGACGTATCTCGTGCTTGTCGAGATCGTGAAGCGTCGATTGATGCGACAGATGGCGCAATAAGCCTCCATTAGAACAAACTTCAGTGTTGTGAGGATATCGTGAGATGCATATCCCGAAGGGTGAGCAGGTTGTGATGTGCCCACGCTACGCTTCATATAACAACGTTTTTACCGTCTGATACGGGTGGATTTGAAACAGTAACTCACCTATCGTATCAAGCGAATTTGTTGAAGGGCAAGAAGAAGAGGCGCTTTATGCCACAGTCATGTACAACGTGTCTTATAAGATATCGTGCCTTAGTGATACTCATCCTGGCTCTGGCTAGTCTGCTCGTGGCTTGTGCTGGATTGTCACCATCGTTGGACCCAGCGGGAACCTCTACGCAAGACCCGCCCATCCCACAACTCACCGAAGCGACGCGTGGCATTCTGGACACAACGGGAACCGTTCCACAAAGCTTTATTGAGCAACTACGGTCGCAATCAGATGAGGTGCAGGCACACGGATATCAAATCGCCGTCGTGTTTTTCAATAACCTGGCAAGCGATCCACATCAGTTTGCCACCCAGGTCTTTAATACCAACCGCATCGAGTACGCAAGAGGGCAACTCATCAACGAACAAACGGACTTCAATAAGTGGTTGTTGACGCAGATTCCCATGAACCTGTTCTATCATCCTGTGCAGATTTTGGGATCAAATACTAACCCATCTGGGCCTATCCCGGTTCCAACCTATGTAGCGCCTACGCCATAACTTTGGTCAGCTTGGAGAGATAGGCTCGTCCTTTCATGGTCTTATAAGGAGGAAAGAGATGAACACGATAATGTTCCGTCACTGGTGGGCTCTGGCCTTACGTGGCATCCTGGCGCTTCTTTTTGGCCTGGTGGCCTTATTCTGGCCCCGCCTCACCTTAGAGGTTCTAGTGATCTGCTTCGGAGCCTTTGCCATGATCAGCGGCATTTTTGCGCTTGTGGTGGCCCTTGGAGACCGGAAAATGCATGCAGGCTGGGGCGTACTGCTCGCGGAAGGTCTGGTTGGCATTGGCGTTGGTCTGCTTACCCTGTTCTGGCCAATCGTTACCGCTCTCATTCTGCTCTCCCTCATAGCCATCTGGGCTCTTGTCACTGGTGGCCTTGAAATCGCTATTGCCATCTGGATGCATCGCAGAGTAGGGAACGAGTGGATGTTGCTGTTGAGCGGTATCGCTTCGCTGCTCCTGGGTGTGCTCCTGGTCGTGTTTCCTGTAGCAGGATTGCAGGCACTGGCCTGGTTCATTGGCATCTATGCCCTGGTCTTTGGCGCTTTGCTCGTTTTCCTCAGTTTCCAATGGAGGTCGCTCAGGCGAAAGATGGTGATCATGTGATCTCGGCAGAACCAGTCGAACTAACTACAGCTACTAAGGAGCGTTCATATGTTTCAGCGTATTCTAGTTCCCCTGGATGGGTCATTACGTGCACAGCAAGCTGTGCCGGTCGCTGCATGTATCGCACGAGCGGAGGGCAGTACAGTGTTTCTTGTCCAGGTCGTGAGCCCATCCCTCCGTTGCTCCCATCAGCCCAGAGATTGCTGACGTACGCTCCTTCCGCGCCTGCCTCGACGGCGATACGCTTGATGACGGCGATGTCCTCGCCATGGTCATGGGTAAAACGATTAATCGTCACTACCACTGGCAGGCCGAACGCCCTGGCATTCTCAATCTGTTTGATCAGGTTGCAGGCCATTTGCCTGCATCGGGTTGAGGCAGGTAGTGCGCGAAGACTGCTCGCAAGCTCTCTTCATCGATGTGCCCATACTCAAACGCTTCCTACAAACTCGGCCACTTGCGCTCAAACCACAACGATTGCGAGACTTCGGGAAACGATTTGGCCGCCGTTTCTGCCATCAGTGCATCCACCGTGTTGAACGGCGCGTCCTTTGGAGTTGAGAGAAAATGCCGATAATACATCATTGGTACGGAAGACACGCAGAATCTACAGGAGCATGTTGAGCTCTTTATCGATGGGCAGATCGTCCGAATAGAGCACTGCGCGGCTGAGAGCGACATCAAACTCCTGCCACGTCTCCGCGCTGGCAGCCGTGTTATGGGGACGAACGAGTCCCGGAGGAGCAGGCCCCCCCTGTCATATCCCAGGTGCCTGCAGGCAAAAGCAGCGTCCCGCAGGTAGCGAGCAGAGCCTGACAGACGGTCTGAGCGCCCCCCCCTCAGTCGGTCCGAAAGATCGCAACGAAGCATGCACCACAACCGTCGAAGATCGTTGCAAACCTAGAGCTTGTAATCCTTGTATGATATCATCTAATGTAATCATCTTCCTTATGTGTGCTCCTGCCCTATTCTAGTATATGCTCCTCATCCAGGTTAATATGATACCTTTCTACTTGAGGCGCGAATTGCTCACGAATCTGACCGATCAGCTGTCCAATCGGGAGAGGAAGGTTGGATTGGGGAATGCTTAGTGCCGGTTGAGGAACGGTCACATCCAATTGTCGGGGAGGTTGTTTGCCGTGCCTGGCAAAAAAAGCAACGAGCCCCGCTGGTGAAAGATCCACGGTGAGTGCCAGGGTCGTCCTCGTCAGCAAGGAACAATAAATTGCGTCGATCTCTTCCCATTTTATGGTCATACTCAGCATCGGCCTCAAGCTGAAGATACCTTCGGCATTGATAATAAGTACCGGGGTGTGCGTCAATCTTCGGTACAGGAGCATCAAGAAGGCGCTTCCCACAAAGAAGAGACAGGATGCTATGAGCGCTGGCAGTTGCCCTTTGCCGAGAAGAAGAAAGACTATTCCCAACACCAGCGACAGAATCGCAAAAAGAATCGCTCCTATCTTATCGGAGGAAGATGCACTGAGCACAATCTCTTGTTGCTGATTCTCCGTATTTGCCACAATCTTCTCCTCTCCTCTCAAATGCTTTTTCTAAGTTTCTATGCGCTTCAAAAATTTTTGAAGCGCATAGAGGTAATCATAACATGGTGGACAAGAAAGTTTTAGAACGATGAGATAGAGTTCCTGTCGTTCCTAAACCTTCTACCATCCTAAAAGAAAAGTGGAATTGGGCAATCAGGACGCGCAAAGTGGACCAGCTTTTTTGGCTCATCTAGATTGCCCACTCCTTTCAGGCATTAGAACATGAAGTGCCCTCCTATACGAATACCGTAGGTTGCATACGGGCTACTCGTTATAACAGGAACGATGGTGCGGATACCCTGTACTCCTCCCTGGACCACGCCTGATACGGCGCTCGATCTGACACCTTGCCAGAACCACCTGCTACTTCTTGCAGCGGCTTTAGCCGCATTAGAAAAATTCCGATAGCCTGGAGGCAACTTTGGAAGGCCCCAATGATTATAAGCCCATTGGCCGGCAAATCCTCCGACGAATCCGATTCCGGCAGACCATAAGGCCGAGCCCCAATCAATCGCCTGGTTCCTGCCATTTTCCCAATTACTCCATACCTGACCTGCTACATCTCCGGCGAAGCCTCCTGCTGCCTGAATAGTTCCTTGCAGCAGTGCTCGTCCTAGCCCTGCGCTTCCTGAAAACATCGCTCTGGCCCCCAAAGCGCCCAGGCCGCCAACCCATGCCGTGGCCGCACTGGAAATGGCTCCAATCGCAGCCCCTTCGAAAACGCTTTGCAAGCCATTGGCAAAACTCTGATGGCTGACATATGCCCCAACCGCAGAGCTGGCTGCTCCGACTCCTGCGCCAATCGCAGCCGCCGTCGTAACGCTCGCAAGGGTCATTGATGCGGAGGCCGAAAGCCCTACCGCTGCTCCTCCGGCAACAACTCCTGTTGCGCCGATAGCCATCGCCCCGACTCCCGTGCCAACCAGCGCGCCTGCAACCGCACCCACCCCGGCGCTCACAGCAACGTGTCCCCAGTTGATTGGCTTGCCTGAGGCGGCCTGACTGACAATGCTGGTAGCGGCACCAATGGCGCCCCCGATCACAGCACCGATAATGGCGGTACAAAGCGGCCAGCAGTGCCCGCTCGGATCGGTCCGTGTCTCCGGGTCGCCGCCCACATAGGCATAGGGGTCCGTGCCCTGGGCATTGCCCTGGACCGTATCGGCGGCGAGGAATTGTCCCACCACCGGGTCGTAGTAGCGCGCCACATAGTAATCCAGCCCGCTAACGCTATCGGAGCGCTGTCCGGTAAAGCCAATGCTGGTTGGCAGGATACCCGAGCTATAGCGCGAATTGCCATAGGGTCCGTAGAGCTGTGACCCGACCAGATTGCCGTTACTGTCCAGCACGGCCACCTGGCTGCCCAGCGCATCATAGCCAAAGTAGTACAGCGTCCCGTTGACTCTGGCAGCGATGCGCGTCCCGCTCACCGTATAATACGTCGTGGTGGTCGTGGCCCCACCGGTGGTTTGCACCTCTTCGATGCCGCCGATATAGGCAGTGAGCGTGGTCGTGCCGTTCACGGTGGTCTGCATGGCGACGCGGTTGCCTGCGCCATCATAGAGGTAGTTGGCCGTTGAACTCGGGGTACCCGGCTGGTTCTGCCAGGACGCAAGCCGCCCTTCCATGTCGTAACTGAGCTGCTGACCCGTCTGCGTGCCTGAACAGGTAGTCGTGCTGCCTGGCGCACGGCAGGTCAGGTTGCCTTCCGCGTCATAAGCCGCGCTGTACCCGTTACTGGTTGCGGTGATGGCATGTGGATGGCTGCTGTCCCCATAGGTGTAGTTGCCTGCCGGGCCGGTGACGAGGCCATCAACGACGTTGTAGCTATCACTTTGCTGGTATTGCGCCGCCGTAAGTGTGCCTGGCGTCAGGCTCGCGCATGGCGGCGTTCCCGTGGCGCCAGCCCAGGTCAGCCGATCCAGGCTGTCATAACAGAACTGTTGCGTATCCGTCGCGCTCGCGATACTCGTCTGCACGCTGGTGACGTTGCTGGCGGCGTCGTAGGTTGGCTGCGTAGAGTAGACGAGCGCGTTGGTGCTCGTCTGGGTGAGCGAGGCCGAGGTCAGTCGCATGCCGGTGTCGTAGCTGGCGGCGTAGTTGGCTCCATTGCCGAAGCTCATCGCGGTGATCTTGCCAGCAGCCCCTGCCAGCCCGCTATAAGCTAGATTAGAAGCCAGGGGGGTGACCGTGCTCCCCGTCTGGGTCGTCAGACTCGCCAGCCAGCCCGTCGAGGAATAGCCTGGAATGACCACCTCCCCGGTGGGATAGGTCTGGCTGCTCACCTGCCCGTGATCATTATATGCCGTTTGTAATGTGTAGCTGGTTCCGTTAACGATGACGGTCTCGCTGACTTGTTGCCCGCGTCCATCATAGCTGTAGGCATAGGAGCCAGAGAGGCCGCCGCTGCCGCTGAAGTTTTCGCTGGTTAACTGACCCACGCCATCATTGCCATTGGCGGTACTATCGTAGGTATAGCTGACCAGAGCTCCAGTGGGACTATTGGTACTATTTTTCCAGAGAGGTCGGTTCAGGCCATCATAGCCGGTAAAGACCGTACCCGCACTTCCTCGTGCATCCACCGATTGTATGACGTTGCCATTGGGATCGTAGATGAACGTCGTCGTCCCCCGATCAGGATCACTCTGACTGGTCACACGCCCCAAATCATCATAGACGGCACTGGTGACACTGCCATCGGGAGATTTCGTCGAGAGCAGGTTCCCGGCCGCATCATAGCTGTACGTCGTCGTGGCATAGAGGGCAATACTGCCACCGGTACCGGTGTAGGTCTGGCTATAGTTGCGTTTGCCTTGTCCTCCGGTGAGGGTGGCCACCTGATGCCCATTGGCATCCACGGCCATACTCTGCACGTAACAGCCGGTATCACTCGTTCCCGCAACGCCGCAGATCACACTGGCGGTGGTGGTGCTGGTGTGCGAGTTGGGATCGGTCACACTGGTGGTACGCTCATTGGGGTAGCTGGTGCTCGTCCCCGGCTGCGTGCTGTCCGGGAGCGAGTATGCTGCTGCCCCTGGAGCACCTGTGTAGGCGGTGACGAAGTACGGATTGCTCTTGAAGACCTGTCGGCCAGCCATGTCATAATAGGCATAGGTGACCACGTCTTGCCCGTTAAACCCTGGCGCACGCGTCTCTACCAGCCGCTCCTCGCCATCGTAGAAGGCTCGCGTAGTGACGGTGGCGCTGCCAGTGAGTCGGTCGATCTCGTCGATTTCTGTGCAGGGCGACTGCGCAGCAGTGCCGCTGCACCAGTTGGTATAGACCCACTGTTTGGTGAGCACGCCACTGGCCTCACCGGGCAAGGTTTCGCCTGTCATACGTCCCAATGCGTCGTACGTGACGCTGGTCGTTTGCCCATTGGCGTCGGTGGTGCTGGCTGGCCAGGTCCCGAAGCCAAAGAGCGCGCCCGTGTTGGCGTAACTGGTGCTGCTCGCTTGATTGAGCGCATTGCTTGTGGTGGTGGGATAGACGGCAAAGGTGCTCTCATAGGTGGTGCAGTTCGTGTACTGCACGCTACTGACGGTACAACCGGTATGGCCGCTGATCCCGCCGTTGGCGTCAGCATCGGTGGTGCCAATGGTATTGCCATAGGGATCGTAGACGGTCGTGGTCGTGCTGGGCCCACTGGGCGTATAGCTATTCGCTGAGGAGCCGCAGTTGGCATATTTGGTCTCGGTCGTCGCCTGTCCCTCGGTAAGGGTGGAGGTCTGCCCCGTGAGGTAGCCCTGACCATCGTAGCTGGTGTACGTACAAGTCAGGCGATTGCCAGAGCCATCCTCCGTAGTAGTAAGCGCCGGAGTATCGATAATGTAGGTGCCACTGGCGCTATTCTGGGTCGCGGTGACGGCGTCGTTCCAGACGTAGGCGGTCTTGTGGATCACCTGACCGGGGCTGCCGCCGTTGCTCGTCACCGTTTCCTGCGTGACCCGCCCAAAGCTGTCATAGGTGGGGACCGAGGTCGTGGTGACGCTATTGCCCGAGCCGTTGTGGATCTCGCTCACCTGCTGGGTGGCCTGGATATCACAGACCGCCACCGGGTTGTTGTGTTCGAGCGCGCTCACCAGTTGCCCATCCCAGTTACCATACTGGCTGGACGCTGGCGTGCCGCTTACTCCGCTGGGTGGACAGACGGCCTGGTAGGTGGTGGTATCGTGCTTGAGCAGGGTCTGCCCATCGGTGTCATAGAGGAAGGTTTCGTACTCATGCCCATGAGCGGCGTTGTTGAGATGCCACCAGGGGTCGGCATGGCAGGGGTTGTTGGTGAAACATTTCACCTGGCTCATGTCGTAGAGGCCATAGCCTTCGGTGGCAAAGTACTTATGCACCTCTCTGGCCCCGTCAGGCAGTGAGACCGAGACCTGGGCAAACCCCATGAACTTGACGTTGTAGAAGCCCAGGTAGTCGAAGTCGTTCTGGTTGCCCCAGTACATCCCTGCCACACAATCGCCGCACGCCTGAGCGATCAGCGGATAGCTGAGCTGATAGGTGTAGCTGGTGCTGCTGGTGACAGGCGTGCTGGTTTGCTGCCCGCCCTGACCATTCTGCGTCAGCCGAACCGTCGTGCTGCTCTCCTGCGTGAGGACGACGTGGCTCCAGTTCTCATCATCAACCATATCACAGGGATAGCCGCTCTGGTGGAAATTACAATAGAGCGGATCGGCGTTGTTGGAGCCGCCCCCCGGCACGCCGTGGGTATTGTTGCGGGCCAGTGCGTAGGTAAAGGTCTGGGCCATGCCCATGCCGTTGCTGGCGCTGGCCAGATAGCGGCTATTATTGGCGTAGCTCTGGCTCCAGAGCAGACAGCCGCTGCCATTGCCGGTGTTCCACGACGGTCCGCAGTTGGTGGACAGGTTGGGATGGAATTGCGAATCTTCGTAGTAGTTGGTCATCGTCGTGTAGGTAAAGGTGCGCATGGGCAACCGGGTGGTGCCATCGCTTCCCACTTCCTGGATCTGCGTCAGGTCCAGCATACCGGCGACTGACTCGTTTTTGCCCGTGACCGGATCGACAATCGTCGTCGGAGCGGACTGCTCATAGCCGAGCTGGTAGTCGCGCAAGGTATTCCACGAGGCGGTTCCGCTGTTGCGTACCTGCACCTGGACATCGTTGAGTACGAAGGTGCTCTGTACCAATGGAGCGGCAGCGCCCCCACTGCTGGAAAGGTCAAAGGGATCGTCACAGCGCAGGCTCGCTCCGGTATTGCAGCCGCTTGGCGCGGTTCCGGTAAGGCGAGCCACGCTATGGCTGGCGGGGAAGTTGACCCGCACCAGGGGAGCCCAGTTGGAACCGGTACACATCGTCTGAGCATTGCGGCAGTTGGGCGAATCGTACTCGATGGTCGAAAGAACCTCGTCACGCGGATAGGTAAAGGTTCGCCCTGAGGTGCTGCTGGTCCAGGATTGCATATCCTGCTGATAGGTCAGGTGAACCTGGTTGCCTTGTGGGTCGGTGATCATATCCAGGTTCCAACCAGTAATCAGGGCGCCGATGCCCGATTCGTAGTAGTATTGCAGCGAGTCAAGCGTACAGCCGAACTCTTCCATCACGCCATTGGTGAGCCAGACGCGGAAGCAGGGCGGATGTACCGTTGTGCTGCTGAGCGTGAGGGGACCCACGTAGGAATAGATTTTGGCATGGGATTCCGTCGCAGTATGCCACAGGATCGGGCAGGGGAACGCGCTGGAAGAGCCGGTACCGCAATAATCATAGGGCGTATCATCAAAAAATGTCGAGACATTGATATTGGGCGGAATCAATTCGGAACTGGTGCCGAAGGGATCGCTGATCTGCCAGGTGCTTTCCCAGTTGGTGCCACAGCCGCTGGTCTGGCAACCCGCGACCACGTTATGCTCAGACCAGTTGATCGAGCCGAGCGAGAGGTTCCAGCCTTCACCCACCCAGCCAGCCGCTCCCGAGGGGCTGTGCTGTTCGGTAACGCTTTCAGAGCTATAACTGAGTGAGATTGGCGGTAAGAGGCCGCCGGGCGCTGAGGGCAGATCAATGGGATAGCCCGCGCTCAAGCTGCCTGCGTTGAGATCGACGTTAAAAAGATCAGGCTTGCCAAAGGTCGAGATGGAGGCATCGCTATTCCAGCTCATCGAAGAACTGGGCGTTGCCAGCGACGGAGAGACGATCAACGCCTGATTGACCGTATCGATCTTCACCGGCTGCGTTTGCGGAGAGCCAAAGGTGCTTGCGACCGCAGTGCCATTGCCCGGGCTGACCAATCCTGCTCCCTGTGGGATCGCACCATTCAAAATGGTATAGGCGTGAGCAAGATTGAGCGCTTTCTCCGCTTTGGTATAGTGATACATTGCCGTCACGGGCTGACGCAGGCCGTGATTGACCAGGTTGCCATGAGCATCAACCAGCTGGAAGAGGTAGGTGCCCAGCGAGAGATGTCCGCTGCCACCAGCATTAGAGCCGGAGGCGGGCGCGATCTGGGTAATACGCAGGGTGAGCCTGCCGCCAGCCTGCGCCAGGTCGCTGGCAGTGATGGCGTTAGCAGGAATAGTTAGCTCCAGATGACCATCGCTGCCCAGGAAGTGCGCTGCCTGACCCGCCCGCAGATCGACGGAGCCATCTTTCATTGACATAGGAGGCTTGCGAATAATGGACTGGGGCGTATGAGGCTTTTCGGGTCCGGGTGGAGCTGGGGTATAAACGCGATTCAATGATTGCGTTCCCGCACGGGGATCAAACAGGTTGGGCGTCGTTTGGGGAGGGGTAGGTCGAATAGAGGCGAGTGCCGGACTACTCCCCATGCCCATCGCGAGCGGACTTTGAGGACCACATAGGATGAAGGAAGCAATGAGAAAAGCTAAAATAATAGTTCGCCAAGGTTTACGAGGAGGACCTCCTCGCAGATGAGAAGAAGGTGACACCTGTCGATCTCCTTTCGTAAAAAACATGATGTCATCAGAAATGCCTTGTTTTCTGCTTAATAAAGGAATGCAAGCGTCCAGCGATGCTCCTTTTATATTGGTTGCGAGGCAGCGCTACATCCTCCTGGTGCGTTACCGGCAGGGAACACGCAGGCATAGGTGGAGGCCGGGCCGGGGATATCATACTGGCCGGTTCTAAAATCGTAGGAGCTGGTTGCTCCATCCCAACAGTATGGATTGCATACCCGTGTATCCTGTTTGATCTGCCATGATTGTGCGCTATAGTTATAAGCTTCAAGAGAAATATTTAAAGCAGATGACGCGTTAGCAGGAACAACACGTCCCCAGTTTGTGTTACAGGTCCCTGAGTACCAAAGCTGCACATAGCCGAGAAACTGGCCCCCATTATAAATGTTAGAAGTCTCGACCACATAATAGTTCGCATTGCCTCCAGCGCAGCCATCGGCGTAAGGGTCAGAGCCATCTGGAACTTGTGCATGTGCGGCTTGCGATGGGATAGCGGTAAAAATGGTGAAAGCCAGGACAAAAGCAAAAAACAACCAGGGGATACGTTTGCGTGTGATAAACATGAAAACAGTCTCCTTCTGTTAAGAATAGGATTGATAGAGGAAGTTCAGCCTGAGATCCCTGTACGCTCTGCCATTTCCATTGCTCATTAAAAAGGCAGATCACCCAGGGAAGAATGGCATCAAGCGTACAATGTCTGAGCGAAGCAGAACAATATCTTAGCCAAAAGTATAATGTACAGTTTTTTATAAATGCGATATCATATGTATCAGGTAATGTTCCATCTGTGCCATTTTGCTGATTTGAAGAGAAGAGGAGTGGTATGCCTGTAAAGAAAACAACGCGAACTCGGCTAATCGAGGAGCGAAAGCGGCGTCAGTGGTCAGTAAATGGGTCAGCGATACTAAAGCGGTTGAGACGGTGGAAGGCTGGTTGTTCGTCGTAGCGATTGTAGATCTCTTCTCGCGCATGGTGGTTGGCTGGGCCATGGGAGCAGATGAACCGTTGATATTTGTACTGGATGTAAATTATTTTGCGTATGCTTAACGAAATAAAAAGCTACTCTCGTTAACGCGATGGGGGCTCACTTTCCGAATGCCTGATAGATATGTTCGAGCGCAAAGGCGTGGCTAATTCGCTCCTGTTCCAGGCGAATGTTTTCTTCGGCCAGGTGCAAGAAAAGGGCATGCTCTTCTGGGGTCAGGTTGGGCAATTGCCGTACAGGACATGGCATTCCTGTCACACAAAAGTCAGAGAACTGCTGCAATGTTGCCGCATCCATCATCAGCGAGATAACCTGTGGGAAAATTGCTCGCAATTGTGAAAGGATCTGAAACCCCTGCGCATCCAGGTCGCCCCAGTAGATGATGGAACATTCCCTTAGCCAGGGGATTGCAGCCAGGCCACCGACCTTAAACCCTCCTCCATGTAGCGCAAAGGTATCGGACAAAGCCGGGAGGGTGAGGAAGGTCATTTTGTTTTCAGTAATTATGCAGCGCTGTGTCCGCAAGTCCAGGCGAGCGAATTGTGAACGGGGCGCGCACAATTCGCTCAGTGGGATGCCGTAGCTCTTTTCCAGTTGATGATCCAGAAAGCGTGCATGGATGAGTGACTCCTCCTCGCGCAAGCCAAAACGCTGCTGAAAGGTGGGAGCATCGGGCCCAATTGCCTCCACAGGAAGGATCTGCTCCAGTAACTCGCGCAGGATACCCATATGCTCTTCCACGTATTTTGTGTGGACATTGAGAGGCAGTTCGCGAATATAGAGACCCGGCCTGGGATGTGCCAAAAAATAGCGACAGACGATGAGCAGGCTCAACCAATCGCCGTGGTACTCGATCACCTTCCGCGGAAAGCGAACCATCCAGGCTTCTAGTTGCGGCACTTGCTCGCGAATCAGTGTCACATCCTGCTGGAAATGGAGAAACTCGCGTTCTTTCTCGATGAGACAGAGAAAATCCGTGGCTGTTTCCAGAACGATGCGTGCCGGAAGGGTCTGCGTCTTCAACGAACGCTTCTGCTGTTGTTGCCATTCAATGGAGTAGCCGTAGCCAAGCACGACTTTCGAGTGCGCCTGGAGCTGTTGCACCACAGCCCGCAAAGGAACAAAATCTGTGGGCAATTTTCCGACGGGAAAGGTCAGGGGTGTATAGGGTTCCCCTCGTATCCAGGATTGCAAGAAAGCGCCATAGCTGCGCTGTGCTTTTTGCAGTATGTCCTCTACCGTGATCATCGCCCCTCCTGCGCTCGCCACTTCCGCTTATACTCCTCATACTGGGCGGATGTCAGGTTATAGACTTTCGAATCGTTTTCCTCGTCGTTATTTGCTACAAAATGACAGGCCGAGATGTATGGCTCGGCCACATGAATTTTGTCGAGTGGGGTCACAACCAGCACTTGCAGATCAAGCTGGCGGAACAATTCCATAGCGTAACGCGCATTACGCTCATCCGATTTACTGAACGCTTCATCGACTACCACAAAACGGAATGTGCGTTCGCGCCCCCTCTCCTGGTCCAGCCCATACTGATAGGCAATGGCTGAGGCGAGAATGGTGTAGGCCAGCTTCGCTTTTTGGCCGCCGGATTTGCCGGAAGAGTCCGAATAATAGTTTTTCTGTGTATCATCCTCGCGGTACAGCTCGGAGGCGGAGAAGTCGAGCCAGTTGCGTACATTGGTCACTTTGTAGGTCCAGGTGCTGTCTTGCTCGAACCTCTGGAGCAGCGCCCGGATGCGCTGGAAGCTATGTTCGTTGGCCTCCGGGGTACGAACCTGTCCCACGTCGGGGAGGCAGTCTTTCAGCAGATTGCGAAACTCTTTGATATCGGCATCGTGGGTTCGTTCACAATTGAGCTGGATATAGGTGGCGTCAGTGTAGTCAATGGAACGTAGCGAACCATTGAGATGGGCGATGCTCTCTCGAATCGCTTCCTCTTGTTGCTCCAATACCGCTTTGAAGCTGCCAATATCTGTCACGACTTTTTCATTGAGCAAAGCTTTAAATTGATGGCGATATTTGGGCAGATCATCGTGTTGAATACGCTCATAGTGGCGCCGGTAATCGTCAAGTGCCTTGATGGAGGCATCCATCTCCTGTGCCAGCGTGGGTTTCGTCTGAAGAAATTTGTGCATGCCGTTGAGAATCTCTGTCTCTTGCTGACGTAATTGCCCTTGAAAAGAGTTGACGCGGTTGTTATAGAACTGCCGCAGTCGATCTCGCATATCATCGATGGTTTTCAGCGACAGGGCGGGCAATTTTTCGCGCTCCTGAATCTCTTTGAGGTCCTTCTGGATGCGCTCTGCTACCGGAGTTTCACGGGCCATAACCTCATCGTTGAGCAAATTGTGACAGTTGCTCTGTTGTGTTCGATAGGACTCAATGTCTTGTTTCAAGGTGGCTATGTTGCCGATCACCTGGTAGTGCCTGTCCTGTTGCTCCTTATGCTGCTTTTCTGCTTCTTCGAGTTGGCGTCTCAGCGTCGCCAGGTGCGTACTGCTTGCTTCTAATTCCTGGAGTTGCTCGCGAAGCCCCTGGACCCGTTGTGCCACTGTTCGCCAGTCGATCAGTTCAAAGCTATCAAATGCCAGCAGCAGTTGTAATGCACTCTGCATCTTTTCCTCGTTGCTTTGCTGTTCCTCAATCTGAGCAACGTGCCCAGAGACTTGCTCAAGTTCTGCTCTACAATGAGCAAGCTCTTTTGCAATGAGCGCCTGTTTTTCCCGATTATCCCACCCTAAGACGTAGCTTCTGCGATCTCCCAATGGTCTGCGATCATCCTTCTCGTGACGAGCCTGGCCGTGTTTGATCTGCCCATTGAGTGTCAACGCGCGATGGGAGCGTTGAAATGCTTCCAGCGATTCACAGCAACAATAGTTGAAACTATCGATCAGTTCTGCTCTCAACCATTGAGTGAAGGGTGTATCAGGTTTTACCTCCAGTTTATGATACAGCGAATCGGCCTCTAAACGCTCGTGAGAGCGCGGCGTCCGTGTTGCGTTGACGCGCTGGTAGACCAGTCTGCCATACAAGTTGGTGTTGTCTACGTAGCGACTGACCTGCTGATAATACTGTTCCGCGACGAGCATCTGGCTGCCAAAATTATGTAAGAGTCGCTCGATAGCCGGTTCCCACTGCTGTTCGCTGCTGCGAACGCGTAACAGCTCGCCGACAAATGGCAGCTCCATCTCATTGAGCTTCAATACCGCAGCCATCTGCTGGCGGATCTCAATATCCTTGCTGGCGATCTGGCTGCTGCGCTGCTGAAGCGAATGCAGTTCTTTTTCATGCTCTTTACATTGTTCTTTGAGCTTGCTTGCCTGCCCCAGGGCGGTATCTCGTTTTGTTTTAAGCTCTTCTAAACGATGCTTGATCTGTCCCTGAAACGAGCTTGCCTGCTGCCTTGCAGTGCGAAATGCATCCTCGATATCATACGCGGGGAGGCCAAGCAATTTCGCCAGGCGATCATACTTTTCCGCCTGCTTTTTGCGATCCTGCTTCTGTTGTTCGTATTGATCGATATCCCGTTTCAAATTTTCTATCCGCTGGCCCACCGTGTCATTGCTAATGGCAACCGTTAACTCGCGAATTTGCTGAGAGAGATTATCTACCGCCAGTTTGAGCGTTTGTCCGTGTGATTTGGCCGCGATCAGATCCTCCTGTGTCTGTGCGATAGCTTCTTGCAGCAGCGCCAGTTTACTCTGCGCCATCGCCATAGGCAGCAATTCTGCGCAACGATTGGTTTCGGCGATGCGGCTTTGAATCTCTTGATATTTTTGCGCGTCTTGCATCAGCGGCTTGAGAATGGCAAGCTGACGATCTGCCAGTTGGATGGCGTCATGAGCGCTGGTGAGATTGGCAAAATTGTCTTTCAATTGCTTGATGCGCAACTGGGCATCCATTTTTTCTAGCATATGCTCCCGCACAAACGCGTTGAGACTGCCAATTTCTTTAATGGAAACAATCTGATTAAACAGGTCAAGTGCCTTTTCTGAGCGGAAAGAGAGCAGTTGACGAAATTGCTGGCTATATTTGGCAAATTCGTCATAGACCTCAATACCCTGCGCTCGATAGTGCTTGCGCAAATCTTTTGGGGAGCCGCGCAGGCGAAAGTGCTCATCGATGCTGAGTGCGCGAGGGGCAATACAAAAGAGCTTCCGAACCGTGTCCTCCAGCCATAGGATCTGCGCCAGCGTCACCACCTGTCCGAGTGCCTCATTGGCAAACACGGCCAGCAGGACGGAATGCGTATCGTTCTGGCGGAGATATTGCGCTTTCGAGCGATTGCTTTCGAGATCTTTCTGTTTGCCCCAGGCTCCCAGGACGTAGGAACGCTCATCGCGCTCCCGCACTCTCTCTGACCCGGAGGCGAGATTATAGGTGCGCTTGTGGAAAGGGACCAGCAGGGTGAGTAGCGCATCGACCAGCGTTGACTTGCCGGACCCGTTCGCGCCGGTCAGCAGGGCACTTCCCCCGGAGGGAGTAATAGGCCAGATCCGCTGATTGAAGGTTCCCCAGTTATAGACCTCCAGGCGTTGCAAACGGAAGCCATCAAGCTTGTTCTGGCTCTCCCTGAGTTCCACTCTGCTGCTCAGTTGTACCATATCGCTTCAACCTTTCTTTGAGTTGAGACAATTGCTCAGCATCCAGTTTCGCTTTCAAAATACGTCGCACCTCGAAGTAATCGACTCCGAGTTGGGAACGCTTTTTGAGAAAGCCCAGCTCCACCACCTGCTCAATGAGTGCATCGGCCCTGCGCCGCACCACCAGTTCGTTAGTGCGTTCAGGTAAAGAAGGAAGGAGCATGTCATAAATTTGCTCTCTGGTGAGAAGACAGGCGGTGCTCTCCATATTTGTCGCTTCAAACTGCAATAACTGTTCGCGCAGGAGCACGCAGAGGAGCGTGACGTGATAGCTCAGCGGGATACGTCGTGTCAGGCGCGGCAGTTCCAAAGGATTGCCTTCGTCGTCCTCTATCTGTGGTTGACGCACATACGCAAAGCCATCCTCTTCATGAAAGCGTAGCTCCAGACCCATCTGAGCACAAAATATCTGGACCTGCTCGCCATACTGAAGCAGGAGATTCCAGGTCGTTGTATCGTCATGATAGAGAGGCCCTTGCAGCAATTTGATCACGACTGCTGCATAAGGTGTGACCTGATTAGCTCGCATGTGTTTTCCTTCGATAATAGATTCGAGGCACTCGCAACACTGTTTCCGGGGCAGTTCCGGCGAGAGAAGCAAAGGCAATCTCTTCGCTTGCGTCCGGGTCAATAAAATGACGTGGGTCTCTGGCAGCCAGGGCACAATAGGCGAGAACCTCGGCCAATCCTTTCTCCACGGGATACTGCTCCAGAACCTCAGAGAGCCGTATCTGAGGCTGGCTTTCCAACAATGTTTCTATATGTCTCTCTAATTCTTCTTCATCAATAGAAAACTGGTCATAGAGATTCGCCAGATCAAGGTCATCCAGGTCTTCTTCACTTATACCGGTTGGTTGATGATCATCAAATGTCGGGATTTTTGGTGGTTCCCAGAAGTTGCGTTCCATGATGAGCTGGATCTCTGGCGCACCTTCCAGTTCAAGCAGCACCACATTGGCGGGAATGTCTAGAGCTGAGCGATAGGCTATATGCTTAATCTCCTGGATCAACTCCTGCACCCTCCGATTCTCTGCCTGGATCTGCTCATCGAGCAAACGGCGCAGTTGTTCGGCCAGGCGCGCGTTGGATTGGACCACTTTCTCGCCCGCAGCGACAAGATAGCCGGGCAGACGCATCAGAAGATAATCTTCGCTCAGAGCTGAGTGCAGTTCCGGGAGGTCTGCAACTTGCGCGAGGAGGCTTTTGAGTTCGTCGCTCTGAGATGGGGAGAGCAGGAACTCCCAGAAGGAATAGAAGCTGCGTCCCTGATCTGAGTCTTTGAGCTGAGCATCGGCATCGAGCACGTATTCTACAAGCGCACCTTTGCGCGAGCCAGGCTGCGATTGCGCTTTCTGGAGATCGCGTGCGATGCCGCGAAAACGTTCCTCGACCAGGCGAAAATCCCGCAAGAGCTGCCGGGCCAGCGATGATGCCTCAAAGAAGCGTTCACGCAATTGGGTGGGAGTATAGAGCGTGCTGACCTGGGCCGTCTCGTAAATCTGATCAATCTGGCGATCCAGTTCCGCGCGCTGTTGTTCCAGTTGCTTCAACCGTTCTTCAGGATCGGTCGTGCTGTTCTGAACAATATCATGCAGCATTTGTATGATCAGCAAAAAGCGCGACTCTGTGCCCACGAAGTGGCGCATTTGCATATCTTCTAGCCATCCAATCGCGCGTTCCGTATCTGCTGTTAGTTCAACCATTGGCACGTCGCTATCGCTAAGCACAGCGATCCGCAAAAACTGATGCTCCTGGTCAGCCCATTCGTTGATATATGCTTGTGGAGTGCGCACATAGCGACCTGGCTCATGCTCATTCTGGCTCTCCAGGTAGCCACCAAGCTGTTCCACCAGTTCAGGAAGCGGTACCGCGACGCGCTGGGTATATTTAAATTGATGATGGAGAAAACCGATCATGAGTGCAGCATGATCGGCCTTCAGGAGCTTAATACTGGGCGCATGCTGGAGATCCCAGGCTAACCGATCCTCATCCATTTGAAAGGGCATGGCTTGCTCCCTTACTTGTTCATTGCTGCTCAACCGTTTTACTCACAGGCCGCCCAGCTCTTATACAAGCGAAATCTGAGTACTGCCATCAACTAGCTCAACCAGATATCTGTCAGCAAACTCGTCAACAAATTCCCTCTGGTGCGAGACTACAATAATACATTTCAGAACATTCCCATCCCCCAGTTCCTTGATAGCCTGAATCATCTCGCGGCGCCCGTTCTCATCGAGGCTCCCGAAACCTTCATCAATGATAACAGATTCCACACGATGGTTTTCGTTGCCGGCGTATTTGCCTATTCCCAGCGCCAGACTCACCGCGACCCGAAACTGCTGGCTGCCGCTCAGCAGTCGAAGCGGCAATGGCTGCTTTACACTAATTGCCGTATTATAAGCTACTATGTCAAGTGCATGAGCTTTCTTCTCGGAGTTCGATTGTAGCTCTAACCGCAGCATTCCCCCAGAAATGCCATCGAGTACTTCATTCGCGTGGTACACAATGCCCGCTTCCGCTTTCTGGAGCAGGTAGTGCTGAAGTCCATCTCGTCCGAGAAGATGTGTCAGATCCTTGTAGTAGCTGGTAAGCCGTGCCGCCTTAGCCTGTTGCTGCTCTAACTCTCTGCGCGTGTCCTGAATACCCTTTAATCGCTGAATTTCTGCGCTGAGCTTTCTCTCTTGCTCTGCGAATGCCTGATAAGATAAGTTGGCCTGCTCCCCTGCCTCCTTTAGTTGTTCAGGAGCTTGCTTGGCCCCCTCCGGGATCTGATCTTGCTCTATTTTCAGGTGGAGTAGTTCTTGCCGGTAACGGTCAGAGTTTTGTTGTGCCTGTTCTAGCTCCCGCAATTGTTCTGTTGCTCCAGCCAACTCCTCCATTTCTTGTTTCCAGTCACCGAGCTGTCTTTCAGAAAGCTGTTCTACCTGTACTTGCCACTCTTCAGGCAGGGATGCCTGTGCCTCTGCAATAGATCGCTGCGCATGCTGTAGATTTATCTCCGCAATCGCAATTGTGCGCTCAAGCTGCCCCTTTTGCTGCTCAGTTTGCTGTTTTTCCCCCTCTAAACGTTTTAATTGCTGGCGCTGTTGTTCAAGTGCTTTATCAAACTTATCCAGGTCATCGTGTAATGCTGTGTCTCTCTGGAGAGCTTGCACTTGCTCCTGCAAGAGAGTTGCGGCATGCTCAGATGGGTAGAGCTGTTCCAGAGGCTGGATTTCATTGAAGATATAGTTACGCTTACGTACAAGTTCTGCTCGTTGCTCTCTATCGCTTGTTACAGCTTGCAGGCGTTCTTCCAAGAAGGGCTTATCGTTTAGCCGTGATGCAAGCTCATCCAGATCCTGGGCAGTAGGATATTCGGCCTGCAAACAGACTTCCAGGTCAATAGATGTGTGGGCAACCCCTTGAATAAGCGCGATATAGTCAGGTGTAAGCAGCCGCAAAACGACTCCTGCTTGAGCACTGGCGCTGTTCTGTTTGTTCCCAGCACCAGTGCATCGCGCCCGGCATTCATCAATGATCTGCTTCTGACTTGTTGCTTGTTGTGACAATAGAGTATGTTTTTGTTCCAGAGTGGTTTTCTGCTGAGTTATGGTTGTTTGTTGTGCCAGAGCCTCCCGGTACACTCGTTGGCACTCTTGCAATTCAGCCTCGACGCGCTGACGCTCGGCAGCGAGATGTTCACGAGTCAGCGGTTGCCCACAGTAACTACAAGTTGGCTGCCCATCGATGGATTTGAAGCGATCCAGGCGCTTCTTACTTTCATCCCGGAGTGTCTTTTTACTGGCGATATCGCTTTGCAGGTTGTTCAACTGGTCAGTAAGAGGGGCAATTTGCTCCGACAAAAGATGCGTTTGTGTTTCGATATCCTTGAGCAATGCTTCCTGCCTGCTCAAGGCTTGCTTGGCCTCTGTAAGGTCTTGCGTCGCCTGCTGCCAGTTTGTGCGTGCTTGAGTAAACTGCTTTAAATGTGGTTGTATATCTTCGATATGCTTTAGCTCTTCCAGCCTCTTTTGGAGATCTTGCTGCTGCTGCTCAAGATCAAGCGGATAGGCTGCAATCTGCTGATTAAGCTCCTCACAGCTTTGCTGCTGGCTTTGCAAATGAGCAATTTTACTACAGACCTCCTGCAGCTCACGTAAACGCGGCTGCAATGCTTTCTGCTCATGATCAGCTTCTACACGTTGTGTCTGCAATGCATTCAGTTGTAGTTGAGTGGCGAGCAGTTTTTCGTTTTGCTCCTGCAGGCTACCCTCACACAACTGCACTTTTTCACGGCCTTGCTCAAACTGCGTTTGGTAACCGGCGTATTCACGCTGCCAGTGATAAATTTGCTCAAGAGGCGTTATGACCTTTTGCAAGTTATCTAATCGAGTGGCGCGCTGTTTGATTTGGGCAGCTTGATCGAGCAGGGCTGTACACTGCGCGAGATTTTCTACGAGTCGTTGCTCGTCTTCCTGCAATTTTTGCCAGTGTTTCGCCTGTTCTTTTAACGCGATGAGAGTGAGGTGCCGCTGCCTGGCCTGTTCTCTTTTTGCTTCTGCCTCGCTTTTTTGCGCTTCCAGGTTGAGGAGATGAGCGTCGTCAACCGCTTCCAGATGGCTCAATTGGGTAGTGTAGCTCTTTAGCTCCCCCTCCAGCACTTTTTGTTTACTGCCTGCAAGCTTACAGAGGGCTTCGTAACGCGAGAGGTCAATGATATGGGTGAGCACCTCGTGTCTCTCTGCATTGCCTAACTTGAGCAACACATCACTTTGCCCTTGCATCAGAAGCACTGCCACCCTGAAGGTGTTGGCATTTAAGCCAACCGTTTGCAGGACCCAGGCATCAAAGCCTTCTTTTGTCGCCGTCCCCGCATATGGATGCACCCCGGTACGACCCGGGACAGGCATATCTGGGCCGCTGAGATGGAGAGCCAGCATTGTGCCTTTTGTCTTCCGCGCGTAGGTGCGTTTGACGCGGTACACATTTTCGCCTAGAGCAAAGTCAAACTCAATGACGAAGGATTCCGCCTCACGGTGAATAAGCGCGTCAACATTTTGCTTGCCCATACGGTGCTCTCCATAGAGGGCGAAGAGCATCGCATCAAAGATAGTGGACTTACCCGCGCCGTTGGCTCCACAAAGTGCCCAGATGGCAGGGCCAGTAAAATAAATTTCGGTCTCCTCGCGGTAGGACATAAAGCCTTTGAGCAATAAACGACGTGGAATCATGCCAATCCCTCCTCTACAAGCAGTTCTTCGGTCAAGCGCAAAAGCTCTGCCCGTTCCGCCTCACTGCGATTAGCCAGGGCGGTCTGCAAGTAGTGTCGCACAGTGCCAGCGACATCGTGTGTCTGTTGAAATGTTAGGCTCGCCTCAGTAACTACCCCGTTGCGAGTATCTTTCAACACCCGATCATACCAGCGCGGGAATATAGCCTCTATCTCTCGGCAATAGCGTTCGCGATCCTGGATGGCAGAATCCCAGTGAAGAATATAACGTACTAATGCCTGTTCGGCATCAGGATACTGTTCGGCCAGTTGAGGAATCTGCCTTTCAGGGTCGGTGATTTCGACTTCATAGAACGGAGTGCTTTGTAACGGCAATATCTCCGGTGTTTGTACAAGCCGACGCTGTTGAATCTCCAACAGAACCACACTTTTTTTATCATTCCTTTCCCCATAATCCATGCGTTCGATACTGCCTGCGTAACGCATATGGGGAGCGCCGGGAATGGCCTCGTTCTGGCGATGCAGATGCCCCAAAGCTACGTAGGTCCAGGGAAATGAGAGGTCGCCTGGCTCAAGCATGACTTCGTTGCTCTGGTCCAGATAGTATTGAGCAGGCGTAGTGGCGCCGCGCACTGTGATATGGCTGACCAGGATTGCAGGCCATCGTGGGTCCAGTTTTTCTTGCTGCGTGCGCAAAATCTGCTTAAAAGCTGCTCCCACGGCCTGATTCCGTTGCTCAACACTCTGAAACTTTAAGGATTCTTCTTTCCTGAGATACCGTATGGTTGGGTAGGGCATCAGGACAAACTGGGCAATTTCTCCATCAGACGTTTGAAGCGTTACATTACGCGCGTTTGGGGCAATATAAAAACGTCCGCACGCATGAATATCGTTGCGTGTTTCAAGGGGCGAGACCAGATCCATCGCGTCACGCAGCGTAGAGAAAAAGACTTCGCTATCGTGGTTTCCACTGATGGCGAGGATAGTTCCTCCCCTCTGTATGAAGGGATGAAAACATTCTTTGATGATGCCTATCCCGGTGCGCAATTGCTCCGGGCTGCTGCGTTCGCGAAAGAGATCACCGGATACAATCATAATATCAACAGCATGTTCAGCCAGATAGCTGCTGATTTGCTGGAGGGAGTGGCGCAAATCCTCATTGCGAGAACGCCGTCCTGCCAACACGCTGTTTAAATGCCAATCAGATGTATGCAAGATTTTCACTGCTGAATTTCTCCCTCTTCTACTCGTCAATCAGATCAGAATAATCCACATCGTTCTGGTTGGAGGCTGTAGGTACAACGGCCTCGTCCGGGTTCATAGCCCACACCGGGAATGGGATGCGCACCAACATTGGTTGGCGAAATGTGGCTTGAATGATTAACTTTTCTTCGGGCCGCAGATTCATGGCTCGTTCGCGTGCATTCACGGTAAGAAATTTCCAGATAGGCATGCCCAGTTCAAGCGAGCCGGTCTGACCAAGCGCCCTGATCGCCGAGTTCTCAATCACCTTCTCTGAAACCCTGGATGCCTGTTGCTGAGCACCGAGCAAAATGATCCCCTGAGAGCGCATTTCTGCGGCGACCATCTCGATCAGTTGCGTAATGGGATCGTGGGCACCTTTGGGGGCAAAGCGATTTAATTCGTCGAGTACCACCGTATAGACCAGCCCACGAATGGCTTTCGTGCCGGTACGAGCGTCAACCAGTTGACGTAAAATGGTTGCAACAACAAATCGCTGCATCTCAGGCATAGCTGCAAGGGAAAAGAGATCCACCACAATGGGATCGCTTGTTTGCGTGCGAATCACATCAAGCGGCTGACCTTTGGATTCATCGCGTCGCAAAACGCCGTTACTCTCATAGACTAGGCGAAACAGCCGCCGCCAGAGCTTTTTCCAGGTTCCCGAGTGATGGCCCTGGAAATCTGATGCCGTGCCATTTGCTTGTTTTTCAACCCAGGTCAATAGTTCTTGAAAGGTGCCGGGAGCCTCCTTATTCAAAGTGCGCGTGACGCTACTATCTCCCTGACGTCGCTCGGTAGTAAGAAAATCTTCCAGTGCTAATGTCAAAGCACTAAAGTTCGCGTCATTTGCGTCTTCGTCGGCGAATAGATAGCGAAAGAGGCCACGTTCGATGATATCTTTCAATCCCCAGCTATAAGCCTTCACGTTCTCATCGCGTCCTGTCGGCACTGGAAGATCCACTTTCGCCTGTTGCGGCGCGAAAAAGCTAACCTTCTGGAATGGTTCAGGCTGCTCAATACCGAGGAGTTGCCAGTCGGGCAGGTCTCGCTCCGGTTTGAAGCGTTTATTGGGGCAATCGATGTAAAAGAGATCGAAGTTTTTTACATTCAGGATAATCGGCACGATCTGGCGACGGCTGGCGGAGGAGACATTCTGCTTGCGTGCGTAGTCGAGCAACATCTTCACCATATACATTAACAAGCTGGATTTAGTCCCTCGCCCCGCAGAACCATTGACATTGAGATGCCCACCATTCACTCCAAGCAAATAGTCCAGGTCAATCGTGCCCCGACCAGCTAATTGCGCCCCGCCATTTTTAATCAACCCGGCTGGTAGCGCATTCCCTGCCGCAATATCATCGGCTCCGTAAGCGGTAGCGGCCTCTGCCTCCCCTGCCAGGTAGACTTTGCTACGTTCGCATGGAGGAGTGAGGGCGGGAGGTGTGACGCTCAGGATGCTTACCTGGGCGTAGGTATAGCCATCGCTCTCGAACGGGGGAACGTAATCAGGATCGCCGTCGGCCTGATCAATCTCCTCGTCCATATTCCTCTTACGGCTGCGGCGTTTGACTTCCTCAACGACTCCATAAAACGTGTAGCTCTGATCGGCAATGAAGCTCTCACAAACCACCAGTTGCGTCTCCTCAACCATGACGCCGCGAGCAACCCAGAAGCAGTATTGTTTACTGGTCGCCTCCTGACCCTGTGGGGACCCCACGACACCGAGGCAAATGGGCGTATCTATGGAGATAGGACTCTCTCTCTTCATACATATGTTCCTCTCTAAAGGTTGGTATAGCGGTAGAAACGTTGCACCAGGGTTTCCACGGGGGTGAACAGGGCGCCCAGGCTTTCCTCCGCACGTTGTATTGGATAGATCGAGATAGGTGCGCGGCTATAGCTTGTTCCACGGCAGCGATATGTATAGACAATGTAAGAGAGATGATTCAGATAGGAGAAATCGCGCTTGACGACACCTTCAAAAAAGCTCTTAGGAATTTCCATGCGCACAATTCCCCAGTCCGGCATCTCGCCTTGACCATTGAGGCGCAGATACCAGGAAACGACGCCCAGTTTTTTTTCCAGGCTAAAGGCGGGCGTGCGTTCGCCAGGGCGTAGCTCACACAGCAGCCGCAAACCTGCCGGGTGCAGAAACGTACGATAATGCGTTTTGATCAGACCAACGACCGGATCAGCATGTTGATCAAATGCGCCCATCCGGGGTTCCAGCCGACCATCAACCAGTGTTGGGAGCCTGCTTTCCTGAGCCAGTGCTTGCTTTTCAAGCACATCCATTGCTTCCTTTGTGCGATTCTGGGTAGCCCTGCGCATCTGCTCGAAGGAATAGGATGGCTCAGCCAGACAGGGTAAGAGGCGAAATCCCAGCTCTTGCAATGCAATCGCGAAACTCTCTACTTCGTCCCAGGGAAACGGCTTTACGATCAAAGACACCACACGCTCAATCGTCTCATATTCTCGCCGGAGCTGATTATTTTGATCCGCCATCGCCGCAGCGCCAATCTCCGCCAGACGCACCGGCATTGGATGACCTTCGCGCGTTTGTAACCAGGCGACGGTACGCCCGAGATCTTTGCCATCAATAAAGCGCAGTGGGCGCCAGGGCCAATCCTCTGGTGGCATACAATCAAGGATATCGAGGGCGCGCCATTTATCAAGGTTATACTCGTAGGTCAGCTCCTTTTGTTCGTCTAACGACTCGGTTTCCTGAGTGCCGTCGTCCAACAAGAAGGGCTGCGGATCATAATTGCGCACCCGTTGCGCTCCATTATTTTTGAGAAATTCAAACCCGTTCATTCTACCTCTCCCCTTCGTTCAAATTTGTGCTCCGGCAATGGCAGAAGATGAAAATTTCTCAATCTCCAACGCATTGCCTCGTTGCTCACCAGCATCTCTGTCGCTAAATACGTTACGAGATCCTCTTCGCTAAAGCGCAGCATCACGCGGGCAAAAAGTCCACGTACGACTGCTTCAGGCATAAGCAATGCTGTGGCAAACTGATTCGCTTCATACTCCATGCGGGCTTCTGATGGAAGAAGCCCCTCCAGGAGTTGTTGCCCCACCCTCTCCACTCGTCCGCTGGCTGTCTCCTGGGGATCATCTTTTTTGTCCCGATAGAAGGTCTCCATCAGTTCGAGGTACATTTGATCGCCCTCGGCGACTTTCAGTAATGGCCGAAAATGCAAAAGATAGTGCCCCAACTCATGTGCGACAGAGAAACGGCGCCGCGTCAGATGATCGTTTGCTTCCAGGAAAATGCAGCCATAGGACGTATTGGCGTAAAGAAAGCCGGCTAATTCATCCCGTGCCGCGGCTTCTGGGTTTTCAAGCAGCACTCCCTGCTGGATCAAATAGCGCATAGCAACCTGTTGTGAAAGCCCCGGAAGTTCTTTACTGGCAAGATTTAAAGAGCCTACCAGATCTCCTAATGGCGTAATACGGCGACGCAGACTCGGAAACTCGATCTCAGCTTCTTGATACAATTCATTGATCAGTGCTGCTATTGAAGAATGAAGTGCCTCATCAGAAGAGCTATTCATGATTCCTTCTCCTCTTCTCGCTGTGATTTTCGCAGGCGCTGGGTCCTCTGCCGACGGGTTGCGGCCAGTTGAGCTATCCCCTGTTGCCGTGTCATGGACAAGAAAATAGCTTGATCACGAAAAAGTTTTTGCAGTTTCGCGCTAACAGCCACGCCAAGCTGCTCAAAAAGGCGATAGACGCTCTTCATCGCAAGGTTTTCTGGTAAAGGAACGTTCGTCTGCGCAAGTTTCGCGTTGACTTGCTGCACCTCCTGCTTCATCGCTCCCTGTAGACGCTTGTCCTCCTGTAACTTACTGAATACGTCACCAATAGTAAGCGGAGGAATCGCTATCGCCTCTTCCTCTTCAGGAATGCCCGAGGGGAGATAGCGCACAACGAGATCCAGGATTCTCGCAAAATCTTCCTCTCGCAGCTTGACTTCTTCATCTGCCAGATAATACTCATGGGCTTCCATGATCATTTCCTCCAACTGAGGATCATACATAGCCTGCTGGAGTATGGCTTCCATTTTATCGGCATCGCCCCGCTCGAAGGCACTGATATAGAGGTAAAGTGCCTTCTCCCGTACAAGTTGCTGCGAGAAATCAGATGGATGTTTACGCATTGTTCTCACCTCTTCTGTTCTCGTCCTGACTGACCCAGATGTTGTACAATCGTGCGAGCGCTCGGAAGTAGCGTGTACGTGCTGCCCCTGGTTTGATCTGCAATATGTGTGCAATCTCGTTGTGATCGAAACCATAGTGGATATAAAAATTTAGGATGGTTTGGTCATCTACAGACAAGCAAGCCAGAGCATCCTTGAGATCTTCACGCAAATCTGCTATCTGCGCACGCTCTTCGGCAATCTGGGCAGTAAATAGGTCAAAAAACTCCTCTTCGCTGATCGAAGGATGAGTTTGCAGGTGCATCTCACCTAAGAGAATCACCCGTTGCTGATGGCGTGCCTGACTCTCCCTTTTTTGTTTGATCAGATTCTTCGCGATACTGAGCAACCAGGGCCGTATCCCTACGCCACGATATTTGTCCGCGATCTCAAATGCTTTCACTACCACGTTTTGCAGCAACTCATACGCTTCATCGTCTACGCTCTCCAGCGCCACTATTTCGGCTTTTCTGACATAGGCTCGCAGGATGCCATAAAGACGCTGCAAGGAAAGCGAGTCTGCGAGAAAGCGATGAAGCTCTGCAACAGTGTCTGCGGCTGTCGTCACCTGCGGATCAGCTCGCTGTTCATCCATTTACACGCTCCTTAACCACACAGATCAACAGGAGAATTATTGGTTTCTCTCTAACAGAAGATCAGCTAAGATATGCCAAATGTTACATTTAGAACAAAATTCCCATTTATTTGTCGCTGGCACATCATCTCGATTATTTTACAGCATAAGTCATAAATTGTACATAAATTATTTTAATAGACATAATGCATTTCTGATAGTTTTAAACTCGCTTCTAGGTTTTGCAAAGAATATCAATGCGGGGCAATACAAAGGGAGGCAGAGTGATTCAGGGCTATTTACTGCTCCGCCAGAAGTCCTGAAAGCTAAATCAAAAGGATCAGTCCTCGTTCAAGTGATGATAACCAAACATCACGAAACGAGGACTGATGCGAGATGAACTATATCATAGTCAAAGAAGCCAGGGAACTGGCGGGATGGAAAGCAGAAAGGGAAGCCTTGTCGGTGTATGAAGCGTTGGAAAAGCTGGAAGACAAACGAAGGGCGCAAGGGAAACGGTATTCGCTAGCGCTGCTGCTCACCTGCATCCTGCTGGCAAAAATGGCTGGGGAAACGACGTTGCAGGCGATCACCGAATGGGTGCGCCTGCGCGGGGCCTGGTTGCAACAGGTCTTGCCAGTACGAAGTAGGACAAGTCTTTTGTCTGCGCCGAAGAGTGCATTACCCACTCAAATGCACGCAGGGGGGCGTCTACGGCTTCACCAGCTTGACGCCGAAACAAGCGGGAACGGTGCGCTTACTCGGACTTATCCGGGAACACTGGGCGATTGAAATAGTCTAATCGCAAATGACAAAAACGAAAGGTTTCCCCTTTGGGAGAGGTGGGGATCACATAGCGGATCTCCACCTCTTCCCCGGTGACCACAACACGGTCAATTAACAACTCGATGA
>DATGMF010000037.1:0-147588 GCA_035293765.1 Ktedonosporobacter sp.
GATGGGTTGCATGAGGCATGGGGGTTCTCGCTTTCTGTCAAACGATGGTGTAATACGTTGACTGTCGCAGAAAAAACCATGCCTTGTCTCTTTCTTCCGTTGTTCAGGTACTTTTTTGCTTACGTTCGCACCTATGGGGCACTGCCCCTTGCGGGGTGCGGGGTGTCTCCGCTCATTCTTCCCCTCCCTCGCCCCCGAAGGGGGCAAAAAAAGAAGAAGTAAATAGCCCTGCATTTGGTACACGAAGCATATGATCTCTTGCAAAAATATGGTAATATGCCATCAATAACGTGGACCAGGTACGAGTAGAGTGATAGTGCCTTGCAGCCGACCTGAGCGCTCCCACGATGAATCGGGGAGCTACAGCGCTCCAGCAGCGTTGGTCGGCTGGATTACAAGGTAGTGCCTCTTGCGATATGGCTGAGAATCTGCAAATTTACCTGCTAGGCGAGTTCCGTTTGTACAGGGATGGCACCCTGATCACGCATAAAGACTGGCATACGCGGCAGGCTCGCCAACTCTTCAAGCTGCTTCTCACGGAGCGCGGTCGCACTGTGTCCATGAGGAAGCTGACAGCCTTGCTGTGGTCCGATTATGCCGATAGCGCCTATAAGACGCTCAGAAGCGCGGTAAGCGCACTGCGATCAGTGCTGGAGCCCGAGCGCGACCCGCAAACTCCCTCGCGCTTCGTTCCCAGAGGTCATGCTGGCTATACGCTGATCTTTCCCGCCGATAGCGCCGTCTGGATCGACGTGATCGAGTTTGAGCGCCTCCTCGATCAGGCGCTGGCAGCTCCAGCCGTCAGCGGCAAGGAACGACGCAAGCTGCTGGAGCGCGCATTGCAACTCTATAGCGGAGATTATCTTGCCCAGGATGAGGAGGCGAGCTGGGCCCGAGCTGAACGTGTGCGCCTGCGCGAACGCTACTTTACGGGCGTCGCCGCGCTGGCTGAGTGGCAGTATGAGGCCGGACTCTATAGAGACGCTCTTGAGCAGTGTCGCCAGGCGCTTGAGTTTGATAGTTGCCGCGAGCCGCTGTACCGCTTGATGATGCAATGTCAGGCGCAGATGGGCGATAGCGTAGGTGCATTACAGACGTTCGAGCAGTGTCGCCAGTTGCTTGATGAACACCTGGGAGCTGACCCTTCTCCTCAGACCCTCCGCCTGCATACCGCTATTTTGCGCGGCGAGTTCCAGGTTAGAGCGCCGCATCCCCATTATCCTTTTCCACCTTACCGCTCCTCGCTTCGCCTTGATGCAATTCCACTTGACATGATCAGGTTTGATGCCCATACTTTCCCTCAAGAGGCGGCGCGAGTTGATAGCGAACTCGATCCGCTTGAGGATACTGAAACGTTCGTTGGTCGCAAGACGGAACTTGATCAATTTATGCGCCAACTTGCAGATGTGCGGGCGCAGCCGCTGCAACACGCGCGTACCATCGCTCTTGTCGGCGAAGCAGGGATCGGCAAAAGTTTTCTGCTGCGCCTCTTCTTACACCATGCCTCTTCCGAAGAGGTAGCTGTTATGATCGTCAGCTGCCAGGCGATTGAGCAGCAGGTAGCGTTCGCTCCCCTGGTCGCGATGGTGAGCGCGTGGCTCCTTGAAGCCAGCGAAGAACAACTGCAAACGCTGCCCCTGCCGGCTCTGTCGCCGGTCGCGACACTCGTACCTGAACTCGTCAGACGCCTGCCTGGCATCGCGCCATTACCACCGGTCGCGCCAGAGCAGGCATATAGTATGTTGATAGGCGGGCTGATTGATCTATTTGTGGCCTTGAGTCGGCATCACCCGCTTATGCTCGCCTGGGACGACCTGCAATGGGCCGATGAAGCTACCTTGCTCGTCATCAACCGCCTGGCATGCCTGGAGCAGATAGCGCTTTTGCAGGTGCTGGCGTATCGACCGGAGGATCTGAGTGAGAACAGGCCGCTTGACTCCATGCTGCACTATCTGAGACGCAATGAGCATGTGCAGACGTTGCATCTGGCGCCATTTAGCCCGGAGGAGGTTGAGGAGTATCTCACACTTCACAACATCGCTCTTCCTCTTTCACCTGAACGCTTGTATCGGGCCACGCAGGGGAACGCCCTTTTCCTGGTTGAGGCCGTGCGTACGCTTTTAGAGCAGAAAAGCGAAACCCCGCAAATACAGCAAGCCGATGCCGGCAGTTTTCTGCTGCATTCGCAACAGATTCGCGATGTCGTGCTGGCGCGCGTTGAACGTCTGCCCGCCTGCGCCGTTGAACTATTGAAAATCGCCGCCGTAATTGCTCATCCCTTCACGCTCGATCTTTTGCGGCCACAGCTCTCGCCCGACGATTACAATGCGCTGGACATCTTACTGGTGCGACGCTTTTTGGTCGAGGTTAGTCCTGAGCAAGAGTATCGTGACTATGAGGTGCGACTGGCCTTCTCGCATGAGATGGTGGGGCAGGTCGTCTACGCTACCTGCACATCACCGCAACTGGCGCAATTACATGGGCAGGTGGCCGCCAATATGGTCAGGCGTTTCGCCGCCAATACAGAGATGCATGCAGCCGAAATAGCTTTTCACTATCGCCGCTCCGGCCCGGGCGCGGAGTCGCAGGTCCTGCGTTATGAAGTCGAGGCGGGTGATTACGCCCGGCGCACCTTTAGCTATCGTCAGGCGCTGCTGCATTACGATACGGCTTTGCAGCTCTTGCCGCGCTTACAGTGCCAGCAAAGCGAGGCGTCAATCGATATTGCTGAATGGGCCGCCAGAGCCTATCACGGGCGTGGCCTTGTCTGCGAGGCGCTGCTTGATTGGGAAGGCGTGCAGGAGAGCCAGCGCAACTTGAACGAGTGGGCGGCTACCAACAAGAATATCGTCTTTGCCAGCAATAGCACCAGGCGCATGGCGGGTATTCGCGGTTTAATGGGCTATCTGCCAGAGGCCGCCACGATAGGCATCTCCGTAGTGCAACGTTTGCAGGCCGACGCGGAAACCAGTTATGATATTCAGAATCATACCCAAAAAAGCCTGCGCACCATGCTTGACATGACGCGACGCTGGGCCTCACTGGTGACGGTCGGTGCGCCTCATCTTCAGCACGAGCAGACGTCCTGGGATGAGCTGGCGGCAGCTCCGTTCCCTCCCTTCTATCCCGCTTCCTCCCCTACCATTCAGGATTGGCAGGAGATAGTCGAGGCTATGGGCGTATCGCAGGCCGCGCTTACGCTGGCGGAATACGGCTGGGTGCTACTGCTGCAAGGATTGAACATCGAGGCGGAACGCTGTCTCAAGGCTGCTCTGCGGGCGGCTGAGGAAACCGACCAGGTGACATACTGGATTCTGGCGGCGATGCATCTCAGCCGCGTATACCACCTCTACGGACGACCGGAGGAGGGGAGTTTCTGGTTTGATCGCTGCCTTGAGCGCAGCCGCCAGCTCTCAGCCGAGGCGACCTGGCCCATGACGTGGCCTTTGCTCAATTATGCCTACTATCTCATCAGCTTAAACCGGCTCGACGAGGCTGAGCAGGTGCTGAAGAAGTTGCAGGCTCAGTTGGATCAGCAACAGGATTTTCTGGCGCATCGCTATAGCATCCAGATTGGCTTTGGCCTGATCGCTCTGAGCCGCTCCGATTTCTCACAGGCCGAAGCCTTGTTGCAGGGCGCGCTCAATCACCGGCCCAACCTCTATATCGAAGCCTACATTCTGGCCGAACAGGGCCTCGTCCATATTGCCCGGCATCAGAAACGCTATCACGAAGCGTTCAGACGCCTGCGGGCCATGCTGGCCTTCTGCGGCCAGCGCAGCCTGCTGCAAGCGTACAGTTATACGGTATTTACGCTGGCGCGCCTCGCTCTGCACACAGGCCAGATCCAGGGCATCCCCAACCTGCTTGAACAGGTCAGCCAACTCGTGGATGCCGCTGGCTATACCGATATTCATCGGCAATGCCGCGACCTGCTCGCCCGCGTAACCGCTGCCAGCCGGTAAATGCCATTGGGACTCTGGCAAAAGTAAACCGGACCCGATAGATCGCGTCCGGTTTACCGCCAATCCAATCCAACCTGACTCGCAACATCCAGCCACTCCAATGGCGAAATCTCCAGGAGAACGCAGCAAATTTACTCAGCATCTCCTGAGCCTCCTGGAAATGCGATATGAAGAGGTTTATGGGAGAAGAACAAGCGATATATCGCTTGTAAACCCTCGCGCTTGCCCCGCTAGAAACAGCCCTACACACCCGCCTCCATCCCCGCCTTATGCTTGCGTAGGGCTGGCATAGCCGCCATCACTGAGACGATAGCCAGCACGATGATGAGCGCGGCGGCACCGTAGGTCTCAAAATGTCCCCATTGCGTGTAGATGACGCCGCCGAACAGGGGAGCCAGGATCATCGCCATTGAGGCTAGCGACTGGCCCGCACCTGCCACTCGGCCCTGCTCCTGTGGCCCGACCATACGTGATGTCAGGCCGCGCAACGCGTTTTCGGTCAGGCCACCCGCGCCCGCGAAGAGGATCACGCCAGCGATCAGCAGGAGCGGCTCGAATTGTGTCGGCGCATCGACTGCTAAGGGAGTGTTGAGAGGCTCCTCTTTCTTTGCCTCTGCCGTCAGCAAAGATGCAATTTCTTCCAGCCGCTCTACGCCCAATTGCACACCACGACCGGTATACCGTTTGAGCATCTGCTTGCCCTGGCGTTGATAGGCATACCAGTAGCCATCGCCGCCGCGACTGCGTTTCTCTTTCAGTACATTGATCTGTCCATTGCGTCCATAAAAGGAGAACGAGCGGTGCTCCCCAAGCCACTGCTGCCACCCTTCCCCCTCCGGCACAGCACTCGCCGCCCCATTCCCCTGCTCAATGAACAGATACTATTCCTGTTCCGGCGCCCATCTGACCTGATAATACGCGCTTTTTGGCATAACCATCCCTATTATTTTTGCTCCCCAACGATTAGTTGTGGATGATTATATGTTAGCGGGGAAGAAAAAACAAGCGTGCTTCTCGTTGTGGCCGCTTAACAATCTACCTGTATTATCACATTGGCTAGTAAAAAATCTATAGAACCTCATAAATGGACAATTTCTTTTTATCCTTTTTTGTCCTTTATTTTTGCTGATAAATCAACTATACTACTATGAATCCAGGATGTATTTGTATATCTATATGTTTTAATTAAGGTGAAAAGTGATGGAAAAGCCTGGGCAGTTGTGTGATGTTTGTATCGTCTGTGCCCTGCCTCAAGAAGCGGCGGCTTTTCTTGAGGTTGTGAAACGGCAATGCGGCGTCACCCTTGAAAGTCGTATCAGTCCTCGTCATCGCCATACTTACCGCTCTGCAGTTATCAGGAATGCCCGAGGGGAACATCTGAGCCTGCATATCTCCTGGCTGGCACGGTATGGGCCGGAGGAGATGACAATACACCTCTCACATATTCTAGAGGAATATCAGCCACGTATCGTCATCATGACTGGGATCTGCGCTGGAGATGCGCAACAGGTGCAACTCGGCGATCTGGTTGTCGCTGAGCGTACGTTCACTTACGATAGTGGCAAGTTCATCCTGGAGGATGGCAAGCGGGTTCACCAGCCCGATACAACGACCTATCAGCTCAACTCCACTATCCTACAATTCCTCGGGTTATTTGACGACTGGAAGCCTCTGGTGGCTCGTTTGAAACGTCCTTTATTGTCTGAAAGCAAGCTTAAACGGCGAGGGACGCGTTGCCATCTCAAAGCAATGGCTTCTGGGAGTGCAGTACGCGCTGATCAGCCCTTTGCGGAGGTGCAGGCGCCTGTTCGCACAACAGTTGCAATTGACATGGAAAGTGCTGCTTTGGGTCTGGTCATGGGTCATCATCCTCTCATTCCCTGGCTGGTGGTCAAGGGGGTCTGCGATTATGCTGATCAGGACAAAAATGATATGTACCACGACTACGCCGCGAGCGCTGCTGCTCTTTATGCGCTTAGCTTTATCCAAAGCTACGTTAATAGTGAGCTACTGCCACGAAGCAGCTTACCACCAGCATTGCCCGATAGAGGAGCAAAATCTGCTACAATATGGAATGTTCCTTATCCGCGCAACACTTATTTTACAGGCCGCGAGGCTCTGCTACAGGATCTCCGTGAGAAGTTCAACATCAATAATATAGTGCCACTGACATATGTACCAAATACTCCGCAGGCTATCAGCGGTCTAGGTGGCATCGGCAAAACCCAGACGGCTATTGAATATGCCTATCGTTACAGATATGCTTATGAAGCAGTGTTTTGGATCAAAGCTGATACATCAGCGAACATCGAATCAGATTTTAAAAGCATTGCGCAACTATTAGATCTACCAGAAAAGGACGGGAAGAATGTTGTTGCAGCAGTGCAGCGATGGCTACAGGACCACACAAACTGGCTACTTATCTTCGATAACGCAGACGACCTCAGGGGTGTGCAAGACTTCCTTCCGACATCGGACGGAGGCAATGTCTTGCTCACAACTCGCGACTATGCAGTTAGAGCAATCGCTACACCTGTCGAAATAAACGTCATGGAGAATGATGAGGGCATCCTGCTTTTACTCCGTCGCGCACGCATCCTTAAACCTACAGCTTCTCTTGAAGATGTTTCTGACACTGACCGAAGGTGTGCAAAGGAAATTGTACGGGAGATGAATGGACTTCCTCTGGCACTCGATCAAGTGGGAGCTTATATTGAGGAGACAGGGACTAGCATCTCAAACTATCTTAGCCTCTATCGGGAACGCCGATCTTCTTTATTCAAGCAAGCTGGTAGGCTATCACCTTCCAAGTATCCTCATACAGTTGCCACCGTCTGGTCGATCTCTTTTGAAGAAGTAAATAAAGCAAATCCGGCAGCCACCAAACTCCTCCGCCTTTGTGCGTTTCTCGACCCTGATGCGATCCCTGAAGAGATTATAGCCGGAGGGATCGAAATGCTCGGTCCTGTACTGGGACCAGCCTTAGAAAAAGGCGGGATGGATGAAATCATTAGAGAACTGCTGCGTTTTTCACTCATCCGGCGTAATTCTGACACGAACACTCTGACTATTCACCGTCTTGTACAGGCCGTCATTCGAGATAGTATGGATGAAGAGGTACAGCACATGTGGGCAGCAAGGGCTATCCGCATCATTTATCGAGCCTTTCCTGACCAGGCAAATGACACAAAAACATGGCCCCAGTGTCAAAAGTGCCTTCCACATGCTCTGGTCTGTGCATCTCTTATAGAGCAGTATAGACTCGTCTTTCCTGAGACAGCACGCCTGCTAAACCAGGCTGGATATTACCTACGCGAGCGGGCTCAGTTTGAAGACGCGGAGCGGCTATTTCGGCAAGCATTGGCAGTCCGTAAGCGGATACTGGAATCAGAGCATCCCGAGACGGAAAAAAACTTCGAGAGCCTGGCACAGAGCTTCAACAGCCTAGCAAGACTCTACTTTGACCAATATAAGTATCCAGAGGCGGAAATTTTCTATGAGCAAGCACTCAATGACCGCGAGAAAGTTCTGGAAAATGCCTCTCTCAGTGTAGCTCAGGCACTCAACAGCCTGGCATTAAACTACCGATACGAGAAGAAGTATGCAGAAGCGGAGCCACTTTTCTTGCGAGCATTGGAGATCCGTGAGCAGAAACTGGGACCCGAACACCCCGAGACAGCTCACTGCCTGAACAACCTGGCATTACTTTATAAAGACCAGGGCAAATATGCAGAAGCGGAGCAGATCTTCAAGCAAGTGTTGGCAATCCGCGAACAGCTAGTCAGCCGTGAAAAAGTGCCGGGGCGTGTGCATCTGGACTGGGCACAAAGTCTTCAGAACCTGGCTGTACTTTACTCTACGGTACCTGATGCTAAGGAAAGGAACTCGCACAAATTTGAGGAAGCCGAGCAACTCTTTAAACAAGCATTAGCCATTCGCGAACAATTGCTTCCAGCAGAGCATCCTCAAATAGCAAGAGTCCTGAACTTTTTGGGATCGTTTTACGAACTTCAGGAAAAAAACGAGGAGGCAGAGAAGTGCTTTAAGCGAGCTTTGGATATTCGCGAGAAAGTTCTAGGAGTAGATAATCCACAAACCATTGAAACCAGGAAAAAGTATGATGCTCTTTTACGAAGAATGGGGCAGACGTAGTTAGCGATTTGCACCACATTCAATACATCATCCATTACTTAAAGAAGCTATAGGCTATTAAGGTCATTAAGCAAAAAAGAGCTTAAAACAGACTTGACTTATCAGACGATGTAAATTATGCTGATGCTAACAGGTAGGTTGGATGCTTTCTCGGTTTCATTCCTCTCACTCCAATCTAAGTTTGAGAGCCACTAGGGTGAGACACACCTGGTAGATCAACATACATTCACTATTGGACAAGGAAAACGCCATAATGAAGATCCTGGAATGCCCTCCTCTAGGGGAAGAACGAGTAAAACACATTTACGAGTCAATCGATGCGTGGCTCCGCTCATCGGCTTTATCTACCCTGGTCACATGCTTTGGTGCAGAAATTCCTTCCCATCTGAATACTATTGAATTAGGGACTTGGTTATTACACTTTAGCGAACGGTGGGATTTCAGAAAATCGCAGCAGGAAGCAATAGCTAAAGATACAGGTGAAGGCTCTAGATGGTTGGTGACCGATTCTTCTATCACTGAGTCACAGCATGACATCATTGAAAAATCGGCCAGGGAACTTGGTTTAATCGGGATAGAAATCCCAAGCAAAAACTCCTACGATTTTCTGTGGGTATTAGGAGGAGCAAGGCTCTCCTGTCTTTTACGCCCACGGCTGGCCGCTTATTTAGTTACTAAATATGCTTTGCAGTGTGGGACAATAGCTTTATTGGCTTCAGGGCGACCAATATCCTCAACAGAAAGAAATGCAACCGATACCTACGCTCCAGATGCAAAGACAGAGTTTGATCTAATAAACAGAGGAGCAGAAATAGAGTTTAACATCGAGCCCTCATTTAGCGAGGAAAGAAATGATGATTCAACAAATATAAATAAAAGCTGGATCATTCGCCGATATACTAAAGTAGACAGCTTGCCATCCATTTTATCGATGAGTGCTCCATCCTCCGAACCAGATACACGTCGCGCAAACTCCGCTGATACCTATAATTTCTTTTTCAATCACGCTCAGGTTCCTCCCGGTTCATCCTTGCTTCTCATAACGAGCCAGATATACGTGCCGTATCAGCAGCTTGAAGCGTTACGAACGGTGGCCTTAAGACATAACGTCATTATAGAAACGGTGGGTTTTCCATTAGAATGGAGTGGCAATCTACAGGGGATGACTGGTCCCAGCAACTATTTACAAGAAATACGTTCTACGATCCAGTCAGCAAACCGCTTTTTTCATGCTTTTCCTGTTACCTAATGAGCTGTCTGCTATTGTTCTTGTTCCTTGAGCATACGCCGCAAAATCTTGCCGGACGGATTTCTGGGAATGGCATCAATATACTCGATGGCACGCACATTTTTGTAAGTGGCGAGCTTGCTATTGACCCAGGCGAGCAGTTCATCAGCGGACTGGTCTTCGTATCCGCGCCGCAGAACGATGAAGGCTTTGGGGATTTCTCCGGCTTCTTTGTCAGCTTTGGCGACCACAGCTACATCGGCCACGGCGGGATGCTCAAGCAATATTGCTTCAATCTGAGCCGGGGCTATGCTGAACCCTTTGTATTTGATCATCTCCTTCTTACGATCAGTGATCGTTACGTAACCGTTATCATCGCGCCAGCCGATATCTCCTGTGTAGAGCCAGCCATTGCGCAGCGCCTCGGCAGTCGCTTCTGGAGCTTTCCAGTACCCTTGCATGACCTGTGGCCCTGCCACAATTAACTCGCCCTCCTCGCCTGGACCCAGTTCAATCTGACCTGTTTCAATATCGACAATTTTTTGTTGTGTATCGTGGATGGGCAAGCCAACCGTTTCAACCTTGATCAGCCGCCGATTGTACACCGGGTTGGAATGCGTGCCTGGTGAAGCTTCTGTCAGGCCATACGAGGTCATGACGGTGATACCTGTACGTTCCTCAAAACGTCGGGCTAATGGAGGGGGTACCGGAGCAGCACCGCATTGATTAAATCGCACACTGCTCAGATCGTACTCCTCGACATTCGGCCAGTCCGCTATGATTGCTAATATTTGTGGAACGCTATACACAATGGTTGCACGCTGCCCCTGAATCAACTCTAGCCACCGACCCGGCTCAAAACGTTCCATCAGCACCAGGCGCGCGCCCGACATGGCGGCACATCCCATGAGCATAATCCCATAAATATGGTACAGCGGAATAAAGCTCAGCATCCGATCTGCGAAGGTGATGTGAGCTGTGGCAATCGACTGGCAGGCGTTGACTACCAGGTTTTTATGGCTGAGCATGACCCCTTTGGGCAGACCCGTCGTGCCGCTGCTATAGGGCAACGCGGCAAGATCTTCCCAGGACGGATGGTCGCCAGCAAACGGCGTTGACGGATAACTGACCAGCAGGCGGTTGAAGGAGTAGATCCGCTTCTTAGAAGGTTGCTCGGGGCCAACCGCCAGCAGATAACGCAGTGCTGGCGTTTGCTCCTGCACCGCTTCTACCAGAGGCAGCAGTTCATTCTGCACAATAAGCGCTACGGCCTCGCTATTGGCGAGCTGATAAGCGATCTCACGTTCTTTATACGCAGGATTGAGCGGGCAGCTTACCGCACCGACGCGTGTGATAGCAAACCAGCTGATCACAAACTCCGGGCAGTTTGCCATGAGCAGGCCCACTTTCTGGCCCGGGTGAATTCCCACATCCAGCAACGCATTGGACAGAGAATTGACCAGCGCATTGAGCTCGCGGTACGTCAAATACACTTCCTGGAAAACCAACGCAATCTGCTCCGGGGAACGTTCAGCCGTGAAGGTTAGCATTTCCGCATAAGGATAGATTGGGTACTGGAGCGAAGGTCGGAAAAGCTCTGTGCCGACAAATGGCCGAGACGTTGATGGATAAGGAGATGGATTCGTCATAGCTTGCTCTCCTATTCAAGATGCCAAAAAATGCTCCTGGCGAAGACATGATAAAAACGAGTGAGGTATATTTGGCTCGTCCATTGAGAACAGTATAAAGAGGAATGTACAAGGTGTCAACTATTTCTATATGCCGAGCTGCCTCGCTAAAGCAGGGTTTATTGTCCTATAGTCCGTGGCAGGTTTGCAGACGACTAGCTGATTGTGATTGAGAACTGCTTAGGGCCGCAAGCATTTTCGTAGGAAGCATAGTCTTAGCAGTATATGGTGTGATTGTTGCCACCAGGAGAGATGGGCGTGATATGCTATGGAAAAGCAAGAGCTTACCGTTAAGCAAAATGCGAGATCGCAAAGGAGTTTCTGATGAGTAAACAACGGCCATTTCGTTTTGGCGTTTCAGTTCATGGCAGCAAATCCAGGACCGAATGGATAGATATCGCCCGGCGGGCTGAGGAACTGGGCTATTCGACGCTGTTAATGCCAGACCACCTGGGCGACCAGCTTTCCCCGATACCGGCGTTGGTCGCCGCTGCCAATGCGACCGATACCTTGCGGGTAGGCAGTCTGGTATTCGACAACGATTTTCGCCATCCGGTCATGCTGGCTAAGGAGGCTGCGACATTGGATGTGCTCTCCGGCGGACGTCTTGAGCTGGGATTGGGAGCGGGCTGGATGAAGCCAGAATATGAGAGCGCGGGCATCCCCTTTGACCGCGCGAGCGTGCGCATTGAGAGGTTAGCAGAGTCCATCCGTATCATCAAAGGCTTGTTCGCGGATGGGCCGGTCGATTTTACGGGCCGTTACTACACTATCACCGGCTTAGAGGGCTTTCCCAGGCCGATTCAGCGTCCACATCCACCTATTCACGTTGGTGGCGGAGGTCAGCGTTTGCTTTCTCTCGCAGCCCGGGAGGCTGATATCATCGGCTTTATCCCCAGAGCACGCGCCGATGGTCAGGGGCCGGATCTCACGGATGCCACACCCGAAGCTCTTGAACAGAAGATTGCCTGGGTGCGTGAGGCGGCGGGGGAACGCTTTGCCGATCTCGAATTGGGCATACTGGTGGCCCAGGTGCTGACGACCGAGGATCGCGAGCAGGCGGCGCAATTTATCGCAACCACACTGGCGGCAGGACTCAATGTGGGCACCGATGTCATTCTGCAAGCGCCATACCTGCTACTGGGAACCGTCGATCAGATCTGTGAAGACCTCCTGGCACGCCGGGAGCGCTACGGCATTTCCTATATCAACGTTTTTGAGGCGAGTCTGGAAGCACTGGCCCCTGTGGTCGCACGGCTTGCCAGTCAGTAAAAGAGCAGGAGGCAAAATACATTGACAGTGTCACTTTGTCCTGCTATGCCCCGAATGGGCGTTCTAGTCCCAAAAGCAGCAAAGAAGTTGCTCATACTCTCTGTGCTCAATGTGCTGGCGCTGATTGGATGCTCGCAGGCTCCTTCGCCTGCGCCACGATCATCCGTCATCACCGAGTTCGTGGTGTCCACTCCCATTGCTGCTAGCAATCCCAACCTTGATAGCCCTTTCATGATCACCACAGGACCCGATGGAGCTCTCTGGTTCACGGAACTTACAGGTTACAAGATCGGGCGTATTAAGCTTCCTGTGCCTTCGTGAACCAACCATGAGAATTCCACCGTAACCCCGAAATGAAATGAGCACAAGTTGCCTAAAAGTGCTCATTTCGCCTCCGAAATATTCCACTGTAACTCCGAACATATTAAAAGTGAACTTTACTGTACAGAATGTGGCGAGAATCATCCTGCATGCCTGCAATTTCATCATAGGGATAAAAAAGAGAAAAGCTTCACTATTAGCAATGCTGTTTTACGTGGTACGAGTATCAGGACATTAATCAGGGAGATCGAAAAATGTGATGTGCTTTGCGTAAATTGCCATGCAAAGCGACATTGGGGAGAAGCGCACAAAACGGATAGCTGGGAGGAAGTACTTTCAATAGAAGAATGAAAGCCGGTAATCGGATTTGAACCGATGGCCTATTGTTTACGAAACAATTGCTCTACCGCTGAGCTATACCGGCTTGCCCTAAACCTCCTAAGCCTACATTAGAGCCTCAAGAAGTTCTTCAGACACCGCAGATTATAACGCGAAAGGGCTGTGTGTGTCAAGCGTTTTTTTGGCATGCTTGCGCAAAATTCGGAATTGCCGGGCCGTGTAAAGGGAATGCACCACAAGTTATGTTGCCGCTTCTGCAATCGAGCAAACACGATGAATCTTATAAATATTTTCCTGAAGGAATGTGTCCCACAAGATGATAGTAATACTGTAATATCCCTCCTTCCCATAAAAATATTTCATGCAGTATGAGCAGGATAAGGCGCATCGGCTAATTTGCAATCAGCAGGCTCTACTCACTTTTATTTCATTGACCTAAATTACTATACTCCTTGCTATTAGTACGATCTCTTGGTATAGTATTGGCATTAGTAACAATTGAGATAAAGATGTTAAAAATGTTTACAATTTTGCAATATTTTTGTAAAACCGATTTATCAATGAAATATATGTACTAAGATACCCGGCAGACAGATTATTTGATATGATATCTATCTGGCATATTCAGTAAGCAATGTGCCTGAGGCGACACGTATTCTGTGAGTAATACAGGATACCAAAAGTAGAGCATTATTTTGGGAGGGGGAGCAGGCGCCGGTTATTTATCTGAGTTGGGGGTAACTCTTTGCTCTTCTTCCTCGTTCGTGTGCTGAAATTGGGGAGCGATGTCTTTCTTAACGGGAAACATAGCCCTCCTCTGCTATTTTTTTGTCTTGGTTATCTTTTTCCAACCAGGTTGGCGATGAAAGGATACCAGATGTACAAAATCGACCTTGCAACTCTTTTACAGTTATTTGAAGAGTTCCAACGGAGTGGAGTCTTCACGGCAGAGATTCCTCGTGGTACCCTTGGACTGAAAGAGCCTGGCCTGGCACGCGTTGAAGTGATCAACGGTATGGTGGTGAATTGTGTGATTCTGGGACGAGATGGGCGCTACCTTTCCTCTGGAACCGACGCCCTGCGCAAATTACATCAGATGGGAGGGCTGAAATGGCTGATGAGCACCCAGACGGGTTCCTCTCCTGTCGTAGAAACCTCGCCGTTGCGATCTTTACCACCTGCTCCGCTTCCTGCGCCGAGAGTGACAGGGAATCTTGCGTTTCACGCCCTGATCCCTATGCGACTCGCGGCGATGGAGCGAGGGGTAATGAATAGACTGACCCCTATGCAGAGGCGAGTGTTGGTCCTGGTTGATGGCTCTCGCAGCATCACCAAGATCGCTGCCCTTCTCTCTGTTCGTGTGGAGATAGTGCAGGGGACTTTACGTGAACTCGAAGCTATGGGGCTGATTATGATCGGGCAATGACACGACACCACGGTACGCGCGTTTGATGGTTGTACGAAAATAACATCTAGTTCATCCGCAGGACAGGAAGATCGGATGTAAAGGAGTCCGTTTTGAACATGAAAATGAATACGCTATTCCCTCCGAATGACAAGGATGCCGTCGGGCAATGGTCGGCCAAATACGTTGATAGAGAGAGCGATATTCCTCGTTCGCGGTTTCGTCTATTAGAGCGGTGGTATCAATGGACTGCACCCCCCATTCCGCCAGCGACGGCAGGGCTTGAACAAAGAGAATCTGCTCGCCGCGGGCGATTAACCAGCACGATTCTGCTCCTGATCATCGGCATTGTCTTTGGGCTTGCTTTGCCGGTGGCAATTGCTCAACAGCTCCTCATCCTCATGCTCATTCTGAGCATCATTATGATCGTGCTCATTACGGCTCTCTTCCTGAATAGGACTGGTCGGAGCTCGATTGCTGCCTGGCTGCTGGTGGCGATTATCGATCTAGGGCTCTGTTTGTCGATCCTGACCACGCCGGGGCCGGCAGGGCTGAATGCGAACTCCGTCCCTCTTTACGATATTATGGTCCAGTCAGAGCTCATCGCCGTCTCCCTGCTTCCCGCTCGTTCGGTTTTTATCATTGCTTTCTTTAATAGCGGCTTCATCGCACTTAGCCTGACATTCGCGAAACATGCTCCCAGCCTTAATGCCTTATTGGCGTCCGCGGGTCCAGAAGTATATGCACGGCCCATCGCGCTCCACATCATCGTCGCAGTGGTGACGTATCTCTGGGTACGCAGCGCCACCAATGCGATTGCCCGCGCCGACCGTGCTGAGGTAATTGCCGCCCTCGAACACGAACTGGCACAGCAGGAGCATTCGATTGCCCAACAGAAACGCCAGCTCGATTACAGCATCAATCAGATCATTGATACCCTGATGCGTATCTCCAATGGCGACTTCAATGCACGCGTTCCGTTGACACAGGATAACGTGCTCTGGCAGGTGGCGGGTTCCCTGAATAACTTGCTCTCGCGCTTACAGCGCCTGCGTCATATCGAAAGCGAAATGCAAAAAATGCAAAAGCGTGTACAGCAGACCATCCATCTGGAGCATGAAATTTTGCGTATTCGCAATGAAGCCAGACGCCTGGCGGAAGCATTGGGGAATGCAAAAGCTTCTAAGCGTGCGATTCATTCCACCAGCACAGGCACGCTGCTCGATCCCGTGCTGGCCGAACTGAATGGCAGTTTTCTGTTTCAGTCTGCAAATGCCGAGGAGAGCCAGCGAAAGATTCTCACTACCACCAGCCCCCTCGACCCATTCAACGCGCTCTCAAAACCTCTAGAGTTTAGTCCTAAGCTAGCGGAATTTAGCCCGAAGCTGCCGGAACTCAGCCCGAAATCTTCGATGGAATTTAGCCCGGAACCGGCTCTAGAACCTGATAGGAGCGATCCCTTGAGACAGATAAGGAACTCTCGCCTGTTCAGGAAGGAACCATCCTAACTATTTTTTTCACATGACAGTTTTAAGGAGGATATTTTATGTTTACGTCTCGACCATTTCGCTTCGGCATTGCGGGAGAACATGCCAAGACACGCAATGAGTGGATTGCAAAAGCCCGCCTGGCCGAAACACTGGGATACCATATTTTTCTCGTGCCCGATCACTTTTGGATTGACGTTGCGCCTATTGCTGCGCTGATGGCCGCGGCTGATGCCACTACTTCTATTCGCATAGGCAGTCATATTTTCGCCAATGATTTTCGCAACCCTGCCATGCTGGCAAGAGAAGTGGCAACGCTCGATATGCTCTCTGAAGGCCGTTTTCAATTAGGGCTGGGGAGTGGCTATCTTCCGGCTGATTATCAGCAGGCGGGCATTGCGTTTGATGCGCCTGGAGTGCGGGTTGACCGGCTGCAGGAGGCTGTCCAGCTCATCAAGCAGTATTTCACTGAAGAGGCCGTCAATTTCTCCGGTAGATATTATCGTGTGAACAACTTAAAGGCGAACGGGGTGCATGTACAAAAGCCCCATCCCCCCCTCTATATCGGCGGCGGCGGCAAACGCATGCTGTCTCTGGCGGCGCGCGAGGCGAGCATAGTGGGATTCGCGCCCAAAAGTGATGCTCAGGGATTGCATTGGGACGACTCTACGGTGGAAGCGACGATCCGCAAAGTATCCTGGGTCCACGAAGCCGCCGGAGATCGCTTTTACTCCCTGGAGTTAGCAACAGCCGTGTTTATCGTGGTGGTAACTGACCATCAGATGCCGGTCGCTCAGAATATTGCAGCGAAGCTCGGTATCACGCCTGCGCAAGTACTGGACAGTTTGCAGGTACTGATCGGCACCGTCGATCAGATCGCTGACACTCTGCGTCAGAGGCGCGAACGGCTGGGGATCTCGTACATTCAGATCGGCGATGCCCATATCGAGACGCTCGCTCCCGTCATCCAGCGCCTTGCCGGTGTATAACCCGCTCAGGCACTAAAACAGGACTGACCCCATCCATATATGGACGTTTTTACTGGTCTGCTGAAAATATTTCAGCAGGCCACGCCGATGACAAACCGCGGAACGTGAATACCTTCTGGAGCGGACGTACTTACCTGCTTGAGCGGCAACTGATAATCTATTGTGCCGCAACCGCAACTGGATGCATAACTCGCTGGCAAGCTACTCATTACAAATAGCCACGCTTCCTTTCCACATTTTATGAGGGGGGCTGGATGTGTTGGTGGCGTTAGAGTGCAAAATACCAAAACGGCTGACAGCCCGACCAGGGCTGCATAGTAAGATATTATTTTGTCGAAAGGAGTGCCCACATGACCCTGGTATCACAACATCCTGTGGAAACAGCAGATCCCAGGCTGATTCTCGATATGAACTACGCATTTGCGCGTACTGCTATGCTGGTAGCTGCTGTACGCCTGCACCTTTTTAGCGTGCTTGCAACGGAGAGCATGGACGCTCAAACGCTCGCACAAGAGTTGTGCACCGATCCCGATTTCACCGCGCGTTTCTTAAAGGGGCTGCGTGCGCTCGGCCTGATCGAGCAAGATGGAGCAAAGTACCGTCCGGCTCCTGTCGCCTCCCACTTTCTGGTGGAGGGGAAACCAACCTATCTTGGCGGGGATACATCGCTGGTAATGGATTTCATGCCTGCCTGGTTCGCGCTCGATCAAACCTTGCTCACGCGCAAACCCTATCGCGACCTGGGGCAGGCAGATCAGAGTGCAGCGTTCTTCGCGCCTCATACCCGCGATCTCTTCTCAATCACCTATGCTTTTGCGCAACGCCTCGCTGCCTCATTGAAGCTGAGAAACTACGAGCGGCCTTTGCGTGTGCTGGACGTGGGTGCTGGTAGCTGCTCGTGGAGTTGCGCCTTTGCTCAGCACTACGCCGATGCCCAGGTAACAGCGGTGGATTTGCCTGCTGTGGCAGTTCAGGGACAGCAGCAGGTGGCAGAACTGGGGCTTGCTGATCGCTATCGCTGGATTGAGGCCGATATTATGACAGCTCCTCTGGAACTGGCAGGCTATGATCTGATCATTGTGGCTCATCTCTGCCGTTTTCTCGGCGAACAGCGCACCCGTGACCTGCTCAAAAAACTGGCGAGGAGCTGCTCACCGGATGGGACGCTCGTTATTGTCGATATCCTGCTTGCCGATGATCGCTCTGGTCCCGCCTTTGCTTTGAACCTTGATATTTCTATGCTGCTCAACACTGCGCAGGGCCGTTTATCGACCTTTCAGGAATTCGCAGCATGGCTACGCGAGAGCGGCTTCCAGGCAGTCTCTTCCCTGAATATAGCCAGCCCTTCTCCCGTCATTGTGGCAAAGCGAGGGATGGTATGAAGCGACGTGTAGTGATTAGCGGGCTGGGTGTAATCTCTGCCATCGGTAGCGGGAAGGATGCCTTCTGGCAGGGCCTCCTGGCTGGAAGATCGGGCGAGACGCCACTGTCTGACGTGACCTGTTGCTCGCTCTTTCAGCATCATTCCTTTGACGCCCAGGTCGTCTGCGAAGTAAAAAACTTTGATCCGCTGGCCCACGGCGTACCCGCCGACTGCCTGGAGATGGATCGCAGCATTCAATTCGCCGTTGCGGGCGCGCATCAGGCCATGCAGGATGCTCAACTGGAGAAGCTCGACGATTGCGAGCGCGCAGGCGTGGTGCTGGCGACCGCGATCTGCGGGACGCAAACGCTGGACAAGGAGTTTACGAAGGTCACGGACATGGGGAGCCATCCCATTCGCTCCGCGGGCGTCTCTCCTCACCTCTACGCGGCTGCTATGGGCAACTCTGCTGCCCTGGAGATTGCTGCCCGCTATGGCTTCCAGGGGGAGACGGTGACGCTCTCAACCGGCTGCATCGGCGGAGTGGACGCCATTAGCTACGCCTACGAGAGTGTTGCCTGTGGCGAGCATGATATCGTGATTGCCGGCGCTGCGGAAGCTCCCATTACTCCTATCACCATAGCGGCCTTCGATATCATCCATTGCCTTTCGCACCACAGTAGCAAGGCATCGCGCCCCTTCTGTGCCAGTCGCGATGGTTTTGTGCTTTCCGAAGGGTGCGGCATCGTGGTCCTTGAAGAGCTGGAACACGCCCTTGCTCGGCAGGCGCCGATTTATGCGGAGATTACCGGCTGGGCGGTGACCGAACATGCCATGCATATGACCGATATGTCGCCGGAGGGCCGAGATCTCGTGCGCGCTATCACCGATACCATCGACCGCGCTGAGGCATTGCCCACGCAGATAGATTTTATCAATGCGCATGGCACCTCTACGCCGCAGAACGATATCCGTGAGACGCAGGCGATCAAAGCTGCCCTCGGTTCGCATGCCAGCACGATCCCTGTGAACTCTACCAAATCGATGCTCGGCCACTCGCTTGCAGCAGCCAGCGCGCTGGAGGTGGTCGCGTGCGCTCTTTCGCTCCAGCATCAGACGCTTCATCCCACCATCAACTATCTGGACCCTGATCCTGCATGTGACCTGGATTACGTGCCAAACGTATCTCGTAGTTATGACATGGAGCAACTGATTACTACGGCATCAGGTTTTTCTGGACTACATGCAGCATTAGCGATAAGAAGTGTAACGGATGATAGGAGGACACTATGAGTTCACGTATTGTCATCACGGGTATAGGCGTTGTTTCTCCCTATGGAGCCGGCCCATCTTTGCTCTGGGAGCAACTCATGGCCGGGAGATCGGCGCTGCGACCGCTCCTTTCGTTTGACACCGAACATATCCATTGCAAAGCGGGGGGTCAATGGGTTGATTTCCTGCCAGGAGACTTCCTGCCAGCGCGCCTGGCCCGCAGAATAGACCGCTTCTCGATGTTCGGCCTGATTGCGGCCCAGCAAGCTTTTATGGATGCAGGCTTTGCATGCGACACTCTGCTCCAGGCCGATACTTCTCAGGGGCAGAGGGCGGAGCGCGTCGGCGTTACCGTTGGCAATAATCTCGGCGGCTGGGAATTTGCCGAGCGCGAACTGGCGAACTTATGGCAAAAGGGGCCACGCGAGATCAGCCCCTATATGGCGACAGCCTGGTTCCCGGCGGCGGTTCAGGGCATCATTTCCATCCAACTGGGCTTGAAAGGCATAGGGCGCACTTTTCTAGGGGATAGGGCCAGTGGCGCGTACGCGATCAAGCACGCGGCACAGTGTCTACAGGCTCATCACGCCGATAGCATGTTTGCCGGTGGCGCTGAAGCTCCCTTTTCCCCCTACGCCGCTCTCTGTTACGAGACCTCCAACCTCATGTCGCGGCAGGCGTCCGAACGGCCCGCAGAGGCATATCGACCGTTCGATCAGGCGCATGATGGCCTGGTGGCTGGAGAAGGGGCGGCCTTCCTTTTCCTGGAACGGGAAGAGGATGCCATCCAACGTGGAGCTCACATCTATGCGGAGCTCGCCGGTTGGGCCACCACGCATGATGGCTATGATCGGACGCAGTCCGCTCCTGATGGCAGGCGTTTTGCCGACGCTATGCGCAATGCGATGCAGAAAGCCGGCGTCACTGCCGAGCAGGTCGATTGCGTTTTTGCCGCCGGTTCCGCTATTCCTGCGGAGGACATATCTGAAGCGCAGGCAATCCGCCTGGCTTTGGGCGAACAAGGATCTCGCGTACCCGTCTGTGTGCCTAAGTCAGCTTTCGGCAACCTTTTTGGCGCGGCTACGCCCGTTGATGTGGTCATTGCTTTGCTGGCTATGCAGCATCGAACATTGCCCGCGACGCTTCATCTCGATCAGCCTGCTCCAGATTGTCACCTGGAGCATGTCACAAAACATCCACGTTCTGTTGATCGCCTGGATGTAATCGCGGTGAACGCTCGCGGCATCGGCGGAGCTAATGCCTCTCTGGTCCTGCGACGGTGGCCCGAGGAGCGCGCCGGAGGCACAGGCGCATAGATTGCTTTTACCACGACTGTTGAAACAACAAAAAATTAGGAGGACGACAAATTATGACTACTCTCGCATCTACACGCGGCGACATCTTTGTGAATGTGCAACACACCATCGTCAGCCAGTTTGAGCTGGACGCGGCGGCTATCGAGTCGGCAACCACGTTTACCGAACTGGGCATCGACTCGATAGAGCGCGTCGATTTGACGCTGCAACTGGAAAAGCAGTTTGGCATCCAGCTCCCCGATCAGCGGGTGAAGACCTGCCAGACCATTGGCGAGCTTGTCGATTTAGTGCGGACGATCAGTCAGAAGCAGGCAGCAGAGCTGCAACCTGCTTTACGGGAGAATTAATCATGCCAAGAGCTGAAGCCAGTATCATCATTGCCGGCGATCCTGACCGGATTTTTGCTATTACCAACGATATCGCTCGTTGGCCTGACCTTTTTCTCGAATATCGCGGCGCCAGGGTGCTCTCCACGGTTCGCCACGAACGCTTTGCTCGCTTAGACTTTGAGCTGACCAATGCGGAGGGCGCAACATGGCGCTCCTGGCGCATCCTGGACTACGAGCAGCGCATCGCCATCGCGCAACGCCAGGCTCCGCTGTTTCCCTTCAAATATATGCACCTGACCTGGAGCTATGAGCCGGTGGAGCAGGGCGTCAAGATGACGTGGGTACAGGACTTTGAGATGGACCCGCAGGCTCCCACCTCCAACGAACAGGCCATCACCATGATGGTGGCGCATATGCAGAAGAATCAGGAACGTTTCAAAAGCGTGCTTGAGGCTGAGAAAGAAAAGGTGGGCTAAACCATGCGAAAACCTACTCCGCAACAGGTGCTGCTGAACGAGCTCAAGGGCATGTGGAAATCGTACGCGATTCAGGCCGCCGCCCATTACAACTTTGCCACGCTCATCGGCGAAGGCAGCAAAAGCGCGGCGGAGCTGGCGCAGGCGACGGGGACGCAGGAACTGTGGGTCCATCGCGTCCTGCGTCTCCTGGCCTCGCTCGGTATTTTTTGCGAGGTGTCCCCGCGCACCTATGCCAACACCGAACTCTCGGCCTGCCTGCGCGATGGCGTTCCAGGATCGCTACGCGCAATGGCCCGCATGATGGGCAGCGAACGCTACCGTCTTGAGTGGGGACTGCTCGAAGAGAGTATGCGCACAGGAATGTCCGCCATTGCCTTGCTGCATGGGCGGGATCTCTATGAGTATCTCGACGAGCATCCGCAGGAACGGGATGTTTTCGACCAGGCCCTCTCTGGCTTCTCCGCCATTGTCGATGACGCGATAGCCCGCACCTACGATTTCTCGTCGGTGAAGAAAGTGATCGATCTGGGGGGCGGACGTGGCAGCTTGCTGGCAGCAATTCGTGCGCGCTTCCCTGAGCTTCAATGCACGCTCTTTGAACGCTCCTTTGTGATCGAGAATCTCCATCAGGCCGGTGGCATTAGCCGGCTCGATGGCTCCTTAGATCGCTCCATCGATCTGGTTGTGGGCGATTTCTTTGCAGGCGTGCCTGGCGGAGCGGATGCGTACCTGCTCAAGGAAGTTTTGCACAACTGGAGCGATGAGCAGTGCATTACTGTGCTCAAGCATTGCCGCCGCGCCATGCATCCAGATGCTGTCATACTGGTGTGCGAACAGGTCATCTCTCCCGCCAACAACGAGGGGGATTTTGCCAAAGGGCTTGACTTACTCATGGGCCTGGAACAGCAGGGATGTGAGCGCACGGAGGAAGAGTTCCGCGCCTTATATGAAGCTGCGGGATTGCGTTTGGCGCGGGCTATCCCGACTCCTTCACCGCACTGGATACTTGAAGGCGTTCCAGCCTGATACGGCAGCTTTGCTTGCGAAGGAGTTGAACAATCCTATGGCATACTGGCCCAAACAAACTATCGTTGAAGTCGCTGATGGCATTGTGGCGGTGCTCAATGGTGATGGCGAGATCGGGGTATCAAACGCGGCCTGCATCATTGAGCAAAAGCGTGCCTTCGTCGTCGATACCATGACCTTCCCCGAAATGGCGGAAGGCATGGCGCGCGAAATCGCCCGGCGCGGCGCTCATGCCGATATGGTGCTGAATACCCATCACCATATTGATCATATCGGCGGCAATAAAGTCTTTGCCGACGCGCGTATCGTGGGGCATCCGTCCACCATCGGATATCTTCAGCAGCTTGGGCTACCGGTCAGCCTGTACGATACCTTGATGCCGCAGTTTCGCGGACGCTTTCAAAATATTGAGCTGGTGATACCAGAACCGGCAATCGACCAGCTCACGTTGCCGCGCGGGGGTGAACTACATGTTTTTACCCCCGCGCATACCCTGGCCGATCTTACCGTCTGGTTTCCTGAAGCGCGCGTGCTGCTCGCGGGCGATGTGAGCTTTATTGGCGTGACACCTTTAGGAGTGCATGGCCTGATCTCGTCGTGGATAGAAGCTCTGGATACCCTGCTGGCGCTCAAGCCAGCAGTGGTCGTCCCCGGACATGGGCCCATCGGCAGCAGCCAGGATCTGTTGAGGCAGCGGGACTATCTCTCTGCCATCTACCACCTGGGGCAGCGCGCCGTCAAGGAAGGTGTATCGCCCGAGGAGGCGCTGGCGTCCTTCGATACGAGTCCATTTGCGGATTGGCTTGAGGCTGATCGTACCCCACTCAATCTCGAACGGGCAATGAAAGAGGTGCGGGGTGAAATTCATCGCGATAATGTCATCACGAGCCTCCCTCATTTGGAGGATCGCTGATATGGCGTACTGGTAAATTTGGTCAGGGAGGTAAAAGGAATATGAAATTAGGAAGAATTCTGCGTGCATCAATCGATCAGGCAGTGCCGCGACTGGTGGCGGTATTGCCTGAGCGCAACCAGGTGCTCGACCTGGCTACGATGGAATATCACCGGCTCTTGCGCGGTGGCGCGACCGCCGAAGCGGCGCAACGGCTTGCGACGGCGCTTTTTCCGTCCAGCATGAGCGCCGCCATCGGGGCAGGCACCCGCTTTCTCGAAGCCGCGCAAGCCTGCCTGGATGCCGCTTTCGTCGAAGATGCGGTCTTTGCCATCGACGCTGTCAAATGGCTCTCGCCGCTTGATCCGTCGATGATGCGCGATTGCCTGGCATTCGAGCAGCACCTGCGTAACGCTTTTCTCGTCGGGCAAAAGCGCCCGATCCCCGATGTGTACTACGAGATGCCAGTGTATTACAAAGGCAATCGTTTCAGCGTCATCGGCCACGAACAAGAGGTGCCGTGGCCCGATTACACGCAATATATGGACTACGAACTGGAGCTGGGCTTCGTGATTGGGCGCGACGGCTATGATCTCTCGCCCGATGTTGCCCGCTCGCATCTTTTCGGCGTAACGATCTACAACGACTTTAGCGCGCGCGATATCCAGCGCAAAGAGGGCGCCGGCGGACTGGGTCCGGCTAAAGGGAAAGACTTTGCCACCGGACTTGGCCCCTGGATTACCACTGCCGATGAAGTGGATGTCCATAACCTGAGTATGGTCGCGCGCGTGAACGGCGAAGAGTGGTCGCGCGGCTCCAGCGCGGATCTGATGTGGCGGGTAGAGGAGATTATCGCGTATGTCTCCAAAGCCGAGGGGGTTCACGCGGGTGAGCTGATCGGCTCCGGCACGGTTGGCTTCGGCTGCGCCCTTGAACTGGGACGCCAGTTGCAGCCAGGCGACGTTGTCGAGCTTGAAGTCAGCGGCATCGGGACGTTGCGCAATCGGATCGGTACGCCAGGAGCAAAGGGCTGGACGCCTTCGCGGCGGCCATCCAGTACGACTCAGCAAGAGGCTGAGCGCAAATAGCAGTTTTTTCATGTGAAGGAGATAGAAGAAGATGTCCACGATTACCGCCAAAAGCAACCTGTGTACCTTGATCAATGTGTTTACCGTTGCGCCGGAGCGGCAGCAAGAGTTGGTGGATGTACTGGTAGAGATCACAGAGCAGGTAATCAAAGATTTACCTGGTTTTGTATCGGCTAACATCCATAAAAGCATCGACGGGGTATGCGTGACCAACTATGCCCAATGGGAGAGTCCGGCGGCGCTGCAAAGCATGTTGAATGATCCCGAAGCCTCGCAGCACATTGCCAAATGCCGCGAAATTGCCAGGCACATTGACTTCCACCTGTACACTGTTGAGCATTGTACTACCGTAGCCAGCAAGCCCGTCGCCTCATCTATCAACGAGTGAGCGCGTGCAACGGGCAGATATGAGTCGTCCCGAATGTTCTGGGGGTGCAGGGGAGAGCCCCTGCCGGGGGCGCGGGGGTGTCCCCCGAAATCCCCTTTTCCCTTTTTTTGCATCGCCGCAGGCGATGCGAGGGAACAGAAGAGAAGCAGGGGACAATTCGCTAGATAGCGACGGACCCCTCGATCCCGGCAAGGGACTCGCTGTCCCTTGTAACCCCGCTTCTCAGGGTGATCAAAAATTCGGAGGAACTGATGGTCTTTGAGAAACTAGACTGGTTTGAAGTGCTAGAGAGGCATTCTTTCGCTATCGTTGTAAGAAGGAAAAAGTATGATACAACCACATAAGCGGTTGACCGGAGAACAGCTTGCTGGCTGGGTGCCAGGCAAGATTTCCGCTCCGCTCTACCAGGTCCAGTGTGAGCCTGATATCGCCATCGAACTGCCTGATGGCGTCATATTGCGCGGTGATTTGTATCGCCCTAAGGCCGAAGGAACTTTTCCGGTGCTGCTGGCATGGTCGCCATACACCAAAGAATTGCAGAACACCGGCCTGCCGCTGCCCATTAACGAAGTGGGCGTGACCCGCTATATCGTCGCGCGCGGCTATTGTCACCTGATTGTGAATGCCAGAGGTACAGGAAAATCGGGCGGTACACGCAGCGAGTCGTTCTCTCCCTGCGAGCAGCAGGATATTTATGATACTATCGAGTGGGCAGCCCGTCAGGCATGGTGCGATGGCAATGTGGGCATGACGGGGATGTCATATTTTGCCGTGGTCCAATATCTGGCAGCCGCCAAGCAACCACCCCATCTGAAGGCCATTTTCCCTTATCTGGGCTTTACCGACCTCTACCGCCATTTTGCCTATCACGGAGGAGCGTTTCAATCGGATTTTTTCGCGACCTACTATACCTTCGTTGGCTCGACGCAGAAGCTATCCGTCAAGCCGGCGCTGCGCCACGCCCTCGGCTATCTGCTGAACCGGGCATGGGTGCAATCGCTGATCATGCGTATCTTCTTTTTGAACCGCACCAGGATGCCAGGCCGTTTGCATCCGCAGGAGTCCTGGACGCGGGGCTTTGCCACGCTGGCCTTTGATCAACGCTTCGATGGGCCGTTCTATCGCGAGAAATCGGCGTGGCCCGTCTTACATCAGATTGAAATTCCCGCCTGCATTGGCACCAACTGGGGCAATTTCGGCCTGCATATGAAGGGAGCGTTCCAGGCCTGGGCGGGGATTCACTCGGACAAGAAAAAGCTCTTTATTGGCCCGCCCGATCCGCGCTGGCCCTGGTCAAACTATCAGGAGGAGCTGCTTGCATGGTACGACTACCATCTAAAGGGCATCGATACCGGCATTGAGGAACAGCCTCCCGTGCGCTACTGGCTCCAGGGAGCTGAGCGGTGGCGGGCAGCAACGGACTGGCCTATCCCAGCGGCGACGAAGCAGCGATGCTACCTGACACCCTGCACAGATGATGCATTAACCGAGCAGCGTTTACAAGCGGAGCAGCCTGAGCAAGAGTCTACGCTTACCTTTGTTGCCATTCCGCGCCATATGCTCTATCCAAAAGTACTGGATCGCTACGAGGCGCAGGTATTACGCTACGCTACGGAGCCGTTCCAGACCGATACCGAGATCACCGGCCCGATCCGCCTGTATCTCAAGCTAGCTTCGAGCGCGATAGATACCCATATCATCGCCCGTATCAGCGATATCGCGCCCGATGGCAAACGGCGTAAACTCTCGTTCGGCTGGCTCGAAGCCTCGCATCGGCGGGTCGATCAGGAGCTTTCGCGCGCCGATGAAGTCATCCATGAGCACCGCAGGGCCGAGCCGCTGACGCCTGGCGAGCCGGTCATTTGTGAATTGAGTCTGACGCCGACTGCTAACCTTTTTAAACAGGGGCATCGCCTGCTGCTGGAAATTGGTAGCCAGCCCGATCTACTGGAGACGAATGCGTTCGAGGGCAATATCTTCTTCTCATATGACACGCCTCCCTATCCTGCGAGAAATACCATCTTTCATGGCGGCGCGAGCGGCTCATATGTGGAGTGGGAAGTGCGCAACGACTGAGGTCGCGTTGCGTCCCATCGTAAGATAGCCCTTGATATCAACAACAGAATTGGAGGTAACAATGCACGTTTCACTGAATAGAATCCATCACACCGGAATAGTCGTGCGCGACCTGAATCAGGCGCTGCGCTTTTTCAAAGAAGTTTTTGGCCTCGATCCTATATTTATTCATGATTCATCCGGTCCTGAAATCGACCGCGAAGAGCTTGGGCGGCTGGTGGGTGTGCCCAACCCTGACATCCGTTTTGCCTTTATGCAGGTTGGGGATACCAGCTTTGAACTGGTCCAATATCGCAGCCCGGAGGGGCGAGCGTTTGATCGCCGCAACAATGATGTGGGGACGATGCACCTCTGCTTTGAGGTAGACGATATTCACCTGTCCAGGAAGCGGCTCAAAGAATGGGGCATCGAGTTCACCACCGATCCTATTCACGTCGATGCAGGGCCATTTGCAGGCTACTCGTTTGCCTACTTTAAAGGGCACGACGGGCTAACCTTCGAGCTGTTTGAGGTTCCTCATTAACCAATGAGACTGGGAAAGCCCCCGTAGGGACGAGATTTATCGCGTCCCTACGGGGGCTTTCCCAGTTTCATTGGTTGAAGTCCATAAGAGGGACAAAGGAAAAACTGAAAGACTTTGAGGCGAATCTAGATTCCTAATCTCGACAACTATACTGTGGTATGATAAGATGGAAGCCATATTTCAGTTCTGCCTAGTTTAGGAGTCTATATGCGCGCTCTGTTACTGGCAACAACCAATCGTGGCAAGTTGAAAGAGTTTCGGACTATTTTCGCTGATTTGCCGTATCAGGTTCTTTCCTTGAATGATATTAAGCTTGACATGGATGTGGAGGAGAGGGGGACCACGTTTCGGGAAAATGCAGAACTGAAGGCCCTGACCTATGCGCATGCGTCGGGCATGCTCTCTCTCGCTGATGATTCTGGCCTGGAGATAGATGCTCTTGGTGGTGCCCCAGGAGTGTATTCTGCTCGCTTTTTGGGTCCAGGCGTGTCATATGAAGAACGTTTTCGCGTTATTTTTGAACAATTACGGGGACTACCGATGGAGCAGCGCACGGCCCGTTTTCGCTGCGTCATCACTGTGGCGGAGCCAGGAGGAGATCATCGGAGCGTGGAGGGGACGATAGAAGGGGTGATTGCCGAGATCCCGCGCGGGGAAAATGGCTTTGGCTACGATCCTATTTTCCTGGTACCTGAGCTTGGAAAAACGACCGCTGAACTGGAACCGGAGGAAAAACATCGGATCAGTCATCGGGGAAAGGCTGCACGCTTAGCTCTTGAGCTGCTCAAAGACTGGCCCCAATCGGGCGGCTCGGGCAATACCCTACAGAAGTAGCGGAGAGACATGAGGACCTGATAGCATATGGCGAGAAAAACTGCCATTCGTGTTGCTCTCGACCTGGAAACCACCGGTTTACATGTGGAGCAAGATGCAATTCTTGAGGTTGCGGCGATTAAGTTTCAAGGGACCGAGATTCTTGATACATTTGAGTCTTTTGTGTCCCCTGGTCGCTCGATTCCCTATCGCGTGCAACGGCTGACAGGCATTAAGCCCGAACTGCTAACCGGAGCTCCTCCATTCAACGCGATTGCTCATAAGCTACAAACATTTCTGGGCGATTTCCCCATCGTCGGCCATAGCATCCCCTTTGATGTAAGCTTTCTGCGCCGCTGGGGGCTGGCGCGCGCCAATCCGCTGATTGATACCTTCGAGCTGGCTACTGTGCTGCTGCCGTCTTTGAGCAGCTACAATCTGGGTCAGGTGGCCCAGACGCTGGGCATCCAGGTGCCCCTTGACAGGCATCGCGCGATGGTGGATACGGCGCTGGCGATGAAGGTTTTCTGGGTGCTGCACCAGCGTTTGCGAACGGTTGACCTGACCCTGCTCAAAGATCTGGCGAATCTCGATGCGCCGCGTTCGTGGCCCCTGCTCCATTTCTTTCGCCAGGAGCTACGCGAGCGGCAGGAGCAGGACGGAGTGCAGGGCAGGCTGACGCGTGGCAGCCTGGGAGATCGTTTCGCGGCGCAGCTCGGCATGGACCCGCGTGTCCTCTCTTTCTCCGTCGCCAATCAGCAAGACGAGCAGCAAGACAACACACAACCTGCTGATACCCCTCCGCCCTCAGCTTCTCTCGATTCGATCAAGCAAATAGAATCGCTGGTTGAGGTTATTCCTGAACAAGACGAGCCGCCCGCTCCTAAAAGCTATCAGACGGCGCGTATGGCGGTGCGGGAGGCGCTGGAGCAATGCAAGCCTCTCTTGATCGAGGTGACTATCGGTGGCAACGATTATACCCCTGCGATCCTGCCCGCGCTAGAATGGCTGACCGAGCCTTCCGACGAAACTCCTCCCAGGCGGCTGGTCATCGCCTGCTCTCACCAGCAGAGCGCGCGCCGCCTGGTTGAAACGATCCTGCCGCGCTTGCAGGAGCAGCTCAAAAGCGAACTGCCGGTAGCATATCTGGCGGAACGCGGCGGCTATCTCTGCACTCATCGCTGGTTTGGCGCGGCTCTACGTCGCACCAGCGGCGAACTTACTGCCGAGCAGGCGCGCGGGCTGGCGAAGCTGGCGCTGTGGGCGCAGCAAACCCTGACCGGCGAGCGCAGCGAGTTAACCCTGTTGCCGCAGGAGCTTGCCGCCTGGGAGCGTATCTCCTCCGGCGTCGAGCGTCTCCCTTCAGGCGATAGCCGTTCGGGCGATAGCTATCAGCGTTGTACGTATCGGCGCAAGGGCTACTGCTTCGTGAGTCTGGCGCAAGAGCGGGTCAAAGCCGCAACCATCGTTGTGACCACCCATAGCGGGCTCTTTGATGACCTCTCGCATGCTCACTCGCTCCTGACCGGTATTGATCGTCGCCTGATTCTGGATGCCGATCTGCTTGAAGAGGAAAATGCGCGCTGGAGCAACGCCGAACTCGCTCAGCCGCGCCTCCTGGAATTGCTCAACACCATTGGCATAGAACTGCCGGATGGTCGCTATCAGGGGCTACTGGCTCTGGCTGCTCCGGCTCTACGCATGAACGGCCCTGGTGGGCTTTCAACCACGCCAACGGTTGCCAAAGCGGAGCTAGACCAGCGCATGCTCACCTGGTTTCAGTCTCTGCGCCAGACGCGTGCCGCCGTGGAGAAGCTCTTTAGCTGCTTTGCTCAATTGCTGGAAGAGTTTTTACAGCAGGGGGCAAGCAACGGAGGGAAAGATAGGGGGCGCGGAGAGTCGTCCGGTCGCTCGCATGGCGGACGCGGCAATGAGCCACGAACAGATCAGCCGTTACGTTTGAGCGGGCAGATTCGCAACCTGGGTGCGTGGAAGGATACCGAACGCGCGTGGCAGCAGGTCGTGCAACGGCTACAGGCGGTCATTGATCTGGCGCACGAGGCCGAGAAGATCATCCTGACCACGCAGCGCAACCGCCACCGGCTTGACATTGGGAGCGGCGAGGATAGCTCTGTCGCCGCCGAACTGGTCGCGGTCGCTCACCAGTTGTTGCAGCAGAAGCAGCTCGGGCAGCAAGCGATGTCCTTTACCGATAACGAAAATGTTTACTGGCTACGGATGCCGCCTCCGCCTCCGCCGTTTGCCCAGTCCACAACGCAGCAGCGTCATACAGAGTCAGCAGCGGGCGCTCAAGCAGGCGAAAGCGTGCCTGTACTGCACACGCAGCTCGTCCAGACCTCAGCCTTTTTGCGGCGCTTACTCTTATCGGACAATACCTGCACGATCTTTTCAGGCTCCGCGCTCTCGGTTGACAACTCATTTACGTTCTCGCGCGGCGTGCTTGGCCTGGACAACGACGCCTGTCCCGCGCTCTCGGTCGTTACCGAGCATCACAAGCAGACGCTGCTCTATATGCCAAACGATGTGCCCGAACCCAACGCGCCGCAGTACCAGCGCCACCTCGACGAAACCTTAATCCATCTCGCCACCGCGCTGGAAGGACAGCTTGTCGCGCTCTTTACCTCGCATGCCGCTTTGCGCAGCTCCTATGCGACGATCAAGCCCTTGCTGGAGGCGCGCGGCATTCTGGTGTTGGGACAGGGCGTCGATGGTTCGCCGCGCCAGCTCTGGCAAATATTCCAGAACCAGGAGCGCGTCGTCGTGCTGGGCACCGGCAGCTTCTGGGACGGCGTTGAGGAGATCGACCGCTCGCCCGCCTGCTTGCTGATCGCGCGTCTGCCAATGCCCGTGCTCAACGACCCGCCAATGGCCGCCCGTGCCGAGCACCACTCCGACCAGTTGCACCAGCTCACCGTCCCCGTGGCTGCCCTGCGCATGCGCCGCGCCCTCAACCGCCTCGTGTGGAGCGATACCAAACGCAACGCCGTGGTATTGTTCGACCGCCGCGTGATTTCAAAGGAGTATGGCTCCACAATCCTGCACAGCCTCCCCCACTGCTCGCAAAGGCAAGCCGCCGTCTCGCACATGCCAGAGACGATCCTCGATTGGCTGACAGGCACGGGAGTGTGGGAGTAAGAGCATCCCGTTGCAGGGCAAGCGCAAGGCATTGCCCCTACCCATCCATTGTCGGCCACCGGCGAACGGGTCACAATGGGCACAGGGCCGCCGGTAGGGACCCGATTGATCGCGTCCGATTGATCGCCTGCACCAGGGCAACCGCATTCGAACCCAGGCAGGGCAAGCGCAAGGCATTGCCCCTACCCATCCATCGTTGGGCAGGGCAACCGCAAAGGATGGCACGATGATGGGGAACGGCAGGATGTATGGCTAGGGGCAATCCCTCGCGCTTGCCCTGCTGCTCTTGACGTACGGCGTATAAATAGGGCACAGTATCATCAGCAAGTAATTATCCAGAGATTGAAAGGACTTCGAGAGCATGTCGGTGCAGGTTGAAGAGAAACAGAAGCTACGAGTTGTTTATGGGGCGTGCCCGCATGATTGCCCCGATTGTTGCGCCCTAGAGACGCACGTTGATGAGCAGGGACGCGCCGTCAGCATCCAGGGGCGCGCGGACCATCCGGTGACACGCGGCTGGCTCTGCGCTAAAGTCAACCGCTATCTGGAGCGCGTCTATCATCCTGAGCGACTGCTCTACCCCTTGCGGCGCGTTGGCCCCAAAGGCAGCGGCCAGTTCGCCCGTATCTCGTGGGACGAGGCCATAGCTGAGATTACTGGTCGCTGGAAAGATATTATCGCCAGCGATGGCGCGCAGTGTATTTTGCCTTACAGCTATGCAGGCACGTTGGGACTGGTGCAGGGAGCCGTGACCGATACGCGCTTCTGGAACCGTCTGGGCGCGTGCGGCCTGGAGCGCGCCATCTGCGGACACGCAGCAGAAGAGGCGGTCCAGCTTACCGTCGGCGGTCGATTAGCACCTTCGCCGGAGATGCTGCTGCATAGCAAGCTGGTCCTGATCTGGGGCAGCAATCCGGCCAGCACCGCGCCCCATCTCATGCCTTTCTTGCGCGAAGCCCAGCGGAAGGGCGCGCGTGTAATCGTGATTGACCCGATACGCACGTTGACGGCTCGTTCCGCCAACCAGCATATCCAGCCCTACCCTGGCACCGATGCCGCGCTCGTCCTGGCAATGATGCATGTCATGGTGACTGAAGAACTGCACAACATGGCCTGGATTGCCGAGCATACGCTTGGTTGGGAGCCCCTTTTAGAACGGATTATGCGCTTCCCGCCGCAACGGGCCGCCCAGATTACCGGCCTGGCGGTCGAAACCATCGTTGATCTTGCCCGCACCTATGCCACCACTACTCCGGCTATGCTCAGAATTACCGATGGCATCAACCGCCATACCAATGGCGGTCAGACCGTGCGTATGCTCACCTGCCTACCAGCAATTACCGGACAGTATGGGCAAAAGGGCGGCGGGTTGATGTATAGCACCAGTGACTGGCTGCGGTGGGATGGCAAAGCTGTGGGCCATAGATATGAGGCCGTCTGCCCTCCCAGGCCGCGCACTGTCAATATGAACCGCCTGGGCTCGATCCTCACGGGCGAGGCCAATCCGCCGATCTATGCGCTGTATGTCTACAACGCCAATCCCGTTGCCTCTGCGCCCAACGCCGGCAAGATCGTCGAGGGCTTGATGCGCGACGACCTTTTCACCGTCGTGCATGACCTTTTCGAGACCGATACCGCCCGCCACGCTGATATCGTGCTACCGGCTACCAGCCAGCTTGAGCAGGTCGATCTGCACAAACCATACGGCCATCTTTCGCTGCAATATAACATGCCCGCCATCGCTCCTCAGGGGGAGGCGCGCAGCAACTGGGACGTGATGCGCGCTCTGGCGGCTGCGATGGGCTTTAATGAGCCCTGGCTGACCGATGACGCCGACGCAGTCATTCGCGAGGTATTGGCGGCAACAACGGCGCGCAACCCGTTACTCAACGGCATCACCTTTGAGCGTTTGCAGGCGGAAGGTTCCATCCCCTTTAATATCCCTGAGGATGCGCGCGTGCCCTTCGCCAACGGCGTGTTCCGCACGCCATCGGGCAAGGTCGAGTTCTATTCGCAGCAGGCTGTGGCGAAGGGCTATGACCCTGTGCCGGCTTGGGAGCCGGAGGTCGAGTCGAAATTCAAGCTCGACACAGACGCGTCAGCGGCGAACGAGCAGCTCCTGCCGTTGCTCTGTCCGGCGGCGCACCACTTTGTTAGTTCAACCTTTGGCAATCAGCAGCGCCTGATCGGCAAGGAGCGAGCGCCCACCTTGCGCATCAATCCTGTCGATGCGCTGGCGCGCGGCATTCGCAGCGGGCAACTGGTCAGGGTCAGCAACGGGCGTGGCTGGTGTCGCCTGGTTGCTGATGTCACAGAGGATGTGCGTCCAGGCGTCCTGGCAACAACAACCGTCTGGTGGCCCAGGTTCAGCCCCGACCAGCGCAACATCAACTGGACCACCTCCGACTGCCTTGCCGACTTCAACGGCGGCAGCACCTTTTACACCAACCTCGTCAGGGTCGAAGCGGATAATACCGGCAATACATAGTTGTAGGGGCAACTCTCACGATGAAGCGGGGAGCTACAAAGCTTCCCCTGTTTCTCCTGCCTCCACACCTCCCTGTGTGGGATACATTCAATTTGGGAATGGCGCTGCCCCTCGAATCGTGGTAAATAGGTAAACTCATGGCATGAAGCCTCTCTACAGGCTGATCCATGAAGTTTACCTGTTTACCACAACTGGGAGGGTGATCCTCCTGTAGGAGAATGTATATAATCAGGACATCAAGATATGCAAGCAGGGCAACCGCAAGGGATTGCCCCTAGCCATTCGTCCTGCCGCATCCCACGCCCACCTCGCTCCGCTTCATCGCGTCCGTGTGATCGCCCTGCCGTATCCATCATTGTGCCAATCCCCCAGGATTGCCCTGCGGCGGTGCCTGCGATGATGGACGAATAGGTAGGGCCATCATCGCTGGTTCAGGGTACGTGTGCCCACCAACGATGAACGGATGGCTAGGGGCAATCCCTTGCGGTTGCCCTGTCCGCCTGCGATGATCTTGCCCAAGGCTTGCGGTTGCCCTGCCCGCCTGCGATGATCTTGCCCAAGGCTTGCGGTTGCCCTGCCCGCCCGCGATGACCTTGCCCAACGCGGGGACTTGCCCTGGTCCAACTCACACCGGTACTGCGGTAGGCTGCAACGATGACGGATGGCCTCTCGCCATCCATCATTGGCGAGGAGAGAGCAAGCACGACGATGGGAGAGGTGGCAAGCGCGTCTTATAGATGCCGGAAAACAAACTCTTGCGCTACTGCTGCATAACGCGTATACTAAAAAATAACTATGCCTATACTGCATTACATCTAGATAAATATAGCTACGGAGAAATTGGCATGGACGCCGGTATGAAGGTAGAGAAGGTTGATTGCGCCATTATCACCATCCTTCCCGAAGAGTTTCGCGCCGTTCAGGATCGTTTCGCGTCAAAGCTGTATAAGCATCCTACCAGCCAGCACACCTATGGCATCAGTCGCGTTCAGACGAAGGACGGCCAGACCTGCGTTGTCGCGCTCGCGCGCACCAGTGGGCAGGGGAATGATGTATCGCAGCACCTTGCCACGCGCATGATCGACGATCTGGACCCGCAGATCCTGCTGGTGGTGGGGATTGGCGGCGGCGTGCCTGATAACGACTTCACGCTGGGCGACGTCATCGTCTCCTCGCATATCCACAATTTCGATCTCAGCGCGGTCAAGGGCGAGCAGACGACCTTCAACGTCACCGGAGGCGTGCATCCTCATGTGAGCGAGATTACCGCCAACCTCTATTTCTACCATGAGCAAATGGCCGATTGGAACAGCGAGGCATCGATAAAAGTGGTGCGCCCGACGTTGCTGCTGGCCGAGAAGGATATAGAGCGTTTCCTCGACAAAGATGTTGATGAGGCGTGGCGCGAGAAGGTCAAGGAGGTTGTGCTCTGGCATTTTGGCGAGGAGCAGCGCGGCCAGCGTGCGCCGAAATTTCTGACCGGTCCCATTGCCTCCAGCAATAGCCTGATCCGCAGCGATGCCATTCTGGCGCACTGGTTGGGGACCGCACGCAGCATTCGAGCGGTGGAGATGGAGGCGGCAGGGGTCCACCAGGCGGCTCAGCGCATGCGCCAGCAATATCCCGTCATGGCGATTCGCGGCATCAGCGACATTGTGGGCTTCAAACGGCACGACGACTGGAAGCAGTACGCCTGCCACACCGCCGCCGCCTTCGCCCACGCCTTCATCGCCGCCGGCATCATCGAACCGCGCGAGCAAACGCCACCCCCGCCAATTGAACAACCTGTCCAGCCGCAACCAGTTCCACCGGAGCAGGAGAGCGAGAATATGCTATTTAAAAAGAAAAATACTGGCGCAATCAAGATTTTTATCGTTTTTGCGGAGGAAGATAGACGATACAAGGAACGCCTTGAAAAGCATCTTGCTGTACAAGTGCGGAGTGGGCTAATAGAGCTTTGGGATAAGGATCGATTTTTGGGTGGTAGAGACAGCCTCAAAGAAGTACGTAAACATATCACCTCTTCTCACATCGTTCTCTTATTAGCCAGTTCAGACTTTACTGCTTCTGAAGAATGTTACACCCAAATGGAGCTTGCGATGCAACAACGCGCAAGCGGCAAAGCTGTCGTTATCCCCATCCGTGTTAGTCCTTATAACTGGCCTGACGCCCCTTTCGAAGGGCTTCTTGCTCTTCCTCGCGATGGTAGGCCGATAACCTCCCGATCCAATCCCCAACAAGACGAAGCCTGGAATAGTGTCGCGATAGATATTCGCAAGGCGTGTGAGGCGGAGCGCAAAAAAAATGCTTAGAAATTCTGGTATTATTCTGGTATTCGAATATCGGAATAATAAAATTCAAGAAGCGAACGCGCATAGCGACCAGCATTACCCTCTATGGGGAGCGTCCTTTTCTGTCAGGGGAGAGGTAGAACCAAACGCAGCAGGGCAAGCGCAAGGCCCCCGCATCCCCTCCCTCTGCCCCTTGCCCCTACCTATGCCCTACATCGCATCTCACCCAAAACCAAACCAAACGGGATCAACCATGTTGGACCGGAGGGGTAGGGGCAAGGGGAGGTGTGGAGAGGTGCAGGGGCCTCGCGCTTGCCCTGTTGGGGGATTCATAGCTACCAGGAACTTTTGCAGGGGCGGAAACGTCTATTTCCGATAGAGGTATTATCGGTCGTTTTTCTATGGACGAGAAATCCTTTGCAATGTTCCGCGCTAACAGGGCAGGAAGGAAGGTCTATTGCGATGCATAATTCTCAACGCTGGCTGGTGCCTGTGGGTATTATTCTGATGGTTTTGTTGATTGGATGCGGCCATAACGACGGCAGCGCGAGCGGTAGTGGGTCGGGGACAGGTGGGACAAATCCGACCCCTACCGGATCGGACAACGGCGTGACGCCCACCACGGGGAGCGGTCCAACCTCGCATCCCACGCAGCCGCCAGCTCAGCCGCCGACCGGCGCGGTGATCTTGCAGGTGGGGGAGGCAAGCTATCCGCCTGGCAGCGTTGTGCATGTGACCATTAAGAACCAGAGCAATCAGACGATCAACTTTGCCGACCACCAGACGAACTGCACCGTGCTCACCGTGCAGCGACAGGTGGGCGGTTCCTGGCAGACGATGGCCCCGTGCAGGCTGGAGATCTTGACCCGCCTCCACACCTTGAATGCGGGCGCGAGCATGGATGTCAGCATCAACACCGCCGGCCCGTGGCCCGCTGGCGTCTATCGCGCGCGGCTGGACTTTCGCGCCGGTTCGGATGCCGTCCCCGGCGGCGCTGGAACCGTCTATTCGAACGAGTTCAGTCTGGCGTGATGGGGGACGGGGGTAGGCGATAAATCGCGCAGGACGCGCTGAAGCGGGTCCCTACCCAGTCCCTTGCGGTTGCCCAGCCCAACGAGAGACGGATGGGTAGGGGCAATCCCTTGCGGTTGCCCTGCTGGGGACGCAAGGGCCTCGCTTGCCCTGTGACGGGATGGTACGATTGGGGGCGATAAATCGGACGCGGTAAACCGGGTCCCTACGACGGGGCTTGGTAGGGCAACCGCAAGGCATGGTTCTACCCAAATACCATTTGTTACGATTTGCCGGTTCTTCTTCGCGCCAGATCGCGTTCCCAGCCGTGCAGGAAGGTGCGGTCCTCGACGGTTTCGCCACTGGCAAGGGTGTCCGAGGGGAAATCCTCGGGGCGCAGATCGGTTCCGATTTTGCAGTTGCGACCAACCTTGAGATTGTCCGGCAGATGAGCGCGCTTGCCGATCAGCGTGATGCCGACGTTGAGCCGCGTCGGCTCCAGCCTGTTCGGCGTCATATCGTCACCGTAGCCAATCTGACACTGTTTGCCGACGATCACCTCCTTATCCGTGATGGTGTGATCAATGCTGCTGCCAGCGCCGACGACGGTGTCGAAGAGCAGGATGGAATCGCGCACGACCGCGCCCTCCTCGACGATAACGCCTGGGGAAAGCACGCTATGCTCGACGCGCCCTTTGATGATGCAGCCGTGCGAGATCAGGCTATTCATCACCTGCGCCCCTTCGCGGATATGGGCCGGCGGACGCTCCTCGCTACGCGTATGAATGACCCAGGAGGGATCGTACAGATCGAAGGGGGAGCGATCACTGAGCAGCGCCATATGGGCCTCCCAGTACGATTGGATCGTGCCCACGTCCTGCCAGTACCCTGTAAAAGGATAGGCGTACACCGGCTTGTTTTGGGCCACCATCGTGGGGATAATGTTGTGGCCGAAGTCATGATGGTTGGCGGACTGCGCGTTCTCGATCAGCTCGCGCACCAGGGAGTCGCGGCTGAAGACGTAAATCCCCATCGAGCCGAGCGTGCCGCGTGGCTGCTCCGGCTTCTCCTCAAACGAGACCACGCGTCCCTCTGCGTCGGTTTCCAGGATGCCGAAGCGCTTCCCCTCCTCGATAGGTATCACCACAGCGCCCAGCGTCACATCGGCGTTGCGCTGCTGGTGAAAGGCAATCATCGGCCCATAGTCCATGCGGTAAATATGATCGCCAGCCAGGATCAGCACCAGGTCGCAGCGACTTTCCATAATGAAGCCCAGATTTTGATACACAGCATCTGCCGTTCCCTGATACCAATCCGACTCCTGAGGGCCGATATACGGCTGTAACAGGTGAATGCCGCCCTGCTGCCGGTCCAGGTCCCAGGGCTTGCCGATGCCGATATGGTCATTGAGCGAATGGGGGCGATACTGCGTCAACACCGCGACGTCAGTAATGCCCGAATTGACGCAATTGCTGAGCGCGAAATCGATAATGCGATACTTGCCCGCGAAGGGAACGGCAGGCTTGGCCCTTTTCTGGGAGAGCAGGCTCAACCGCTCACCCTGTCCGCCAGCCAAAATCACCGCCAATACCTTGCTCATACCACAACCATCCTTTCTTCAGCAGGGTGGGGGCCAGCCCACCCTACCATGTAAGACTAGGGGCAGCAGGGCGGGGGCCAGCCCCGCCCCTACTATGTATAGCTGTAGGGGCAATGCCTTGTGCTTGCCCTGCGTGGTTTATTATATCTTATAGGCAGCAGCAGGGCAGGGGCAAGCCCAGCCCCTACGGCATTTACCGATTTGTGTTGGTAGGGCACTCCCACGATGAATCGGGGAGCTACCGGTTGTCCAGGCCAACGAAGGACGGATGGGTAGGGGCAATGCCTTGCGCTTGCCCTGCTGCGGACGCGCTCTGTTCCCCTTGCGCTTGCCCTGCTGCGGACGCGCTCTGTTCCCCTTGCGCTTGCCCTGTAACGGATGTGAAATGTCCGCATATGCTATGATAGTGGGGGTAATAAACGAACTAGAAAGATGATGTGATTATGGCCGGTGATGTGCCGCGCAAGATTTTGCTGGTTGCCACGGAAGCTGCTCCCTTTGCTAAAGAAGGGGGGGTGGGCGATGTGATAGGGAGCTTGCCCAAAGAACTGGCGGCGTTGGGCCACGATGTGCGCGTTTTCCTGCCGCGCTATGGCACGATTGAGCTCAATCGCTGGGGCATCGAGCCTGCGGGCATTGTGCTGACACTCCCTATGAACGGGGTCAATTACACGCTATCAATCTTGCAGACCAGACTGCCCGATTCGCCGGCCACGGTTTATTTGCTCGACCAGGACGAGTTCTTTGGTCGCCATCAGCGGCTCTACCTGGGCAATGAAGAGCGCGATGAGCAGCGGCGTTTTCTACTCTTCTGTCGCGGCCTGCTTGACGCCCTGCCGCACCTGGGCTTTGCGCCCGATATCATCCATCTCAACGATTGGCAGACGGCTCCATGCGCCGCTTATTTGCGTACCAGCCATCGCTTCCTTCTGCGCCGAGGGGCAACGCGCATCATCTATACCATCCATAACCTGCAATATCAAGGACGCTGGGACCCCTCCATCCTGCTGGATGCCGGTCTGGAGCCCACGCGCGTCTTCGTCCCGAACGGGCTGGAGTTCTGGGGCGACGTCAACTGGATGAAGGCGGGCATTATGTATGCCGACGCGATCACCACCGTCTCGCGGCGCTACGCTGAGGAGATTCAAACCCTGGACTATGGCTGGGGGCTGGACGAGGCGCTCTTCCAGCGTCATCCGCGCATCAGCGGCATTCCCAACGGCCTTGATTGGGATGCCTGGAACCCTGCCACCGATAGGGATCTGGTAGCGCCTTACACGGCGGAAGAGGCTCCCGCGGCCAAACTGCGTAATCGTGCCGCGCTGCGAGAGGAGTTCGGGCTGGTCGATGACGCAACGGTACCGGTGATAGGCATTGTGAGCCGGCTGGTCGATCAAAAGGGCTTCGACCTCATCGCCGCCATCGCCACCGAACTGCGCGCCCTGCGTCTGCAACTGGTGGTGCTCGGCAAGGGCCAGCCTCGTTACGAGCAATTATTCCGTGAGCTGGCCGCGAGCACAGACAACGTGCGCGTACGTATCGACTTCGATCTTGCCCTTTCTCACCGCATCTACGCCGGCTCCGACTTCTTTCTCATGCCCAGCGCCTTCGAGCCAGGCGGCATCGGTCAGTTGATCGCGCTTCGTTACGGCACGTTGCCCATCGTCCACGCGACCGGCGGCCTGGCTGATACCGTGATTGACCTGAATGCCTATCCCAAAGTGGGCAATGGCATCAGCTTCACAGCATACACCCCGACGGCCTTACTCTATGCACTCCAGCGTGCGTTACGGCTCTACAGTCGGCGCACGCGCTGGCCCGAGCTGGTCAAGCGCGCTATGGCATACGATTCGCGCTGGTCCGCCAGCGCAATTTCCTATAGCCAATTATATGAGCGCGTCTTGCGGCTCCCACCCACTCCTTAACCAGGGGAACCGGTAGCTCCCCCGATTCATCGTGGGAGTTGCCCCTACCATACCGGTCCAGCAGTCCCACGTCCCGTCCCGACGCGATTGATCGCCCTGCCGTCCCCCAACATCGTGCCAATCCTGTAGGGGGGCTCGCGATGATGGGTAGGGGCAATGCCTTGCGCTTGCCCAATGAGGGTCGAATTTGACCGCTTTTTGTGGGATATTGGCATCAGAAGATTTGACAGTGCGATAAAAGATCTGTCAAAGAGCGATCCTGACCTGGTCGCGTTACGCGATCAACCGGTTTAATACTGTGGGCCGTCTTCTCGCAAGCGACGGATGCGCTCGTTGAGAAACGGGGAGAAGTGGTCGCGATAGCGCGCCTGGACGTCTGGGAGTTGCCAATCATTGCCTGTAATCACCTGGCGGCAAACGGGCGTCCCGCAGCGACATGGCTGCATGCTCCATGTCGGGATTGCGGTGTACAGGGCGTAATCCTGCGTCAGCTCTTCCCCGGCGGCGATATCGCGACGAGCGACGACCGTAACCTCGTCGCTCATCCACAGATTCGCGTCGCAGCAATGATTCATCCCTCCTGGCGACGTGGGAAGATCAACGAGATGCAGCCCTTCCCCGATCTGTATCGCGTTGTAGCGAGGAACAGTCAAGATATATCTCTGGAACTCCTCCTCGGTCATAACCATGCCGCCGAGCCTGACCACAACTTCGCCTTTACGGATGGGTTGGCTGGCAAACATCCCCGTGCCCTGAGTAGCTGATGGTCGCACCTCTGCGCGGGGATCGTACCAGGTTGTCGGCAAATAATTGTTTGCAGGCATGTTTTCAGCAACCGTTTCCTTTCTATCCTCACAGAGGAGCGATACGTTCGGCAATAAAACGTTGTATGGTGGTGCTGGGAGAAAGCATAGCAGAGATCATCCAAAGATACAAGTTTTCCGCTCAAAAAATACAGTGTCATATTTTAACAATATTTTCCATCCTTCTCTGATTTGTGATACATATATAAAGGGTTAATGAACAGCTAGAATGTATCAAGGAGCTGAAAGGAAGATCCATGCCTGAATTTACTTTACAGGAGGTCGTTCCAGGGGTGCTGGCGGCCTTCGGCGGCATTTGCAATCGCGGCATTATTGCGAATGGGGGCAATGCTCTGGTGATTGATTCGGGGATTAGCGTCGCCGAAGCTACACCTCTGCGAGATGCTGCCCAGGAGCGGTGCCGACAGGGCGCGTTAAGCCTTTTTAATACCCATCCGCATGGCGATCATGTCTTTGGCAACCAGGTATTTGGTGATGGTTTGATTATCGCGCACCAGGGAGTGCGTGAGAACATGTTGACAACGGGCGTGGCCTCGGTTGCTGCGTTCAAACAAAATCCGCAGATGGCCGAGCAGCTTGGTGATATCACCATCACGCCGCCGACCGTCATCTTTCAAGATACGCTGACGGTCTTTGTGGGCGCTATTGAGGTCCAACTGATCTACTTTGGCCTTGCTCATAGCCCGAGCGACAGCTTCGCCTGGCTGCCGCAATCGCGCACCCTATTTACCGGCGACCTGCTTTTCAACGAACTGGTGCCAGCCATGCCGCCGGGCGGTAGCATAGCTAACTGGATTGTCGCGCTGGAGCGTCTGGAGCAGTTGCAGCCTCAGCACGTCATTCCCGGGCATGGCCCTATCCTGCCACCTGATGCCCTCGGCGTCCTGCGCTCCTGGATGCTGGAATTGCGCGCTCGTGTGACTGATGCCGTAGCGCAAGGGCTGGACCAGGAAGCTTGCATCGCCAAATTAGCGCCCGAGATGCAAGCCCTGGCCCCGCGTACGCGAGAAGAGCGCATGCCTCGAGCGATCCAGGCGGCCTATGACGAAGTCAGCCGCACGTCTGCGCAAACGGTTTCCTGAAGCGAAGCTCATATTCTGAATGGTGATTATGAACGAACAGCCGAGCGTAGTCGATTGGACGGAGAGCGCGTATAGCTTATTTAAAGCTCATCGTGTGGGTATGATCGCGTTTGTGCCCGATGGCGGTCTCAAGCGTTTGATCGAATTGTGCCAGCGTGATACAGAGATGCGCGCCGTGACGTTAACGACCGAGGAAGAGGGCATCGCGTTTGCGGCTGGCGCATTTCTGGGAGGCAAACGCGCCGCGTTGCTGATGCAATCAAGCGGCGTGGGCAACTGCATCAATATGCTTTCATTACCTCGCATCTGCAACATGCCCTTGCTGGCGCTCGTCACCATGCGCGGCGAGTGGGGCGAGTTCAATCCCTGGCAGGTGCCGATGGGGCAAAATGCCCAGCGGTTGCTGGAGGCGAGCGGCGTAATAGTGTATCGCGTCGAGGCGTTTGCCGATGCTTATCCCACCATTGAAGCCGCGATCATGCAAGCCTTTCAGAGCCGTTGCCGCGTGGCGGTGCTGATCTCGCAAAGGCTGATCGGGGCTAAGAACTTTGTGAGAGGTGACAGGTGAGCTTGCTCAATCGGCGTGAGGCGCTGCGTGTATTGCTGCAAGATCGCGGCGATTTGCTCGTTATTGCGGGATTGGGCGCGCCCGCTTATGATCTTGCGACGTGCGGTGATGGGCCGCTGGACTTTCCCTTGTGGGGTGCGATGGGTGGGGCTGCGATGATGGGCCTGGGGCTGGCAATGGCGCAACCGCAGCGTACGGTGCTGGTCGTGACCGGAGACGGAGAGATGCTCATGGGGCTGGGCAGCCTGGCAACCATCGCGGCCCAGCGCCCGCCCAACCTGCGCATCGTGGTGCTGGACAACGAACGCTTCGGCGAAACGGGTCAGCAGCTCACGCATACCGCAATGGGAACTGATCTAGCTGCCGTTGCCAGGGGTTGCGGCTTTCACCATGCCCACACCATCCGTGAGGAAGGTGAACTGGTCACATTGCGCGCAGACATTCACACATTACAGGATGTGCTATTCGCCGTCGTGAAAGTGTCGCCGGAGGACCTGCCCCGCGTGCTGCCCCCACGCGACGGCTCATACCTCGCCCATCGTATGCGGCAAGCCTTGCTGGGCCTGGAATGTGCGGAACCGTAGGGACCCGATTGATCGCGTCCGCTTCAGCGCCACGTTAGGCGAGGCGAAGCGATAAATCGGACGAGCTGAAGCGGGTCCCTACGGAGTGTTCAGGAGGCGAAGCGATAAATCGGACGAGCTGAAGCGGGTCCCTACGGAGTGTCAAGCATCTTACCAGGAAAACTTATTCATGTGCATAATCGGGTAATACAGCGCGTAAGGAGGAACCCATGCGCACAGCGATCTGTGATGAGTATGGAATCGATATCCCTGTTTTTGCCTTCAGCCATAGCCGCGCAGTCGTTGCTGCCGTGAGCAAGGCGGGCGGCTTCGGCGTCCTCGGCGCGGCCAGTATGACGCCGGATGAGCTTGACCGCGCGCTGCACTTTATCGCGAAAGAGTCCGGCGGCAGGCCCTTTGGCGTCGATTTCATTATTCCAGAGAAATACGTCGGTCGAGAGCAGGGCGGCCTTGATATGCAAGCCTTGCAGCAGCTCATTCCGCAGGGACATCGCGATTTCGTCGAAAAGCTGCTCGATACCTATCATGTGCCGCCATTGCCGGACGCATCCAGCGATGGCGAGAATATTGCCTCAAGAGCTGGTCTGGGCATGGCGCATAAGCGGGCAGAGCAGATGGCCGATGTCGCGCTCTCCCATCAGGTCAAGCTGATCGTCAACGCGCTCGGCGTTCCACCTGCCCATATCATTGAGCGCGCGCACCGGCAAGGGGTGCGTGTCGGCGCGCTGGTGGGCGCGGTCAAGCATGCCATCAAGCAGAAGGTGGCGGGCGTTGATCTGATTGTCGCGCAGGGCTTTGAAGCCGGCGGCCATACCGGCGAGATTGCCACGATGGTACTTGCTCCTCAGGTGGTGGATGTGGTTGCACCCACGCCTGTGCTGTGCGCGGGCGGCATTGCCAGCGGGCGACAGCTTGCCGCCGCGCTGGCTCTGGGAGCGCAGGGAGCGTGGACCGGCTCCGTCTGGCTGATGACTCAGGAGGCCGAGACGCATCCGGTGGTGAAGGAAAAATTCATCAATGCCAGTTCCAGCGATACCTTGCGTTCGCGTTCCTCCACCGGCAAGCCTGCGCGTCAACTCCGTTCCGCCTGGACCGATGCCTGGGAAGATCCCAACAATCCCGATCCCTTGCCGATGCCATTGCATGGCACCCTGGTTGCCCAGGCGCGCCGTCGTATCGCGATGGACGCCACGCAGGGTGGCGAGGGAGGCAGGCAACTGATCAACTATTTTGTCGGTCAATCGGTGGGTATGTTCAAAGAGATTCGACCGGCAGCCGAGGTGTTGCGCGCGATGAATGACGAGTGCGACGCGGTGCTGAGACGCATCGCGCCTCGGGGATAAACAGTTTCCTCCCCGTAGGGACCGGCTTGAGCGCGTCCGATTTATCGCCCCACGCCCAGGCGCTGATGGTGTTAGGCGCGGCTATCCCGTAGGGACCGGCTTGAGCGCGTCCGATTTATCGCCCCGCCAGCCCTGTGGAACGCATCCTCTCCGGCCTGGCTTCAGCCGTCCTGAAAGTAAAGGCGCTGTAGCTCCCCGATTCATCGTGGGAGGTCCCTACGAGGGTGGAGGGACGATACAAGTAGATATTCGAAAGGAGATTAGAGAATGGATCGAGAAAAATTCGAGCAAGGCATGGCTGTGCGCCGCGCTGTCCTGGGAGATGAATACGTTGAGAAGTCGCTGGCTAACGCCGATGATTTCACGCGTCCTCTGCAAGAGCTGGTAACGGAGGCGTGCTGGGGGACGATCTGGACGCGCCCGGGGCTTTCCAGGAAGATGCGCAGCCTGGTCAATGTCGGCATGCTCGCCGCGCTGAATCGTTCGCATGAGTTGAGAATTCATGTGCGCGGCGCGCTCAACAACGGTTGCACGAAGGAAGAGATCCAGGAGGTGCTGCTGCAAGCCACGATCTATTGCGGCATGCCGGCGGGCGTCGATGGCTTCCGCACAGCAGCCGAGGTGATCCGCGAGGCCGAGGGAAAAGGCTAGAGCGCCACGAAGATGAAGCGTATGCTGCTCTTTTCGCATGTCATCGAAGAAGCTCAACGGCGCGTATTTCCGCTGCTATTTCCCGCTGAGCTATCACCTAAGATCTTTGCCTGTATGCCGGCAAATGGCGGCTTGCGTGGCAGGGGTTACGAGTTTTTCTGCGACTCGTGGCAGGCCATAGCGGACCGCTACCACGCGGAGTTTGTGTATATTGATAACGCTAAAGAGGATGCCGAGGAAGAGCGAGCTAAATTGCAACGCGCTAACATCCTCTGCATTACCGGAGGCAATGCCTGCCTCCTGTTGCACAACCTCCGCTGCTCAGGGCTTGATCGCAGCATCAAAGACTTTGCTCGCAAGGAGGAATATGTCCTGGCAGGCTATAGTGCAGGTGCTATGGTCCTGACGCCAACCGTCCAGCTTGCGGCTCAAGAACCCTTTAACGAAAATCGCGAGGTAGGGCTGACAACCTTCGATGCGCTTAACCTGGTGGATTACGAGGTTTTTCCGCACTATGATGCGACAACGCATGCAGCCTTTGAACGCTATCGGCGCAGCACACCCAATCTCGTCAAACCGCTAGCAGATGACGCATATATTTGTGAGGATAGGTAGGAGCAACTCCCACGATCTCCCGCAATGAATCGGGGAGCCACGGAGCCACCGGTTGCCCTGTCCGTACCGTTTATGTAGCAACTCAAGAAGAGGATAATTATGAGCGAGTCAACAACAGCCAATGGAAGTTCTCAGCATAAGGTGCGCCGTCGCGAGGACCCGGTATTGATTACTGGCAAGGGGCAATATGTGGGCGATATTCGTCGTCCGGGAATGCTCCATGTCAGTTTTCTACACAGCCTGTATCCTCATGCGCGCATCGTCAGCATTGATACCAGCAAGGCTCAGGCGCATTCTGGCGTGGTGAGGGTTGTGACCGGCGCGGATATAGCGCATCTGGGCTCATTGCTGATCAACCTGGGACCGGGCTCGTGGCCGTCGCAGCCCTGTCTGGCAATCGGGGAGGTCAATTTCGTCGGCGAACCGGTTGCGGCAGTGGTGGCTGAGAGCGAGACGGCTGCATTGGATGCAGTGGAGCTGATCGACGTTGACTATGAGGTGTTGCCTTCCGTCGCAGGCATCGAGGCAGCGTTGCGCGAGGACGCGCCTGAGATATTTAATGAGCAGGGGAATATTGTCATTGTCCAGGAGAAGACAACGGGCGACGTTGAAGGAGCTTTCGCGCAGGCCGATAAAATCGTCTCACTGCGCTTAAATCAGCCGCGCCTGGCACTGATGCCAATGGAGCCGCGAGCCATTCTCGCGGAGGGGCACGCCGACGGAACGCTCTCGGTCTGGATCTCCAACCAATCCATCTGGCTGGCCCGGCTCCAGTTCATGCTGATTTTGCAAATGTCGCCGACGGACATCAAGATTACCATTCCGAACGTCGGAGGCGCCTTTGGCGGCAAAACGCGGCTCTGTGGCGAGGAAGTCGTGACGGCGTTCCTGGCGCGCGAACTGCAAAGGCCGGTGCGCTGGCTGGAAAATCGCCTGGAAAATATCGTCTCGATGGGGCATGGGCGTGGCCTCCTGGCTAATATGCAGGCCGCTGTGCGCCAGGATGGGACTGTGCTGGCGCTGAAGGCGGAACTATTTGCCGATCTGGGCGGCTATCCTGGCGATTTTAGCCTTGCCAGCGTCGGCTCTACCGCCTCAATGATCTCCGGCACGTATGCCATCCCCGCGATCCAGACTATCATTAACGGCGTCAAAACGAACGCAGCTCCCACCGGTCCCTATCGCGGAGCCGGACGCCCGGAAGCCTGCTATTGTATTGAGCGTACGATGGATGCCATCGCGCATGAACTCGCCCTGGACCCTGTCGAAGTGCGCAAACGCAACCTGATCCCGCCCGACGCGTTCCCCTATACAACGGCTACCGGAACCATCTATGACTCAGGGACGTATGCGCAGGCTCTGGATACACTGGTGGCCTCAGCAGGTTATCAAGAGCTGCGCGCCGAGCAAGCCAGGCTGCGCCAACAGGGGCAGTACGCTGGCGTCGGGCTGTGTCTGTATATAGAGAGCACGGGTTCGGGAGGACAGAGCCTCAGTGGGCAGCCTGATAGCGGCCAGGTGCGCATCGCGCCGGATGGCAAAATTCTCGTCGAGAGCGCCTCGGTTGATAGCGGGCAGGGGCATGCTACCACGTTCGCGGCCATCGTCGCGCAGGAATTTGGCGTTCCGCATGAACTGGTTGAGGTGCAGATCGGCGATAGTCCCAACACGCACTCGCTCGCCACCTTTGGCAGCCGCAGCATGGCTGTGGGCGGCGTTGCGCTCAAGCTCTCCGCGCAGGCAGTGAAGGCGCAGATGCTCAAACTGGCCGCGCACCTGCTGGAAGTGGCCGAGGGTGATCTGGAAGTGCGCGATGGCCGCGTCCAGGTCTCCGGTGTCCCTGGCAAATCGTACACGCTGGCTCAACTGGCGACGATTGCCGAGAATCCGGCGCAGAAGTCCGAGTTCCCGGAGGACCTGCAAAAAGAGCTGCTCAAAGGGCTATGCAGCATGCAGGGCTTTGAGCCTGGGGATTTGGCCTATCCCTTCGGCGCGCACCTTGCCGTGGTGCAGATCGATCCTGCGACGGGCGAGGTGAAGCTACGGCGCTACGTCGCGGTCGATGATTATGGCTGCGTCCTGATGCCGACGCTGGTGGAGGGGCAGACACACGGGGCCATCGCGCAGGGCATTGGACAGGCCCTCTGTGAGCAGATGGTGTACGACGGCAATGGCGAGGTGCTTTCCGCTACTTTGATGGACTATGCCGTTCCCTTAGCGGACTCGCTGCCGCGTTTCGAGCTTGTGCTCACCGAGACCCCCAGCCCGCTCAACATTCTGGGCGTCAAGGGAGCTGGAGAAGCAGGCACCGTTGCCGCTCCCGCCGCCGTTGCCAACGCCGTGCTCGACGCGCTGTCGCCTCTGGGGATCACCGCGCTGGATATCCCCTTGACACCCGAGAACGTCTGGCAGGCAATCCATTCAAAACATCTGTAGGGGCAGGGCTTGCCCCTGCCCTGATGGTGTGCTTGAATATTCAGGTTGGAGCGTAATCCTCCAACCTGTCTTGCGTCGCTGCCTATAGGGCATCGTCTTACGCAATCTTGAGCGCCACAATCCCTTGTAATGTGCCGATAAACACGAGCCCGTTAGAGAGCGTTGGCGTTGCGAAGCGCGAGGTTATGCCCACAGGGATCGAAGCGCGCACCGCGCCCGTGTCGCGGTTGAGGGCATAGAAAATGCCATTGTTATGATCGACAACGTAAAGCGTGTGTCCGCCGATGATGGGGGAGCCGTTGACCGATTGCGGCGCGTGCCAGCCAACCGTCATAGTCTCGCCTGGCCCAATTTTCACTTGACGCACACCATCGGCACAGGGCAAAAATACCTGTGAATCGGCGGTAGCGGCCCCTCCATAAGCATTGCAGACGTCCGTTTGCTGGATCTGACCGCCAACTCCACCCAGGGCATTGGCATGCAACAGATAGCCCTGACCTGATTTCCCATCGCTAAAGATCAGTCCGTTGGGCAGTAGCACCGGACTCATTGAGCCGAGATCGGCATCGTTAGCATTATCCTGCGCCCATGATTGGGGCGCGAAACCATCTTCAAGCTGTAACGCAGGCGAGAGCCGTAGCACGGAATCGGTATGATCCCACTGCCCCTGCGTGACCTCACCATTGCCCACGGATACAAAGAGATGTCCCGCGTCATCCATCGCTGCTCCCGGCGGCGCCCAGATGCCTCCCTCTCGCGTCGTTGGCACCTTATAAGAGATCAGATTACCTTGCCCATCCGTCCGTACCCCGATGACGCGGCCATGATAGTCGCCGCAGTCCCCGAGACGTCCACCGAAGGGGATATAGATCATCCCTTGATAGAGCGTGAGCGCCCCCCGCTCCTGATGAGTCAGGGGGTCCATACCGGGCGTATCGACCGTGCGGCGTACCTGCACCTTGCCTGTGTTCAGATCAAGCCCCACCAGGATATGGGAAACTCCGGTTATTTCAGCCACGGCGAAGATGAGATGGCTGGCCGGATCGTACACCGGCGTGCCGGTAATGCCGCTTGGATTGATATTGCCACAGGGGAGAGCTGAGAGAGGGACGGGAGTCCCGACCTGCGTATGCCATTGCATCTGCCCGCTTTGCTCATCAAACGAATAGAGCGAATCCCCTTCCGTCGCGATAATAAGCTGTTTGCCGATCACCAGCGGCTCCGCGTAGACCGCACCGTCCAGTGCTTTGGTCCACGCCCGCGTAAACTGATGGGGATCAGGGATATTGGGCAGATAACCGGTGCGAGCGTTATCATTGTGATAGGTGGTCCAATCAGTTGTTGGCGGCGTCACAATAGGGGTTGCATTGGCCGTTAGAGTAGGCGTCGCATTGGCTGATTTCGTCGGGGTGGCAGCCGGAGCCGGGGGAGAACCACAGCCGACCAGCAACATCAGCAATAGGGTCGTAATTGTCCATAGCATGGATCGCGAGCGTCTCCTATAGCCATATAGAGGGAAGGAGAGGTGGTCTGAGCGCGCCCAGCCTTGACGGAACGCGGTTACAAAATAGCTCAAAATGCAGATGGATACCGAACTTGCAATTATAACAGAGGCGTAGAGCATCTCCTTGTTCTCCTAATACAATGGTTATTTGTCTCACCTCATAGTTAAACGTATCAGCGTCCGTTATTGTATATTTTTAACGTGCAAAAACAGTAGCCATCCCTTTTCTGAAAAGGAATGGCTACTCACCAGCCCGGTATATAGAAGCACCCCTACATGATTATTCTTTTTTTCGCCTTTCGGGACCCTCCTTAGTTGCTGATTGATCAGACTCCTTTGAAGAGGCCAGACTGTTCAGCGCCTTGATAATTGCAGGAGCAAGAGCTTCGGCCAGCGCGGGGGCGAGGGCGTCCGCCAGTGCGGGGGCAAGAGCGGCTGCCAGTAAGGTTGTTTCCAACGGTGGTGTCTGTCCAGCAGCACGCGTCGGAACCAGGGATGCAATGAGTTCTTCGGCAAGAGCTGCTGTAATAGCATCTTCTGTTCTGGAACCCCCTTTAGGAGAGGATGCGCCTCCAAGCAGCTCTTTAATCAGTGCTTCAACTAAAGGATCTATTCCATTGTGGGCCGGTGAGCGTCCGGGATTCGTCGTCATAGTGATGCTTCCCTTTCATCTCTTGAGAATAAGCATAGTGAAGTCTTCAGAGCAATTTTTAGCTGCACTGCTCTGAAGACCTCGTTGCTGAATTAAAATATCAGCGGATCTTCCCCATTTTTGCTAGTGCGAGAGATAAAAAAAGAGACTGCATCTGAATGTGTTATACAGTCTCTTTTTCGCGCTCCTCACGACGAGCCATAAGGGCAGCTATCAGCAGAGGAGAGATGCCTTCCTCGCTCTCTTCGCGCTCTTCACGACGGCGGCTCGCCAGAGCAGCCACCAGCAGAGGAGAGATACCTTCCTTATATTCCTCGCCCTCTTCGCGGCGACGACTCGTCAAAGCAGCGAGCAGGAGAGGGAAGATGCCTTCTCCATGCTCTTCACGACGACGGCTCACCAGCGTAGCGAGCAGGAGAGGGAAGATGCCTTCTTTGCGCTCTTCGCCCTCTTCCCAGCGACGGCTCGCCAGAGCAGCTACCAGAAGAGGAGCGATGCCCTCTTTACGCTCTTCGCGGCCTGTTATCATACTCGTCAAAAGCAGAGGCAATACTTCCGTGCCTTCTTCTTGAGTCTCAGTTCCCCTCTTGGCTTCTCGTGCAGATACTGCCATGATAAAATCTCCTTTCAGGATCTCTGTTACATGTATTCGATCATCTTTTGTTTTGTGACAGTTACCTGTCCTATGTCGAGGACAGTGGAAACATTGGGTATGTTCCCAAAAAGGTGGAGTGAAGAACTCCGAACCTCATTCATCTGTACTCTCTTCATCAGTATAGAGAGTAACTAAAAATGATATTTATCTATGAGGTTAAGAAAAAATGTGAGGAACGAGACCAATAATTTTATGAATAGCATATTTTTCCTAATGTAGGAGTAATAACGAGCCTTGTTGGTCGCCTCACTCGCTATAACTAAATAGCAGTAGCTACATATAAAGGTCCATTTTCCTTTTATGTGAACCCTCTAGCAATAGAATTTTCTCAGGAGAGAAGCCGATGCAGGATAAAAGTTTTCTGCAAGCTATACAGGAGCTACAAACCAGAATTGCAAATAACTTCCAGGAATCGATAAGCCAGATGCTGTTGTATCGCACAACAGTCGCGAATGCCACAGCAGATATCAAGGATGAAAAAGTACGAATGGTTGTCACTAGCATCCTTATCACGGGTCAGATTACCGCTCTGTTAACTCTGATGAAAGATATGGGATTTCTCGACAAGGAGCAATACAATGAATTTATCACCTACCTATTAAGCTCCCTTACTGCTCAGCATGACGAGTTTATAATGGACCTTTTGCATGTTCTTGCATCTTTGCCACCCACTGATACGATCCTCTAAGAGTGTATCTGATTCTCAGCATGAGTGCATGCTCGCACCTGCGACGCTCGCCGCGCGAACTCCGCTTTAATGGAGAACCTACTCAGGTGCAGCAAAAGAGCGAAGAAATGCAGCCTGACTGATAGTATGAGTGAGGGTGGGGCATATCAGGCGAGAGGGAGGCTGAAGTAAAAGGTTGCGCCGCCGCCTTTTTCGCTTTCCACCCACATCTGGCCGCCGTGCCGCTGGATAATCTCACAGGCGATATGCAGGCCAATGCCCAATCCCAGGTAGGTTTTTGTTTCAGCATCATTGATCTGATAGAACCGCTCAAAAATCTTCTGCTGATGCTTTTTGGCGATCCCGATGCCAAAATCCTGCACGCTCACCGTCGCCGTTTGCTGGTCCTTTACCATGCGCACCAGTATTTTATTTGCTTGTGGAGAGTATTTGATCGCATTATTGAGCAAGTTAATCAAGACCTGCCCGATGCGGTCCCGATCCCCAAGCACTTCGGCGCGAGCGACCTCTTCGAGCTGGATATGATGGGTCTGAGTGGTTCCCTGCGTGTTTTCCACAACTTCCTGTGTCAGCGCTTGCAGATCGAAACGTTCTTCTTGATAAACCAGCTTACCCGTCTGGATTTTGGAGAGATCTAACAGGTCATTGATAAGCTTGGTGAGCTTATTGATCTGGGCGTCCATGCGAGCCAGGTAATAGAGTCCCTTCTCTCCGGACTCTCCCTCTGTACCCAGGAGTCGTTGCAGGAGGCCAAGAAAGCCCTTGAGGCTGGTAACAGGCGTTTTAAGCTCATGACTTGCCATGCTGATAAATTCATCTTTACGTCTGTCCAGCTCTTTGCGTTCGCTGATATTCAGAACGAAGCCGATGCAAGTGTTGGTCTGCTCGATGCGGGTCACTGCAATCAGAACCGGGATACGTCTACCGCTTTTATGCAGGTATTCTTTTTCATACGTTCCCGATGAGCCTCTCTCCTGCAATGCCTGGACTGCTTGAACGCTCAAATACTGAAATTCTGGAGGAGTGAGGGTATCGCGCTGTAGTGTGCCTGCCAGCATTTCTGCTCGGGTATAGCCGATCAGATCGAGAAAAGCGTCATTAGCATCCAGGAAGGTGCCATCAAAGTCCGAGAGGAACACGCCGATGAGGTTAGAATCGAAGAGGTGCTGGAACCTGGCTTCGACCTCTTTGCGCTCCATAATCTCGTTTTCAAGCGAGTTTGCCTGCTGTTGCAATGAGGCAATAGCGCGGAGTCGCTCATCGAGATTGGGGAGCAGCGTGTAATGCTCATCTGGAATAACCTGGGAGTGTTGATGGCAGATGTCATGAAACTGCTGCTTGTATATTTCGCCGGTAAAGTTATGCATGGAGTAGGCGCAAAGCAGCGAGAAGGAGGGGTGAGCGTTATACAGCTTGTTCCAGAGCATTTCCAGTTGGATGGCCGCGGTTGAATTGTCCCGCTCCCAAAATTGTGCAACCATCTCCCCAAAAATTCGTAGGCGCTTTTGACCCTGCGATGCCTGTGCCATTACCTTGCCTATGATCTCAGAAAATCGCTCCGGTACCGGCAAGTCGTGTTCCATAAACTTTGAGAGTACCTCATCTGCATCCAGAGAGATGTATGCATCGCGCGCATAAGCGGCGGCCAGGTCCAGCCCATTGGCTTTCAACCGCTCCTCAAGCTCCTCGCGATGAGCTTTCGTCGCGATAACGATGCAGGACTCACCTGAGCCAAGCCCCGCCCAGATAAAGTTGCTCACAACATTCAGGAGGAAGTCGTCCGTCTCGTAAAACTGGACGAAATGTACAAAGTCATCTTTTCTATTCCCATAGAGTGGCAGCGTTAGCCTGTGTTCGCCAATGCTGCGAAAGCTAGCGATCAGGGTGCCCGTGCCCGGCGCGTGCAGGAAATTCGTTATGCTGCCCTCAAAATGGTGCCATGAGCCATCTTGATGGCGCAGGCGACATGCCGCGCTCAGGCTATCGCCGGGTGTTTGTGCGATTTTGCTTAATATCAGCCGTATCGTTTCGACATCATGAGGGTGGGCCAGACTTTCTATCTGAGCGCCTACAAGCGTGTCGGGGGTATGCCCCAAAATTGGGGAGATGGAAGAGCTAACAGAAGCGATCATTCCCCGTACGTCGAGCAATGCAAAAATCTCTGAGCACTTCTCGACGGGGGCAATATGCTGCTGCTTGAGTATTTCACCTGGCTGGGGACTGTTGTGCATCTTGTTTGGTATCATAGTCATGTGAACCGGCCTCTAGTTCCCCTGATAATATGCGCCTGTTGCAATACTGTAGCATAGCAATTTCACTTAGGCAAGGTCATCCATAAAGGTCAATATACAGCCACGTCCTGTACTCCTTTTTTTTACAGGGAGGTTTCCATCTAGTAAATATTTATCATGCTCGATAATTTCTGGTTGAGAAATGTTAACCTCATAGTAGTACTTAATAAGTACCAGATAAAGATATAGGCAAGCAGCGCAATAGGCTCGTGGTAGTATTTGTAGCAGAGTACACACAGCTTACGCAGTGGCCGGTTTCATTTTATAGGTAGCGAGACGGAAATGCGGCTACTGATTGACGGCATACGCTTATCGGGAGCTGTACCATCCTGATTGCCTGATGAGCGTATGTCCTTGAGATAGGATGCCTGCTGGATAAGTAGCGGCATACCAAACATTGAAGAGGTTGAGAAAAAGATGCTTACAACAAAACCGCGTGACCCATCAAAAATGCAAAAGAAGCTTTTGCAAGCACGTCGCAAGCGCCGTTTCTCGCCATTGATGCTGATTGGCATCTCCGTGACAGCTATAATCGCGCTTATCGGCGTAGGTATATTTGTTGTCCGTCCGCTGGTAGGCTCGCATGCGGCAGCCACGGTGAACATGGATTGTACCCTGATCATGCCGTCCGATCCTTTAAGCGCGCAGGAGCTGGCGACCCCGTATCAGCTCACCGCCACCGATCCGGCTAATGGGCCGTGCAATGAAGCCAATGCCAATCAATCGGCCTTCGTCCAGGCGGTGATTCTGGACCCGGCCACCGGTAAGATGTCGGCCTATGAGCCATTGGTGATCGATCAGGGGACGCAGCCTGCGGTACAGCCTGTTGTGCCTCAGCTCCCGGCCCATGCCGTCGTTGGCCTCTGGTTTGGCGATAATGGCAATTCCCTGACCCTCTCGCGTCACAACGCCCAGGCAGCTGCCCAGGGTGATGCTGCGGCACAGGCGCAGACGGCGGCGGGCGCTCAAAGGGTGCATGTAACCCTTCGTGGCGGCAGGCTCGGCGCAAACTGCGTCAATGGCACTGCGGGCTCCGTTTTTGGGCAGTTCTCTTATTGTAATGCCGTCGCCTTCTTCCGCGCAGCGAACCGCTTGATCGCAGCCGGGAAAATCACTATTCCGGCGCTGGGCACTGCAAAAGATGGCGGCGTCTGCCCCACCACGCGCGATTTTAGCATCGTCGATATGGATCAAAGCGACAATGTGCAGACGCAGTACCTGGCAACGGCCAGCGGCCAAACGGCTCAGCTTTCAGCAGCCAATCAGGCCAAATTGGCGAACGCCACAGTCATCGGGAATCCGAGCGATAATGCTCTGGTGACCCGACTCGTTGATCCGGCTCTGGGTTGCCAGCCATTCCAGATCCCCGATCTTGTCAATCCTGGGACGATGGTTTCCACGCTAGCCACCGACGAGTTGCAGGCGGCAGCCGATCAGCAGGCTCCCATCGCACTCGTACCCGCGGGCGATCCTATGGTGCTCAATAATGGCAATGAGAGTCTTGCCAAGACCAATGCGTACCGCGCGGGCGTTGATCAGCCACGAGCGGCGAACCTCAATGACGCCAGCACGACGACCTATTGCGAGAATCTGGTGAAGGTGGGTCTGCCACGTATCAGTGGCGAACAGACCATTTTCCAGAACTTCCCGTCGCCCGATGGCGGTACAGTGACCAGCAATCTCTTTACCTTCCTGGCAAATCGCTTGAACGCGACGTTTAGCGCCGGTGGTTTGAATTGCGTGAGCTTGCTGAAGATTCAGAATCCTGTGACGCTTACCACTGATGCCAATGGTGTGGTGACCGCTGCGACCATTGCTATCAACCCTGCACCTGCTGCGTAATCTGGCGCGGCAATAAAGCAGGAGCAGGTCAGAAGGTCCGCCGTCGAGCGGGCCTTCACTTTATGTTAATCAGGCTGCAACTGTGTTTGCAGTAACCGCGTGTAGAAGCCATTGCATCTCCATAATTGTTCGTGCGTTCCTTGCTCCACAATTCGCCCCTGCTCCAGCACCAGGATCAGGTCTGCGTTACGAATGGTGCTGAGCCGGTGAGCGATGATCACCTGAGTGCAGGGGAGCCGTTTAAAATTCTGCTCGACGATGCGCTCGGTAACGACATCCAGCGCGCTGGTTGCCTCATCCAGCAGGAGTAACGCGGGATAGTGGGCGATTGCGCGTGCCAGCGCCAATCGCTGGCGCTGTCCGCCGGAGAAGGCGCTTCCGCCTTCGGAGACCAGCGTATCGTAGCCCATCGGCATCTTCTCAATATCCTCGTCAATAGCGGCTATGCGAGCAGCTTCGACGATCTGCGTCATATCCATTTCGGGGTTATTCAGGGCGATATTTTCTTTGACCGAGCCACTAAAAATAAAGGATTCCTGAAGCACGACGCCGAACTGGCTGCGCACCTGCTGGTAATGGAGCCTCTCTAGAGGGACGCCATCAAAGAGAATGGTCCCCTGTGTAGGCGTAATCAGGCCAACCAGCAGCTTTCCCAGTGTGCTCTTGCCAGAGCCTGTTCTGCCGACAAGGGCCACTTTCTGACCGGGGTAAATGGTCATATTGATGTCCTGCAAAATCATAGGGGCATGCTGGTCGTATTGAAAGCTCACATGTTGCAGCTCGATCTGGCCCCGTAAGCGGTGGGGAGGCTGTACCTGAGCAGGATCTTGTTCGGGCTGCGTCCCGATAACATCGGCGACGCGAGCAAAATGCGCCCGCACGATCTGCAAATCCTGGGTACTGGTGGCGAGAGAAGCAAGCGGCCCTAGCAACTGGATTGCCAGCGTATTGAGCGCCAGCATCGCGCCAATGGTCAGGCTTCCATTGATGACCAGCGTCGCGCCGATCCAGAGTAGGAGCAACGGCGCTAAGAGATTGGCAATGCCCGCTAGCGTATTAACCACTAAAGAGAGATAGTTTAGACGCAGCGCAATGTTCATCTCATCGAAAAAGAAATTCTCCCAACGTGTGAATGCCCGCTGCTCGCTTCCCGCAGCCTTCAAGGTAGCGATACCGGATAAAATTTCATTCATATAGCCTTGAGTTTTGCCCTGTGCCTCTAAATCGCGCTGCGTCAACCGCCGAATAGCCGGGGAGGTGAGGAGAAGCAACGCGACCTGAATGATGCCGATCCCCAATGTCATTGCCGCGATGAATTGTGATAGGGAGAACAGGATGATGAAATAGACAATAACCGTGCCGCCATCCAGGAAGGTGGAGAGAAGCTGATTGGTCAGCAGGTCGCGAATCGCCAGGTTGCTATTCACGCGTGCCAGCAGGTCGCCGTTCAAGCGTAACTGAAAGAAGCGGTAGGGCAGGCTGAGCAGGTGCTCAAAGAAGTTGAGCATCATGTCTCTGTCAATTCTGGCTTGTAAATAGAGCAATAGAGATGAACGTAAGAATGATGCCACTCCTTGAGTAAGGATCAAAAGCAGCATACCAGAGCCCAGCAGCAGTAGCATATCAGGATTTTTTGCTGGCAGGATGCGGTCAATAACCACCGCGGTAAGTAAAGGCGCGGCCAGCCCCAGAGCTTGCAGGAACAGCGATGTGGCGATAATCTGAACAATGATCGCTCGCATTTGCAGCAGCGAGCGGACGTAAGACCAGGGCGTGAGCAGCTTTTGCGGCGCTTTCTGGCTAAACTGTGTCCCGGGTTCTAGCATGAGCGCCACGCCAGTGAAGCCTTCATCGAACTCTTCACCGGTCAGCGTTCTGCGCCCGCTGGCCGGGTCTACCACATCTATTCTGTTGGGCGACCAGCGTTCCACAATTAAGAAGTGATTGAATTCCCAATGCACGATAGCCGGGAGCGCAACGTAACGAAAGCTGTTCAGGTCTACCGAGACGGCTCGCACCCGCAGTCCATACAGGCGCGCAGATTTCACAATATCCAGCGCCGTAAGCCCATCCCTGCCGACCCCGCAGTGTTCCTGCACTTCTGAAATGCTGGTGGCGTAGCCGTAGTAGTTTAAGACCATTGCCAGGCAGGCGGCGCCACACTCAACGTCGGTCACCTGCATCATCTCGGGGACGCGTCGTTTTCTCTGCTGTGGCTGCTTTTTGGCCCGGGAGGAGGTGGCAGGACGAGTCATCACAGGCTGCAACTCTTGCGTCTCCGCCTCGATAATCCTCAAAAGTTCGTCCGGGTATCTGGAGCTTTGACGCTCCCAACGGTGACGACCCGTTGACTGGGTGTAAGGGATGCCGAGGACCTGCTCATAAGGAAGGACTCTGACGAGACGCGATGAGGATAGCGGCTCCTGTTGTGTCGGTTCCATAAATACTCTTTCCTCGTTTTTAGTATGTTAAGCAGATGGGGACGTTTGAAAAATATCATTGAAGAGCTTCTGAAAATTGTTGAAGCCTGGTAAAAGAGAGAAAACGTTGGCTGAACCGGTCTGCACCTGAGCCTGGCATACACTTCCTGGAGGGACCTGAATTTGAGCAGCGGGCGCTACAGGAACGGTCGCCACAATATATGGCCCTGCTACCGCCTCGGGTTGTGGTATTTGGGTGTGGAATTGGGCGTTAATGACTGCCGGGCTCATTGCCCCTGCTTCAACATGGTCAATTGCGCCAGTAAATGTGATGTTCTTGGAAGCGATCATGATGCGCACCGCTTGCCCGGCTTTCAGATTCGCCTGCTGGTCCGCTGGCAGAAGGAGTAATACGGCAGTTGTCCGCTGACCTTTTCCCTGCTTCCCTGCTTGCTGGAGCACTATCCCCTGGCCTTGAACGACGAGAGGCACTTGCAGCGACCAGACGAGGATACCACCGCCAATCAATGTCAGCAATAAGAGCCAGAGGAAGCCAAAGACAGGGGGAGAAACCAATCGTAGCATAACCTGCCGTTCCTGTCTTTGTACGTACTTTGCGATGGCACGCTGGCGAAAGATAGAACGGTTTGGAGCTGTCATCACCTCACCTCACTCTCATGGGTAACAATAGCTTGCGCTCTGCACATGCCGTTGCCGCCCCTGCAACTGGGATCATCTGGTGAGTGAATAATCCAGTTACAGCGGCGGCAACGGTATTACCAAGTAGCTTACTAAAGCTAATAACGCGGGCAAGCAAGCGCTGTTAGCCGTTTAGCTTACCAGTGCTGATGAATGACCTGCGTACCGGTCGTAGTAGTTGTGGTGGTAGTCGGTGTCGTCGTGGGCATCATCTTCTGTGGCGGCGTCATCATATGATGCTTGTGCTGTTTATGATGGTGCTTGTGGTGTTTGTGATGATGGTTATGGGCGTGGCCGCCCGCGACTTGCGAGAGCTCATCTTCATTCAGTTCCTGGAGGACGACGTCTTGCTCAGTGGCTGCTTTTTTAAAGATAGAAAACATGGTATCTCCTTTTCGTACTAAAAACTGTGGCGGTAACTATCGCGCTGCGATAGCCGCATTCCCGTATCGTAAGCGGCGAGACTTTGGCCTGGCAGTATTTCACGCAAATGAAACCCCCTGAGCCCGCTTGATGCTGTAGCAGCTGTTTAACAATGCCCCTTCTGTTGACGATGCATGCCATTGCGGCTAGCTACCTATGCTGCCTGTCTGCATGCTATTCGTGAGCCGGGCAGATTAAATCTCACCAGCTACCTGCTGACTGAGAAAGAGTACACATCTGTTTTCACGACCTTTTACAGGGAGATTTTCAGTATGGGACTTTTGCCTACAGTAAAGCTACCAACGCTTACTGCTTCCGTTGCGTTCGCTGGAAGTGCCCAATGGCGAGAATCAGCGGATCGAGGTCGGTCTTAGTGCGATACATCGGCAATGCTTGTTGGGGCGTAGTGGCCGCCTGATGCAGAGTTTCCGCATATGCTGTAATAGCTCGTTTCAATTGTTGCAACTCGTATTCCACTTGATGGGTGTGTTGCAGGCGCACCCAGAGCGAGTTGATCACACCAATCAGCGGCCAGAGGACTTTCGCTTCTGGGGGGTAAGGGATCTTTGCCACGATTTGCCCATTGACCGCTTCAATATGTGCCTTTACCAGTTGCTGGATGCTCTCTTCCAACTGCATCCTCGCTTGTTCAGAATACGCTCGTTCTTCCGCAATCGTATGTTCGAGCGATGCGACCATCTCAGCCCGGTCGGCGCGGGTGATTGCGCGTGTGGAGCTGCGTACCCAGAGGTAGGCAACGCCCGCTATGATGATCTGTAGCCCAACCGGACGCACAAGCACGGGAATAAATTGCGTGACGAGATCATGGGTCAGAACCTGCGTATGTTGTTGATACATAAGATCAAAGTAGATGAAGAGCGAGTTGCTAAATGCCAGGGCGAAAATGGTTTGTGGTCGCAGCAAAGAGACCGCTAACAGGTCCACGATAAGGTAGAGGTCATAGAGTTGGATGCTGGTCTCATCAAAAGGCAGTGTGGTCACAATGACGGCGGTCAATACAAGTTCAGAAGCAATTACCAGAATCAGACCTGCCATGAGCGGTTTTCGCATGCGATTCAGCACAAGGGTAAAAACAGTAATGGCTATAATCAGGCCATCCAGATAGATTACCAGACGATTAGGGAGGAATGCGCAGGCGGGGAAGAAAATAATCAGTACGATCAGGAAGAAAAAAGCCACGGTGCTGAAAAGACGGACGCGACGAGCAATTTCACGCTTGACGAAACTGGCGTTCGCCGGAGGCTCGGGGATTGCCGTCAAGCGATACCACCAGCCAAGAAGGCGGTCTTGCCAGTCAGGTTCTGGCGTGAGCACTTCACCGGGCGACCATGCCTGTTTGGTTGTGGGGGGCTCAGGAAATAGAGTGCGGCTCATATCTTTAGGGACCTCCTGTCTGTTCTGTAGAAATAACAATTACTTCTAATTCGAGGAGTAAGCGTAACAGATCATCTATCAGATCCCTGGAAAAAGGCACCATATCTTTGATGTTTGCAACGGTGCGCTCTCCATTGATCGTTGTCAGCAGTGTGTATAATGCCTCTCTCTGTTCAGGAGCCTGCACACTTAATCGTTCCCAACTCAGCGCCGCGATAATTTTGGGGACAGCAGAGCACTGCATGGCGGGTGCAAGCGGATCTGAAGACTGTGGTCGCAGTCCTCTGGCGGACTGATGCGGGCCTGTGATCAGTGGCTGGTGGACTAATGTCCATTCAAATGGCCCTTTTTCTCGATCAAGGCGACAAAGGATGTCTTTGTCCGATGGATAACGCTTTCCTTGCTGATCCTCCAGATATGCGGAAACGACCTCTCCTTTGACGAGCTGAATAAAGGCCGTGCAGCGCCCGCGCACGCCCGGCGCCCGCGCAAGCTCTGCGTAGAGCGTACCGTTTTGCCTGTAACGCTTAAATAGTTCTAAGCTAAATTTTAGACCAAGACTTGCATCTATACCCTCTTTATCCACGTTGCACCTTCTATAGAAACTGAGAATGCCCGGTGTTGTAGTTAAGAAAAAGCTCTCTAGCTCATTAATGGCATACTCTCTATTACTGATAATGAGATAGAAAAGCAACAACGCGTTTTATTTATGCAAATTTAACACATTGCTGGCGCGTTGTCCAGAGTTTTACCTCCTGTTTGCTTGCTGGATGCTATCCACGCTTGAACAGGAGCGGGGCTGGCAGGATTTCACAGATGGGGGGAGATGGTGATATGCTTTCTGTTGTAATGCTGTATCCTCAAGCGGGTCGAAAGCCATGAATTCCCGCTGCTTCCCTTGAGGGCAGTATATGCATCAAACCCTGAGATGTCAAGTGGAAATGCATCGAGGAATCGCTTTAATCTCAGTCAAGTTATTTGGCTGAGGATCACTGGGGATCACTGAAGGGTTTGTAATTAGTTACATAAGGAGAGCAAATGACGACAAGGCATCCTTTAACATTGGGGTACAAGGCTTCGGCGGAGCAGTTCGGGCCGAGAGAACTGCTGAACTTCGCGGTCGAAGCGGAGGCATGTGGGTTTGATAGTGTCTGGATCAGCGACCATTTCCAACCCTGGCGACATACTGATGGACATGCTCCATTTGCCTTTTCCTGGCTTGGTGCGGTTGGCGAGCGCACCAAGCGCATCTTGCTCGGCACCAGCGTCCTGACGCCCACTTTTCGTTATCAGCCCGCGGTCGTGGCGCAGGCTTTTGGGACGCTTGGCGTGCTGAACCCTGGACGCATGGTCCTGGGCGTTGGCACCGGCGAGTCGCTCAATGAGGTAGCTGTTAGCGCAGTAGAATGGCCGTCCGCGAAAGAGCGCCTGGCCCGTCTGCGTGAGGCCATCGCGCTGATTCGTCGTCTCTGGAGCGAGGAGTTCGTAACCTTCGAGGGCGAATACTATCGCACGCGTAACGCCACCATCTATGATCGTCCCGCGCAACCCATTCCCATCTATATTAGCGCGGGCGGACCCGTGGCGGCCAAGTTCGCCGGGCGAGCTGGCGATGGGTTTATCTGTACCTCTGGCAAGGGCGATGAATTGTATCGCAATCAGCTCCTCCCGGCTGTAGAGGAAGGGGCAAAGGCGGCTGGCCGCGATCCCGCGAGCATCGAACGCACTATCGAGATCAAAGTCTCCTTTGATACCGACCGCGAGCGCGCCCTTGCCGATACGCGCATCTGGGCCGCGTTGGCGCTCCCCGCCGAGGATAAAGTTGGCGTTGAAGACCCGCGTGAGATGGAGAAGAGGGCCGAGGCTGTGGCGGACCAGGCTCATCGTCGCTGGCTTGTCTCAGATAATCCAGAGGAACATATTGAGCAGATCCGTCCTTACATTGAACTGGGTTTCACCCATCTCATCTTCCATGCGCCCGGCGACGATCAATCGCGCTTCCTTCAGCTTTACGCGAAAGAAATTCTCCCCAGGCTCAGAAAGCGTTGGGGCTAGCCAGAGCAATGCGTGAGAAAAGAGAGGTGTTATGATGGATGTTTTCGACGCAGTCCGCACTGTGCTGGCGGTCCGCCAGTTTCAGGAGCAGCCAGTACCAGAGCCTGTTGTCCGGCAGATTGTTGAAGCCGGACATCTAACTGCGAGCAGCATGAATGGTCAGCCCTGGCATTTTATCGTCGTGGAGGACAGGGAGACTTTGCGCAAGTTGGGATCGCTCGCGCAGACCGGGCCATATATCGCGCAGGCCCCGCTGGCGATTGTTGTTGGCATGGAGCAAAGCCGGTTTGCCGTCTCCGATGCGAGTCGGGCCATCCAATCGATGATCTTGACGGCCTGGGCCAATGGCGTCGGCTCAAACTGGGTCGGCTTCGAAAATCTCCAGCAAATAAATCCCGTGCTGGGCATACCAGAGGAGATCAATATCCTGGCTATTATCCCCTTTGGCTACCCGGTCCGTGGCCTGGGCAAGGGGAAGAAGAAGCGCAAACCGCTTGGCGAGGTTGCCCACCGTGGGCGCTGGGGCCAGCCATTTGCGTAAAAATTTCTGAGTTGTGTCGCCTGCCAAAGAGCTTCAAGGTATCTCTGCGCCTTGAAGCTCTTTTCTTTCCCTTCTCGCCGCCACGGGCAGCAACAACGCTTTGCACATAGCGTTAGATCCTGCTTTTCCACGAGATTTCAATCAAATTTCTATGGTCAATAACACTTTAACCGGTTAAAGTGTTATTGTAGAATTTATACGGAAAATTGCTTTTGCTGCCGCTAAATTCATTTAGAGACTGACGAGGGATAAAATGGATTCACTCCTTCCTTATCTTGAAATATCGGGGCCGGATGGACAACAGATGCATGTTGAACTGAGCGAGGATTACATCACTATAGGGCGCTTTGAGCAGTTCAACTCCATTGCTTTACAACCTGATCCGCAGCAGCTTATCACGCGCAAAGTGCATTGCGTCCTGGAGCGCAATCTGCATGGGTGGTGGGTTGTTGATAATGGCAGCGTGAACCGCACCTTTGTGCAGAGCGGCGGCGAGATGAAAGTGGTGGATGGCCGTGTTTTGCTCGCACCAGGCGATAGTATTTGCATCCTGGGGAAATTAACTGAAACGAGCAAGCCCCTCTACTGGAAACTCACCTTTCACGATCCTCTGGGCACTCGTCCTTCCGGGCGCGCTCCCTCTGTGGCCTACCTGGAATATGATTGGATTCAAGCCCGGCTTTATCGCGTTGAGGGGGGCAGGAGGCAGGAGATCTACGACCTGCGCCCTCAAGAGCACAAGCTCATTCGCTATATGGAGCAGCGCAATCGCACCAATGGGAATGTGCCGGTGATGTGCCTCTACGAAGAATTACTGGCTGCTATCTGGGGCGAAGACTCGCTGCATACAGAGGTTGATGTCAACCACCTTGTCTGGGAACTGCGTAAGAAGCTAGAGCCCGATCCCAAAGAACCGCGCTTTCTCGAAACCGTGCGTGGCCTGGGTTATCGCCTGGTGACCCATTATATTCTGCCGCCATCGCCATCACTAGAGGAGGGAGTATGAGTAACCAGCACTGGCTACAACGTCTGTTTGGCCGAAAGCCCGATCAACAGAAGGTATCCCAACCGGCTACGCTCTCTGAAACAGAGATACAGCGAGTTGCAGCAGAGGTCAGGCATATCATTGAACAAACGGATGAGCGCACGCAAGCGGTGATTGCAGATCCTGGCGGCGAAGAGGCCCTGGCGACTGTCCCGGCTGTCTGGCAAATCGGAGACATGATCCTGAATCAGTATGAAGTGACGGATAAACTTGGCGAAGGCGGTATGGGAACCGTTTACAAGGCTCGTCATCATGGCTGGGATATTGATCTGGCCGTTAAGTCCCCTCGACCGGAAACTTTTGCCACCGAGAGCGGCAAAGCCAACTTTACGCGCGAGGCGGAAACCTGGGTCAATCTGCAACTGCATCCCCATATCGTTGCCTGCTATTATGTGCGCATTCTAGGAGGAATCCCTCGCGTTTTTGCCGAATACGTTGCCGGTGGCAGTCTCGCGGACTGGATTCGTCGCCGCCATCTCTATCAGGGTGGGCATGAGCAGGCATTGGAGCGCATGCTGGATATTGCCATCCAGTTTGCCTGGGGGCTGCATGCTGCCCATGAACAAAGGTTGGTTCACCAGGATATCAAGCCTGCTAATGTTATGCTCACCCCGGAAGGGCTCGTCAAAGTGACCGATTTCGGGCTGGCTAGAGCGCGAACTCTGGCGGGCGAACCGGTAAGCCAGAGCGAGAGCGGGTCACAGAGCATACTCGTCAGTGTGCGCGGCATGACTCCCGCGTATTGCTCACCGGAACAGGCGAAAGGGGAGGCGCTGAGCCGCAAGACGGACATCTGGAGCTGGGGCGTCTCCGTATTGGAGATGTTTGTGGGAGGAGTGACGTGGCGCAGCGGCGCTCTTGCTCGCGATGTGCTGGCAAGCTACGACACTCCCGATGACACAGCCATCCCTCCAATGCCTAAGGCCGTGATGCTGCTCCTGGCTCGCTGCTTCGAACCTGCGCCAGAAAACCGTCCGGCCAGCATGCTGGATGTAGCGGCAGAACTTCAGGCAATCTATGCCCAGGAAGTTGGACAGGCTTACCCGCGCAAGATGCCACAAATGGCGGAAATGCTGGCTGATAGCCTGAACAATCGGGCGCTTTCACTTGCTAACCTGGGCAAGCTTGGCGAGTCTCAGCAATTGTGGGAGCAGGCATTGCAGGCCGATCCACGCCATCTGGGGGCAACATATAATCAGGGCGTGCTCAGATGGCGACGGGGAGAGATAACCGATGACGCTCTGTTGAAGCAGCTAGAGATCGTGCGCAACATTCACGAGCCCCGGTGGCAGGCATCTTATCTCCTTGCGCAGGTACACCTGGAGCGTGGGGATCGTGATGCAGCGCTGCCTTTGCTGCAAGAAGCCGCGCAACAGGCTCCTGCAGCGCCTGAAGTGCAACAATTGTATAACAAGGTGCGAGCACAGAAAAGTGCTACTAAGCCTACCATATCCACACTGGAAGGTCAGGGCAGCGATATCTACGCTGTAGATTTGAGCGCGGATGGTCGTTTTGCCATCTCAACAGGTTATAGGGCGCTGGTGTGGGATGTGGACGCGGGGCGTTGCCTGCGTGTCTTGCAGCAAATGGAAATATGGCCCACGCCACGGGTAGCCGGTCTGAGCGCCGATGGTCATCTGGCGATCACCGGCCAGGGGCGAAAAATGTGGCTCTGGGATGTGCATACAGGGCGTTGTTTGCGCACATTGCAACAGCGCGGCGAAGTAATGAAGGCGAGCTTGAGCGCCGACGGCTCTCTGGTGATCTCAGGCGACGGCAGTAGTGCGCATATATGGGATGCGCACACAGGTCGTAAGATGCGCGCTTTACAGCATCCTCACGAGGTACAGGCAGTGGGCCTGAGTGTGGACGGACAGATAGCAGCGACCAGTTGCGGATTTTTGCCTCCAGGAGGCGTGAAGGGGAAAGAGAACACAATTCAGTTATGGGAAGTTGGCACCGGTCGCTGCTTGCTTACATTGGAGCAGGCCGGCGGAGGCGTTGACGCGGTCAGCTTGAGCGCCGATAATCGCCTTCTGGCTGCGAATATCTCAGGCGCCATCCATATCTGGGAGACGAGCAGCGGGCGCAGCATCAAAGTTCTATCGGCTCACAGCCATACCGCGCATGCGTTGCGCCTGAGCGCGGATGGCCGCTGGCTCGTTTCCGGTAGCCCTGATCGCACTGTGCGGCTCTGGGATGTCAACGCGGGCCGCTGTTTACGTACGCTGCACCATGACGAATGGGTCTGGGGAGCGAGCATCAGCGCCGACGGGAAAAGGATCATCTCAGGTGGCACAGACGATATCGTGCGCATCTGGGAACTGGATCAGCAGCGTATCCTCTGTTCCCTGCATCCCTCGCAAGCGTTTTCCCATACCGATGTAACGCAGACAAAAAGCCGTGCCGAAAAGCTGCTGGAGCAATTTGAGCAAGCATACGCGGGAAAACGATTTGGAGAGGCGCTGGCGCTGCTGCGAGAAGCACGCTCGCTGCCAGGTTGGGAGCGCAGACCCGAGTGCCTGGAGGCGTGGGCGAGGCTAACGCCGCATTGCTCGCGGACAGGTTTTCGCGCCGCCTGGTTGGCTCGGACCTTCGAGGTAGGCGCGCGAGCCGTTAATCTCAGCGCGGATGGTCAGTTGGCAGCATTCGCCAGTGGAGCGAGCATACAGGTATGGGAGATGAGCGAGGGAAGCTGTCTGCACAATTTGCAAGGGCATACCGGCGACGTCAATACGGTCAGCTTGAGCAAGGATGCACGATGGATCGTTTCGGGGAGCAGCGATAAAAGCGTTCGCCTATGGGATAGAAGCAATGGGCGCTGCTTGCAGGAATTGCAGGGGCATACAGACAATGTCATGACTGTGGATATAAGCGCGGATGGCAAGCTGATTGTCTCAAGCGGGCATGATGGCTACATACGGCTCTGGGAGGCGACGACGGGCCGCTGTCTACGTGTATTGGATGCCGCGCCAGGCGAGCGAGGGGTGCGCAGGTGGGTTTGGCGGGTGAGTATCAGCGTCGATGGGCGGCGGCTTCTTTCTGGCGGGCAAGACGGTTCCATGCGCGTGTGGGAGGTCGGCACGGGGCGGAGCTTGTATGTGCGCAAAGAGCACATTGGAGTGGTGACTTCGGTAAATATCACTGCGGATGGGCAATTTGCCATCTCGGGCAGCAATGACAAAACCATCCGTGTGTGGGAGGTAAGCACCGGTCGCTGTTTGCGCGTCATCGAGGCCAATTTCGGCATGCAGCATGATGTCAACATCAGTTCAGATGGTCGCTGGATCGTTTCGGGTGGCGCTAATCAATTGGTACAACTCTGGGAGGCCAGCAGCGGGCGCTGTCTCTGTACCTTGCAAGGTCACAATAACTGGGTACATTCAGTCTGCTTGAGTGCCGACGGGCGCTGGCTGCTCTCAGCAGCTCATGGTAGAACGATGTGCTTGTGGGAGCTTGATTGGGAGTTGGAGGCTTGTAGTTTGTAAAGCGTTAAAGCATGCATTCAACCAGGGAGGGATTTTTTCATGAAAAACGATGCAGGGGAAAAGCTATACCAACTGACGCTCCACTATCGGCAAGCTACTGATTTCTATGCTCAGAAACGTTACCGACAAGCGATAGCGAGCGCCGACGCTGTTTTACGGCACCTTCCTGATTTCATCGAGGCGCTCCATGTCAAAGGGAGCGCGCTGCATGGATTAGGGAAGTATACTCAGGCACTCCAATGTTTTGATAAAGCCATTAGCTTGAGATCCGACTATGCTGTAGCCTACATAGGCAAAGGTTATACGCTTAGTGAGCTTAGAGCATACGAGCAGGCGTTGCAAGCTTTTGACGCCGGGCTGGCTATTAATCCTCGTATTCCATCGGCTCACTTCAATCGGGGCATTGTGCTGGCCGAGTTAGGACGTTATCAAGAAGCCGTAGCCGCCTACGATGAAGCTCGACGCCTCGGCCTGGACCCATCCATGACTGAAGCATATTATGTGAAAAAAGGCAAGGCTTTGGGAAGCGCTGGTGATGTGATCGAGGCATTAAAAGTAGTTGTGGAGGGCATGAGGAGATTTCCGCGCAATTACGACCTATTTATGCTGAAGGGAATCTTGCTCGATAATTTGGGACAGATGCAGTTGGCGCTTGAAGCTCTAGATCAGGCAATTCAACTCAATCATCGCGCGGCGGAGGGTAGTTATATCAAAGGTGAGATTTTGCGCAAGTCGGGGCAATTAGAGCCAGCGCTCGCGGCTTTTGAGCAGGCTCTCAAGCGGCAACCAAATTATCCAAATGCGCTGATAGGGAAGGGAATTGCTCTAGGAATGTCAGGTAGGCACAAAGAGGCAGTGCGCGCTTTCACGAAAGCGCAGCGCCTCGATCCTAAAAACGTGGATGCCTATGATAATTTGAGTAACGCTCTCATGTTACTCGGTCAGCCTCTAAAAGCTTTAGGCGTTGCGGAAGATGGAATACGGCTCAGTCCCCATAATGCTGAGCTCTATCGCAAGAAAGGTCTGGCCCTTGAACATTTGCAACGTTATTCCGAAGCCCTGACGGCCTATGATCGGGCTCTTTTCTACGATCCTGGGGAAGCGAACGCCTATCACGATAAAGGGGTATTGTTGGATAAGATGGGCAAGCCAGAAGAAGCTCTGGATGCGCTGAACAAAGCATTGTCTTTAAATCCGCAGGCGGCTACCTCCTATCATAGTAAAGCGATTGTGCTGCACAAATTGCGCCGCTACCAGGAAGCCATCGAAGCCTGCGATGCGGCTCTCAAGATAAATCCGCAATTCTTGCCTGCCCGTGTGAAGAAAGAGCGTATCATGAACGACATGGCATCAAGAACGATATAAGGGCTCTACTGGCTGTTGTGAATACATGTGTGATGAAAGGATGGCCGATATGGCAGGGAAACTGAGGCTGAGAGTTACTGGCGGCCCCAGAGCGGGGAAAGTCTTCGTTTTTGATCAGCACGATACGTTACTTGTCGGTCGTATGACCGATTGCCACGTTTGCCTGCCGGACGATCCGCATGTTTCGCGCCATCACTTTCTTTTAGAAGTGAATCCGCCCGATGCCCGGTTGCGCGACCTGGGGAGCCTGGCAGGGACTTATGTCAATGGGCAAAAATACGGTGGCCGTCAGAGGCATGAGACCCCGGAAGAAGGAGCCAGACACGTCTATCCCCAGGTTGACCTGCATGATGGGGATGAGATCAAGGTGGGCAGGACCATGTTCCAGGTGTATGTAGAGGCACCGGTCCAGCTTCCCATACGCGTCTATTGTGGGCGTTGCCACAAAGATGTCTCCAATGAAGTCAACTCAGCTCGCCAGGGTGAGTATATCTGTGAGCAGTGCCAGCGGTACCTTGAGAAGGAGCCGCAGGCGTTGCTAGCTGTGGCGCTCGATCCCGAAGTTGCGCGCATTCAGCAGGCCATTCGCCTTGCCGACTATGATATTGGGGAACAGATCGGCGTGGGAGGGATGGGGGCCGTTTATCTGGTGAAGCACAAAAAAACCGGTGAACAGGCAGCAATCAAAGTGCTGCTCTCCAAAGTGCAGGTGGATGACCTGGCACGCGGGCAATTTCTGCGCGAGATCGAGACGACCCGCAGGCTACGCCATCCCTATATTGTGCAATTTCTCGGTAGTGGCGCTGCGGGCAGCATCTTCTATATTCTCCTGGAGTACTGCGCGGGCGGCAGCGTCGCGCACCTGATGAGGCAGCGTGGAGGACGACTTTCACTGGGTGAGGCCAGGCCGATTCTGCTGCAAGCCCTGGAAGGGCTGGCGTATGTGCATGCGGAAGGATTCGTCCATCGTGATCTCAAGCCCCAGAATATCTTGCTCAGTGGCAGTCCGGGGCAATGGGTTGCGCGTATTTCCGATCTGGGGCTGGCAAAAAGCTTCGAGCAATCTGGCTTGAGTGGAATGACCGCTACAGGCGATGTTTCCGGCTCTTTTCCCTTTATGCCACGCGAGCAGCTCGTCAACTTCAAACATGTGCGGCCTGTCTGCGATATCTGGGCGATGGGGGCCACCTGCTACAACATTCTCACCGGGACGCTGCCACGTTCTCAGCAACCCGAGCAGGACCCCATCGAGGCTATATTGCGCAACGAGATCATACCACTACGCCAGCGCGCCCCCCATATACCAGCTCAGATAGCCGGAGTGATTGATCGTGCGTTAGCGACTATCGAGCGTGACCGCTATCAGCATGCCGGTGAGATGTACGAGGCTCTCATGCATGCTTTCGCTCAGACTGATTGAATTTGCTAAATGTAACAGATTTATAAAATCTCTTTGCGATCATCTGTTGCTCAACATATCTCATAGTGGAGGTTCCTATGGAATGGCTGCTCCATCTTGTCGTCTCTCCTGCTCTCACTCTTCTTATCGGGCTCTATCAGCTTACGCACAACGTCGGGCTGGCGATCATCCTGCTGGCGGCTCTCATCGAGCTCTGTTTATACTGGCCTGTGAACTATATTGCTGCCTCAGGCCGTAAGATGATTCTAACAGCAGAAGCGCTGGGTTTCTACTTTTACAGGATCAACCCATTTTCAACGCTGGTGATGATGATTTTAAATGTTCTAGCCTGGTACCTGCTCTGTGCCCTGTATCTGACGCTGGGCTTGCTTGGAGGTTGGTCGCTGCCGACGCTCAATGATCTACTCCTCCCCATCGCTCCAAAACTATCAGTTTTACCTCACTACGAATTTCCCTTCTTGGGGCAAACGATCTCTGTGGTGCAGCGTGGCTTCTTTCTGGGGTTAATACCCTTCATTATACTTATCACCCTTTTGATTGTATACGTGAATGTGGAACAAGCCGTACGTGACAAAAAGGATGAAGGAAGGCGGCGTCGCTTCAGATCAGTGTTCATACAGCAGTGTCTTTTCTACATTGTCCTCGTGGTGGGACTTTCTCTGCTGCTCGCTGCTGGAGCTGGCCTGTACTGGACAACATCAATGATCCTGTTTGCCTTATTCCGCCTCTTTCTCATGAAGAGAAACTTGACATAGTCAAAGGGAATGTTTTCTTCCCCGTACTGAGCCGGCCACCGAACTGCATTAGCTTTTGGAACTATTATTGATAGTAGAGAGTATTACGTTGTAGGGGGGAAGCCTGGATTGAGCGTAGACAACGATATCCTTGAAGGCAAGTGGATTACCAGCAAAAACGGATTTTCCATGTATACTCGCATTTCGCGCAATGCGTCGCTCGATCCTGCCTCAGCTATCGTGCTGGTGCATGGCCTTGCCGTTTCCAGCCGGTATATGCTCCCGACCGCCGTACGCCTGGCAGCCTATTACTCTGTCTACGCTCCCGATCTTCCTGGTTTTGGTAGAAGCGTAAAGCCCGCTCATATCTTGAATGTGAGCGAACTGGCCGATGCTCTGATGGGCTGGATGCAGGCGATAGGGCTGTCCTCAGCCACGTTTCTCGGCAACTCGATGGGCTGTCAGATCATCGTCAACGCGGCCTTGCGCTATCCTGAGCGCGTTCGGAGGGCGATTCTGGTGGGTCCGACGATGGACCCGCAGGCCCGCACTATGCATCGAGCTGCGGCGCGCCTGCTGCTTAACAGTTTGCGCGAGCCTGTTCATTTCCTGCCCGTATTAGTGCGCGAGTATGGGCATGCGGGATTGCGACGCACCATTGGCACGTTACAGCACGCATTTGCGGATCGAATGGAGGAACAGCTTCCTTTGATGCGTGTACCTACGCTGGTAATGCGCGGCGCTCGCGATCCCATTGTCTCGCAGCAGTGGGTGGAACAGGTGCATCATCTGCTGCCGAACAGCCAGCTTATCACTGTGCCGGGAGCCGCCCACGCCGTAAATTATAACTCCCCTCAAGCGCTTACACATATCACACGGCGTTTTCTTTCAGAGCTGCCCCATTGAGGTATTGCATCAGACATATAGACCTCCTAAGAGACACCTGGCACGGACTTTGGAGGTGTTTTCTTGCTGTGGTTGACGAGCTTATAAACGCATAGCTACGCTTTTCTCTATTGTGGACTATGCGGCATTAGCTGCTTTACTAGAGATACTGGTAGAGTAGATATTTGCTTTTACTACAGAGGACATATGTTCTACAAAGCGATATCTTAACTTTTAGGTGGTACTGACATACAATAGCAGCTACTACCTAATAAAGACGTATTTAATCGTGTTTTATATAAATATATGTGAAGAAAACTTGTTATCTGGTGGCAAGTTCTGTAAAAGATGAAAAATTTACCTGCTTAACGTTTGGATGCGCAATACATGCACTACTTTCCAATCTTTTTCCAATCTCTGTGCGGTACCATACAAGAGAAAGCGTTAGCTGACGCTCAGGCGATATGGAGAGAAGAAAGGAGGGGACCGGTGCATATCCTTGTTGTGGAAGATGAACAGCGTCTGGCATTTTTGTTGCGCCGCGTTCTACAGGAAGAGCGTCATACAGTCGATCTCGCTTATGATGGCCCGAGCGGCCTTGACCTGGCTCTCAGCGATACCTATGACGTTGTGGTGCTTGATGTGATGCTGCCAGGACTTGATGGGATTGAGATCTGCCGCCAGATGCGCGCCGAGCATATTATGACGCCTGTGTTGATGCTGACTGCCCGTGGCGCTATTGAGGACCGGGTGACGGGCCTTAACGTGGGCGCGGATGACTACCTCACCAAGCCCTTTGCGATGGAAGAGTTGCTGGCGCGCATAAATGCTCTGCTGCGCCGCCGCGACCGGCGCTTCGAAGAGAATCACCAGCTCTCTGTGGGCGATCTCACGCTCGATCTGGTGCGCCATGAGGCACGACGCGCCGGGCGCCCTATCGAATTGACTGCCAAAGAATTTGCCCTGCTGGAATATCTGATGCGCCATCCAGGCCAGGTGCTCACCCGTACTCAGATCGTTGACTCCGTCTGGCGCTACGATCTGGAGGCGCTTTCCAATGTGGTCGATATTTACATTCATTATCTGCGGGATAAGGTAGATCGGGGCTTCTCTCACTCTTTAATTAAAACGGTGCGTGGCGTGGGGTATAAAATTGAGGCATAGCATAAAAAGTATGAGCGGATAAAGGAGCTTATCGCATGCGCAGGAAACTCTCTTCATGGTGGCTTTCTCTTATAGGAAGAGGCCGCCGCTGGCAGGAGCCAGGCGCGGCGCTGTTTCAAGGGCTGCGCGTTCGCCTGACGCTGTGGTATTGCGGGGTATTGGGCGCGGCTCTGCTGTTGTTTGGCATCGCTCTCTATGTCGGCGCTCAATACTTCTTGCTAACACCTATCGAGTATGATGTTGCTCAACACACCCAGGAGCATGTGGTGCAGTGGCTAAGAGACTCGCCTCTTCGGGCCTGTTCGTTTGGCCCTCCCTTTGGTCGAGGATTCGGCCCTCCCGAGCTGGCCGTTTGCTTTGATCGAAATGGCACCCTGCTCTTAGGGGAAACAACGACCGAGCTGCCACCCGCTTTTCTCTCCAACAGTGTGGCGCTGGCGGCCTTGCAGCAAGGTCAGGCGGCCAGCGATATTGTTGATGGAGGGGATGGCCTGGGGCAGACCTATCGCTATGCTATAGTGGTGCATGATCCCGCAAACGGCGAGCCGTTAGGCATAGTGGTGACGGGTGAATCGGTCCAGGTACAGGAGAATGTGCTATCGCTTTTGCTTCTGCTTTTGCTTTCTATTGGCGGCGTTGCCCTGCTGGGAGCTGGCTTGGGCGGCTTATTCCTGGCTAATCGTGCGCTTGTTCCTGCGCGCCTGGCCTGGACCAATCAGCAACGGTTCATCGCCGATGCCGCGCATGAGCTGCGTACTCCTCTGACCCTGTTACGAGCTGATGCTGAAGTTCTTTTGCGCCACCGGAACCTGCTAGCCGCAGATGATGCAACGTTGCTGGAGGATATTGTCGCAGAAACAAGCCACATGACGACCCTGGCTAATAATATGCTCACGCTTGCTCGTCTTGATAGCCGTCCCTCTCATCAGGAACACGAGGTTGTGAACCTGACTGAGATTGTCCGTGCTGCTATGAGGCGTATTCAGGCTCTGGCAGACCAGAAAAACATCGCCCTTCAGGAAAACGCCGACGAATCTATAGTAGTGATTGGCGATCCAACCTTGCTTGAGCAGGCTATACTGGCATTGCTGGACAACGCCATTAAATATAATCGTCAGGGGGGAAGCGTTACCTTGCGTACTATGGTCAAAGAAAACCAGGTGTTGCTGGAGGTGCAGGACACCGGCGTGGGCATCGCAGTCGAGCATCTGCCGCATCTGGGAGAGCGCTTCTACCGCGTAGACAAAGCTCGCTCTCGTGAGGTCGGAGGCACAGGACTTGGCCTCTCGATTGCTCAACGGATCGTTGCTGCTCATGGTGGTCGGCTCTCGCTCTCCAGTACCTTAGGCCAGGGAACAGTCGTCAGTCTCACGCTACCGCTGGCACTCGCGTCGATGCATGATCACGATAGAGAGCTCCCTAAAAGTGTGATGCCCCCGCAGGAGCAGGTCATGTAAATATTCCTTGCCGCTTCCATCTATTCCCCCTGAAGATTGAAAATTTCTCATCTTTTTCCAATAAAGAGCTAATAGACTTAGGGTATGCTTCTTTCAATCCTATCAGATGGGGTTGGGTAGAGTCATTGGGTTGAGGAAGAAATATACGGATTGGGCGCGATCAACCGGACCCCCACGGGTACCAAAGGGAAACGCACTAAAAGAGCTATAGGCTATGAAAATGGGAGTATATATTGAGAATACATCCATACGATTATAACGTTCAGGTTCCGTGGAGCTCTTCGCAGAATCAATATCATGAGAAGACAGCTCTGGCAGCATATCGAGGTCAACAGCAGTCGCCACTGCCAACGGAACGCGTCCAGAGCCAGCGAGTTGGCGCAATGGAGCGGCTGCCTAAGGACTGCGTACTGGCTTTAGCGCAGGAGTTGAAACGGTGGCTTGTGATCGCCTCGCTGGTGGGTTTTGACACGTTTTGCAGCCTGGTTGCCGTGCAGCAGGTCGAAGCCGAGGCTATACAGACAACGCAATTGTCGGCAGACTCTTCCCAATCATCTTTATTTGAGCGCGATGATTTTTTCAATCAACAAGGAGGAGATAATTTTGGATCGAGGAACACTGCGCCGGCCCCTATCACTGGATCTGGCGTCTCCTAAGTATATTACTCCTCTCGGAATGCATCGCGCGGAATTTCGGGCGATGGGAACAACAATTTCTCTGTTGCTGCCAGTGGAGCAGAGCGAGCAAGGAATAGCCATTGTGCGCACGCTTTTCGCCGCGTGGGAACAGACCTTGAGCCGCTTTCTCCCGGAGAGCGAATTATCGCAGCTCAATCAGTGCGCGGGAACCTGGGTCACCGTCAGCGATTTGCTGTTTAAGGCGCTAACCACCGCGCTGACAGCAGCTCGGGCAACGCAGGGCTGCTACGATCCCGCGCTGTTAGAGCAACTGGAGCTATCGGGGTATGATCGCACGTTTGAGGAACTGCCAGCAGTCTCTTCCAGGCGTGTCTTTGCAGGTAAGCCAGGAGGGGCATGGCGAGATATTCAGGTAGATGAGTGGAACAGGCGCGTTATCCTGCCGCCAGGGGTCAGGCTGGACTTTGGAGGGATCGCAAAGGGCATGGCGGTCGATGCTGCTATTGAGAAACTGCATTTGAGCGGAATATATCCCGCGCTCGTCAATGCGGGAGGAGACCTTGCGGTTGAGGGTCTGCCACCCGCTATGGAGCACTGGCAGATAGCCGTACCGGGGGGCGAGCGTGAGTGGATGGTACCGCTACGACGCGGGGCCGTTGCAACTTCTGGTATCACCCGGCGGCACTGGTGGCAGGGGTCCGTCCACAGGCATCACCTGCTTGACCCGCGCACAGGGCTGCCCGCCCAGAGCGGCCTCTGGTCGGTCACGGTTGCGGCTGACCGCTGTGAGCAGGCGGAAGTGGCGGCAAAAGTAGCGTTCATTCTGGGCGCGCAGGAGGGGAGCGGCTTTCTACGCAAACATCAAATTGCAGGCTTGCTTGTCTATGAAGATGGTACGTGGGAGGGCGTGGAGCCCTGGCCTGTCCATTTGATGGAAGTGGCATCATAACTATAAAGAGGTATAGCCAGGCGCGGGCAACATTTGTCCGCCCCTAATAAACAAAGGAGGAATATCCATGATCGCAAGGTTTGGTCCTCACTGGCATATGTGGAATGATGGTTTTAGCTTGTGGCCCGGGACGCTGTTATCGGTGCTCAGCACTCTGCTCCTGGTCGCGTTAAGTCTGATGCTTCTCTGGACGCTGCTACAATGGATTATCCCGTACATCTGGCCCAGAATCGAGCATATGTTCTTTGTGCCCACAACTCATCTTTCGCCATTGGAGATCCTGCGTCGCCGCTATGCTGAAGGAGCCATTGACACCGACACCTTCGAAATGATGCGCGAGCGTCTGGAAGCATCCTACCCGCGCAACGAGCGTCATGAATTCTTATAGCCATTATAAGGCCCTTCTGAGATGACAAGCGTTCTGCTCCTCTTTCAGAAGGGCTTTATATTATCCAGTATTTGAGAATGCACAAGCAAATGAGAAACTTCTCATCTCTCTCCAATATATCTCCCATTATCCTGGTTTACTATAAAGTCAGAACCACAGTAGTGCAAGCAAGCGTAGTTAGCAGGCAATTCCTTTCAGACGGCCTGAGCGAAGCTAGCCGCGGTAGCTCCCCGATTCATCGTGGGAGCGTTGGCCGTCTGAGATAACAAGGCAAAGGATATACATTATGCAACCGGAAGATGATGAATTTTATCAACCGTACTCATTTCAGGAATCGTATACATTTTTACCGCAACAGCATGCATCGGTGCCAGTAGAGGTGCTGGATACGCCGCCGGTGACGCCCGCGCCTCTGGAGCAAGGCTCGTTTCCGCCGCCCAATACTCCTATGGACCAGGCGCAGCCATCTCTCCTTCCACGCAAGCCGTTCGGTCGCGTCGGAGCAATCGTGTTGCTGGTACTGGCGCTGGCTCTGATCTTTGGAACTGGCCTGTTTGCCGGTTGGCAGTTTGCAAATAGCCGCAGTGCCGTCACAGCCGAAAAAGCAGCCACTGTGGTAGCGCCGTCTTTGATCGGTGTAACAACAACTGGCATAACGACGGTAGAGGCTCAACAGGAAGCAGCCATTGCGAAGATTGAACCGGCTGTCGTCGAACTGAAGGTGACAACGGACCAGGGGCAGCAGATTGGCTCGGGCGTCATTATTGATGCACAGGGAGATGTTGTCACGAATAATCACGTTGTCAGTGGCGCTCAGACAATAGAAGCGGTTTTGAGTACTGGAAAAACAGAGCAGGCGCGACTGGTAGGGACCGATGCGGCCAATGATCTGGCTGTTGTACGCATTCAGCCCTTTGCCCATATGATCGTTGCTCAGATAGGCGATTCCTCGCAACTGGCTGTCGGACAAGAGGTGCTGGCCGTTGGCAACCCGCTGGGGATTACCGAGACTGCCACCCACGGCATTATCAGCGCCCTGAACCGGAGCGTTCCCGAATCAAGGGCGGTGACGCTCTCTCAGACCATTCAAACGGATGCCCCCATCAATCCCGGCAATAGCGGTGGAGCATTGGTGAACATGCAGGGAGAACTTGTCGGTATCCCCACCGTCGTTGCCATTGATACCGAGTCCAATACAGCCGCGAACGGCGTAAGTTTTGCCATTCCCTCTAACCTGGTAAAAAGCGCCGTTCAGCGAATGCTACAGCAATAACAACAATCGTGGCTCTCCGCAGACACGCTCACCGGCGATCAATCTTCACTGGTGAGCGTGCTCCGCTCATTTATCATTTCAGCCATAATAGCCTTTTTAAAATCAGGAAAACCTGATATACTCCTCTATAGAAGAAATATCGTATTACCGTATTGGGAAAAGCTGTTTTGCTGGAAAACGCAGAGTACGCAATGCTCTGCATATGTGTTTTGCCTGTATCGTCTTTCAGAAAGAGAAAAGTATGATAGCACAACAATATAGACGTATCCCGTTCCCTCTGATCGGAGCTGCCCTTTTTGGCTTGCTCGTGGGGGTCTACCTGTTCGCGTGGAAGCGGAAGCGATCCGCAAAGCGTAAGGATGCTACTGTTGTCGGGCACAAGGTAGAGAAGCATCCCGATGAAGTGCTGAAGCACTGGACAGCAGATAAGATGCGCGAGGCCAAACCTATGCCATTGCCAAAGGCTGATGCGCTCGGGCGTGGGAAAGAGGATGTGCAATCCCCTTCTGATAAATAAAGGAGGCAGGCATGACGCCACGATTCCAGCGGTTCATCCTGGATTCTCGGACAGGTAAGATCTTTTTGTCCCTGCTTGTCGTTGTCTACCTGGGATATCTGGTTGCATTTGGCCGTTTGCTCAACCTGCCGACGCTGGCCCTGTCGGGCACGGTCATCGACCACCCCATGAGCGCAAATCCTGATACTGAGAGGCAGTATTGGACGGCGGAAAAAATGCGCAACGCCGTCAGTGTCGATGAGCCGGATAGCAACGCCGCCGACTTCACTCAGCAGAGCAGCGACAGCCAGGTTCAGGCTGCCAAACAGCAGGAAGGGCAACCTCCGGCGGATAGTAGCCTGCAATTCCCCCTTTCGACTGTTGGGAAGCTCTTTCTTACCAATGCGTATGGTCAAAATATGGTCTGTTCCGGCACCGCCGTCGTTAGCAGTAATCATAGTGTGGTTGATACCGCCGGGCACTGCCTTTACTGGAATAAAGAGTGGATGGATAATGTGATTTTCTGTCCTCTCTACAAAAACGGCGATACGCCCTTTGGCTGCTGGGCAGCTCGCGATCTGGAGATCCCGTCCGACTGGCTGAATGCCAGGCCAAACGATTTTCATCATGATCTGGGTATAGCTATCGTTGCTCCGAATGATCGGGGCTCCCTGACCGACGTCGTTGGCGGCGTTGGCTGGGCCTATAATCAAGCGATCAGTCAATCCTTCTATGCTTACGGTTATCCTGCCGCTTATCCGTTCGATGGACAGACCAGGCAAGCCTGTGAGAACCGGTCCGGTAAGAGCTGGCAGCACGGTGGGGGAACGGTGATCTCTATCCCCTGCAATATGACCGGCGGCTCCAGCGGCGGTCCCTGGTTTATCCAGAGCGGCAACAACTGGTATGTTGACGGCCATAACGATTTTATCAGCAGTCTCCAGCCTGGGCATATGTTCTCGCCCTACTATGATGATACGTGGTACGAGCTTTATAAGAAGGCCCAGCAGGTATAAAGCGGAAAAGATGACGGAAGCCGTTCATCTGCTTTTCTCTCGCAGCAGGTCGTGAAGAGCTTGCTCCAGAAGGGGATACTCGAACTGGAAGTTTGCCTCTGTCAAGCGTTGAGGCAGCAGGTGTTGACTGTCCAGCACTACCGTCGATAGCTCACCTAGTAGCGCCCGCAGGACAAATGCTGGCAGTGGGAATATCGGGAAGCACTTCAACATCTGCTGCACCGTCGAGAGAAACTCGCGATTCGTGACGGCTTCCGGCGCGCACAAGTTGAATGGGCCGACGAGTTCCTGATGCTGGAGCAAACACTGGATCGCTCGGGCGACATCTGCCTTGTGAATCCAGGGAAGCCCCTGCTGCCCATTGCCCACCTGACGTCCAAAGAGGTGGGCAAAGTGCAGCAGGGGCGGAAAAGCTCCCTCATGGAGATCAAGGACAAGACCTGTGCGTATGAGGCAGCGCCTGGTCTGGGCGTCGGCTGTAGATGCCTCCCACTCCTGACACACGCTCGCCCGAAAACCTTGACCGGGGGAACTGGCTTCCGTGAGCAATTCCTGTCCTCGGTCCCCGTAGTATCCTGAGGCTGAGGCTTGCACGAGTACCGCTGGTGGCCCGTAACGTTCCATTGCCTGCATTACCGCCCGTCCGGCGTGCAACCGGCTCTCCAGAATATGGGCCCGGTACGCTCGTGTCCAGCGCCAGTGAGCGGGACTCGCGCCTGCCAGATTGATAATGGCGCTGTCCCTGTTGATCAACGCTCCCCAGCCATGAGCCGTCTGAGCATCCCATTCCACCACCCGCACGCTTGTCAGCCCCTGCTGGCGAAACTTTTGAGCCGCAAGCGCGGGTTGACGGCTCACGACGATGATCTCGTAGTTACCCTGCGCCAGCAGCGCAACCAGCGATCTGCCGATAAGCCCGGTGCCCCCAGTGATGATGACGCGCATGCCTTACCTCTTTTCCTGCGTGCCTCTGAACCACCAGCCGAGCAATCCGCACATCCCAAAGCCGAGCGCATTGACCCATCCATGCACCAGGATCATTTGGGAGGTGGCTGAACCCTCAATCATCAGGGCAATGCTTAAAAGTGAACATTGTTCACTTGCGATTACTCTACCAGATGCGCTATGCTGATGTCAAGGGCGCTGTCCGCATTGAACGCGGACACACTGTTTGTGGGAGAGAAGTTATGGAACCTGTTGAGAGCGGTAAGTTCACCCAGAAAGCCATCTTGACGCGGCAACGCATCGTTGATGCCGCGTTACACCTGTTTGCTACTAAAGGGTACGATCAGACTACCATGCGCGATATTGCAGCCGCCGCCGATTGCTCGCTTGGGCTGACCTATCGCTATTTTGCCAGCAAAGAGGATCTGGTGTTGGAGCTTTACCGCTGGCTAGCTCTCCAATTGGAGGAGCTGGTCCTCACGCTGCCGGTTGCATCTATCGCTGATCGTTTTCACGCGCTTATGGATGCGCTTTTGACCGTAATGGCCCCGCATCGACTGACGTTGGTTGCTCTATCGGGAGCTGCCTTAAATCCGCTCTCGCGCGCGGGCGTTTTTGGCGTCGAAGGAGCGGAGGTGCGACGCCGCGCCCGAGCAAGCTATCTCGTCGTCGTTTCCGGGGCTAAAGATGCTCCTCGCGCTTCGCAAGTGGAGGATCTAGCCACGCTGCTCTATGGGTTGCAACTGGCTCTGGCGCTCTTCTGGCTGCAAGATTTGAGCGACGAGACCCAACAGACCAGGAAGCTCTTGCAGTTCGTCCATGAACTATTTGGGCGTTTCCGTCCGTTGTTACGGCTTCCCTGGGCTGCTCAACTGGTTGCTCAGTTTGTGCAGATTGTTGGACCATTGCTCGGTCAGGAAGTGCAGCCGGCATCATCCCTTGAGAGCGCGCCTTGACAAATACAAGATCCGCAAAATACACTTGAGCAGTAAAAAGTAAACGCTGAACATTTACTGCTGTTTTACCTCATCCTGCCAGAGGATTCTCACCATGTTGATCGTCATGCCAGACTATCAATCTGGCCGAAAGGGACCCATAGCTTGAAAGAGAAAGAACAACGGCGGCTGCTTGAACGGACCTTACAGGGAGATACGCTATCCAATGAGGAGGCACGCGCTCTGGTTGCAGTATCTGATCTTCCGTTGCTGCTCAACACGGCGGCGCAATTGCGGGATCAGGTCCACCATCATCGCATTTCCTACTCGCGCAAGGTCTTTATTCCGCTCACTCAGTTATGCCGCGACGTCTGTCATTACTGTACTTTTGCTCATCCTCCCCGCAGAGGGCAGCGGGCCTATCTAACGCGTGATGAAGTGCTGGCGATTGCGCGCGCGGGAGCCGAGGCGGGTTGTAAAGAGGCATTATTTACGCTTGGAGATAAGCCGGAGCGGCGCTATAAGGTTGCGCGCCAGGAACTCGCAGATCTGGGACACGAGACAACCCTTTCTTATCTGGCCGCGATGGCGGAACTGGTGTTGCGGGAGACGGGATTGCTGCCTCATGTTAACCCTGGTGTGATGACCAGAGATGAGATCGCGCAGTTGCGGCGTGTTTCGGTTTCACAGGGAATTATGCTGGAAAGTAGCTCTGAACGCTTATGCGAGCGCGGAGGGCCGCATTATGGTTCTCCTGATAAGCGTCCCGCTGCGCGGCTGGAAACGATACGCCTGGCCGGAGAGCTTCAGGTTCCCTTTACATCGGGTATTTTGATCGGGATCGGTGAAACGCGCCAGGAACGGATCGAGGCTCTGCTGGCCCTGCGTGAACTGCACCAGCGTTATGGTCATATCCAGGAGATTATCGTTCAGAATTTCCGCGCCAAAGCCGGTACGCGTATGGCCGACGCTCCCGAGCCGGATCTGGACGATCTGCTCTGGACTATTGCTATCGCGCGCATTATTTTTGGAGCTGCGATGAATATTCAGGCCCCGCCCAATCTCAGTCCCGGCGTGTATCAACAACTGGTATCGGCTGGTCTGAACGACTGGGGCGGCGTTTCTCCTGTAACGCCCGATCATGTCAACCCTGAAGCGCGCTGGCCCCACCTGACGGAATTGGAGCAGCGCACAGCCGAAACAGGAAAAATGCTGTTAGAACGATTGGCGATTTATCCGGCTTACGCCCTCGATGGGCAGCAATGGCTGGATAAGCAACTCGTGCCACCGGTTTTGCAAGCCTGTGACAGCGAGGGGTACGCACGCGTCGAGGCATGGTCGCCGGGAGCGCAGGGGGCAATTCCTGATTTTTATCAAGTGCAGCTCGTGCGACCTTCGCGCTCTGCCACGACAGAAGCTACAGCCGCAATCAAGCCGCTGCTCGAAAAAGCTCTTGGCGGCGAAGATCTCAGCGAAAACGAAGTGGTGCGCTTATTCCAGGCGCGTAACGATGAGTTCGTTGCGGTCTGTGAGTCTGCTAATGAACTGCGGCGGCGCGTTAATGGCGATGTGGTGAGCTATGTGGTGAACAGGAACATCAATTACACCAACATCTGCTATTTCCGTTGCCAGTTCTGCGCCTTCTCAAAGGGCAAGCTCAGCGAGAACTTGCGCGGCACCCCTTACGATCTGGCGCTGGATGAAGTGGTGAGGCGTGTGCAAGAGGCGTGGGAGCGTGGGGCTACCGAGGTCTGTATGCAGGGCGGCATTCATCCTGAGTATACCGGAGAAACCTACTTGCGCATGTGCCGGGCCATCAAAGCCGTGTTGCCTGCGATGCATATTCACGCCTTCTCGCCCCTTGAAGTATGGCAGGGTGCCAGCACATTGGGGCTGAGCGTGCATGATTTTCTGATCGAGTTGCGTAATGCCGGTCTTGGAACACTGCCCGGCACGGCGGCGGAGATCCTTGACGACAAGGTGCGCGCCACGCTCTGCCCGGATAAAATCAAGACGGACGAGTGGCTGCATGTGATGGCAGAGGCTCACGCCATCGGCTTGCGCTCAACATCCACGATCATGTATGGTCATATGGAGCAGCCAAAGCACTGGGCGCGTCACCTTTTGCGTTTAAAACAGCTCCAGGCGCGAACCGGTGGCTTCACGGAATTTGTGCCGCTGCCCTTCGTCCATATGGAGGCTCCGATCTACTGGAAGGGGCGAGCACGCAAAGGGCCGACGCTGCGTGAAGCGGTGTTGATGCACGCGGTAGCGCGGCTCGTCCTGCATCCTCAGATTACGAATATCCAGGCATCGTGGGTCAAGATGGGAAGGGAGGGCGTCAAGCTCTGTCTTCAATCGGGGGTCAACGACCTGGGCGGGACGCTGATGAACGAGAGCATTACCCGCGCGGCTGGCGGTGAATTCGGGCAAGAGCTTCCGCCCGAGCAGATGGAGGAGGTGATCCGCTCTATCGGGCGCGAGCCCCGTCAGCGCACCACGCTCTACCAGTCCGCAACCGAAGAACGCCGTCAGGCATCCTTTAACGCGATGGCCCTGCAACCTATTGTGCTGACTCCCAGCAAGCGTTATGCCAGGACGCATGCCCAGTAGCGTATAATATGCCAGTGAGTAAACATCGCTTGCTCACTGGCACAATCTCCCGCTTTTGCTGCATCAGGATAGTTCCGTGCTCTTATGGCTCGTCTTCCTCTTTTGCCTGCTCAGGCATTATAGGAATGGAGAGGTGGCGATAGAGTTGTCGCACTTCGATCTCAAGATCCAGGCTTGCCAGGTGGAAGCTTTGCCCCTTGCCATATTGCTGATAGAGCCAGCCGCCAGCCGCGCGCGTAAATACCTCGACTCGTTGCAGATACTGGCTCACATAAACGATTTCCTGGATGGTTTCTTTTCCCTGATATAGTTTTAGCTTTTCGTAGCGATCTGTGGCTTCGGTCGATCTGGATAGCACCTCAATAACGAGGATCGGTGACTCGATAATCTGAGACTCGCCATGATCGGCGATATTGCAGGAGACCACTACATCGGGTATGACGATGCGCGTTGGAGCTACCCGCACCACCTTATCAGCCACGTAAGGGCGGCAGGCCGCGTCATCGCCGAGCGCCTGATCAAGCGCGATGCCAAAATTTAGCGCGATTGTGACATGATTCGACGAGCTGCCAGCCAGGAGGCGTATCTCGCCGTCGTGGTACTCATAGCGCCGATCAGAGTTTTGTAGTAGCAATAAATATTGTTCAAGCGACATATGTTGCTGTGCGAATTGCATTGCCATATCCGTCATTTCCTCCCCTCATGCCTCGACATTGCCTTTTGCTATTATAGCATGCCTCTAGCGCCTCTTGATCCTTGAAAATGACGATGCTACGGCTAATAGAGAGACACCTTGTAGCTTTGTGCAGGGAATAGCTTGACATTCTTCAATGCCATTGAATAGGATAAAGTACAAAAAGCTCAACGCTATAGAAGGAGTATTTTTTAATGGCGATGAAATTCGGCGTCTCTCTTCCTCAGGGCTGGATCATGGATCTGGTGGGCATTCCCGATCCTGTTGCAGCGTATGAAACGATGACGCGCATTGCTCAAGCTGCCGACGAGAGCGGCTTTAATTCTGCCTGGCTCGTCGATCACTTCCACACGATTCCCCAACCTTCTCAAGAAGTGACCTTCGAGTGCTGGACAACCACCGCAGCTCTGGCGCGTGATACCAAACGCATCCGTGTTGGTCAGATGGTCACCTGCAACGGCTATCGTAACCCGGCCCTGCTGGCGAAGATGGCGAGCACTGTGGATGTGCTGAGTCACGGGCGGTTGAATTTTGGCATTGGGGCAGGATGGTATGAGCACGAGTATCGCGCCTATGGGTACGATTATCCCGACGCCCCCGACCGTCTGCGCCTGCTGCGTGAGGCGTTGCAGGTCATTCGGGCGATGTGGACGGAGGAAGAAGCGACCTTCGAGGGCAAGTATTATCAGATACGAGGCGCAATCAATCAGCCCAAAGGAGTGCAGAAGCCGCATATTCCTCTGTTGATTGGCGGCGGTGGTGAGAAAGTCACGCTCAAGCTGGTCGCGCAATACGGCGATGCCTGCAATGTTGGCGGCGACCTTGAGACCATCAAGCACAAGTTCGATGTGATCAAAGGCCATTGCGAGGCGGTCGGGCGCGATTACAATAGCATCCATCGCACCTCAACCACCGTCTGCCACATGGCGGAAACTGACGAGCAGGCATTCGACCAGATTCCGGATCGAGTCAAAGCTATGTTCGGGGGTCGTATGGGGGCCGGGCTGATCGGCAGCCCCGACACGATCCGCAAGCGCATCGCTGAATTTGAGGAGGCGGGCGTGCAGGAGCTGATCGTGGGTTTCATAGATCGCACCAACCCCGAAGCGATCCGTCGTTTTGCTAAAGAGTTTATCGCATAAGTCTGGGTGCTTAGGTGAAAAGCAATGAGGGCAGGTCTTGTACCTGCCTTTGTTTTCCAGAAGAAACGTTATACCTTGTGGGTATTATCAACCATCAAACAGAATTTATTGATGAGCAATAATAACTTACTTCGAGGAGGAAAAATGGCCCATCGGCCCAATGCTCTTGCAGTGTCCAGGCACTTTCAGCTTGAACAAATGACAGAGGGCGTCTATGCCGCTATTTCGATTGAAGGAACCGGTTCGATGAGCAATGCCGGGATCGTTGATCTGGGCGAGACAACCCTGATTTTTGATACCTTTGCTACTCCACAGGCCGCTCAGGATTTGCGCAAAGCCGCTGAAGAGCTCATTGGACACCCTGTTGCTTATGTCGTCAATAGTCACAGGGACGGGGATCATTGGTGGGGCAACCAGGTCTTTCTCCCTGATGCTGATATCATCGCTACCGGAAAGACCCGCGCAGCTCTGCTCAACCAGGAAAGTATGAACAAAGAGAAGATGCAACTGGCTATAGAAGGAGAAATTCGAGATCTGGAGGCCAAATTAGCGCAAGAGCAAGATGCCCATAAGAGACGTTCGCAGGCCAACGAGATAGCCACGCGGCGCGAAGTTCTGAAAGCCATTCCCACATTTGAGTGGACTATCCCCACCCTTACCTTTGAACAACAACTGACCCTTCACGGCAGCAAAAGAACCGTTGAGGTGCATACCTATGGCGGGGGTCACACGGCGAGCGATGCCTTTCTCTATCTGCCCGACGACAAGGTGCTTTTCATGGGTGACTTGCTTTTTGTACGTACTCATCCCTGGATAGGTGGTGGAGATCCCGAGGAATGGGACCGTATTCTTCAACGCATTGAACACATCAACTTCAGCGTCGCCGTTCCTGGTCATGGACCGCTGGGCGAAAAATCGGAGCTGGCGTTGAATCAGCGCTATATTGCATCGGTTGTTGCTTTAGCAGAAGAGTGCATGAGCAAGGATCTTCCTTTGGAAGAGGCAAGGAGGATGAAACTGCCAGCGCCCTTCGATAGCTGGGAAGGCGCTGAAGTCTTCGATTGGAACATGGAGTTTCTCTATAACAGGAAAAAGTAGAGCGACTCGACGCTCTTAAAGCTCTATGATGGCATTGCTCACCGGCATAATGGCATACCTGCCCAGAGCTTGAGAAAATCAGGATGGCGCCAGAGGCCAGAAAACATGCGCATCAAAAATATGGAACCTTTCTAATGAGACGACGCTCATTGTTTGCAAATCATTGTAGATATCTCACAGAAAAGTCCCAACGGGTAGTAAAAAGGTTACAAGAAGGATATGCGTGACAGTTTTTATTGGGTGGCTCAATCGGGGATGAGACGGATAGATTCGCCAAAGGGTAAAAGGGGCGCGTAGTGCTCCTGTGCATGGCGTACCGTTTGAGCTGCGTTATTAATCAGGATATCTAATGCGGGATAGGTCGCATATAAGTGAGCCACAAAATGTTCCAGCACGGGCAAGTAGCGAAAATCGAGCCCGTAGATCTGAAGCCGATCCCGCCAATCGGCAAAGTCTGGTTCGCTACTGTAGCGGCGCGCCGCGTCATGCGGGAAGCGTGTGGTCACAATCACCTGAGCGCCCGCACGTAGCAGGCGCAGGGCCGTGGCATACCCGATTTTCACGCGCCCACCCGTCACCAGGGCAACGCGTCCTGCCAGATTAACCTGGGAGGTCCGTTTGTGATAATTGAAATCGCCACAGGGCAGGCAGAGATATTCATAGAAGAAATGCAGCGCGGTAAAACGCTGCTTGCATACGTAACACGGGCGTGCCTTCTTCAGTGCAGGCTCGCGTGCGATATTGATGGTCGTGGGCACAAATGCATTGCCCGCCAGTAAAGGATTGCTATAGGCGAGTTGCAACGATTGCGCGATCAGATAATCCGGGCGCAACCGCTCTTCGATGCTTTTCAGGTATGCATCCAGCATCAAAGCGAGCGTTGCCGGATCGTCGCTTTGTGCATCTGTAAAACGTTGGCAAGCGACCACGCCGAGCGGCAGTAGCTGTTTGAAAGTCCGAGCCGGTTTTTGAGGGGCCTTCGTTGAAGGTTGCTTTGTAGAAGGAAGCAGCATCTTGGCGCTGGCAATATCTTGCAGGAGATGTTGTAGCGCCTGCGTTGCGAGCTCACGAGCGACCCTGATAACTACCAGCGCCAGGCGTGGATCGTAGTCTGATGCTGGTTCAAGCTGTTGTGCCTGCGTCAGTGTTTTATCGTAGATAACCACGTCGAAAGATCGGGATCGCTGTCCATGCGCAGTAACCAGCGAGCCCGCGCCGATGCCGTAGCTGGCAGGCAGAAGTGCGCGCAATTTAGTGATAAGCAGCTCAGATGGTCCCGGCTCAGCGAGATAGTGATGGATGCACGAAAGAATGACCGGGAAATGTCGTCGAATATCAGTCATGTGCCTGTGATCATAGCAAAGCCTTCAACTCGCTGTCAAGAAAGCGGGTTTCGCGTATCGTCATAGGAGACGAACACTTTGACTGGGCGAATGATGCCCTGCGCCAATCGCTCGAATATTGAGATTAGCTCATTGCGGGCTATTTGTAGCTCAAAGAGCTGTTCCAGGTGTGTTGGGCGTTGCTGCACTTCACGGAAGTACCATGCGGCGTGCTTGTGATAATCCCAGCCGTCGCTCGATGCGACAATCTGCAATTCCTTCTCGTGAAAATCGGGGGTGAGCACCAGCGGCTCGATATTGCCATCGGCAGTGATGCATATGAAGAAGTATAAAGAAGTTTTGCAGCAAAGCCGAGAAAAAGCTAACGCTAGCTGAGAAGCTTTTATAGCATCCAGGACCGCCTAAGCTGTGTTAGCCAACATGAAAGCTTAGGCGTTTTATTTTATCCGTGGAGGCTACTAGAGGAGCTTTTTCGTCAAGACGGTAAGCAACTGTAGTATGGCCTCGAATTTGGTGTCCAGCGAGGTGAAACGCTGATCAGTTTTGTTTTCCAGCGAAGTGAAACGCTGCTCCAAAGTTCCCATACGACCCCCAAGAGCTGCAAGGTCTTCCTTCGTTGCCATGCGATTCTCAAGAGTTGCCATACGACTCTCAAGAGCTGCAAGGTCTTCCTTCGTTGCCGTATGGGTCTCAAGCCTATCTAAACGAGCGTCGATATGCCGAAGATGGATATCTCGCTCGTGCTCCGTTGCTGCTTGATACTTGGCGAGTTGTTGGAAGCTTGTGGTCATATCTTGCGATAGTTTTTCAATACACTCATATAACATGGTGGTTGTGTGCTCTTGTGCCCTTAGTCTTGCTTCAAAATCTGGTAGCTGTGTACTCACTAACGATCCTCCCATCACTCTCGTTGTTGGGAGTATAACACACAAAAAAGCACCTAACAACAAGTGGATGCTTTGATTTTCTTTTGCTGTCAAAATTGGGCAATTGACAGCAAAAAAGACAGCAAAACTATTGCACGACAGTAGACGAGGTAAACAAAATGGGCGAACGCTGAGCAGGAGATAGCTTCTGTTACACCCTATGAACAACTCTCATGGAAGATGCCATAATATTGTACTATAGAAATTACTGAAACTGATCCTTCTTTGCAGACGGAAAAACAATGAGGTGAGAACGTGGCACAACAATTACAGCGTTTCAACAATAAGGTAGTGATAGTAACGGGGGCCGCCGGAGGCATCGGGCGCGCGATTGCGCTGCGGTTTGGCAGCGAAGGCGCGCATGTCGTTGTCAACGATGTCAATGCCGCCGGGGCCGAGACGACCGCCCAGGCAATTATCGCGGCTGGCGGCTCGGCCCTGGCGGCCGTCGCGGACGTCTCGAACAAGAGCCAGGTTGACCGCTTATTTGATCTGACGCTTGAGCGTTTTGGCACGGTGGATGTGCTGGTCAATAATGCTGGATTGACCAATGTCGAGCGCCACTTTCTGGAAGGCGATGAAGAGTGGTGGGACCGCGTCCTCTCGGTCAATCTCAAAGGGGTCTTCCTCTGCTCGCACCGCGCCGCCCATATTATGGCGAGGCATCATCAGGGTGTGATCATCAATATATCCAGTGGCGGAGCGTCGCGCTCGCATCGGGGCCTGGCATCCTATGACGCGGCAAAAGGTGGTATGGAAGCTCTCACCAGGGCAATGGCTCTTGACCTTGCTCCTTATGGCATCCGCGTGTGTGCCGTTGCCCCTGGCTCGATTGATACGCAGGGCATGAGCCCGGAGACGAAGCGGGAGCGAGGGGTGACGGTTCCGCTGGGACGCGTTGGCGAAGCCGAAGATCTGGCCGGACCGGCAGCTTTTCTGGCGTCGGACGATGCTCGTTACATTACAGGCATCGTGCTGGCAGTCGATGGTGGCCTGATCTCGCAGCAGCGCTCCCCGCAGGTCGATATTTTCCCGTTGAGCCGGTACCCGAAATTGGAGGACAATTGATGCATTCGCCCCTGGGCCATTACCGGGTGGGGGTGGATATCGGAGGCACGTTTACCGACCTGATCGTGCTTGATGATGCTACCGGCAGCTTCGCCGTCGGCAAAACGCTGACGACCGCGCACGATCCTTCGCAAGCAGTAGAGACGGTCCTGGCTGAGACGCTTGAGCGAGCTGGCATTGCCGCCGGTGACATGCAGCAGCTTATTCATGGCACCACGCTGGTGACCAATGCTATCATTGAGCGCAAAGGCTCGCGTACTGCCCTGCTGGCGACGCAAGGCTTCCGCGATTCTATCGAGATTGGCCGCGAGAATCGCTACGAACTCTACGATCTGATGCTGGAGATGCCCCTGCCTCTAGTGCCGCGCTACCTGCGCTTTGACGTGCCTCAGCGTACGCTCTCTCACGGCGAAACCATGCAGCCACTTGACGTGGCTTTTGTCGAACGGCTGGCGCGTGAACTGGTCGCGAACAGAGTCGAGGCGGTGGCGATTGCTTTTCTCAACAGCTTTGCTAACCCTGATGCCGAAAGGGAGGCGCGTGCAGCCGTTCAACGGATCGCGCCGGATATGCGCATCTCCATTTCATCAGACGTTGTGCCTGAAATCCCCGAGTTTGAGCGCACTTCAACGACGATTGCCAATGTCTACGTGCAGACTCTGGTTGAAAGCTACCTCCGCGAGTTGCAGCAGCGTTTGGCTCGGCTCGGCTTCAAGCGCAGTTTCTTTCTGATGATTTCCAGCGGTGGCATTGTCACAGCGGATACAGCCATTCGCTTTCCCATTCGCCTGATCGAATCGGGGCCGGCTGCGGGAGCCCTGGCTGCCGCCCATTATGGCGCTGCCTGCGGCCATGCCGATCTGCTCTCCTTCGATATGGGCGGCACAACGGCCAAATTCTGCATCATTGATCGCGGCAAACCGCTGACCGCGTACGAATTCGAGGTTGATCGCCGTTATCGCTTCAAGAAAGGCTCGGGCCTGCCCATCAAGGTGCCGGTGATCGAAATGATCGAGATCGGCACGGGTGGCGGCTCGATTGCACACATCGATGCGTTAGGCTTATTGAAGGTCGGGCCAGAATCGGCTGGCGCTGAACCGGGGCCGGTCTGCTATGGCCTGGGTGGCACTGAGCCCACCGTGACCGATGCCGACCTGGTGCTGGGCTATCTTGACCCGGACTATTTTCTTGGGGGCCAGCTCAAACTAAATCTTGTCGCGGCTCAACAGGCGATCAAGGAGCGTGTTGCCGATCCACTGGGGCTATCGCTCGAAGAGGCGGCATGGGGCATCCATCAAATCGCCAACGAGAGTATGGCGAATGCCGCGCGCATCCACACGCTAGAGCGTGGCAAGGACCCGCATCGCTTGCCTATCTTTGCTTTTGGCGGGGCCGGCCCGGTGCATGGATTTCGTATAGCCAAAGCACTTGGCTCGCCCAGCCTGATTGTGCCGTTTGGGGCGGGCGTCACCAGCGCCGTTGGCCTGCTGACCGCTCCGCTCTCCTTTGACTTTGTGCGCTCCTGGCCTGGTCGCATTGAGCGTCTGAATTGGCAAAAGGTGAATGTGCTGCTAGGTGAGATGGCGGCTGAGGGGCGGGCGTTGCTTGAGGCGGCAGGGGTTCCGGCTGAACAGATTCGGCACCGGCGCGAGGCGGATATGCGCTATGTCGGCCAGGGGCACGAGATCAGGGTTCCTCTCCCATCGGGCGAGCTTGATAGCGGCAGCATTCCCGCCATCGTCAGCGCGTTTGAGGAGGTCTATCGCCGTCTCTACGAGCGGCTGAGCCAGTCCGTACCGTTAGAAATTATCAACTGGCGCGTCATCTCGTCTGGTCCACAACCCGAAGTACGCTTACAGATGGCGGCTGCAGAGCATACAATCGCTGACTCCGCACAGAAAAAGAGCCGCAAAGCGTATTTCCCGGAACTGGGTGGCTATCATGATGTGCCGGTGTATAGCCGCTACAGCCTCCCGCCTGGGACCAGTATCGCGGGTCCGGCGATTGTTGAAGAGCGCGAATCGACGATGATCGTGGGGCCGGGTAGCCGTTTCTCGATTGATGAGGAGTGGAATCTCGTCGTCGTCTTAGAACCCGACCCGTCAGTTTGAAGGCAAAGGGCATGACAAATATCATTGATGCAATAACGCTGGAGGTGCTCTGGAACCGCCTGCTCTCGGTCGTGAACGAGCAGCAGGTGGCGCTGATGCGTACCGCCTTCAGCACGGTTGTGCGCGAATCGCAAGATCTGGCCTGTGGCGTCTTCGATACGCGGGGCGCGATGATTGCTCAATCGCTGACCGGAACACCCGGCCATATTAACGCGATGGCGACCGGCGTGCGCCATTTCTTGCGCGAGTATCCGGCGGCAACGCTTGCACCCGGCGATGTGCTGATTACCAATGACCCCTGGCAAACCGCCGGTCAGATTAACGACATGACCGTGCTCACGCCGGTTTTCAAAGATCGGCGCGTGGTGGGATATTTTGCCAGCACCTGCCACGCTCCCGATATCGGCGGGCGGATCTATTCGGCGGAGGCGCGTGAGGTCTATGAGGAGGGGCTGCGTATCCCGATCACCAAATTATTTCTGCGTGATGAACCCAATCACGAGCTTTTCAAGCTCATCCGCGCCAATGTGCGCACGCCCGAGGAGACCATCGGCGACCTGTACGCTCAAACCTCCTCCAATGCCGTTGGCGCGCGCGAACTGCTGCACTTCATGGACGATTTCGGCCTGGATAGTATTGATCCGCTCGCCGATGAAATTATCTCGCGTTCTGAGCGAGCCATGCGCGCAGCCATTCGCACATGGCCCAACGGACGCTATGAGAACGAAGCCTGGAGCGACGGCTTTGATGGGCCAATTCGTATCAAGGTAGCCGTGGCTATTGAGGACGAGGACATCTTGATCGATTTTGCCGGATCGTCGCCGCAAAGCTCCTGGGGCATCAATGTGGTACACAACTACACTCATGCCTATGCCTCATTTGCTATCAAAGCTGCTATCACTCCCGAGATCCCGCATAACGAAGGCTCATTCCGTCCCGTCCATGTGACTGCGCCCCCAGGCTCGATCCTCAACTGCACCGAGCCTGCGGCGGTCGCATCGCGTCACCTGATCGGACATTTCCTGCCAGGCGTCATTTTCGGCGCGCTGGCTCAGGCCATGCCTACGCAGTTGATGGCCTGCGGAGCCGATCCGATCTGGATCTCCGTCTGGCGCGGAAACTGGCCTGCGTCTCGCGAACCCTTCACGTTCAGCCTGTTCCAGTGTGGAGGCACCGGAGCGCGTGCCATTAAAGATGGTTTAAACACAACGGGCTTTCCCAGCGGGGTCGCGGGCGTTCCGGCGGAAGTCGTGGAAAGTACGACGCCGCTCATTCAATACCGGCGCGAGTTGCGCACCGACTCGGGAGGGCCGGGAACTTATCGCGGCGGATTGGGGCAATGGACTGAGCTTGGCTATCGCGGCGACACCTCCTGGGCTGTCTCGACGATGATTGATCGCGTGCGCTTTCCCGCCACCGGCCTGCATGGCGGGAAAATGGGTGCGGCGGGTGAACTGGCGGTAAATGGCGATCATCATGTCAGACCGAAGACGTTGATTACTCTCGCTCCGGGTAGTCGTGTGCAGCTCAATCCTCCGGGCGGTGGTGGTTATGGCGATCCATACCGGCGACCTGTAGCCCTGGTACTGCACGATGTCGTTAACGGTTACGTCTCGCTTGAAGCGGCGGAACGCGAATATGGCGTGGTTATTCGCTATCTAGGAAGCACGGATCAGCTTGTACGCCCGCCTGAGCTGTATGCGATTGATGAAGCGGCGACGGAGTTGTTACGGGCAACAAAGAAGGGAATCGAGCATGAGTAACGCATGGAGCAACTGGTCAGGCAGCGTCTCATGTACGCCTGCTGCCATTGAAAAGCCTGCCAGTGAGGAGCAACTGAGCGCGCTTCTCCGTGAGAGCGCCCGCGAAGTTCGGGTCGCCGGAACGGGGCATTCCTTCACACCGTTATGCGCAACGGATGGTATGTTACTCTCGCTGGAAAACATGCAAGGTGTCCTGGCAACGGATAAGCAATCGTGCGAGGCCACTATATGGGCGGGAACGCCCATCTCTCAGATTGGCGCGCCTTTGCTGGCTGATGGATTGGCGTTGCAGAACCAGGGGGATATCGATAAGCAGGCGCTGGCGGGCGCGATCTCCACCGGCACGCATGGAACCGGTCTCTCGCTAGGCAGCCTCTCGTCCCAGGTGACGGCTTTGCGCCTGATCCTGGCAGCAGGCGAGGCGCTGACCTGCTCAGAGACCGTCGAGCCGGAGATATTTAAAGCCGCTCAGGTCTCGCTGGGTCTGCTTGGCCTGATCTCACAGATTACGTTGAAAGTGCTGCCCGCCTATCGTCTTCACGAACGTACCTGGGCAAGCGACGTTGAAACCTGCTTCGCTCAGCTCGATACCTTAATCCAGAATAACCGGCATTGCGAGTTTTTCTGGCTCCCGCGTTACGATCAATGTGCGATGAAAACATTACATCCTACAGAAGAGGAGCCGTGGGGACAACCCACCGATCCCCTGGCCGCTGCAGGAACTATCGAGCGTTATGCCCTTTCAGAGCGTGTGGACTGGAGCTATCGCGTCTTCCCCAGTGAACGCAATTTGCGCTTCAATGAGATGGAGTTCTCGATCCCTTTGCAGGATGGCCCATCCTGCTTCGAAGAAATTCGCCAGTTGATGCGTACCAAGTATCCCGATATTGTCTGGCCCATCGAGTATCGCACGGTGGCCGCCGACGATATCTATCTTAGCCCCGCTTTTGGGCGCGCTTCGGTCGCCATCTCGGTGCATCAAAGCTACAAGCTTGAGTACGCTGCGTTTTTCAAAGATGTCGAGTCCATTTTTCGCAATCATCGTGGTCGCCCCCATTGGGGCAAAATCCACTGGCACACCGCTCGCGATTTGCAGGACCTCTACCCCATGTGGCAACAATTTCACGAAGTGCGACAACGCCTCGATCCTGCGGGTCGGTTTATGAATGATTACTTGCGCAGTGTGATGCTTTAATCAAACAAGCGCTGTATCATTCTGATTAAGGAAAAAGTTGCAGCAATTTCTCGCGCCGATGAAGCCCTTGCTCTCGTTATATCAGGAGCAGGGGCTTCAAGCACGCCGTATGTGCTTAGTGTCCGAGGGCGAGTTGGGCGACCTTCACGACCATCAAGATGACCGCAATCAACAGATAGGCGCGCAACGTAAACATCCCGATTTTACGCGTGGCTGACCAGGTCGGCTTCGTGAGTTCTTGTAGTGGCGGCATCTGCCATGTCTGCTTATCCATGCGGGAAAGTGCCACTACCTCTGGATCTGGCCCACGGCGTGCGTGTTGCACGACCGCCATTGTCCCCATCACTGCCAGGGAGGCAACAAGGACCACGCACAGAATCTCGGTGAGCCAGATCGCATCAATGTTAGGGAAAATGGTGACGGTTGCCAGGATCAGCGAGAGCATGACCAGCAAGCCGACGATGATGGCTGCGACGGCGTTGAGCCAGGGCTTGTTAACCCAGGGACCCAGGACTGCTCGGTCGTTGCACAGTAGCACCAGGAAGACGGTCGCCGAAGGCAGCAAAATTCCTGCCAACGCCTGGACCGCCAGTGTTAGCAGACCGAGCGGGGCGCCTGGGATCAGCACGATGGCCCCGGCCAGCACGACGAGAGCGGCATAGCTGCCGTAGAAGAGTCTGGCCTCGCCGACCTTGCGATGCAGCGAATGATTGACGCGGAAGGTGTCCCCGAAGGCATAGGCAGTCGAGAGAGAAACCGCGCAGGCTCCGATGATGCTGGCATTGAGCAGGACAATGGACACGATGGCACCCATACCCGGATGGCCGTATTGGGCAAATCCACGGGCGGAGGTAAGCACATCCACGAAATTCGTGTCCAACTTCGTGCTGGCAAAGACGAAGGCCGCCGCGATAATGAGTCCTGCCGCCTCTGTATTGGTGAGGAACGCTCCAATGATCGTGTCAATCCGCTCGTGTTTGATCCAGCGTGGCGTGATACGCTTGTCAATGACGTTGGATTGCTGGAAGAAAAGCTGCCAGGGTGCAACGGTAGTGCCGACGATGGCGATGATCGTCAGAAGCGCCGTCGAATTGATCCCTCCCCGAATGCCTGGTAGGAAGGTGTCATGAATGATAGGCCCCAGGGCTGGATGCGGAATGAGGGCCAGCGGGATCATCAGTAGGCTGGCGAGTGCGCATACCCACATCGCGCTCTCCCAACGGCGGAAGCTGCCCGTCACGGTGATCGCGATCAGACCCACGATCCCAAGAGGGACCGAGATGAGGGGGCTGACCCCAAAGTATTGCAGCGCCATCGCAAAGCCGATAAATTCGGTGACCAGGGTCAGGAAGTTTAGCAGGAACAGATCCCCCACCGAGAAAGCTCCCCAGAACTTGCCGAATCGCTCGAAGATCAGGCGTGCGTGGCCCACGCGCGTCACTGCGCCCAGGCGTACAACCATCTCCTGGTTAACAATGAGAACCGGAACCAGGATGAGGAGCGTCCAGAGCAGGCTGGTGCCATAATTCTGACCAGCCTGAATGTAAGTGGCAATGCCGCCAGCGTCGTTGTCGCCGACCATCGTTACCAGGCCCGGTCCCATGATGATGAGCAGTGTCAGCAGGCGCGCGAGCCAGGTTTTGCGCGGTGCAGTATCCTCGCGGTGAATGGTGCCCCAGGCGCCATGAATGTCACCGACGTGCGCGGCATCCAGTTGGGCCGTGCGCACCTCTTCTTTAAGTGCGGAATCCTGAATGAAGAACATAGGAGTCCCCCTCTCTTTCTTCTTTCTGAAACAGAGCATGATTCTGAGCAGGGCGAGACGCTTGATCGGGCCGTGAGATCCCCAGCATTACCTGTACGACCGATGCCGCAACGCTCAACCCGCGCGCCGCTGTGATGAATCAGCAGAGCGAGGTGCGCGAATTGTCACAAAGCATCAGGTCGTCTGATCTACGCAGGTGAGAACCATACCCATCAGGCGAAAGCCATGCCGATGAGTTGAGAGGAGCGTCTTTCAATTGACCAAAGAGGTTCTGGTTCAGAGAGGACACACCTCACATAACTCGTTTTTCATGTCGAGGTCAGGAGGAAAAACGAGCCGTGAGGTAAGAGGGTGATCAGGAATGAAGCACCATCAGTCACGCTGCATCTTTCCTACGGACCGACGTAGATCCCCTCCCAACAACTGGGAGGTTGACTACTGCCACCGTCCATAAGGACTATTGCTCCTTTTGCTGGTGTGTGCTGCTCCAGCACACGAACTACACAAACCGATCCAACGCATCTTTGAGATCATGAATAGCCTCATCAGGCTCGCCATGCTTCACCGCTTTAGCGACACAATGCTCAATATGTTGTTCCAGGATTGCTTTGCCTACCTGGTCGAGCGCGGCACGTACCGCGGCAATCTGCGTGAGCATCTCGTCGCAGTCGCGTCCTTCTGCCCACAACCGTTTGAGGCTGTTGGCGTGGCCGGCGACGCGTGCTAGCCGCCTGGCGATCTCTTCGCGGGATGGATCGTTTGTCACATGGGACATTGTTGACACAACTTTCCTGAAAGCAATCTACCCACCCCCCTGGGGGGATACTTGCTCTCATCAGTATTGTATCGTCCCATCGCGCCAAAAGTCAAGGGCAATAGCACAAAATTGATGAGGAAAGGCTTGACACACCCAATCTGATAGTGTATACTCGACACTAATAAGATAGTGTATATTTAACACTATTGGAAAGGCGCGAATATGGTCATGCACAATGCTGAATTGGAGCGCATCTCCGCCTCGCTTGCTCGGGCCGGTTCTGCGGAAGAGGTGTTTGGCGCGCTTGTGGGTCCGCGGGATGAGCAGCTTGAGGCGGCGAAGCGTCTCTTTCGGCAGATGGCGAAGGTTGTGCATCCTGATCTCTTCCAGGAGTGCGCCGATTTTGATCAGGCTGGCGCCGCTTTCAAAAAACTGGTATATTTCTGGGAGCAGGCGCAAACGCGCATTGAGCGTGGCACGTATGGAACTGCCGCATCAACCGAAGCATTTGTGCCGTTCAGCATATGCACGAAAAAAAGTCACTATGCCGCTGAGCGTCTGCTGGCGCGTGGCGATATCTCTGCGCTCTATCTTGCCGCTTCGCAGCTTGATGGTGCGCCTATCAAATGTCTGCTCAAAATTCCTGTCAGGCCGGAAGATAATGACTTGCTGAGCAATGAGGCGCGTATTCTTGCTCACCTGCGTGCCAGCAAAGATTATCCTGGCCTGCGCCATTTCGTCTCTCAGCTCGTTGATTCCTTCACTTATCAAGAACAGGCTTCCGGCACTCTACGGCAGATCAATGTGGTCTCCTATCTCGATGGCTTGTATTCTCTCAAGGAGGTTCGTCGGGTCTATCTCCAGGGGGTTGATCCCAGACATATGGCCTGGATATGGCGTCGTCTGCTGGTCGCGCTCGGCTTTGCCCATAGTAACAACGTGATGCACGGCGCTGTGTTGCCAACGCACGTTCTGATCCATCCCCGCCTTCATGGCGTCATCCTGATCGACTGGTCGTATGCCGTGCTTGATCCATCAACGACTGGTGAGTCAATCTGTGCGATTAGTAGCGATTATCGCGACTGGTATCCTGCCGAGGTTTTTGCGCGCGAAGTTCCTTTGCCCGGTCTGGATATTGCTATGGCGGCCCGCTGTATGATCGATCTGCTCGGAGGGGATTACTACACGCAAGCCATGCCTGATAGCGTTCCCTGGCAAATTCAGAGCCATCTCAAAGGCTGCACGCTCCCTAATCCTCGCCAGCGTCCGCAGGATGCCCGCGTCTTACTGGCTGACTTTGATGCGCTGATCCAGCGTCTCTGGGGTCGCAGAACGTTTCAAGAGTTTTCTATGCCGTAGTGCTAAACCACTGTTATGTCTTGAAAAAGAAAGGTAAATCACTTATGGGTAGTTCAAGCTGGTCAACCGATGCTTATGAGGAGGCGGCGCGTCTGCGCAGAGCGGCTGGCACAAGCAGTTTCGCTTATAGCAACGCTGCCAGGTCCAGTGGCACATGGACCATTCACCCCACGCTCAACCCCTATGGCGTCAAGTTTCGCGAGAGCCGCGACAGCGAGACGCATCCGCGTTCCAATGCCATCAGCGTACTTTTTGACGAGACTGGCTCTATGGGCCACATCCCGCGTGTTTTTCAGGAGAAACTCGGCGAACTGATGCATGTATTGCTCAACAGAGGCTATATCCAGGACCCGCAGATCCTTTTTGGCGCTTTTGGCGATGCCACCTGCGACCATATTGCGCTCCAGGTCGGACAATTTGAGAGCGGGGTAGAGATGGATGAAAACCTGCGCAATATCATTCTCGAAGGCGGTGGCGGCGGTACTGCGCATGAGTCTTATGAACTGGCGCTCTACTTCATCGCTCGCCACACCTCAATTGATTGCTGGGAGAAACGTGGTCGCAAAGGTTACCTCTTCCTGATCGGCGATGAGATGGCCTATCCCTTCGTGCATCAGCAGCAGGTAGAAAAGCATCTCGGCGATCCATTACGCGAAAACATCCCTTTGCGGCAGATCATTACGGAAGTGCAGCGCCGTTATCACCTGTTTTTCATCTTTCCGCGTAACGCCAGTCATGGTAACGATGAGCGGATTCATAATTTCTGGCGTGATCTGCTGGGTCAGAATTTTCTTTTCCTTGATGATGAGCGGGCTGTGAGCGAAACGATTGCTCTGATCATCGGACTTACCGAGGAAGCCATCAATCTGGCTGAAGGCGCGCAGGATCTGAGCGATGCCGGAGCTAGCCGGGACGCTATTGCGGCAGCTACCAGTGCCTTGCAGACCTATGCGAACGCGAGAAGCGTTGTTACTGCTACCGGCAGCGCCCTGCCGGGCGTGCTTCAGGAGGCGCCAGACAAGCCCAGAACAGAGCGTCTCTAAGTTTCAATGTTTCAATCCCTCAAGCGGGCTATGAGCTCTTGCCGCCTCCTTTGAGGGGAAGTATACCATCACACTCGAAGATGTCAAGCGGAGATGCGCTAATACCTATTATCCGTGAGGTGCTGCCAGAAGCGAACGTTCCGGCAGCATCCCGGTATCCAGAGGAGGGGTTATGAGCCAACAAAAACAGGCTATTTTGATTGCCGATCTGGGATTTGGTGATGCAGGCAAGGGCACGATTACCGATTTTCTGACTCGTCGCCTGTCCGCTCACACGGTTGTACGCTATAACGGTGGTCCACAGGCGGCCCACAACGTCGTAACGCCTGATGGGCGGCATCACACCTTCTCCCAGTTTGGCAGCGGCATGTTTCTTCCTCGGACTGCTACCTTGCTCTCGCGTTTTATGCTCATTAATCCGCTCAATATGCTCAAAGAAGAGCGGCATCTCTCTACGCTTGGCATCGCCGATGCTTTTGAACGCACGCTGATAGATCGGCGCGCCCTGGTGATTACGCCCTTGCACAAAGCCATGAATCGTCTGCGTGAACTTGCTCGGGCTGGCGAGCGTCATGGAAGCTGTGGCGAGGGAGTTGGCGAGTGCATGGCCGATTCGCTTGCTTATGGCGATGCTCAACTTTTTGCCGGTGATTTACAGGATCGAATGGTCATTCTCAGAAAGCTGCATTCTCTCTACGAGATTAAGCGCAGCGAACTGGACGAGATCCGCTCTTCTTTGCCAGATGCTGACGCCGTCAAGCAGGAACTTGCGGCCTTCACCCGTGCCGACGTAATTACTGACTGTGCTGACGTTTACCATTACTTCGCGCAGCGTGTTGCTATCATCGATGATGCGCGTATTGGCAGCCTCTTGGCCCAACCAGGCGTTGCGCTCTTTGAAGGAGCGCAGGGTGTCCTACTCGATGAAAACTATGGGTTCGCTCCCTACACCACCTGGAGCACCACTACCTTCGCCAATGCTGAAGCTATTTTGCGCGAGCATGACTATAGCGGCGATACCATCAAACTCGGCGTCGTTCGTTCCTATGCCACTCGTCACGGCCCTGGTCCCTTCCCCACCGAAGATGCTGCGCTGACCTCTGTGCTCCCCGATCAGCACAATGCCTGGAACGACTGGCAGCGTACCTTCCGCGTCGGCTACTTCGACCTCGTTGCCACCCGCTACGCCCTCAACATTGTTGGTCACCTCGACTATCTCGCTCTCACCCATCTTGATTGCCTGTCAGCCATCCCTTCCCCGCAAATTTGCACTGCTTACCGCTATCAAAGGACACCCGATGATCTTCCTGGCTATTTCGAGTATGTTGCTGATCACATCAAATCCATCATTGTCCACAGCCCTGCCGATCTTGCCCATCAAGAGCAGCTTACTAAGCGTCTATGGTTCTGTATACCGCACTATCAAACGCTCGCAACTCTGCCTGGCTGCCCGCACTCTGCGGAAAGACAACTTGCGTATCTCAAACTGTTGGAAGCTGAACTGAATGTACCGATTGCTATTGCCTCGGATGGGCCAGCAGCCGCTGATAAAAAATGTTTACTGGATAAAAAGATTTTTGCTACCATAAGCTAACTGATATCTCACTCTCTACGCCCGCGCTCCACCTCGCAAAAAGCGCCAGCCGCGCCTGATAAACTTAAACGTAAAAAAGAGGAATAGGACGACGATGATTACAACGACTAGCATCACCGCCGGAGCGAAGAACGAGAGGATGATGCTGATAACGGCGGCAATGTCTTCAAAGACGCTGATGATGACGTTTGAAAGGCCCAGCGTGAAAACGTGTCCAACGTTGGCGACGGCGCGCCCGCCGAAGCGATGAACATGAACAAGGCCGGATAGCGAGAAGCCGACGATAAACATGATAATAGCGGATGTTGCGCTCAAAAAAGAGTGGCTGCTGATGGCGGAAATGAAGGCCATATGCGGGATCATACCCGTGGGTAAGCTCACGCCCGGCAGCGCGATGTTCGGCGCGGTCGCTGCCGCCACCAGACCGCCGATAAACGGCGTAATAGCCGTATGAACTCCATGCCAGCCGGTGCTGACCCCTGGAATAAGATCGACGATCAGATCGATTGCCGTGAGGATTGCTACCAGCAGGAGAAACCAGTCTGCTGTGATAAAGCTGAGAGAAGAATTAAGCTGGCAGAAATGGAACCACCTGGTTGCAACAATCAGAGCCAGCAATGGGAGATAAGGCGTGTAGCCCGTTGTTTGCGAAAGCCCGAGCGATGTCCCCAGGCTGCTAAGGCCGGAGGGCGTACAGAAATTCATATAGGTGAAGAATCCTTTCCCTTTGCATGTGACGCAGTTATAGCATACCCACTGATATAACGTATAGCGATTGAAACAATCAAACAGCTATAAAAGTGTTTATAGGTAAATGGCTAAAAAAATATTGCCTCTTGAAGGAGAACGAGAGAGTATGTTTCAAGCTGCTTATGTGAAGGTGCCAGATGTGTATAAGATCGCGGTCGTGCGAGCGAATGCGCTCGGGGACTTTATTTTTGCTCTGCCCGCGCTACATGCCTTGCGGGCCGCCTATCCTCAGGCCGAAATTGTGCTGCTTGCCCTGAAGTGGCATGCCAGCTTTCTTGCGGAGAGGCCAGGACCGATTGATCGCGCCGTGGTGATCCCACCTTGCGAGGGGGTGAGCGCGTCGCCAGGAACTGAGGAGGATGCGGCTGAACTGGAGGTTTTTTTCGCGGCGATGAGGCGAGAGCGGTTTGATCTTGCCATTCAGATGCATGGCGGCGGGCGCTACTCGAATCCTTTCCTTCTCCGTCTGGGAGCGAGAATGACTGTCGGGCTAAAGACGCCGGATGCCGTTGCGCTTGATCGCTGGATGCCATACATCTACTTCCAGCATGAAGTGTTGCGTTACCTTGAAGTTGTTGCTTTAGTGGGGGCAGCAACAACCCTGTTGGAGCCGCGCCTCTCGCTCGTCAAGGAGGACTTGCTTGAGGCACAGAGGGTTGTGCCTGAAACCAGCAAGCCTGTTGTAGCCCTGCATCCTGGGGCGGGCGATCCCCAACGGCGCTGGCCGCCTGAAAAGTTTGCCGTTGTGGGCGACGCCCTGGCGAAAGCTGGCGTCCAGATCGTAGTTACAGGGACCGGAGAAGAACGAGGGCTCGCAAAAACTGTCGTTGAGAGCATGCAGACCGAAGCACAGAACGTCTGTGATTGCCTCTCGCTCGGCGGCCTCGCGGGTTTACTCAGTCGTTGCAAGCTGGTGATCTCCAATGACTCCGGTCCGCTTCATCTGGCTGCGGCGGTGGGAACGGCTACTGTGGGCATCTACTGGTGCTTCAATTTCCCTAACGTGGCGCCGATTACACGGACGCGCCATCGCCCGGTCATCTCCTGGAACGTTGTCTGTCCTATCTGCGGCACGGATCGCAGTCTGAGAACCTGTGAGCACCATGCCTCAGTCGTGGCTGCTATTGCGCCGGAAGAGGTCCTTGCAGCAGCTCTTGATCTGTTCTCTGCTTGAATATCACCTGGCTTGCACATAAGTCCTGCTGTTCTCGCCTTTTCTGCTCCTCTGCACTACACTGATAGTAGCCTCTCATCTTATTTCTTAACAGGGGTAATTTGATATTCCGTCAGCCAACGCTTATTAGGAAGCGATCAGGAGCACGAAGCGATGATGCCAGTCATACCTGTTCCGTGGCGACGAGCTTGAGCGCGTCTGCTTCAGCACCGCCTTAGGCGAGGTGGAGCGATAAATCGGACGCGATCAATCGGGTCCCTACAGGGCGGCATGATCCCATAGTATTGCTTCATCTGCATAATCAGGTCCATACGGCGACAAGGAGGATGTCGATGCCAACAATTCGTGTCAATGGTGCCAATCTCTATTACGAGGAGCAGGGTTCCGGCCCCGAAACCATCGTTTTTGCTCATGGCTTGCTGTGGAGCTGCCGCATGTTTGATGACCAGGTGGCCGCGCTCAAGGAGCACTATCGGTGCGTCGCCTTCGATCATCGTGGTCAGGGACGGAGCGAGGTCACACCCGATGGCTATGATATGGAGACGCTTTACGAGGATGCGGCAGCCCTCATTGAGGCTCTCAACTGTCCCCCCTGCCACTTTGTCGGCCTCTCAATGGGCGGCTTCATTGGGATGCGCCTGGCGGCTCGTCGGCCAGAACTGCTGAAATCGTTAATGCTGCTGGAAACCTCTGCCGATCCCGAGCCTGCCGAAAATATTTCCAAGTACAAGCTGCTTGGCTTTGTGACGCGCTGGCTTGGCCCCGCTCTGGTAGTGAACCAGGTCATGCCGGTCATGTTCGGGCAGAAGTTCCTGACCGATCCGGCTCGCGCAGCCGAGCGCCAGGTATGGCGCGAGCGTTTGAAAAGCAATCATCGCGTCGGCATCAGTCGCGCGCTCAATGGCGTCCTGACGCGCAAAGGTGTTTACGATGAGATTGAGAAGATCCGCGTCCCCACGCTAATCATCGTCGGAGACCAGGACGTTGCCACAGTTCCGGCCAAATCTGAGCGCATGCACGAACGTATCCCAGGCTCACGGCTCGTTACTATCCCAGGTGCAGGCCATACATCGAGTGCAGAAGAGCCCGCAGCGGTAAATGCAGCTATCAACGAATTTCTGAGCGGCTTGTACTAAACAAATCGCTACTAAAGTTGAGATGAATCTCATCGAGCCCTTACCCCCCCTTTTGGGGGGGTACTTGACAATAACCTGTATTCCTGTATTATACTACTTCTGTACCTTTCGTTCCTCGCATTCTCTGAAGATGCTATCCCCTGCAAGGCATTTAGTGTCGGGGAAGCAAAAAGAGAAGGGGGACGTACTTCGTCTACACTAGCAGGCAAGGAATCGCTCCCGGCTCTTTTTCGCGGTTCTGCTCATCCTTCTTTCCATGCCTGCACACCTTCCCGGTTGGCCCACGGCGCGCAAAGCCGAAAAGATACGACGTACCTATAACTATCGTTATACTCTACGTTTACGCTTTAGCGAGAAAGGCTCTGTTTACCCGTTTCCCTTAGGCGGTTACTACCGCTTTATACTTGTCGCATTAACACAGCCATGCGAGCACGATTTTGATAGTTATATGGTGCGTCGTGCTTTTTGGTGAACATCGCATCTGTGGGCCTGTTGACATTGTTTTGTTGTGCGTCCCTCTTAGGTTGTGCATTTGTATGATCGTGTACACACAAGCTCTTCTTGTCCAGAAGAGAAAACCCCCACTTAAAGAGAGGAAAAAGAACATGGTTCATCTTTTGCGTCCATTTGGAAAGAAGCTCCTGTTACGACTTACGCTGCTGGCTTGTATCATGGCTCTGCTTGGTCTGGTGCTCGGAGGAGCTGGCCGCATTGCCCATGCCACGTCGATGCAGGCACAAACCCTGGCGAATCCTGTTGGCATATGGAATATTCAAGTTTACTTTCTGGATTGCTCCTTCAAGGGACAAACGGAGTCGGGACAGCTCGAGATGAATGCGAGCGGAGCCGTCGTCAGTATTTCCCCATATGAGGGAGGCGGTGCGTGGATCCCGACCGGTGCCACGACCTTTGACTACGACTTTACTGAACTCATAATAGTGAATGGGCAGTTGAGTGCTTTTGTCCAGGTCACCCAGACGGGGCAAGTGACCTCATCCACCACGTATACCTCTTCAGGATCAGGCAGCAGCTACGATTCTCATGGCAATTTCCTGGAAACCTGCGATACGCAGACCACCGCTACTCTCGCCTAGCTGCTTGATTTTTCCCTCGTGACCTATCCCTGGTAAGATTGCCGTTACCGCACGTACGTGTAATACACGCGTGTTTATTTAGCTGTGACCGGTAACGGACACATCCCCCTTGCCGAAAAACAAGGTGGGAGCCGCCCTGACTGGTGGTGAGAAGCCAAAAAAAGCGTCATCCGTCCTGTTGCGCCCGCGCTATAATCTCCCGCACCACGCTGGTTTTAGCGTCGGCGTAGTTCTGGGTGTATTTCCAGTTCTGGCGGGCCAGCCCCTTTTTGGTGCGCTCGTAGAGCTGGCGATCAGCTTCGTTGCGGCGCAGCCAGTCGCGGAAGAGCAGCATGCGGTCTATTTCTGAACAGCCCTGCGTGAAGACATGGAGGTTGACAGCCGTATCTGGCCCCTTGAATAAACGATGCTGGAACCAGTCTGGCTCGCGAAGGTGCAGCACATAACCTGCCACTTCTAACGGCGTGACATAAGCTGGCTCGTCCGATGAGTCGGCCACGGCAAGCACTATATCAATGCGCGGTTTGGCGGCGAGTCCTGGCACGGAGGTCGAGCCGACATGTTCAAGCAGGAGTACGCGTTCGCCCAGCGCGGCCCGAATTCGTGCGGCTTCGCGCTCGAAGAGCCGGGGCCACTCAGGGTCGTACTCAACAAGCAAGATAGGTCCGTTCCACGGCACTACCTCGCTGGTATGGATGGCTTGAAGTTGTTCTTCAGTCATTGGCACATATTCCGCTGCCGCGTCTCCGGCTGGGTTATCGTTTCCAGATATCTTCGCAGCTCCCTATTTTACCAGACACGAGAAGCTGCTCGAATTGTTCGAGCAGCAGTTTTCAGTGTCTGAGGATAATGATTCTGAGCTGTTTCGGCAAGCAACGCTGAAGCAACCCATCAAACCTGAACGAGTTCGTAAGAGACGTTATTCGAGCAGGCGGAAATAGGGGAGCGTCAGATCCTCTCCGAATTTCTCAAATGTCACCTGCACAGCTTTGCCTATCGCGATGCGCTCGCGGGGGGCGTCGATGATGCGTGACATCATGCGAACGCCTTCCTCCAGTTCAACCAGCGCAACGACGTAAGGAGCTTCCTGGGCGAAGATCCCGAACGCCTGATGCGCTACGGTGTACGAGTAGAGCGTGCCCTTGCCCGTCGTGACGATCCATGAGAGCTTCTCTGAGGAGCAATGCGGACAGAGCGAGCGCGGGTAAAAGATAGCGCGCGAGCAGGTGTCACAGCGTTGGATACGCAGTTCGCCCTGCGAAAGTCCCTCCCAATAGGGCCGTGAATCGCTATCCTGCTGAATGGCGGGAAATTGTGTCGCCAAAGGCATCAGTCCTTTCCAAGAATAACCGTGGCCGCCGACGAGAGAACGCCGCCAGTGCCGTGAGCAAGCGCGACGCGCGCTCCCTGCACCTGGCGCGGGCCGCATTCGCCGCGTAGCTGCCGTGTGGCCTCGATCAGTAAAAAGATCCCGTACATTCCTGGATGGCAGTAGGAGAGTCCTCCGCCATTGGTATTGAGCGGAAATGGGCCGCCCGGAGCTGTACGCTGCCCGCTCACGAACCCACCCCCTTCGCCACGCCCACAGAAGCCCAGCGCCTCCAGCGTGAGAAGCACCGTAATCGTGAACGAGTCGTAAATTTCGCTGACATCAATATCGGCGGGCGTAAGGCCGGCCATAGTGAACGCAGCCTGACCTGAAGCGATGGCCGCCTGGTGAGTCGCCAGATCGGGCATGTTCGCAATCGAATTGTGCGTGTGCGCCTCGCCATGCCCAAGTACCCAGACCGGGGCTTTACGCATATTTCTCGCGCGCTCGGCAGAAGCGACAACAACTGCTCCACCGCCATCGGTAACCAGGCAGCAATCCAGCAGGTGCAGGGGTTCGGCGATCCAGCGTGAGTTGAGCACGTCCTCGATGGTGATCGGATCACGCATAAATGCCTTCTCGTTCAGCGCGGCCCATTTACGCGTCGCGACCGCCACCTCTGCCAGTTGCTCGCTCGTCGTGCCGTAGTCGTACATATGGCGCATCGCCGCCAGCGCGTATGCCCCCACCGGAGTGGGCAGACCGAAAGGGGCCTCATACTGGTCGGTGAGCCTGATAGCGTTTGACCCGCGATTGCGCGAGCGGTCTGAACGCTGCGTGCTGCCATAGGTAATCAGGGCCACATCAAATAGTCCGGCCTCGATACCGGCGACCGCGTGTCCGACGTGGGCCTCGAACGAGGACCCGCCAATGTTGGTACCGTCGGTATAGCTCGGCCTGATCCCGAGATATTCCGCGAGCATGAGATTAGGGGACCAGGCCCAGTTTCCGGCACAAAAGAGCGCATCCACATCGCTCAATTGCAGTCCGGCGTCATCGAGCGCCGCCAGGGCCGCTTGACGTTGCAGTTGCAATACCGTTTTATCCGGGGTGCGACCGAGATCGGACTCGGCCACTCCCACGATAGCTGCTTTTGCTGCGGAACCCATCAGAGCGTCTCCCCAACCTTGACGTGCCCTTTCAACAGGTTGCGCGAAATGATATAACGCTGTATCTCGTCAGTACCCTCGAAGATGCGATAGAGGCGCACCAGGCGATACCAGCGCTCAATGGGGAGCTCTTTGGTGTAGCCCATGCCACCGTGGATCTGCAAAACTTTATCGATTACATGATTAGCCATGTTCGCGCCATGCAGTTTAGCCACCGAAGAGGCGTGGCGCGCATCCTTGCCGTTCTCCGCTTGCCAGGCCGCGTAGAGCACCAGCCAGCGCGTGGACTCGATCTCCACGTACGAATCGGCGATCATCCATTGAATGGCCTGGTATTCGGCGATGGGATGACCCATAGAGACGCGCTGCTTGGCGTAATCAATGCCCATTTGCAGGGCTCGATCAGCCATGCCCACCGCGCCGGCTGGGATGCGCCAGCGCCCGGCGCCGATCCACTGCATGCCCAGCTCGAAGCCCCTGCCGGGTTCGCCCAGAATATTCGACGCGGGCACGCGCACATTCTCGAAATAGAGTGAAGCCGGACCCCAGTCACCCATCGTTGGAATATAGCTCGATGTCCAGCCCATCTCGCGGTCTACCAGGAAACAGGTCACGCCGCCGTGCCCGCCCTTCTCTGGCTCGGTTACCGCAAAAACCATTGCGAAATCGGCTTCGTTGCCGTTGGTGATAAAGATCTTCTCGCCGTTCAGGATATAATCGTCGCCATCTTTGACCGCGCGCATTTTAATATTCGCGGCGTCCGACCCTGCGCCCGGCTCGGTCAGGGCAAAGCAAGAGCGGCGTTCACCGTTGATCGTTGGGATCAGATAACGCTTCTTCTGCTCCTCGTTACAACGATAGAGGATATTATCGGCGTTGCCGCCGAAGTTGAACGGCACAAACGTGCGTGCCATCTCCATCGCCGTGATCGCACCCATGATCGGACCGAGATTAGCTCCTCCGTATTCTTCAGGGGTATTGATGCCCCAGAAGCCCATCGCTTTGGCCTTCTGCTGGAGTTCGCGCACCTTCTCGCGTGTGAGTCCTGGGCGTCCCTCGCGTTCGTTACGCAGGACATCGCCCTCCAGTGGGATCAATTCTCTGTTCACGAAGTCACGAACAGTCTGCTGAACCATTTTTTGTTCGTCGTTGAGGCTAAAATCCATGAACTTGCTCCTTTGGTGAGGTGTGGTCGAATAAGGAAAACGGCAAGGTTTCCTCGTTCAATCGGGACAGATACACGAATAAATCATAGACATCCATAGATGTGAATGTCCACTTTTTAGAAAAATATTCCTTCCTTGTGCGGTAGACAACAAAAGAGAGAAGATCAGTCTTTGGTAGACAGACTCCAGGAGGTGAGTAGATCATGGATGCCACGACGCACCAGACGCCGAACCCGGGCTTCATCGCCACGCATACGATGTTCCATCTTGAGACAGACCAGGCCGTGGAGAAACGCCCGAAAAATCTCTACCGCGTCTCTCACATCAGGAAGCTCGATACACCGGCTTTGAGCCCATTCATTGAGGGCGTCAACCGTTGTGTCAAACGCCTCATGCACAATCGCTGCTTCCTCACTGCAATCGAGCGGAACGCCATTCAGGCCGTGCATCACCTGATAGAGTTCGGGATGGTGCATCGCGAACTCCCAATATGCCTCGGCCATGCTGATGACCCGCTCCTCATAATCCTCAGTGGACCCCCTTGCTGTTTTGAGGGATAAAGTAAGGAGGCGAAGACCTTCAAGGTGCAGTTCGAGCAGCATAGCCTCCTTGCTCGCAAAGTACTCATAGATCATTGAGGGGCTATATTCTATGCGTTCAGCCACTTTGCGAATGGTGACGGCCTGCCATCCCTCTTGCTGCGCAATCTCACGCGCGGCAGTGAGGATACCCTGTCGGACTTCCTGTTTTTCTCGTTCCCGTCGTTGCTTGATACCCATGATCCCACAGACAATCAATTGTTTTAAAATCGAACTTTGTTCAGTAGAAGCATACCACGCTGTTGCTGGAAAAGTCAAGGGCGCTTTGTCCAGCCTTGTCCCCTCAAAAAAAGGATATGATAGTGAGTCCAGGAATTGCCAAATACGCTCTCATTTACTTCAGGGGTTCCAGATCCATTGGTTGCTCAGACAGGGCCTGGTCCGCTCCTGCTGCCCGCTTTGCCAGGTATGCTCGTAAACGCTCCTCACCGTTCGGGCTTACCAGGAAGGTTACCAGATCACCTGCTTCGATGGTGGTACTCCCACGCGGGAAGAGCAGTTCGTTTTGGCGACGGATCGAGACCACCAGGCTCTCTGCTGGCAGGTGGGATTCTCGCAGCCGACGACCGGCGAGCCACATATCGGGCTTGATCTCCGTTTCAAGCATTGCCGTCCCCTCAACAAGACCGCGCATGCGTCGCGAGCCCTTTGCCAGCGTCTCGCGGTAGGCACGCACGATCTCCTGGGTTGAGATACGACCGACTAATCGCCTGCTCTCCGTTGCCAGCTCAATCTCTACCACAGGCATCCAGCCGATGCGATGGCTGGTCAATTGCTCCAGCGTCACATCCAATGTATCGTCGAGGTGGGCTGCCTGTACATCGCGGTTCATCGCCTCTTCGATGCTGCGGTGCGCTCGCTCCTCGGGGGGGACCTTCCTGATGTCTGCGAGAGTTAGCACGCCCAGCAGGTTGCCTTGCGCATCGAGTACGCTCGTCCCTCCCACGACTCGTTCAGCAAGGAGGCGCTCGGCTTCGGCCACCGATTGCTGTGGCGCAAGGGTTAACGGCGATGGTGACATGGCCTGGCGGACCACCAGAGTCGATAGGAGCGGGAACGAGAACTGAAGCCGATGAGCAGGCGAGTCAGCGCGTGAGCCGACCTGGCTGGTGTAAATTGTCTGATTTCCTACAATGATCGAGGAGATGCCCACGGCAATCATGGCGGGAGCCAGCATCGACAGGTTTCCCGTCATCTCAGCCACCATAAGCATCACCGCCAGCGGAGCGTGAGCAATGCTGCCAAAGAGCGCCATCATGCCCACAATCACAAAAGGGGCGGGGCTGTTGGGTATACCGGGGAGCAGATGATAACTGATGCGCCAGAGTGTGGCCCCAACCATCGCTCCAATCACCATACCAGGGCCGAAAATGCCACCGGAGCCACCAGAGCCGATGGACAGGCCGGTGGTGAGAATTTTGGCGAATGGCAGTAGTAGGATCACCCACAATGGCAAGGAGAGCAGCCCTGGCCCCATACTGACCTGCACCCAGCCGTATCCCATTCCTAACGCCTGTGGTAACGCCAGCCCAATCAGCCCCACAAGCAGCCCTCCAATAGCGGGCTTCAGCCAGCGAGGAAGAGGCAGGCGGTGAAAGCAATGCGTGAGTCCATAAAAGCCCCTCGCGTATAGCAGGCCGATTAACCCGCACAGCAGGCCGATTACCACATAATAGAGGAGCTGCGGAGGCGAGGTAAATGCGAGACTTCCCGCTATCGTGAAAATCGGGGTCCACCCTATCCACGCGCCGAAAATACTATATCCCACGATGGAGGCAATTAACGCAGGGATGATGGCTTCCACCTCCAGATCGTGCTTATAGAGAATTTCGGCTGCCAGCACTGCTCCGCCAAGCGGTGCGCGAAAGATGGCCCCGATCCCTGCCCCGATGCCGGTAGCAATAGCGATACGCCGATCCTGTATGTTCAGCTTCAGGAGGCTCCCTAGCAGCGACCCAAACCCGGCACTGATCTGGGCAGCGGGGCCTTCGCGTCCTCCAGAACCGCCCGAACCGATAGTAATTGCCGACGCAACCAGCTTCACGAGCGGGATGCGTGCGCGAATGGGCTTACCTTGATGAAATGCTGCAATAGCGGCATCTGTCCCATGCCCCTCTGCCTCCGGCGCAAGGCTGAACACAATAATGCCTGCAATGAGCCCACCCATAGCTGTGACGACCGGTAATAGCCAGGCGCGAGGCGCCATCCATAATGATATGATCCCCTGCGTTCCTTCACCAAGCGGCGTCGGAGGCAGGTAGCCGACCAGCCATCCCAGGAAAAAGTCGGTTGAGAGCCCGATGGCCTCAAAGAAAGCCAACGCACCTATTCCGGCCACCAGACCTATTACGACGCTGATCAACAGCCACTTGAGCAGGTAGCGCGGGCTCTCAAAGCTCGCTCCAGAACTGCGCAGATGCAAAAGACGCCGCAAAAATGTCGGCAAACCTGTGGATGACATCAGTATTCCTCCGGTATGTTATCTCATCGCACTCAATAATGGGTGGGTGGTTATTCAAAATAAAAGCAAAAATAGAAGATGCGATACTCATGCTGCCTTTACTCGGAGCTAATGCCGTGAAGAATCATATCAGCAACCAGCCCTGCCTGCTGAACGAGTCGGTGTTCGGATTGTCCCAGCACGCGTGCAGAAAGCACATACGATTCCGTCAATGAGAGAACCATCAAGGCTACAGCCTCGACGTCGGGGCAGTGACTCTCTCCTCGCGCCTGGCTCTGTTCCAGCATCAGAGCAATCACTGCTACATAGTCTCGCAGCAATTTTGTCGCCTCAGCCTGAAATGCTCGGTTAACGCCATAGAGCGCGCTCATATAAACATGGAATGTGTCGCTTTCCTCTTCAGCCAGACGAACGAAGGCCAGAAAGAGCCGCTCCAGCCGCTCCCGCAGCGTTCCCTCAGGAGCCAGCGAGGCGCGGATCACCGTCAGTTGCGCCTGGGCGATAAACCGGAGCATCGCCAGGAACAGGTCGCGCTTATTCTCAAAATAGAGGTAAATGGTGCCCTTCCCGATCTCGGCCTGTTCAGCGATGATGTTAATATTGGCCTGGTCAAACCCCAGGCGCGCAAACTCGCGGGCCGCCACCCGCATAATGCGCTGACGGGTCGCCTCACGCATCTGCTCATCGACGATTTTTGGCATGTATCCTCCCGATACATAAATGCACCTCTATGCCAGACCCCCTTTTTACTGGGTAACCGGTCAATTTAAGTATACGAGCCGGGATAGTGTTTGTCAAGCGAGCCGCCTGGGAAGCTCGAAGAAGGGGTCTGGCCTGATATGGACAGTATACAAAACACGGCTTATAGCTTCAAAAAAGCATGTTCGATCTGGTTACCGCCGATCCGCTCTGGCGATCAGCTGTCGTGGCTCTAGTCACTGCTGCAAGAGGTGAGATGAAACAGGTGTATTTATAACGCATATATCTGACGCCATTGCGCTAAAACAGCCAGCGCCTCTTGCAGCAGCTTTTGGTGCGCCGGATCATTCAACCAGCGGCTGACGCCGGATGGATGGGGGAGGGGGAGAAAAAGCGTCCCATCCTGCTCGCGATATGTGCCAATCATCTGCTCCAGCTTCGCTTTTCCAAGATACGCCTCTATCGCCATCGTTCCTACCAGCAGCACAACCTTTGGCCGCAGCAGCTTGAGTTCCGCTGTGAGAAATGGCCTGCACAGAGCTATCTCTTGGGGCGAGGGCTTCCGATCCCCATTACTGCGCACACTCCTCCCTGGATCACAGCGCGTAAGCGAGCTAAGATAGGTATGCTCATGCAGATAACCAGGCGGAAAGCCGGCCTGTTCCAGCCACTTCTGCAAGATGCGCCCGCCAGGCCCGCTGAATGGCTTGTTCCTGGCAACAGAACGATGACCGGGAGCCTGACCGATTACAATCATGCGGTCGCTTGCTCGCCCGCTCACGATTGGGTGGGCTATGGGGATATATCCATGCTCCTGGCAAAGACGGCATGATAGGATACGTTGTTGTAAGCGCGCCAGCGCCGTTGCCCTATCAACTTCTTGAGCGTGTATGTGTTTCGTCATAGGATGGCAAGCTCGGCTTCCGGTACAGACTCGTCAGGTGGCGGTATTGCCCACGATAGTAAACGAGGGGCGCTTTTTCCTCTTCCCCGGGCATTGCTTCTAGTTCGGGTAAGGTGCTGCGTGCTTCCCCTGCTTCATCAGCGAAAATAACCTTGCCTGCATATCCTAACGCTTCGATCTGTCCGATAAAAATCACATGGTCGCCCCCTGGATATTCTGCCACCACGCGCGCGTCGATGAAGGCGAGAGCATCAGCAAGCACCGGAGAGCCTGTCGCGGCAGTGTGGTAAGGAGCATGGCAAAAGTATTCAAAACGTTCCTGGCTATGGGTCGCGAAGCAGCGAGAAAGCTCCTCTTGTTGATTGGTAAGCATGTTGACGACAAAGGTCTGACTCTCGCGAATAAGTGGCAATGTATTGCTTGTCAGGTCCACACAGACCAGGATCAGCGGCGGGTTGAGAGAGACCGAGCAGAATGCATTGACCGTCAACCCTCCCAATGTTCCCTGGCTGTTCGTGGTGACAACAGTAACTCCGGTAGCAAAGTGGCCCATTACCTGCCGGAAAAAATCTTTTTCAATCGTCATCTAAATGTCCTTTGGCAACAAGCACGTCATGCCTGTTGTCTGGTTAAAAATCAGCTTATCTCTGCTCATCTCAAATGATTCCTCTATTGTATCGGAGCAATCCCTCTTGTGTTGTAGTATCCGCCTCCGTAGAGGACTTGTCAACTGTCCAAAAGGGCAGTACCCGCACTTTTTCAAAGAGACGAGGCAGGCGTTACTGCTCAAGGAAGTTGACAATGTAGTCGTAACCGCAGTAACATCAGCTCATGCACACACGATTATTCTCTCACGCGTATATCATCTTTGATGGCTCCGCCGCATAAGCCTGGCGCATTGCTTATGCGGCGAAAAATGGCGCCGTTCGGATACCTTTGCTAGAGGGAGCTCAGACTCGCTTGCCTGTTTTACTCTCTGCTTATCTGTTCGCGCCATTTTTCCCCCTGGCACATTCACCGTCTTATCCCATTTCTCTGAGTCTTCTACCAGGCATGCGGCATGACTTTCCTCTTGTTTTGTGACATGCCTGTTTTGTGTTACCAGGACGGGCGCTGAAGCGGACGCGATTCCATCGCGTCTCTACGAGGTAATATTACTTATGACGAACATAACATCTTCGCTCTGGCGTCATTCTGATTTCTTGAAGCTGTGGGCCGGTTCGACCATTTCCTTGTTTGGTTCGCAGATTACGTTCCTGGCGATCCCCTTTACCGCTATTCTGGTTTTGCACGTTACCACGGCTCAGATGAGCTTTCTCGTGCTGGCGGAGTTCCTGCCATCGCTACTGATTGGCCTGTTCGCGGGCGTCTGGGTTGATCGCTGGCCGCGTCGTGCCCTGTTGATAGTCACAGATATCGGTCGCGCGCTGTTACTTGGCTCCATCCCGCTGATGGTCTTTCTTGGTCTGTTGCGGATCGAGTATCTCTACGTTATCGCCTTCCTGGTTGGCACTCTGACGCTCTTTTTTAACGTTGCCTATGGCGCTTTCTTGCCCTCCCTGGTGGATCGCAAGCAGCTTATCGATGGCAATAGCAAGCTGGAATCGAGCAATTTGCTGGCACAGATCGCCGGACCGGCCCTGGCTGGCTGGCTGATCCAGCTTGTGACAGCCCCTCTAGCCATTCTTGCCGATGCCTTCTCGTTTCTCGTCTCTGCCTGCTCCCTTTGTATGATTCGCGTGCAGGAGCCGCGCCCTGAGCGCAAGGAACGGCCCCACTTCTGGCGCGACCTGAGCGAGGGGCTGCTCATCCTCGTGCAAAATCCGCTTCTTCGTCCTATCGCAGCCTGTGACGCGACGCTGAACTTCTTCGGTGGCATCATGGATGTTGTGCGCGTTCTCTATATTGTGCAGGTTCTCCACCTCGGCGCCTTCTTCTTTGGCATCATGTTTAGCATCGCCAGTAGTAGCGCCCTGGTGGGCTCGCTTTTCGACTCGTGGATTACCCGCAAAATCGGCCTCGGGCGTACCATCCTTTTCTCCGCTTTTACGTTAGCTCTGGGCTGGCTGCTCATCCCGTTGGCGGGCGGGCCTCCCCTGGTGACGATGGCGGTTATTATTGCTGGCGCGTTGCTGTTCGGGCTCTCGAATACCCTCTTCAACGTGAACACGCAGAGCTTGCGCCAGCAGATTACGCCCAACGAACTGCTGGGCCGCGTTGGAGCCTGCATGCAGTTCATTGGCGAAGGTACCCTCCCTCTCGGCGCGTTGATAGGGGGCGTCCTCGGTCAGGCTCTAGGTCTGCGCCTGACCTTCATCCTGGCTTGCAGTGGCATGTTCCTCGCATTTCTTTGGACGCTCTTCTCGCCCATTCGCGGGCAACCCTGAGCCTGGCAAGTTTTCGAGGAGGGCATGATCATGCCCTCCTCATTGCGATCCATCACTCATCCATCACTTTTGACGGTTTTTTGCATAGTTCAGGGGATGCTGCTGGCTTTCATCGCTCTCTGGAGGAACGGTGCCGGGAAATTGCTCTCGTATCCCTCACAAGAGACGGGTTTATGAGGGGTGAACTATGTTATAATACCGCTAGAGAAGCTGGAACATCTTTCTGGTTATGGGTAATGGAGGAGATGACATGGCGCAGGTGAGAGGGCAAAGATGAAGAACACGTTGTTACGCGGCGCAAGGCTGCGCAAGGGATGGAGCCAACAACAGTTAGCGGATTTCGCCGGTATTGGCATCGCCACAGTGGCACGAGCCGAACAGGGGAAATCGCTGAGAATCGATAACATCCAACGGTTGTGCGCCTGTCTTGACAAGACACCGGAACAGCTCGGGTTGGTCAAGTTGGAGTATCAGCAGGAGGGCTTAGCCCAGCGAAACAGCTCTAAAACATTCTCTCGTGATGGGGAGGCTACGTTAGAGGCAAAGGAAGATACATCCTTGCCTCCTATCCAGTTCACCCCAGAGCAAGTTGTGTCTCTTTTACAGTCGCTAGCATCAGGAGATATCACGATGGCACACTTTGATCCACAACGACGGGCGGCTTTGCTCGGTCTGCTCTCTACTGCTGGTACGTTGACCGTTGTTCCTCAAGCCCTTGCTGACCCTGAGCCGTGGGAGCGGTTAAGCACATCGCTTGCTACACCGGCAAACCTGGATGCGGCAACGCTACAACACTTTGAAACGCTGACAGCCACATGTTGGGAACTCTGCAATACTGGGCAGTTGCAGATGGCCGAGCAGGCGCTTGCCGGTTTTCTGCCTCATTTCCTCCAACTGGCTCCCTCTCATGCTCAAGCCGCCTGCCTGGCTTCCGAAGGTTTGAGGCTGCAAAGCATCCTTGTTGCGCATCAGTTGAAACTGATGGATAAAGTGACGCTGTGTCAACAGTCAGTTATGTATGCCAAACAAGCCAACGATAACTCTATTTTAGTAGCCGCTTTGTTTGAGCTAGGGACTGCGTTTCGCTACACGCAGCAAGATGAAAACGTGCTCAGAACCAGCCAGGAAATGCTCTTCTACAGCCGCAACGTTCCACCCTTGTTGCAGGCACGCGTTTACATGGTTGCGGCTGAAGCTCTCGCGCGCTGTGGACGCGCAAAAGAGGCGGACTTCTACATTCAACTCGCCTATGAAACTTTCCCTGATCACTCAGGATATGACCCTATTGTGCGTGTTAATGCTAGCCTCCCATCACTGGGTCTTTACGAGGGGTTGACCTATTTGAGCCAGGGCAAAGGGGACAAAGCATTCAATACGTTTGGCGGGAAATTATTTGAGGGCCGCTTGACTGGCTACCAGTCCATGAGTGCTTTACCTGAACGCATTCGCCTGGAAATCACGAATCATCAGGGGCAGGCCGCTATTCTGTCAAATAATCTAGAGGAATACGCGCGTTGCCTCGAAGAAGGTCTTACCGGGGCCATCGCCCTGAAGAGCCAGAAGCGGTTTCAGGAGGCTGTGACGATCTTCCGACAAGAGACGCCCGCGCAGTGGCATAACGAGCCGCAGCTCAAGGACATTGCCGAACGTTTCCAGTTGGCGGGATAGCCTTTTGAAAGCGAGGAAAACAATTATAAATAATGATATTGCTCAACGCTCATGGCAGGTCCTTCTGCTTGGTGGCGCATCCGGCACCGGTAAAACCAGCGTCAGCTACCGCTTAGCCCATCATTTCAGGATTGGCATCACGGAGGTCGATGATTTCCAGGTGATCCTCGAATGCATGACCACTCCTGCCGAGCAGCCTGTTTTACACTACTGGCGCACCCATCCAGAAGCGGCCAACCAGTCGGCGGAGGAGATACTCGAGCACACGATTGCCGTTGGTCAGGTGATGGCGCCAGCGTTGGAGGCGGTGATTGCCAATCATATTGAGAGTCAGGCTCCGGTTGTGCTGGAAGGTGATTTCATCCTCCCGGCAGTGGCGACTGCACCCTCCTTTGCCGGCCTGGTGCGAGCGGTTTTCCTCTATGAAGAGAGCGAAGAGCAATTGCGTCAAAATTTTTTGCAGCGTGAACCTGAGGAGGGCATCCAGGAGAAGCGCGCACGCGTAAGCTGGCTCTACGGGCAATGGCTCAAGCAAGAAGCTGAACGTGTGGGGGCGATAGCTTTATCTGCACGGCCCCGGGATGATCTTTTTGAGCGTATACTATTGGCTATCAAGTGATTCTTGTTCGAGATGCGCTCAAGGCATTGGAGAGATCTAATGAGTACTGACACCAAACATTATACAATCATCATCCAATGGGATGAGAGAGACGATATCTATGTTGTCAGCGTACCAGAGCTTCCTGGATGTATGACTCATGGTAAAACTTACGAGGAAGCTTTACAACAGGCCCAGGATGCTATTGAAAGCTGGGTTCAAGTTGCGCAAGAATTGGGACGTCCCATCCCACCCCCTAATAAAGTCATAGCTTAGCATACAATCGCTCCATTTCCTGAACGCCTGGGCACTGTCCAGGCGCTTTTTTGTCCTCAAATCCCTGTGGTAAGATAGAAACTGGTCAAGGCATTTCACTATCTGACCTGTTGGCTGAGCTGAGCGAAAAAGGATAAAAGGCAGCAATGGCAAATCTACTCGTTGGCGTTGATACCGGAGGCACGTTTACTGATATCGTCCTTCTGCATTTCAGTACCCTCAAGCGGGTCGAGATAGCCAACCAACTCCCCGCTGCCCCTCTTGAGGAGAAGTATACCATCGAAGCCGAAGGTGTCAAGTGGAAATGCATTAAGGTGCTTTCGACCCCCGACGACCCCTCACGCGCGATCTTGCAGGGATTGGCTCAGATGGCGATAGCGGGGGAATTAGATGTGCTGGTACATGGCTCGACCGTGGCAACTAATGCGGTACTTGAGCGCAAGGGCGTACTCACGGGCCTGATAACTACAGCGGGCTTCCGCGATGTGCTGGAAATTGGCCGACAAACGCGCCCTAAGCTCTATGATTTGAGAGTGCAGAAGGTTCCACCCCTGGTCCCTCGCGCGCTGCGGGTTGAGGTTGTTGAGCGGCTCAACGAGCTTGGCGAGGCGATGGTTGAGCTTGACGAAGCATCGCTCAAAACCGCTATTGCCGCTTTGCAAAATGCAGGGGTCGAAGCGGTAGCCATCTCGCTGCTCTTTAGCTTTACCAATCCTGCTCACGAACAGAGAGTGGCTGCGGCGGCTCGCTCAGCCGGCTTTTACGTCTCGGCATCGTCTGAAGTATTGCCGGAGTTTCGCGAGTACGAGCGCACAAGTACTGTGGTGCTCAATGCATATGTGGGACCGCTGATCGACCGCTATCTCTCGCGGCTGGAGCAGGGGCTTCCTCAGCAGACGACGTTGCGCATCATGCAATCCAATGGCGGCTCTATTTCTAGCGCAACGGCGCGGCGTGAGGCTGCTCGCACGCTGCTTTCCGGTCCGGCGGCTGGAGTCGTCGGAGCCGCTTTTGTCGCGGAAGCTTCTGGCTTTACGCAGGCGATCACGATTGATATCGGTGGCACCTCGACCGATGTGGCGCTGATCAGCGGTAAGGTGACCGAGACGACCGATGGCAAGATCGGCGGATACCCCACCAGGCTGCCCATGATCGATATTCATACCGTCGGCGCGGGAGGGGGTAGCATTGCCTGGTTCGATACCGGCGGAGCTTTGCGGGTGGGTCCGATTTCTGCCGGGGCTAACCCAGGACCGGCGGCCTATGGCAATGGGGGCACCAGGGCGACCGTGACGGATGCCAATGTCGTGCTTGGACGGCTGATCCCTGAAGCCTTCCTGGGCGGTACCATGTCGCTTGATGCTACCCGGGCGCGTAACGCTGTCTGCGCGATTGCGGAACAGTTGGGAACAACTCCTGAAGAGGCGGCGCTGGGTATCGTACGAGTGGTCAATGCGAATATGGAGGCAGCGATCCGCGTCATCTCGGTTGAACGGGGTCGCGATCCGCGCGAGTTTACGCTGGTCGCATTCGGCGGCGCCGGTCCGCTGCACGCCTGCGAACTGGCGGCGGCCTTACGTATCCCTCGCGTGCTGATCCCCACAACTCCGGGTGTGCTCTCGGCGCTTGGCATGCTGGTAGCCGATACGCTCAAAGACTACGTGCGCACGATCATGGTTCCCGCTGAAGGGGCGCAAGAGGTAGCAGTATCTACTCTGGCCGAGTTGGAGCAGCAGGGGCGCAATGATCTGCTGCAAGAAGGTATCGCGGCTGAGCAGATCGTGATAGAGCGGTACCTGGACCTGCGCTATATGGGCCAATCGTACGAGCTGGTTGTCCCGTTTGAGGGCAGTATCGCGCAGGCGGTCGAAAGCTTTCACGCCGCGCATGAGCAGCGTTTTGGCTATAATGATCCCGCTGAGCGCGTTCAGGTGGTCAATGTCAGGCTCAAGGCGCGTGGGCAGGCGCAGCATCCAGAGCTGGAACGCAAAGAGAGGGTAAGCGGCGCAACGGCCCAACCTGCTTTTATGCGCTCCGCTATGTTCGCCAGCCCATCCGGCCCCATTGCCTGTGAAGTGCCGATTTATGAACGGGCCTCCCTCGTTCCCGGGGCCACGCTCAAAGGGCCGGCTATTGTGAGCCAGTACGATACCACGACCGTGATACCGCTTGGCTGGGGGGCGCGGGTGGATGGGGTGAGCAATCTGATCATAGAGCAAACGGAGGAAGCGTTTCATGCCTGAAACTGTATCGGTCGATCCCATCAGCCTGGAAATCTTTCGCAGCTCGCTGACCGCGATTGCCGAAGAGATGGGCGTGGTCTTGACGCGCAGCAGCTATTCGCCCAATATCAAAGAGCGGCGCGATTTCTCCTGCGCGCTCTTCGATGCTCAGGGGCGTATGGTTGCCCAGGCCGCGCATATCCCCGTACATCTTGGCGCGATGCCTGACTCCGTCGCTGCCGCGCTCGCCACCTTTGACGCTTTTGCTCCTGGCGATATTATCGCGCTCAATGATCCCTATCTTGGCGGCTCGCACCTGCCCGATATCACGCTGATTGCGCCCATCTACGTTCAGATTGAGGAAGAATCACGCCTGGTCGGTTTCGCGGCCAATCGCGCTCACCATTCTGATGTGGGAGGCATGTCACCGGGTTCAATGCCGCTCGCCACCGAAGTTTACCAGGAAGGGGTTATCATTCCGCCGGTCAAGCTGTGGGAAGCGGGTCAGCCCAATCAGCCGCTGCTCAGGCTGGTGCTGCGCAATGTACGCACGCCGGATGAGCGTCGAGGCGATCTCGCGGCCCAGGTTGCCGCCAATCGTACGGCGGCTCGTCGCATGCAGGAACTGGTCGAACGCTGGGGATTGCCGGTGCTGGAAGCTCATATCGACGCGTTGATTGCCTATGCGCAGCGCATTACAGAAGCAACCATCGAGGCCATTCCTGACGGCATCTATCGCTTTACCGATTGCCTGGATGACGATGGCATTGAGGAGCAGCAGGTGCCGATCTCTGTGAGCATCACGGTATCCGGCAAACATCTGACCGCCGACTTTAGCGGCAGTTGTCCGCAGGTGCGGGGCAATGTCAACACAGTTGCCTCGGTGGCTAAATCGGCAACGTATTATGTCGTGCGCTGCTTAATGCCGGATGACGCTCCCATGAATCACGGCACCTTTGCGCCTGTCACCGTGATTGCGCCTGAAGGCACGGTAGTCAATGCCAGGCCGCCAGCCGCCGTAGCTCAGGGCAACGTCGAGACTTCGCAGCGCATCACCGACGTGCTCTTTGGCGCGCTAGCTTCTGCCTTGCCACAGGTGATCCCGGCAGCCGGCCAGGGGACGATGAACAATATTACCGCGGGCGGCATCGATCCGCGTACCCAATTGCCCTTTGCCTATTACGAGACAATGGGAGGCGGTATGGGGGCGCGTCCAGGACTTGACGGGCTATCGGGCGTGCATGTGCATATGAGCAATACGCTCAATACGCCTGTCGAAGCCTTTGAGTATGCCTATCCTATGCGCATCACAAAGTATCAGTTGCGTGATGGTTCGGGCGGTCGGGGAGCTGCACGCGGCGGTGATGGGCTGGTGCGCGCAATCACCTTCGAGGTTCCGGCTGATGTCACTTTGTTGAGCGAGCGCAGGCGCATTGCCCCCTATGGCTTGCAAGGAGGCGAAGCGGGCGCTCGTGGCGAGAATCGCTTGCGGCACGAGGGGCGCGAAAGCGTTCTGCCTGGCAAATTTCACTTTCGGGCCATGCCCGGCGACCGTTTAACAATTGCCACCCCCGGCGGTGGTGGATGGGGCGTAGAGGCACCTCCCGCGATCTCCCGCGATGAAGCGGGGAGCCACGGAGCTACCGATTGCCCTGGCGAGGATGGCAGTTGATACGGTGCGGGATAGATCGTAATATCGCTGAAAACGGCGCTAACGCCTGCTGATGTGCTGCCATGCTCCACAAAGAGGGCGATCTGACCATGCGTGTAATCTGTATCGCTAATGATATTGACCACAGTACCGTTCATCGCCAGCACAAGCGTTGGCCCCTTCATAATCACTGAAAGCGTGTTCTGCTTTCCCGTTGGTTTGAGCGCGTCCGAACGAGAGGGATTGATCAGAGGAGTAGCAAACTCCTGATTATAAAAGCCCAGCGCTTCCTTCTCAACGGCGTAGCGTCCATCGCCATAAATATCGATGCGGTAGTCATGGTCCAGATTGCTATCGCCGCGCAGATAGAGGCCAACTTTGTCATTCTTGTCGGCCTGAATCAAGGTGAAGATGGTGGTCAGCGAAAAATCGTTAAAGACGGTCGTGGTGGGCAGGCTCTCGATTAAGATTCTGTGGTTCGTTCCCGCCAGCGTTAGCTTTCCACGCTCAACGGTACGAGTATAGCCGGCAATGTTCCCTACCGACCAGCCTTTGCTGTTATCCACAAAGTCGTCAGAGAACAGCGGCTGAGGCGTCAGTGTGATGGTCGGCGTCTGTTTTAGGGAAGAGGCGCTAACTGTGCCACGATTATCGTACGTAAGCTTCCCCTGGCTCACTTCGAGGACAGCAATAGCTCCTCCTATTAATAATAATAGCAGGAAGCTTATTAGAATAAATACACGCAATTTCTGGCTAAAATCGTTGTTTTCACCAACCATAGTGCATGCGTCGCTCTCTCTTTTCAATCCTCACTGCACTTCCGCCTGACTGCTTAGAGTTTGGTGCTCTCTCCTTTTCCTTCAGGGAGGCAGGAGGGTCATGATCTATGCTCAATCCGCTTTGCGAAGGATACTGCAATATGCTATTACGATTTAAAATGCAGATAGTTACTCTGCTGTTGTGAAATAGTCAGAAAGTCCTTCGATAGAGCCGGTAGTTCTATCGCGGGATGAGCAACGTTGAGGGAAAACTCTTTTAGTGAGGCATTTGATCGGGTGGCGGATAAATAGCCACGTTATCGAATGTGGCAATAACGCCATCGGACGAGCTGCCATTTTCTATAAACAGCGCCACAGGACCCCCGATAAAGCTGCTATCCGTTACCGCCTTGACCACTTTATTGTTCAGCAGCAGGACGATCTGACTCCCTTTCATAATCACGGTCATGATATTTTTTTGACCCTTTGTATGCAGCGCAGATGAAGTGGTTGGTTCGGCGAGGTAAATGGCCTGATTTTTCTGATGAGTATCGGTCTGAATTTTGATGATATCGTAGGTATCGTCGCCGTAGATATCAACGTAATACCCCTGGTGCCCATCGGCTGACGAGCGGAGAAACAGCCCGACGCTGTCGTTGAGGTCGCCCTGCACCAGGGTGAACGTCATCGTGATCGAAAAATCAGTATAGGAAGTGTTCGTTGGTATCGCCTCACGGAAGAGCTTATGGTTGGCCTCTTTCATGGTCAGGACGTTATTGCTAATGGTACTGCTATATCCTGCCGCGCTCCCCACATCCCAGTTCTTGCTATTATCCACGAAATCGTCCGCGAAGAGCGGCCTTGCCGTTGGCGTAACAACGCGGGTCGCAGTAACAGTAGTAGGGGTTGTGGTGCTATTACCTGTATTATTATTGGTTTTCCTGGATAAAGCGAAAAGCAGCCCGCTGCAAGCTAGCAACAATACGAGAATGCTGCCAAGCACCAGCCAGGTGCGCGGGATACGCTTCTTCTCAGGGGATTGCGGTCCTGGCTGATAGGGCGGGAACGGCAGTTGTGGATATGGCAGTGGATACTCAGCAGGTTGTGGCGGCGGAGGAGGGGTATACCCTTGATTCTGCGAGCCGTAGGCTGTGCTTGCCTGAGTATCTCGATACTGGGGCGAGGGAGTTAGTTGCGACAGGGGAGGACCGGCATATTGTGTTGGGTCCAGCGATGGCTGGTTAGCTTGCCAGTTGTTTGAACGCCGCGTCGGGTCGGTCATTGATGGCTCAACAAAGCCCGCTCCACAATGATGGCAATATTGCTCATAAGGAGCCAGAGGAGTGCCGCACTGAGAACAAGTACGAGATGCTATATTCATCAAATTCTCCTGACTGCCAAAGATAGTTACAATAGCATAACTGATAGATATCTATATCTCAATTTCTGCTTGAGATGCCAGCACGTCGGTAGGGGCAACTCCTCCCGCGATGAATCGGGGAGCCACGGCTCGGGGAGCTACCGGTTGCCCTCTGCCCCTAGCGTCATCCCATTAGAGATGCGCCGATTGCCTCTGCGTCGGTTCCTGCGTGGGAAGCAAGCCATTCATTGCAGCCGATCTGAGCTGTAGCTCCCCGATTCATCGTGGGAGCGCGCCAGCGGCGTTGGTCGGCTGGATAACAAGCCACGAGTGATAAGCTGGCTATAAATGGTAATCACCTGCTGCACCGTAAGCCGCCCGCCGGGTCGAAACCATGCGGCAACCTCGGTACACATCGCAATAATGGCGTATGAGGCCACCTTCACATCACACTGTTGAAACACATGCCGCTCCATCCCATCCTGCAAAATCTCCTGGAGCAGCGCCTCGTACCTGTCGCGTAGCGATAGGATATATGGGCGGCTTTCGCCTTCGAGGGCGCGAATTTCGGTATCGATAATAAAAAATTCCGCTTTGTAAGTAGTATGCAGGCGAATATGGTTCGCAATCGCCTCTTCAAGCCGCCGCAGGGGATCGCTATATTCGTGCAGGATGCGTTCCGTACTGGTATTTAAGCGTTGCATGTACGTTTCCATGATTTCGACCAGCAACGATTGTTTATTTGGGTAATGGTGATAAATACTCGCCGCCTGTATCCCTGCTACGCGCGCGATATCGCGCAGAGGAGCCGCGTGATAGCCATATTCAGCGAACAACTGAATGGCAGCAGCCAGAATACTTTCGCGCATTGGACGGCCTTCAAGCCGTGTCACCTCGTTTGCATTTCCTTCCATAGTACCGTCATTGTAGCAGAAAAAAGAAGAGACGCATACCCATACACCCCATAAACGTGCTCAAATAGAAAAAATTTCCTATGGTCTAACTGTGAGACTGGGCAGAGGCAATGGGACAGGACAGGGGCAAGCCCTGCCCCTACCTCGATGAGGGTTTATGTCGTTTTCTGACTTTTGCGCAAACTAGCTAGCCGTGGCAGCAGCACGACTCCCGTAACAGCGATCCAGAGCGCCATCGCTGTCGCAAAATATCTTCCCAGAAGAAACGTGCCCAGCAGTCCTCCGCAAAAGGCTGTCGCCGCGCCTATGCCTGCCATATATAGCCAGCCGCGACGGCTCCACGACGATGGTTGCAGCCTGCCTGCGGTCGCCAGGAGCCCGGCCAGTATGCCTATTAGTAACCAGATCAGTATGAGAACAAGCATAACCTTACCTCTTTTTTAGGAATCAGCGAGCAACAAACGTGTCAGAATGTCGAACAGGTGCGAACCGTCCGTTAGCTCCTGATTGAGCGCCAGGTTCGAGCGCACCTCCACATGATCGAAAATGTGGAATTCGACATATTCATAGGGATGGTGCAGACACGTCAGGGCAGCCGCGAAGGCGCGCGACTCCGTGAAAGGAACGGAGGTGTCATTGCGATCATGCAGCAGGAAGAAGGGGGCGCGAATCCGATCAATGAGCTTACTGGGCGAAAGGGCCGCGATATTCTGATCGACCTTATCAGGCGCGCTGCCGGTCAGGAGCTGATAAGCTGCCTGCGCCTGGGGAGAGAGCTGAGCAAATTCGCCCGGCGTCAGTGGCGTACCATTGGGAAGGGCATTTGTGATCAGAGAGCGGTCCTGGGGAGAAAAGGTCTGCGTGATAACATTTGTCAGCTTCTTCCAGGCAGGTTTTTGAGCAAAAAATAGCGCGATGCCCCCAAAAATCATACTGAATACAGCGCCGATAGGAATTGTCCAGACTGGTGGAGGAAGAGCCTGCTCAAAACCCATGAGAGGAAAAAATATCGAGATCACATCTAATGCAGTAATGATACATGAACAAAGGCTAATTAATAGCGGTCCAATGGATACGGGAAGGCTTATCGTATAATGCGTTAGCTTCCATCTCTACGGCTCCTTGAGACTTATCTTTTTATGCTTGTATCTGCATATCGCATCTGGTTACCAAAGTATAACCACAGTTGATGGGAAGGGGAAGAGTGTCATTTGTCCTATTTGACAGGCTTAGAACTTCTGGAGAGAAGTTACGCAATTCGGGCTACAGGCTCTTCAAATACTGCCCCAAAAAGTTCAACACGCGTTGCTCATATTCGTCTTTGTAAGCGTTGATAGCTCCGACATGACCGCCATGAGGGGCGATCCATTGCTCTTTCGGGTTGCCCGCGGCGGCATAGAGCTGCTGTTCCCCCACAAGAGGAGTAGTCGTATTGGCATCGTCGGCGGAGTGGATCAGCAGCACGGCACGAGGAGCAATCTGACTGATTACAGCCAGGGGCCGTGTATCGGCAAGACGCGCGCCAATCATCGTATCAACCAGCGCCGGCTCGTAGGGCAGCACCGGCAAGGGTCCGATGGCTCTCATATGATCGATCTGAGGGCTTTCGTCGGTCCAGGCGCTATCGGCCACCGTTGCGGCAATTAGAGGCTCCCGTGCAGCCGCCAGCAGGGCCACGCCCGCACCCAGAGAGACGCCCAGCACTCCAAAACGTTTCGTCGTGGGATCGGGACGAGCTTTAAGATACTGCACCGCCCCCAGCACATCTTCAGGCTCGCGTGCGCCCAGTGCAATTCCCCATCCCTCGCTTTCCCCGCACCCGCGACTATCATACAGCAAAACGTTATAGCCCGCTGCATACAAAAAGCGCGCCCACGGCAGCATATCCACCCGCGACCCCTTAAAGCCATGCACCAGAATCACCGTCGGAGCCTGAGCCGAAGCAATCACCAGCCACCCGGCCAGATGAACGCCATCGGTAGCTTGAAAGTGAACTTCCTGCACAGGCAGACCGGCAGAAGAGGCTGCCGGCGTCGAGCGATGATCAGTATTGGCGATCAGCGTAATGGCCCGAACGGCTGGAAGAGCCGCCCAGCCTGTTACCAATAGTACTATCAATAGCGCGCAGAGGAGAAGCCTCCATTTGCGAATAATAACAAGGTTACGCTGAGATGCTTTATTGTCGGTGATAACGGTCTTTTCCATTAATTGCTCCTGATAGACTTATTATGTTTTCAGTCAGTGCAGAGGTAATTCCAGGTCAGGCCATATTTGATGGCTTGCCTCATCATATGCATCAATGTTCCACATATACATCCTCGTTGCTAGCGCGGAAAAACTGAGAGAATGAGCTTTCAAGATGCCCTTATGGCAATTCTCCACCACTTCCATTATGTACATAGGATCGTGTAGAGGATTATCCGTCACGTCAGAATGTACTTTTCCATTGATTTGGGCCTTATGCACCTACTTGAAGATGATTTCATGAGATACATAATAGCCCAAATCAGGTTTTTCGGCAAAATTATAATACCCGGGCATTTACTATGAAGCATTTTATTTCATAGTAAATGCTACGAACACGAACGATAGAAGTTCTAGTCTGCATAAAGTGTGGTGGTAGGGAAAACGCATGGGACGTTGTTTTGAACTGCTCATTACACGAGTTGAGTGACATAAAAAATATATAATAACGAAATCAGAATCAAAACAGTATCAAAAAGCAAGCATGTCGCTGTTAGCCTTAATCCTTTCTTCCAGACTGGTTTTTGAGCAAAGGATAGCGCGATGCACCCAAAAATCATACCGGATACGGAGCAGATAGGGAGTACCCAGAGTATAGTATTTGAAGGAAGAGATCGCTCAAAATCCATCGGGGGAAGAACCGTCGAGAGCGCACTCAATGCAGCAATGATACACAAACAAAGGCTGATAATAGCGGTCCAATGGATACGGGAAGGCTTGTCGTACAATTCGTTTGTTTCCATCTCTATGGCTCCTTGAGGCTTATCTTTTTATGCTTGTATCTGCATATCGCATCCAGCTACCAAAGTATAGCCACCGTTGATGGGAAGGGGAGAGTGTCATTTGCCCTATCTCGGCATCCTTTTTGATAATTGTACTCTCCCGTTGTCAATAAAAATAGGGAAAAGAATGATAAATCGAACATTTGTTGTATAGTTTACACGTTTATTTTTATGGTGAGGGCTGAGATGCTTGATTGCCGATAATATCATCTCAAATATCCTTCTTGAAAAGGCTGGCCTTTACATATAACTTAGTATGGTATCGATCTATGCTTTAAGTCGGCGCGCAAGAACGGTACGTATATCCCGATCAATGATCTGCCATGCATCATGTCGATCAGACCAGGATGAGACAGGTTTGTAGGGAATAAGTGCAATTGACTCAAGCACATGTCCTCGCAGGTTAGTGGGGCGCAAAGAGATAGGTATCAGAAAGGTCTTCTCCCTGGTTTTATTTCTTTCAAAAGCTTCGAGAAATTCGGCTCCATAACAATAGCCTGTCGCCAGAAGGCCAGGACTTACCATCAAGAGGATAAGGTCAGCCCCCAGCAAATCTGGATCAACAGACTGCGACCAGTCCATGCCTCGCCGTGCCTGACGCTCTACCCATCCAGAGATGTAGTGAGCCTGTTGTAACAGAATAAGATAGTTCTCGAATTCCTGTTTGAGCGCTTCATCCTCCTGAGCATAGCGCAAAAAAGTCTGTACAGCCTGGTTTGGCTCTCTTATCGTTCTCGAATGCACATTTTTCTCCTATCCTTATGGAAGCAATAGGGCATTACCCAGCTTGCGGCCAAAGTAGCCTGATCAGTGATAAAAGAGATATATAGCCAGTCATAAATTAGTATTTCCAGTTCAGCGCAAAGGTAATTCCAGATCATGCCACATTTGATGGCCCGCCTCATCATAGGCATAAATGTTCCAGACATACATCCTCGTTGCCAGCATGGAAAAACCGAGAGAATGAGTATGAACCGAGAGACCTTCTAACTATGCAAGTTAGTAGCAGAAAAATGTATCAGGCTTTATTTTTGGGGGCCTTTCGTGGTTAGAGCTGTCTCACATACAAAACAAGTACCAGCGAGATCAGAATCAAAACGCTCCCCAAAAATACGCATACACCACTGAGGTTCACCCCTTTCTCCCAGGCAGGTTTTTGGGCAAGATACAGCGCGATGCACCCAAAAATCATACCGGATACGGAGCAGATGGGGATTACCCAAACTGGTGGGGGAAGAACTCGCTCAAAATCCATGAGAGGGAGAAACATCGAGATCACATTTAATGCAGCAATGATACACAAACAGAGGCTGATAATAGCAGTCCAATGAATACGGGAAGGCTTATCGTACGATTCGTTTGTTTCCATCTCTATCGCTCCTTGATGCTTATCTTCTCTAAAACGCATATACTGAATGTTGCGCTCAGTATATGCATTCTATTCTCTAAAAGCAAGGTAAGAAACCTCTTGGACTAAAAAGCTGGTAAAGGGGAACTGAAATGATAGAGTTCTCTCATATCAGCCCCCAAGTTATGGGTACGAAGAATCCCTACCAGCTATCATACCAGAGAGCATGCCACATATCGTACATGGGTCCAACACATTGGTCCAAGCAGTTTGCAAAGTTAGCGATACTGTTACATGTGCTTGCACCTTGAGTTTGCCAGTCACACCAGCTTTGAGTGTAAATCCAATTATCGTCGTTGATCAGTTTCCCGTTATTATCGCGATAATGGAAATAGTCATCATGCCCATATCCAAAGGCATTGCCTTGAGTATCATGCTGAACATCATAAAAGATCTTGTGTCCAGCATTTGGGATATTAAGCCCATCATAATCAAAACTGGGGGAGGCAATCGTGTCGTAAACACTAGACATTAATGTCCAATCGGTTCCCCCCGCCTGAGGATTATCTGCTGAGTTAGTCATTTCATTCATAAAGAAACTACCACCTCGTATATCCTCACCCTGTGTACAATGACACACATTGACAGGCTCACCGTTATTAGGCACACCAAAATCTATTACATCCTGAATGATTCCTAATGTGGATGGCATCGTCCATGTCGCTTTGCTTTTTTGCACCTGGTAGATGGTATTACGAACGAGGAGTCCTCCCATGCTATGGGTGATAATAGAGGAAGTCCAGCCGCGGGTACCAAAGTTATAATAGAGGTACCAGGCAAATAAGCAACTCAGATGATAAATACTTTCATCGTGAGTACCATCCTGTGAGGGGTTTGTATTTTCAGGATAGTAATTGCTACACTGACGTGTATACTCTGGATCGTGTAGGTTTGCAGCGTGAGCAGTTTCGCGACCATTAGTGCAATTGGTGTCTCCGTTATAAAAGCCAATCAAGCGAATGTCTTGATTATGCCATGAACCCTCTATTCCATGAGGCTTTGAAAGATAATCTAACAGGTCGCTAAAGTAGGCTTTACAATCATAGGCACTGGCGTTGGAATCCAAACTACTTGCTCCTGCCATACCATGAACTAATATGATAGCGGAGTTGCCAGAACGTACGGTATCCAGCGGCTGCACAGGATTGGATTTAGGTTTAGGGCCGGAGTGTGCTGCCAACGATGCAGCGTGACCAGGAAGAGAAGAGAGTGCCAACGAAGAAAAAAGACTTCCACAAGCAAGAAGACTAACGAAAAGCAAACGGTAAAATCGGTATCTGCTACGAAAATGTACTACTTTCATGAAAATTACCTTTCTTCTACTAAATGACAATTCATCAGTGGTGTTTTACTGTGTCGTTGCCATCAAACTTTTTCTATCCACAAAAAGCTCGTATCTGTACTTTACCCAGAAATAATGTATAATACAAGAACAGATGAGGTACAAAAAAGAAACACTTTTTCTTGCATCTCAATATCTTGCACCTCAATATATTAGAGAAAGGAAATATGCCTCCTCCACCTCAATGATCCCCCAGAGGAGGATGGTTTAGCAGATATGGCTTCAGAGCATGGACTTAGTATTGGGCAGTGCATCCGGCAACAGCGCGAACGGCTCAACTGGTCGCAGGAGCGGCTGGCTGAAAGCGTTGGGGCTACGAAGATGAGCGTCAGACGCTGGGAACATGACACTGTTCTACCACGACCCTATTATCGTGAGCAGTTGTGTCGTGTCTTTAACGTCACGACCGAGATGTTATTCGGCGTTCAGGAAGCCGAGGAGGATGTATCTATCCCAGCAATTGGAGGAGTCAGAACGACGCAAACGGTACCCTCTCCCTGTCTTGCAGAGCTTTATAGGGAACAAGGTAAATATACAGAAGCAGAAGATCTTTTGCAACGAGCGATTATCCTTTGTGAAAAACGTCTGGACTGGCAAGAAATAGATATAGTTGAAACATTACATATGCTAGCGCTCCTACATCAATCTCAAAATCATATTGCTGAAGCGGAGCAGTTCTATCAGCGTATTCTGACTATTTGGGAGAATGCTCCTGATCTTCAGAACTCTAATATCCGAGATATGCTCAATGACTACGTAACTTTCTTATACAAAACCAATCGGCCAGAAGAGGCTATGGCGCTTGAGCGCCGACTGGAAGCGAGTAAGGAAACAATAAAAGGGTAAAGCACCGATTGAAATGCTGGTTATGATGGGCGTCGCCTGATCCAGGTGGTATGATACATATTACTACCATACCAACCATCCCGGTGACGAAAGGTTGTACCATGATAACCAGTGACCTTTTCACCAATTTTCAGCGGCGGCTGACCTCGGTCGGGGGAGAGTGCCATGAGACGGCGACATTAGAAGAAGCTGCAAACATTATTGCCGCCCATGATGCACTCCAGGCAAAAGAGATTGTTGTGCCTCCTGGCTTCCCTCAGCATCCTCGCTGGGGCGCTATTTTGTCGGCATTAGAGCGCAAAGAGATACAGGTTCGCGCAGCAGGACGACCAGCCGATGTGGCCGACGCGCCTGCCGGGCTGTCCTGCGCGGAACTGGGCGTGGCTGAGACGGGGTCGGTGATGCTGGCCGACAATGCGCTTGAAACTCGCATTGTGAGTATGCTGACATTGACCCATTTTGTGCTTGTGGGCCTGGCGGATATCGTGCCGATGCTTGATGAGGTCGGGGCGCGGCTCCAGCAGCTTACGCGGGTCGGACCGGAGCAGCGGCGCTATATCTCGCTGGTGACCGGTCCCAGCCGCACCGCCGATATTGAGCGTACGCTGACCATTGGCGTACAGGGACCGAAAGCGTTGTGTGTGCTTGTTGTAAAAGAGCAGGGAGCAGCGTGATGACAACCTCAGATAGCACATCTCCTCAGCAGAATATTGAGCCATTCATTACAGACGACCTGAGCGCAGCTAGCCGCGACAGCGGCGTTGGCCGTCTGGATAGCAAGACAGCACAGTCTGCATTGACGCATGCAGCTTCTCCGCAACAGGTGCTGAGCGAGGAAACCGCCAATCCTACCCATGAGCATCAGCCCTTTGATGAGCGGCTGGAGCATGCTCTGGATGATGAGCATCTACGTGCGGCGTTGGGACGCTTTGCACCCTCCTGGCGAGCCTCGCGTCTGGCTACTTTCGCGGCGGAAGAGACAGATTACGGCCCCAACTACAGCTTCACCAGTTTGCGCTCGATGTTGCGTCAGGCCAAAGATTATGCCATTGAACATCAGCCTGAACTGATCGCGCAATTCAAGACGCAGGCTGAGGCGGCGGGGGCTATTATCTACGAGGCGCGCACGGCGGAGGATGCGAACCGCTATATTTATGAACTGTGCCGCGACAAGGGGATAGAGCTGGTGGTGAAGTCGAAGACGATGGTGAGCGAAGAAACCGAGCTGAATGCCTATCTGGAGGCGCGCGGCGTGACACCGGTGGAGACCGATCTGGGGGAGTGGGTGGCTCAGCTCGATCATGAACGTCCCTCGCATATGGTGATGCCGATTATTCATAAGACGCGCCAGCAGGTTGGCACAACGCTCACCAGGGCGACGGGCCGCGAGATTTCGCGTGAGAACGTGGCCGAACAGGTAGCCGTGATTCGTGTTGAACACCGCAAGTCGTTTCTGACCGCCGGCATGGGCATCAGCGGGGCCAATGCGCTGATCGCGGAGAGCGGCACTGTGATGATGATTACCAACGAGGGCAACGGACGTCTTGTGACTTCGCTGCCACCGGTGCATGTGGTGATGGCCGGCTACGATAAGCTAATCGGCACCTTTGCCGAAGCCATGACGCAACTGCGCCTGCTGGCCCGCAGCGCAACCGCTCAGCACATCACGAGCTATACGACCTTTATCACCGGTCCGGCTACCCCTGGTAAAGAGATGCATATCGTACTGGTCGATAATGGACGCAGCGCGATGCGGGCCGATCCGCGTTTCAAGGAGGCGCTGCGCTGTATTCGCTGCGCCGCCTGCGCTAACGTCTGCCCGCCCTATCAGCAGGTGGGAGGGCATGCCTTCGGCCATATCTATAGCGGCGCGATTGGCCTGGTTGTGACGCCATTTCATCATGGCATCGATGCCGGAGCCGGTCCGCAAAGCCTCTGCGTGAGTTGTAATGCATGCGAGACTGTTTGTCCGGTAGAAATTCCGCTCCCCAGCCTGATCCTGGATGTGCGTCATCGCGCAATGGAGGCGAAGGGCCTGCCCCGCATCAAGAAGCTGATCTTCAGCACGATGAGACATCCTCGCCTCTTTGGCCTGTTGACGCGCCTCACCAGTATCGGGCAGCTTCCGATCACTCGTGGCAGCGCCTATGTGCGGTCGCGCAAAATGGGACTATTGGCAAGGCTGCCCATAATGAGTACAGTGGCTGCACTGGCGAACTGGCGCAGTCTGCCAGCATTTGCGGTCAGGCCGTTGCGCGATAGGGTGAGAGGGCATCAATTGCCGGAGAGATCGGGGCTCAACCTGACCGTCTGCTACTTCGCCGGCTGTATGACGGATCGCCTGTATCCTGAGATGGGTGAGGCAGTGATAAAGGTGCTGGAGTCCGTCGGCGTGCGGGTCGTTTTTCCGCAAAAGCAAAATTGTTGTGGGCTGCCAGCTCTTAACTCCGGCGATAGGCGCGACGGTGTGGAGATGGCAAAGCAGACAATTGTCGCGCTCGAACAGGCGTTGAGCGAGAGCAATGCGGACTATATCCTCAGCGCCTCGACGAGTTGCGTTGTCACCATTGTGCAGGATTATCTGCGGCTCTTCGAGGACCTCAACGAGCAACGCTGGTTACAGCGTACTCGTTCTCTGGCAGAGAAAGTGATTGATTTTACCGGCTTTATGGCTCGCATCGTCTTGCCGGGTAATGTCTATCTGCCCATACGCCAGCAAAACGGCGCTGAGAGCGTGACCTATCACGATTCCTGCCAATCGTGCAACTGCCTGGGGCTGCGTGCGCCGGCGCGCCAGATCATCAAGGACGTGCTGAAGCTGGACCTGCGCGAGATGCCACAATCCGATGTCTGCTGCGGTTTCGGCGGCTCAGCCTCATTAGAGCATCCCAGAGTGGCGCAGCGCCTCCTCGATAATAAATTGAATAATGCCGTGAGCACGGGCGCAACGATCCTGGTTGCCGACAATCCCGGCTGCCTGATGCACCTGCGGGGTGGCGTCGATGCCAGCGCGCGCCAGTTGCGTGTTCTGCACCTGGCAGAGCTGATCGCCGAACGTCTGCCGTAGCTCCATCTTACCGTTCACGAAAAGTTCAGGTAATATCTCACCTGAACTTTTCGTGTATTTTTTCGTATAGACATATTGCAATTTGCCGAGCTATGTAGTAGATTTGTACAAGAGATGTATTAAGCTCTATAACCAAAGATTCTGCGATCAACTCTGTTAGTAACTTTATCACCAGCATTGCTGAGAGCAATGTCTGTGGAAGGAGAACATGCATGTCTGGCAATGGAGATATGATTGGCGCGAGTACTGGCGAAATGGATGCCACCGCGCAGAATTTTTTGCAGCGCTTGCAAGAGTTTGAAGTGGCGATGAAAAATATTAGCAACGCTGTGGCGAACCTGGAAGCTAAATGGTATGGCCGAGGAAGTATTGCCTTCCAAAGCGCAATGGGCAAGTGGCATACTGATGCACAGGCCATCCATGATGATCTGCAGCAGCTCACTAATGGCTTGCATCTTAGCCGCCAGTCTCTGCAAGATCTTGATAACCAGATGGCAAAAGCATTCGACGGGTTCTAAGGGCTAAATTCGTTTGAGGTGTTCATAGGGGATTGTCAATATATGTCCCTATGGGCACCTTCGTATTTTTGTGGGGGAAATGGGTTTTTGGGGGGATGTGATCTATGACCGGGAAAGGGCAAGCGCCAGGCCCCCACACCCACCCTGTGCAGAAAACCGGGTAGGGACCCGGTTGACCGCGTCCGATTTATCGCCCGTACATCCCGTTTGTCCTGCCAGAAGACCGATAATCATGGACCGGGGTGGTAGGGCAAGGGGTGGCGGATGGACCTGGTGGGCGCCTGGTGCTTGCCCTGGTGGGGGACGACACGATTTGGCAAGGGGAAGGACGGCAATGAATTGGACGCGATGAAATCGGGTCCCTACGAAATGAGGGGGAAGGATGGCGATGAATTGGACGCGATCAATCGCGTCGCCACGAAATTGCGGGGATGCTGGCATTATCATTTCTTATGAGACGATAACAATTGATACATTGGTAAACGAGAAATCATGCAAACATTGCTGGTTACGGTGAGGGGACCACGGCGTAGCGTCGATATGGAACTGCCGGGGGATATTCCTATTAGCGATCTGCTGCCCTTGCTGCTGGAAATGTGTGGCCCTCCAGGATTGTCTGCGGTGAAGACAAATAATCTCAGAGCGGCGTGGTGTTTGAAACTGGCGCATGCCGGTGAGCCGCTGAAGACGAGTTTGACCCTCATTGATGCTCAGGTGCTTGATGGCGCTGTCCTGCTGTTGCAGGAGATGATCGTTTTGCCGCAGCAGGCAGTTCCGGTACAGCAGCAGCAGAGCCGGGAGTTTAGACCGAGAACAATTTTGCCCGGCCAGAGCACCGGCGGCATTGGCATAGTCTGGGAGAAGGATGAGCTCTCGCCAGCGTAGCCATTGCCGGGATAGTGTTGGAGAAAGGTATTCCTATGCACGGAACAAAGTTCTATCGGCCTGCACGCGCGTACCCTCCTGTCTTGCCCGCAGGCGAAATGATGATTAATACGCCCCCCGTCATTCAGATGGCTCAAAGCGGAGCTGTGGCGTGGTTGCAGTATTTGTTGCCGGTCGTGGGAAGCCTGGGCTCGTTACTCTTCATTTTCGCCTATGGTGCCAGGAGTCCGCTCTTTATTATTGCAGGCATAGCTATGGCGGTTTGCTCAGTGGGCGCTGGTGTGGCGATGGGCTTTGTGCAGCGGTACACGCTGAAAAAGCAGCGCAAGATGGAGCGTACCGTTTATCTAGAATACCTTGCGCAGTGTCGCCGTCGCCTCTTTGCTCTGGCGCAGCAGCAGCGCATGATGGGCTTGCGCCTCTACCCCGATTATCAGGAGCTATCTTACCGCGTCGAGAGGCGCGAATATTTATGGGAGCGGCGACCGGAAGATTACGACTTTATGCAGGTGCGCATCGGCCTGGGGCCGGTGGAGTTGTGCAATCGCGTCTGGCTGGACCTGGGCAGTAATATGATGGTCCAGTTTGTGCCGGAGCTGAAGACGCAGGCCGAATCGCTTGTGACCGAGTATAGCTATCTCGATGATATGCCTGCCCTGATCTCCCTACGTACTATCGGCACGCTGGCGATCAATGGCAACCCCACCCTGACCCGCGCGCTGGCAAGGGCGCTGCTTTTCCAGATTGCCGCCTTTTACACGCCCGAAGATGTACGCTGTATGGCGTATTTCCCGCCACAGACCAGCCAGGAATGGGAATGGCTCAAGTGGCTGCCACATGTGCGCCGCCTGCGTCAGGTGAAGGCGGAGAAGCAATATATGCCGGATCACCTCTGCATGCTTGCTACAAGCGTCGATGACGTGCGCGATCTGCTGCTCCAGCAAATCATACCCGAGCTGGACCGGCGGCGCAGGCTGAGCGAGGATAGAGAGAAGCACGATGCGCAGACGGCAATGACGCTTCCTCACCTGGTCGTGGTGCTTGACGGCTTCTCGCCGCATAACACATTAGGACAGATTCCCGAGCTGGAGGCGCTTTTTAGCGATGGTGCATATTTAGGAGTGACGGTAATCTGCCTGGTCGAGGATCTCAGCCACGAACCGGCGCGCGTGCAGGCGCGACTCTCCATCTCGCGGGCGGGTGCGCTCGATTTCGAGGAGATCAAGTTAGGCGGGCGCCGCCTGGAAGGGCTGGTGCCTGATGCCGTCGATCCCCAGCTCTGCGAACAGATCGCGCGTAGCCTGGCTCCTTTGAAGCTTGCTGAAACGGGCGCTCAACAGGATCTTTCGCAGGATGTGCGCCTGATGGATTTGTTGCAGCTCCCTTCCGCCGATGCTTTGCCGATTGCTCAACTATGGCGCTCCCGCCCCAGGCAAGATTTGTTGCGCGTGCCGATTGGACGCCGCGCCGACGGCGAGACGTTGTATCTCGATTTTAAAGAGGCGGCGGAAAAAGGTATGGGGCCGCATGGCCTGGTCGTCGGAGCCACGGGATCGGGCAAGAGCGAACTGTTGCGCACCATTGTCACCAGCCTGGCGATGACGCACGATCCGCAAACCTTAAACTTTGTGCTGGTAGACTTCAAGGGCGGGGCCTCGTTTGCCGATTTTGCTGCCCTGCCGCACGTCGCGGGCATCGTGACCAATCTGCAAGGCGATATCTCCCTGGTTGATCGTGTCTACTATTCGCTGTTAGGAGAGCAGCAGCGACGCCAGCGTATGTTGCACGATGCGGGAAACCTGGACAATATCAAGCAGTACCAGGCCAAATGGCAGATGAACCCGCAGATGGAGCCGATGCCGCACCTGCTGATCATCGCCGACGAGTTCGCCGAGTTGATTGCCAACCGCCCGGACTTCCTGGAACTCTTTGTCACAATGGGGCGCGTTGGTCGCAGCCTGGGCCTGCACCTCTTATTCGCGACCCAGCGTATCGAGGAGGGCCGTATCCGTGGCTTAGAGGGGCATCTGCGCTATCGCATCTGCCTGCGCACCTTTAGCGCCTCCGAGAGCTCTTCTGTGCTGGGTACCTCCGATGCCTACTACCTCCCCTCCGCGCCTGGCATCGGCTATTTCAAGGTCGATACCGACACCTATCATCTCTTTAAGACCGCGTTGATCTCCATTCCCTATGTGCCGGCGGAGGAGCAGAGCTCGCCGATGGCGCATATCCGCGAGTTTACGCCTGACGGCAAGCTGGTGAAGTACCAGTACCAGAGCGCGCTGGTGGAAGCCCTGCCCACCATGACGTTGAATCCGATGGAGCCGAGCGAGCTGCATACCGAGATGGATGTCGTCATCGAGCAACTGGCGCGCGTGCGGATGTTGCAGCAACGCTACGCCGTTCACCAGGTCTGGCTGCCGCCGCTTGGTAAGTCGCTGCTGCTTGGCACCGTCTTGCAGAAATGCCACCGACCGGACCTGGATGGCAGTCGTTGGGCTGCTGCCGCTCCCTTTGGTGAGCTGAATGTCCCGCTTGGCCTGCTTGATCTGCCGTTGCAGCAGGCGCAGGAGCCGCTGTTACTTGATTTTGCTGGCACTGGCGGCCACCTGGCGATTGTCGGCGCCCCCCAATCGGGCAAGAGCACATTCCTGCGCACCCTCGTTGCAGCGTTTATGGTGACGCATTCCCCGGGAGCCGTGCAGCTCTATTGCATCGATCTGGGCGGCGGTCTGCTGCGTATCTTTGAACGGGCTCCCCATGTCGGCGCTGTGTGTGGCAAGGCGGAGCGCGATAAGGTGCGTCGTGTGGTGCGCCAGATGCGCAAAATCATCGAGGAGCGCGAATTTCTCTTCCGCGAGCACAACATCGACAGCATGGCAACGTTCCGCGCACGGCGGCAGGCGGGCGAGCTGACGGACGTTCCCTTTGGCGATGTCTTTCTGATTATCGACAACTTTGCCCAGTTCGTGCAGGAATTCGATCAGCTTGAGGGCGAGATCACCGACCTTGTGGCGGGCGGCCTCACTTATGGCGTACACCTGATCATCGCAGCCAATCGCTGGGCGGAGATCCGCACCAAGCTGCGCGACAACATCGGGACGCGGCTGGAATTGCGCCTCAACGACCCGCTGGACTCGGAGTTTGGCAAAGCGGCGGCTACCGCCATCCCCGTTGGCGTGCCTGGTCGAGGGCTGAACAGGGATAAGCTCCAATTCCAGGTCGCTCTGCCGGTGGTCGGCGATTATGCCGGCGATGAACTGGGCGTTCCTATGCAGCAAGCTCTGGAGGCGCTGGTGCAGCGCGCTTGTCGTTCCTGGAATGGCGCGGCAGCTCCGCCTATTCGTATGCTTCCTCCCCTGGTGCGCCTGGAAGAACTGCCTGAGCCTTCTGCCGATCTATCCCCCGGCGTCCCCCTGGGCCTGGAGGAGTTTCGCCTCGATCCCGTGTACATCGATCTGATCGCGAGCGGTCCGCACTTTATCATCCTGGGTGATATGGAGTGCGGCAAAACGACGCTGCTGCGCACCTGGATGCGCGGCATAGAGCGGCGCTATGACCCCAAAGAAGTCGCGTTCGCTATTATTGATTTTCGCAAAACCCTGCTTGACTTCACCGATAGCAAGCATCTGCTGACCTTCGCCTACAATCCTCCCACCCTGGCGGAGTGCATTGGCAACTTCAAAGCGGACCTGGATAAACGCTTGCAGAGCAGCGCCGACGCCCCGTTGAGCAAGCTGCGCGCGCCGCAACGCTGGAACGGGCGGCACTACTTCCTGTTTGTCGATGATTACGAAACCATCGTAGCGCCGACCGGCAGCCCCTTAAATCCGCTGGTCGAATACCTGCTTTCCGGTCGCGACATCGGTTTCCATGTGGTGCTGGTCCGCCGTGTCGGTGGCGTTGGGCGCGCCTCCTTTGAGCCGGTGTTCCAGCGCCTGCGTGAAATGGGCTCGTCAGCGATCATCTTGAGCGGCGATCCGCAGGAAGGGAAGATACTGCACGGTCAGGCCGCCTCGATGCTCCCGCCCGGTCGTGGCTACCTGGTGCAGCGCAACCACCCCCCTACGCTGGTGCAGATTGCGCAGACCGAGCCCGCATTTGTGAGTGAAATGGATTGACAGAAAGAGGATGCAACGCTCCTTTCCTCAGCAATCTCAACAGCAAAAATGATATACCTGTGGGAAAAGAGGGAAGCATCGTCCAGCCCCTCTAAGCCTTGTTCCAAAGGGGTAATGGCCGTGTTGTTTTTTTTCTTAAAATAGCGTATGATGTCAACTGAACACATGATATGTATACCTCTCTCCCTACAAAATACCGTACAACGCTCTATTTTTGCCGAAGCACAGGTGCGCAAAGAGGCATCAGAAGGGAGAGGGTAAGAAAGGTAGCCTGTATGCAGAACAGGGAGCCAGGTACCCCAAATTCTATACCGCTGCATGCTGAAATGCCTGATGCTCTTATATTTCAGCAAGAGCAACTTGAACAGCTTACTGCCTCAGGCCATTTTCAAACGACTACTGATGCATTACCTATGATTGATCCAAAAAACGCTGAGCACCAATTGATGCAGCAGGAACAAATCATCCAATTACAAGCAGAGCTGATCGAACTTGCCCATGACGCTATTCTCATTCGTGACCTGGATAACCGCATTGTTTCCTGGAACCAGGGAGCCGAAGCCCTCTATGGCTGGACGGTGGAAGAGGCAGTAGGCCAGGTTACTCATACCTTGCTCCATACTCAATTCTCAACGTCCCGCGAACTTGTTGAAAAGGCGCTGGCGGAATATGGCTATTGGGAGGGTCGGCTCATTCATATCAATCGGGCGGGCGCACAGGTTATTGTGGAGAGCCGCCAGGTGCTCGCGCGCGATGTCGCCGATAAGCCGCTAGCGATCCTGGAGATCAACCGCGATATTACAAAGCAGGAGCGCCTCGCTCAAGAAGAGGCGGAGATGCGCGCGGCCTCGCTTGTTCTCCAGGAAACGACGCGCCAGATGGATGAGTTCCTGGGGGTTGCAAGCCACGAATTCAAAACCCCCCTGACTACCATTAAAGCTACAATCCAGCTAGCCAGGATACAGGTGGGACGCCTCCAGCAGGACAGCCCTGAGATGGAACGGCTGCTAAAATTGCTTGAGCGTGCTGAGCGACAGGTCAATGTACAAAATCGCCTGGTGAATGATCTCGTTGATATGTCACGTATCCAGACGAGCCACCTGGAATTGAAGATTGCGCCCTGTAACCTGGCAGAGGTCGTGCGCGAGGTTGTGCATGACCAGCGCATAGCGAACCCTGCACGGACTATTCGCTGGGAGACCTCCATCCTGCAAGTCACTGTGCTGGCGGACCCTGATCGCGTCGGGCAGGTGGTCAACAATTATCTTTCGAATGCGCTCAAGTATTCGGAGAGCGATAAGCCGGTCGATGTTCAATTGGAGCGACTGGGAGAGATGGTGCGGGTGAAGGTGATCGACCAGGGACCGGGGCTCTCTCCCGAAGATCAGGAGCACATCTGGGAGCGCTTTTATCGCGTCAAGGGCGTTGATGTCAAGAGCGGCTCCGGCGTTGGCCTGGGTCTCGGGCTCTACATCTGTCGTACGCTCATTGAGCAGCAAGGAGGCCAGGTAGGGGTCGATAGCGAGCCTGGGCGCGGCTCGACTTTCTGGTTTACGCTCCCGCTTGCTTAGCCTGAGGGGCGGAAGCTGCTAAGGGGCATATATGGCTCTAAATGATCGCCGCGCATATAAGGCACTGTCTGATAGAGATTCAAGCGTGCTGCATGCTTGACATCATCTTCCAGGCCCTTCTCCCGCAACTCTCGCCCACTGCCACAGTCCCAGATGATGTGTTCCAGTTCATCGCGAACCTGCACAAACGCACCTGCGCATACATGGGCTTCGGGAGATTTCTCGCCCTGCACATACGACAGGATCGCGCCGGCTCCCAGATAATCTTCGATGGCGATGCGCAATACGCCACCCTCAGACGGCGTTTTCCAGCGTTCGCCACAGGCAATCACTGTAACGGCGAGATTCTCTTGTGCGGCAAGGGACGAGACAGCCATAGCGGCGGCTCTGGCATTGACTAAAGCACCGATAAATAGATACGGCACCTGGCTCCCATAGCGGCTACAGGTCGCGCCATTAGGCGAGGCCAGCACCACCTTTGTGCCAGGTTCAATGTTAAAATAGGTTGCCGGAGAGAGCGAGAAGCGTCCCTTGTCGGGCGTGCCCACGCGTGAGACGGCCACCTCGCCCCCGATGCGCCGCGCCAATGCTGCTGCATCCTCATCAAGCGAGCAGGGATAGATAAGGCTGCCATGATGCGTAGCGGTAATGGCGGCAGTGGAAAATCTGAGGGTATCGACAATCACAAGAATGTTCCCCTGCTCGACTGCCTGCTGCACGCCTCGCCTCCCCCAATCGAGCCGGTAGCGATAGGGCTGCTGTGTGTACAAGACTCCCTCCTTCTAATGTTCATCGCGTTATGGCATCCTGAAGCGGAATTATAAGACAAAAGTACAAGACGTACAAGACCTTTTCTTCGGCCCCCGCACGCATCCCCATTATATCGCCGCTCATCCCTTCCTATGCATGATCCCGTCCGGTTGATCGCCCTACCGTTGGCCCAGCATCCCCCGATGCCTAACAGGGCAAGCGGTAGCTCCCCGATTCATCGTGGGAGTTGCCCCTAGCCAGACGTCCAGCCGTCCCGACTCGATTGATCGCCCGTCATTCCCCCATCAATGGTGGCACCGGCACAGGGCAAGCGCGAGGCATTGCCCCTAGCCAGACGTCCAGCCGTTCCCCCATCACCCCCTCGGCCCTGTGGCGGTGCCCACAATGGTAGATCATGGCGGGATCGGATGGGTAGGGGCAACTCCCACGATGAATCGGGGAGCTACCGCTTGCCCTGCCCGCCTGCGATGACCTTGCCCCACGCTGCGACGAATGGGTAGGGGCAATGCCTTGCGCTTGCCCTGTGCCGGTGCCCGCCATCCCCCATTTCTCAGAAGCACATAGGGAGATGACAGAAAGTACTATTGCCTATACTTTAAACAAGAAAGGGCAGGAGTAACCTCGCGCTTGCCCTGCGTACGTACAGTGCGAAAGGATCGGCTGTGATGTGTCGAAGCGAAGTGGCGCAGCTATGCAAGCAGATTGAACTGGAGTTTGATGCGATGCAGCGTGGAATGGCTGGTATGGCCCAGGGGACCGCGAGCCACTCTTTTATTCGAGCGCGTATGACTCGGGTGGGCGCTTGCCAGAGCAAGTTAGCGCGCCACATTGGTAACACGGCTGCCAATCATATCATTGGCGACCTCTATGCAAAAACGATGGAACAGGGTTCCGCGTATGATGCAACCTCGTAACGATCTTTATCTGTAGACGATTCCTGTAGGGGCAGGGCTGGCCCCTGCCTGTGATACGAGAGATATCCCTGTAGGGGCTTTCCTGACCGCCAGCCTGAGCGAAGCTAGATGCGGTAGCAGCGTTGGCTGGCGGCCTTGCAAGACTGGGCTGGCCCCTGCCCTAGACGCAAAATGAGTGAGGGACGGAGCATGCTGGAGGAGTTCAAGACCCTCTACGATATCCATAGCTGGCTAAGATACATCACCTGGGCGGGCCTGGGGAGCGCGGCCATATTTCTTGTCTGGGCTTCCGGTGGCATCCCGCCTCAGTCATGGCTCTTGCTGATGGAGGCCGTGCCCCAGATCCCGGGCTGGTGGCACGAGAATGGTTCCGCGGTACTGTTCCCTCTCTTTGTGCTGGTCGCGCTCTCCCTTGTCTGGGCGCTAGGATGGTATGCGTTGGGATGGGTGGTGCTGGCGCTGGTGCGACACCATCGCAGACTATCCCAGCTAAAACAGCGCCAGGACGAGCTGGTAGAGATGTCCCTGGATTGGGAGGCGTCCCATAATTTTGCTCTGGCCTCTGTGCTGCCACAAGCACATGCGCCTGTGCGCAATGAGCTGCCGGCGTCCGTGCCCATGCTACGTTTGCCACAGAAGCAGGTGTTGTCGCAGACGGCTCGCGCCTCCTCCTTTGTGCCGGCAGGCCGTCTTGAGCCTCTGGATGATACCACTGAGATCCCGACGCGGCCCGATCTCGATGAGTCTACCGCGCCACAACTGCCAGCCAGACCACGCGTGGTGCAGCAACTGGAGGTGGGCGTTGGCTGGCATGTGGGCCGCGAGCGCAGAGACACGCCGAATGAAGATGGTCTGGTGGTGGTGCAGGGGACGTGTACCTATCATGGGCGGCTGGTCCCCTTTGGCCTGTTCGTGGTGGCGGACGGCATGGGCGGCCATGAAAGCGGTCAGGAGGCCAGCCGGCTCGCGGTCCAATGCATGATGCATACGGTGCTGCAAAATATCATTACCGGCAACGAACTGACGGAAGAGTTTCTGACCGATATGATGGTTGGCGGTGTCCAGTGGGCGAACAAAGCCATCTGCCAGTATGGTGAGGAGCGGGGCAACGACCTGGGCACGACGCTGACGGCTGCCCTCGTGCTGGATATGAAGGCGTACATCGTCAATGTTGGTGATAGCCGCACCTATCTCTTTCGCGAGGGCCGTGGCTTGTCGCAGATTACCCGCGACCACTCGCTCGTCGCCACGCTGGTAGCCTTTGGCGAGATCACGCCGGAGCAGATTTACACCCATCCCGAGCGGAACAAGGTCTATCGCTGCCTGGGCAACAACGACGAGGGCGAGAATATCGAGGTGGACTGGTTTGTGGCCGATCTTTCCTCGTATGACCGCTTGCTGCTCTGCTCCGACGGCCTCTGGGAGATGGTGCGCGACCCCGAAATCGGACGCATCCTGCGCAGCAACGCCAGCCCCGCCCGCGCCTCCGACCTCCTCGTCCAGGCCGCCCTCCACGGCGGCGGCGCCGACAACATCAGCGTCATCGTCGTCCGTGTGCCGTAATTACGTCGGTCGGGGCAGGGGAAGCGCGAGGAATGGCCTTAACGGACGGAGGTCATCGCAGGCGGGCAGGGCAACCGCCAGGGATGGTCTTGGCGACGAGGGACATCATTGGGGGAACAGGGCAACCGCCAGGGATTGCCCCTACCCATCCGTTGCACATAAATCATGAGAAATACGTATTGTATCGACATATCAATACGTTTATAATCACAGCACACCGAGAAATATGGGGAGGTTGAAGGGGATATGGGCAAAGCGCAGTATGATCCAGATCTTCACCACAGACGGTCGATCCGCTTGCCGAATTATCATTATGCCTCGAAGCGGGCCTATTTCGTCACGATTTGCACGCAGGGACGTGTCCCATGTTTTGAACAGCCAGCGTTGCGCAGCATTCTGGAGGAGACCTGGCACGCCTTACCCGAACGGTTTGCGGGGCTGA
>DATGMF010000038.1:0-2553 GCA_035293765.1 Ktedonosporobacter sp.
GCTGAACGGTGCCCAGCAGGGTGATGGTGGGCAATAGCGAGCAGCAAATGACGCGCTTGCCGATGCGCGGGTCTCGATATTCCTCCTTCCCTGCGGCTTGTATCTGATGTTGTTTGGTTAGCATCTCTGGTGCTCCTTCGTATGATTTCCTTACAGTTCAGTCAAAGTGGCTCAAACGCTCCACACCCCTTTCCAGTCTCCCCGCATTGCCTCAGACCAATGTCCAACTCTTTGCTAATACTCTGGGCAATATCGCTAATTGTCTCTTGCTCTTGGACGAGTGCTTTCTGTCATCGCCGGAACCATGCGACAAAAATTTCATCTCCTACTTCGTCCATCACACGTCACATTTGCTGCCTCCTTCGTTCTCTGTTGCCCCTTGTTCAGACAGGTGATTGGTAGTGCCTGCTTCTAAAAAATCGTTCTCTTCCCCCGTTGCGACAACTAGCCAGGGAAGCGATGTGGCAAATGATTTGCTTGCCTAAAGGTTGTAAACCCTGTCCTGATAGAGTATGATTTATCTTGCGAAGCAACGCCACAGACAACGTGTTATATAGACTTTACACACTGTTAAGTTATTTATGTATTGGGGAGGCATAATGGAGGAAAACGCTTTTGGAAAACTTGTTCGCGCATATCGAAAACAGCGAGGATGGAAGCAAGAGGAACTCGCGGAGCGATGGGATGTCTCTAGCGCGTACATATCGCTTATCGAACGCGGGAAACGAAAATTAGAGAAACAAGAACAGATCAATCGTCTGGCTGATATCTTGGGCATTCCAGAGGAGAGGCTAGCGGCAATAGGCAGAGGAATGCCTGGGATAAAGCCAGATCCGCGTACTAACCCACAAGATAGTGATGATATGTTGTTGCAAGCGCTGCTTGAACCTGCTCAAAACACGGTCAAACTCTCCTGGCTTATCTGGCATGGAGACAGTATGGTTGTCGATATGGGTGCGAATCTCCGCAATTTACAACAGCGTTTGAGCGAGGCACTGGCCCTCTATCATGGGCAGTTCCATAAACCTGCTCTTCGACTGTTAGGCTATACCCATGAAATGTTAGGGCAATTAGAGATAGAGAAGACGGCTACCAAAGAGGCCATCTTCCACTTTCAAGAACTGTATGACATTGCTGATGAGCTTGGCGATGTAGATATGATTGCGCTCGCAATTATCCACCAGGCATCTATGCTACGTCGGCGTGGGTGGTATGAAACGGCGTTTCGACGCTTCCTGGCAGCAGAGAAGCATATCAAGGAAGCTCCTGAGAAGTATGCGGAATCGGTCTCTCAATGGATACAAGGGATGCTTTGGAAAGAATGGGCTATTACAGCATTTACGTATGGAGATGAGCAAGGATTCTTACGAGCTATCGACCAGGCCGAGGAGGTCGCCACGGGCATAGAAACCACCATTGACTCGCTTTCCCACGACTTTAATCTCTTAGAAGTGCTGCAAACCAGAGCGCAGGGGTTTACGATGCTCTGGCAGCCAGAGAAGGCACTTGCTATTTATCAGCGAACGGATACCATGAGTCCATTTCGTCCACTACGAGATCAGGCGTCGTATGCTATCATCAAAGCGCAGGCATGTTGCTATGCTGGTGATATTAGGCAAGGGCTTGCCTATGCAGAACAGGGCTTAAAAATGGCTGAGAAGCTTCATTCTATCCGCTATGTTACGCGACTCCGACAGATGTCGGACAGGCTAAGTGTTACTGCTATTGGCAAAGAGCGTGCTATGTTGGAAGCACGTAAGGAAATTCTTTCGACATTAGAGCATATGAAAGCAGGCAGATCAGAATGATCTATCACATCCTTCTTCTGGAACCGAAGCCGGAAACAACATCAGAAGAGTTACTCGCTGCCCTTGAACGGTTTAAAGCACTCAAAGGCCAGATTCCAGGGCTAATGGAAGTACAAGCTGGAATCAATCAACACATGATGAATCAAGGATATACACATGGATTTCTGATGACCTTCGAGAGTGAAGAAGCATTGAAAGCATACTTACCACATCCAGCCCACAAAGCTATCAGCCCTGAGTTAAGACGACTTTGTAGCCACCTGCTTAACTTTGATCTTCTACAAGAGGAATGAGCAGCGCTGATAAATGGGATCTGATAATGGACCGGCACTTTCAATCTGTCCTGGTAGGGGCAAGGGGCGGCGCGGGGACTGGGAGGGGGCCTGGCGCTTGCCCTGCTGCGGGATGACACGATTTTTGGGGAAGGCGATAAATCGGACGCGGTAAACCGGGTCGCTACGAAGGTTGGGCTGTTCGGTCAAGGGAGAGAGGGGGACCCCAGCCAGCAGGGCAAGCGCGAGGCCCCCGCATCCCCGCCAGCCCCACCCCTTGCCCCTTGTATCTTAGAGGTATGGGAAACGAGAGGATCGGATACAATAGAGGGAAGCTGAGAAGAGAGCCAGCCGAGGTGAATCTGACCTTGCCCCTGAGCATCAAGCTCGTTGTGTAGATGCGATCCCTCTGCTGGTGGCTTGCGGCACAGTTCCAACGGTATCTGGAACCTCTCGTGGACCCGAGATGAGTT
>DATGMF010000039.1:0-2987 GCA_035293765.1 Ktedonosporobacter sp.
TATTGCCAATCTGGCGCACCAGGCAGGGGTGGGACCCAGCACGGTCTATTTCATGATGATGGGCTATCCCATCGCCCGTGAGCTCGCCGAGCAGATCTTAGCCACGATGTCAAGGCTCGCTGGACAGCGCTACACCCTGGAGAACGTCCAGGTCGCACTGCTGCCAGAGGAAGAGGGGCCGCCATGAACCACGGCTCGCACGCCCTGCCTCTGCTCTTCCCTCCTGCAAGGAGGCCATCTCCAGCACGGCGTTTGTGGACCTGGGAGCGGGCTCTAGAAGAGGGAAGATGTCACACTATTTGCGCCGTAGCGGTGCTGGCGAAATTGCTCTGCCACAAAGCAAAAAGTTGTTACGCCGCCCAATTCTTGATGACCGCCAAAGCCAATGCGAAGGCGAGGAGTACCCATGACCGTTCGTCCTTTCTTTATTCCTGTTCCGCCGATCTCTGGCATTTCTAAATGTTCGCCTTGCTTTAGCTCTGCTCTTGTGATAGATCCTATCCCACCAAATGGAAACGCTCTGCAATCTCTTTAATCCGCGGCTCGTTGCCCCACTTTGGGGGAACCTCTTGTTGGAAGATCGTCATAGCCTCGTGAAAGCGTTTTTGACTCTTCAGAGCGATGGCTCCAGTGATACCTTCTTCCAGGCAACGAGTGTATTCCTCAAGATTATTCGATAGGATAGCGGCCTGGCCCTGATAGTTCATCATTTCTAAGCGGTTGCGTTCCGGTAAGGCGCTCGTAGGCTGGTAACCAGTCAAGCGGCCCTCAAATAATTTCCCCCCAAAGGTGGCGAAAGCTTTCTCCCCTTTGCCCTGGCTCAGATAGGCCAGCCCCTCATAGAGTCCCATCATTAAGATGCCAGTATTCGCGTGTGTAACGAGATCATATGCTGAGTAGTCAGGGTAGGTTTCATAGGCAAGTTGGATATAGAATTCCGCCTCTCTTATGCGCCCACAGCGCGAGAAAGCCTCAGCCGCCACAATATAGGCGCGAGCTTGTAACAATGGAGGGACGTAGCGGCTGTAGAAGAGAAGCTCCTGGCTGGCTCTGAGCATAGCTTCATCTTGCTGCACGTCACGAAACGCGTTCGCCAGGGTGATCAACGCAGCCACTAAAGTTGGGTAATCGTTGGCTTGTTTGGCATACACCACTGCTTGCTGACATAGCCTCACTTTGTCTGCCAATTGTAACTGATGTCCCACCAGGATGCTCTGAAGCCTTAACCCTTGTGAAGCCAGACTGGCTGCCTGAGCGTGAGAGGGAGCCAGTTGGAGGAAACGCGGGAGAAAACTGGCAAGCACTTGCTCGGACAGCTGCAACTGTCCGGTATTGCTCAATTCCCAGCACGTCGCTATCAACGTTTCAAAATGTTGGAGCGTGGTCGCATCCAGATTTGACGGTGTATCTAGCGCGGTGGTTAACCGCTCCCAGGGCTCAGGGTCAGTGAGGGCTTGAGGAGCGACGGTCAACATACCCGCAGTAGAGAGCAGATGTAGCAACGTCGCTCTTCGCTGTGGGTCAAAGTGTGTCATGGTGATATCTCCTAGTGCTAGCAGTTGCAAGAGAGGTGCAACCTGTTCCGGGGTGAACTCGCCAAGAGGCGAAAGTATATTTTCCCTTGCCTCTAATGCAATCTCCCCATTGCGATAGAATGTTTTGGAATTGTCTTGCTGGCCTGAACTTTCCTGATTACCATCCAACGTGACTAGTCCTAATTGTTCTGGGGTCTTGCCCAGACAAGCACATAACCGCTGAATGGTATCGATTCTCAGCGATTTTCCCTGCTCGGCTCGTGCCACTGTGGTGATGCCAACCCCCGCGAAATCCGCTAATTGTTGTTGACTCCATCCTTTTTGTCGTCTTGCTGTGCGTAACACTGCGTTTTTCATCCTTGCCCTCTCACATGCGCCAAATTATATCTTTCGTACTGCTTGTAGCATGAACTCTCATCATTTTAGCATCAGAAAAATGATCAAGCTTCTCTAGCGGTATTATAGCATACCCCCATCCTCATCAATACCTCTCTGGGGGATAAAAGCAATTCCTCAGTATCATCCCTCCAGAGAGTGATAGAAGCAAGCATAGAACGGCCCTCAACAGTGCAGACATTCTATCAAAAGTTAACGATCAGAGATGGATTACAAATGGTAGATGAAATGATAGAGGCTGATAAACTGTCCTTTTTATTTTGTTCTACACTTCTCACTGGAATTATCAGCCGGAAGGAGCCAGGTAAGAAAAGTTAATCCCTGATGACGATTCTTCCTGTGTTTCTGACAAGAGCATGAAGGAATTACATAAAGGAGCACCAGAGATGCTAACCAAACAACATCAGATACAAGCCGCAGGGAAGGAGGAATATCGAGACCCGCGCATCGGTCAGCGCGTCATTTGCTGCTCGCTATTGCCCACCATTACCCTGCTGGGCACCATCCAGCACGTTCTGCACTACGCCAATGGGGAGGAATACTGGCATGTGCTCACCGATGGCCCCATGACCGAGGAGGCCCCTGCCAGCAGCTTTCTCGTCTATGACGGACCCGAGTTCGCGGCGGGTGCGCGCGTCCGGTACCGCGTGGGCGAGTGGGGCTGCTGGCGCGCCACCGTGCTGGGGCCGAAGTGGAGCTTTGATCACCTGCGCTTCCTCATTCGCGTGGATACCAGCGAGCATGCTGCGATCCAGGTGCGCCGGGGGCATACCTTTGCCGCTTACCCAACCAGGCTCAGCGCCGTCTAAGCCCAGCAATTTGAGTGGAGGAGGAAGCAGCGCCATGAAGGACATACCACCAGAGCCGATCACGTTGAAGACGCCAACGAGCCTGCGGGCGCAAGCGAAAGCAACCATGCAGCAGCATGGCTGCATCGTCGAAGACGGCTCGGTCACGCTGCCGCCGGGCAGCACGCGCACGCTGTGCGAACGCTATCTACAAACGTCAACGCAGTGGTATGACATCGTCTTACCCGATCAATTTCGCATCCTTGAA
>DATGMF010000040.1:0-3523 GCA_035293765.1 Ktedonosporobacter sp.
CGTCCTGCACTACGCCAATGGGGAGGAATACTGGCATGTGCTCACCGATGGCCCCATGACCGAGGAGGCCCCTGCCACCTGCTTTTTGCTCTACGAGGGACCCGAGTTCCCCGCGGGTGCGCGCGTCCGGTACCGCGTGGGTGGTGCGGGGGCCTGGCGCTTGCCCTGCTTGCTTCTGCTATTTTTACGATTTATATGTCTAGCATCTGCCTGTAGCTTTGGGCCAACGGCGAATTTGACTGCATTGTATCCAATTCAAAAGCCACCCGCTTATCCTTATGCCATATCTCTTGAAAGTTAGCATCCCTTAGGATAGCTATGCCTGTAGGTTCTGCTCTTTTCATTTTTCATCATGTCAGAATAGCTCAGGTTGTTGAGATGATCGGCAATCAGCGTCTTATGCTTTTAGAGTGTGTTTGCTTGGCGTGGTTTAGCCAGCGAACCTGGCAAGCCTGGTGAGCATCAACTTGCTCATCGCGATAAGGATAAAGGACTCAGCCGATGCACAGAGGCCCTCAAAGTCGCGGGCGAGCCGACGGCAGCGCGAAATCCAGGCATTGGTTCGCTCCACCACCCATCTTCTGGGAAGGATGTGAAACCCTTTGGGAATGATCTTGTCCCAGTCCACTTTCTCCCCAATCGGCGCATAGGTGCCCTTGATGCCAGTCCACGGGTGGTTCACGATTTCCACCTCGATTCCCAGGTGTTCTTTGATCCATTCCCGACACTTGCCATTATAGCCGGTATCAGCCCAGAGCAATTGGAGGCGAGGGAAACACCCAACCAGCGGGGCGAGCAGCAGCGGAGCACCATGCCGATCCAGGATGTTAGCGGCATGCACTTTGACCGCCAGAAGAAAGCCTTGGGTATCGACCAGCAGATGACGTTTGCGCCCGAGCACTTTTTTGCCCCCATCGTAGCCGCGTTCGTCGCCTCGTACGGCACTGGTTTTCACCGATTGGCTGTCGATGATGGCGGCACTCGGCTCGGGATCACGGCCAATATGGACGCGCAGTTGCGTGCGCAGGGCCGTATGAATCCGCTCCCAGGTGCCATCCCGCTTCCAGTCTCGAAAATAGGAGTAGACCGTTTCCCACACCGGAAAATCGTGGGGCAAGTAACGCCAGGGACAGCCACTACGCAGGACATAGAATATCGCATTGATGATTTCTCGGCGCTCAATTTCCAGTGGTCGGTCCTCTTCGCCAGGAACAGGGAGCAGCGGCTCCAAAATAGCCCATTGGGCATCTGTCACATCTGATGGATAGGGTTTCCTGGACATCTCTTTCTTTCTCCTTTTGCTGTTTCTGATCATTTCTCCCAGAGGCTTCATCATCCCCTTTCTTTCTCTGATCGACAGAAGGATGCCAAGCAAACAGGCTCTAACAAGCATGCGACGTTTAGCAACAGGTTACGTGGTATCTATGATACAAATGTTGCCTGCTTGTTAAAGAGAGCGGAACTTTGTCGTCTAATGTGCTGGTGTGTCGCCTACCTTCTCGGCTATACTTCGCCATGATTCTAGAGCGTTGCCTTCCTCGTTGTTCAAGGATGAGGAAGAGAGAAACATCATCGCCCTTTCATCTCTGCTCGACAGAGGCTTCGTTGCTCTTGATGCAAACCTGATAGGAAGATGAGGAATATGATATGATACATTTGAAAGACGAAATTACGTGCAGCATGGCAAATAGGAAGAGGAACGAGGTGAGATGATATGGAACGAGCACGGCTATCAGCGGCACGCAATGAAAAAGGCTGGTCTCAGGAGTATGTCGCGTCGTGTCTTGGGGTAGATAGGATGACAGTTCAGCGGTGGGAGCAGAACCGGACAACGCCACAGCCGTATCACCTTGAGCGACTCTGTAAACTCTTTGGTCAAACGGCAGCAGCATTAGGTTTGGCCGAGGAACGGCCAGTCGTCGTATCGGATACGACCGAGCGAGAGGATACACTCAGAAATGAACAAATTCTCTCACTCATCGGGTCTGATTTAACTTTGCGACTTGTAGCAGTAGCCTTTGGACCATTCAGAGGATATCAGGTGCTCCAAAACGCGATGATCCGGATCATCGAGGAGGATAGAGCCATGAACGAGCATTCGATCACACGACGAGAAGCATTGCGTCGTGTGGTAATGCTACCGCTATTGACATTGAAACTCGATGTTTCTGCCTTGCCTGCTCAGCTCCAGCGACCACCGGAGGAAGTGATTGCGCAATGTGCTGCCGGGATCACGGCTTGCTGGGAACTTTCAAAGGGGAGTGACGAAAACGATCTGCATCTTGCCTTCAAAGGCGTATCGGCATACCTTCCCACACTCAAAACTATCGTACGCGACTTTGCACCATACAGAAAGCAAGCTGCCAGTCTCGCCGGGCAATGTGCGTCACTGAAATGCTTGTTGGGTTGGCATCTTCAGGGGCTCAAAGAGGCTATAGCCTACGGCGAAGAAGGCATAGCCTATGGCGAAGAGGCCGAAGATATTCCTCTTGTGCTGGGCACGTTAACTCGACTTGCCTGGGCACATTACTATAACAAACAGAGCAAGCAGGCGCTGAGGGTGATCAGTCAAGCCATTCCCCACCTGAAAGAGCAAAAGGTACCGTTACCATCACATGTAGTAAGCAATGTGTACGGCACAATAGCTGTGATGCAAGCCATAAATGGGCAGCAGGGAACCGAGGCGTTACGGCGAGCCACTGATCACTTCTTTGCGCAAGGAGCAACTGAAGATCGCTTTGTCTATGGTGTAATGGAATGCTCACATGCCGATCTCATTTTGAAAAATGGCATAGCCCACTATCAGCAGGGCCTCTACGAGCAAGCGCAAGACTCCTTAAAGCAACTGATTGATCCAGAAACGCTCAGCACAAAGTTCCCTCTTCCTGAGAGGTCGCGGATTGAAGGCATTAATATCATGACCCTTGCATCTCTTAAAGCCAGGGAGAAGGATATGGAACAAAGTATCTCTCTGTGGAAAGCTGGAATAAGCGGAGCCATCAAATTACGAAGCGAGCAGCGATTTGATGAGGCGTTACTTGCCTATGAAATCATAGAAGGGGTGTGGCCTGGAGAGAGACGGATCAAGGAACTGCGAGAATTGACTTCCCATTGGTGAGAATTTTTCTCCTGAGAGCATGCATCTATTATGCATGCTCTTTTTTATTGTTCTGTACTAAGCAGGCAATATTCAGCAGTAGTTCATGTAATACATATAATACATATGCAGCATGCGAAAAATAAATGACTTCATTTTGTTTAGAAATGTGCTAGTAAGTCCTCTACTTCCTCTACTATACTTTTTCATGGCTCGGATAAAACAGTTTTGAACAAACCTGTAGAGCGGATCAATTTGTCACAAAACTATAACACAGGAAATACCACGAAGGAGCACCAGAGATGCTAACCAAACAACATCAGATACAAGCCGCAGGGAAGGAGGAATATCGAGACCCGCGCATCGGCAAGCGCGTCATTTGCTGCTCGCTATTGCCCACCATCACCCTGCTGGGCACCGTTCAGC
>DATGMF010000041.1:0-122195 GCA_035293765.1 Ktedonosporobacter sp.
ATTGAAAGACGTTGTTTTCATAGAAAAATGATGCTGAGGAGAAATATGCTGTATGAGAATACGAAAAATGATGATATGATATAGAATGAAATATGTGGGATAGTGAGGAGGACAGGCAATCAATTGGATGCGATAAATCAGATTATTACGGCATTTGATGTAACGCGTGTATTGCAATGGCATATCTCGACGGCTTGTAGAAACTGTGCTACACTACGTTTATATAGAATAGGTTGGTATTAGTAGTACCTTTACGAGGGGGAATAAATATTCATGACGACCTGTGCTTCCTGCGGTGGCGATGTCACCGGTAAAAAATTTTGTCCCGAGTGCGGAACAGCGGTTCAGCCTGCTAATGGATCGGCGTCAACCAGCAACTGCCCTCGTTGTAATGGAGAAGTGAGGGTTGGAGCGGCGTTTTGCATGCATTGTGGATCAGCGTTAAATGCGCCTGCCCAGACGACGTATGCAGCTCCCCCACCGCCACCGATGCGTCCATGTCCGGCCTGTCATGTACAGGTTCCCCCGGAAAGCGCCTTTTGTACCAGTTGTGGTCACAATATGAATGCCCCGGTAACGGCTGCTCCATCGACGGCGTTTTGTACCAACTGTGGCAGGCAAAATGGTCCAGGAGTGCGTTTCTGTGGTGGTTGCGGCTCCCCCATTGGCGCCCCTGCCGCACAGCCAGGCTCTATGATGCCCGGTCAGTATCCTCCACAACAGCAATATCCACAGCCGTACGGCCAGGCTCAATATCCGCAGCAATATGCGCAGGGCGGCTATCAACCGCAGCCGATGTTAGGCCAGCAGCCGATGGTACTGCGCTGCCCGACCTGTATGGCGCAGGCCCCGATGGGAACGCCCCAGTGCGTGAGCTGCCGAACCAGTCTTGCGGGCGTTGTCCCCACTCCCGCCAATATGCCCATGCAGGGCCAGCAGGGCGGCCTCGGCGGATTTTTGCAGGGGGATGGCGGTAAATATGCAATGGGCGCGCTTGGTGGCGCTGCTGCTATCGTTGGCGGAGAAATGCTATTGCACGGGCTGGAAAATTCCGTCGAGAATCGGGTAGAGGGTGATCTTGGCTATCCGCGGCGACATCATCACCGTGATGAAGGTTTGCTTGGCGGCCTGGGAGAGCTGGCAAACGATATTGGCCTGCTTTAAAAAATTCAGCAATGCAATGCTAGAAATGCCAGGGGACGCCGCACTCCGTCCCCTGGCCGGTTTATCTCCATCGCCGCATAAGCGTTGTCTATCCGCTCTCTTTTCTTCCTATTTTTCTGGTATGCAGTTGCGACACGCGGTAAAACCGTCTATAATACTGCATGGCGAACCATTTTTCTCGTGGGTCGCATGCTCATGCTCTTGTGTAGATAGTTATCCTGGCTTGTAAACAATGGCTAAAAGGGGAATAGGGGCATTCTTTCAGAGCATATACGCATTGCAGTATCCTCAAGCGGATCGAGGTAGCTACAGGCTCCCACTTCTCCCCTTGAGGAGAAGTATAGCATCAAAGCAGAAGATGTCAAATGGAAATGCACCAGGATTTATTGAATGGATTATCGGAAGATTACGTTACATAACGGACTGCGTTTGCTCGTTACCCCTATGCCGGGGATGCGTTCCGCCAGTGCCGCGTTCTTTTTTTCTATTGGTTCGCGCTATGAACCAGATCCTCTATCAGGAGTGTCGCACTTTATTGAGCATATGCTCTTTAAAGGCTCAAAAAGCTATCCAACGGCCCGCCTGATCTCAGAGGCGATTGAAGGTGTGGGAGGGGTATTTAATGGCAGCACGGGGAAGGAGATTACCGCGTATACGGCCCGCGTCCCGGCAGAATGCTTGCCTGTGGTGATAAAGACCCTGGCCGATATGATACGGAACCCGTTGTTTGACCCCGCTGAAATTGAAAAGGAGCGCGGCGTCATTATTGAGGAACTGAGAGCTACTCAGGATGATCCGCAGGAATGGGTGAATCTGCTGGTTGACGAGGTGATGTGGCCCAATCTTCCTCTGGGGAGAGACGATGCTGGCACAGTAGAAACAGTTTCACGGCTCCAGCGCCACCAGATGCTGGATTACCTGAACACCTGTTACCGACCAGAGTCGCTGGTGATCAGCATCGCCGGCAATGTTGATGAGCAGCAGACTGTTGAGCTTATCGGCGACCTGTTTAATGATTGGGAAGCGGGCGCTATGCCGGAGTGGAAAGAAAGCTTGCCGCCACCAGATGCGCCGCCTGTGCGTATGATTAAGAAGGCGACGGAACAAACGAATATCTGCCTCTCAACGCTGGGGGCGGCCCACGCCACTCCTGATTACTATGCTGTTTTACTGATCAATGCTTTGCTCGGCGATGGCATGAGTTCGCGGCTATTCCAGTCGCTGCGAGAAGAGCAGGGGCTGGCCTATGATATCGGCAGCTATTTCAATAGCTATCATGAAACAGGGAATTTTGTCGTGAGTGCTGGTATAGATCCAGCGCACACGGAAAAAACCATTGTCGCTATGATTAGTGAGCTTGAGCGGTTATGCAAAGAGCCGGTTCCGGCTGATGAGCTGGAACGAACCAGGGCCTATGTGCGTGGTGGCGTGCTCCTGGGTTTAGAAGGAACGCATCAGGTGGCATCCTGGTTGGGCAGCCAGGAATGCTTGAACAAGCGGGTGCGTGATGTCGAAGAGGTGATACAGTCTATTAATGCCGTGACCGCACAGGATATCCAACGGGTGGCGCAGACCTGTTTTGCCCCTCAATGGCGTCGTCTGGCAATTATAGGACCCGATGATACACGTCGGACAGGATACTTTGGGAAGTTGCTCGCAGGTGTGTAAGCGGAAAGAGGAGACCAGGTTTTATGGCACAAACTATGCTTCGCGACTATTTACAGGAGACTGAGGATGCGATTAGCGCCGGGCAGATCGATACTGCTCTCGCTAACTGCCAGTCCATTCTTGCCCGTTTTCCTGAATCGCTGGAGGCTCAACGTCTCCTCGGAGAGGTCCATCTGGCTCAGGGAAATCTGGAAGAAGCGCGGCATGCCTTTGATTGGGTGCTGACCAACGATCCAGAAAATGTGATTGCGTACTGTGATCGAGCCTTGATTAGCGAGCGCATGTCCGATTACGATACCGCACTCGACTGCTATCAGCAAGCCTATGAGCTGAGCCGGGGCAACAGCCAGATCCGCCAGGAGTTTAATCAACTGAGCGCCAAAGCGGGCCAGCAGGGATTTATGTTCTCCCGTGCCGGTCTGGCGCGCCTCTATATGCGGGGCGACCTGTGGACCCAGGCTATGCAGGAATGGGATGCTGTCCTGGCTACCACCCCTGATCGCCTGGATGCGCGTATCGGGTTGCTGGAGACATACTGGCATGAGGGTATGTACAGTCAGGCTGAGCAGCAGGCGACGCAGATTCTCCAGGACGTTCCCGATTGTTTAAAAGCATTACTACTGCTGGCCCATATCGTCTCTATGAAGAATATGCAGCGGGCGCAAGAACTGCTGCGTCGTGTGGAGGCGCTCGACCCCGATCTGTTGATGGCGCAGGAACTTTTTATGGATCGGGCTGCCGGCCAACCCAATGAGCCATTCCTGGAACTGTTGAAAAGGCCGCCCATCCATCTGGAGCTTGCCAGTAGCGCGTCGTTGCCCAGAGTCCAGGCGGCTCCGCCAGCAGCGCCTGCGGCATGGGAAAGAGAAGCAGCCCTCAATGCAGAGAAGCCAGCAGGCTCCGGCGTCAACCACGGCCTTCCTGCTGAGCCCCAGCAGACCTTCCAGGAAGCCCAGGCCGCTTTTGCTGCTGATGCTGCAAGACAATTTGAGGCTGCACCTGCACCCTGGGAGATCCCTGCTGCTATAGATAGCGCCGGCGCTAAAGGCGCGAGCACATGGGAGGATGAGAAAGAGCCACAACTGGCAACTGCTGCCGATCCCTGGGCCAATCCTTTCGCAGATCCATTGGGAGCTGATCCTTCCGCCCCTCCTGCATGGCTAAGTATGCTTACACAAAGCGAGCGCGAGCAACTCACGGGCGCGATGACAAATCCTGCCTCCACCGAACAGCCCCTTACCCCGTCTCAGTCGTCCTCCTCTCTCTCCGGCTCAGGTGCGACCTGGGGCAGCGATACAAATTCGTCAGGTCCGCAGCCCGCAGTCCCTGCTTCTGGCTCGGTTGCTTCCTGGAAAGCAGAACCCGTTCCTGCGGCCAATAACCAGGATACATCATCCTTTGGACCCGAATGGTTGAAGTCGCTAGGAGCTGCCGCGCTCGAAGATGACGCCCCACGCTACCAACCTCCATCCCGGCCTGCTCAATCCGAGCCACAACAAGAGACCGGCGAATTATGGAAAATAGTGGCGCAATCACAAGCAGATGCGGCACAACCTGCTTCAGCAAATCCACCGGCAGATGCGGCGCGAGAGAAAGCTGAGCAAAATTTCGTCACCACCCTGGAAGAGTTGGAACAGAGCTTGCTTTCTCAAGGCTTCACTCAGTTAGAGCCGAATTCTCTGGCCTCAATTGCGCGTTCTCAAGGAGCTTCGCCCGCCGCGAAAGCCGAACCAGATTTTTCCTCGGCTGCCGTGTGGCCGGAAGAAGCCGAACCCGATGCCATAATCTCATCGGCATTGGCGGAACTCGGTGGTTTCGCGCAGGAATCTGCTGTTGGAAAGCCAGCGGCCCCCCCTCAGCCGTCAGGTGACGAAAATCGTACGCCCGCAAGCCCCGTATTCGAGTCAGCACCCTGGCAGCAGACTAATCCGCCACCGGTCAGTGTGCCTGCTCAGAGCGAGGTGACGCCTGGCCCGGTGTTCGAGCCGAAACCAGCTCCGGCATCTCAAGAGGTTGCGGCCAACTCTTCGACCACGACTCAGCCGCCGAGTAGACCGGCAAACCCGTTCCTCGATAACGAGCTAGAGACGACTATGCGCCGTCCTGCCGTGCGTTTGCAACCCATGCAGCAAAAATTTGCTACGCCTCGTGAACATCCAGGCTCATATGGCAGAGGGAGCCGAGGCGGCGAACGGATGGCGAAAAGTATCGACGGTAGCGGCAGCTATCAGGAGTTGTTGCTCAAAGGGTATCAATGTCAGCTTGCTGGCGATTATGATGATGCCATGCAAGCGTATCGCGTCATTATACGGAGCGCCCCCGAATTGCTCAGTGAAGTCGTCAGCAATGTGCGCGCTCTACTCAAACTGGCCCCGAACTATTCGGCAGGCTATCGTGTATTAGGTGATGCCTATATGCGCCAGGGGGAGTATTTGCAGGCAATGGAAGCCTATAACAAAGCCCTCACGATGGCGAAAAAGGCAAGAAGCTAAAAGCTAAAGGAGCCATTGCGTGGAAACTATTTTGCAACGCTTAACCGACCTTGATGAGGTGCAGAACGCGCTTCTTGTTGGTAAGGACGGTCTGATTGTCGCTGGCACGATGCACAGCGAAGACGACGAAATGGTCGGGGCCATGTCGGCTGCCGCTTTTGGCTCCATCACCAGCTATACAGCAAAGATTCATCATGGCGACGCTCAACACGTCGTGATTGAGACCAGCAAAGGGACCATCCAGGTGGAAGAAGCCGGAGACCTCATTCTTATTGTCACCATGCGCAACGGCGGCAATACCGGACGCGTGCGCCTGGAGATGAAGAAGGTCTGCCGCCAGGTCGCCCAGATGGTCGCAAGCTACTAAAAATTACAAGGAGATTTTTTCATATATGGAACGCACCCTGGTATTGTTGAAGCCCGATGCGGTGCAGCGTGACCTCGTTGGTGAGATTATCGCACGCCTGGAGCGCAAGGGGCTGAAGCTGGTTGGCTTAAAAATGATGCGCCTGTCCGATGCTCTGCTGAACGAGCATTACAGCCATCTCGTTGGGCGTGACTTCTTTCCCGAGGTCAAATCGTTTATGCAGCTCACGCCCGTAATCGCCTGTTGTTGGCAGGGAACGGATTGCGTCAATACCGTGCGCACGCTTTGCGGCATCACCAAAGCCCGCGAGGCCGCGCCGGGTACCATTCGCGGCGAATTCGCCATGAGCGTGCAGGCCAACCTGATCCACTGCTCCGACTCGCTGGAAACCGCCAGAATCGAGGTCGAGCGTTTCTTCAAAGCTGAAGAACTCTTCGACTACCCCGACATCCTGGAGGGCTATGTTTACTCCTCGCGCGAACGAGAATAACAAATTCGCATAGCATTCTGCCCCTGTAGGGACCAGCTTTACCTCTGTAGGGACCAGCTTTAGCGCGTCCAGTTTACTGCTCGACCATGCAAATACGGGCAAAGTTGTTACAATTTAAACGGGATTGCGATAAATCGGACGCGGTAAAGCTGGTCCCTACAGGACGTTGGGTATTGGGCGAAGTTGTCGCAAGGACCCGCTGCGGGCGGGTTGGGGGAAGGCCCCCTCTCCGGTAAACAAACGACAGCGGGAACGCCCCTTTTTTAATACAGAGGCACCGCTGTTTCCTCTTCTGGCTTGGCCTGAGTCGCTGTCTTCTTCTGGTCGGAGGTTTTATTGGCAAGCCGCCAGCAACATGACTTGCTGCGGAAGCATTTATCTTGCTCTTCCGCCGTCACGGGAGGAGTTCCTTTGAGACAAAAAACCTGGTACATCGGTTCGCCCGCTGCAACGTCGTTGCACGGGAACCAGCGTTCACGATAGAACGGACAAGCGTTTTTATGCTTCCGCCAGTTCGAATTTTCTGATGGATGAGTTTCTATAGTGCCTGCCAAGCAGGTATCCTTCCTATTCATCTGGTACGTGCTCTACTATGAGAATAATATGTTGAACGTAGTATACCATATCGCTTTTGTAGCAATAGGGATAAGACTACAGACAAATCACGTTCTTCATGGTATAATTGAGTACGAAAAAAAGGGGGAAGTTCCTGGTGGAACAGAAGCATAGCGAAGCTCCCTGGACGATTCAGCAAACATTCACCGGCATTCTCTTCACACTGGTTCCCTGGATTGCGTTCGCTCTGGGTCTTTCGTTGTTGAGCCCGAAGCCGACGCGTGCTGGAGCGTTGCCGCCGCAGGTGGATCTCACCAACGCCATTATCGTCTTCATCTTTTCTGCCTTGATCGAAGGCGCATTTCTGATCGCACCATTTTACTTTGCCGGTCGCGCTTTCCGTTCAACCGCTCACCGTACACGCTCAACATTCGAGGCGCTGGGCTTTAGAAGCTTTAATGTTGGAAGCGCTCTCTTCTGGATTATACTGCTCTTTTTCGCGGTATTGATTACCAATGCTCTCTACCAGGAAATAATCAATGCGCTGCACCTGCCTCTTCAGACCAATGACCAGGTGATCCTGGAACAGGCCAAAAACGCGCCTCTCACCACCTATGCTACTCTGCTGGCTGGAGTGGTTGTGGCGCCTTTTTGTGAGGAGATATTTTTCCGCGGCTTTGTCTTTCCCGGCCTGTTGCGTGGGATGCCGCTGGGCTGGGCAATTGTTTTAAGTTCTCTCATCTTTGCCGTCGCACACGCCGACCCGGGCTCGTTCGCTGTGCTTTTTGTGATCGGGCTGGCCCTGGCGTTTTTGCGCTGGCATACGCGTTCAATCTGGCCTGGTATGCTTTTGCACCTGCTCAACAATGGCATTGGTGTGCTTTTGATTGTGCTCTCGATGCAGGGGATCATCCGTTAGACAGGCGCGCTCAGCCTGATCTCACCCTGCACGATACGCAAGATGCCGAGCATGACGCTAAGCAGCATCACCTGGGTATAGAAGAAATTGGCGTCAGGCGTGATCGCACCTGGAATCGCCAGGATGAGCAGGATGACCGGAGCGAGGCCAAAGAGGAAGGTCGGGCCGGGCTGCGTTTTCCAGCAAGAGGAGCGTAGCCACCAGACGAGGAGACAGAGATAGAGTGTGACCCCGGCTATCGTACTTTCAAGTTTGCTCAAAGAGCGGTCCTCCGTTGGGATGAGCAGGAAAATCAGGATGATGATGCAGCCGCCGATAATGGGGGCGAAGCGGAAAAAGAGTGTGTCCCAGCGCCGTAACGGGGTGCGGGTGATTGAGAAGCAGATGTAAGCTCCGAGTAGCGCGCTATTGGTGGCAGCATTCAAGTGGGCAATGATCGGCGACTGGGGGTCCACGGTGAGCAGGCTCAAAACATAACTGATTCCCGTCAGGAGGCCCCAGGTACACCCAAAAATGCCCCCGATACGCATCCAGGGCGAGCGAGCGCGGGCAATAACAGCAATCCAGCCGCCTGACAGCAGTACTATGTAAGAGAGCAGTATCCATTCGCCCGCGTAGTATCTGTTCATCCAGCCCTCGGTCAGCAGTGTTGCCAGGCTCAACCCGACCACAAGCGTCAATCCAAAAATGAGAATAAAGCGCGGCGTCCAGATAATGGACGATTGCATGGTAGTAATGAGCTTGTCAGCCTGTGGTGCTGGCATCGCGATAGTGCTCTCAAGCTCTCCATCGGCGATGCCGACTAGCTTATAATCTTGATCCTCTGTGGATTGTGTGGTGCCGTCGGTCATACAGGGCTTTTCCTCGTTGTGATGATCTCTTCTTGAAACGAATAACTTCTCCCGTTGGGTACAAATAGCTAAACAGTCCTTCGCGTACTGAAATTATCTAATATCAAGGTACATCTGTTGCAGCCTGACCGGAGAGACGCCGCAGCGGTAAAGCACGCGCAGGTACCACATAAAAAGCACGCTGCGCAGCAACCCGATCTTCTCATGCCGTCGCGCCGAAGTGGTGACGTACTGAGGCAACAGGACGAATTTGCCAATGCTACGGAGCCGAACAATAATTGCCAGATCTTCCATCAATGGCTGCTCAGGATAGCCATGAATGGCTCTGAAGCTGGTCGCGCGTATAAAATATGCCTGGTCCCCGGTGAAAATATTGGACAGACGCGAGCGCAGATTGGTTGTCCAGGCCACGCAGCGATAGGCCAGACTCGCCTCGTCAAATTTGATGCGAAATGCCCCTCCAACTACCTCTGGCTTTTTCAGTGTGTATTCAATTGCTTGCAAGGCGTGAGCAGGCAGCCTGGTATCGGCATGTAGAAAAATAAAAATATCGCCGTGCGCAACAGCGGCCCCTGCATTCATCTGGCTTGCGCGGCCACGAGGAGCGGAAATAACCCTCCCATAGCGTTGAGCAATGGCAATCGTGTTATCAGTGCTTCCTCCATCAACAATGAGCACTTCACAATCGTGCTGCGTGCAGTGTTCCATCAAGGAGCTAAGCTGAGCCTCAAGCACTGCTTCTTCATTCAGAACGGGGACGATGATCGAAAAACGCACGACAATAACCTTTCCTGAAACGAACAATAACCATCAACAAATAAAGGCGATCTAACGGATCGCCTCAATACTTACGAATATTTTACCGCATGCAAGCAATTATTGCACGATTGGTTGTTGTGATTTCCCTCTGCGCACAGGCAGGGGTATAAACGCGCTCTCCTGTGCGTGGGGCTGGGCAGGGCGCATTTTCGCGTTCAGAGCGCAAAATGACATCACGCCTCTTGGGGATGCATTATGGAAACAGCAGCGCTCGATCCTGCTCATATCGATATCGCTCTCGTCCATAAACGGTTTGACAAAAAGGGTGAGCGTTTTGCGGCTCGTCCAGAACGAGGGATCGGCGCCAAGATGGGGCCAGAGCGTTTTTATCAGTTTAAGGCTGCCACCGATATTGGTGACAATTTGCGGTAGGACCGCCGCCCGACCTCGTGTGAGCATACGCAGCGTCATATTGGGACGCGGCCCCATCACCTCCATAAATTCCTGCAAGGTGAAATTTGGCGCGATAGGTTTGTAGCCTGTTTTGGTATGTTTGAGTAGCGTGAACGTGTTGCATAGCGGTGAACCTTCGCCAACCGGGAAGAAGAGATCCTGTGCTATGCCCGTTTGCTCTTCGATTAGTTTGAGGATCTCCGGCATGCGCAGCTTACGTGGCGCGGGCTTGTCTGCCACATTGGTATTGCCCTCCACATTGCCAATTTCAAAGCGGCCAAAGGGCGTTGCGGCCTGGAATGCAATGGCGCAGACGGTGCCCGGATGTTGCCAGGCGAAGTCAATCACCTGCTGAATCTGGTCCGTGTTGAGGCCATCGTAGAGGGAGACGGCCAGGGTTGAGGGCAGGTTGACCCGTTCCAACGCCACGACGGCTTTCTCGCGCACCTCCCAGAGGTCCTCGCCGCGCAGTCGCTGAATATCCTGTGGACGTGTGCTATCAAATTGCAAATAGACGGAGGTGAAGCCCCAGGAGACGAGCTTTGCGGCAAAATCCGCCTCGCGCGCCAGGCGAATGCCATTGCTCACCATCTCTAGCTGGCCGAAGCCCTTGCGCTTGACCATAGCCGCGATCTGGTCCAGGTCTTTACGGATCGATGGCTCGCCGCCTGATATCTGTAACGAGATACCCTTCCCTTCAATCGCGATAAGCTGGTCCATGCGCGTCTCAATCTCGTCTAACGAGTAATCGCGCTCCGAAGGGCTGGAATAGGCATAGCACATCGGGCAGGTCAGATTGCAACGCTCGGTCACTTCGAGAATAGCCAGTCCGGCTGGCTTGCGCAGCGGAAAAGGAGAGAGTCCTCTAGAAATATCGGTATCGCCGCCATCCCCGTAACGCTCAATCATCAGCTTTTCCACTTGAAATGATTTGCGATAGAATGCGGCATGGTAACCAAGATCGGTCTCCACTCTTCCATGTGCGGGGCAGGTCCGTGTAAAGAAAACCTGCTCATTCTCATGCGCTTCATACGTAGCAGGAACGATCTCGCCACATGCTGAGCAGATGCTGCGCGTCTGTTTAAGAGTTTCGCTCAAGTTGCTCCCCCTTTTCGTCAAGTTCTGGAAAAACAGTGGGAGGAGGCAGCAGGCTGCCTCCTCTACCAGTATAGCTGATTTCACATCTTAATCTAAGCGAAGAAGGAATTCTTCCACCTCCTCGTTGCGTGCATTGGCAAATCCCTTCCCCTCGCCGGTTATCGTGAACCCACAATTTTCCAGGACACGCAGAGAGCCAATGTTGTCTTTAGCAGCACGGGCGTAGAGGGGACGCACTTTAATGTGCTCTATAAAAGCTAAGAGCGCCCTGGTGGCGATGCTTTTGCCCCAGTAGGGCTTGCCAAGCCAGTAGGTGACTTCTAGTTGCCCGTCTTCATCAATGTAGCTTGAAAAAGAGCCAGCTACCTGCCCGTTGAATTTGCAACCGAGAACAAGGAGCTTTCCCAATATCTCCTTCTGACGTCTCTCGTTATTTTATTCTCACATTTTCAAATTAGATTGCCTGGCCCTGTAGCTGCGCGGCTTGTCTGCGCAAGGCTTGCAGGCTGCTGCTGAAGTTCACCGGATAGGGGGTATCGACGGTGAGAGAGCGATATTGCGGGGGAAGCTGCGCCAGGTTTTGCTGAGCCAGTTCGCGCACCTCCGAAAGCGGCGGCAGACTCCCCGGAATGATTTCTCCGTTGCGCATCACCGGTTTCAGCAACCGGTGGTAGTTGTCAGGGCGCGGCTCATGCGCAAGCTGGATGATATCCTCTTCCCAGTCGGGATGACGATACACCTCTTTCTTACCCGGCCAGGTGCTTTTAGCGCCCGCAGTCTTGATCTTCGGATGCTCGATGCCCTCTTCATCGACATACCAGACTTCTTTATAAACAGTTCCCAGCGAACCTCCCTGGATGCCTCGCTCGACGGACCCCAGCCCGTTCCCCAATGCTGTGCCGACGCCGAAGGAGTCGATAGCAGCGCCAGCTTGCAACATTTCGGTGATTTTCCACTCGTCGAGATCGCCGCTGGCAAGGATGCGCACGCTGTTTAAGCCAGCTTTATCAAGCTGCTCGCGGATGTAAATGCTGTCTCTGACGATATCCCCGCTATCCAGGCGCACGGCAGCCAGCGTATGGCCCAGCGTCTCCTGTGAGCGCAGCGCCACCTCGATGGCGGTGTTAATGGCCTGTCGCGGATCGTACGTATCCAGCAGCAGAGTATAGCGGTTGTAAGCCTGCGCCACCGCTTCAAAAGCCTCTTCTTCGGTATCAAACAATTCGATTAGCGCGTGGGGCACCGTTCCCGTTGCAGGGAGGCGATACTCATAGGCGGCGTTGAGCAGCGATGTGCTGGCGCAGCCGCCGATGTAGGACGCGCGCGCCACTGTCATTGGCTCCTGGGCGCGCCGGAAGGCGAATTCGGCGACGCGTCGTGGATGTCCCTGTTCCGCTGCGTAGACGATACGAGATGCTTTAGTGGCAATCAGCGTCGAGAGCGCGATAGCCTGGAGCAGCCCCGATTCCAGCAGCAGAGCTTCGCGGAAAGGAGCCGTGACGCGCAGTAGCGGCTCGTTGGGAAAGGCTATTGTCCCCTCAGGAAAAGCCAGAATCTCGCCGGTGAAACGCAAATTCGCCATCTCATCCAGAAAAGCAAAATCATAATCGCGAATGCGCGCCAGAAAGTTAAGTTCCTCTTCGGTGTAGCGGAAGGACTGCGCGAACTCCAGGGCCGATTCCAGCCCGGCAACCAGGAGGTAAGCGCCTCCAAAGGGGGCGGTGCGTGTATAAAGATCGAAGGTGGTGAGTCCGTTGCGACCACTCCGCCACGAGATATATGCTGAATCTGGGTGATACATATCGGCCATCAATCCTGGATGTATTTTAGGAGCGCGACGATTCATTAGACTGTCCCCTTGTTCGGTTTTTCGCATCATCTGAGTTAGTGTACATTGTACAATATTAATGCTGTTTTTGCAACCCTGCTGCTATGAGATGAAACAGGTCTTTGGGATGATATTTATGGTGACAGTAAATGTTAGCTAGGTGTAAATACTATTTGCTATGGTGGTAGTAACAGCATGGAGGCGCATACTACCTGAGACGTACTGAAATTACGTCGCGGAGGGATTACCCAGGATTGTAATTTCAGGTAAAATAGGAACAGAGCCTGTTTGAAAACAGAATATGTCGCTCTGTCAGTTCTTTTGTTATACAACGTCGTAAAGAATTGAGCATTGAGCCATTAAGGAGGAACGGCTATGGCAGGGCAAAAAGGGCAAAATCGCTGGTTCGTCGGCCTTGCAACCAGTACAGGTATTCTTGGGCTTTCTCTCACCAGCGGGCTAACAATGTTAGCGTTTCGTTTCGTGGAGGAATTTTCTCATCCTCATCTCCTGTTACAGGAAGCCATCTTTGATTGGGAAATCCCTCACACGGCTCCCGAGCCGCCATTAGAGCGGCAGCGTTCGCTGCTTTTTAAGACCGTTGACAATACGCTCCTCCGAGGCGATTTCTGGGCGCAGCCGCAGAAGGCCCCCACGATTGTGCTCTGTCATGGGTACCGCGTCTCCAGAACATACTTGCGCGAGGCTGCCGCGCTGGAGTATCAGCGTGGCTACAACGTCTTTTCCTTCGACTTTCGCGGGCACGGCGAGAGCGATAGCGTCACGACCAGCGGCGGGAAAGCGGAGGTGCGCGATCTGGAAGCTGCGATCTTTGTGGCGAGTCGGCAACCAGAGACGCTGCCAGGCAAAATCGTCATTCATGGCTTCTCTATGGGCGCATCTGTGGCTCTGCTCATGTCCCCTCATCCTGACGTCGTTGCCATTATCGCCGATAGTCCCTACGCCCATTCAGATGATATCCTGCGTCGCCTTGTCAATTATCGCCTGACACAGGAGAGCCGCGGCTGGATACCGCTGTTGCAGATATTGCGTTGCCTGTTCCCGGCTATTGCCTGGGCCACTATTGCGACCAGCGCCATTGTTTTTCGCTTACGCTTCGGCTTTCATTTTGTGGCTCATCCTGCCTGGAGCTTCAAGTATTGGAAGACGCATGCGAGCGCGAAAAAACTGCCAATCGTGGTCAAAACCGCCGCTCAAAAGCAGATAATGCAGCATCGCTCTACTCCGATCCTGCTGATCCATTCATCCGGCGATATGTTGATCCCCATTGAGCACGCTCGTAAGATCGCGGCGGAGGCTATCCTGAACGATGTACCGCTGGAAACATACTTTGTGGATCATCCCGCGCATTGTGGAGCGTATATCTGTAATCCTCATCAGTATACCAGCATATTGCAGAAGTTTCTCGAACACCATCTTGGTGATGATTTTCCAGAGGGGCGCCAAAAAATAGACATAATTGGGTAAGAAAAGACTTGAAACTTTGCATTCTTCTATGCATAATTGCTAAAGAGAGTACTTTTATTCCAATTTGCCTTAAATGCAGGTTTGTATGACCATTCCTGTATTACCCGTGCAAGAACGCTAAGAGGAGCGTCGTATGCTACCATCAGAGGATTTGAACCAGACAACAGATGCCCTTGAGACCATCACTCAGACCACGGAGGCGCTCCAGTCGCTTCCTAGAACAACTCAATCCCGGGTATTGTCGCGCGTTACTGATCGTCGTAGTGCTTTAAACGGGCGGCGACAACATCTTCTCGAACGTGATACCGATGCTTTACCGCAGATTACGATGGAGCCTCCAGGGGCGCGTGTGGCCTGGCGGCAGGTGATACACCTGCGTGAAGAAAACAGACATTTACGCTTTGCTCTTGAGCAGCAGCAGCTTGAGATGCAGCGTATCTTCAATGAATATAGCGCATTGCAAGCTTCTTATGACAAAGAAATAGCGGTTGTTCATAAAGGATATCAGCAAGAGATAGAGCAATATCAGAATCATTTGCGGGAAATGATGGAGGAGCGCAACAAGGCGCAGGAGACTTACCTGCAAATGGAGCAGCGCTACCAAATCTTATACCATACCTTCCAGGATGCCGTTGAAGAAGAGGCTCGCAAAATGGTGGTGGAAGCCACGCAAACCGTCGAGCTCTCCCCTGAAAGTGTACCAACGTTTTTGCAGGATGCCGTCAAAACATTGGAGATCCGCGCCCGCGAGGTTGAAGACAAACATCTGCTGGAAGCCCTGTATCTCAAGGGAGAGGTCCAGCGGATGGCCGAGCAACTAACGGCGGAACGTAAATTACTGGATGAGGAGCGGCAGAAGCTGTTTACCATGCAGCATACGGCCCGTGAGCAGGCAGAACTGCACCAGAAAATGCTGCAATCTCGTCTGTACACTCGCTGGAAATTTAAATCGGCGACGACCTCGGTTGGGCTGCTGGTGACATTAATCGTATTGCAGTTTCTTACCCTCAGCCTGTTCCACATCCCTTTTGTCACGGCTGTTGCGTTGGCGATCTTTGCTCCCGTTGTTCTCTGTTCGCTGCTGGCTTTTGTCCTGGCTCGCCCGTTATCGACGGTGAAAGATATCTATGAAAGCGCGCCGCGCAAGAAGAAGGTCAAAAAGCAATAGCAATAACCGTATAGAAAAGGGACTCGTCAGGCTATGCTGCGAGTCCCTTTTTTGCAGGAATTATCCGCGCAGATTGAGCACAGTACGAACGAAGCGGCGATTATTGACCGCCCCTGTGCTTTCCAGATACGCCTCAAAGGCAGCCTGTTGTACCCCGGTATTCATGGTGGGATAAGCGTGAATCGTGTTAAAGATGTCGTTAATGGTCAGGTTATGTTGCATCGCCAGCGACATCTCTCCCAGCAGTTCCCCCGCGTGCGCGCCGACCATATGCGCGCCGACGATCTCATCCTTCTTGCCCGCTAACACCAGTTTGATAAATCCGGTCGTCTCATTTTCCGTCTGGGCGCGATCAATATCGGCCCAGGGGAGTTTGACCACGCGCGTCTGTTTATACTGTTGTTCGGCCTCTTGAGGCGTGAAGCCGACGCGTGCCGCCTCCGGGTCGGTGAAAGTACACCAGGGAACGACCCGATAATCGACCTTTTTCTTGCCAACCGGCAGCACCGCATTGCGCACGGCGATACCCGCCTGGTACGCGGCCACATGCGTAAAAAAGTAGCCCCCAATCACATCGCCAATGGCAAGGACGTTTGGCGCCGATGTCTGTAAATAGTCATCAACCTTGATGCCTTTGCTATCGTAGGCGATGCCGGCCTCCGCTAAGTTTAGCCCTTCGACGTTAGGATGGCGCCCAACTGCGAGCAGAATTTCGTCGGCCTCGATATTCCAGACTCTGGTTCCCTGCTTGACTGTGATGACTTTCTTCTGCCCCTGACGGCTGGCTTTAAGCACCTGCGTCTCTGTGGCGATGTCGATGCCTTCTGATTGTAGTACGGTGACAATCGTTGCCGATACCTCAGGGTCCTCTTTGGGCAAAATGCGTTCCGCTCTCTGAATAATGGTCACTTTTGTTCCCAGGCGCTCAAATGCCTGCCCCAGTTCTACGCTGATAGGGCCGCCGCCAATAATCGCCAGGGATGACGGCAGAGCTGTCAAGTCGAAAACGTCTTCATTGGTGAAGTATCCCACCTCCTGCAAGCCTTCTATTGCCGGGATGGCGGGCCGCGAGCCGGTGGCGATCACAATGCTACGGCTGGTTATTTCCTCGTCATTGAGCACTAACTCCGTGGGAGATTTGAATGAGACCGCGCCGAACTTGATGGTTGCCCCTTCAGCATAGACTTTTTCCGCTTCCTGTACACGGCTGATCACCCCCTGTACGTATGCGGACACTCGCGCCATATCAACCCCCAGGTTCGCCGGAGTCAATCCTAGCTGCATGGCTTCTCTGGCCTGCTGTACCACGCGAGCCACATGGATCAGGCTTTTGCTTGGCACGCAACCGTAGTTTAAGCAATCCCCTCCAAGACGCTCCTTATCAATCAATAAAACATTTGCTCCCAGGTTCGTCGCCACGCGAGCGGCGGTGAGCCCCCCAGAACCGCCGCCGATAATCGCGATATCGTATTGTGTACGAGCCATTCTTTAACCTCCTGGCACGAGTCTTTGTGATATAGTGCGTATGACGGGTTTGTATGTTCTGTCGTGTGTCGTATCTGGATGGATAAAATAAATTCTATCATAAACAACGGCTAGAAAGTCTATATTTAGGCAATATTGATCAGGCATATTGACCCAGGAGACCAGGGTACTTCGTGTAACTTATAGATATCAAAATTCCTGAGGAGCATGCATGTATGACCGAGAATGTTCAAGAAAAAGATCAGCCTCTAAAGCAGCATATTATCTGGCAGGATGGGCACCATCCTGATCCTTGCTGCATCGTCATCTTTGGCGCGACTGGCGATCTGACGCAGCGCAAATTGCTGCCCACGCTGGCGCATCTGATCCACGATCACCCCCTTTCCGAAAGCATCTGTATTGTGGCTTTTGCTCGTCGTCCTCTCAACGATGAGCAATGGCGGGCGATGGCCCTGAAATCCATCAACGAATATATGCCGGAGGATGATCGGTTGGATAACGCCGCCCAGCAAGCCTTTGCCCAGCGGTTATTCTATTGCCAGGCCAACTTCGCTGAGCGCGAGGGGTATACTCGCCTGGCTCAATTGCTCGAAAAGCTTGATCGCGAGCGCGGAACGGGTGGGAACCGCCTCTTTTACCTGGCTACTCCGCCCGAGCTCGACGCAGAAATCGTCACTCATCTTGGAGAGTCAGGGCTGGCGCGTCCATCCCATAACGATAACAGCGATAAATCCTGGACCCGTATTGTGTTCGAGAAGCCCTTTGGTCATGATCTTGCATCGGCCCAGAAGCTAAACCGCGCAGTTGCTCGCGCCTTCCGCGAAAACCAGACTTTCCGTATCGACCATTACATGGGCAAGGAGACGGTGCAGAACATTCTGGCGTTCCGCTTTGCCAATGGTATTTTTGAGCCTCTCTGGAACCAGAAATATATCGACCATGTGCAAATTCTTGTGGCGGAAAGTCTTGGCATCGGGTCACGGGCCGAATTTTATGAGTCGGCAGGTGCGATCAGAGACATTGTGCAGAATCATATTATGCAGGTATTATGTTTAACCGCGATGGAGCCTCCAGCCGCATTTGACGCGGAGGCTATTCGTGACGAAAAGGTGAAGGTGTTGCGAGCCATTCCTCTGTTCTCCCCTGACGAGGTGGCGGAGCGCGTCGTGCGGGGCCAGTATACTGCGGGCGTGGTTGATGGAGAGCAGGTGGTTGGCTATAAAGAGGAGCAGGGCGTCAGGCCGAATTCGACAACAGAAACGTATGTCGCGCTCAAGATGTTCATCGAAAACTGGCGCTGGGCGGATGTCCCCTTCTATATTCGCACCGGCAAACGCCTTCCTTTACGTAGCACAGAGGTGACTATTCAGTTTAAACGTGTGCCGCATCAGCTCTATAAGCCATCTGAAACCAAAGGGCTGGTCCCCAACCGCCTGACGTTGCATATTCAACCTGACGAAGGGATTACGCTTAAACTGGGGGCGAAAATTCCAGGCGCGGCCCGTCAGCTCAGCTCGGTGGATATGGGTTTTGCCTATAAAACGGCCTTTGGCATACAATCGCCGGATGCTTATGAGCGTCTGATCGCCGATTGTATGCTGGGCGACTCGACCCTGTTCATCCGTCGCGACGAGATTGAGGCTTCCTGGCGCATCATCGACAGCATCACCAGCACCTGGCAACATATGCCATCCGATACGCTCTATCCCTATGCCGCTGGCACCTGGGGACCTGCGGAGGCTGATGCGCTGATTGAAGACGATGGGCGTTCGTGGGATAATCCATAAAGATAAGAGGCACGCCCCTTGAAATAGAGCTTAGGGAGCGTGCCATTCACTTAATGGTTTGATTTGTGGGTCAGGCTAGCTCAGCAATTGTTCCATCTGTGCCAGGTGTGACTCGAAGAGCTGGAGCGCCTGGTGTACCGGCTGCGGCGTGGTCATATCAACCCCGGCCTTTTTCAACAATTCGATGCTGTAATCGGACGAGCCGGAACTGAGAAACTTCAGGTAACGCTCAACTGCTGGCGCTCCTTCACCGTGCAGAATCTGCTGCACCAGGGCTGCGGCGGCGGAGATGCCGGTCGCATACTGGTAGACGTAGAAGTTGTAGTAGAAGTGAGGGATGCGCGCCCATTCGATGCCGATCAGGTCATCAATCACCGTTTCCGCTCCATAGTACTTCTCGTTTAAGGCCAGATACATGGCCGTGAGCGTATCGGCTGTGAGCGGCTCTCCCTGTTCCGCCTGGCTATGAATCTGCTGCTCGAACTCGGCAAACATCGTCTGACGGAAAAGCGTTCCCCGGATGTCTTCTAGTGAGTGATTCAGGATGGCAAGGCGAACGGCGGGATCTTCGGTCTTTTTCAGCAGATATTCGGTCAGCAGCCCCTCGTTCAGCGTCGAGGCCACCTCTGCTACAAAGATCGTGTAATCGCCGTACTGGTAGGGCTGATTGGTGCGCGTGAAGTACGAATGCATCGAATGCCCCAGCTCGTGCGCCAGCGTATACATGCTATCGCGCTTCTCCTGGAAGTTGAGCAAGATAAACGGATGAGTGCCATACGCGCCCCCGCTATACGCGCCTCCGCGCTTGCCCGGCGTCTCGTAGACATCGATCCAGCGCTGTTCAAACGCCTGCTTGAGCGTCTGCACGTACTTCTCGCCCAGCGGAGCCAGCGCTGCCACAACCGTATCGCTGGCCTGCTGATAGGTAATGGTGCTCTCAGTCTCCTCGACAATAGGCACATAGAGGTCATACATATGCATCTCGTCAAGCTGCAACACACGTTTGCGCAATTGCAGGTAGCGGTTGAGCAAGGGAAGATGGTCCGTGACGGCCTTGATCAGATTGTCGTAGACGCTGACAGGAATGTTATAACGGGCCAGGGCTCGCTCGCGACAGGTGGCATAGTTGCGCTGGCGCGTGTAAAAGATATCGCCTTTTACCTGAGCTGCCAGCGTGGCGGCTATGGTATTGCGCTGCTTCAGGAATGTCTCATGCATGCCCTCGAACGCCTCTTTGCGCACACGCCGGTCTGTGCTGTGCATATAGACCATATAGTTGCCCAGCGTTAGCTCTGCCTGCTTGCCCTCCTCATCGGTGATAAACGGCAGCTTCAGGTCGGCGTTGCCAATCATCGAAAAAACGCTCTCCGGCGCCTCCGAGATCTCCCCTGCCGCAGCCAGGATCGCTTCAACTTCGGCTGAACGGATATGAGGGCGCTGGCGGTTTAAGTCGCGCAACTGTTGTTGATAGAGCGCCAGCCCGGGCGTCTCCTGCACAAACTTATTGAGCGTTTCTTCGGGTAATGCCAGAATTTCCGGCTCAATAAAGGAGGCTGCGGTTGAGGCGCGTACGACAAGCTGCATGGCGCGGTCTGCCATACCGATGTACTGACTGTTGGCCGTATCCTCGTCTTTGCGCATGGAGGCATAGGAGTAAAGGCGTTCAAGCTTCTCAAAAAGGGCATCCCGCTGCTGGAGAACGGCTAGCAGCGCCTTACCGCTCTGGGCCAGCGTTCCCTGTAACGCTTCGAGCTCTGGCAACGAGTTCTGTATCGCCTGGAAGTCCTGCTCCCAGAGCTCATTACGTGAGAAAATACTCTCAAGATCCCAGGTAAACTCTTTGGGAATTTCTGTTCGCTCTTTGTATGTCTGCAAGTCTGATATTACCTCTCTTCTCGCTTGGGAATAATGCCTGATATGGTGACATGATACCATATTACTAAAGCTGACTTAAACTACAGTAGTCATAAGCGATTGCTGATAAAAGCAACGAGCTGCATTTCTTCCGGTTCGAGGAGAGAAAAATGCAACTCGTTACTTTTTTATCAAAGCTGACGACTTACCTTTCTAGCAAGTCGTCGCGATTTCCCCACTTCTCTAGAAAGCGATAAAAGTTGCGCTTGGTCAGCCGGGTGAGCTCAGAATCGGGCAACGCCGAGTCTTGTGGCTCAGGATGGCAGAGCAGCGGCAGATGCGGCGTCAGCACATTCTCAGCGCCGATAGCGCGCACGGCGAAATTGAAATCGACATCCATGTAGCGTGGATAGCGATAGCGTTCGTCGAACAGCCCTGCTTTTTTGAGCAGAGAACGTGCGAAGGCCATGCACAGGCCATCGACGACGTCAACTTCGCGCTGCTGGCTCTCTTCAAAGTGACGCAGGTCGTCGGTGCGCAACCCACGCAGTCCGGTGATACCCACCTTGTCGTTTGCCAGCGTCTGCGCCAGCGGAGTAAAGACATCCCCCGTCAACTCGACGCACGAATCGAGCAGCAGGATATAGCGCCCCCGGCTCTGTTTCAGCCCGATATTGCGCGCTTCGGCAGTCCCGGTTGTGCGGGTTGTACGGAGAAAGCAAAAGCGTGGCGCGCGCTGTTTCATCTCCTCTGCCCAGAGATCAGTCCCATCGCGTGACGCGTTATCAACCAGAATGATCTCGATGTTGCTGGCTCCCGCGAAACGCAGCACGCTCTCGGCGCAGCGCCGTGTCTGCTCGAAGTTGTTGTGAGCAAGGATGTTGGCTGAGAATGTACAGGTGTCAGCTTCGTCGAGTAGCGACGGGAGCTGGCGAGTTGTACGATACACGCGTCCATCAACCTCAACACCTGGCAGAATGACCAGGTGAGCGCCGTGTGGATTATCCTTTACCACATAGCCCGCCTCCTCTATTTGTCGTTTAAGAATGTCGGCTCGTTCATATTGTCCGCGCCGACGCAGGATATCACGTTCATGTGAAAGCGCCAGGATCTCTGGCGGGATGCCATGACGATATGGACGGGTAGTCATACTTTGTTCCTTCCTTACTACGTGAGACTCTATCCACAAATGACCCGCTACCAGCCCAGCGCAAGACCATCGCAACGTGGGTCGGCAGCCCCCTCGAAAATATGTGTATCAGGATTGATGACAATAGCCTGTGCGTGACCCATACTGTCTTCCCAGGGTCCACGGATGAGCGTGCGATGACCGAGCAGATCAAGTCCCAGGATCGCTTCATTGGAGAAACGATTTTCCAGCATGACAGCCTCGGCGATATTCTGGTTCAAGTATTCATCAACGCTGCTCTGACCTCTAAGTGCCTGTTCTGTAGCGCCCGTGTTAAATTGGAAACGCCCGCTATGCCAGCGTGGAGCAGCGATGGCCTGCTGGGCGTTCAGGCCAAAATCAAGCATGGCGGAGAGTAACTGCACATGAATCTGTGGTTGCGCGTCCGCCCCCATCGAGCCAATTGCCATGTGGAGTTTGCCGTCGCGCATCACCATTGCAGGCGTCAGTGTGTGCATTGTGCGCTTCCCCGGTTGCAGGTAGTTGACGTGGCGTGGGTCAAGTGAGAAGTATGAGCCACGATTATGCAACAGTACGCCCGTATCGCCGCCAACGATGCCACTGCCAAAGCCAGCGTACAGGCTCTGAATAAGAGAAACAACATTGCCAGAACGGTCTGCTGTACAAAGATACATCGTATCTCCCTCTTTTTCAAGTCCTGCCCCATAATGCGCCGCTGCTCTGTCCGGTTTAATCCGTTCTCGCAACTGGGCGGCATAGTCTTTACTCAACAGGCGCTCCACCGGAACATCGACGAAGGCCGGATCAGAAATATAGCGATCACGGTCCGCGAATGCCAGCTTCTTCGCCTCCAGCAGCACATGTAGATATTCAGGCGTTTGATAGCCGAGTGACTTGAGATCATACCCTTCGATAATATTGAGCATCTCTAGAGCAGCAAGCCCCTGTGTGTTCGGCGGGAATTCATAGATATCATAGCCCCGGTAGCTGGTCGAGATCGGCTTAACCCAATCAGAATGGTGTGCCGCCATATCTTCCATGCTGAGCACACCGCCGCATTGTTGGATATAATCCGTGATCGAGCGAGCCAGCGGCCCCTTGTAGAAGGCATCTCGTCCTTCTCGGGCCAGCATCTTATAGCTTTGCGCCAGGTTGGATTGGCGCAGCACTTCTCCTGTTTTGCAAGGCGCGCCCCCGCTTAAAAATATCTCTGCGCTTGTGCTCCAGGGACCTAACACGCCGGAAGCAGACTCAGCTAGCCAGCCGCTGAGCTTAGGGCTTACCGGCATGCCTTCTTCAGCATAGACGATGGCCGACTCGAAAATTGTTTCCGCCGGAAGAGAGCCAAAACGCTCCAGCGCCTCAAACCACCCATCCACCGCGCCAGGAACGTTGATTGATAGAGGACCACGTTGCGGCACTTCTTTCATGCCTTGCGCGGCAAATAGTTCGGGCGTCATGCCTCGTGGCGCGCGTCCGCTGGCGTTGAGAGCGTAAAGTTGCTCTGTCTTAGCTTCCCAGTAGAGGATAAAAAGATCGCCGCCTGCTGAGCACATAGCCGGATAGACGACGGTCATCGCCGCGTTGGCCGCAATGGCAGCATCAATCGCATTGCCGCCCTGCATGAGGATACGCAAACCTGCCTGTGTGGCAAGGTAATGAGCAGTAGCGACCATGCCTCGCATGCCGAGTGTCGGTTGTTCGAAGAGCATTGCTGGAGACTCCATTTCTTTTTTTATGGCACCAACAGTTCTTCCGTATTATAACATAGCACAAATCGGGCGGTCATAGCTACTCTTAACGGCTGCCAAAGTTTTGAGCAGAGGAAAAAGAGTTTCCGTTTTCTCATTTTCTGATCGCCCTCACTTGACAATCTATCCAGTCTATGGCATTATTATTTTTGGTAGTATAAAATATATATTTTAGAAAAGTAAAAACTTGGGGGAGGTTATACTCATGGCTCTTACAACAAAAGCCCTGCTTGGGGGAGCGTTCCAGTTGCTGCTCTTTCCCCTGGCCCTGTTTCTTGCGGCTGGTACCATCTTCTGGCCTGCTGGATGGATCTTTCTGCTCCTGCTCTATAGCTTCGTCGTAATCACCGCTCGTATGCTATTCAAGCGCAATCCTGGATTACTGGAGGAGCGAATGAGCATGTTCGGTCCCAATCAAAAGGGCCGGGACGGCATGTTTGTGCTGCTGTTGGTGATTTGTATGCTCTGGGTGATCCTGATGCCGCTCGATGCCGTTCGCTTTCACTGGTCGCAGATGCCGCTCTGGCTCCAGGTGGCGGGAGCAATTATCCTGGCGGGTTCATTTACGCTGATCTATCAGGCTTTTCGTGAGAACTCGTACTTAACGCCGACCGTGCGCATCCAGGAGGAGCGCGGGCATACGGTGGTATCCACGGGGCTGTACCGCTACATACGTCACCCGATGTATGCCGGTTGTCATCTCTTTTTTATAGGGATGCCCCTTTTGCTCGGCTCACTTTTAGGGCTTGTACTTGCGCCAATCCTCATCGGTTTATTCTTCAGGCGCGCAGTATTAGAGGAGCGTGTGTTGAAGAAGGAGCTGCCGGGCTATGAGGCATATATGGTGGAGGTCAGCCATCGGTTCATTCCATACGTCTGGTGAGAGACGGTTGCGACAGAAGACTGTAAACGCGGGTTCCGAATCTGTCGTCTTCTGCCGCAATTCATCACCTTACCCCTTTTTATGGTGTTGTTCCGCTAACTCTTTCACGCGCTGCACATGGGCTTTGTGGCAGATGACTGTCATATCGTCCATTTCGACCACGATCACATCTTCTAAACCGATAGTGTAAATGCGACGTGATGTGTTGTTGTACACGACGACATTCTGGCTGCCCAGCCCTGCATGATCGCCAACCGCGCGTACACCCTGTTCATCGGCAGGGAAGAGCGCGCCGTACTGCTCCCAGTTGCCAACATCGTTCCAGCCAAGATCGGCGGGGATAACGACAAGATTGTTGGTTTTCTCCAGAATGCCATAGTCAATCGAGATGGATTGCAGGGTGGGCCAGAGTTCATCAAACGTGGCCTGTTCCCGCTCCGTTCCCATCGTATCCACCATGAGTTCGATTTTTTGCGCTAATTCGGGGAGGTGTTGATGCAGTTCCTCCAGGATCGTTGCCACTTTCCAGATGAAAATGCCGCCGTTCCAGACATAATGCCCATCCTGGAGGTAGCGCTGAGCCGTTGCCAGGTCGGGCTTCTCGACGAATCGCTCTGCTCGGAATGCCTGGTGCCCATAGCCTGCGCGCACCGGATCGGCGAAACGAATATAGCCATAGCCAGTTTCGGGCGCGGTAGGTTTGATGCCGATGGTGACAAGATATCCCTGTTCAGCCAGCTCATAAGCCAGGCGAATCGTTTGCCTGAGCGTCTCTACATTGTGTATGACAGCATCGGCTGAAAACATCGCCATCATCGCCTGGGGATCGTGGCGCGCGATGGTAGCGGCAGCCCAGCCGATGGCGGCGGCTGTATTGCGTCCAATCGGTTCTTTCAGAATATGTTGCTCTGGGATCGTCGGCAGATGTTCCTGCACCAGTTCGGCCATGCTTCTCCCGGTGACCACCCAGGCGCGGTCGGGCGTTATCTGCGGCTCAACGCGGGCCAGCGTCTCTTGAATCATGCTATTGCCGTTGGGCAGCGGCAAGAATTGTTTGGGGAAGTCCGGGGTGCTCAGCGGCCATAGACGCGTGCCACTGCCACCGGCCAGGATAACGGCGTTGAGATGTTCCATAAGCTTGAATATATCTCCTCGTGGTGTAGATCGTGTATCTCTCTTCCAGTATATAAAATGGGACTGGATGATCTATCGATAAGTGAGTCTGAGCGGATTGTAGCGGTGTTGGCTGAATGTGTCAAATCGGCAAAGAAAAAAGGCGGGTGTAACACTTACATCCCGCCTGGAAACAGTTCCCTTTGCTTATAATGCAACCTTCTCTACCTCTGCGGCTATGGCAGTTTCCGGCACGTTTGAGGACGTCACAGTGACATTGAGCGTCTTCTTGTGGCGGCGTTGTAGCATCTCAGGCGTAACGCGATAGACATCCTTAACCAGCCCAAAGCGTTCAAGCGTCCAGATGAGGTAGCCGGAGAGATCGAACTGCCACCAGCGTAACCCGTGGAAGGCCGAGCGGGGAAACGCGTGATGATTGTTATGCCAGCCCTCACCGAAGGCCAGCAGCCCTACAATCCATTCGTTACGGCTTTGATCTGTCGTCTCGAAGTCTCGTCGCCCAAAGGTATGGCAGACGGAATTGACGCTCCATGTGACATGATGGGCTAGAAAGATGCGCACAAGCCCGCCCCAGAGCAGACCATGCCATCCACCAATAGCGAAGGGTATCACTATTGATAACGCTGCCCAGAGGAAAAATGTGCGGTCGATAAAGACGATCATTGGATCTCTGACCAGGTTGCGACAATAAACATTGGGATCGGCCTTCTCTGTGTTAAAGATCCAGCCAATGTGGGCATGGAAGAAGCCTTCGACGGGGCTATGAGGATCGCCTTCACGATCAGAGTTCGCATGGTGTTTTATATGGGTAGCTGCCCATTCAAGTGCATGCCCCTCCAGAGCCATAGAGCCGAGAACGAGCAGGATAAATTTAATCACAGGATGGGGCCTGAAGCTGCGATGTGTGAGCATCCGGTGAAATCCGACGGTTACACCGAATGCCGTGAGGGAATACATGATGAGCAGCAGAGTGATGTCTGACCAGTTCACCGCTCGGTTCCATAACAGCCAGGTGGCGTAGACTGTGGCGAGCAAGGGGACAACGACTGTTACAAGAACGATAGCCTTATAGAGTTTAGTGGGTTGCATTACACCTCCGGTTGATAGCATCCCATGCAGGATGCGAAAAAATCTACCTGAATGGCAGTATACTATTTAAGAGTGGACATGAGGGTGTTTTGTTTCATGGGTTTCTGCCGTTGCCAGGAAGTACTCTCTGATAATGGACTAGCCAGAATCGTGTGGGTATGGTATGCTGAACAGGAAAATCGTATGCTTTTGTGTTCTTGTTATAAATTACAGGTTTTATCCTTATTGCACTTCCATTTGACATCTTGGGATGTGATGTGTATACTTTTCCTCAAGAGAGGCGGCAGGGGCCAATGGCTAGCTCGACCCGCTTGAGGGTACTGAAATATTAGAGAAAATTGTGGGAAACGAAGAACAGCCGCCTCTGCCAGAGCAGGGGCAATTAGAACAACAAAGGTATTATAGCTGGCAATACGATCAAGATGGTATACAGGAGGCGTCACCGCATTCTCCCGCTGTGCCGCCAACGCCACCACGCCTGTTTTTGCCAGCTCAGCCGCCGCAATCGCCGCTGCCCCCACAGAGCTCGCCATCTCCTCATTGGCCTCCTCGTGCGCAGGAGCCTATCCAGGATATGGGGACGTCGCTGGGTTATGGGCAGGGGATGGAGTATCAATATTTTGATGCTCCCCAGCCATCTCAGCCGATACCACAGTTGCGCCAGCAGCGATTGCAGCAGTTACGCGAGGATCGTATGCGCCGCCAACAACGACGTATGCAGCCAGATGCAACAACCTTAATACCGTGGGGACGCAAGGGGACGAAGAAGCCGCAGGAGCCTCCTGCACCCCTCTCGTCTTTAAAGCTCCCATCTGCGCCTGTGTCTCCGCTGGCTCCCCCGTCACAGTGGTCGCCTGCATCCCCTTTGCCTGTCCAATCCGTACCCACTAGCGGCCTCGTATCAGCCGCCGAACCAGCGCAGGATACGGGGATGATTCAGCGGGTGCGTATCGGCAGAGCTGCTCTGGTCCTGACCGGAGCATTTATCGCCAGCCGCATCCTGGGCTTGTTACGCTCTTCGATGTTTACGTTTGTCTTCGGTGCAGGTGGTACCTCAGATGCATACTTGCAGGCATTTCTTATCCCCGATCTCATCTTTAACATCGTTGCCGGGGGGGCTCTCAGTTCGGCTTTCATTCCTGTTTTCACCACCTATATGATCGGCGAAAACGACCAGAAGACAGCGTGGCATGTCGCGAGTTCGGCTCTAAATTTAGCTCTGGCCGTAATGATGGGGCTGGCGCTGATCGCCATCCTGTTTGCGCGACAACTTGTACCGCTTTACAATCCAGGCATCCACGATTCGAAGCAACTAGATCTGATTGCGTCGTTGACCCGCATTATGTTATTGCAATCTGTTGCGTTGGGTGGGGGAGTGATAGTGACGGCTGTGCTGAATGCGAAGCAAGATTTTCGCCTGCCCGCCATTGGCACAGTACTCTATAACGTCGGCCTGATTATTGGCCTGCTCCCTGGCATCTTCCTGGCCTTCAGCCATCAGCGCAATGTGAATAATGATATTATTGCTGTATATGGCGCCACCTGGGGCGTTGTGTTAGGGGCGCTATTACAGGTGGCTATCCAGGTGCCGGGCCTCTTTAAAGTCGGCATGCGTTACACGCTTTCATTCGATTGGCGCCATCCTGGCGTGATCCAGATAGGGCGTCAGATGATCCCTCGTATTGTGAATGCTGCCATGCTTTACGTCTCGACTTTCGTTGATCGCGGCCTGATCCAGCTTCTGGTGGTCGCTGTGGTGGTCGGGAAACTTGACGGCTTGATTTCGCAGTACTATTATGCGTTGCAACTTCTCCTTTTACCTCTCGGCATTTTTGGCATGGCGGTATCGACGGCGGCTTTCCCAACATTGTCAGAGAATGTGGCAAGAGGGCGGCTGGATCGCGTGCGTAGTACTATCCTGGAGACGCTGCGTAGCATTCTCTTTATGTCGATTCCTTCGAGCATTGGCCTGATCGTCCTGGGCTTTCCTATTATTCAGGTGCTGTTCCAGCATGGCAAGTTTCAGTTAAGCGATTCCTACTCAACGGCGGTGCCCCTGGCTTTTTTTGCTTTAGGACTCACCGGCCTTGCTGCGGTAGAAATTTTGACACGTTCATTTTACGCTATGCGCGATAGTACCACACCGGTGGTTGTCAGCGTGGGACAATTCGTTTTCAAAATCGCGTTAAGCCTAGTGCTGATCAATGTTGCCGTCTGGGGCGCGCAATGGGGCCTGGGCGCGCTCGCGCTCTCTACCTCTATTGCCGGGCTGGCCGAAGCTGCTATCCTGCTCTGGCTGCTCCATCAGCGCCTGGGCGGTTTGCAACTGCGCAGCACCGCGATGTTTATTGGACGTGTTACGCTAGCGGCGGTCGCGATGGGTGTCGGCCTTCTTATTGTGCGCTTTGTGCTTGATCGCATCCTTGTGACAACGAATGAACAGGCCCTGGGGCTGATTGGTACGTTCATGGCGCTGATAAAGTTGTTGATTGAGCTGTTTGTCGGGGTGGTTATCTATATTCGCGGCGCTCGTATGCTGGGCATTGAGGAATTGGGACCGGTCAGGCGCGTTCTGGATCGGCTGAAGTTATCCTGGATATAGGATCAGGGGCTGGCAATGAAACATCTGCGACTTGCTCTCATCGGCTTTGGGGTTGTGGGCCAGGGATTGGCAGAGCTACTCTCTACGAAGAAAGATCTGTTGAAACGGCATTACGACCTTGAGGTGACGCTTGTTAGCGTCGCCAATGCCCGCTCCGGCCTGATCTACCGTGAAGCTGGATTGGACATTGCCGCCCTTCTTGAACTGGCTGCGCAACGAAGACCTCTGACCGAGCATCCTGATGTCAGGCATTGGGCCGATGTACTGGCAGGGATCAAAGCCATAGAAGCGGATATGCTGGCAGAGGTGACACTTACCAATCTACACGATGGAGAGCCCGGCATGAGCCATATTCGCGCCGCGCTTGCTAAGGGCATGCATGTCATCACTGCGAATAAGGGACCCGTTGCTCTGGCCGCGCGCGAACTGTTAGCGTTAGCGCAGCAAAACGGGGTGCAGTTGCGCATGGAGGCGACGGTGATGGCAGGTACTCCTGTTCTGTGTACCGTCCACCAGGGCATAGCAGGCGCGCGCGTGCGCTCCCTGCGTGGCATTCTCAATGGCACCTCTAATTATATACTGAGCGCGATGGCAAACGGGCGCGATTATGCCGCAGTGCTGGCGGAGGCTCAGTCGCTAGGTTATGCCGAGGCAGACCCCACTGCGGATGTCGAAGGCTACGACGCCGTGGCTAAATTACTGATCCTGGCCTCGCAGGTTTTTGGGCATACCCTCAAGCCTGATCAGGTGTTGCGTCGCGGCATTACGTCGATTTCTCAAGAGCATATGCACGCGGCCCGGCACGAGGGGAAGCGCATCAAGCTAATCGCTTCATTGCAGCCCGTTGAAGACCTTGATGAGGTCCCTCTGGAAGCTCGTGTTGAGCCGGTGCCCTTGCCAGAACATGATCCATTGGCCCGCGTCGATGGGGTGATGAACGCTATTACCTTCCAGACAGATACGCTCTCCGCAGTTACCATCATCGGCCCCGGAGCTGGCAAGCTCCAGACGGGCCAGGGGATGCTAGCAGATTTAATTACCATTGCAACCAGTTAAAATGGGGTAGCAAAGGCAAGAGTTGCACGCCTGCTACATTTTTTCTTCGGCGTCCTCTCCGCGCTCGGCATTAGCTATAGTATCCCCGCTCTTAAAAAGAATGCTCTGAGCAGCTACTCGCCATTTGGGGTGACGCCTGAGCAAAAACTCCAGATCCATTGAGAAATGCAAAAATTCCTCTTCCTGAGCATGTTGCATGATGCGCTTTGCTTCCTCGTCCTGCTCAACTGAAATACGCTGCTCGTACCAGTTGATAGCCTCGCACTCCTCATTAAGTGAAGCAATGATGCGGGCGAAGGTTCGTGTCTGCTGTGACAGCTCGTTTGTCGGTTCGTGATACTGTGCGAATCCCATGAATAAAAATCCTTCTTTTTGTTTGTTCTCTTATACATATAGATAGATAAAAATAACATGTCAGAGCAAGCAGAACTATAGCATAGATAGCTTGTTTTATGAACATTTGTTTAAAAATCCAACCACTGGTTTGTGTGATTCACACTGCTGATGTGGTATTTTAATCTCATTAATTCATCTGGAGTTTACTCAGGTGGAAACAATATATTCACTCATTGGGAAAAGAGTCAAATATTTAAGGCGGTTAAGAAATATTACTCAGGGTCAATTAGCAGAAAAAGCTAATTTGTCAGTCAACTACATTAGCCAGATAGAAACAGGTGTGGCATCTCCTACAATTGCAACTCTCCTTGTTATAGCTCAGGAACTGAATGTGGAGATCAAAGAACTTTTCAACTTTGAACAAATCGTAGATACAACAACCAGGAATGAAAGAGAGAATCAAGAAAAATGACGAATCTGGGCCCTTCTGAGTATGAAGAACTAGGGAGACAATTAGAAGCTTTTTGTAAGAAATACAACATTAGAATTGAAGATTTTTTCCCAATACTTAATGATCAAAAAGTTATACCAATGCTACGTGGGAAAGCTTCTGAATATGATGCAGTCTATACCCTACGAAGAGTTTTACCTTCCCAAGCTTGGATAATAAATAAGCTTAATCTTAATCCTCAACCGGGAACTGCTGATCAAGATATTGGTTAACACATCGTAGAACCGGCATTCAAGTGATTGTTGAAACGAAAAACGCTGTGAGAGGGTCCATGAAGACGGGGCGTACTACAAGGATATGTCATGAACCACACTTTAGAGTAAAGTGCCATCGGAGCCGGAGTAATATGAGTGCAGATTATAATGACCGTTATTTGGTAAGCGAATTCGACTTGATAATTTCCACACCTACAAATGCTTTTTTTAAGTCGGGAACTATAGGCGAAGAGTTTGAGCTTGTTGACGAGCCAGGTGTGCTGGAAATATTGCAGAATTACTACAACGTATCTGATGAGCTTTCCCTGGTAGACGCAGCAAATAGAGATTGGAGATTTGTTACATCGTCTAGTATCGGAGAAGATTATAGGGGTCACTTGGTTATTCCAAGAGACCCCATTGTTCAACTAGAAAAAGATCCTAATTGGTTGCCGCTAGATCAAGTTCAGCCTGTATTAGAGGCAATTGTTCGGGCAAAGCAGCAAGGGCGTCGTAGTTAAGGATAAATACTTCTTTGCCCATATACCTTTTTCCTTTATCTGTGGTTCGCCCGGTTTGATCGTCGGTACGGTTAATTGTGTAATTCCACTCTCTCTCAAGTATCTTGGTACTCCAATGATACATTTCTCTGATTTCTAGACTATTATCATAGGTGAGAAGGAAGTATATACGGTGGCGATGTTCGTATAGCAACCGCTCTAACCTATGATGATCCTCTCTTTTGAAACTACAGGTATAGAACTTATCTTGATCGGCATTAAAATAAGGAGGATCTACGAATAAAAAGGCTCCATCAGGCGCTTGAGTTATGACCTGCTCAAAATCACTGCATGTTATTTCCGTCTTTTGCAGCTTATTTGAACATCTGCGTAAGTGGGCAGGCCAGTTTCTTGGCTGCATACTATATTTATCTCCGTAGCCCCAGTAACAGTTTTGCATGTTCATAATGCCCGAATAGCTAACTCTGTTCAGATAGTACCAGCGAAAGGCTCGTTCTAAATTGTTTGAGGGCTGGTATGTGTTCTTGTAGAAATTGTGGTTCTCCTTACTTGCTTCGACACCTTGTAGTAAGCTGATAAGTTCTTCAACGTTGTCTCGAATTGCTAAATAGCAGTTAATTAAATCTTCGTCTGCATCATTTAATACATTGTGAGCCACTTTTTTCTTGGCGAAAAAAATAGAAGCGCCTCCAGCAAAAGGCTCTGCATAGTACGTGTGAGGGATGATATGTTCAAGTATCAGCTTGCGAGCATAAAACTTACCACCAGGGTAACGAAATGGTGAGTTAATTTCTTCCATAAACCACTCCTCCAAATATGACTTATTCCTCAGCCTGTAGGAAAATATGTTCTTATAGTATCATACAGATACGTATAAAACAATGTTTCGGGAGTAATTTGCTATGATTATAACAGAAACTTTGCTATTTTTTAAAGGGGAGAAGAAGTTACAGTATCAGCAACGACAAATCTTACGCGCACATTGCCAAAATAGAGGATGTCTCCATGTTGCAGGATCTCAGACTGAAATGGCGCCAGGACCAGATCGCGCAGGCGCGTTTTATTGCGGCTCTTGAGGTCCTCGATGTAAAAAAACGATTCCTCGAACCGGATGCGCGCATGCTGGCGTGACACCATCATTTTCTTATCAAGTCCGCTCAAATCAATATCGGGCGTGTATCCCCGCTTGGGATCGGAACGTCCAACAATGACTGTTTTGCGCGTGATGGCGAAGCGTTGCGTTTCTTCTCCCGCTTGCTCATAACAGAGATAGGCCAGCGTATCAGTCTCGGTGGGAGGATTGGAGGCCAGCGCATCTAGCTGATACTGTAAAAGCACGTTCTTTTCGATCTGTGTGGCCTGCTGCGCAATATCGCGCTCTATTGGCGGCATCGCGTTGGTCAGCCCCGTCCGGTTGGCCTCTGGCTCATGCGTCCTATGCCTGCCGCCGGAAGGATGATGTGTGGAGCTTGCGAGCGTTTCCAGGGTATGCAGCAGTGAAGAGGCATCCGAGAAGCGTTGTGCCGGCTCCTTTGCCATCATGCGGTCAACCAACGTTTGCAGTGATGAGGGAGTATCATGCTTGAACTGTACCATACGTGGCAAAGGGCTGCTTGTCTGCATCACTCCTGTTTCTGCCGGATTCCGCCCTACGAAAGGTAATCGACCGGTAACCATCGTGAACAGGAGTAAGCCGACCTGATAAACGTCGCTCCACGGGCCGACCTGCCCACCATTAATATATTCAGGTGGGGCGTAACGAGAGTCAAGGGTGCTAATGTCACCAGTGTGCTGATCCTTCTTATAGCCAATACTGTTGAGCAGTGATCTTAGCCCGATATCATCGATTTGTGTACGGTCGGTGATGCCGTCGGAGTCAACGGTGATCAGTTGTGGGCGCAGATCAAGCCCGGCAATTCCCTGTTGATGTAATGCCTGTAATCCCCGCGTAATCTGCTGAGTCAGGGTGAGGGCGCGCTGGATATCGATATTCTCGTTATCCAGCACATGCTGGAGGGTAATGCCGCGTGGAGGTGCAGTAGCGATGTAAGCCCGTGTCCCTTCAATGCCCCAATCGAAGACCTGGAGTACATAAGGTGATATTACCTGACGTCGCGTCGCGAGAGTATTTAGCCGCGTGGATACCTGCTCTTGCGGAGTCGTCGCAGGGATTTCTATCATAGAGAGCCCCACAACATCGCTGGTATTCCGGTTGTAAGCTGTACATATCGTCAGTATTTCGCTGCTCGCAATCACCTGGCCCACGCGATAGACGCCACCGACCAAACGTGCATCGCGCTGTGGCATGCGGCGTACCCCCTGTTCCAACAATCTGTATTGTCCAGCTTGTTTAGTTGTACAAGTGTTGATTAATGTAGTCAATAATCTCTTTCCAGTTGCCATTAGCGGGCTGGAGGATATATTGCCCATCGCCTGTTGTGCCGTCTTGCAACACATTCTGGTTGCTCAGACCAATATGAGCGGTATGAGGGTCGTTGAGATCCATCTTCATGGCGAATTCCGTCAGATCGGCCAGAGACATATTCGTATAAATGGTATGTTGCAGAGCATTCATCGCATTGAAGAGGCTGGGCCAGGTTGACATCTGCTTGACTTTGGCTAGGGCCGCTTTGATGATGATCTGCTGGCGCGCTGAGCGGGCGAAATCAGTGCCTTCTGCCAGATTGTCGAGCACCTCGCGGGCACGAGCATAGCGGATGGCTGTCTCTCCATTCATATGCTGATTGCCCTTATTGAAGTGAACGGTAATCCAGCTTGCATCAATAGCCGGGTCATCATTTTTCGGGTACTTCGCGGTGAAAGCATCGGGAACGTAGACATCGACGCCACCGATGGAATCGATCAATTCGCGGAAGCCAGTAAAGTTGATGGTCAACCAGTATTTCACGTTCTGGCCGGTAACCAGCGATATTTTAGCTGCTGCTGCATCGCCACCTACCGCCGGCTGCTGCCCATTGTTAGAGGCAAGCTCGTAGACAGAGTTGAGTTTGGTATAATTACCTGAGTTTGGCGGATACTGAATCCACAAATCGCGTGGAACGGAGATGAGCGTCGTATGATGATTTTGTGGCATCAAACTGATGACCATCATCGAGTCCGTGAGATTAGCGCCATCATGGCCGCTTCCGCCGTAGCCCATCACCAGCAGATCGGTGCGGTCACTGGTTCCCATATAACCTGTTTGTGTGCTCAGAGGCGACTGCGTGGAGATGGCGGAGCCAAAGGCCAGAACGCGCTGTGCCGTTGTCAGGGTGAAGCCTCCAATAATACAGGCGAGCACTATCACGATCAGCATCGTGATCAGGCAGCCCTTTCCCCTGCGGCGAGGGCCGCGTCTTGATCTGCCACGGCCTGCTGGCTGCGGCGCTTGATAGTAGGGATATGGGTTGGCATTGGGTGCAACTTGCTGTGCCCGATTAGGATAAATGGTGGCTTGCTCTGCCGGATCGGGCTGTTGAACATATTGATAAGGGCGGCGCTGCGACTGTCCCGACTGATTTTTAAAACTGCCGAGCACCAGCTTGCCCTGTTGATTTTGACTTTGATTTTGATAAGACGATGGCCGGACTGGTAATGTTGGTTCGTCATCTGGATTTATATAGTTATTTGACATAGAGAATCCTTCTCCCAGGTAGAAAGCACAATCATCGTGCGCTGCTATGATATATGTTCAACCCATCTACCTCTGCGCATACCTCTTGAACTTCTTACTCCACTATTACAGACGAATGAAAGAACAGGAAGTTGCATCTCTTATTTTTTGGTCCAGTCGTGCATTACCGTGCGATCCTTGCCGTGGCGCATTGCCACGATCTCGGCCATGATAGCCAGCGCCATCTCTTCCGGCGAAGTTGCGCCAATGTTTAGCCCGATTGGGCCATGAATCTGGGCAAGCTGTTCATCTGTCAGTCCCTGTTTTTTGAGGCGCTCTGCCCGCTCCCCACTGGTTTTGCGGCTGCCAATCGCGCCCACATAGCCGACGCGGCGCGAGAGCACAACTTTGAGCGTCGGCTCGTCAAACTTTGGATCGTGCGTTAAGACCGCTACTGATGTAGACGGATTGAGCTCCATTTTCTCCAATACTTCATCAGGCCATTCAACAATCAGTTCGTCAGCATGAGGGAAGCGTTCGCGGGTGGCAAAAGCTGCACGCGCATCGATCACGACCACGCGATAATTGAGCGTTTTGGCAAATGTGGTGAGAGGGATGGCGATATGGCCCGCGCCGACGATGATGAGCGATGGGGGAGGGGGAAAGCCTTCGATGAAAACCTCAAAGGGCTGCCGTTCCGTTGCTCCTGCGAGGGTATAGGTGTGCGTATTGGCATCTCCGGTCCAGATTGCCCGCTCGGCATCCTGGATGACTATACTTTCAAGCGTTGCATTGCCGAGCGTGCCATGAGCAGTTTTATCAGGAAACACCAGCAGTTTCGCTCCCACCTGCTCAGGGCCACGCACAACCGTTGCCAGCGCCACACCCTTCTCTTTCCCCAACTGGCCTTTTAGTTCTTCGTAAAGACTGCTCATGATGATCCTCTCCTCTTTTGCATAATATACAGTGGCGCTAAGGCTCAGATCAGGCAAAAAAAGCTCAGCAGGGCAACCGCGAGGGATTGCCCCTACCCAGACGTCCTGCCGTTGGCCCATTACCCCTTCTGCCCTGTGGCGGAGCCCGCGATGGTGGATGATGGCAGAATCGGATGGGTAGGGGCAATCCCTCGCGGTTGCCCTGTGGCGGTGGCCGCCATCCCCCATCCCGTCCTGATCCGATGATGCACATGAACGATGCAATTCGGGAAGAAACCTGTTCGCTCTGGGCGAAGGAATGTGTTTATCTGCATCATCGCGTCCCTACAGGGGTCTGTTACCAGTCAAGCCGTTCGACGAAAACGTGGATGGTGCCCCCGCAAGCCAGGCCGATCTGCTCGATGTTGTCTTCTTCGGTGATGCCGAATTCGAGCATCTGCGGTTTCCCGCTTTTGATCACCTCCATAGCGGCATGGACGACGGCGGGCTCGACGCATCCTCCGCTTACTGAACCTGCCAGCTCGCCGCTCTCGCTCACCGCCAGCTTGGCTCCCGGCCTGCGCGGCGCGGAGCCAGCCATGCTTACCACGGTAGCAATCGCAACCTGTTCGCCTTGAGAACGCCATTTCTCTATATCAGGTAATACATCGCGCATCGTGTTCCTCTGCTTTCTGCGTCAATCGCGTCAAAAAGATATTGCGTCTAGATCTATTAATAGCGAGCTTTGCTCCATCGTTCAACTGCTTGATGACGGGCCGCGGCGCTACGTACGGGTCTGCTATCGTCAATTTTGGAGAGTAAGTTCCCCAGGCTAATCAGGCTGTCCAGGTTATGGGCAGGCAGAAAATCGTCAATGAACGGCAATGCTGTTTTCATGCCAATCGTTAAGGGTCGGTAATCGGGCGAGCCCAGCAGCGGGTTGAGCCAGATCAGGCGATGGCAGCTATGTTGCAAACGATCCATTTCGATCTGTAGCACGCCCGCATCTCCGCGATCCCAGCCATCGCTGATGATCAGCACCACTGCTCCACGGCCCAAAACGCGTTTGGCCCAGTGATGATTAAAGTGGTGCAGTGTGTCGCCGATACGCGTGCCGCCCGACCAATCCTGCACCGATTTGGCGACGTCGCGCACGGCATCGTCAACGTCGCGCTTTTTTAACTGGCGCGTGATGCGGGTCAGGCGCGTCCCGAAGACGAAGGTTTCGACGTTCATCAGGCCATTCGAGATGGTGTGAATGAAATGCAGCAGCAGCCGCGAATAGAGACTCATGGAGCCGCTGATATCGCAGATGATGACCAGCGGGCGCGGCTTGTATTTTATCTCGCGCCATGTTAGTTCAATCAGTTCCGCGCCATATTTCAGATTGCGGCGCACAATGCGGCGCATATCCGGGTAGGAGCCGCTCCGGGCTGGCGCTTTGCGACGCGTCCGGCGCATCCCCAGATTCCAGCGCATCTCTGCCATCAACCTCTTGGCTTCCTGTACCTCTTCCCAGGTGAAGTTTTCGAAATCTTTCTTTCTTAGCTGCTCGATGGCGCTGTAGGCGGTACCCTGTGGCGGTTGCCCTGTATCATCGTCATCGTCATGCTCTTCGCGGACGTTGCGGGGCTGGCGGTGCTCGGTGGGGCGCATCTCCTGCCGCAGCTCTTTGCGCGTGTCGGCATTCATATGTTCCGCCAGGCGTTTACGCTCCGATGGCGGGATGCGCATCTGACGTTCCTCGCGCTTGGCCGCTCCCGAATTCTCTTTATCTTTCTTGTTCTGCCTATCGCGCATCAGCCAGTAATAGGTGAACATCTGGTTGAAGATCGGCTCTTTCTCGTGTTTGGTCAGCAGGCAGCACTTGAGAGTATGATAAAACTCCTCTTTATCGGTAATATCGATCAGGTCCAGCGTTTCAGCCAGCTCCAGAATCTGGTGCGGCCCCACATTAATATCCGATTCCCAGAGCAGGCGGCCAAATTCGGTCAAGCGGTAGAGCAGACGCTCTCCGCGTTCGATGTCGAGCGGTCGTAATTCCAGCGCTATTTTTTCCGGGGTGGCTCCATTGTCCTGTGGGAGTGCGTTCATAGCTTGCTAGGCTCCCCTGATTTTCTGCAACGTCTTGCCCAGATCGCCGCCGCCAATTTTCAGTATATCGTCCTGGTATTTCAGCAGCGCGCCAAGCGTCTCACGCACCGGTCCCTCCACCAGCTCCAACTGGTTCAACACGAGCAGGGAGCTGATCCAATCGAGCGTTTCCGCGACACCGGGCGCTTTATACAGATCGACGCTGCGCAATTCGCGCACAAAAGAGCAGACCTGTCTGGCTAGCCGTTCTGGCACGCCGGGCATACGCGCCAGTACAATCGAGTACTCTTTTTCCAGCGTTGGGAAGTCGATCCAGTAGTACAGGCAGCGCCGTCGCAGGGCATCGTGAATCTCGCGCGTGCGGTTGGACGTGATAATCACAAAGGGCGGCTCTTTGGCCTGAATCGTCCCGATTTCGGGAATGGTGATCTGGAAGTCAGAGAGCAGTTCCAGCAGGTATGCCTCAAACTCCTCGTCGCTACGGTCTAGCTCATCAATCAGTAGAACGGGAGGCTTGCTGTTGGCAGGATCAATGGCTTGAAGCAGTGGACGCTGCATCAAAAAATCGGGGCCGAAAATCTCTTTCAGCTCATCCTGGCGCTTCGTGCCGCTTGCTTCCTTGCCGCGCTCCTGAGCGGAGCTAGACGCGAAAGCGGCGTTGGAGGGCGGAATTTCAAGGGATTCCATCAGACGGATATAGAGCATCTGGCGCGTATAGTTCCATTCGTACACGGCAGTGCTGATGTCAATGCCCTCGTAACATTGGAGGCGGATCAAGCGAGTATCCAGGGCTGCGGCCAGAACTTTGGCGACCTCCGTCTTGCCTACTCCTGGTTCACCTTCCAGCAGCAGCGGCTTGCGCCGTTTGAGAGCCAGGTATACCGCTGTCGCCAGGCTGCGGTCCGCTACATAATTGTGGGCAAACATCGCCCGTTGTACATCTTCAATACCTGTAAAGTTTGTCAACAAATCCTGCTCCAACGGAAGCCTCCCATAACAGACTATGCCACGCCGTACACAAAAAGTAGTACCCTTTATTCTAAGCTATACGAAAGGAAGTTAGCAAGTTGCGTTGCTCTATGGCTCTGCGTCACCGGGCGTTACACCAGGATCTTGCCATCTTTTAAGAAAAGCGTGTCATCGACCCAGACCTCTCCTGACGTGCGCAGGTCGCACACCATATCCCAATGTAGCGCGGACTGATTAACGCCGCCCGTCTCAGGATAACTGGAGCCCAGTGCCATATGAATGGTGCCGCCGATTTTCTCGTCGAAGAGGGTATTCCTGATGCTCCGGCTGATCCGCATATTGTTGCCAAAAGCGAATTCGCCCACGTAGCGCGCACCCGCGTCAAGTTCGAGCATTTGCAGCAGGAAGTCCTGTCCCTCGCGTGCGCTGGCCTCGACGACTTTCCCCTCCTGGAATACCAGCCTGATGCCATCGACTGCGCGACTCTCGTAGGTCGCAGGAATATCAAAACGAATGACTCCATTGACGCTGTTCTCAATTGGTCCCGTAAAGAACTCTCCGCTGGGGAAATTGCGTTTGCCATCGCTGTTGATAAAGGTGCGATTCTCAATCGAGAGCGTCAAATCGGTGCCTTCTCCAATCACGCGTATCTGTTTATGGCCCACCAGCCAATCAACCAGCCGCTGTTGCTGCGCTGCCAGCTCTTTCCAGCGGGCGATAGGATCGGGATCATTGAGGAAGCAGGCGTCGAAAACGAACTCTTCAAAGTCGCGCAGAGACATATTGGCGTCCTGGGCGGAGGCATGTGTGGGGTAGAGTGTGGTACTCCAGCGAAAGGCTTTTTCCTGCTCGCGCCTGCGAAATGTGTTTGCAATTTCACGCATAGCTTGCCGACGTTTGGATGCCTGTGCAGGATCGATGCCGCTCATCGCTTTCGTATTGCTTCTTGCCCCGATTCTCAGTCGCGCGGTGGCTTTCTCCGCAAGCAATTGGTCAATGGGCGATGGCGTGATCAATTGGGTCTCGTTGCCTTCGCGCAACAGGATCTCGTCGAGGGCCTCCAGGTCAATCACCGGTATCGGCTGCGCCCCCACATGCAGCGCCTCCCGGTATAGAGCTTCAATCAGAGGAGCAGAGAGGGGTGTGCTATAAATGGCGAAAATATCTCCTGGCTTGAGATAGAGGCAATAATGGACCAGCGTATGCGCCCAGCGCTCTATGCGGATATCATGCATGGTCTATTTCCTTTGAGTTTGAATGAGAGGCGTATAATGCGACAGAAATCATGCAAATACGCTTGTTGCGGGCGTACTTGCATGATTTCTGACATGCTACAAACAGGTCTTAACCAGAGCTAACGATGGTTATGCACGTTCGAGCGCGCGGGTGATGGCGCGGCGTGTGACCACGATGGTCATCTGGCGGCGATACTCTTTCGAGCCGTGGATATCGGAGACGATATCCAGCCCATCAGCCGCGTGGCTGGCTGCTTCCGCGATGGTCGCCTCGTCGAGCTTCTTGCCCACCAGAGCCGCTTCCACAGTTTTTGCGCGTGCCGTCTGCATTGCTGCGCCGGTGATCGCGATTCCTGCTGCCGTGCAGGTGCCGTCGGGGCCGAGCGTAATGGTGGCGGCGCATCCCGCAACGGCGTAGTGGGACGCTTTATTCGCCAGCTTCTCGTAGGAGCTGCCCGTTTTGCCGGACGGCGTGGCAAAACGAACCTCTAGCACGATTTCGTTAGCAGCCAGAGCCGTGCTGAAGGTGCCGGTAATGAAATCGTCGGCTGAGATCGTACGTTTGCCGTTAGGCCCCTGCGCCACAATCTCGCCGCGTAGTGCCAGCACCACGCCGGGCATGTCGGAGGCAGGATCGGCATGAGCCAGGCTGCCGCCGATAGTGCCACGGTTGCGCACCTGCTGGTCGGCGATCAGCGAGGCCGTTTCCGCCAGCACCGGGAGCTGGCGACGCAGCAGGTCGGAACGCTCGATGGTCGTATATGTTGTCATCGCGCCGATGACGATCTTCCCATTCTCCTCACGGATGTAGGATAGCCCGCCGATGCGACCGATATCTACAAGATGGCCGGGTTGGGACAGACGCAGCTTCATGGCTGGTATCAGGCTATGACCGCCCGCCAACACTTTGGCTTCGTCGCCGTATTGTTGCAGCAGCGAGATGGCCTCATCCACTGTCGCGGCGCGATGATAATCGAATGCTGCGGGTACAGACATGATATTTTCTCCTCTTCACCGTCAACTGAATCTATAACCAGCGTAAGCGTTACTGCTGGTTGATGATCTTCCACAATTTTTCCGCCTTGAACGGCATATCGACGTGAGCCACGCCCAGGGCATCCGCGACCGCAGCCGCAACCGCCGGGGTCGAGCCGATAGTGCCTGCCTCGCCGATGCCTTTCACACCAAGCGGGTTGACCGTGGTCAACGTGACGGTGTGGTCAAGCTCGTAAAGGGGCAGCTCTTTAGCAATTGGCATGGCGTAGTCCATCAGCGTGGCGGTCAAAAGCTGACCATCTTCGCCGTAGACGACTTCTTCACACATCGCCTGACCGATGCCTTGCGCGATACCGCCATGCACCTGGCCCTGGACAATCATCGGGTTGATCTGCCGCCCGCAGTCATCGACGGCCACAAAGCGCCTGATTGTAGCCTCGCCTGTACCCTTATCGACATCAACCACACAAATGTGTGTGCCGAAGGGGAAGACGCACGCTTCGGGCTCGAAGAAGACGGTGGTTTCCAGTCCGGGTTCGATGCCAGGGGCCAGAGTATTGGAAAGGTTGGCGGCGGTGGCAACTTCAGTAAAGGTGACAGATTTCTGCGGCGTACCTGCGACCGAGAACTTGCCATCTTCCAGATTGATGTCGGAGGGGCTGGCCTCCAGCATATGGGCCGCGATCTGCTTCATCTTCTCTTTGAGGCGCTGCACTCCATTGAAGACGGCAGAGCCACCAACGGCGGTGGTGCGGCTGCCATAGGTGCCGCGTCCCTCGGGCGTGGAGTCGGTATCGCCGTGCATAATCAGGATGTTTTCAATCGGGATGCTGAACTCTTCCGCCACAATCTGAGCGAAGGTCGTTTCTTCTCCCTGACCGTGCGGCGAGGCGCCGGTGTAGACCATCACGGTGCCGCTCTGCTCGACGCGGATGCGTGCGCTCTCATAGAGGCCAACGGGTGCGCTACCCTTAGGGCCGAACCCGCAAATCTCAATGTACGAAGAGACGCCAATGCCCATCAGCTTCCCTTCAGCGCGTTTGCGGGCCTGTTCAGCACGCAAGTTCTGATAATCGATGAGCGCCATCGCTTTTTCCAGCGCAGGCTGGTAGTTGCCCGTATCATAGATTGCCCCTGCGGCTGACTTGTAGGGGAACTGATCCGGCTGAATAAAGTTGATTTTGCGAATCTCCGTCGGATCTTTGCCCAGCTCAAACGCCACCAGATCAATAGCCCGCTCGATGACATAGGTTGCTTCGGGGCGACCAGCGCCGCGATAGGCATCGGTGGGTGCCTTGTTGGTGAAAACGATATCTGCGCTCAGATGCACCGCTGGAATATCGTAAGAGCCGCAGGAGACGGGGAAGCCAAAGGCGATCATGATCACATCGGTGAAGATCTGGCAATAGGAGCCGAGATCCGATATGCCATACACCTTGAGGCCGGTCACTTTGCCTTCTTTTGTCGCGGCAATTTCGACATAGTCGATCTGGTCGCGTCCATGAATGGTTGCGGCGAGATTCTCGCTTCTATCTTCGATCCATTTCACGGGCCGTCCTGTTTGCATGGTAGCGAATGCCGCCACCATTTCTTCAGGATAGATGTTGAGCTTGGCGCCGAAGCCACCGCCCACTTCCGGCACAATGACGCGTACCTGGTGCTGGGGAAGCCCGACCAGCGCCGATAGGATATTGCGCAGCAGATGTGGAATCTGTGAAGAGCTCCAGACAGTGAGCGTCTTGTCTGACTTGCGGAACTCCGCGACGACGCCGCGTGTCTCCATCGAGGCGGGGGCGAGTCGCTGGTTGACCAGGCGCGCCTTCGCGACGATGCCGCCATCGGCTTTGGTCTGCTCAAAGATCTTATCAATGTCGTCGGTTGGTGGATGCATGCTGAAGGCGACGTTGGTGCCGAACTGCTCGTACAGGAGCGGCGCGCCTGGCTGCATGGCTTTCTCTACATCAACAATAGCGGGCAGAGGCTCATAATCGACCTCGATCAAATCGAGGGCATCGCGCGCGATATAGGGAGTTTCCGCGATCACGGCGGCCACCGGATCGCCGTAGAAGCGCACCTTGCCCTCGGCAAGCGGGCCGCGGCCTCCCATCCCTTCGGCAATGTGCCCCAGCGGCACAGCGATAGCGATATTGCCCACCTTCCCCTTCAGGTCGTCGGCTGTATAAACAGCAACCACGCCGGGAAGTTTGCGGGCCGCATCTGTCTTGATGCTGTTAATGCGGGCGTGACCGTAGGGGCTACGCAGCACCGCCATATGGAGCATGCCGAGGAGTTTGATATCATCAACGTATGTTGCCTGGCCCGTAATGAGTCGGGGGTCTTCACGCCGCTTGATGGGCGTGCCGACCATAGCTGCAATACCCATAAATATGCATGTCCTTTCTCAGTAGATGAGAAACGAAACGAAAGCAGTAAGAACGTCGGGTTAGCTGCTTCCATGCAGGCTGAGATTAATCGCCGGCGCTCACAGGCTCGGTTTTGCCGGTGCGCATCTGTTCGGCGGCAAACTGGACGGCGCTCACAATATTCTGATAGCCGGTGCAGCGACAGATGTTGCCTTCGAGACCTTTGCGAATCTCAGCTTCGGTCGGGTTGGGGTTATGCTTGAGCAGTTGGTAAGAGGCCATAATCATGCCCGGCGTACAGAAACCACACTGCAAGCCATGCTTTTCCCAGAAGCCTACCTGGATCGGGTGCAGGTTGCCTTCGGTAGCCAGCCCCTCAATGGTGGTGACTTCACAGCCATCGGCCTGGACAGCAAGAACGGTGCAGGATTTTACTGCTTCGCCATTCAGCAGCACCACACATGCTCCACACTGAGAAGTGTTGCACCCGACATGGGTACCTGTAAGATCTAACACATCTCGCAAATAATGGACTAACAACATGCGCGGCTCGACCTCAGAACGGTGCTCCTGACCATTCACGGTCACGGTAATTGCGCGCTTCATCGACATTGATGGTACCTCCATCTCACTGGTCGCGTTGCCACTTATGAAAAATAGGTAGTGAACGCGATAATGCATTTTCATCCGGTGTACGTTCGGGATATGTTTGTGCGGGTCGTGGACCCTTAGGGATAGAATACCTGGCTTTATTTAGTCTACACTACCGGCCTAGAGGACTTCCACTCCTTTCCTTTCATGATAGAGCTGGAATGGTCAAGCTGTGTTTACTGGCTGCGGAGGTAGCCCGGAGGCTACCAGGGTGGAAGAGTAATGCCCTCTTTCCCTCCCTCCAAAGCTAGCAAGGAAGCCGAATAGCTCTGATGCCTTAAAACTCTGGTGGAAAGGCGAGTGACACACTCATGATGAAAAGAGAGTAGCACACCAGAGGTCGCATTGTCAATTGCTGCGCCAACAAATTTGACGCGCTCCCTCTGGTGTTGCTGCTTCTAGCCCAGGCGTTGGTTAATGGCCTGGCTTGGGGGTGCCGGTTGGTGTACCCGTTGGTGTACCCGTGACCGTGCCGGTTGCAGTTGGAGTATCGGTCGGCGTGCCGGTTGGCGTTGCGGAAGCGTTGGCGGTCGGCGAAGCAAGAACCAGCGTGAAAAAAGCCGCCCGTGCCCCATCGACCACGCAGGGCGCCAGGCCCGCTTTGGTAAACGTCACTGTGACCAGGGTGGATCTATTGACAGCGTTGGCCTTATTGCCAGCCGAGACCGAGAAGACGGCCAGGCCATCGGGTGTGGTGGTGGCTGAAAGTGTGCTGGTGGTGCCATCGGGCCATTGCACCACGGCGGTGGCCGCTGCGCCATCCACCCCTTCAGGGTTACCATTGACATTGTGCGTGAACTTGGCGTATACCCCTACAACTGTATTGGGATTAAAGCCCGGCGATGTCTGGGTCGCCCAGGCCCCACACCAGTAATCCGGCAGCGGCGGCGTTGGCGAGCTATTGGTGCCTATGCGGATCGTCACGGTGGGCACCGGACCGGCGAGGTTGGCTACATTACCATCGGTGCCTCCGCAGGCGACAACGAGCACGCTGAGCAGAAAGAGCAAAAATAGAGCCCCGCATTTTATGTAAAAAGAGAGCGTTGGCCGCGCAACGGAGCTTGTTTCCGGTTGCGGCTGCATCGATTTTCTATTACCTTTATTATCTTCCACTTTTAAAAATACTCCTTCCTGGACGAGTATAGCATACTCTGCCGGAGCACTCCCAACGCCTCCGCTTTCGCTGCCAAGAAAGTACTATGAATGTGCCTGGTTCCCGACGCCCTCAACCTCTCCTTGCTCGCAGAAGCCAGGCTTCGCCGCGCAAAAGGGCTTGGAGGAGTTGCAGCAAATGCGCTTCGCGCATTTGCTGCAACTCCTCCAAGCCGAAAGCTCACGTCATTGGCGCGAGCCTGCAATTATCACTGGCCTTATTGCACGGTGACGGTTAAGTTCATCCCCTGGTGTATGGTGCAGTACAGCTTAAATGTGCCTGCCGTGGTGAAAGGTCCCGCCGACTTGCTATCGCCGCCTGAGAAATTAAGGTTAACGGTTGGAGCTCCTGCCTCTTTAGCAGGCTTTTGTGTTGTGCCGTCCCAGGTGCCGTTGGTGATAATATGCGGCGCGGTCGCTGTATCGACCAGCGTGATCGATTCGCCTTTTTTAATGGTGATTGTTGTGTCGATGAAGTTGGATGCTCCCATTTTGACCTGTGGGCCGCTGGAAATGCTGCTCTCGTCCCGAATAGTGCAGGCCGCAAACAAAATGGTGAGTAGAGCAAAGCTGGTTATGACCAATAAAAACTTTTTATACATGGATCTTCCTTTCAAGCCTCCCTGGTTTTTTTGCCTCCCATGAGCTACTGAGCGAAATATTGGAAGCACTCCTGGAAGGGACATACCTACTATAGCAAAATGTCTTCGTTCTAGTAAAGAGATGGGGGCGCTTTTCTTCTCATCCTTACGGATGAAACCTGAAAGGAAGGCTCTGGGGATATTTCAGGTGCGAGCCTGTTTTACTGCTCATCTATTTTGAATATTCCCACAGGTCTATTATGAGAAAAGTCTGGAAATCAAATATTTGTTCACGTAGCTTTTGATTTACCACCATTTCCGGTCTGGGATCGACATAATAAACTCCATCTAACCTGTTCAAAGCTACGGTGTAGCCTAGAAAGTGGTTGGTTTTGAATGTTGAGTTTATTTTGAAATATCTATCCCCGCTGCTGTCAATATCCCTTGTGGCTGAAGCACGCTGGACATCATGAAGGAAAATTGCAACTACAGGGACCTCTCGTTCCAGGAGTTTTGTGAGTAAAAACTTGTCGAGAAATATTTTGTCTATTCTGTCCTTGCTTGTTGTTTTAACGGAACCGATAATCTCTGATGGGTGAATATACTTATGCTCAGATTCGGATGTTAATATGGCTTTTTCGCGGGAAAAGACTACATCTAGTTCATAGGACATTTTATAGCCAGGAAATCCTGGAATAGGTACACTGATTGTACGTGGCTCGCATATCAGGCCGACCTCTTGAATGATGAGCTTGATTAATGTTTCAAAAAGTTGACCTATCTTTTTTCGTGCCTGATTAGGGTTCTCAAATGTGTCACCAATGCAACCGATAGCCTGCTGTATAGTGTAAATGTTTTTATTAACTTCTTTTGATTCTACATACGATAAGTTATCACTTCGGCTGCTAGCAGCTTCCTGATGCATTCTTAAATCGGAAAGAAAAGCCATAAACCTCTCGAATGTTTTCTCGAATTCAATAGAAGACTCAATAAAAAGACGTGTATTTAGTGGGCGAGTAATTTTGTTATCGACCTCTTCCCCATATTGATAGAAAATGTAATGCCTGTTTTGCGGGGAAGGAGAAATGATCCGCGTCGGCTTTTTGGACTCAATGAATTTGAGAAAATTGTTGCAAATGTTGAAGTAATCGTGAAAGGTAAATGTTTCCTTGCTTCTAACAGTTTTCTGTAAATCGATCAGGAGATTATCTGTCATCTAATGGATTTTCTCCTCTTTTCATTTTCTGCATCAAATTTGATCCACTGCTCAACAGGCCAATCTTGAACTAGCTCTATCCTGTTTGCTGCCCATCCGCAATATTCAGGGTTATTGTCACATCCTCGCCACTTTCGCTTCAGTTGCTCTGCTACAACCGCTGTTGTGCCAGAACCGAGGAAAGGATCTACTACAATATCATCCTGATTTGAGGAAGCCAGGATGAATTTTCTTATTAGTTCTTCTGGTTTCTGTGTTGGATGAGGCGTAGTTTCGTTCATTCCATTACAGGTTGTTGGTACTTCAATGACATCTTTTGGTTTTGCCCCAATGGGGTGTGGTTGCCAGAGGTGATCCTTATGATCTTTTTTGCCAAACAGGCTCGTTTCAGCCTGTGGATGGACAGGATATTTTAGAGTGTGGTTACTGTATGAAATTCTTATATCATCGATGTTAAAGGTGAATTCATGGCTTTTTCTAAAATGTAAAATACTTTCGTGGGAACGGCCCCAGTCAGAGCCCAGGTTGGCTTTATTTTTGTAGTGCCACACTAACCAGCGGCAACCGGCAAAAAAGCGTAACGCTGGCAATTTGAGATCTGACAATATTTCGGAAAATCCACAAATGTAAAGAGTGCCGTGGGGTTTGAGAATACGGGACGCTTCTTTTATCCATTTGAGGGACCATTTCAAATACTTTTGTTGGGACTCGAACGTGTCCCATTCAGCTTTTTTAATATTATAAGGGGGATCGGCGAAAATAAGGTCAACAGAAGCTGTTTCAAGCGTTTTTAGCCAGCTTACTGCATCCCCAATCCAGATTTCTCCGTTAGGATGAGAATAAAATAGTCTGGGCGTTTTCGATTTTAATTGATGGGGGGGAATGTGGTGAAACTGCCCCTTGAAGTGAGTCTGAGGCTCAAGCATAAATAGGGGTTCTTGAGTGCTTGTTCTTTTCTTTAGTGTTTGTGACATCTTTAGTATAATTAGCGCCAGTTCCTGATGCACTGAGGAAGATGAGCGCCCCCTTTCCCCTTGTTACGGCTATGCTTTATCTATAAGGAGAAAAATCTCCCATAAAAATACCCCAGGCCACATGAATCCTGGCCTGGGACGTTAAATAGTAGCGCATACGGGATTCGAACCCGTGATCTCCGCCTTGAGAGGGCGATGTCCTAGGCCGCTAGACGAATGCGCCTCGTTCGTGATTGGCTCTATTTCCTCGTATGAGAACCTCACGGGCTATATCATAACCCGACTCTGCGCTCTTGTCAAGAGGTTTTTGGCAATTTGTGCCAATAACATCAACAATGAGGGTGGTCTTCGCGACCACCCCGTACCCTTTGTGATGGTTATTTACGCAGGTCAACGGCGATAAGCTGACCTTTGTGCTTGAAGTGGAATGCGATGCGCGTCCAGCCGTCGGGCCAGCCTGGATTGGTGACGTAACCCTCGTCGGTGACACGCAAGCCCGCGAAGCCCAGGATGGTTGCCTGCCATACAGCTCCCGAGCATGCAACGTGGATGCCCTCCGGCGTGTTGCCACGCTGATTCTCCAGATCGACCAGCGCCCCCTTCATGAACAGGGTATACGCCTGGTCCAGGTGCCCCAGCTCGCTCGCCAGCATGACGTGGAACGCCGGAGTGAGCGAGGAGCCATAATCGTGGTCGGTAATAGGATAGTAGTAATCCCAGTTGACGCGTTTCGTTTTGAGATCGAATTGCTGGTCAAGTACGGTGAGCAGCATCAACACGTCGGCCTGTTTGATGATGCGGTACCGCTGAATGCCCTCAACCCCTAAAATGCCCTGGTAAGAGTCTTTGCGGCCTTTATACTTGCTCTGGTCCAGCAGCGGCAGCTTGAAGAAGCCCTCGAACTGCTCAATCAACCCCGTTTCGGGGTCCATGAGGAGCCGTATATGTTGTGCCACATCGCTCCAGTGGTCAAGACGCTCGCTCGTCAGACCAAGCTGGCGCTCCAGCGCCCGCGCTTTGTCGGAGGCATGAACGATCAACCATTGCAGCGTTTCGAGAGCAGTGCGGATATTCTCGCGCGCCATAAAGTTGGTGTAGGCGTTGTTATTGACGTGCTCATGCCACTCGTCGGGGCCGATGACGTTGGTAATTTCATAATCGCCGCGCTCCTCATTCCTCTCAACGCGGCTGACCCAGAACATGGCCGTGCTGAGCATGATTTCTGCGCCATAATCGCGCATAAACTCATCATCGCCAGTGACTTTCCAGTATTCCCAGACGGCATGAGCAATGCTGGCGGTGATGTGCAGCTCGATCAGGCCGTTAAGAACGGGAATAACTTCTCCGGTCTCGGGATGGATGATCGAAGGGGGAGTGGCCTCTTCGCCATCGACAGTACTCTCCCAGGGATATTGCGCGCCTTCGTAGCCATTGCTGGCAGCCTTTTTGCGCGCGGCTGGCAAAAGGTGATAACGGTAGAGGAGCAGGTTACGTGCAATAGCGGGCAAAACATAGGTGAAGAATGGCAGCATAAAGATCTCGGTGTCGTGGAAAACATGTCCCCGATATCCAAAGCCGGTCAGCCCCTTCGCTGCGATACTGTAGAAGCTATCAGTTGACGAGGCGTTGATGCGCAACTGATAGACGTTGTAACGCACAGCCACCTGGGCTATATCGTCACCCTCTATAACAATGTCGGCAATGTCCCAGAATTTGTGCCATGCCTCCTGGCTTGCCGCTAACAGCTTGTCGTAAATATATGCATGGGTGGGGGAGGCCACCATTGGGTCTGAGCCCACCACTAAGGCGCTATGAATATCTGGCTCCTGCGTCCCCCCCAGCAGTTGCAGATGACGCTCCAGAGCCATATGTACCGGATCGGAGCCATCGCGCGAGGTGTACATTACGACGATTTTCTCGGCAGTGAGCGTTGTGCCGGGGGCAAGCGTGCCATAAAAGCGAATCCCCGGTTCAATGTCCGAATCGATCATCTCTTTGCGCAATCCTGAGGCGGTGGTGACAAAGCTCATCGTCTGGGCCAGATGTACCAGCGTCTTCTTGGTCTCGGTATGCAGCCAGATCAGATCCTCTTTATGCCCCTGGTCCACCGTTTCCCAGTGCATGACGTCGTAGTTACCTTCAGCCGTGTTGATGCTGGCCCACAGGCTGATATCGATCAGTTCGGCTCTCTGATCTTCGTCCGGGGTGACGCTATAGCGAATCGCCCCGACATGCTCATCGGCCAGGTTGGCGAAGCGTTCACTTGTGATATGAAGGCGTATGCCTCGGGGGCTCTCCCAATGTACCGATCTGCGAATAACGCCATCGCGCATATCCAGCTCGCGGTGATAGGCAAGGATTGTGCCCCTATCGAGCCTGAAACGCTCGCCGTTGACAAAAAGCTTGATGCTGGTCCAGTCGGGAGCGTTGGCAAGCTCCTCCTTCGCTATTGGAATATCGTCGAAAACGCCGAATAACAGGGTCGCGGGACTATCCCTCGGGTAGCCTTCCTCGAAGGTACCGCGCGTGCCAAAATAACCATTGCCAATGGTATAGACAGTTTCCTGACTATGCAGCTTTTTAAGGTCTGGATCAAACCTCTCTTCGTTTATAAGCCAAAGATCCACAAACGCATCCTCCCTAATATCTGATGGCTATGTAGTGCGTCGCTCTTTTCCACGCAGGAAACGCGTAGCTAGCCTAGTAAGTCTGATAAATGTTTTCCAGCCAGAGTGGGTAAAACTCGATCAGCTCGCTGAAACCGCTCTTTAGGCCCGATACCAACTGCCTGCATGCCCGCATTCTTGATGGCTTCCACTCCGGCAGCAGCGTCTTCTATCCCCAGGCAATCTGCGGCGGGAATACCGACGAGCCCTGCCGCGTAGACGAAAATGTCAGGCGCTGGCTTGCCGTTGACGACGCTATAGCCATCCGCGATACCATCAAAGTATGGAATAAGCTTCAGCAATTCGAGGACGGTACGACTGTTTTTACTTGATGACGCAATAGCTGTTTTAATCCCTGCCTGTCTGATTTCTTCTAATAGTGCTGTTCCTCCCTCCACCACATCCTTGGGGCTCATGTTGTGTATCAGTTCTACATAATAGCGATTTTTACGGTCCATCATCTCCTGGATCTGTTCTTCGGAGTACTGACGACCACGAATCAGGTACAGTAACGAATCGCGCCGCCCGACGCCCCGCAGGTGGGCATCGTTCTCTTCGTGTGTAAACGGTATCCCTTCGTCGTCTGCTAGCCGCTTCCAGGCTTGATAGTGATACTCCGAGGTGTCTGTGATGACTCCATCAAGGTCGAAAAGAATTGCTTTTGGTTTTTGCATAGGAATACACTCTCCACTATTTTGAATGCTCTTGAATCAAGAGCGGCTGCCTGAATCCTACCACATAAACGAATACGCTGTAACTAGAATAGCAGAGATATGCTAGAGGCTTGTAAAAATGCCTGAGACGCTATTACAGCCTATTGCTGCGCTGGTGGATTGCCTGTGACTTTGGCCTGTTCGTGCCGCATTTTTCATGGCTCGATTCTACTTTTGGTACGTTAAGTGCTTGCTTCCCGTTTCACTGCGGGTCCTGCTAGAAAAGAAGAGGTAATGGCAACGAAGCCAAAGAGCATGATTGAACCAAACGCGAACGTAAAGGTGCCGGTGCGATCTAAAAGAAACCCGATTAGTGGCGGCCCGATGATGACGGTCGGACTTGAAATCAGGCTGACAAAGCCTTGCGCGACGCCTTTCCCCACGCTGCGCAAGTTAGCCGCCGAATTGAACACCGAAGTATACGGCGTGGTTGAGCCAATGGCAATCAGGGACATGCCGATAACGGCAAACGGCGGAAAATGCAGAGGTATGGCGAGCAAGCCGACGCCAATGGTACCCATGATGGTGCCCAGCCGCAGCAGCGGGATGGCCCCTATCGTCTTGCGTGCCAGCAAAATGCCGCCTATTGGACGAAAAAACATGCCTGATAGAATGCTGAAAGAACCAAAAGTGGCGGCCAGAGTCAGGGAGAGGTGATATTGATCGACCAGGTAGATGGTGATCCAGGCCGCGATGGCGTTGCCCAGACCGAATGTTCCCAGGTGCGAAAGTCCTAACGTCCAGACGGATGGCGAGCGAACCGCAGCTTTGAGATCAACCTGCGTTGGTTTGTGCCCCTCTTGCCCATCGTTGATAAAGAGCCAGAGAACAATGGTAATGGTGCTGAGCAGGCCCCAAAAGAGGAAGGAGCCGCGCCAGCCTAAAAGCGATAGCAAAAATGGCGTTACCAGCAATCCCATGCCAGAACCAACCTGCGTTGCTCCGCCATACAACCCCTGCCCCAGAGAAGCATGCTTGCCAAGTCCCGCCGCTACCCCCGCGCCCGCGACAAACGCTCCTCCTGAACCGAGCCCAACCAGTATGCGACAGAATAGCAGCCAGGGGAGATTAGCGAAGAGCGGCAGCAAGATGCCTCCTATGCTTAATAGAATGCAGGAGCCAAGCAGTACCCTCTGCCCTCCAAGACGGTCAGCCAGGATGCCTGCTGGAATGTAGGTGATAGCCAGCCCCAGGAAAAGGAGGGTGGAGAAAAGCCCGACCTGCCCACTGGTAACGTGCAGCTCGCTGCGGATCGTGACGATGAGCGGACTATAGTTTGTGTAGTGGACCGCCACCATCATCGCGGTAAAGCAGGCAGCAAAGGCGCGCGCTTTGACGCTACTCGGAGACTTTGGCCGAAAGGTTGGCTTCGATAGATTGGGAATGAGGAGCCCCGGACGTAAATATGACAATGTTGCGTATCCTTCCCTGGATTAAGTGCGGACTGCGTATTTCCCCCTCCCCGGAGGGAAAATAACACATTACGCCTGAAAGCGTCAAGTGGAGATGCACTAAGAAGCCTGTCTCCCATTATAACACTTCGCGCTCAGGTCAATTGGCAGTGAAACCATCGTGCCTGCGATGAATATTTTGCCCCTTGTTGTTTTTAGCCTTTTGTTAATAGCTGATTTGTCATGGGGTATAGCCATGAAATGAAATATCATGCTAAGCCGTATAGTATTAAAGATGATAATATGGAGCGCCCAATCAAGAAAAATGCGGTTCTAAATCTGAAAGGTGATGATTTTTATGAATACACCCATCACGTTTGGCGGCCCTCAGGTGCTGCTTTTACTGCTTGCTATCATTGGCGTGGGATTGCTCGTGTCGTCGTTTATGGGGCTACGCGGGGAGCATAGAGAGCATGAGAAGGGTTATTGGGATGAGGAGGGCAAGTTCCATCATTACAGGCAGCCTCATCACCATCGGCGGCGTCATTATAAATGGGGACGTGGCCTGAGCGGTGTGCTATTACTGGCCCTGGCGATCTCCCTGCTCTGGCTGACCTTTCTGGTCCAGACCTACCTGGGGCTCACCGGCGATATCCAGGTAGCGCAGGTACGCGCCACGCAAATCACGGGGGTATCGCACACGATGAGCGTTGAATTAATCCTTTACGATCAGAGCGGCCATCAAACATCCGATAAAACCTATCTTGTGCAGGGAGACGAATGGATGTTGCAGGGCGATATTGTGAAGTTCCCCACCTGGTTGAACATCCTGGGGCTGCATACCGGCTATAAGCTGACGCGGCTGGAGGGGCGTTTTGATGATCCCAATCTTGAGCGTACCTCTCAGCATACCGTGATCGAGCTCAATGGCGGCGATGACAACTTTTTTAAAACGGTGCAGCAGCAGGCGTGGCTCTCTCCCACAATAGAGGCGGCCTACGGCAACGCCGTTTTTCTCGGGGCCGATAGCAGAGTCTACAATGTCTATGTCTCTCAAACCGGCCTCTTTGCGAAGCCTGCCAGATAGCTAGAGGTCTGCCTATCGGTCGCGGCTCTCTTTAGCCGGAGCTTGCAACCTGCGGATCTCTGCTACCGTCGTGCGCCATGCGGTTGAGGCCGGGTCAATCACCACGAAATGATCGGCTCCTGTTAGCTCGATCAGGGTTACGGCATCTCCCGCCTCCAACGCTTTTTGCGTGTATTGCTGGCTGACTATCAGTGGCACCCGATCATCCTCCGTGCCGTGGATCAGCACTTGCGGAACGCCTGTGGGCAGAAGGGCAGCGGGCGATGCCACAACATAGCGGTCCGGTACCTCATCAAATCCGCCGCCCAGCAGCTCACTGGCTGCGCCTTTGCCGAGGTTGAGCTGCCAGCTATGCTCCAGATCGACGACGCCCGCGAGACTGATGACACCCGCAAGAGTAAGCGGCGTCCCCTGGGCCGCGAGAATGCTCTGCTGTGGTATCTTTGGGCGTGCAGCTAACCAGAGCGCGAGATGGCCCCCGGCGGAATGTCCAACTGTTACAACCCGTTGCACATCAAGATTGTAGCGCGTGACGATGGTTGGCAGATAGTCGGCGGCCTGAGCGACATCAAGCAGCGTACCGGGCCAGCCTCCGCCGATGTCCCCAACGCGACGATACTCAATATTCCAGGCGGCTATCCCCTGCCGCGCCAGATCCTCTGCCAGGCCCGTCATCAATGTGAGGTCGTAAGCCGCTCGCCAGAAGCCGCCGTGAATAAGTATGACAACGGGGTAGGGACCTGGGCCTTCCGGCAGGTAAAGGGCGCCAAACTGGAGCGCGCCGGTTCCATAAAATAGCTTATGCATCAAAATCATGACCTCTGGTAAATATATTTTGGGATCAAAGCAGCGCGACTAGATCCGGCAGGACGAGGCCCGCGCTGGCGTGAATTACCACATCTGCATAGTCATCAAAAGGAGTTGGTTCCAGATTGATGATGATCAGGGGCACATTGCGTTGTAATGCCAGTCGGGGTAATGCCGCGGCTGGCGTCACCCTCAGAGATGAGCCCACTACCAGGAAGAGATCGCATGTGGTAGCCAGTTCTCTGGCCCGTGCAAGTTCCATCTCCGGGATGCGCTGCCCAAAGAGAATCGTGGCTGTTTTGAGGAAGCCGCCGCACTGCGAGCAGGTTGGATCGATCTCGCCTGCATCGACGCGTCGCTGAAGCTCACTCATGGGTGAGCGTATGCCGCATAAGGTGCAGGCGGCCAAACGAGAGGTGCCGTGAAGTTCGACAACGCTCTCCGGCGCATGGCCTGCATCCTGATGGAGCCCATCGAAGTTTTGCGTGATGACTCCCAGCAACAACTGTCTACGCTCCAGCTCTACCAATGCTCTATGCGCTGCGTTCGGCCTGGCTGCCGCAACCTGCTGCGAGAGGCGGCTGCGTGTCTGCCAGTATTGCCGCCGCGCCTCCGCCTTGCTAATGAAATCATGGTAGCTCACGGGAGGCGTTTGTTGCCAGATGGAGCCAGGGCTGCGGAAATCGGGAATGCCCGATTCGGTACTGATGCCCGCGCCGGTCAATGCGGCAATATGGCTGGCCTGCTGCATCAGTTCGGCAGCGTCACGTAGTTGTTCTTCTAAGCTGAGCATAGGCGTTGCAACCGACCCATATTCTTCTAGTCAACTACCTCCGGTCTCAGACCGGAGGCTTGGGCTTACCTCAGGACTCCACCGCAATTCTGCATACCTTCGCAGGCGTGCAGCTTTGGCTTCACGGTCCGAGGCATCAGGGGCCATTGACAGAAGCCCCGTCGTGCTCCAATCTTGTCGGAGCACGAGCGTTCTCATCGTAATATTCCTCGCACCCACCAGATCGGCATGCAGGATATACCCACACGTCGGGTTCTGACACGTAAAGAGCAACCCTTTGTTCGGGCGATTCTCATCGGCAGTATAGCCACACATTGGACACCCCTTTGAAGTATAATCCGCATCGACCTTAACCGCAAGGGAGCCCGCAAGCGCCGCTTTATAGCTGATCAGCGTGTGCAGTTCGGCAAAGGACCACTGTGAATAGACCCGATTGGCTTTGCGCGCCTTTGGTGAGACGGGCTCGTATCCCTTGCCGTTTTTCTTGCGCTTGCGCTTTCGGCGCTTGGTGCGCTCGCGCATACCGGTCAACTGTTCCAGGCCGATGAGGGCCTGAGGATGCTCTTGGACGATCTGGGTGGCAATCTGGTGGTTCGCCTGCAATTTCAACCGTCTCTCTCGCAGCCCGATACGTCGCAACCGACGTTTCGCGCCGCGAGTGCCTTTTTGCTGCAAGCGTTTGCGCAGCCGCGCATAGTGGTTCGCTTGGTGTCGTACGCGTTTGCCTGGATAGAAGGTGGCTTTGCCTGCCGTCGTGGAGGTGACCGCGAGATAGCGCACGCCCACATCGTTCCCGACCGTTTCACTCAAGGAGTCACAACTTGGATCAGGCAAGGTGAGATCTAAGGACACGAGCAAATAGAACTGTTTCTTCGATTGATTGTACCACAGCTTGGCATCACCAATGCGGGCAATGTGGCCTCCCTGTTGGATGAGCAGCAGATGCTTGAAATAGCCCTGATACGGCAGACTGATACACCCGTTCAAGGTCTTGATGCTCACCTGCTGCTCGCATTGAAAGGTATAATCGCGTTCATAAGTATACTGCACCGTGGGGGAGCTATAGTGTGGAGGCTTGTCCAGCCCCTTGAAGCGTTTTTTCGTGATCTTCATCCGGCGATGCTCTTTGTTTTTGAGCAGCTTCGTCCAGAGTCCCTTGTACGTCGCCGCCACCTGCCGCACTGCGGCACACGCCAGTTGCGAGGGCAGATGGTAGCGGGCACGTAGCTCAGCATACATCCCTTTGTGGATCTTCGTCACGCTACTCGTCTTGCCGTGGGCAAAGGCATACTGACTCACCGCATTGAGGCCGTCACGATAGGCCAGTTGCGTCTCTCGTAAGGCACGATGCTGCTCTTTTGTCGGGATAAGCTTCAGTTTGGCGGTGATGATCTGCTTCATGCTGTTTCTCGAACCAGTGAGGAGAGAAGCGATACCGCTCTCCTCACTGGTTGTTCCTCCCCCTTACACCCTGTTCCTAGACCCGCTCAGAGATCGCCTGGACAATGAGCCGATGCCCAACGACGCTCACGTCCTGTTCTGGCTCAATGCCCCACGCGTGGCATTCCTCACGCTATGCCTGCTGCTCCTCTGCCGTTTCAGGAAAGAGTGCGCCACTGAGGTCGCCAAGCAGACTGCCGAGCACATGGTTCCAGGTGCTCTCGGCTTCGGACGTGTTCCAGGGAGCAGCCTCACGCATAATCTCGTGCAGGAGGTCCAGCAGGCATTGTTCGGTATAGCGGTACAGAGGCCCAGGTTCGTGAAAGTATGCCTCACGACCACGCTGATAGCCTCGTATGGCCTGGGGATGATCAAAGCGGATGAGGGCATGCGCCTCTGGACGAAGCTGGCCGGTCTGCGGGCAGAGGACCCCGCCATGATACATGCCCAGGAAAAAGCCGATGAGGTCGCGCCGATAGGGGTCCTGCTGCTCAAAGTACTGGTGCTGCTGGTATTGCTTGAGATTGATGATGAGATAGGAGACGGAGAGCGGGCCGTGGCCTTGCTCGTCTCCATACATGCTCCACCAGACGCCGCGCTCATACTGTTCGGCGAAGACGGGACGGTGGATGTCCAGGAGCGGACGGACTTTCTGTTTGCTGGTTGCCATGTGCAAGCATCCTTTCTGCTTGACGAATGGCCCTCCCGCCGCTATCATGCGACGTGGAGAGGCTCGCGGTGACTTTACAGACGAGGCTCTCTGTTGACCTGCGTCTCTTCTACGTAGGTCAACGTCTGATCAAAGTATACACGAAAATATCCACAATTGCAATATTTATCCACGTTTCATTATGATAAACGACAATACACACAAACAGCATTGTGAATTGACTTTTGTTGGCTCTCCCTCTATACTTACAGCAAGCGACGACAGCACCCAACTCCAAGTGAATGCGAGGATAGATATGTATGCCAACGGAATATTTAACAGTTGAACAGATCGCGAAAGAACTCAGCCTCAGCGAGGAGACCATTCTCCGGTGGATTAGAAGAAAAGAGTTAAAAGCATATAAATTAGGAAAAACGTATCGTGTGCAAAGAAAAGACTATCAAGACTTCCTTGATCAAAGGTACACGGGAAAGCTAGGTGAAGAGGATGACGATAGTTAATACCCCTTTCACTGTTCATCCTGCCCCAATGCGATATATTTCAACACGAGATCTCTGCTCATATCCCCAACGCTTCCCACGTCATACGAACGAGACCAGAACGCGCCGCCCCAAAGCTGTTTCCTGACGTTGGAGAACTGCTGAAACACTTTCCGAGCGGTTGCACCTTTCAATTGATGAGCAATGGCAGAAGGGGCTATTGATGGGGGAGCAGAGAGAAATACATGGATATGGTCAGGCTGAACGTTCAAGGCTCCAATGGTCCAGGTCTTCTCGGTGCAGAGGCGGCGTATCTCTTGCTCAACAACTGTCGCCAGCTCCCTAACAAGAACCTTCTTGCGGTATTTTGAACACCAGATAAAGTGATAGCCGAGTTTATACGTGACGTGTTTGGTGTGTTGTACATCCAGATACGCCAGTGTAACATCTGTTCTAACGCTTGTAAAGACCCTGGAAAGGCGGCGCTTCCTCCCCTACTTGAAAGATAGGGGTATCTGCGCCGCCGATGTCATGAACGTGTTAAGTAGTATATCTTGCTTTTATTAGCTCTGACAACTGCAACCTGCGCGGCAAATCTCGCCGAAGAGTCTAACTTATATTACTATAAAGATTGCCATACGAAAATCTTACATGTTAAAATGGTTAAAGCGAAGTCAGGTTCGATATATCTGTAAAGTCTTTTCAGGTATGTCTTGCAGAGTTTGGGTACCGTTTAGCAGGCTTTTTCAGGTCGGCAGCGTAGTACCACATTTTTTGAAATGCAATCAGAATAGAGGGCTTGAGTCATTTGAGTGCTTATTCGCAACGCCTGGTAGCGCTACCTTATAAAATACGGCTCAGTATTATTATACTTTGCTGGTTGCCTGCTGCATTCCTCTTTTCGCCCGAGAGATCGATTTTTGGTACCCTTTTTGGCCTATCAACGGCTCTGGCTGCCTGGATGTTCAAATACCGGGGGGGCTTACTCTGCGTCGCCGTTACTCTGCTGTATATCATGATCACCGACACCATTGCCACGGGGACGTTGTTATGGGGGCGTCATCTGGTTATAGATTTTGTGCTGGGCTCTTTAGCAATGACTTTCGCGACTCTCCTCATTGGCTATCTGCGCAGCCTGCTCGACGCTGCGCTTGCAGGCAAAGAGCAGGCGGGCCGGGCGCTTGAGCAGCAACGGCAGCTTAATAATTTGAAGGACCAGTTTCTTCTCAACGTGAGTCATGAGTTGCGCACACCGCTCACGGAGGTGCAGGGCTATCTCGAATTGCTGAAAGATCACAGTGGAAAGCTGGAGCCGGAGATGCAAAAAACGTTTGTGGAGAACGCGGTGCGTGGCTGTGAGGAATTGCAGACGCTGATCGCTAATGTGCTGGATGCAATGTATTTCGATGAGCAGACCGGCAAACGCACGTTAGTAGCGCAACGTGAGCCGTTACAGGTCTTGACGGTTGTGCGTGAGATGCTCAAGGGGTTTGAGCAGCAGTTGCACGGGCGAACGGTGGAGCTGGATATTCCTGAAACGTTGAAGGTATGGGCCGGTCGGCTTCATATGCGCCAGATTCTCTACAATTTGCTTTCCAATGCTTTAAAGTACTCGCCCGAAGAGAGCCCGGTTTGTATTCAAGCAAAACTCTGGAATAACCAACCGCTGAATGGCGTGAAGTTAGTACGCCAGGTGTGTATTTGCATTAAAGATGTGGGTCCTGGGATTCCGCAAGATGAGATGTCCCACCTTTTTGGGCGTTTCGTGCGTCTCGAACGCGATATTTCTGGACCGGTCCGCGGCAGTGGCCTGGGCCTCTATATTTGTAAGCAGCTGGTGGAAGGGATGGGCGGGACCATCTGGGCGGAAAGTTCAGGGATACCCGGAGAAGGCAGCCGCTTTTGCTTTACTCTCCCTGCGGTGCCATCTACGACACAGCTTTACCCGAAAAGCGAGAGTATCGTTCCCTCCGAAGCTCACGGCTAATCGGCTTATTATTCTCGCTCCCAAAATTTAAGGGATGGCAAGCTGCACTTTTGTAGCGACGAAGCTTGCGTCAGGTCCTGCAACATACAGCCCCATTCTCCCCGCTGCATAAGCCGCGTCGGTGAGGGTTGGCGCTCCCTTGATCTGGATCGCCTGCCCATTAATGCTGAAGGTGAACGTATGCCCTCTTACCACAACCTGTAACGTGTTGCTTTGATGCAGTCCGGTATGGATCGCTGATGATTGACCGGACCACTGATTAAACAGGTCTGCGTTTAACTGACCGTCGTCATAGCGCAGCACGCCGTAATTACCGGAGCTGGTGATGATAAAGGCATAGCACGATTTCACCTGCTGATCGCCGCTATACGTGAGAGAAAAAGCCAGCCCGTAAGTGATATTAGTACTCCCTGCGCTCTGCATCATTTGCGCCATCAACGTGTAGTTCGCGGGCAGCGCACCAACTCCGGCTGGATAAGGGAAATAAGGAACGTCATTGCCGCCAGTGGTGAGCGTGTACTGGTTATCACCAATAATGGCGGTCAGGCCATGAAAAGTTCCCTCTGTCCAGTGCCGGTCGTGCGTCTGGAAATTATCTGTAAATGGTTGCGCCGGAGCTGCTGGCTGGTTAAGCGTTGTGGTATTGCTAAAAAAGGGCGAATTTCTAACCAGCAAAAATGCGATGAGCAGGAGAGCGACGATTGCCAGCGTCACTCCTGTCTGTAACCAGGTCGAACGAGCGCGGCGTTTCCTGGGCGATGGTATGCTGATCCCTCTCCCGGTACTGATGGAGGTTTTTTGATGCTCAACCGGCACGTTGATCTGCGAGGTGTTGGGGGCATAAGCTGAGGAAGTAGTCCCGTAGGGAGATGGGAGCGGCGAAGAGCGGTCCTGAGGATATTCTCCTGGGAGCCGCCCATAGGTGGCGTACTGATCTAAGGGCAGCATGGCCGATAGATTGGTGGAGGGCGTAATGGCCGCCTCTAAAGCCTGGGCCATCTCTTCCGCCGTCTGAAAGCGGGCGGCGGGCGCTTTCGCCAGAGCTCTGGCGGTGATGCGCGCCAACGCTTCCGGGACGGAGGGATTAACCTCGCGGATCGGTCTGGGTGGGGTGTGGACATGCTGGTACAGCAGCCCGACCAGGGTGGTGGATTGAAATGGCACGCGTCCGCTGAGCATCTGATAGAGCACGACGCCCAGCGCGTATACATCGGTACGCGCATCGACCGGCCCTTTGTTGATCTGCTCAGGAGCCATGTAGTCGGCGGTCCCCACAATCTGATCGGCGCTGGTGAGCTGGGGATTGGCGGGCATACTGCCACCGGAGAAATCCGTCCAGGTGGTCTCCTGGCTGGCATCGAAAAGTTTCGCGATGCCGAAATCCGACAGGAGCAGGTGATTGGGATCGCTAGCGGAAACCAGCATATTCTGCGGTTTGATATCGCGATGGACGATGCCGCGCTGGTGGGCGTGATGCAGCGCCCGCGCCATCTGGAGCGTATAGTGAGCGGCGCGTCTGGGATCAAGTGGCTGCTCGTTAAGGAGCTGATCGCGCAACGTCCCGCCGCCAACGTATTGCATCACTAGATACGTGAGATTATCGATCTCCCCGAAGTCATAGACCGCCACGATATTGTTATGTTCCAGGCTGGCAATGAGCTGCGCCTCGCGCTCAAAGCGCGCCTGGAAATCGGCGTGATCATCGCTATGCCTGTGCGTGGCGATAACTTTGATGGCGACATCGCGGCGCAGTCGAGCATGGTAAGCTTTATAAACGCGTGCCATGCCACCTTCGCCCAGCCGTGACTGGATCAGGTACGCGCCCAGTTGTTTCCCGATAAATGGATCGCGCTGTACATTACTCATCCTATTATCCCGCAAGTAACAGGTACGCTAACAGTGTTGGCTGGCCCTGTAAAAGCGAGCGGTGGCACAGCAGGCAAATTGCAGGTGTTGAAGGATATCGTCACTGTCACCGTCACAGACTTGCCTGGCGCAATGCTGCCACTGGCAGGGCTGAAGGTGGTGCCTGCATCGCTACTGGCCGCTGTCCAATTCAAGTTTAATTGAGCACTGGAGTTACTTAACGTTACAGTACATATATAAACAGCACGGCCAATCTGGCACATGGTGGAATCGCCAGTGTTAATGCTGCTTGGCGTGACGGTTAATATCGGCTGAGATACGACCGTAAGGGTGACGGCAACGGTCGCCTGAGCCGAGCTGCTGGTGAAAACGATGGTTCCTTGATAGGTACCGGGCGGTAACTTTAGCTCCACGTTCGAGGCCGTAACGGTAACAGTTTGCGCGGAGCCATTAGTGAGTCTGCCGGCGCTGGGATTGATGCTCAGCCAGGCGGCTCCGGTATCTGTGGTAACCGTGGATGACCAGGGACCCGTGATGCCACAATTGTTCAAAGAGAGAGTCTGAGAGGTGGGATCGCTTTTGCCCGCAATGCCGCTAAAGCTGAGCGAACTGGGGGTTGCGGCGATACATGCAGACTGAACGATAAATGTGACGTTCAGTGTTACCTTGTTACTACTGCCATTGAATGTGACAGTAGAGGTATAGTTACCTGCGGCCATTCCTCCAGGCAGCGCGCTAATAGCGATTTGCTGTGAGCCAGGGGCCTGAATTTGCCCAGAACCAGGGGTAATTTGTAGCCAGGGAGCCTGATTAGGATCCCATGTTGCCGTCCACGGCACGAGATCGGAACCCACCGCGCTAAGCGTGACCTGGGTTGTGGCGGCCTGAGTCGAGCCGGTGCTCACCGGTCCAAGCACGACTGCCCCCGGGCTGATGCCGTTTAATCCTGATGTGCCTGGAGTTATACCCACCGTTGGCGAAGGCGTGGGTGAGGCCGTTGGCGTAGCCGTGGGTGTGGGGGGCGTATCTGTCGGCGTTGGGGTTGGCGTCTGGCCGTTCGATGAAACCTGGAAGGTAAAGGAGGCTCCACGCGGGCTGAAATCTTCTGAAGCTCGCAGCGTATGCGCACCTATGCTCCAGTCTTGCCCTACCTGAATAGTCGCGTCGAATGTGCCATTGCCGCCAACGGTAATCGTATGATCCGCCGCTGGTAGCTGTTTGAGCCGTCCAACCTGCATCAGCAGCCCTGTACTTTGATGGCTATGCTGAACGTACGAGCCCGGGGTGAACTGCGGCGGAGCGTGGAACGCAGATGGCGATAGATGGATTGAGCCGTCGAGCGTAAATGATACCGTGTCACCGGGGAGGAAGCTTTGACCATGCACATGCAATGAGCCACCGGGGGCAACAGTAGCAGTGCCGGTGAGGGTGGGAGCGAAAACAGTCATGCCTGCACCGAAAATGCTGGCAAGCAAGAGCAGCGGCAGTACGACGACAATCAGCCAGGTAATACAGCCGGGAGGCACGGGTTGCTGCGATCCTGGAGGCGACGATGGACCCGATGAGGTCGGTGGTACATAGGGAGGCGGTGTAGATGGTGGAGGCAGGATGAGAGGAGGAGCAGAAACGACCGGCAGTGCTCCCGGTATCCCGGAACCTGGCATGTTTGATACGGGAGGAGGAGTGTTACCGAAGTGAGGCGTGCCCTGTCCTGAGAGCGCGCCGCCGAAGTGAGGTGTCCCCTGCGCAGTCGGTACGTTGCCCGGAAACTGTCCCCCTATAGCTTCTCCGGCCAGAGGGAACGCAAAGTCGAGCAGAGCCGCGCGCCGTCGCTTTTCTTCATCTTCGTCTTCTTCTGAGATAGGATGCTCTATAGTTGCGTAGTCTGACACCGGCGTCGTTCCCTTTGGCTCAGGAAGGGAGCTCAAGCTCACTGTGTCGATACTTGTAATCTCCTCAGCAGGAGCCAGGCGCACCGCCTTTATCCCTGTCGGCGCACCCGCGATGTGGCTGGCCGATTTGCCGCAAGCTCCACAAAAGCCTGCGTGCTCGGGCAGCACTGACCCGCAAAATTCACACCGTTTCATATCCAGATTCCTCCTCCACGAAGAGATTCTTCTGTTTAATATCAACGTACGAGATAGTTGAATGTATGTAAACCTCTATCTGCCCAGTACTTCAGTTTAGTCATACAAAATTGCGTACTTCATCTTATCATAAACACGTAATAGACGGGTTTTGTCCGCCTGTACATACTGTAGCAGATTTAGCACCGTCTGACTACGGTCAATATCACAATCAGAATGTGAGCATTTTCATAGAAGGGCAGCTACTAATAAAATGCGAGAAAGGGCCATCAACAGCTATGGATGTCGGTTAATTTTTTGGCGAGTGCAGGAAGAAATAAGTACTTATCCGTAACAAAAAAACACATTTATGCACATTATGCGGTAATATATTACAGGGGAGATAGCTAGTAATATGCTACGTAGTGTGTCCGTATTGGGGGGACTTCTTCCACAATTTTTAAGAAGAGTTTATATCGGTATGCACATAGTTTCGCCGGATGTCCTGCTAGGTCTGACCTCAAGCCTTGCTTTTGGCTTGCTTGATGTGCTGATTTCTTTCGCCTCTCGTTTCATCGGCATGGTGCTTTCGCTTGTGCTTGCACAGGCAATTTCTGCCAGCATTCTCTTGCTTGCTTTGATCGATGCATTTACATCTGGTTTAAGCATTCAGGCGTTGCCGATGCTTTTACTCGTTGGCGGTGGATTGGGAGCGATTAATGCGTTTGCTAACCTGAGTCTCTATAAAGGGCTGGCGGTGGGACCAATTGCGCTGGTTTCACCAATTTCAGCGTCGTATGGATTGGTTACAACGAGTCTGGCTGTGCTGCTTTTTCATGAGATACTCTCGCCTCTACAAGGGATTGCTATCTCCCTTGTGCTTGCTGGCATCTTCCTTTCTGCAGTTGATAGCAATCGTGCTACAGCTACATGCCCGTTACAGCCATATCGCCGCTTTGTTTCACTGTTGCTGCCAGCGGGAGGGGCGCTGGCGGCTGGAATAGTTGTCTTTATGGGCCTCTCCTGGATGAGGGTGACGCGCTGGCTGGTTCTGCCAACAAGTCTTTTTGTAACAACCTGCGCTATCACCTTTCTTGGATTGGTATTGCTCCCCATCTCTGGCGCTTCAATAAAACAGTGGTGGGCGCTTAACAAATGGAAGTATAGGGGGATAGTGTACGCCCTGGGCTCCACGGTCGGCTTTGGCCTGGAGTTCTTTGGCAACAGTCTGGTGACCGAACAACTGGGACCGGTGCAGCCACTGCTCTGGTCGCGGTTGTGCTCTCTCTTTATTTTACTTATCTACGCTTTTTGTAAGCAAGTACGCGGATGGCGTGACATCAAACTGCAGTATCTTGGTGTGATTGCCTTGATCGGTCTGCTCGATACGCTGGGCATGTTCTGGTACAACCTCGGCACAAGCCTGGGGGCCACAAGTATCGTCGCCACTCTCTCTTCTACCTACATGCTTCTACCTATGCTGGTGGGAGTTTTTTTGTACCGTGAGCGTCTGGCTCCTATTCAATGGTCCGGGGTGGCTTCCCTGGTGGTCGGCGTTATCATTCTTTCTATTGGTGGAAAATGAGAGATAGTAGACTTTTCAAGCAATGCAGCGCAATCTCGATGCGTCGGCCTGGAGGTTTCAGGTAGGATGCTTTGCGGTCAATCTATTATTTTGAGGAGGTCGATATGCGCTCTGTGTCACGAACTCTCATCCCGCTGACGATGGGGGTGGGAGCGTTGATGGTGTTGATCGTTGTATTTCATCTCGGGGGGAGCTTTGCGGTCGTCGTGGGGCAGTTCTCACCCGTTGTCGGGGCCTTTCTCGGTGGCAGTCTCGTCCTGTTAAGCACAGCTAACAGGGTGGCGCAGTCAACGAAAGAACGGACATTTAGAATCGAGCAAACGTCATGGTTGCTCATTGGGGTTGCCATTATTGCGTGGGGCATGGGTGAAAGCATCTGGCGTTATTACGTCGCGACAGGGCAAAAGCCTTTCCCATCATTTGCTGATATCGGTTACTCTGCCTTCCCTCTCATTATGTTTGTCGGTCTGTTGCTCCAGCCGTCCTCAAACAAAAAGGGGCGGCAATTTGTCTTGTTGATGGATAGCCTGATTGCTATGGGCGCAATCCTGGCTATTGCCTGGTTTCTTTTGTTGGGCACGCTGGCCCAGAATCCAGGGGAGCCCGGCCTGGCAACTTTTCTGGGCCTCTACTATCCCATCAGTGATACCGCTTTGTTGAGCTGCGTCTTCTTTTTACTCTTGCGTGGGCAGGACCAGGGAACCCAATCATGGGGCAGGCGCATCAGTCTCTTTTGCATCGGGATGGGGCTATGCTTCTTTGTCACCTCTGATTTTATTTTTAATATTCAGCAGAACGCAGGCACCTACATAGAGGCGACCTGGACCGATCTTGGCTGGCCCTTAGGGATGATGACGATTGGCATTGCCGCCAGTCTGCGCTCCTCTATCGGCTCCGCTATCCCGATCCGCATCCCGGCCCCTATGGAAGAATATGCAAAGCGGCCTGATTGGAGCCCTTTTATTTTCTTACCTTATGTGATGGTGGGCTGGCTTTTCGCTGTCCTGGCCTATAATGTGCTATCGGTAGACAAAAATCAGCAAGCCATACGGCCCGTGCTGCTTTTCGCGACGCTCGGTGTGGTGGGGCTGATCGTGATCCGGCAGGTGGTGACGATGTGGGAGAATGTTCGCCTGATGCAACAACAGGTTGATGCTCTCCACCGTCTGGAGCAGGTCAATCGGCAGGTGGAAAATCAGGCTCAGCAGATTGCCGACCAGAATGCCGAGCTGGAACGTGGCATTGAGCACCTTAAAGCTGTGCTGGCAAATCTGGCGAACGGCAACCTCCAGGCTCGCGCTTCGCTCACACGCGGCATTCTCTGGCCGCTTGCCGCTGGACTGAACATTATGGCTGAGCGTATCGGGCGCATTGTGCAGGATGTAATGTACGCTCAGCGTATGCGGCAGGCTTTGAAAGAGCTCAGTACGGCGATTGAACAACGGCGCTATATCGTCCCCGAACGCTGGCACGAATTCCCTGAGGTCAGCCAGTTGCTTTCGGTGATTCAACGAGCTCAGCATAAAGAGAATATTTCGAATGTGCCTGACCGTCGCTATGATTAATGCCTTTCAGTTGTGTGCGTCCAGGCGCCAGGGAAGAATCGCATGTTCTGACCAGACTATAGCGCCTGGACTAGCCGCGAAGCAGCGGCGTTCGCAACTGTATTTTTAAGGATTAGCAGCCCTGTCCCATGCGATATTTAAGGTCATAGTTGATGATGAAGGCAAGCTCGTCGCTCGTGAAGCCATAGTGCTGCGCAAGGGTGCGGTCGATATCGTCGATGATGGCTTTGGATTTTCTGGCATAGACGGTGTAGCTGGCCGTCTGGCCCCGTTTAAGATGCCGGGCATGCTGACGAAAGTCGTTCATCAGACGCTGACAGTGGGTACAGAGGGCGCTGACAATCGCCGGGTCCTCGGGGTAGGAGAAGCGGAAGCCGAAAATCATGTAATTTTTCAGGTTGAAAGTATCAAAGGTGACGGTATAGTACCACCAGAAGAGAGAGCTGTTGAACAGGGCTACGAAAACGTCCCGTTCATAGCTCTCCTGGAAGCTGCACTGTTTGTTCGAGGTGCTCTGATAGGGCCACGCGAAGTTGGTAAATACCTTCCAGTACAAACCACCGGCGGAGCGATAAAACATGTTGTTCTGGTTGGGGACTGCTGCCAGGTAATGGCTGACCGGACAATGCCTGAGGATCTTTGCTAGCAAGTCGTTTTCCAGCGCAGAGCCAAGCTTGGGGTAATAATGCCGGTTAGCACGATCCTTTGGCGTCGTTATGCGGCAGTACGAGAGGGTTGCGAAGAGCTGGTCGCGCTGCTCACTGCTCCATTTGAGCAGATGTGTGCTGTAATACTGCCCCTTTCCCTCCTGCTTCGCGAGATAGATTGCCGTAGGGATATTGGCAAACTTGCTGCCTGAGAAAAGCATAGCCGGACGAAAGTGGTAGAACGAGAGCCAGGCTGTAGCAAACCAGCGCTGAAAGTGCTCGATCAACGGGATCATATTCCTGGTGGCGAACGCGGCCAGGGGAAGAATCATCCCCTGCCGCCCCAAAGGCGAGAGTAACCGATAACTGCGCTCGACAATACAGGGATACAGGTTGCCGCAAGCGGCGGTCTCATATCCCTTGACCGCGTAGGGAAATGCTCTTTCGCTATACTCCACGTACGGCGGATTGCCGATAATAACGTTAAATCCTCCTTGCTCCATAACCTCGGCAAATTCGCTATCCCAATGAAAAAGTTGCTGATCGCCAGAGGTATGAGCATCGTGGGGAGCATCCGCTGTTGCATCACCCTCCCCAACTCGTCCCACCAGCGCATTGCCCGTTCGGATGTTGCGCTCGATAGGCGGCAACGCTGCTATCTCTTCCGCCCGCTCAACCCTGGCTATCAGCTTGAGAGCGAGGCGAAGCTGACAAATCTCGGTCGCCTCCTCCATAATATCCACGCCATAGAGATTATTGGCGATAATCGTTTTAAGGATGAAATAGGTACCAGTAGGGGCAAGGGGAGGGGACGCGGGGATGCGGGGGCCTTGCGCTTGCCCAGCGGGTTGAGAGGCAGCCGGTTCGGTAGGGGCAAGGGGAGGGGACGCGGGGATGCGGGGGCCTTGCGCTTGCCCAGCTTGCCCTACCTGTGTTTGCCCCTCCTCCTCCATCATCGCCTGCATGCGTTCAAGGCAAGCCCCATAAAGCGGTTCCAGAATGCTAAGAGCGCCAAAAAGAAACGCCCCTGAGCCGCAGGTGGGATCGAGGATCGTAATGGACCGGAGCCGGTCATAGCATGCCTGCAATTGCTCAGGAGCTTCCAGCGCGCAAATCACATCACGAGCGAATTGGCAGATATCAAGGTTATCACTAATAAAATCGTCAATGGCTTGCAGTACGCCACCGGCTAGCCTTGCACGGAGTTCCATATAACGCGCTCGTCTGCGCTGATACTCTTCAATGGTCTCTCCAGGCAAAGCAGTTTCGCAACGCACGATCCCATAAATATAGCGGTCGGGATTGCGGCGTACAATTTGCCAGATTGCTCCCTCTGCTCCAAAGGCATCGGGGCAGAGCTTTGCCAGCGTATCAAATAAATAGGGAATGATGGTATTTTTAGCAATATAGGCGGTAATGTCCTCTTTCGTATAGTATGCGCCCATTTGTTGCTGGTTGATATGCTGCTCGAAGATATAACCCAGGATATCAGGGGTAATCTCGTTTTCAGCCAGCCCCGGTTGCTCGTTCAGGGACCAGCAGTATTGATCGAAAAAGGCAAAGAGCCTGCTAAACGCCTCATCCGGTATCATGATCTCTGGATTGCGCCGTTCCACCTCGTGGCATGCGAACAACTTCCCACCCAGGTAGGGAACAGCGCCGAGCGGTATATCCGATTCGCGAGCACGATCTGGCCCGCCCAACGCCTGGTGGAACAGCGGGCGCAAGAAACGCATATAAAACATGTGAGGCCCGTAGCGAGCTTGCATGATGCGTAATCGAGCCGAACAATAATCTCTATCGCCATCAAGGAACCCTTTGTGCTGCAAGAAGTAGATGAACATCAGCCGGTTGAGTAGCAGCGAGGCGAAACGTTCTCGCTCCGCCTCCTGCTCAATGCCGCGAATGCTCGCCATAAAAAGAGTTCGCTCCGCCTTAAACTGTGCATAAAAGCGCCGCGTGAGGCGATCCGCATAGGCTGAAGATATGGGTGAAGATTTCTTATAGCCATAAGATGATGGTTGCACCATTATTGTGCCTCTGACCGGAACAGTCCTAACGAGCAGATGATGCGCGGCTCCTCCGGTTCGCTCTCTTCCTGGATGTGGCAGAGGCGATTTTCGTCGCGCATTCTGATGACCATGTTCGCCAGCTCGTCATCGGCGATATTGCTTCTGATCTGCCGATTGAGCGTGTCCTTCGCCGATTCCTGCAATGGGTAGCGGTAGATTTCGTCAATGGCTTTGTACAGTTCCGGTGGTGGCGGGAAGAGCGTGTTGCGGGTGGCTTCGACGAAGTGCTTGAGCCGCTCGTAGGTGCGACGCCGCGCCCCAGAAGGCCCGCCCAACTGGCCGCCAGTGCCGCGTAGCTCTTCGGCGATAATATGCTCAACGCCCTTCCTGACCAGCTCGTGCTGCTCCTCCGGTCGCTCTATCGCAGGTGTATCCGCGTTGCACGCCGCGACTCGCAGGATCGCCAGTTGCGATTGTGTGACGCTCTCACCTTTACGATTAATCCAGGCCAGCGAGTCATTGCCCTCGGATGTGCGCATATAGACAAGCACGCCCTCGGGGGCCAGGGCCGTTGGCTGGTGGGCGCGGGTGGAGAAGGAGACGTTGGGGAGCTTTTCGATGATATGCTTGAGCCGGGGATCGGCATCGGTGGCGCTTTTCCAGATCTGGTACGCCTGCGATGCCAGATCGACCTCTGTATCCAGCTCGCCGTCCAGCACGCCCGCTTTCTCATTATAAAGGTCGAAGAGCACAAAGTCGTTGGCATCGTCCTCGAAGAAGGCTTCATCGGTGCCGACAACTTCGGCATTCTCTTTCAGCCGCCTGCGGACGCGCTCCCGTAAGCGGATCAGCCGTTCGACCCCTTCGGTGGGCAGGAAGGAGTAGCAATAGATGCTATCGGATTGCTGTCCAATGCGGTCCACGCGTCCGGCCCGCTGGATCAGGCGAATGATGGCCCAGGGCAGATCATAGTTCACAACGATGGCGGCATCCTGCAAGTTCTGGCCTTCGCTCAGCACATCGGTGGCGATCAGGACGCGCAACTCGTTCTCCGGTGCGATCTCATGCCGCCGGTCATTGCTGAGCGGGCTGAAGCGCCAGGCCAGTTCGGTCGGATCAGCCGTATCTCCGGTGACGCCCTCTAACGCCGCGATCCCCCGCGCTTTAAGCTGCTGGCTGAGATAATGGACGGTGTCGGCAAACTGGGTAAAGATGAGGATTTTGTCGGTGGGATGCTGCTGTGTGAGCAGGTCAACTAGCGCGGCGAGTTTCGCATCTTTATCGGCCTCCCAGTTGCCGCAGCGGTTGAGAATCTGGAGCAAACCGCGTGCATCCTGGAGCAGGTCTTTCTTCAGTTGCGCGTTAAAAAGCGTTGGGCGCAACCATTTGAAGCGCCGTTTGAACTGTTTGGCGTACTCCGCGTAGACTTCGGCGGCCCGTTGTCGGTAATCGTCCTCAGTGGAGAGCGCGGAACGGACAGGAGTGGCGTTGACTACGGTCATGCCTTCGGTGCTGGCGTCGTTCTCGTCGAGTGTGCCCGGCAGGACCGCCCCCTCGTCTTCGTCGTTGCTGCGGGTATCGAGCAGCTCGGCGTCCTGCGTGCCAATCGGCAGCTCCAGCCCGTTTTCGATGGCGTGGAGAAAGATATAATTGCGCAGGATATGGCGCTCCAGCGATTGAATAAAGGCGGGGCCGCCGCTCTCCAATCGCTTGAACAGGTTGGTGCGGCAGAAGCCCATTAGCCGCTTGCCCGCGCGCGAAAGGCTGGCAAGCTGCTGGGCTTCTCCTGCGGTCGTTTTTTGTTTGGGGGCGATATAATTCCCCAGCCCATAGCGCGGCAGGGTGAGGCCGTTGATAGCTTCTATGACGCGCTCAGAGTAGAGTTGAGCGTAAGGATCGTCGCTCTGCTCGTCGCTGATCAGAAATTTGACGGTGCGGGGCAGGCGAACGGGGAAGTACGAGCGCGTGCCATCGCTGAATTGCAGGTATCTGCGCCCCGTCGCTTTATCTTCCTGAGCGTAGTATTCTTGAATGAAGCTGCGGGTGCGTCGCACCAGATAGAGGCGCATCAGCTCACGCCAGTCGTCGGCGTACTCGCTTTTCTCGAAGGCGGTTAGCGAGCGCACCGGGCATTGATGCTGGCTGATAAATCTGGCCTCGCCCAGCTCGCTCAGCAGCTTTTCGGGCCGGATGCCAAGATCTTTGCTTTGCTCATCGCTCAGGAAGAGGCGCAGTTGGGCGGAGAGATCGAGATAGGTTTTGTTATACGGCGTGGCGGTCAGCAGGATACACTTGCTCTCGTTGCGCTCAATATAGTCTTTGATGGCCTTGTAGCGTTTGCCTTCGCGGTTGCGCAGATTGTGGCTTTCGTCGATGACGACGAGGCGGAAGCGTTGCAAACCGGCCAGCTCGTTGGTGACGTTGCTCACGGAGACGACCTTGCCGACCAGCCCATAGGTATACAGATATTGCTGCCACATCTTGACGAGGTTCTTGGGGCAGATGACCAGCGTCTCCGTGCCGAAATCGTCCTGCATGATGCGCGCCAGGGCCGTTGCCATCAGCGTTTTGCCCAGACCAACGACGTCGCCGATCAGCACGCCGCCGCGCTTATTCAGGTGGCGGGCCGCGATCTTGACGGCGGCAACCTGGTACTCGAAGAGGCGCGCTTTAAAATCGCGCGGGATGCGGAAGTCGAGCAGCCCCTGGCGCGCCTCTTCCGATAGGTGGTAGGCGATCTTGAGATAGATGTGGAAGGGTGGAATGCGCTGCTCCCGCGCCCAGCTCTCGTCGATGATAGTTGCCAGTTCCTGCGAGATATCCAGGCACCAGCGATCCTCCCAGCGGTCGTTAAACCACCGTTCGAGCTTCCTGCACGCGTCATAATCGACGACATCGACGTTCAGCTCTCCCTGCTGCATCAATCCGGCCAGCGTGAGATTGCTGCTGCCGAGATAGCCGGTGATGGGCGTGACGGGATGATTGCTATAGAGCAGGTAGAGCTTGGCGTGCAGCTTGTGGCGCAGAAAGAGTTTGACGACGAGCCGCTTCTCTTTCAATTGCTTGCTCAGCCGCCGCAGCCCTTCGTGATCGGCGTTGGAGGGCGCGCCGATCAAGAGTTGTTCGCGAAAACTCTGCGCGATCTGCGTCTTGAGCCGCGCCACCGTTGACTGATCGACGCCCTGCCCGCCGCGCAAACTAAAGATGCGGCGCAGATCGTCCTCCGGCTTATCCTGCATGCCGATCATCAGCCGACAGCACGCCTGCTCGCCCCCCTGCCAGCACTCCATCAGCGTATCAATATGCCGCCAGCCGCGCAAATTGAAGTAGCCGACGCAAAAATCGGCCCGCTGCGATATTTTCAGCGTATCCTGCAACGCCGTGATCAGATGCTGATCGATATTGTCAAAGATGCGCGGCATTACTCTTCCTCCTCCTCGCCATTATCCCTGCCCATACGATACTTGATGTCGTAATTGATGATAAAGTCCAGCTCTTCCTCGGTGAAACCGTAATGCTTCGCCAATACGCGGTCGATCTCGTCGATGATGGGTTTGGATTTAGAGCCGTAGAAATTATCATAACTTATCTCATGACCATCATTAGTACGGATGATTTTTCGCTCAGCGTTGGCTTTCAAATGTGACATTAGTTGCTCATTTAGATTAATGAGCGTTTTGTCTTCAAGAATGCTAGTTGTCACTGGAAACTGTGATACAAGCGTGTCACTGAGATGGAAACAATCGCCATATGCGATGAAGTAAGTATAAAACAGACTGCTATTTAGTAGAGCACAGACTATGTGGGCCTTTTCGAGGCTATTGAAATATAGAAAACGACCATGAGGAGGAGAACCAGTAGCTCCGTTTTTTGCGTAATGAGGTAATCCTACAGTCGCTTTAATCCAGTACTGAGTAGCTTCTTGATAGAAAATAAAATTTGCCTCTGTTTTAAGACTTGCGGAAATCGGATTTATCAGTTGTGCTTTCTTCGCTTGTGTTTTCTTGAAAAGAGAAGCTTCAGTATTATTAGTATATTTTGGGAATTGTCCTGAAAACATCAATTCCCCTGTTATTTGTGCGTACTCTAGAAGAAAAAATATATTGAGGCGTGCTTCTGTTGCCCATCGTTGATATCGAGTTGTTGCGATAGTTAAGGAAGTTGCTCTATCGTATCCTTGCGAAATAAAAATCGTGCTTCTACAATGTTGTAATCCCTCAAATAATTTGCCTGGGCGGTCATCGAAGGTAATAACGAAGATCGAAGAGCTTTTCTCTTTAAGGAGGGTTCGCACTGAATTCATACGAGATGAGTTTGCCAGGGGTAATTGTACAATGTAACTCATCCATCCAGATGGAGCTCGAAGCTTTAATGCTCGTTCTATACACATACCATAAAGGTTTCCACATTTTTCAGTCAAATAGTCGCAAACTATATAGGTCTTCTTGACGGCTGAATATTCTTTCCAGGGAGGATTCCCAATAATCACATCAAACCCTCCATCGCGCATAATGCCGTAGAATTCGACGAACCAGTGGAAGGGCTGGTGGCTGCGCTGCCACTGCGCGAACTTCTCATCATAGACTTCTTTTTGGGCAATGTTATTGCGGTCAATGCCGTACTCGATGGCGAGATATTCGTCCAGTTCGGAGCGCAGGGCGTGCAGCTTCTCGCGCAGATCGCGTTTGCTCTCGGCGATATCCGCGTGCTTGATATCGTAGTCGGTCTGGAGTTTGCGGAAATCGTTGAAGCCGCGCTCGACCTCCTGAGCTTTGCGCTCGATGCGTTGCAGCGTCTCCGCCGAGGTCATGGCGCTGCGCAGATCGTGCTCGACGGCCTTGCGCACCTCCTCCTGAGTGGCGAAGCCCACCAGCGTATTGCCCGCGCGAATATTGAAGTCGATATCGGGCAATGGCTCAATATCATCGAACTTTTTGACCTGGACCACCAGCTTGAGGAAGAGGCGCAATTTGCAGATTTCGGTCGCCTCCTCCATGATATCGACGCCGTAGAGGTTTTTGATAATGATTGATTTGAGGATAAAATACTCGCGGCTATGATGCTTGCCGACCTCGCGCAATATCTTGCGGAAGCTTTCGATGCGAGGAAGACGCGGGCGGCGTTGAGGCGGCATCTGCGCGTCGAGGCGGTCGCGCTCCTCTACCATCACCTGCATTCGAGTCAGGCAGGCTTCGTAGAGCGGCTGCAGGATATTGAGCGCGGCAAACAGAAACGCTCCCGAGCCGCAGGTCGGGTCGAGCACGCTCACCTGCTCGATGCTCTCATAAAAGGCCAGCAGCAACTCCGTGCCCTCGCTATATGTAATTACATCCAGAGCAAATTTGCGGATATCGAGATTATAGGTAATCAGATCGTTAATGCTGGTAATCTCGCCAGCCAGGATCTTGCCCCTGATCTCCTCGTAGCGCGTGCGTCGCGCTACTACCTCGCGCCATATCTCCGTCGGCAGCGCGTAATCCGCAGGCGCGGGCCTGTTCCACACCTCGCGCTTTGCAACGTCGTGCAGCCCGGCCTCAATCTCCGGCGGCAGCGGCAAACTGGCCCCATGCGCCACCTCTTCATAGATATAATCATCGGGATTATCGCGCAACAATGACCACACCGGCCCCTCCGGTTGAAAAGCAATCAGGCAGCGTTGCTCGGCGGCATCAAAAAGGTAAGGGATGATCGTATTTTTGCTAATATATTCGGTAATATCCTCTTTCGTATAGTACGCGCCCATCTGTTTCTGGTTGATATACTTCTCAAAAATATAGCCCAGCACATCGGGATTAATCTCGTTGCCCTTGCTGATAGGCCGATCATCAAGGTACCAGTCGTAACTATCGAAAAAGTCGAAGATGCGCTCAAACGCCTCGTCCGGTATCTGGATATCGGGATAGGTCTGCTCCAGAACGTGAACATCGAAGATGCCGCCATTGAGATAGGGAACGCGGCCCAGCAACTGCTCCAGTTCGGGCGTGCGCTCCCTTTTGCTCAGGCCATCGTGAAAGAGCCGCAGCAGGAAATAGCGGTAGAACGAATGGAACGTATCGCGCCCCTGTTGCTCCTGCATCCTCTCAAGGCGATGACGCAAGTAATCACGATCTCCATCAAGCTGGTGGTCGCTTGTTGTACCAAGAAAACCCTGTTTCTGGATAAAATAGATAAACATCAGGCGGTTCAGCATCAGCGACGTATACCATTCGCTATCGCCCTGCGAGGTAATGCCCTGAATAAAGGCCAGGAATCTTTTATGTTCAGTCTGGAAACGCTCGTAGAACTTTTTGGTCACGCGCTCAACATTGAAGGTCTGCTCCACCTTGCGCGCCACATCAAGCGTCGTTGGCTGATCCTCGGCGAGTTCGAACTCCAGGCCCAGCAGCTTCTGTGCCAGCAGTTCGCCCGATTGGTGTTTGCGCAGCCTGTTGACGCGATGGGTCGGCGGCTTACCGCGTTCGCGCCGCACCCACTGCCACACCTGATTCTCGCGGGCGGCATCAACATAAATCACAATATGTTCGTAGGCAAATCTGGTAACCTCGCGATCAATCAGGCGTAGCAGCTTCTCATCGGGAATGCAGCCGCGCATATCGGGATCGCACAGATACACCTTCACGTCGCTCTTCTCCACCAGCGGGTGCAGCGTATAGGTCTGCCCCTGACAGAAGATGGGCGGCGGCGTCTCATACAGATAATCCCACCCCAGTTCCTCCACAAAAAGCTCACGAAAATTGCCCACCTTCAAATATTGCAATACACGTTGTTTATCAGCCGCCATAAAATCCTCTGTTTCCTCTCTTTATCAGCAAGAAAAAATCCATATGGGCAGGCCAAATCATCCCCAACAGGGCAAGCGCGAGGCCCCCACCCTGAAGCCGCCCAGCCCCTTGCCCCTACCGTGGTCCCGCAACGTTGCATCTCAAATCCATATGGGTGGGCCAACTCGTGCCCCAACAGGGCAAGCGCGAGGCCCCCACCCTGAAGCCGCCCAGCCCCTTGCCCCTACCGTGGTCCCACAACGTTGCATCTCCCCGCAAAACCCGACCAGAACGGGGCCGATTCCGTCGGACGGAGGTGGTAGGGGCAAGGGGCGGGGATGGGGGATGCGGGGGCCTTGCGCTTGCCCTGCCTTGATTGCCCGCATTGCTCCATAACAGGGCAGGGGCGAGCCCTGCCCCTACCGGCTATCGTTCCTCACCCCATCCGATACTTGCCATCGTAATTCATAATAAAGGCTAACTCTTCACTTGTAAAGCCGTAATGCTGCGCCAGGATCGCGTCGATCTCATCGATAATGGGCTTGGAATAGCTCATATGGTACTCCTCCAACTCAATCTGATGCCCTTGCTGGTCTGCGTCCTTGCCAGGCTTCGTGTTGCGGGTGCTATGCGTCGCGTGCGCCTGAATATCAGCTTCTAGTCGCAAAGAGAGCAGCGGCAACTCTTGAAGCATGAAGAGTCCATTATCAATGGGAAAATCCTTCACCAGGGCGTGAGAGAGGTGGAAGCCGTCAGAATAAGTCGCGAACCAGACGTAAAAGAGGGAGCTATTCATCACAGCCATAACAGTCCGAGCCGTATGCTCATCATTAAAATAGAGGAAACGCCCGTGTTGCGGCTCCATCACCACCCCGTTCTTCTGATAAAATGGCACACGGCAGACCGCCTTCATCCAGTAATTGGTTGCCTCCTGGTAGTACACAAAATGCTCGGTCCGCCGGGAAGAAAGCACTTTTGCCAGCTTTGCGCCCCCGGCGCGCTCCAGCATTTTGCGCACAATGTTTTCCTGGAGTGGCGATGCGAGCTTGGGGAAAACGGAAGGTCTGAGCGTCGCCGTTATGGTGGTATAGGTAATAAGATCGATCAGGTGCAGGCGTTCTGCGGCATACCAGCGTTGTATCTTCGTCACATGGGCGCGGCAAGCTGAGGTGCGCCCATGTTGCGCTACCATGATAGAGAGGCGTTGAAAGGCACCATCAAACAGGCGCGAGGGAAAGATCTCGAAGTTGGCGAGCCAGATGTTGCCGGTATGTTGCCTGATCGTAGCTCGTAACTGTTCAAATCGCTCGCCTCCACAAATGCTCAGAGGGACGATCAGTCCCAGATAGCCCTTTTCTGGCTGCGAAAGAGCAAGGGAGCGCTCAATCACGGCAGCGTAGAGGTTGCCGCAGCTCTCCGTCTCGTAACCATGCACTTTGTATTCTTGCCGCACCTTGCTGTATTCGACATAGGGTGGATTGCCGATGATCACATCAAAGCCGCCGCGCTCCATAATGCCATAGAACTCGATAAACCAGTGGAACGGCAGGTGGCTGGCGCGCCATTGCGCGAAAGCCTGCTGGTAGGCGTCCTCGTCCTGAATGTGCAGTCGGTCAATGCCGTACTGACTGGCAAGATAACCGTCGATCTCGCTTGCAAGCTCGCGCATGGCCGTCTTGCGGGCGCTTTTGCGTTCTTCGAAATCATCACCGCGCTCGCTCTGCTGCGTCTGCTGCTGACGGTGCGTGGAGAATTCCTGGTCGATTGCTTTTGCTCGTTGCTCAATCTTCGCCATAACGCGGGTGAAATCGATCTTTTTCTGCCGACCTCCCTCGACCGCCTTGCGCACCTCTGCGATGTGGGCAAAGCCGACCAGCGTATTGCCTGGTCGAATATTAAAATCAATATCAGGCAGCGGCTCTATCTCCTGGACGGATTTGAGCTGGGCGGCGAGCTTGAGGAAGAGGCGCAACTTACAGATTTCGACCGCCTCCTTCATAATATCCACGCCATAGAGATTATTGAGCGCAATCGCCTTCAGGATGAAATAGGTATGGTTGACGTGCTGATCTACCCGTTGCAGGATATCGCGAAAGAACTGGATGTCCTGTTGGCAGGTACAAATGCCGTCTGGGGCAGGGCAAGCGCAAGGCCCTCGCATCCCATCCACCCCGCTCCTTGCCCCTACGTGCCCTGTCCCCGGTCCTGGCTCCTGTACCATTACTCGCATACGTTCAATACAGGCTGCATAGAGCGGTTCCAGAATATTGAGCGCGGCAAAAAGGAACGCGCCGGAGCCACAGGTAGGGTCCAGAATCGTCATAGCCTCAAGCTGCTCATAAAAGGTGCGCAGCAGCGCAGGCTCCTCGCACTGTAAAATCACATCGTGCAGGAAACGCATGCTATCTAGATTGAGCGTGATGAAATCATCGATGGAGCTAATCTCGCCCGAACTCAGCGTATCTTTGAGCCACGCGTAGCGCCTGCCACGGGTCAGATACTCCTGCTCGCTTTCGGTCGGGAGATACGTTTCCAGACGGACGGTCTGGAGAATGTAGCGGTCGGGATTGCTTGCCAGCAAGCGCCAGACGGGGCCATCCGCTTTGAAGGGAAGTGGGCATTGCGCCTGAACCGCATGAAAGAGATAGGGGATGATCGCGTGCTTGCTGATATACTCGCTAATATCCCTTTTGGTATAATAGGCTCCCATCTGCTTCTGATTGATGTATTTCTCGAAAATATAGCCAATAACGTCAGGGTTGATCTCATCCGCGTGCATCGTACTGGCGTGAGCGCCGTGTAGGGGTTGCTCATTGATCTGCCATTGGTAGGAATCGAAAAAGGTAAAAATGCGCTCAAACGCCTCATCAGGTATAGCGATAGCGGCATAATTGCGCTCTAGCTCGTGGACCTGGAAGAGGCCGCCGTTGAGGAAGGGCACATCACCCAACAATTGCTCCAGTTCAGAGGCTCTCTCCTCTTTTGGCCGGTTGAAACCTTCATGGAAGAGGCGTAAGAGAAAGTGGCGATAGAAAGAAAGAAACTTATCCTGCCCTATTCTAGCTTGCATCTGTTTGAGCTTCTCGGGTAAATAATTTACGTTATTGTCAAGAAACCCTTTTTTCTGAATGAAATAGACGAACATCAGGCGATTGAGCATAAGGGAGGCATACCACTGGCGGTCAATCAGCGTAGTGATGCCTGCAATGAAACGGAGAAAGGAGGCGTGTTCCTTCTGAAAGTGCTCATAGAAACGTTGGGTGACGCGATCTACATCAAACGCCTGCTTCGCCCTATAAGCAACCTTTGCAATATTTAGTTCGGTTTCTTCGCTGAGGTCAAAAACGATGGTCTGTAGTCTTGAGAGGAGGAGTTCGTTGGGGCAGTCTTTGTAGAAGGGGAATTCGCGGACTTTGGCCTGGCCCCTATCGCGTTTGACCCATTGCCAGATATGGTGATTATGTTGAGCGTCGGGGTAGATAATAATATGTTCGTGAACAAGTTTATACACCTCCCGTTCTATCCTCTCTCTGGTATGTTTAGCCAGGACATTGCCTGATGGGTCAGGAGCGCAGGCGTAAGCCACCATGCCACGTTTTTGAGCGACCGGTTGCATACTGTAACACTGCTGATCAATGGTAAAAGTGGATGTTACTTCCTGGCAATGATCCCATCCCAACTCATCGATGAAAAGTGCATGGAGGTTGAAGCTGGTGAGATGATGCAGGATGCGCTTTCTATCAAGTGCCATGATTCCTCTTCCCCCTGGTTCAGGTCGGACAAATTCTACATTAGCATAGAAAAAAGCTCTCTCAACTATTTTACCTGATACGCAGAAAAAATTGAGCAGAGATGTATAGCAAGTTCCTGATCGTCTTACTCTTTTTCATAACGTTGCAATCGGATCTGCTTGACAGAATGTATGGCCCATCATACAATGGTATCTATCAGCATGAGTTTTGTGCTCATCGCTGCAATGCACAATTCATGGAACTGATACTTTGAGGTATCTCCTGGCATCATCCCTTGATCGTTCAGCGAATATCGTACGAAGGAGTATCGTAATGGCATCGGAAGCTGGTAGTTCCTCCCTCTCCTCTTCTGGGACAAGTAGTACTGGCGCGGCGGTTATCGCTCGCCAGGATCGAATCCCGATCTGGTCGCTCTCCTACCTGTTCATCGGCATCATTGGTATTGGCTTTCTCTTCACGTTCTTCGACATCTTTGATATCAATGTCTCCTTTATCCAAACTTGCACTCAGATTGTATCGGGGTGTTTGCCCGGCTTGCCCGCGGGAGTCACGCACACCCCGCCCGGGCTGGTGCTCGCCTCTGATAAGGTAGGCTTGCCGACCCTCTTGAACTTGTTCGGCTACGTGATTGGCGCACTGATCCTCAGCCCGCTGGCTGATCGCTTTGGGCGGCGCGATATGCTGTTGATCACGCTCATCATCACCGGCCTGGGCTCGTTGTTCAACGCTTTTGTGCAGGACTACACGACCTTCATCATCGCCCGCGTCATCACTGGCATTGGCGTCGGGGCAGACCTGGCGCTGGTGGCAACCTATATCAACGAGGTCGCGCCCAGCAACGGGCGGGCGAAGTACACCTCGCTTATTTTTATCATGTCATCGCTGGGTGCTTTCCTGGCTATCTGGCTGGGGTTGATCCTGACCACTCCGCCCGCTCCGTTCCCTGAAGGCTTGAACTTTGCGCAGGCTTCTGTGCAAGTCGTCCACGGCCTGCCCCAGTTTGCCGGCAATGGTTGGCGCTGGATGTATGGCGTCGGCGCGATCCTGGCGTTGGTGGGCATCTTGCTGCGCTTCCGTTTGCCGGAATCCCCCCGCTGGCTGATCTCGCAAGGCCGCGTCAAGGAAGCGGACGAGATCGTGACCGACATGGAGCAGCGAGCCATGAAGAAACTGACCAATCTGCCGCCGGTTGGCTCAGAACTGCACCTTCATAGCGGTGAGAAGCACGCGACCTACTCGGAAATTCTGGGCAATCCTATGTACCGGCGTCGCACGCTCTTGCTGTTCAGTATGTGGTTCATCGCCTTTATGACAGTCTACACCATTGGTGTGGGCCTTACTGCGATCCTGGCTACTCTGGGCTATCCGCCGCCAGAAGCCGGTATGGTGGCAGCCCTCGGCGTCTTTGGCTTCATCGGGTGTGCCATCTTTGCCTATGGCTATGGTGAGGCGCTGGAACGCAAGCTCTGGCTCCCTATCTCAGCAGTGCTCACCATTATCGGAGGGGTAATCATTGCCCTGAGCGGGTCGAGCAATTTCTGGGTGACGGTCATCGGGGCGATTATCCTGTTCATCGGCTTCAACCTGTTTGTGCCAATGGCCTGGGCGTGGTCAGCAGAGAACTATCCCACGCGTGCGCGCGCGACCGGTTTCGCCCTGGTGGACGGCATCGGACACATCGGCGGAGGCGTTGGCATCCTGCTGATCGCGGGTAACATCACGACGCTTGGCCCGCTGGGTACCTTCCTGGTAATTGGCGGCTGCCTGGTGGTGGCTGCCATCATTGCACAGTTTGGCACGGCGACCAGGCAGCAGCGCCTGGATGAGGTCTCGCCGTAGTTGTATCACTGGTGCGTATATTGGGGCAGGTCTTGCATCTGCCCCATCTCCTGCCCCAGCCTGCGCCCTCTCACTGAAACGCCCAATCTCCCCTCCTCGACCTGCCAATCGGCATATTTTTATCTTGTGCCTTGAGCAACCTTCTGTTATAATTGCTCTGGTTTCAATAACCTCATGTACTGAGAGAAGCTGCTCGACCTTGCTTTGACTTATAACCATTTCTTGCCGTTCATAGTTACCTGCAATCGGAGGAGTAATCATATGCGTGTGCGTGGCGGCTATCGCCCTCCTCGTGTGCGTTTCTATACGAAAAGAGACAGGCTCATCATCACTTTGCTACAAGCCCTGTTTTTTATTGCCATAGGTGTCGTGCTGGTTTACTTCAACGTCAGCAGCATCAATGACGCATCAGCAAACCAGATCCATAAAATTACCGGGCACATCACGAAGGAATACAGGTATACGGTCAACGGTCAATACAGCGGAACCTTTATCAATATTGATAGCAGCAAAGATATCTACATTTTTGATAAAAATTCATTGACCCCATCCTGGAATGAAAATGTGACACAGCGGCAACGTGTTGATATTTACTACAAGGACAGTAGGCCCCTGAGAATAGTGGCGATCCAGCTCTACGACATCTTTGGCAATCCGCTACAAAAGTTCACCACTCCTGCATTTACTACAAGTGAGAACCAATCGCCGTCTTCTGGCTCGATCTGGGGCATTGTGATCGGTGCGGGTCTGGCCCTTTTTGGCCTGTTCTGGTCGATAAAAAGCATACGCGGCTACTTGCTCGCAGATAAATCCGGGCTGGTGAGAGCGTACTGAGAGAAAGAGAGATACTTTGCAGGATGGCGAGGCGTAATAAAGTGATCTTCAGCTATTGACAAAGCGCAAGTCGTCCGTTATACTGGCGATGTGTTCAAAGAACATATGGTGACCGTAGCTCAATCGGCAGAGCTCTGGATTGTGGCTCCAGCGGTTGTGGGTTCAAGCCCCATCGGTCACCCTTTTTTATGCCTCTGTACGCAACGCCTCCGATTACCTGGAGTGCCCCGTTTGCAGATGTTGCATAGGTCAGCTATAATATCGCTCATCTTACACTAATTTTAACTCTGGTCTTTTTAAGGTAGTAAGTAGATGGCAGCGATTGAGTATAATTTTCCCTCAGGACCATTAAGCGTACTCGCCGAACTGGAGAGCTGGCGGAAAGAAGTAAATCGGCCCACTTATCACATGCATAAATGGTGGGCGACGCGTCTGGGCTCTGTTTTGCGGGCGATTCTTATTGGTGCGCTCAGTGAAGACGATACAGACATATGGAAGGCGTTTTATTCACCCATTGAGTTTCCTGGTAAAGTCGTTCTTGACCCTTTTATGGGAGCAGGGACTACAGTGGGGGAGGCTCTCAAGCTGGGCTGTACTGTAGTGGGCTCTGATATCAATCCTGTCAGCATGTTTCAGGTGCAAAAAGCTCTTGAGCCCGTTAACTTCTATGAACTGCAAATGGCTTTCGAGCGTGTCAAAAACAGGGTGCAACCACAGATTCAGCAAATGTATCAAGCTGTCGATCCAGAGACTGGGAAGATGGCTGAAATTCTCTATTGCTTTTGGGTCATGACAGCCCTATGTCCCCAATGCGAAAAGCGTGTACAGCTTTTTGACACCTCTATCTTCGCCAAAAACGCGTATCCCAAAAGGGTACCTGCCGCGCAGTCTGTCTGTTTTGCTTGCGGGCAGATTAATGCAACTACATATGATGCACTTGCCTTACGTTGTTCAGGATGTGCGCGAGAGTATAATCCCCAGATTGGAATTGCCGATGGTGCGAAAGCGAGATGCCAGAACTGCGGACATGGCTTCCGCATCGCGGACACAATTGCTGCCACGGGCAGTATACCAGAATATGAGATGTATGCATTGCTCATATTGACAGCTAACGGGCATAAGAAATATATCCGTGCGCGTGAGTCAGATAAGAATCTATATAATCAAGCATGTATGTTAGTACAACAGCAAGAGTTGCTGCTACCCATTGGCGTAATCGAGCCAGGGCACAATACGAACCAGATCCTTCGATATAACTACCGAGAGTGGCGGCAACTTTTCAATTGCAGGCAACTCTACTGCCTTTCGCTTCTCCTGCAAGCAATTTTAAAAGAGCCGGATAGAGCCTGTCGTGAACTTCTCTTATTACTTTTCTCCAGCATTCTAGAGTACAACAACCTGTTTTGCTCTTATAAAGGAGAAGGAACCGGCGCTGTAAGACCTCTCTTCAACCATCATATATTTAAGCCAGAACGGATGGCATTGGAAAACTCTGTCTGGGGAATAGTAAGAGGGACCACTAGAAGTTCGGGATGTTTCCAGACCTTCTTCGAATCCAGATTGGTGCGTGCTTTAACGTACCGTCAAAAACCTTTTGAGCTACAGGCTGTCCAACAAGGGGAGAAAATTAAGGGAGAAAAGGTTTATAATCTTTCTCGCTCACCCACTACCTCTCTCGCTGACGATTTTGATACTTTGAGAGAGGGAGCAGGCAGAGCTTTATTGTTCTGTAGCGACTCGTCTTTCCTTGCGCTTCCTGACCAATCAGTTGATGTGGTGGTGACCGACCCTCCTTATTTTGACTTTGTTCACTACTCAGAGTTGGCCGATTTTTTTTATTCGTGGTTGCGTCTGGGGTTAGGAAAATCTCATGTGCAATTCTCAGCAGAGACAACGCGGCATCCTCAGGAGGTGCAGCAAAAAGAGGCCAGAGCATTTTCTGTTGCGCTCGGTCGTGTATTGCGAGAGTGTACCCGCGTTTTAAAACCCGGTGGACTGCTTATATTCAGCTTTCACCACTCGCGCAACGAAGGATGGGAGGCGGTCGGACAGGCAATTTTTGAAGCAAACCTGGGAGTGGTTGCTGCTCATCCGATCAAGGCTGAAATGTCGGGTGCGTCTCCAAAGTCACAGACGGAAGAGCCGATTAATTACGATGCTATTCTAGTATGTAAGCAATTGCTGCCCCCGGTTAGCGTATCTTTGGAAACCGCAATAGAGGTTACACTTGCCAGGGCAAAAGAGAAACTTTATGCGCTTTCACAGCATAACCCGTTTGCGAACTTTTCTTATGGAGATCGATTTGTGATAGTGCAGTCACAAGCTTTATGTGTGTTCTCTCAGCATATGGGGCGTTTAACAGATAGATCGGGCGCGCAGATTACATTACCACAATTTCTGAAAGCAACGGGCTGTGTCCTGAATACCATTTCTGCTTGTGCCGATAACCAGAGAGTCGGAGTTAAAGTAAATGAGGAGTGTGAATAGCTCCGTATTGCCCATTTTTGAGCAATGCGTAGAAGCGATCAACGCAGGTGTGCTCATCAAAAGGGAAAGCAGCAAAGATAAAGAGTACCATTTTCAGAACTGGTTTGAGGCTCGTCTCAACGAAATTCAATTAAACTACGATGCCCCCGGTCGAAATACCTATCCTGACTTTAGAATGGTTTCGACAACAGAAGGTTATGAGTTGAAAGGATTGGCTTACCCCGGTAGAGAAACAACATACGATAGCAATAGTCAAGTTCCTACTGGTTTTCATAATGGTAGAAGTATTTACTACGTTTTTGGGAGGTATCCCGATAAACCGGATGGAAATGAGTATCCTGTTCTAGACCTGGTTATTTGTCATGGAGATTTTCTTAATGCCGATCATGAGTATAAGCATAAGAATAGAAGTGTCAGGGGGTTTGGAAGTTACGGGGATATTTCGATTCGTGACAGGAAAATGTATGTAGTTCCAACGCCTTTTCAAATTGCTGAGGGGCTGGCGCACTATCATACGCTGATTCTTCCTGCACATGTTGAGACAGATGCCGATTTTTTTGAAGTTGGAGAACTGGTTCGTATAGAATCAGCAGAGTTAATTATTGGCTACTCGTTTGATTTACAGGTTAATGAGATATTTCCCAGAACGAAACCTAATCCGGGTGCAGGAACAAGACATGTTTTTCGAGCGTGGAGGCTAAAAGGGGAGCCTGAGAAGCATGTTGTAATGCGCGATCTCCAATCCATCAGTAATGAAGTTGCTGCCAGTGCAGATGAAGCTACAGAGGCCCAGGATGAGCGAGAAGCACAAAGGTAAAAAAACTCCCGACAGATAAGCGTATGCGCTTGCCAGGAGTTTGTACTGAAGATGAGATAGAGAGCGTTATCTCCCCGCTCGCCTCTTGTCTCGCCAATTCACCAGGCGTTCGAGTGTAGCAAAATTCCAGGGAGTGCCGAGGCCAAGAATAACATGGGTAGCACCGACCTTGACTTTGGCGTCCAGTCGCTCTTCAGTCTCATCTTTATTAGTGCCGCATGAACGCTCTATTTCGCGTGGATCACGCCCAATGTCGGCACACCATTGATCCAGAACCTGCATCTTATGCGCAAGAGCGTCGGCATCGCCAAAACCATGCCACATATCGGCGTATTTCGCTGTAATACGCAGCGTTTTCTTTTCTCCTCCACCTCCGATCATGATGGGGATTTTGTGCATGGGTTTGGGAACATCGACCTCCCAGCGGTGACGAATAATGGCAAGCGACTCTTCGAGCGCTGCCAGACGCTTTCCTGCCGTCCCGAAATCATAGCCATATTCCTGGTAATCGCGCTCAAACCAGCCGGCACCTATCCCCAGGATAAGACGACCATCGCTAATATGATCCACCGTTTTCGCCATATTCGATAAAAGCGCCGCATTGCGGTAGCTATTGCAGGTCACCAGGCAACCAATCTGCGCTCGCTCAGTTAATGTAGCTATCGCCGTTAGTAGCGTCCACCCCTCAAAATGGTTGCCTTGCGGATCGCCAGACAGCGGGAAAAAGTGGTCCCAGGTCCAGATGGTATCAACTCCCATTTCCTCAGCGTGGCGCACGGCATCAGCGATATCGCGGTAGCTCGTGTGCTGGGGATGGATCTGTACGCCCACTCGTATCGGGTAGGTGGTCTCCGGTTGTGTCATTAGAAATGGCCCTTTCATTAATAGTTTTGCGTGGGATTTCCCACGCCATTGTGATTGTATAATATGTTCGTATATAAGTGGCAACTATGCTCAAGCGCCGGTTTTAAGAGCTTTTGCACTGATAAGGTTGCTATCAAGATCAATTGAGACCAGGGCTACGCAAAAGTCGCTACACACTCTGACTGCTCGCTTGCGAGCCGTTCAGTGTGAAAAGACAACTTTTGCGAGGCCCTGAATTGAGACCCAGTCTCATTGACTCATCATTCCTCCATATGATATGCTCTTTTTGATTGGATGAACACGAGAGGGGAGAGCAAGAAAAGCTGTGGTGACACATCAACCGGTGCTTGCCTTAGAGCATGTCAGCGTCCAACTGGGCGGGCGCACGATCTTGCAAGATATTAGCTTGACGGTGAATAAGGGGGAGTTTGTTGTTATTCTTGGACCCAATGGAGCCGGCAAAAGCACCTTGCTCAAGGTGTTGCTGGGATTGCTCAGGCCCACCGGCGGCGTGGTGCGTGTGCTCGGTGAAACGCCTCGCCAGGGAAACCAGCGTATTGGCTATGCCCCGCAACACCGCGTGCTAGAAGCTGATCTGGCCTTGCGCGCCCGCGACCTCGTCGGCTTTGGGCTGGATGGTCATCGCTGGGGCATTGGCTGGCCTGGCAAGAAACGCCATGCCCTGATTGATCAGGCCCTTACGGAGGTCGATGCCCTGGCTTTTGCCGATGCCCCGGTCGGCCAGCTCTCCGGCGGCGAGCAGCAGCGCCTTTTAATCGCCCAGGCCCTGCTCACCAACCCGCGTCTACTGCTGCTCGACGAACCACTGGCGAACCTGGATATAGCGCATCAGCAAGAAATCGTCTCGCTGGTTGCCCGTGTCTGCCGCACCCGCAATGTGGCTGTGCTGCTGGTCGCCCACGATATCAATCCGCTTTTGGGCGTGGTGGACCGTGTGATTTATATTGCCAACGGGCGCATCGCGATGGGAACGCCGGAAGAAGTGATTACCGGCGAAATGTTGAGCCAGCTCTACGACGCGCCCGTTCAGGTGGTGCGCGTGCAGGACCGCGTCTTCGTCGTCGGCGTGGAAACCTGATGCCTGCGTAGTTGCTGGCAATCTGGAGCGCATTCGCCCCCTTTTTGTGCATATAATATGTCCATCCCCGTAGAAAGGACAAAAAACAGTGCAATCCAGCGAAACCACTTCCGGCAATCCTGTGCGTTGGGGCATCATCAGCGCCGCCAACATCGGCGTGAAGGCTGTCGCGCCGGCTATCCTGGCCTCTGCAAACGGTCGCCTGGTAGCCGTGGGAGGTCGCGACCCGCAGCGCACCACCGACCTGTACTCATTTGCCCCCAGCGTACGTATTTATAGCGACTACGACAGCGTTCTTAACGATCCTGATATCGAGGCTATTTATAACCCGTTGCCCAATAGCCTGCATGCCGCGTGGACGATCAAGGCGCTCCAGGCGGGCAAGCATGTGCTGTGCGAGAAGCCGCTAGCTGTGACCAGGGCAGAGGCAGAGACGATGGTCAGGGAAGCTCGCGAGCGTAACCTCCTGCTCATGGAAGCTTTCATGTACCGTTTCCATCCTCAGATTGTGTGGGCTTTAGAGCAGGTAAACTCAGGTTTGATCGGGCCGGTCAGGCTGGTGCGGGCATCGTTCTCCTTTGATATTCGTGCGCGCCCACAGAATATTCGGCTCAAGCCAGAATTAGCGGGCGGCTCGCTGATGGATGTGGGCTGCTATCCCGTCAATCTCTGTCGCGCGATCTATGGTCAACCGCCCGCGACCGTTGCCGCGCGCGTATACGTGCCGAAGCGCGGCGGCGTGGACATGGCGATGAACGCGCTGCTGGATTACGGCGACGGTCGCTTTGGCCTGATCGATTCCAGCTTCGGCCTGCCAATGCGCCAGTCTGCCGAAATCTTTGGCGAGGAGGGCACGATCACCATTCCCGTGCCCTTTACTCCTGGCATCAGAGACGTTGCAGTGTTTGTCACAAAAAATGGTCAGATGACCGAGCAGAATTTTACTCGCGTTGACCAGTATCAGCTTGAGGTCGAACACTTTGCCCGTTGCCTGCGCACCGGCCAGGAGCCAGCTCTGCGTCTGAGCGAGACGCTAGAAAATATGAGCGCCATAGAGGTCATCTATCAGGCCGCCAATCACGACTGGCCCATAATGGAACGATGGGCAGGCAATCCGTAGCGACCAGCTTTAGCGCGTCCGCTTTAGCGCCCGTCCAATCCCGAATTCGCAGTATGATGCTGTCCCACAAACGTAATTACCAGGAGAGAACGCAGTAACGAGCGTTATGGTCGTCACCTTCCGATCCTACTGGTGATTGCTGTATGCAGGTTGCACGGGAAAACGAAGGACAGGCGATAAATCGCGCAGGACGCGATCAATCGGGTCCCTACGGCCTATGGGACGCCCCGGGAACAAATGCCAGGGCTCTGACGTATACACCACGGGGCTGCTTGTGGTAGCTCAATTGATGCCATCGGGCGATAGGTAGCAGAGAAGGAGTTTGACGGTGGATGCAATCATCGGCAGGTACAGGGCGCGTATGGAGAAGCATGGGCTGCTCCTGAGGCACGCTTCTGGGATTAATTTTGATTTGAATCTTGAGGAAACGTTGGGACTGCTGGATTTTATCAATGTCTATCGGCAAACCTTACTGATGTTGCAGCAGCAAGACCGTGAAACGGACCCGCAATTAAGGCGTATTACTTTTAACGAAAGTGACAATGAAAACTATTAAGCGAAAGTAACGTCGAGAAGCGATGAGCAACATTGAATTTGGCTTAATGCTCAGATTGAATAGCCCCGGTTACTCTATGAGTGACGTGTACGAGTATAACCGGCGCTGCATAGAAGCTCTTGCAAGCGGTATCACGACCCTCTGGCTCGAAGATCACCTGCAATGGGGATCGACCGATGTGCTGGAAGCTTTTTCTACCTTGAGCTACCTGGCGGCCCTCTACCCGCAATACAAGGTCGGTACGCTGGTGCTGGCACAGTCCTATCGCAATCCTGCGCTGCTTGCCAAGATGGCGGCCAATGTGCAGTTTCTTTCCCGAGGACGCATGATTTTAGGTATCGGCGCTGGTTGGAAAGAAGATGAATACGTCTCTTATGGCTATCCATTTCCTCCTACAAAGATACGCATGGAACAGTTAGAAGAGGCGGTTCAGATTATTCGCGCCATGTGGTCATCATCGCCCGCGACCTTTGAGGGGCAGCATTATCAGATTCGCGACGCGTACTGTATGCCGCAGCCATCTCCTCAGATACCCATCCTTATCGGTGGCGGCGGCGAGCAGCGCACGCTCGCCATTGTGGCGCGCTACGCCGACTGGTGGAATTTCAACTCCGTAACTGTGGAGGAATACGCCCGTAAGCTTGCCATTTTGCGCCAGCATTGCGAGCGCGTTGGGCGCGATCCCGCGACGATCAAGCTGACCTATCTGGGGACGGCCAGCATCTCGGAGGACCCGGCCAAAGTGAAGCGTCACTCCCAGAAACACTTTATCGCGGGCACCCCCGCCGAGGTTACGAGCGAAATCAAACGCTTTCAGAAAATCGGGATCACGCACTTTATGTTCCGCATCCCTGATCGTACATCGGCGGAACTGCTGGGGCAGCGCGTGGCCCCGCATTTCAAGTAGTGGCTATTGTCTACCAGGCAATAAGATTTTTACGGAGAGGCCAGATTTACCTGGCGCTCTCCTCTTTGATCTCGTTGCGATACGTCTTCAGCAGCTTCTGCACTTTGGGATCGATGACAAACATGCAGTAGGCCGCAGAGCGGTTACGGTCGTAATAGTCTTTATGATAGCCTTCGGCGGGATAGAAGTTGGTAAAGGGCGTAATCTCGGTCACAATCGGGTTTTTGTAGAGGCCCGATTTCTCTGTTGCTTCCTTTGATGCCAGCGCGGTCTGTTTTTGCGCTTCATTATGATAGAAAATGGCCGAACGGTACTGCGTGCCAACGTCGTTTCCCTGCCGGTTGAGCGTTGTCGGATCGTGCAAATGCCAGAAAATATCGAGCAGTGTATCAAGAGAAATCACGCTCGGGTCATATTCGATCTGAATAGCTTCAGCGGCTCCCGTTCTCCCACTGCAAACAGCTTCATAGGAAGGGTTTGGCATCTGAGAAGCTGCGTACCCCGGGACGACCGCTGCCACCCCTTTGAGCCGTTGAAAAACCGCTTCTGTACACCAGAAGCAGCCGCCCGCGAGCGTGATCGTGTCAAGCTGGGCCATGTATCACCTCGTTTTGTTATCTGTTCTCCAGTACATTCAGCTCACTGTATCACGAAAGATTACCGATAGCAATAGTTAGTTAACGCGATGTACAAGTCGTTCTGCCGCCTGCTGATGGACATGATCCCTGGAACCCCCGTAGAGACGCGCTCAAGCACGTCTCTACAGAGGCGTGATCAGCATTAGTGGTGAAAGTCCATAAGCACATCTCTATGGGGGGATGGCCGTCAAAGGGAGAGCTCTGCTCCCTTGACAGGCATATGGCCCGGTGATACGCTTTTCTATAGTCCAGGTAGTTCAAGTAACTCACGATTTGAAAGGCGGTCAATTGATGAGTATGCGCGAGCAAGAAGGCTTTGTCCCCGTTGATGGCTATCGCGTCTGGTATCGTATCGTTGGCGGCGGCAGTGAGCGGGAAGATGTTCCGCTGCTGATCTTACACGGGGGTCCGGGCGCCCCCCATGATTATCTGTCGAATCTCGCTGCCCTGGCATCGGATACGCGGCGCGTCATCTTCTACGATCAGCTTGGCTGCGGGCGCTCCGACCAGCCCGACGATACTTCGCTCTGGCGCGTCGAGCGTTTTGTGACGGAACTTGCTACTATGCGTCAAGCTCTGGGACTTGAACGCTTCCACATCCTGGGTCAATCCTGGGGCGGAATGCTCGCCATCGAATATATGCTGACACAGCCACAGGGGGTCGTCAGCCTGATCCTCTCCAATACCACCCCGAGCATTCCCCTCTGGGTCGCTGAGGCCAACCGCCTGCGCGCCGAGCTGCCTCCCGAAGTCAATGCCACTCTGCTGCGCCACGAAGAGGCGGGCACCACCGCTAGCGCCGAATATCTAGAAGCGATGGATGTCTTCTACCAGCGCCATGTGATCCGCGTTCCTGCTCCAGATTATGTCAAGCACACAATGGATAATCTGAGCAAGGTCTATTTTTTCATGAACGGCCCCAGCGAGTTTCATGTTATCGGTCCCATCAAGGATTGGGATCGCAGCGACAGGCTGCACGAGCTTCAGGTGCCCACGCTTATTATCTCCGGTCGCTACGACGAATCCACCCCTGCCATCAATGACGTATTGCAGCGTGGCATTGCTGGCGCTCAGCGCGTGACGCTGGAACATAGCTCGCATTTATCGCATGTGGAAGAGCCTGAACTGTATATGCAGACAGTCCAGGCTTTCTTGCGCAAAAACGAGGCTGGCGCTTAACGTTGCTTACGCGGCTGCGCTGGATGGCGTAAACGTCACCGGCAGACGTTTAAAGCCAAACAGGATGCGGCCCTCGAAGAGTTCCAGCGGCTCCTCGCGCACGCGCTGGAGGTGTGGCAGTTGTTCCAGCATCATTGGCAGGGCAATCGCAGCCTCCAGGCGCGAGAGGGGCGCGCCGATGCAGAAATGAATGCCGTGTCCGAAGGCAACGTGTTTATTGGGCGTGCGCGTAATATCAAAACGCTCGGGGTCAGGAAACTGCGCGCTATCGCGATTGGCGGAGGCGACCCAGGTGAAGATCACCGAGTCAGCCGGAATGGTTATCCCCTCGATAGTGACATCGGTTTTGTTTGTACGCACCAGTCGCCACACGGGAGAGGCGTAGCGCAGAACCTCCTCGATTGCATCGGGCATCAGCTCTGGCTGCTCGCGCAACCGCTGCATTGTGTCTGGATGCTCGTCAAAGCAACGGATGGCCTGGGCCAGCAGATTGGTGGTGGTGACATGACCGGCCAGCAAGAGCAGGATGCAGAAGCTGATCGTATCATCCATGCTCAGGTGCTCTCCATCCACTTCTGCGGCCAGCAGTTCGCTCATCATATCGGCGCGCGGTTGACGGCGACGCTCCTCAAGAATGGCGCGGAAGTAATCGGACATCTCGTCAAAAGCTACGGAGATACGCTGCGTTTCGAGCTGATCGGGTTTGAAGAACTCCGCGTCGCTCAATTGTTGAGAGAGCAGCGCATCGGCCCAACTCCTGAATAGCGGGCGGTCAGAGGTTGGCACACCGAGCATTTCGGCGATGACGATAGTTGGCAAAGGGTAGGCGATATCCGTCATCACATCCATTTTGCCGGTTGGGCGGACCTCGTCGAGCAGTTCCTGCGTGATAGCTTTGATGCGGTCGGTGAGGCGTGAAAGCGCGCGAGGCGTAAACGAAGGCGAGACAAGGTTGCGATACTGGCGATGTTGAGGCGGGTCCATCGCGATAATGCTGCGTCCCTGATTTGGGTTACCCGCCGACCGGCGGCCAACAGGACGCCGTCTCTCCGAAGAGAACTGCTGATAATCGGTAATAATATGATGCACGTCGGCATAACGAAACACATGCCAGCAGCCACTCTTTTCGTCCAGCCAGACGGGCTCAGTGGCGCGCATCTGTTCAAACCAGCAATACATTTCCTGCACATCCTGCAAGGAAGAAAGTTGTTGCAGCATAGAAGGCGTTTTCCTTTGCTAATTTCAGTATCCTCAAGCGGATCGAGCTAGCCACGTCGTCTCACTTGAGGGACAATGTACGTGCCATCCACGAAGGGATCGGAGGAGGTCTGATTCTAGGATCTTCGCCCTTGCGTGACGGCGTTCGCGCAGCTTCGCCGCGAAGCTGCGCGAGCATACACACATGCTGAGAATCAGGCCCCCTCTCAAGTGGAAAGGCACCGGTGCTTCTCACAGAAAGGGTGAGAAAATCCGATCCGATGACTTATTACGTGCAACAACAGTATATCACTTTTAACCCGAAGTGGGGGCGCGCCAGTAGCGACGAGTTGTCAAAACGTCTCCCGGCTGATTGGCGGTATTGGCGACCAGACCGGCGTGATGCAAGTGGCGTAGCGCCTCCAGCAGTCGAGCCGGGCGGAGCCAGTTCTTATGTGCCCCCCTTTTCTCTAGAAGCTTTTGCAGCTCTGCCAGGGTAATTCCATCCCGATCCGGCAACAGAGAGAGGACCATCTGGGTAAACTGCTGTTGGGCGAGCAGTTGCTCCCGCTGCACTGGAGACTCTAGCCTGCCCGTGGGAGTAGAGAAGCGAAGGTCGAAACGACATACCGAGGCTCCCTGCTTCATGCAGGTACGCTCAACTACCGCCACCTGCTCCCCAAAACTTTCCGCAGCTCCCTCGATAGCTCCGAAGAGTAGCGGACAGAGCTTGCGCGGGCTGTCATAGTACAACACCAGGTCATTGGGGGCGTTGGGAAAAGCTTGATAGCGAAATAGGGGAGGCGTAAGGCCCTCGGGCAAACGGCCCATCTGTTTATGTGCAGCGTACATTGCGAGCAGCAGATCACGTCCGTTATTCACCTGTGTCAGAAGATAAGCGCACAGGTGCCGCGTTAATCCATTCATAATGAAGTACCGACCGTACTCATATAATAACTGTTCAACAGGTAGCTTTGTAATGTCGCTGGCGATGTTCACCCCTGTCAGGAGAAGATCGTCATCGTAAACACGGCTGGCAAGTGGCGCAGTAGATACCGTCTCGCCGATGGCTGCCCTGTACGTCATCATCATGGAACCTTGAAAACGCTCCAACAAATATTTTTCCCAGGTCATAAAGATTAACCCATGCATGAGGAAAACTCCAGTTTGTGAAAGTAATGCACATCATTGCTGTATCAATACGTATCAAATTATAGATAAGCATGAGCGGCAAGTCAACTACTACATAAGAAATTAGTACTATCTTTTTACGAACATTTCTGCATCTTATGGGAAAGAAAAAGCAGTTTTTGTGGAAAGCGGAATAACATCTCCCACCAAAATAGGGCCACACCCCTTCGTAGGGACCCGCTTGAGCGCCCGTCATCCCTGACCCCGAAGATTGGGCAAGCGCAAAGCCCCCACCCAATCCCCATGCCGCCCCTTGCCCCTACCGGCGTTTCTCAAAAACCGAACGGCATCCACAATGTTGGACCGGAGGCGGTAGGGGCAATCCCTTGCGCTTGCCCTGCTGGGGACATGGGGCCTCGCGCTTGCCCTGCTTGCCCCTTTTAGCCGACCTTATGTAAATGTGAAGGTAGGTACTGCGGTTGAACTTCAGGCGCGTAGAAAATCGTTCACGGCCTGCATAAAAGCATCGAACTTGTGGCGGTGGATATTATGCGTCGCGCCGTCAATCTGCACCGCTTTGCTGTGCGCAGGCAGGTAGCTTTGTGCCTCATTCCACAGTCGCCCTGGAAGCGTGGTGCCATTGTCGGGATCGGCCCTGAGCAGCAGCGTCGGCACTGTCAGGCTGGCGAGCAGTGGCAGCAAATTGCCCATCTGCCCGGCCTGTTCAAAGACGCTGATCACGCCCTCGCGGCTTACTTTACTCATAGCATCCAGCTTGCCTTCTATATCAGCTTCCGTCCAGCCGGGATTATTCGCGATCAATTCGGGGCGCAACTCATCGGCGGGCCGACCGATATCCTTTGTGTACGCAGTGGCGCGTTTTGCGGCATCACCCTGCCCAAAATTGCACGCGGGATCTTCAAGGATAATTTTAGCGAACGCCGGGGCGGGTTGCTCGGCTGCGGCTCCGCTTGCCAGAACAAGGGCGGTAGCGCCTCCCCAGGAATGGCCGATCAGCACCGGGCGGTTCAGACGTAATAGTGCCATCAATGCCTGAGCATCGTCGGCTGTGTGACGCAGACTGTAGGCCCCGGCAGGCAATTTGGGGCTGTCGCCATGACCGCGCATATCCAGAGCATACACCCTGTAGCGGTCGGCTAGAGCTGGCCCGACGCGTACCCAGCTTCTGGCTGAACTGGTGATGCCATGCAGCAATAGCGCGCAAGGGCGATCCATATCTTGCGTGCCCCAGCTTAAATAATGGAAGCGGCCACCGGGAAGATCAATTGTGTGCGATTGAGGGTCCTGCTCGAAGCTACCTGCCATGCTTTTCTCCTTGAATAGCGATATCGGACGTAACAATGCTTTCTCATCCGTAGTTTATCACAAGAACATCTCTCCGCAGAGAATACCAGTAGCATCACTTTGATGGTGGCTAACGTATTAGCTATATGCAAGGAAAGGCTTTTTGCGAAAGCGGACGTGATAGTATCTAGCTGCGCTCTAGCCAGTACAGATGGGGATTCCCCCATATCGCAATTACGCACTACCTGCAAACGAGAATGGAGTGTAAAGCCCATGTTGAGGCATAAAACGCGTAGGAGGTGTATAGCGAATAAAGGGGAAAAAGATGTCATGATATTATCGTTGTGGGGACCTCGGCAGGTGGAGTAGAGGCGTTGCAGGTGCTTGTGCATGACCTCCCCGGCAATATACCAGCCGCGATCTTTGTGGGAGTGTATATTCCGGCAGATGCCGCGTTGGGCACGCTCTCAGAGAAGAAAGCGTGCTGGCAGAGCAGTCGGAGGCGCTGGAGAAATCGCTCTGGGCTGCTTTAAAACCATTCGATGAGAAGGTCAGCCTTTCTCGGCGCATGGCTGAGCAGGCGCGTAAGAGTGGTCGAGAATGGCTGGCTCGACACAAAACGGCGACCATTTTGCGACGCATTAGCAGACGCATAACGGTCACCTACCAGCGTAGCATTCGTGAATACGCCGCTTATGGGTGTGGTGGTCATTGATCGCTCCTATCATATTTTGACCGCCAACGGCGCGGCGCGGTGATCGCCCCCGGCTGCAACAAAATACGTATTAAAAACAATTACGTTTCTTGCAACCGAGGGCTCCTGACCACTATCTCCCGCTTTTTGTTGAAAGCCAGGAATGGCTGCTATTATCTGCTACCCTTTTTCTTATCCTTCTCCTTTTTCACCTTGTTTGCTGCATCGTGCATCTCTTTTTCAGCCTGTTTGCGAGGGATGGTTTCCACGTCGGCCAGTTCGTCCTTGTCGGCTGCCCCTCCCTTGCCGGCGTGAGAAGCCTTCTTTGAAGCTCCCTGACCCCGTTGCGAGCGTAGCTTTTCTACTGCACTCTGCATTTCCTTCTCAGCTTGCTCGCGAGGAATGGCTTCCACTCCTTCAAGTTCATCTTTCTCCTGGTTTTTTCCCATGTCATCCTTCCTCCTTACTTACTTATATGTACCTGGTTTGGGAAGATACTACTTATCACAGAACCCCTGCCCTCTCAGTTTGGTCACGTCTGATCAAGCAGGAAAGATACATAGCAACTCTCTCATCCATAAAGTCACTTATATCAATGTGTACCTTGACAGTCCTAAGACATATAGAATGTAAGCAGGGAAAAATGGAACGTGCATGACACTTTTAAGGAAGGAAATTGATGTACTCAAAGGATGCTCTAACGTTGCACCAGACGGGAGAGCATATTCGACAATTACGCCAGCAGTTTGGCTTGACGCAGACGGAATTAGGAGGAGCGCATTACTCAAAATCATATGTGAGCGTCGTAGAAGAGCACGCGCTCTTCAATGAGTCAACATGCCGTCTATCTGGCAATCGCAGAAGTTGCGGAAGAGCGTGCCAAAATGGCAGATACTGCCGATTACGCAGAGCTTTGTTTAACCACTGCGAATCAATATTGTCAGCTCGCTCTGGCGCTGGTCCGGCACGCTGTGGAGGAGAAAGAATGCGATCCGGGCTATGCTGCCCGGAGCTACCTCCAGTGTATGAATATGTTGCAGACTCGCACAACGCTGAATTTGCCTCTGGTCGAGGAATCTGCACAAGCGTTGTTGCAGATCCTCAAAGAGCAGGCTCCTATTTACTAAGGTGAAAGCCCAGGAATATGTACGGGCAGATGTCCTTGCGCCTCGCTTTTGCCGAAAATGACTCGTGTTGCCGCGACCAGTGCCGGTTGGGTATATTCGTACGTGGCAAGGACCGTATGTGCCTGTGGGAATGCCGCCAGGTCGTAGGGATTGCGCACGGCTATGACGATGGTACGCCGCTTTGACGATACCAGACTGCGCACAAGCTCGGCCTGCCCTTTGTCCAGGTGGGCATTGACGGTTGCTATAATGAATACAGCGGATTCGCTGGTTGTCTGCAATAACTGCTGATACCCATCTTCTTCCGTCTCTGGATCGACCGGCAGTATTCCCACAAGAGGATGATAGCGCCGAATAGCTGCGGCCAACGTTTCGTCAGCGTAATAGCGATCTTCCACCATTGTGGCGGTGTTTCTCTGAGGCGAGAGGATGATGATTTGCTCTTCAGCGTCCAGGTGCAGGGGCAGAAGTGCATCTTCGTTGCGGATCAGCGTGGTGGAACGCTGGTAAGACTCGCGCTGCAATTGCAGATGGGCGTTGCAGCCGATGACCGGGGGCAGGGTTGCGGTCAGCGTCGGCAATGCATCCCAGGAGAGGTAGCGCGCTTTGAGCTGGAGCACGCGTGCTGCGGCTTGCCTGATCACTTGAGGGGAGAGCCGCCCATTTGTGTGAACTGCGGCGCGTATCGCTTCAATGCCATCGCGCTGCAATTCGTAATGATGGGATATCAGCACCAGATCGATGCCAGCCTCCAGCGCCATCACGGCAGCTCGCGCGCTGCCAAAGATTGCCGCGATAGCTTGCATCTCCAGGCAATCAGAGATGATCACGCCACTGAAGCCGAGCTGCTGGCGCAACAACCCATGAACGATAGCGCGCGAGAGGGTAGCAGGGAGCGCCTCCTGCTCAGCCAGGGCGGGAAAGGCGATGTGCGCGGTCATCACGCATTCGCTACCAGCTTTGATGCCGCTTTTGAACGGTACCAGTTCGAGCGTTTTGAGCCGATCAAGCGCGTAAAGAATGGTGGGCAGCGCAAGATGGGAATCGGTAGCTGTATCGCCATGCCCCGGAAAATGTTTTAAGCAAGAAATAATTCCCGCTTCCTGATAGCCTTTGACCATTGCCGCGGCCAGGCGAGCCACCTGCTGGGCATTCTCGCCGAACGAGCGCACGCCAATCACGGGATTGGCCGCATTGTTGTTGACATCGACCACGGGCGCGAGGTTCATATTGATGCCGAGCGCCTGCAATTCACGGCCCGTTGCCAGGGCGACATCGTGCGCCACCTGCTCAGAACCAATCGCGCCCAGCGCCATATTCCCAGGAAAGAGCGTGGCAACGTCGCCCAGACGCTGCACAATGCCATTCTCCTGGTCAATCGCGATCAGCAAGGGATAGCGCTGTCCGGCCTTTTGCGCTGTGGCTTGCAGGTCGTGCGTTAGCTCTAACACCTGCCGGGCATCATGAATATTGCGCGAGAAAAAGAGGATATTGCCGACATGGTAACGTTGAATGAGATCAAGCACTTCTTGCGAGGGCGTGTGTCCCCAGAAGCCGACCATGAGCAATTGACCGATTTGCTCCTCTATTGACATGCTATGCGTAAGATTGCTCATAGACTGCCTCTCCTTTCAGGCGATACTCTCTCTATAGGTAGATGGCGGCCCGGGCGGCGCTCAGCGCTGGTTGTGTCACCAGTGCGATCTGTCCGACCGCCCGGCGTTCGCGTATAGCGTCTAAAACCTGCGCTCGAAAATCTTCCTCGTGCAATAGCAACCCGCCTCCCAGCGCGACAGGCAGCGGACCGGCTGGATCATCGTAGGGGCAATCCCTTGCGGTTGGCCCCACGTTTGCCTCGGTGGTTGGCCCCACGTTGGCCCCTGCGGTGATTGCCGCCAGGGCTAGCTCTTGAGCCGCCTGCTGTATGATCTCGCGGGCGGTACTGTCGCCGGAGCGAGCGGCGGCGAAGACCAGGGTAGCTACCTGAGCAATATCGGCTTTATCGGCGGCGTGATAGACTTTATCGATGAGGCCATCAGGGCTGGTAAGATTCCAATGCTGCATAATTAATGCCAGCAGCGCCGTTGCGGGATCGCGGCCATCGGCTGCTCTTGTGGCCGCCTGCAAGGCGCGGCGTCCAATATCGTAGCCGCTCCCTTCGTCTCCAAGAATGTGTCCCCAGCCGCCGGCGCGCTTGATGCTGCCCTCTGCGTTGCGAGCGAGCGCGATGGAGCCAGTACCGGCGATGAGTGCGACCCCCACGGCATTATCCAGCGCACTCAGCAGTAGTTCTGCATCATTCGTCAGATGGATGGCCCCGGCCAATGAGCGCAGGTGAGGCAAAAGCGTATCACAGTCGTCCTGACGGTCAATCCCCGCGAGGCCCAGCCAGGCGGCGTGCAGCGGCAAGGTGCAGCCTGCTTCACGCGCGGCCTCCTCAGCGGCGCTGCCAATATGGGCCACGGCCTGGCTCAGACCAACGGCGGCATAATTGGAACTGCCGGACAGGCCCTGTCCGCGCTGCTTGCCCTGCGCATCGACAATGATAGCGAGCGTTTTGCTGCCGCCTCCGTCTACGCCCAGGTAGTAAGATGATGATGTTGGCTCGCTCATGGCAGCGCCGCCCGCAAGCTATTGCCGTGGGCGGCAAGTTTTTCCCTGGCCTGCTGCGGGGTCAAATTGGCGCGTGCCGCTAAAATGGCCGTCTTCGTCTCTCCTCCGCAGGCGTCAAGAATTTGCTGAGCGGCGTCCGCTTCCAGGCCGGTGATGCGCTGTACGATGGTAAGGGCGCGTTGGCGCAGCTTGTAGTTGGTCGTCTGCACATCAACCATCAGATTGCCGAAGGTTTTCCCCAGCAAGATCATGCTGCCGGTGCTCAGCATGTTCAGCACCATTTTCTGCGCCGTGCCAGCTTTGAGGCGCGTCGATCCGGTAATGACTTCGGGTCCGACGATGGGGGCGATCATGATCTCGACTTCGGTTTCCAGCGCCGAGTTCGTGTTACAGGCCAGGCCGATGGTGAAGGCCCCCTGCTCTCGGGCGTAGGCAATAGCGCCACGAACATAAGGCGTACGCCCGCTGGCTGTGATGCCCACGATGGTATCTTTGGCGTTGAGATTGAGCCGTTCGACATCGGCCCTGCCAGCTTCGACGCTATCTTCAAAGTCTTCGTGCGCCAGCGTCATGGCCGTAGGTCCGCCGGCGATACAGGCCACGATGGTATCGGGTGAGAGGTTAAAGGTGGGAGGGCACTCAGAGGCGTCAAGCGCGCCCAGGCGGCCTGAGGTGCCTGCGCCAGCATAAATAAGTCGTCCCCCGTGACGAAGCCGCTCGGCGATGACTTCGATGGCGGCGGCGATCTGTGGTAAGACCAGCTCAACAGCCTTCGCCACGGTGGCGTCTTCGGCGTTGATGGCTTGCACGATCTCCAGGGGACTCATCAGGTCGATTTCGGAGGTTGCGGGATTGACCTTTTCAGTTTCCAGCATGCGTAACGAGCGTTCCATGCGCGGTATCTCCCTGATTTAAATGGTAATGGGCCAGACGCGATAAAATAAGCCGGTACAACATTGCCCCGTTTGCAGGGGAAGACGGGCGATAAATCGGGTCAGTACGATATTGCCTCCTCTTCATAAGGGAGGACGGGCGATAAAGCGGACGCGATAAATCGGGTCCCTACCACGTTTCCCCCCGCCGGGGGAGGCGCGATTTATGGCATCGATAGGATGCGTTACGGTAACAGTTGTTCACGCTTCATATGGGTATAGAAGGTGTACTTATGGCCGCAATACATAGATCGGGCGTACTCAATGGGCTGGTTGCGCTCGGTATAGGTGGTGCGGCGCGTGAAAAGGACGGGGCTGCCGGGCTCAATGTTTAATATCTGGGCCTCGTCATTGCCCACCAGACCTGCCTCCAGCTCCTGGTCGGCCTCCATCAGCATGATGCCAAATTTTGACTCAAGCACCCGGTAGAGCGAGTTGTGCTCCAGATCTTCTTCGAGCAACCGTTCACAGCCCTTGAAGTGGATCTGCGATACCTCGATAGCTAGCGGTTCGTCGTCAGCGAGGCGCAAACGTTGCAGGCGGAAGATGAGGGTACCGGGCTCAATACGTAATTTTTCGGCGGTGGCCTCATCAGCAGGAGACATTTCCGCCGAGAGCACTTTCGTGCTCGGCAATTGTCCACGCGCCCGGATGTCTTCGGTGAAGCCGGTCAGGTGGATCAATTGCTGGGTGATCTTACGGTTACTCACAAAGGTTCCCTTGCCCTGCTCGCGATAAAAAATACCTTCGTTGACCAGGTCAGTAATGGCCTGGCGAGCAGTCATGCGGCTGATGCCATACTTTTCGCTCAGCTCGCGTTCCGAAGGAATCAGGCTTCCCGGTTTCCATTCCCCGCTACGAATTCTTTCGCGCAGAATCTCTTTTAACTGGTAATAACGAGGCAGGGGGCTGTTTCTATAAATCGCGCTCATAATCACTTTTCCAATCTGGTGGCGTTTATCTCTTGCTTTCCTTTCCCAAATGTGGTACTAGTTAAGAAAGTGGTATAATTGGTATATTGTATATACCAGTATACTTACTTACTAATGATCGCATATTTTTGCGTATCTGTCAAGGTTGCACTATCGAGGGCTGCGTCTTTGAGGCCGTGCAGGCTCAAGGAAGCTGCAAGATTGCGGAGCCCTATAGAAGGAGGATCGATGCGATTTACATTACGTAATGCTCACCTGATAGACGCTGCCATAGATATTGAGCATGGAGATATCTCTGTTGAGGGGGCGAGCATTCGGGCAGTCGAATATGCAGAAAAGTCTGATGCAGGCAACGCTGCGATTGATGCAGCGGGGATGATCGTCACGCCAGGCTTTATTGAGGTCCATACCCACGGTGGGGGAGGCTTCAATCTGCATACGACGGACGTGGGCGAGATTCGTTCTTATGCGCATTGGATACCCTCAACGGGCGTCACCTCTTTTCTTGTCACGGTGGTTGGCACACCCGGCACCTTGCCGGAGCGGCAGCTAGGCGCAGCGGTGGAGATGATGAACGCCAGGGGGCGAGGGAAAGGGGCCGAGCCTCTAGGAATTTTTATGGAAGGTCCATATATTAACGTGGCCCAGCGGGGAGCGCATCCGGCGATCTGGCTGCGCATGCCCGATGAAGCGGAGACGGAGCGCGTACTGACTTTAACCGAGGGGCATCTGCGCCTGATCACCCTGGCTCCCGAGTTGCCCGGAGCGGCGACGATGATCCGCCGCATGATCGAGGCCGGTGTGACGGTGAGCATGGGGCATACCGATGCAACCTATGAGCAGGCTCAGGAAGCGGTGCAACAGGGCGTCACCCATGTTACGCATTGCTTCAACGCCATGCGTCCCATGCTCCATCGCGCGCCTGGACCTCTGGCTGCCATCGTCCAGCCTGGCTGCGTCTGTGGAGAGCTGATTGCCGACGGGGTCCATGTCCATCCCGCGGCTATGAATGTGTTGGTGAAATTGCTGGGACCCAAGCGCACCGTCGTGATTACGGATGCTCTGGCGGGCGCGGGCGTTCCTGACGCCGACTTTAGCTTTGCCGGACAGCCGGCGCGTGTGGTCAATGGAGCTGCGCGCCTGGCGGATGGCACCATTACCGGCAGCGTCTTAACCATGGATCGGGCGTTGCGCAATATGCTTGCCATGACGGAGGTCTCTTTGCAGGAGGCGGTAGGCATGCTAACCCTCAATCCTGCCAGGACTGCGCGCGCCGCTGATCGGAAGGGGCTGCTTCAGGTCGGGTATGACGCTGACATGCTCATTTTCGATGCCGCGCTCACTCTGCAAGCGACCATCTGTCAGGGCGAGATCGCCTACGCCACCGACGCCTGGCGCAAACGTTTCGAAACCCTATAAACCGCCGTAAATGCCGTAGGGACCCGCTTTAGCGCGTCCGTGGGCGATTTATCGCCTACTATGGGGGTCGGGTTACCTCGCCCGATGGCAGGTATGAAGGCAGGGGCAGGCCCTGCCCCTACAGCGTTTTGGTTACTTTCTGCAAGCCGCGCGGCAGATCGGGGTTCACATCTTTGGTCAGGGCGAGGTGTAGCGCAAAAAGCTGACCCGGGAGAATGGCGGTGAGAGGACTGAGCCACTCGGGCACGCCGGCAGCGATAGGAAGCCTGGTCCGAGCGAGAGCAAGCGCCCGCTCAGAGTCGGAGATAACCAGTAGTTCGGCCTGGCTCTGTTGCAGATCGAGCGCCAGGGTGAGCATATCATCGAAGGTCGCGCCGACAGGCATGATCAGGACGACCGGCAGGCCCGCTTCGATGGTCGCGATTGGGCCGTGGCGAAAATCCGCTGAGGAGTAGGCGTTCGCCATGACGTAGGTTAATTCTTTGAGCTTGAGGGCTAGCTCGAAGGCGGAGGCATAATTGTAGCCGCGCCCGATGATGACGCAACGGTCCATATAGCGATAGCGTTCAACCAGTTGTGCAATCGCCGGCGTCAGTTGCAAGGTCGCTGCAATTGCCACAGGCAATTGCTCAAGCTCGGCCAGGCGCTCCGGTTCGTGGCTCCACGCGGCGGCGAACATCGCCATCACCGCGAGCTCCGCGGTATAGGTTTTGGTGGCTGCGATGCTGCGCTCCGGCCCCGCGTGCAGCTCCACAACGTAATCGGCGATGGCTGCTAAAGGAGATGCGCCATCGTTGGTAATTGCCAGCGTGGGGCGGCCCTGGCGCTTGCCCTCTTGCAGCACGGCGAGGATATCGGGCGATTGTCCTGACTGCGAGATGCCCACGACCAGCGCACCGGTCAGGTTGAGGGCGGCATTATACATAGTCAGCAGCGAAGGCGCAGCCAGCGTCACCGGGTAATGACCCAGGGTCGCCCAGGCATACTTCGCATAGGTGGCAGCATGATCGGACGAGCCGCGCGCGGCAATTAACGCATGGTCAAAGGCCGGAAGCTGGGCAACGATGCGCTCGATATGCCGCATTTCGCGCCCAAGCAAACGCGCAATTCCTTCCGGCTGGCTGGTAATTTCTTGCTCAAGCAAAGAGGTCATGGCTACTCCTATCCCTTTTATGGCTGTACGGATGGAACAGGACCGTCCCGTTCCCATCTCAAATTTTACAACAACCCTGTCTAGTGGTCTAGATGTCTTGACAAATTCGGCGGAAAAAGGTACAGTATTGTACATAGATTGGTCTGGATTTATGGGAGGCAAGTATCGAACTCCGTTGATTTAAAAAGTTCGGACTCAAAAGCTGGAAAGGAGGAAGCAGGCGAGAAAAGGTTTGTATTGTGGACTCAAGAGAAATATTTCCGGGATCTATCAAGTAAGTTTTGACATCATGTCAGGAGGTTGCAAATGGCTTCCAACCCTCTCCGCGCGTTGTCTTCGAGGGCGAAGATCGCATCTATGGCAATGGTATTCACCTTCCTGGTCATCTTCACAATGATCCTTGCGGCCTGTGGAGGTGGTCCTAGCCAGAACACCAATACCAAGCACATTCTGAAAATCGCGGCCCAATCGAATGATTTCACCGAGGCTGGCTTTAATCCCTATAATGGACACCCCAACGCGGGTCTGGAAGGGATGGTCTATGAGACCCTGTACTTTGTGAATATCAATGATGGCTCGTTTACTCCCATGCTGGCGAGCAGCTATCAGTGGAACAGCGACAATACCCAGGTGCAATTCACGATCCGGCCCAATGTCAAATGGAACGATGGTCAGCCGTTCACTGCGGACGACGTGGCCTTTACCTTCAACTTAATGAAGCAATATCCGGCGGCAGACGGCGGCGGTGTCTGGACCTATCTCAAAGATGTAACCGCTTCGGATGCCAGCACGGTCGTGATGACCTTCCAGAAAGCGTATCCGCCGTCGCTGGTCACGATTGCCGGGCATGTGTATATCATTCCCAAGCACGTTTTTGCTTCCGTCGGCGACCCGACCAAGTACCTCACCAATAAGCCAGTTGGCACCGGTCCTTTTATGCTCACCCGCTATACGACCGACCTGGCTGTCTACGACAAAAATCCGAACTACTGGCAGGCTGATAAGGTAAAGATTGACGAGCTGCGCTATCCAGAATACAAGGACAACGCGACGCTGCAACTGGCGCTGCCAAAGGGCGACGTGGACTGGGCTGGCTATTTCTCGCCAACGCTCCAGCAAGATTTCATCTCCAAAGATCCGGCCAACAACCACATTTTCATGGACCCGATCAACCTGTATTCGATCTGCCCGAATCAGAAAGATCCTTTGCTGGGCGGACAAGCTGGTCAGCCGGTGCGCCTGGCGCTAAGCTATGCGCTGGACCGCAATGCTATCGCAGCACAGGCCACGGCGGGTCTGGAGCCTCCTGGAAGCCTGACCGGCCTGGTGCTGCCGACGGCTAATAGCTGGCTGGCCTCGCAGTATGCCAGTCTGTCAACCAGCGCCGACCCTGCCAAAGCCGAGCAAATCCTGACTGGCGCAGGCTTCACCAAAGGGCCAGATGGGATCTTCCAGAAGGATGGCAAACGTCTCTCCTTCACTCTGAGAAGCGTGGACTCTTACTCGGACTGGAACGCGGCGGCAAAGCTGGTGGCGGATCAGGCGAAAGCTGTAGGAATCGAGATCAAAAACGTGACGGTTGGTGAGAGCGATTATTACACACTGCGTACGGATGGTAAATATGATTACCAGTTGATGTTCTGCGGCATGGTGGGCGGCCCCACTCCGTACTACCTCTATAACCAGTACCTCAACAGTGCGCAGATCGGTCAGGGCAAATTCAACTTCGTGGCCTGGAATGATCCCACAACCGATCAGTTGTTGAACCAGTACGCCTCTACTACCGATGCTGCTGTTCAGAAGCAGGCTATCGCAGGTATTCAGAAGACCTTTGTCGAAAATCAGCCCTTCATTCCTCTGTGGACCGGCGCTGACTATGACGAGTACCTGACCAAGAACTTCACCGGCTGGCCCGACCAGAATAATCCTTACGCCAGTGGTAGCCCTAACACGGCCCCTGACTGCGAACAGGTGATTCTGCACCTCCAGCCCAAAGCGTGATTGAATGCTGTCTCTGCTCTCTCTCTGAGCATATCAGAAGGGGAGTTCAGTGGGGGATGATTTGCGCAAATCATCCCCTTTTTCACCAAAAAAGTGTACAATACTAACATGGACGTGTGCCTAATGAAGGAGCAAGCAGGTGCGTCACATCATTCGCCGCATTTTGTTCTATCTGTGCGCGGTCTGGGTAGCCATTACGCTGGATTTTTTCATCCCTCGCCTGGCTCCTGGCGATCCCGTGGCGGCTCTTGTGGGGAAGATGTCAACAAAGGGCTATGTGACCCCGGCGATGCAGCAGAGCCTCGCGGTCATGTTCGGTCTGAATACGCACGATCCCCTCTGGGTTCAATACTTTAAGTATCTTGGCAATTTGCTCCAGGGCAACCTGGGCAATTCGCTGGAATATTTTCCCACCCCGGTCTCTCAGGTTATTGGTCAGGATATTGGCTGGTCGATTATGCTTGGCGGCGTGGCTGTACTGATCAGCTTTGCGCTTGGTTGTTTGCTAGGAATAATTGTCGCGTGGAAGCGCGGCTCTCTGCTTGATACTTTCCTATCGCCGGTGATGAATTTTCTCTCTGCTATTCCTTACTTCTGGCTGGCGCTGATCTCGCTCTACATCTTTTCCTACCTGCTCAACTGGTTCCCCCTGGCGGGCGGCTACGACTCGGCCAATATCGATCCGGGCTGGTCTTTTGAGTTCATCGGGAGCGTCATCCAATACGCCTTTCTGCCCGCTTTGACGCTGGTGATTTCGTCGCTGGCGGGCTGGATGCTGACGATGCGCAACTCGATGATCACGACCGTTTCGGAGGATTACGTGCTGATGGCGCGGGCGAAGGGGTTATCGGGGCGACGCGTGATGTTCTGGTACGCGGCCCGCAATGCGGTGCTGCCCAATATTACCGGCTTTGCCATTGCCATCGGGGCGATTGTCGGCGGTCAACTGCTCACCGAGATGGTGTTCTCCTATCCTGGTATTGGCTATGCGTTGTTCCAGGCGGTGAATCAGCAGGATTATGCCATGATCCAGAGCGTTTTCCTGGTGATTACATTGGCGGTGCTGGGAGCGAATTTCCTGGCTGATATGCTTTATGCTTTCCTTGATCCGAGAGTGCGTGTGGAAAGGACCAGCTAACATGAAAACTCAGGATGTAGGGGCAGGGCTTGCCCCCGCCCCCATCGAAGCGGCTCCCGTGGCGGCGCTGCCCGCAGCTAATACCGCCTTACCTGCACGTATTGTACGTATGCTACTGGTGGTCTGGCGAGCAATGACGATCAGTCCCAGGGTAGCGGTTGGCAGCGCAATTGTCGGATTTTTCATTCTGGTGGGTCTCTTTGGACCGTTTTTTATGACGATCAATCCCAATGCCACGTCGCACCTGTTCATCGCACCTCCTTCGCCTGCACATCTGTTAGGTACGACGGTTGTCGGCGAGGACCTCTTTAGCCAGTTGATCTATGGTACGCGTACCAGCGTTTTCTGGGGGCTGGGGACTGGTCTGCTGGTGACGCTGGTCTCGGTGGTTGTTGGACTGGTTGGCGGCTACTTTGGCGGCTGGGTTGACGATGTTTTGACGTTGCTGACCAATGTTTCGCTGGTGCTGCCCGCGCTCCCACTTGCCATCGTGCTCGCGGCCTATTTCCCGCGTGGTCCCTTGACGATCTCGCTGGTAATTGTCTCTACCAACTGGGCCTGGCAGGCGCGCGTGCTACGTTCGCAGACGCTTTCGATGCGCAGCCGCGAATTTGTGACGTCGGCCCGTGTGAGCGGGGAGCGTGCCTGGCGTATCATCTTCTTTGAGATTTTTCCCAATGAGATCGGGTTGGTGGTGGCGGGCTTTGTCAGTACAACGATCTATGTAGTGCTGACCTGGGCGGCGCTTGAATTTCTTGGCCTGGGCGATGGCACTATTCCTAGCTGGGGCAGTATGTTATACTGGGCGCAGCAAGCTGGTGCATTGGGGGGCAATCTATGGTGGTGGTTCATCCCTCCCGGTGCCTGCATTGCGCTGCTGGGGGCGGGCCTCTCGCTGATCAACTTCGGGATCGACGAGGTCGCCGACCCACGCCTGAGACGTGAACAGCCTGCGAAAAAGAAGAAGGGTATCTTTCCAGCGTAGGGACCGGCTTTAGCGCGTCCGTGGGCGATTTATCGCCTTACCCGCTTGATCGCCTGGACAACTGGATAGCAAGGAGAGCGCATAATGGCAGTCAAGGTACAGAGCGAGACGCTGCTTGAGGTGAATCGGCTCAATGTTGATTACCTGGCAGCTAACGGAACGGTACATGCTGTAATCGATGTAAGCTTTAGTTTGCGGCGTGGCGAGATTCTCGGTCTGGCCGGTGAGAGCGGCAGCGGCAAATCGACGCTGGCCTATGCCATCACGCGTCTGCTACGCCCGCCTGCGCTGATTACCGGGGGCGAAATACTCTATTACCCGCGCTCCGACCGCGGCAACGATATTGTTTCACAGGTGGCCTTGACTCGTCCCGCGAAAAATGGGAAGCGGGGACGCGAGCGGGATGAAGACGATGGACAGGCGATTGATCTGCTCAAGCTCTCGGCTAACCAGTTGCGCGATATTCGCTGGAATGATCTGGCGATTGTCTTTCAGAGCGCCATGAATGCGCTCAATCCGGTGATGACCATTGGGACGCAGATTATGGATGTGTTGCATACGCACCGGCCACAGATGAGCGCCGCTGCGTGCAAGCAGCGCGCTCGCGAACTGCTCGAACTGGTTGGCATCGCGCCCGACCGCCTGGGAAGCTATCCGCATGAATTGAGCGGAGGAATGCGCCAGCGCGCCGTTATTGCCATTGCCCTGGCGCTCTCGCCCGAAATACTGATCATGGACGAGCCAACTACCGCTCTTGATGTGGTGGTGCAGCGCGAGATCCTGACCGAGATTATGCGCCTGCGTGAGAAACTGGACTTTGCCGTTATTTTTATCACGCACGATCTTTCGCTGCTGCTCGAACTGGCAGATAATGTTGCGATCATGTATGCAGGCCGTATCGTGGAAAAAGCGTCCAATCAGGACCTCTATGCGCATCCGCGTCACCCTTACAGTTACGGCTTGCTCAACTCGTTTCCAACCTTGCAGGGGCCGCGCCGCAAGATGTCGGGCATCCCCGGCTCGCCGCCCGATCTGCGGGATGCGCCGCCTGGTTGCGCGTTCCACCCGCGCTGTCCCTTCGCCTTTGATAAATGTCACAGCGTATTACCGGTTTTGCGACCGGCGCTGGCAGAAAATCTCAATCAGGTCGTAGCCTGTCATCTCTATAATCCCGAGTTCAGCGCGGAACCACCATCAATGGCGGACATGGCGAAAAAATATGAGGCTCTGGCAGAAGGGAGCGGCAAATCATGAGTACAATCAATCAGCCAGTCGTTGATAAGCCTGCGGGGGGTCCCGGCACCCCTATTCTAGAGGCGATTCACCTGCAGAAGCATTTTCCCCTGCGCTCTTTGAGTCTCTTTGGACCCAAAAAAGCCGTCCGTGCCGTTGAGGACGCTTCCGTTGCGCTCTATCCTGGTCGGGCGACGGCGCTGGTCGGAGAAAGCGGCAGCGGCAAAACGACGGTTGCGCGCATGCTAGCGGGCCTCTACGCTCCCACCTCCGGCACGATGCGCTTCCAGGGTCAACCAATCAGGCTGACTGGTAACTCAACCTTGCGCACCTATCGCCGTCATGTGCAGTTGATCCTGCAAGATCCCTTCTCCTCGCTTAATCCGATTCACGATGTACGCTATCACCTGAGCCGCCCTCTGCGTATCCACCGCCATGTACGCAATCAGGCGCAGGAGACGGAACAAATTCTGGCATTACTCAACCGCGTCAACCTGAGTCCCGCCGAGCAATTTATCCAGAAGTATCCGCACCAGCTCAGTGGCGGCCAGCGTCAACGTATCGCCATTGCGCGCGCGCTGGCAGTGGAACCGCAGGTGTTGCTGGCTGATGAGCCTGTATCGATGCTCGACGTCTCTATTCGCCTGGACATTCTCAATCTGCTCTTGCGTCTGAAAGAGGAAGAGCATCTTGCCCTGCTCTTTATCACACACGATATTGCCAGCGCGCGCTACTTTGCCGAGGATACGCAGGTGATGTACGCGGGTCAGGTGGTGGAGGGGGGACCGAGCGACGAGATTATCCAGAATCCAAAGCATCCCTATACGCAACTACTGGTATCCGCCGCGCCCGATCCTGCACGTCTCACTCCTGATAGCGACCGGCGCGTTGTCGAGCTTCCTGCTCGTGGTGAGATTCCCAGCCTGATCGCGCCGCCGAGCGGCTGTCGCTTCCATCCGCGCTGCCCGCACGCCATGCCGGTATGCAGCCAGCGCTTCCCCAAACGTACCGAGCTTGGGGGCGGTCGCTGGACGCATTGCTTCTTATATGGGGATGGCGAAACATCAGGTGAGGCAAACAGCGCGGTTTCTATGGGATAAAATCGCAAAATTTAGCCTTTAAGAGGAAAGAGGTGCTGGTTGGGCCGTGCTACGGCCCAACCAGCACCTCTTTCCTCTTATTAAGTAGGGCGAAGCTCTGCCTCCCTGTTTTCCTTGAAGAATCCTATTGAGCAGTTTATACTTAAGGAAATTATTGATTTCTTTGCATTGGTGAGTCGAGCCTGGGAGAAAGGTTTGCCGATGGTGGATGTTAAGCACAGGAGGTAACTACTTTGTTCTGTCTTTATTGTGGTGATGGACTACCGGAGGATGCGCAGTTCTGTCGAAATTGCGGCAAAGAACAGCCAGCGCCAGGGGTAATTCAGACAGGAACGAATGCTGAGAGTGTGCGCCTGCGCCCGGAGCAGCTTGAGAAACGAGTACAGGCTCTTTCTGAGGAACAGCGAAGATTGAGCAATCTGACCTCTCCGTCATTCTTCGGTTCTGGTCTAACGCTCTGCGCGGCGGCCCTGGCTCTCTTCATCTTCTGCTTCCTACCATATGTCAGCTATAATGCCACAAATACGTCTTCGATCCGATCTGCATATACATTTGGAGATACTCTCTCACCAGTCGCGCCATCTTATAATTTTACAGGCATAGAATTGACTGGTCTTGACTCTCTCTTCGGCGACTTCGGTCAGGGAGGGCCGAAAGATATCTCCGTTCCCAGCCAGAGTTGGCTCTGGCTTGAGCCCCTGGTTGCTCTGCTGATCCTGCTGCTCGCATTTTTCCAGATTATCAGTTCGCTCTATCATCGGATGCTCTCTGCGAACATTGCGATTGGCATTGGTATTCTGGCCCTGCTAACGATGCTGGTAATGATTTTTGCTCAAGGGCGTGGTTCATTTGCCGAGAGCATCTTTTTTAGTTATGCAGCCGGCGGCTACTGGCTTTTTCTCGGTGCGTTACTGCTGGCACTCGTGGGTGCAATTTTGCAGCTTGTGGAGACGAAAAGCGGGAGTAAAGGCCGGGCGTGAGGCGGTTGGAGCTTTACGCTATCTGGCAACCCTGAACAAGGCAAGGTTACCTTTTGTTTATCGCAGTCTAAACGGTCAATCCTTGAAAAATCCTGCTGAACAGCATCTAATCGAAGAAGTTATTGATTCCTTTACACTCATGAAAGGTTTGCAACTCTGATGACCTGGACTTTAGCTTGCTAATATCTCCACCGGCGTTATAGTTTTCTCCATTCTCTCTTGCTCGCCTCCTTTGTGGGATGAGGTGTGTTAGCCTGTCACGTAATCATGCTCCATAGCAGGCGTTTGCGTCCAAACAGGTAAATAAAGGGCGCGGAAGGCAGATCGAGCCTGAGAGAAAGGTTTGCCGGTGGCGGATGTTGAGCAAGAGAAGCGGTTCAGGTTAACGCGCATCACATCCCCATTGCCTGCACATAGGCGCTTCGTCCTTTTCTCACATCCTTTTGCTCGAAATCCCCATTCTCGATCTGCATTGTTGGATTTTTGTGCATTTTTTCCCGGCAAAGAAAAAATGGATGATGACAAAGGAGAGGATTTTTCCTTGTGCCGATGTGAGGGTAAAGATGAGGGTGGGCCTGCATGGTAAAAAGGTCCCATAGAGAATGCCGAGAAAAAAAGAAAGCTGAGCGGTCCCACTTGGGGTCCTGGCGAGTGGAGCGTTCTTGCCATGCGAGGTGCCAATTGGTATGTTTCGACTATGCCCACAGGAATCTGGAGAGATAGGGATTGCGGAAATCCAGATGGTCTGCCGCAGATCTTCACCAGGCGGCTATCTGGCGTGGTTGCGTCCTACGCGACTCACCACTGTCTTCACCTGGTTCAAATGCTGGCTTTTTGAGGTTCGTTTAGTCTGATGTATTTGTATTTAGTAATATCGTATTTGTAAGGAGAGAAGTCGATGAGCTTCTTTATTAGATCGAATCTCGCTCAGCACCGTTTTTCTCTGGCGACCATTATACTCGTTTCCTTGTCACTAATCGTCCCCACGCTTCATCCAACCCAGGCTCATGCCCAGACGACCGGACGACAGCATTTTGCTTCGCGTGGCGAACTAGACTGCAATGGCTACAGCGCGCTTCAGCAGCCTATTAAACGTGACTTTTTCTGTGCGGATATTACCGGCTTGCACGGCGAGCGCGGCGAGGACAATGATCATTATATTGGCCATGACGAGCCAAGCGTGCAGTTTCTTTCGGACCAATCTGGCTCCGCCAACAATGTGAGCTGGAACATTACCCTGCCGATGGAGAATCCGTTACCAGCAACCCAGACATTTGAGAATGCCGCAACCTTCTGGTTGAGCATGGCGCTGTGCGATCCGAATTCCTACCCGCTGAACCCCTGCGTGCCGGATAGCAATAAGAATCCTCCATCGAGGTTCTCAGGTGATCCTTCGGCTGCCGGGTCCGCATTCCTTGAACTGCAGTTCTATCCCCCTGGTGACTATCCGTATCTCACTCAGCTTAGCTGTGATGCAACCCACTGGTGCGCGGCCCTGACGATCGACAGCCTGGAATGTAATCCGGCTTCCTCGACTTGTAATCCGAACTGTACCGAGCCTGTCAATTTCGCGTTTATTCAGCATGATGGTGTACCAACAGGCCCGCCAGGACCGGCCAGCGCCACTAACGCGACCTTCACTCCTGATGCACAAACGCTGCTGATGAACCAGGGCGATCGGCTTGCAATTACCATGCGGGATACGCCTAACGGAGTCATCAATATCATTCAGGATAAGACCACAGGCCAGCGCGGATTTATGGTCGCCAGTGCCGCAAACGGCTTCCAGCATCTGGATGTGAATACCTGCGCTCCTACGAACTACTCCTTTCATCCTGAGTTCGATACTGCGAAGCTGCACAATGTCGATTCCTGGACCTTCCTGGAGGCCAATATCGGCATCGCTTACGAACTTGGCCATTTTGAGCCTGTCGATAACGACAGTGACGACAGCAACTGCTTCACTGGTCCGCTGGTGCCTGGCTGCCTCGGCGCTGATCAGGATTACGATGGTTCCTCTTACCTGCCTGACTGGCCTGATGGCACAAGCAATACCCCTGCCCCAGCTCTGATTTCCGCTCCGCTCAGCGCCGATTCTAGTGGAAAGTACGTTGAGAACTATCCCTCGCTGCTCTTTGAGACGGAAGTGCTTTCGACCGAGAAGGCAACCTGCAAGAGTGATGGCAGTGGTTGTACCGTTCCCCCGCCCGGTGCGGCCTTTTACCCTTTCTATGCCCAGTCTGGACATGGTGCAAACTGTGTTCTGACCTTTGGCAACGATATTATCGGTTCAACTGTCAATGATTTTGGTCGTGATGCCGAATACGGCAGCTCTGACCTCAACTGGTTCTTCGGCACCGCCGATAGTGGTGTGCGTCCTGACCCATGTGCTTGACGAAGCACTGCTTACGGTTGAGGAGAGAAGCAATTTATCACGTCTTTTGTTAAAAAAACTATGACATGGAGGTCAAACATTCGTATGCGCCCAGCTTTATCTTTCTCACGCCTCGCCCTTCTGGCCGTCTTTGCCCTGCTCGTGCCGCTCACGAGCTTCATGAGCAGCACGGTCAGGGCAAATGCTCAAGCCACCAGTAATACCCGGCTTGGAGCGGCCTTTGAGCAGGCCTCCAGCGAATTTGAGGTACCCGCGCCTCTCCTCAAAGCGCTCTGTTATATGGAGGGACGGTTGAGCGATCATGGAGGCAGACCCAGCGTTGATCACGGCTTTGGCTGTATGCACCTGATTCAGAATCAGCGCGGAGATACGCTGGATCAGGCTGCGAGCATTCTCGGTGTGAGCACCGACCAACTCAAGACCGATATCGCCACCAATATCCTCGGCGGCGCGGCGGTCCTGCGTGCGGAGGCAGAGCAGCTCTCCAGCACGCACACACTGCCCACCACTCTGGCTGAATGGTATGGGGCCGTGGCCGAGTATAGCCACGCTGAGGTCCGTTCAACTGCCCTGATGTATGCCGACGCGCTCTATACGGTCCTTAATACGGGCTTCAGTGCGCCGGGCGAGACTGGTGAGACCGTCACGCTGGCCCCACAAGCGGTCCAGCCGGATACTGCAACCGCTGCAGGAGTCATGGGCACCAGTTCGCAGCCCACCGGCTGCAGCAACACCCCGACTGGCGATTATCCACTCGCCGTGAACTGTATACTGGACCCGACCATCTTTGACTGCACGCCTCCGGCTGCGGTGTATCCGCCCTGTAGCTACGAAGAGCGCACCGATGCTCCTTATCCACTGCCAGTAGACTTCGTGGTCATTCACGATACCGAGGGTTCGCTGCAGAGCGCCCTCAACACCTTCCAGAATACCGATCCTAAGACGGCCCCCGGCGCCAGTGCGAATTATATCGTTGATACCGACGGGACGGTCTATCAGGTCGTGCATGATGCTGATTTTCCCTATAATTGCGGCAATTACTGGTACAATCAGCACTCGGTTGGTATCGAGCATGTTGGTTTTGCCGCGACTGGCTCCCTGTGGTATAACGCCGCCGAGTACCTGGGTTCCGCCAAACTGGTGGCCTACCTGCTCAACAAATATCACCTGCCGCTCTCCCGCAACGATATTGTTGCGCACGGTACCGTGCCCTCATCCACATATACGTCCGGGCCGAACCACGTCGATCCAGGCCCGTACTGGATGTGGGACTACTACTTCAGCCTGATCCACCAGCAGGGCATCCCTTATCCGCAGGAAACGCTCGCCCAGGGAACGATCGAGCTGCACACGGGAATGAAGCTGGGGCAAGGTGGCACCGAGTCGCCCGGCAATTTCAACTTCTACTATCTCTACAATGGTCCCAGCACCGCCTCGGGCTTGATCCCGCAAATGAACAGTCCCTCTGATGTGACCGACGAGACCAATAATATCGAAGCAGATATCAGCTACCCCTATCTGGCCATAAGGCAGGACCCGGTGGGGACTGGGGACACTATGTACGAGATATGGTATGGTGAGAGCGATCAGGCCCACAACAGTCCACCCAGCCTGTTTGAGGATGGGAAGCCAGTCTGGTTGGCTGTGCCTCCCGGTGCCAATGTTACTGTTGGCACAGGCACACTGGTGAGGGTCAAAGAAAGCAGTGTCTCTCAAGTCCTTGTCTATGGAAACCCCAACCCCAGCCATATCATCGGCGGTGTACCCAATGGCGCGCTCTTTGACTCGGGATACACCCTGGTTCAAGATGGGACCACCACCCTGTGGTACGAGATCAACTTCAACCATCGCCAGGGCTGGATTCCTGCCAGCGAGGTGACAGTCATACCTACCACATAGGTTCAATGGGCAAGCCGAGGCAAGCCAGAAGAGGCTGTATCCAATCAACGTACCGCCCCCGAACAGCGCCATCCTGGTATAGTGGTCTAGATATATTGACAAGTAGAGTTTATAACGATACACTTAGTAGTGACAAATGTCCCCTGCGGCATTTGGCTTTTCTTCGTCGTCTAGGGTGCCATTGTCTCCAATCGGCAGAAAGGGGTAAATTAGCCCGTCAACCACGGGCGTATTCGAGGTGCCTTATAATCGGGTGAGTGAAACCGCTTCGGGACGTAACAGAGAGTGCCAGGAAGCGGGCGCGTTCCCTGGTAGATCAGTGAAGCGGTTTCACTAGCTGTGGTAGCAGCGTTCCCGATTGTTTTTAAGAGCTTGCCATTCAAACCTTAAGGCCATTGTTAGCTGTACATGCGTGCATATCCACATCCTATCTACTGTACCTTTTCAGGAGGGACCCTGTTAATGAAACCTTCTTCACGCATTCTGGCCTTCGTTGCAATCGGCGTTTTAGTCCTCACCAGCGTCTTTCTGGGAGTGAGCGCGCGTAACACGCACGCGGCGGCGGCATTTCCAAGCCAGCTTTTTGCTCCCTATCAGGATGTAACGCTGAGCGGACCGACGCTGCAATCGGTTACCCAAAGCACGGGCCAGAAATTCTACACCCTCGCCTTTGTTACCGATGGGGGTAACAACTGTACCGCAGAATGGGCTGGCACCATCCCGTTCAGTCAGACGGGGCAATTCCTGCCTCACCTGGATAGCGATATCCAGTTTATCCGCAGCCAGGGCGGAGATGTCGTCATCTCTTTTGGCGGTGCGGCTGGCCAGGAGCTCGCGCTCACCTGTCCTGACGCCACCAGCCTGCAAGCTCAGTATCAGGCTGTGATTAACCAGTACCATGTCAATCACCTCGATTTTGATATTGAGGGAGGAACTGAGGGAGACGTGACCTCGTACGACCGCCGCAATACCGCGCTGGCGGCTTTGCAGCAGGCCAATCCTGGTCTGGTCATCTCGTTCACCCTGCCATCCGCAACCAATGGATTGCTCAGCACCAGCATCGGTCTGCTCAATAATGCCAAGAGCCACGGCGTCAACTTCTCTATCGTGAATTTGATGGCGATGGACTACGGCTCGCCTGATAGCATGATGGGGCAGGAAGCCATTAATGCCGCCAATGGCTTTTTTAGCCAGTTGCAGCAGATCTTCCCTTCGAAATCGACCAGCCAGCTCTGGTCGATGATCGGCCTCACTGTGATGATCGGTCAGAACGACTCGCAGGGAGAGATTCTCTCGGAGCAGAACGCGCAACAGGTGCTCTCTTTCGCGCAGCAGCAACATCTCGGGCTACTTTCATTCTGGGAGGTATCGCGCGATAATGGCAGTTGCGCTGGCAGTACCACTGCTTCGGATATGTGTAGCGGGTTGTCGCAAGGCAACCTTGATTTTGTCAACATCTTCAAGCAATTTGGTAGCGGCAATAGTGGTGGCCCGACGCCAACGCCTCAACCACCCACGCCCACGCCAAAGCCAACCATGACGCCGACGCCTCAGCCATCGGTAACACCGACGCCGACGCCAACCGGCAACCCGCCAGCCTGGGACCCCAACTTCCATCCATATAAGGTGGGCGACCGGGTAACCTTCCAGGGTCACATCTACCAGTGCATTCAGGCCCATAACTCGCAGCCGGACTGGTCTCCGCCGGTCGTGCCAGCCCTCTGGCAGTTCATCTCGTAATGTGATGAGCGGTAGCGAGTAATACAGGCGCGTTTGCATAGGCCGAAGTCTACGCAAACGCGCCACTTTTCTTGAGAAGCTTACTGATCTGCGTGATGGGTAGTCGCAGGTACAGTAGCAGTTTCTGGACGGTGATCAGACAATCGTCAGGCTGATATTGACATCATGCTCCAGGCTGCCGCTAACCGCATGGATGGTCATCGCGAAGGTTCCTGTGACAAACGTGTGCTTCAAAATCTGAATATCGACCTCACCATCGTTCAGTGGCCCGAGCCCTGGCTGGGAGATCGAAACCACGCCGTTGGGAGGGATGTTACCTGTCAGGCTCAGCTTGACGCTGCCGTTAAAGCCATTTACAGGATTAATGGTCACGAAATAAGGAGCACCCGTGCCTCTTTTTCTGGTTTGCGAGAGTGGATCGACCGTCACCGTGAAATTGGGCGTGCCTGCCAAGACACTCTTCACGGGAACGGTTGAGGCGCTTGCTCTGGGTGTGGCTACAAAGAGAAAAGACATGGTCAGAGCGAGGGTCAGGAGCATCAGGGTCAGGATGGTTTTGGGCCGGATCTCGAACATCATGGTTCTCCTTTTTCGTCTGCTGCCCTCTCGTATTGCAGAGAGGTTCACTGAACTACGCACGAAAGTCACGATGATGCGCGTTGCGTGGGACGAGCCCTCTAGCACAGGGATATCCCAGAGGGGAAAATAGGGTGATGGCACCTAAAAGAAGTATAGCAGACTAGGGTTTGAAAATCTAGCGTTTTATTGATTTTTATGGTGTTTTATGACAGGGGTTTGTAGGAATAGAAATACGGGGTGGAAACCTTCTCCAGTGGGTATCTATCAGATTTCCTTGCTAGTCTAATAGTCAAGATCATTGTGGTTGAGTGCAAGAACTGTTTAACCTGCTTCCGGTTCAAGTATCAGCTATGGCAATAAAGGCAACCTGGCTAGGGCAAGGTTTGTGCATTAAAAACTATTCGTACAGCATACATTGATGTTTAGATCACCCGAATATTAAGGCTTTGATACGTGACTTCATGGCCGAGATGCCGGCTAAACACCCTGCATGTACGAACAGCTAGTCCTGCCTTGATGCTCTTAACTCCCTGTATCTTTTTGATGATCCAAACAGGGATCGAAGGGCATCGAGTTCTACCAGCCTTACCCTTTTATCAATTGGAGTTTCTGTCCGTAATATTTCGACCGATTAAACAGGACTGTGATCTCATGAAGTTTGATTAAATTTATCCTTGCCCAGTTCGGCGGCGTCTCAGGAAGTCTTCATAATCTTCCCGCTTAATACGGTAAGTGCGCTTTAATTGAACAGCGATTAGCAGCCCATCTCGAATATACTCTCGAATGGTGTCAGGATGAACAGCTAGTTCCTGAGCTATTTGCTCAACAGTGAGCCATTCAGTCTTTTTTTCTGGCATATATATCCTAAAAAGTAGTTGATGCTGACATTATACGAGGTAAGTAGTCTTTAGTCAACGGCAAGGAAGTTAGTCCGAATAAACATTGACATTACGTAATAATCCGCGTAAAATATAGATAGACGTATAAAGATGAATAAAACCGATGGAGGAAAATAAGACCGGAAGATTGCCAAGTTTACTCACACGCCAGCCTGGGCGAGAGTATTGAGTTACAATTTTAGTGAGTGATGTATATGAGGGAAAGCAATGGAACACCTATTCCTACAGGAGAGCATATCAATTTTTCACGAGCTTGACTTAGGACAGCACACCCTTTTCCTAATGAGTGATGGGAGCTTGGATCTCCTCGCTAACGATGAACATACCCCTTATCTTGCAGATAACGGGTTACGCCTGGATAGCGTAGAGGTCTATCGCCTGTTCATCTCACTACAAGAGCAGTTTAAGCAGGGAGAGGGACATGGTTGTCAGAAGCAGCAGCTTGAGAAGATCAAAGGAGGTGATACTGAACTGGCCCCCTGTTCGTCCCAGGAGGCCAGCGAGCGAGAACACACAAGCCCAATTCGGTAGTTAGGTCAAGGGGTTCTCTGTTTGCCATTTTCGCATGCAAGAACCCCGCACGTCAAGAAAGGCAAACCATGCAAAGCTTTACGATACCGAACACAGAGAACTCTGAAACTTTTTCGTTTCCAACAGATACCCAAATGCCTCAGCCGATTGTTCCCGTGTTTCTCATCCATACATTAGAGCAGCCCTTTTGTGCTCAGCCTTCATGTGCCTGTCATCAGAACCAAGTAGCCGTTACGGCACTTCTGACAGCGATTGACCAGGGAGCACTGGCACTACAAGAGATTGTCAATGTGACTGAAGGAAAGCAGAGGTAAGGGGATGAGTCACACACAACAACCGGCTGGAACGTCCCGCGACGACGAAGAATACTACGTCGTTCCAGCCGTCTCCTATGAGGGGAACGATTACCCTGAACATAACGACAATGGTTTTTGTGACAACATGGCCCATGAATGCCACGAAAACCAGCAATCGATTACTGACCTCAATAGCGCCATTGTGGACGGTCTCATCACTGCCAATGACGCCGACCGCATCTATCGCGGGAAGACTGTTATATGAGGGAGGTGCGAGCATGAACAAGCAAACAAGCGCATGGAACTCCCCACAGCAGCTACGACGACAGGCGGTGTATATCCCTGCTGATGTGCTCGACGATGATGCACTCTATACCAGACGCGCCCCAAGCAGCGTGCGCCGCTATGCGACCACGCTCCCAACATCGGTACAGCCACGGGTGGCTATCCGTGTCACCAGGCACCAGGGACTTCCGCCCGTGCAACGCGCCTCACGACAGACCGCCGCAGACCCGCAGACAAGACCCGCCCGACGGAAGGCACACTGGCGGCTGCACTGGCTGAATTCTGTGGGACTTGGCATGCTTGCGACGCTTATGCTTGCAGGAGTTCTGTCCCCCCTGTGGCATTGGTGGCAAGGGGAGCAAGATGCCTTGCAGTATGGCTATCCGCGGACGTTTCAGTGTGACCAGGATGTCCGACACGGCGGCATGAGTCACTTTCTTGCCGAGAATCTCCACGGGCATATCTTCATCATTGAGATGCAGCCTGGCGACCTGGCGAAGACGAAACTCTATCAGGGTCCGACCCTCTTCGGACCACAGCCGGATCTGCAACCCGTGACGCTCACCTTTGCGGATGTCAACGGCGATGGCTAC
>DATGMF010000042.1:0-3292 GCA_035293765.1 Ktedonosporobacter sp.
CAGGCTCAGCAGCAACCAGTGTTCCTCTTCCCCCAATTGGAGCAGACACGCTCGCAGGAGCGGTCCCCGCTCCAGATCGAAGGGACGACGCGCAAGCTGCTGACACACCTGCTGGGCCAGGGTGACCCGCTGCGGCTGGGCGACCGTCCTCAGGTCCACGATGAGCAGGGGCAGCGCCACCTGCGCCGCGATCCGCTGCACCGGCTGGCCTTGCTGGCTCACAAAGCTGGTACGCAGACTCTCATGCCGCCGCAGCAAGGCTTGCACGCTCGCGATCAGGGCAGTAGGATGCAAGGAGCCTTGCAAACGCCAGAGCGCGGGAATGGTGTAGAACGCACTGTCGGGACTCAACTGCTCCAGGAACCAGAGCCGTTGCTGGGCAAAGGAGAGCGGCAGCTCGGGGACCTGCTCACGAGCCACGGCGCGTAGCGGCAGCTCGGAGACTATTGCCTCACGCCAGCGGAGCTGCTCTAGCTGGGGAGCCAGTTGGGCGATGGTGGGATGCTCAAAGAGAGTGTGCAGGGGCAGCGCGACCTGCAAGCTCGTGCGCAGCCGCGAGACCAGCCGCGTTGCCAGCAGCGAATGACCGCCCAGCTCGAAGAAATTGTCCTGGCGACCCACCTGGCTGCGTCCCAGCAAGCTGGCCCACATCCCTGCCAGGATCTCTTCCAGTGGGCTGGCCGCGGCTGAGTCCACGTCTGTATTGCCGGGAAGCGCCTCTGGCAGGGGAAGGGCTTGTCGATCCAGCTTGCCATTGCGCGTCAAGGGGAGCTGGTCCAGCACCAGAATGTGAGCAGGCAGCATATACTCTGGTAGACGTTGTGCAAGGTGTTGACGAAGTTGAGCTGTTGTAGGAATTTGCTCCCTCTGTGCTACGACATAGGCAATCAGTTGTTTATCTCCTGATGCATCTTCGCGCAGCAGCGCAACCGCCTCCTGTAATGCTGGATGGTGACGCAATACTGCCTCGATCTCGTCCAGTTCGATGCGGTGACCACGCAATTTCACCTGTCGGTCGCTACGCCCGAGAAATTCCAGATGACCATCGCTACGATAACAGCCATAGTCGCCCGTACGGTAGAGTCTCGCTCCTGGTTGTGTACTGAAAGGATCAGGAACAAACTTCTCAGCAGTTAGATCGGGGCGGTTCAAATAGTCACGCGCAAGCCCATCACCTCCAACATAGAGTTCTCCCCGCACACCAACAGGCACCGGATGGTAACACTGATCCAGAACATACAATTGTGTATTAGCAATTGGGCGACCAATCGGTACCGTTCCAGCACCTTCTGCCACCTCATGTACTAGATACCAGGAAGAGAAGGTGGTATTTTCTGTTGGCCCATACACATGCAGTAGCCGTTCTGGCGCGCCATGAACCAGAGCCTCACGCACCCATTGCGGATCGACCGCCTCACCACCAAAAAGTATCTGCCTTAATGGCTGAAAGATGTCTGACACTTCCTTAACGCATTGATTAAAAAGAGCTGTGGTCACAAACAGGGTCGTGACCTGGTGCCTGCGCAGAGTCCCGGCAAACGCTTGCGGATCAAGCGCGGTCTCCTTTGCCATCCCAATCAGCCGCCCCCCATTGAGCAAGGCTCCCCAAATCTCAAAGGTGGAGGCATCAAAGGAAATAGGGGCAAATTGCAAAAAGATCTCTTCAGCAGTAAGGGAGGCATAGTTGGTTTCTTTGACCAGACGAGTCACATTGCGATGTGTGATGCTTACGCCTTTGGATGTGCCCGTTGAGCCGGAAGTATACATAACATAGGCCAGATTCTCAGCATTGGCTTCACGAATGGAGGTTGGTGAATTCTCGCCAGCGTCTATAGCGCCGGCCCAAAACTGTTCGAGACAAATCCTGGCGACCTGCAACCCGCTTAACTGTTCTAAAAGATGTTCCTGAGTAAGCAATATCGAGACCCGGGCGTCGGTAAGCATGAAGGCAATACGCTCAATAGGATACCTGGCATCCAGAGGAAGATATGCGCCGCCAGCCTTGAGAATAGCCAGCAGCGCAACCATCATCTCCAATGAGCGATCTATACACATGCCAACCAGCACTTCAGGGCCTACTCCTGCTGCACGCAAGAAAGATGCCAGCTTATTGGCGCGCATATTCAGTTCATGATAGGTTACCTGCTCCGGCTCGAACACCAGCGCCACCGTATCGGGTCTCTGCTTCACCTGCTCTTCAAAAAGGGTATGCAGGCACGCATCGCGAGGATACACCACCTGAGTTGTATTCCAGGAGCCCAGTTGCATCTGCTCTGCGTCCGTTAAGAGTGGCAAATGTGAGAGACGTTGCTCAGGTTGGGCAACAATACCTTCCAATAAACGCAGATAATGGCCGATCATACGCTTGCTGGTGCTCGGCTCAAACAGGTCCGTGCTGTATTCGAGAATACCGCTCAACTGAGTAGTATCTTCCTCTATGTAGAGCGAGAGATCAAATTTGGCGATTTCGCTTTCGAGCAGCAACGGGGAGGCGTTCAGTCCAGCCAGTTCAATCGGCTCTCCGGCAACATTCTGGGTCTGAAACGTGACCTGAAAAAGCGGATTGCGGCTCAAATCGCGCTCCAACTGGAGCACTTCCACCAGTTGCTCAAAAGGCAGGTCCTGATGGACATAGGCTTGCAAGGTCAGTTCGCGCACCCGTCTTAACAAGTCTCGGAAGCGCGGATTGCCCGAGAGATCAAAGCGCAGAGGTAAGACGTTGGCGAAGCAGCCGACCACCTCCTCGATCTCCTCGCGCGTCCGGTTGGCAATGGGCATCCCGATCACCAGGTCTCGCTGCCCACTGTAACGCGACAACAGCACTGCAAAGCCCGCCAGCAGCGTCATAAACAGCGTCACTTCCTCCCCTCGGCTCAGCGCCCACAGTCCCCGGGTCAGTTCCCTTGAGAGCGTGAAAGCATGGCTGGCTCCGCGGAACCGCTGCACCGCCGGACGCGGATGGTCGCTCGGCAGAGCCATCAGCGTCTGCGCGCCTTGCAACCGCTCTTGCCAATAGGCCAGTTGCCGCCTCAATACCTCTCCTTGCAACCACTCCCGCTGCCAGAGCGCGTAGTCAGCATACTGCACCGGCAACGCAGGGAGCTGCACCGACTCCCGGGTGAGCGCCGCTCGATACCCTGCCGCCAGATCGCGCCACAGGATGTTCATCGACCAGCCATCGGTGATGATGTGATGCAGGCTCAGCAGCAACCAGTGTTCCTCTTCCCCCAATTGGAGCAGACACGCTCGCAGGAGCGGTCCCCGCTCCAGATCGAAGGGACGACGCGCAAGC
>DATGMF010000043.1:0-16036 GCA_035293765.1 Ktedonosporobacter sp.
GAGCTGTTGCAAGGCGGTGGTCAAGGCAGCGGAGAGGTGAAAGGGCTGACGTGCTCCCCGCGAGCTTTGCAGGGGAGGGCGAGGATGGTCGGTGGGCAGGGCCAGCAGGGCCGGGGCTGCGGCAAGCTGCGTTTTCCAGTAGGTGAGTTGTCGATTGAGAGCGTCCCCCTGCAACCAGTTGCGTTGCCACATCGCATAATCGGCGTACTGCAGTGGAAGTTCCGGGAGGGGTGGAGGGGTCCCCTCACAAAATGCGGTATAGAGGATATTCAATTCATGGAAAAAAACATCTGCCGACCAGGCGTCTGCGATGCTATGGTGGATCGAGAATAGAAGCATATGCTGTTCGCTGCTCAAACAAAGCAGGGTCAGGGAGAAGAGCGGACCGCGAGCCAGATCAAACGAGCGTTGCGCCTCCTCCCGTGTATGTTGCTCAAGCTGAGCCTGGCGTGCCATCTCGTGCAATCCACCGAGATCCACCACGGTCAGTGGGGGGGTCACGCGCAAAGTAATGGCCTGCATCAACTGACCATTCACATCCACAAGAGTTGTGCGCAAGATTTCGTGACGTTGTACCAGGGCGCGAATACTCCAATACAGGGACTTCAAATTGAGCTTTCCTTGTATACGTATTTTTGCCATAAGCGTATAGGCTGCATTCCCTGGTTCAAATCGATGGAGAAACCAGAAACGCTCCTGCACAAATGAGGCCGGAAACAAATATATATCGCCAGTTACCTGGTCTGAAGGCTGGAAGTGAGCAGATTCTTCCAGGCGAGCGCGATAGCTCTCTCGGGGCAGGGGTATGATGGCCTGTTTCTTGAGAGACCCGTCACTACTGCTTTGTTGCTCAATGTGCCTGGCTAATCCCGCAACCGTCGGGGCTTCAAATAGCGTGCGTAGTGGCACATCGCGCTGGAATGTCTCGGAGATACGCGCTATAAGCTGAGTGGCTAGGAGTGAGTGTCCACCCAATTCGAAGAAATTCTCATCCACGCCAACCTCCTCCAACCCGAGGAGCCTGGCCCATATTCCCGCTACTATCTCTTCTGTTGCTGTTTTTGTGATAGCGGTAGCCTCGGATTTAGAGAGTGCGGTTTCCGGTACGGGCAGAGCGCGGAAGTCCAGCTTATGATTGGGGGTAAGCGGCAGTGCCTCCAATGGTACAAAGGTCGATGGTACCATATACATTGGGAGCCGTGTTGTCAAAAAAGCGCGCAGTTCTCTCGCCAGCAACGTCAATGATTGTGCCTGCGCAGGTACGATATATGCTACCAGGTGCTGGTGTCCAGGGACGTCCTCTCGGACCATTACTGCCGCTCCTTGAACAGCAGGATGGCGCTGTAACGTCGTTTCGATCTCAGCCAGTTCGATGCGAAAGCCCCGCAGTTTGACTTGTTGATCGTTACGCCCCGCGAAATCCACATTCCCGTCTGATCGGTAACGGCCCAGGTCTCCCGTTTTGTAAAGCCGATCTCCGGCTCTGCCAGTAAATGGATTGGTGATGAAGCGTTCCCGGGTCAGCAGCTCATCATCCAGGTATGCTCTGGCTAAATGAGGGCTACGAATATAAATCTCTCCCAGTTCACCGATACCGGCTAAGGTCTGTGTTGCGGTAAGTACGAGCAGTTGGACGTCCCGTAATCCGCGCCCCAGGGGAAATATTTCTTTGTCTCTGCTCTCTACAGCGGAGCTATCAGATATGCTCAAATCTATTCTGGGTATAGCAAAATAGCCGACTGCCCGTTGTGTTTCGGTGGAACCGTAGGCATTCATACAACTAACAGCCGGGGCCATTTCATATAGTCTGGATACATCGCGTCTGGTAAGTTTATCGCCAATAGTGAAGGCATGGCGTAAAGCGGGAAGCTCAAAGCCGGGGCGAGAGACGCCTGAGGCTGGTTGGGTCAGAATCTGCATCATAGCGGGCGTTAGATGGGCAATGTTGATGGCTTCTCGCTGCATCCATTGGGCCAGCCAGCCAGGCGTTCCCATATGCTCTGGCGAGGGAATGCAGATTGTGCCGCCCAGGCACAACGGGGTGAAAATTTCTCGTTGCAAAGGATCGTGAGAGAGGCCCGAGAGCATGCTATAGCGTTCGGCTTCCTGGAGACTAAAGTATTGCTTTTGCCAGGGAAGAAAATGAGATAAAGGCCCATGCCGCTGGAGAATCCCCTTTGGGCGTCCTGTCGAGCCAGAAGTAAACGTGAGGCATGCCAGGTCATCGGGACCCACCTCTGCCGCGGAATTCTCTGCGGAAAAAGCTGCGAGTGCCGTCTCCAGGATAGTGGTATGCTCTGGAAGACGCAATTGGCAGGTACAGGACGTAGTGGAGAGAAGCTGCTCCAGCGCGGAGGGAAGTGCTCCCGCGGCTTCCATGTATAAAAAACCGCGGATATTTCCCATAGCCAGGTATTCAATCAATCGTGCCACCGGATAGGCCGGGTCGAGAATAAGGAAGGCTGCGCCTGCTTTGAGGATTCCGAGCACCGCCTCGACCAGTGGCAGGCTCCGATGCGCGTAGAGGGCCACGACATCGCCTCGGGTGATACCGGATGCTTGCAGATAATGGGCGATACGATTACTGCGCCTGTTAAGTTCCTGGTATGATAGCGATTCTATCGAGTCTACAATAGCAAGACGGTCGGGGCTCTGCCGAACCTGTTGTTCAAACATGCGGCATACGCTGCCCTCCCAGCGATCCGAGAGCGGGAGGGTCGGGTTGGGCAAAGCAGCGAGTGCGTTGGAGGTTACCAATGAGAAGTGGGAGATTTTTTCTTCGGCATGCAAAATTTGTGATGCCAGAAGAGCGAACTGTGCAAGCATTTCGCACATGCGTGGCTGATCAAAAAGGTCTCGATTATAGCTCAGCTCCAGGCGGATATCCCCGTCTCTCTCAATGACGTAAAGCGTCAGGTCAAATTTTGCCCCGCCGTTGTCTGGCTCAGAGAGATCGACGCTGAGGCCAGGCCATACAGGTGTTTGTGCTGGGAGGTTGATCATGTTGAAAAAAACCTGAAACAAAGGAGTGTGGCTCAAGTCGCGTTCTGGGCTGAGCATTTCTAGCAATTTATCAAAAGGGAGTTCCTGGTGCGCATAGGCTTCCAGCGTGCTCTTGCGCACCCGTCCTAGCAACTCGCGAAAAGACGGATCGCCTGAGAGGTCGGTACGCAGCGCCAGCGAATTTACAAAAAAGCCGATCAGCTCCTCGATCTCGGTTCGATTGCGATTAGCAACGGGAGTTCCAACAACGAGATCCACTTGCCCACTCCAACGCGATAGCAGGAGCTGGAAAACCGTCAGCAGCGTCATATAAAGGGTCACCCCTTCTTGACGACTCAGGTTCCTCAACTGTTCCACGAGCGTCGGAGAGAGCGTCAGCGTTTCCAGAGCTCCGTGGTAGGTCTGGATGGCTGGCCGTGGTCGATCAGTGGGAAGCTCCAGGCGTGTGGGCGCTCCGGCCAGTTGCTGGCGCCAGTAGGACATCTCTTGTTCAAGCACAGCGCCCTGGAGCCATTGTCGTTGCCAGAGCGCATAGTCCACGTACTGGATAGGCAGAGGCGGCAACGGGGAGCCCTCCCCATTAAGTATAGCCGTATATGTTGCCGCCAATTCTTGCTGCAGAATAGTAAGCGACCAGCCATCGAAGATAATGTGATGGATATTCAAGAAAAGAACATGTTTTTTATTGCTCAACCTATAGAGGCTTATTCTTAACAGGGGTCCCTGCGCCAGGTTAAAAGAATGGCGAGCTTCCCTCTTGGCTTGACGTTGTACCTCAAGTTCCCGTTCATGCTCATCCAGGTTACTCAGATCGACCACGGGCAGCCAGAGCGTTGCAGAAGGCGCTACTATCTGGACAGGTTGCTCTTGTTGCAGCGTAAAAGTGGTGCGTAACGTCCCATGCCGTTGCACAATAGCGTTGAAGCTTTGCTCTAATGCTGCTTTGTTCAAATGTCCATGAAAACGCAGCAGAGTCGTTATATTATAGCTGGGGTTGCCTGGTTCTAGTTGATCAAGGAGCCAGATTTGCTGTTGTGCAAAAGAAAGTGGGAAGGACTGAGACGTCTTCTCCCTCTTTTGAAGTTGTTGTGCAAGCAGTGCTCTTTGATGAGGAGAAAGAGATAAGATCCGTTGAGCAATGTCACTCATTTAGCTCCCTTTCTGACAAATGCTTTTGTGTAGAGTAATTAGAGCGTGATGACGCGGAGTATAGTATCACATTGACTGCTAGCAGTCAATGTGATACTATACTCTAAGGTTATGTTCCTCTTAAAGCTGCCTGTCCTGTATCTGATACCGTAGACAGAGGAAAGAGAGACCTGCATCCCCCACCGACAACGGCTATGAGGAAAATCTCTGTATGGATAATCAACCTGTAGATATTCCTATCAAGCAGCAAGTATCGCTGGAAAAGCCCGGTAATCACTCTATTTCTCTGCCTGACGAACGCTGGGCAATGTGGCAGTGGATCGCGTTACGCGGTGCTGGCTTCCCAATCTCACAAGTGCTACAGCTTGCTGCGCCTGCCTGTGCTGCTGCTGCTGACCTTTTTCTTATATATGAAGCAGAGACAGAACAGCTTCGGCAGCAGACGCTCGCGCTCATTTCCGCAGAAGCAAACACGATGCAAGGCGAAGCACGGCTTCAGTTGCTGAAACTCCAGCGCAAGATCAAAGAAGGGAAACAGCTCCCTGCACTGCCTTTGCCCATTCCTGCTCAAGTGCAGGAGAGTATCAGCGCCCTGCAGGCAATATCCCGCAAAAAGCAGCAAGCTTACGCCGAACTGCAGGTCCAGTTCTCAAGAGCAACTGAGCAGACGATGCATACTCTGCGTGAAGTGGCTCTGGACGCGCGCTTTCGCGAAGCGGTGATGTGGCAAAATCGTGGCGCTGTGCGTAATGGCATTGAACCATTTCTGCGCGGGCCAGCAAGCTCCAGGCCAGGACGCGACCGGCGTAAAAAAGCCCAGTTGATAGCAAAGTATCTGCAGCGATATTGCGCAAAAAATGACACCATTGGATTTTTTGGTCCGCTAGGATGGGGACGTTGGGTTACTGATGGCGCAGCGTGTACTGTATCCCCGGGGAAGCAATTACTTGCCGCTCGTCACGTCTTTTTCGAAGCCTGGGCGATTGATGCCCTGGGTGAAGTACTGGCTCAGAACAGGGCATTATTACCGTGGGCAATACCACGTTTGATGCCATTTCTCTTTTTAAATGGCACACAGTTGTCGATGCCCTTTGCTCGTCCCCTCCAGCTCTCAAACGAGGCTGCCATTGTTCTTGCCGCTTGTGATGGTCAGAGGACAGCCAGGGAGGTGGCTAAGACAGTACTGGCTATGCCTTGTCCAGGGTTGGCAAACGAGGCAGATGTGTTTGCTCTCCTGGACCAGTTACGTCAGGCACGTCGCATTAGCTGGACTTTTGATGTGCCGATGGAAGAATGGTATCCCGAAGCAGCTCTGCGCAGGCAACTTACGCCGGTTGCGCCGGAATCGCTGCGTCAGGATGCGCTGCGTCCGCTTGATCAGCTTGAGAACGCCCGCCAGGCTGTTGCTGAGGCCGCCGGGAATGTAGAGCAACTTAATCGCGCGTTGGAACGTCTGGAAGCGACCTTCACCGAGCTTACAAAGAAGAGCGCCACCAGGGAGGCAGGGAAGGTCTACGCAGCTCGAACACTGGTTTATGAAGATTGCCAACGCGATATCGAACTCACGCTGGGACCTGCGCTCTTGCAAGAGCTAGGGCGGCCCCTGGCGCTGCTTCTCACAAGCGCACGCTGGTTTACCCACGCCGCCGCTCAGTTTTATCTCCAGGCTTTCAGAGAAGTCTACGGAAAGCTCACACAGAAATCAGGCTCACCTGTTGTTGATTTCGCAACCTTCTGGTCCTGGATACAGCCACTGCTACCTTCTGAGCCGGGTCAGAGGCCCATTGGAGCTCTGGAGACTGAATTCCAGAACCTCTGGGCCGCGTTACTGGAGCTTCCACCTGGTCAGCGCCACGTTTACTATACCAGCCAGGATCTCCGGCAGCGAGTACAGCAAATCTTTGACGCTCCTTGTGCAGGTTGGCGCTCGGCCTGCCAGCATACGCCGGATATGATGATTAGCGCAACTGACCCGGAAGCCATTCTTCGTGGCGAGTACCAGCTGGTGCTGGGTGAGCTCCATCAAAGCTTAAATACTCTCGATACCATTCTCATGGCCTCTTTGCACCCCACGCCATCAGATTTATTGCAGGTGATGGCGACCGACATGCCTGAGCCGCGCATTGTGCCGATTTTTCCTCGACATGTGATGCCTGTTAAACGTTCACATCCCGCTTTTACGCTCGCGAAAGACTGGCGTCTCATGTTTAGTGTAGATAGTGGCAATGTCCCGCCTGGTCGGGCGCTGCCTATCGGCCAGCTTGTTCTGCAGGAGCAAGAGGGAGAACTTGTTGTCTGTACGCGCGACGGGCGAGAACAATTTCATTTGTTAGAGATTTTTGATGGCATGCTCTCTTTCCAGGTATGTGATGCTTGCAAAATACTTGCTCCCGCACCTCATACGCCCCGCGTCACGATTGATCGACTCGTCGTCTGCCGCGAAACCTGGCGCTTTACTGCCACGGAGCTTTCCTGGGCGTTCCAGCCAGATACCCTGGAATGTTTTGTGGGTATGCGGCGCTGGGCGCGAACCCACGAGATGCCGCGCTTCCTATTTGTACGCGTGCCGAACGAGAGAAAGCCCTACTATATCGATAGAGACAGCCCTATCTCGAATGAGATTTTCGCCAAAGCCATCCGTCAGGCCAGCGAGGCCAACGCTGAGGAGGCTATCATCGTTGTTACGGAAATGCTGCCAGATCCTGAGCATAGCTGGCTTGCCGATAGTGAAGGAAATCGCTATACCTGCGAATTACGCATTGTCGCTGTTGATCAATTAAAATTTTCTCCTGACCTGGTAAATTTAAAAGTCTGAATGCGAAAAGGGGGCCAAAAAGCATGAAAGCATGCCAACCATTGCTAGAAACGAGAAGGAGCCTGATCGATGGAACAGAGCGCGCGCTTGCGTGATGAGGAGCTTTCCAGGGCCTCTTCTCAGTTGCCAGGAGTTGAAAGGTATCGCGTTTGGGAGGAGTGGAATGCCACCCGGAGGGATTTTGCCAATCAGCGGAGTGTGCATGAATTATTTGAGGAACAGGTGGCGCGGACACCGGATCGGACCGCAGTCGTATATGAAGATCAGCACCTGACTTATTGCGTATTGAATGATCTGGCTAATCAAATGGCCTGGTCTCTGCGACAAAGAGGGGTTGGACCGGAGGTTGTGGTCGGTATCTGCCTGGAGCGCTCAATCGAGCTGGTGGTATGCCTGCTCGGTGTACTCAAAGCCGGTGGCGCCTACGTCCCGCTTGATCCTGAATATCCGCCCGAGCGCCTCATCTTCATGCTAACCAATGCGCAAGCCAGAGTACTGCTGACTACGAAACGCTGTAGCGAGCTGTTTACCGCTCAGCCGCTCGACGTACTCAGCCTGGAAACTCATTGGTCCGCTATCACTGATAATCCTCTTTCCGCTCCAATGTGCCGGGTAGATCCCCAGAATCTGGCATATGTCATCTATACATCTGGTTCAACAGGTCAACCCAAAGGAGTGATGATTGCGCATTACGCCCTTAGTAATCATCTGTGTTGGATACAGGAGGCTTTTCCGTTCTTTGAAACTGATCGAGTGCTTCAAAAGACGCCGTTCAGCTTTGATCCCTCTGTCGTGGAGTTCTACGCTCCTCTGCTTGTTGGCGCCTGCCTGGTTATGGCGCGCCCTGGCGGCCACCAGGAGAGTGCTTACCTGGTGAAGGCTGTTATGCAGGAGGAGATCAGCATCCTGCAGGTAGTTCCCACAATGCTGCGCCTTTTGCTTGAGGAACCGTTCATCACGCATTGTCAGAGCCTTCGGCATATCTTTTGCGCGGGTGAGGAATTGCTCTCTGATTTGCTAGCGCGTGCCAGCGCTACTCTGCCACCGCATATCGTTGTGTCCAACCTCTACGGACCTACTGAATGTACCATTTACGCGACCTTCTGGACCTGTGAAGGGGAAGTCCCAGACCAGCGGGTTCCTATCGGTCGGCCTATCGCTAACACCCAGATCTATCTGCTTGATTCTTGTATGGAACCGGTTCCTATTGGTGCGACAGGAGAAGTATATATCGGGGGAGCAGGCTTAGCGCGGGGCTATTACCGGCAAGCTGATCTGACGGCTGGCTATTTCTTACCGGACCCTTTCAGTCAAGAGCCCGGGAGCCGCCTTTATAAAGCGGGGGATCTCGCTCGTCTGGTCATGAAGAAGGAGAGGGTTCTCGAATTTCTGGGTCGCGTTGATACGCAGATCAAGTTACGGGGATTTCGTATTGAGTTGCAAGAGATTGAAAAAACGCTGACCGAGCAGCCGTGTATCCAGGAAGCTGCCGTCCTGGTAAAAGAGGATGCTCAGGGTAACAAACGGCTCGTGGCTTACATCGTCCCCACAAAGGAGTCAGGGGTTACTCTTGATGAACTGCGTAAGAACTTGCGCAATCGCCTGCCCACCTATATGCTGCCTTCCCTGGTGATAGCGTTATCGCACTTCCCTTTGCTGGCTAACGGCAAGCTGGATCGGGCCGCGCTGCCGTTCCAGGTCGCCCGCAACTGGGAGGTAGCAACCTCCACAGCTCCTTTGACGCTTTTCGAAGAGGTGCTGGCGGATATCTGGGCTGATATCCTTGAGCAAGAGCAGCTTGCAGCGCAGACGAATTTCTTTGATCTGGGAGGCCATTCACTGCTCGCTATGCGTATGCTTGCGCGGGTGCGTTCCGTGTTTCACGTCGATGTGCCGCTACGCACGGTCTTTGCTGCGCCAACGCTCGCTCAACTGGCGCAGCAAATCGAAACCGCCAGGTGGGAACGAGGGGAGCAAGATTCGACACTACAACCAATGCCGCGCGGTGTTGTGGCTCCCCTTTCCTCTGCACAACAGCGTTTGTGGTTTTTCGACCAGTTAGCGCCGGGCAACCCACTCTATAATGTGGCAGTAGTCTGGCATTTGCAAGGCGAGTTGCGGGTTGACGCGCTGATACAGAGTTTTCACATCTTAGTCGAGCGACATGCTATATTTCGTACCTGCTTTTTGGCCGAGGATGGTCAACCTTCGCAGATTATTGCCTCCGCGCTGTGCCTCCCTGTGCCGGTCGTAGACCTGACTGGCGTACCTGCCGCTACCTGGGAACAACAGTTACGGCAATTACGATCTGAGGAGGCGCGTACCGCCTTCGATTTGAGGCGAGCGCCACTGCTACGTGCCCGTTTGCTACGGCTAAGTGATAGCGAACACTGGCTGTTGCTCACCCTGCACCATATCATTACCGATGACTGGTCTATGGATATCCTCTTGCGCGAGCTGGCTGCTAGCTATCGAGCCATAATTGTCGGAGAGGAGCCATCTTTACCCGACCTTCCTCTCCAGTATGCCGACTATGCTTTCTGGCAGCATCAATGGTTACAGGGGCAAGCACGCAGCCGGCGTCTGGCCTACTGGCAACAGCAACTGCTAATGGCTCCAACTCTGCTGGCCCTGCCCACTGACTATCCTCGTCCGGCGGTACAAAGCTTTCGGGGAGCCACCCACACCTTTATGGTTCCTCCTGATCTCGCGCGGAACATCGTCAGCCTGAGCCGGCATGAGGGTGTAAGCCTGTTTATGACACTGCTGGCAGCTTTTGCTCTTGTGTTGGGGCGTTATAGCGGGCAAGACGATTTGATCATAGGCTCGCCTGTAGCCAACCGCACCCGGGAAGAAACAGAGGGGATAATTGGCTTCTTCGTCAATACGTTGCCATTACGGGTGGATCTATCAAACCGTCCCACTTTTCGGGAATTGCTGGGGAGGACACGCGAGACCGCACTGGGCGCTTATGAGCACCAGGAGCTGCCTTTTGAACAACTGGTGGAGATGGTACAGCCGGAACGTAGTTTGAGCTACGCTCCCTTGTGTCAGGTGTTCTTCTCCTTGCGAAACCAGCCCCGGGTCTCTTCTGCATTCCCTCAACTCCGATTGCAGACTTTTTATGAGGGTAATGGCACCGCCAAGTTCGACCTGACGTTAGAAGTTGTCAAAACTGAGGAGCGGCTGGAGGGCATATTAGAATACAATCGGGACCTCTTCAAGCCGGAGACGGTTCAACGGCTTGCGCAGCACTACCAGCGAGTATTGGCCGGAGTGGTCGCCCAACCGGAAACGGAAATTACCAGCGTAGACCTCCTGCTAGCAACAGAAAAACATCTGCTTTTGGGAGAATGGAATGCCACTGAAAAGGATTGCGCCGACAAACGATGTGTGCATGAGCTATTTGAACAACAGGTGGAACCTGGTCCCGATGCGGTCGCTCTTACCTATGGGGATGAGCATGTGACCTATGAAGAGGTGAACCGGCGAGCCAATCGCCTGGCGCATTATCTCTGCCATATGGGAGTAAAGACGGAAAGCCTTGTGGGAGTATTGCTGGAACGCTCGCCCGCTCTGGTGATTAGCCTGCTGGCGATTCTCAAAGCAGGCGCGGCCTACGTGCCTCTTGACCCCTCCTATCCTGCCGACCGGATCGAGTATATGTTGCAGGATGCCTGTATTACGACGTTAATAACGACAAGCATTGCCGCCAGCAAAAGTATGATACAGGGGAAAGCAGGAAGATATCTGCTTTTCCTGGACCGTGCAGATGAACAGGAATTTCTCGCCCGGCAACCTGTCAATAATCTCCTCAAGAGAAGTGAGCCAGAAAATCAGGTGTATGTGATTTATACCTCTGGTTCCACGGGGAGGCCGAAAGGAGTCCAGATTACACATCAAGGGCTCTGCAACCTTATCCGCTGGCATCAGCAGACTTTCAATGTTACTCCACAGGACCGAGCAACGCAGCTTGCCAGCGTGAGTTTCGACGCGGCAGCCTGGGAGATCTGGCCGTATCTGGCAACAGGCGCAACAGTGTGCTTTGTGGAGAACGACGTACGACATTCACTGTCAGCTTTGCGGCGGTGGATGGCGCTGCGGTCTATCACAATAAGCTTTCTGCCGACGCCGTTGGCAGAGGATTTCCTGGATGAGGATGAGGCTAGCGAACCGACTTTTGCTGCATTGCGCGTGCTTTTGACCGGAGGGGATCTGCTGCATCGTATACCGCCCAAAGAGCTGCCATATCTTGTTGTGAACAATTATGGTCCAACGGAGAATACTGTTGTGGCGACCTCTGGCACTGTGACGCCAATGTCAGAGGAGCAAGGACTGCCTGCTATTGGACGCCCGATAACAAATACTCGCGTCTATGTAGTAGATCGGCATATGCAATTGGTTCCGATTGGAGTAATAGGTGAGCTTTATATTGGCGGCGCGGGGCTAGGGCGGGGTTATCTGGGCCGTCCAGCTCTAACAGCGGAACGCTTTGTACCCGATCCGTTTGTAGGAACCTCCCATGATGAATCGGGCTCCCATGATGAATCGGGGAGCTACAGCGCATCCGAGCCAGGGGCGCGCCTCTATAGAACAGGGGACCTGGTGCGCTATCGATCAGACGGCAATCTCGATTTTATGGGGCGCAACGATGATCAGGTCAAACTTCGTGGCTTCAGAATTGAGCCAGGCGAGATTGAGGCGGTATTACGTCAACATTCCGGTATCAAGGAGGCGGTGGTAGTTGTGCGCGAGGATATTCCCGGGGAGAAGCGCCTGGTCGCTTATATTCTGCCCGCGCCCGAAATGCCTCTCAGCGTAAACCAGTTGCGCCAGTATTTACAAGCCCGGCTTCCGGCATATATGGTGCCATCTGCCGTGGTCACACTGGAGCATTTACCGCTCTCACCCAATGGCAAACTGGATCGAAACGTTTTACCTGCTCCCTCCGCTGATCGCCCAGAACTGGAAGTGCATTATGTGCCTCCACGCAATGTTTTGGAGGAAGAGTTGGCGGAGATATGGGCAGGGGTATTGGGGGTAGAGCGTGTGGGGATCTTCGACAACTTCTTCGAGTTGGGGGGACACTCTTTACAGGCCGCTCGGGTCACTGCTCGCGTAAAGAGTATGCTCCAGGTGGACCTACCTCTACAAGCGATATTTGAACAGCCGAGAGTAGCTGAGCTGGCTCAGACTATTGCGTTAAGACAAGAGCGGTCGGAAGATATGGTTCCGCAGCAAAGTGGTCTGATTATACCTGCCCATGAGACAGACATAACGCAGCTACTGGCGGAGCTTAATCAACTTTCAGATGAAGAAATCGACGCCTTGCTCAACTCAATAGCTTCTGAACAGGAGAGTGACTGAATGGATATGTCTGCCAATTCTCAGCTTTCTGATCTGTCGTCAACGCAGAAGCGCGCGTTACTGGCAGAATTATTGCGCAAAAAGGTCTCCAAACCGCAATCTTATCCTCTCTCCTTTACCCAACAAGGACTCTGGTTTCTTTATCAATTAACCCCTGACAACCCTTTTTACAATGCTTCCTGCACCATTACAATTACCGGACCGCTACAAAAAAGAGTTCTTGAACAGAGCCTCAGTGAACTGGTGCGTCGCCATCAAATTCTCCGTACTCGCTTTGAGCTGAGAGAAGAACATCCTGTACAATTGATCGACCCGGTCAGGCCGATACCGTTGCCTGTTGGGGATCTGACTTTACTCTCTAGCGAGGTACGCGCAGCAGAAGTACAACGCCTTTCTCTAGCAGAAGCCCGACGTCCTTTCGATCTGGCTCATGGATCGGTGCTGCGCGTGCATCTCCTGCGTCTGGCAACTGAGAAACACCTCCTGCTGCTTTCTCTTCATCACATTATTGCGGATGGCTGGTCGTTGGGGGTCCTCTTTCGCGAACTGGGAGCGCTCTATACCGCTTTTAGCGATGGTCGTCCTTCTCCGCTTCCTGAGTTGGCACTTCAATATACCGATTTCGCTCTGTGGCAGCGCAATTGGTTGACAGGCGCTGTACTGACTGAACGGTTGACGTACTGGAAGGAACGATTAGCTGACCTGCCGCCACTCGCTTTGCCCACCGACCGGCCTCGTCTGACCGCACAAACCTTTGCCGGCGCCTCTGAACCTTTTTCTCTCTCTCCAGAAGTGACAAGCCGGTTGAATGTATTGAGTCAGCGCGAAGGTGTGACGCTGTTTATGACGTTGCAGGCCGGGTTCTCCGCACTGCTTGCTCGTTATAGTGGGCAAGACGATTTTGGAGTAGGCACAGTGATTGCCAACCGCACGCGCAGCGAGCTAGAGCCACTGATCGGCTTTTTTGCCAATACGCTCGTATTGCGCGTCAACCTTTCAGGTGATCCAACCGTGCGCGAGTACTTGCATAGGATACGAGAGGTCGCGCTGAAAGTCTATGCTCACCAGGATATTCCTTTTGAGTTGCTTGTTGAGGAGCTCCATCCCCAGCGCGATCTCAGCCAGAATCCGCTGATCCAGGTCGTTCTGGTGTTGCAAAATGCTCCCTATGAACCGTTGGAAATCTCGGGGCTAAAGTTGCATCTCTCGCTCACCCAGAACGGCACCTCGAAATTTGATCTTTTATTCTCGCTATGGGAAAGTGCCGGGGGGGTGAGTGGCATGGTCGAGTATAATACTGATCTGTTCGACGCAAGCACTATTCGCCGTATGGTGGGTCACTACCGGCGCATACTGGCTGCAATGGCGACGCAGCCCGAACAGCACCTCTCGATGTTACCGCTTCTAACAGAGAGAGAGCAGGAGCAGTTCCACATCTGGAACAGGGTAGAAAGAGATTGTCCTCTTGATATGTGCTTGCACGAGCTGGTTGAACAACAGGCGGAGCATGTGCCTGATGCAGTGGCGCTAGTCTTTGAGGGCAAACAGTGTACCTATAGCGAGCTTAATACTCGCGCCAATCAGCTCGCTCACTTTCTGCAACAGGTAGGCGTGGGACCTGACGTTCCTGTGGGCATCTGCCTGGAGCGTTCTATCGAGTTGATCATAGGCGTTCTGGGTATTCTCAAAGCCGGTGGGGCGTATGCCCCCTTAGACCCAGCCTATCCCCAGGAGCGGCTGGCTTTTATTCTTGCCGATACCCGGGCTCCAGTGCTGATTACTCAACAATCTCTGGCTGGACGCTTGCCAGATGGGGATTCTACCGTACTGTTTCTGGATACAGCCTGGCAGACAATTGTCGCGCAGAATAGCAGGCGTCCTGCTTCCCATCTTCATGGTGCCAACCTGGCTTATATTATTTATACTTCAGGCTCCACAGGTACTCCCAAAGGGATAGCCATGCCCCATGCCGCCCTCGTCAATGTTTTCATATGGCAGCAGCGCAGCTCGCAGCTTTCTCTCGGTGCGCGCACATTGCAATTTGCCTCGATGAACTTTGATGTTGCTCCCCAGGAGATATTCTGCACTCTGGGCTTTGGTCAAACACTGGTTCTGCTCTCTGAAGGTTTGCGACGTGACCCGGTGGCAATGCTCACTCTGGTGATCGACGAGGCCATTGAGCGGCTATTCGTGCCGGTTGTCGTTCTCCAACAGCTTGCTGAATGTGCTGTCGCCGATGGCGGGCAGCTTCCGGTCTCCCTGCGCGAGGTGGTTACCGCAGGTGAACAACTCCAGATTACCGCGCCGGTAGCAAGCTTCTTTGAGAGCGTACCCATCTGTCGGCTTCATAATGAGTACGGTCCCTCCGAATGCCATGCTGTATCATCCTATATGCTAACTGGTACGCCTCAGATGTGGCCGCCATTGCCTCCCATTGGATGCCCCATCGACAATACAAAGTTTTATGTGCTGGACAAGCACTTACAGCTTGTCCCTGTAGGGATACCTGGTGAACTCTATATTGGTGGTCGTGGATTGGCTCGTGGCTATCTGGCTCGCCCTGATTTGACTGCCGAACGCTTCGTCCCTCATCCTTTTGCATCTTCTCCAGGAGAACGACTGTACAGAACCGGTGATTTGACGCGGTACCTGCCTGATGGCAATCTCCAGTTTCTGGGACGGATTGATCACCAAGTTAAGATCCGGGGTTACCGCATTGAACTGGGAGAAATCGAAACGATCCTCAGTCGCCATCCAGCCGTGCGTACAGCGGTAGTGCTTGTTCGTGAGGAGGCTGCTGCAAAGTATCTGGTTGCCTATGTAACGCCTTCAGAGATTTCAACACCCCCCTCTGGCACGGAACTGCGACAGTATTTGCAGCGGCAAGTGCCAGAGTATATGCTGCCCGCTCACATTCTGGTGCTGGACCAGCTCCCCTTGACGCGCAATGGCAAGCTGGATCGACAAGCCCTTCCCCTGCCAGAGGCGTTTCCCGGCAATACAGACGTGGATTCAGCCGCGGCCAGCCCATTGGAAGAGATCCTGGCAGGGATGTGGGCCAGCTTGCTGGGACGCAGCCAGGTGGGTCGCCAGGACAACTTCTTCGAGCTGGGCGGCCATTCGCTACTGGCAACGCGGCTGGTCTCGCGGCTGCGCACGAGCTTGCAAGTCGCGCTCCCCTTGCACACTCTCTTTGAGCATCCCACCATCGCCCAACTGGCTCCCCAGCTAGAGCAGCTCCGCTGGCGTGAGGCAATAGTCTCCGAGCTGCCGCTGCGTGCCGTGGCTCGTGAACAGGTCCCCGAGCTGCCGCTCTCCTTTGCCCAGCAACGGCTCTGGTTCCTGGAGCAGTTGAGTCCCGACAGTGCGTTCTACACCATTCCCGCGCTCTGGCGTTTGCAAGGTCGGCTGCATCCTGCTGCCCTGATCGCGAGCGTGCAAGCCTTGCTGCGGCGGCATGAGAGTCTGCGTACCAGCTTTGTGAGCCAGCAAGGCCAGCCGGTGCAGCGGATCGCGGCGCAGGCGGTGCTGCCTCTGCTCATCGTGGACCTGAGGGCTGTTGCCCAGCCGCAGCGGGTCACCCTGGCCCAGCAGGTGTGTCAGCAGCTTGCGCGTCGTCCCTTCGATCTGGAGCGGGGACCGCTCCTGCGAGCGTGTCTGCTCCAATTGGGGGAAGAGGAACACTGGTTGCTGCTGAGCCTG